>NZ_KI519482.1:120795-152820 GCF_000482725.1 Psychromonas arctica DSM 14288
CATCTTCCACATTGAGAAAAAAGCTAACAATGACTGTAAGTGTTTTTTTGCTTTTTAAATATAAAATTTTCAAACAATTAAAAATTTCAATTCTTTCCTGCACCATCTTCATTAAAATGATCATCTAGTAATCTTAATTGTGAAAATATAATTTCTGCATTGTTTTCAACTGTGTTAATGAACTGTTTACGACTTTAAATACTCATTATTAATTATTTAATTTATTTTTGTGTGATTATTTTATTGCCTTAATATTAAAGTTAAGTAATATATAAATGCTTTTAAATCATCAACTTTCCCTGCTTTTCTTGGTTAAAGTGATGTTTTATAAGATCATCAATATTGGGCTTATAATAACTCCATAGCCTGACCTAAATAGACAGGAGTTAATTAAAAAGGATTTACCTGTGAAAGATATATTTTTCTTTGATTCAATGCTAACACCTAAAATAATTACATTTATATATTGGCTACTTTTATTGTCAGCAGTCATCACTGGTGTTATCACTATGTTTAGTGGTTACTCAGGTTTAACATTTTTTACTTTTCTAATGGGGATGCTATATATGGTTGGCGGGGCTGTTGGCGCACGAATTTGGTGTGAATTACTGATTGTCTTATTTAAAATTCACGAAAACTTACAGAAAATTGCTAATAAGTAAGCAAAACCAGTAACAGATCTAAATAGGTGTCGCTTATCGACACCTTTAAACGTCCTTCTTTGTTTCGTTAAATTATTAAATGCAGAATACTATTTACTTGAGCTTAATTGAGTAAGAATATTTTAGCCTGGTTAAACCTAATTAGCATTTTTAACATTGAACCATATATAATCAACGTGCTATTTTGTCCTCTAGAGTGTTTTTTTGTTGCTTTAGACCTTTTAATTCAGTCGCTTAATTTTTTTAAATATCTATTTCCGATTTATATTAAATGACTTTTCAGTGTGAAATTTAGAAAGTAGGCCTAATGTAATTGCACTTATTCGTTATGCTTTTTTAATTATTTCGCTTTAGGTATCTCCTTTTAGTTAATCCTTCTAGTCAGTTAATTTACTTGTGTAAGGTATTTAATGATAAAAAAATCTATTTATTCAATTGCTTTCGTCAGTATTATTATTGTCGTCATACTGGCGACGATCGCTACTCAGCAGCTTTATAGTTCGAAAGTGGGCACGTTAGATATTTCACTTAAAGAGATATCTGGTATTGAATATGATAAAAATGGCAATTTGTGGGGGATTAATGACGGGGATAATACTGCGCAATTACATCAAATAGAAAAAGATGGCAGCGTCAGTCGAAGTATTACTATTACTAATGCTAAAAATCTAGATTGGGAAGATATGACTCAAGATGATTTTGGCCATTTTTTTATTGGCGATTTTGGTAACAATGACAATATACGAAAATGGTTTACTATTTATAAAATTGAAAGCCCTATTGATATTAAAGGCACTGAGACTGAAGCTGAAATCATTAAGTTTACCTTTCCAAAACAATTACATTACCCCCCTAAAGCCTCAGAGAAAAACTTTGATTTTGAAGCCTTTGTCTTTTACAAAAAACATCTTTATATGTTTTCAAAAAATCGCACTAAACCTTTCGATGGTGATACAAATTTATATCGGATAGGGGACCATGCCGATAACTATGAAGCCGAATTTATTAGTAACTTTAATACTTGCACGACTTTAGAGGAGCTTTGCTGGATAACGTCCGCTGCATTGAGCCCTGATAGAACTAAGTTAATTTTATTGGATTCAGAGCGGTTGTGGTTATTTGAAAATTGGCAAGGTGATGACTTTTTCTCAGGTGATGCCTATAAAATAAATTTAGGAATCGTTACTCAAAAAGAAGCGGTTACATTTTTTGATAATAATACGGTTATTTTTACTGATGAAGAATTCAATGGAATAGGGCGCAACTATTACATGATTCAACTCGATAACGTTAAGAAAGAGAAAATAATTAAAACTGACGCAATTGAAAGCGATGGGAAAAATGAGCCTGTAAAAGATGAATCTGTAAAAATAGAAGAGTGAGTTGAGTAATAAATTACAGCCCTAAATCATCTAGTGTGACCACTATTTTTCCGAACTGCATTCTCACAAAAGTATCATGGCTGTTTTTTCTCATGGATAAAGGGCTTAATAGAGGATAATTTATTAATACTGTTGGTTTATTCGACAGTTAACCTTTTTTAAGGCTCAATTATTTTACACTCGAATTATTTTACTATATTATTCATTTCGTTCTGCGGAGGGGTGGCAGAGCGGCTGAATGCACTGGTCTTGAAAACCAGCGAGGGTTAATAGCTCTCCGAGAGTTCAAATCTCTCCTCCTCCGCCACATTTAAGAAGGCTTCTCATATGAGAAGCCTTTTTTCGTTACAGATTAAAATCAAACGAGGTAGCTATGATTAATTTATTTATTGGTGGCGTACGAAGTGGTAAAAGTGATGCCGCTGAAAACCTCCTCAATAAGATAATCACGCAACAACCCTCATTAAAACCTGCTTACATCGCCACCAGTGTTGCCTTTGGTGAAGAAACTATTTCACGGATTAAGAAACACCAACAAAGCCGTCAATCTCGTTTTACACAATCAATCGCAACTTATGAATTAGACTATCAGAAAACTGATTTATTAGATGTGTTAACTGAACTTAATTCCTCAGAACATGTGGTCTTGATTGAATGTCTATCAACGTGGGTAGGGTGGTATTTATCGGCTGATAGTACATTGCAACAAAACCTGAATAATTTTGAACAGCAACAATTAAAATTATTAGCATTTTTAGAGACAGCTAAATGCAGCATTATTATTGTCACTGGTGAAGTTGGCTGTGGTTTAATCGGTGCTACAACTTTACAAAGACGTTATGCGGATAAATTGGGAGAGCTTAACCAACAAGTTGCAGCCTCATCAGATCATGTTTATTTATTAACGGCAGGTATCACCCAAACACTTAAATAATTGAAAAAGGTTCATTCAATAATCGATTTAGCTTTTTTTTAAAATAAAATTAACTTTTTTTAACTTTTCCCTTTAAATCTTAGTATTGCTCCCCATATAATTAATTAACCAGAATGGGGAAACCCAAAAATTCATAATATTAAGAGAAAAAATATGTCTGATTATACTACTCAAGAGCAACAAGCAAGTTACGGTATTGGTTTACAAATGGGCGAGCAACTTGCTTCAAATCCTTTTGAAGGCCTAGAAATTTCAGCAGTTTCTGCTGGTATTGCTGATGCTTTTGCTGGCGCAGAAAGTAAAGTTTCTCAAGAAGATCTACAAGCAGCTTTCCAAGTGATTTCTGCACGTATGCAAGCAGCAGCGGCAGAGCAAGCTAAAGTATTAGGCGCAGCTGGCGAAGCATTCCTAGCTGAAAACGCAAAGAAAGAAGGTGTTGTAGTAACTGAATCTGGTCTTCAATATGAAGTTATTGCAGAAGGCGAAGGCGAGAAAGCTACTGCAGACTCTACAGTAAGCGTTCATTACCACGGTTCTTTAATCGACGGTACAGTATTTGACAGTTCAGTTGAACGTGGTCAACCTGCTGAATTCCCAGTTGGTGGCGTAATCGCTGGTTGGACTGAAGCACTACAGTTAATGTCTCCTGGTGGCAAAATGAAACTAGCTATCCCTGCCGATTTAGCATACGGCGAACGTGGCGCAGGTGCTGCAATCGGTCCGCATGCAACATTAGTATTTGAAGTTGAATTATTAGCAATTAAATAATTAATTCATCGATAGTATTATTCTACTAGCATGCTCTGCTAGCTGAATCAGAAAAGCCCTTATCGGTTATCCGCTAAGGGTTTTTTTATAGGAGAATTTTATACTTTGGGCATCATACCAATCATACTAATTAGCGGATCTATTTTACTTGTTAAAATAACTTATTGCTTCGTTGTAACTTTCGTAAAGGGAACAACCATTTAGCTTAATTTACGCCTTGAACTTAGTATATGAACAATATTGAACAGGGAAAATGAGTTGTTCTTTATCGAAATGGCATAATTTAATTGGGGAACGATCAAAGTACTTATAACATTGTACCTAGTTAAATATTTCTGTTTTTCTAATCACTAAACGCTGCTTTTTATATACTTATGCCGATAGAAAAACTTAAATTCTTATACCGCTAGAAAAAAATTTACATTAATACGTCCGTTAATTGCTGCAAGTTAACATGCTTGAAATTGATTAAGTTTAGTGATTGTCCATCACCAACTCATCCATTATTTTGTGTTTACTTTAGGTTAGTGACTGTTAATACCCGCCGCTAAAATAATCAAGCAATTGTGGTAAAAATTCATAGCCTGTTATGCAGAGCAGCCAGAACCACGCACTCAAACTTAAGCGCTGTGCTGCCAATGATAGTGTCTCTAAATCAGGTGTGCTGTTTTGAGCGTTATTATGACCTAGTTTAGTAAATGTAATTTTATCTGTTTCATAGATCCTTACCCCGCCTAATTGCGTTTGAATACTAAGTGCAAAACTACTAAGTAACAACCCAGAGGAGAAGTGATGCCAATCTGAGCTTTGTTTAAACTTAGTGACGATTCCGGTTAATGGTCTATCGTAGAGAGGAAACGTAAAACTTAATAATAGATGTACGGGCATCTGTAATAATGTGGTGATAACAGAAGGTATTTGCCCAAGTACTTTGAATTGAGCTAATTTACAATTCCATTGCTGAGCGCATATTGTGAGTAATTGGTAAAATAATGCGCCGTAAATACCGCTTGCTAAGTACCAAAAAATAACACCAAACCAACCATTAGCAAGACGTAATACCAAAGATTCAATCATCGCTTTGTAAACGCCTAATAGCGAAAGCGGTTTGGTATCACGTAAAGTAAGTTGCGCTAGTAATAACTTTGCTCTAGCTAAGTTATTACTTTGTAAATTTTGACTAATGCTTTGATAAATTTGTATTTTATCATGCCAAGATAACAGCACATAGATCACAACAAAGTCGATAATAAAAGGTTTATAAACCACTAAATATAGCTGACTTATGATCAATACAATGGGGAAAAAAATGATAGAAAATGCCAATAAACTCGCTAAGCGCTTATACCCATCATTGCGTTCCGGTAGATTCACTTTCTTACCTATCTCTTGAAAAATAAGTGAAAAAGCCGAAAGTGGATTAAGGTCGGTAGGCAGTGAAAAGAAAAACGAACACAGCGCAGCAAAAATAAAGCTGAAGTAAATGCTGTGTTGTTCAAATAGCGCTAAAGCGGTTTCCATTAATTCAATCTATCTACAATGGCTTCTACTAATGTAGAGGCGTTTTTAGCGGCAACGGGTAAAAACTCTTCAAAAGATAATTCTGATTTTTTACCTGCTATGTCAGACAATGAACGGATGATTACAAAAGGTACTGAGAATTGGAAACAAACCTGTGCAATCGCAGCGGCTTCCATTTCACAAGCGGCCATTGTAGGGAAATTAGTACGGGCAATCTCAGCTTTGGTCGGGTCGGCCATAAAAATATCACCGGTACAAATTAACCCTTTAATAATATTCAAACCAGGTAACGTGTTCGCGGCTTGTTCTGCTACATCAATTAATGCTGGTGTTGCTTCAAAAGCGGCAGGTAATTGTGCCATTTGTCCGATTTCGTAACCAAAAGCCGTTAAGTCTACATCATGAAAACGTACTTCTGTTGAAATGACGATGTCGCCTACATTTAAAGCAGGATCAAAACCACCTGCTGAGCCTGTATTAATGACAGTATCTGGCGAAAATTTCTCTAATAATAAAGTAGTGGCTACCGCTGCGGCTACTTTACCAATCCCTGATTTTGTTAAAATAACTTGTTTGCCGTTAAGGTCACCTTGGTAAAATTCACAACCAGCGACTTTTGTGGTGATTACGTTACTCATCACAGATTTTAGGATGCTAACTTCTTCATCCATTGCCCCAATAATGCCTATTTTCATATGATTTTCTCTTTGTTATCTTAATAAAAAGGTAATGCTAACATATTGTTTGCTATATCTTCACTCTAAGGTTTTTTTGTGGCGACGAACTGTGTAAAATCTCGCATAATTATTTATATTATCAGCAGTAAACTAGCAAACTAGGAAAAAGTAAATGAATGCCTTACTCGAAGATTTAAAAGCGCGTGGCCTAATTGCCCAAACAACCGCAGACGAAGAACTACATGAACATCTATCCAGTGCGAGTCGTACTTTGTATTGTGGCTTTGATCCTACTGCTGATAGTTTACACATTGGTAGCTTAGTGCCTCTATTAATCCTTAAACGTTTCCAGCAAGCAGGGCACAAACCGTTAGCTTTAGTAGGTGGTGCAACCGGTTTAATAGGTGACCCAAGCTTTAAAGCGGCAGAGCGTAAATTAAACAGTGACGAGATTGTTGGTAACTGGGTTGATTCAATTAAAAAGCAAGTCAGTGCTTTTATTGAATTTGGTGAGCAAGAGAATGCGGCTGAAGTCGTTAACAATCTAGATTGGATTGGTAAAATGGATAGCATCTCGTTTTTACGTGATGTGGGTAAACACTTTAGTGTTAATGCGATGATCCAAAAAGAATCTGTAAAGCAACGTATTGACCGTGAAGGTGCAGGTATTTCATTTACTGAATTCAGCTACATGTTATTACAATCTTATGATTTTGCAGCATTGAATAAAGAAAAAGCCTGTACCTTACAAATAGGTGGTTCTGACCAATGGGGTAATATTACCGGCGGTATCGACTTAACTCGTCGTATGAATCAAGAAAAAGTGTTTGGTATTACTATGCCATTAGTGACTAAAGCAGACGGCACTAAGTTCGGTAAGACTGAGTCTGGTACTATTTGGTTAGACCCAACTAAAACGTCTCCATATGCATTTTTCCAATTCTGGATCACCACCCTAGATGCTGATGTTTACAAATTTTTACGCTACTTTACTTTCTTATCGATTGAAGAGATTGCAGCAATAGAAGAGACAGATAAAACAATCAAAGGTCGTCCACAGGGCCAAGCTATTTTAGCGCGTGAAGTAACACGTTTAGTGCATGGTGAAGAAGGCTTAGCATCGGCTGAGCGTATTACCGAAGCATTATTTTCTGGGAACTTAAGCAGTTTAAGCGAGTCTGATTTAGCGCAATTAGCGCAGGATGGACTACCAGCAACTGAAGTGACAACAGACAGTGCTTCTATTGTTGAATTATTAACAAGTTGTGAATTAGCGGCATCGAATAAAATGGCCCGCGAATTTGTTAATAATGGTGCTGTAATGGTTAATGGTGACAAAGTCACCGATACAGAAGCAACTATTGAAAAAATAGATGCTTTATTTGCTCGTTACACATTAATAAAACGTGGTAAGCGTTTATTTAACTTATTTATCTGGAAATAAAAGTGAATAATATGAACTTTAAAAGCGATTCAAAAAAGAATATTAAACAGGCTTTTGTGAAAATATCAATCGGCTCATTAGTTAGTGCATTTTCTTTATCAGCGATCGCAGCTGATAATACTGACACTTGGGTTGATATGAGTGACCCGACCGCGGTTTACTCCAATGCGAGTATTGGTGGTGGTAATGAAGGTATTGATTTATCAGCTACATACGGAGGTTATTTAAGTGGTGTTTATAAACACAGCTTTACCGTTGCAGCCAAACAAGATTTTGATTTTTATGAAGTGAATTATCTGTTGTTAAATTCTGCCTCTAAATCAGGTGTTACTTTTGATAGCACATGGGATAAAGATATTCGTATAGACCATACAAATTATGATGATGTGAATGATACCTCTGCCGGCGTGTTTGCTAAACTTGGTTACTTAAATAATCGTTTAAATTTTTATCCTAAAATAAGTGTGGGTTTTATGTGGGCAAACCACATGCAAGACACCACCTATGTAAAATTTGATGCGACAACCCGTTATAGCTTTGACCGCCGTTTTTGGGTTGGTATTACACCTACTTATGCGCACGGCATGAAGGGCGTTAATTTTAACCAGTGGACTGCAACTATTGATGCCGGTGCACAATTGTCTGATACATTTGGTGTTAGTTTAAGTGCTAATGATGATGAAGAGTTTACCGCTAACGTTACTTTTGCTTTTTAAAAACTAAACCATAAGTTATAAATTAGTTAAACAGTATCTTAAATGATAAGGTACTGTGTAATTTACTGGTTAATTTAATGAGTAGATTGCTTATAAAAAGCCTGAATTATTTTCAGGTTTTTTTTTGCTTTTTTCTAAGCTCAATCATAGCAGATAGCATCACTATTTATCATGATAGCGCCACTACCTTCATGTTTAACGTCTTATTCCTTTTACAATAATCAATGTTTATGTCTCTAAAGAGCCACCTTAATTTGCCTCAAAATTTTTCTTTTCCAGTTCACCTGCGCATTTAACGGTATCGGTGATTGATATTTAATCAATGTACCTTCAGGTGATTTACACAAATAAGAATGATTACTATTATTTATGTAAATAGTAATGATAGTTATTATTGATTATGGTATTTTATTATTTTATACTGCGCGACATTAACAAAAATGACGAAGTTGGGGTTATTCACCTCATCTTTTAACCTGATATTTGGATATTATCAATGAAATTTTTTCGTAATTTATTTTTTTCTTCTTTTATCGCAGTGATCGCTGCTAACTCGTTTGCTTCAGCAAGCGATATTTCAATTAGTTCACAAAAAGACGCCGATGGTTTTAGCGTTGAGTTGAATGATCCCCGTTATACCAAATTAAAAACTTACCTTGTTGAAATGAAAGATGGTGACTTAATTCCTGCTGAATTAGTGGTGCCAGAAAAAACAAGATTTCGTATCGTAATTCGTAATATCGGTAATAAGCCGGCTGAATTTGAAAGTAATCAGTTACGTCAAGAAAAAGTCTTGTTTATGAAAGCAGAAACAAGCGTAGTTATCATTCCTTTAGATATTGGTACTTATGATTATTTTGACGACTTTGCACCAACAACGCTGGGTAAAATTATAGTAAAAGGTAAGGAATAAAAAATGGGCCAGACTATATTTGTCGTATGCAGAGAGAGCATTGAAGCGCTCTTAGTAATTGGAATTCTGTATGCTTGGATGAATGATAGGCAGGATGCCAAAACAGGAAAAAGATGGTTGTTTGCCGGAATAGTAGCTGGATTCGGGCTAGCAACATTGCTCACATTAACGTTGATTGGTGTGACAGATATTTTAGGTGGCGAAGCACGTACTTGGTTTGAAATTGGAATGTTGACCTTTGCGAGTGCGTTAATTGTCCAGATGGTTATGTGGATGCGCGTTCACGGTCGCACGTTAAAGCAAGAAATTGAAAGTGGATTAGAAACAAACTTGAGCGGTGAAAAGAATTGGTGGGGTGTGTTCTTCCTAGCGATGATCGCAGTGGGGCGTGAAGGCTCTGAAACAGTGATGTTCCTTTATGGTTCTCTTTTACAGCTAGATTCTTTTGCCTCTTATATGAGTTTCTTCATGGCGGCGTCTATTGGCTTGGCATTGGCGATGATTTTGTTTTATGCCTTGCAACTAGGCGGACGCTTTATTTCATGGAAGTGGTTCTTCAGAGTGACTGAAATTATGTTGCTTTTCTTAGGCTCAGCTTTGTTTTTAGCGGCTTCAGAAAAACTATTAAGTGGTCCTTTAGGCGCAACTGAATTGCCGGCGTGGATGTATAGCAACATGTGGGATATGACCAGTGTGTTAAGTGATAGCTCAGTATTAGGTAATTTATTGGCTTCATTATTTGCTTATCGCTCACAACCTATTGGTTGGGATCTGATGATCTTAAGTACTTTTTGGGTGGCCGTATTACTGTTACTTAAATGGCAGTCTCGTGAAAAGAATAAACCCATTACACAAAACGTCGTTAACGCAGTTAGCAACAATTAATTAAATTGCAGGAAGCAAAAAATAAAAAGTTTTCTTAATTTATTAATCTAAAACTTATAATTTTTAATGTATCTAGGAGTATCAAAGTGAAAAGAACAATTTTAAGTACTATTATCGCTGGCGCTGTATTAGCTTTTTCTGTACCAAGCCAAGCAGCTGTTTCACAAAGTGATAAATTAGCGACGTTATCGACTTATGCAAGCATTGCATCTGTTAACTATTCAGACGCGGTTAAAGATGCAAAAGCACTACAAGTTGCGATCAGCAATTTTGCAAAAAAACCAACTAAAGCCTCGTTACAAGCTGCCAAAGATGCTTGGTTAGTTTCTCGCGAAAGCTACGGTACGACTGAAATATTCCGCCTTTCAAATGGTCCTATCGATGCAGAAAGTGGTTGGGTAGCTGAAACTTACGGTGGTGTTGAAGGCGAGCTAAATTCTTGGCCTTTAGATGAAAACATGATCGATTACACCATTGATGCAAACAACAAACGCACAAGCGGTAATATTATCGATACTAAAGGTACGTTTACACCGGGTGGTGAAGACGTGACTGCTGTTGATGTGACAACACTAACAGCATCAGTATTAGGTGAACTAAATACAAATGGTGGCGATGCAAATGTTGCTGCTGGTTACCATGCGATTGAATTTATGCTTTGGGGTCAAGACCAAGATTATAACAATATGATCGAAGATTCTGTCACTAACGGTGCGATGACGGCTGGTCAACGTCCACTTACTGATTTTACAACGGATAAGTTTGCTAAGCGTCGTCTTGATTACTTAAATGCGGTTGCTGAAAAAATGGTTGATGATCTATCTGTTGTATCGGGTGCTTGGGCTGATAACGTAAGTGGCGATAAAGGTCTATACCGTGCCGCTTTATTAGACAAGTTAACGGGTGACCAAAAATCTAAAAACATCGAAACAGCGACGTCACTAAAACAAATTTTTGCAGGTGTGGGTGTCTTCTCTAAATCAGAGCTAGCTAACGAACGTATTGCTGTTGCAGTATTAACGCCAAGTGAAGAAGATGAGCATTCATGTTTCTCTGATAATACACATCGTGATATTGCATTGAACTATCAAGGTATTAAAAACGTATTATTAGGTGAATACAAAGGCAAGAAAGTAGGTCCTGCTTTTATCGATAACGTATCTGATGAAGAGCAAGCTGAAATTGCTGAATTAATGGCTGATATCGAAACGCGTATTGCTACCATCAACAGATTAGCAACCACGACGATGCACTTTGATTACCAAATTCGTCCAGAAAACGAAGAAAGTGTACAAAATATTGTCACGCTCAAAAACCAATTACGTCGTTTAGGTGACCAAATGGTCATTGTTTCTAAAGCATACGGTATTTCACTAACAACAAATGATGTTACAGACGCTGAAGAAACACAACTCTAAAGCGGAATTACTGTAGTGATACAGTCAGCTGATCATTAAAAACGCCACTAACCGGATTCGGTTAGTGGCGTTTGTCATTCCAACGATACCTTGAATGACAACGAACATAAATAATGTATATAGATAACAAACAAAGATAGGTGTAATTCATTTTGAAAGTGATTGATGAAAAGTGCTTTATGAAAAGTAAAAGCAGTAAGGTTGCGAAGTATTTTCTCCGGAGTATTTTTTTGTTTCTGGCCTCTAGTCATTTTGTGTATAGCGAAACGAACGTCAGTGCTAACAATACTACGGACAAGACGACTAATAAGACGACAAGTAATATCAATGCAGATGAATTTACTCATGCGGGTGACAGTAAACCTTTTTCTCATCCGATTAAGATGAATGATAGCGAATTTGATCAGTATATTCTTGGCCGTTCCTTTTTCACTATTCCATGGGTAGAAGCACCCAGTGCCACAACGGCACGAGATGGATTAGGCCCTCATTTTAGTTCGAACACTTGTGTCAGTTGCCACAATGATAACGGCAGTGCGCCAACCATCAGCGACAAAAACCAACCATTACGTAGTTTAGTGTTTAAGTTAACACAGCCGAGTAAACATTCATTACGTTGGTTAGTGAATAATCTTGATACGCCAATGCACGATAGTGTGCCTGATCCCGTTTACGGTGCCCAAGTGTCAATCAGAGGCAACGGCAAGGTAAAACCAGAAGCACAAACAAGATTAAAGACTGAATCTCATTCTTTTACCTATCCTGATGGTCAATCACTTACGTTAACTCGTTTTATTCCTTATTTGGAAAAATTAGCCTACGGACCGTTAGCGAAAGACACCGTAATTGCACTAAGACAACCGCCTACATTAGCGGGTTTAAGATTAATAGAACAAGTTTCAAATGAACAAATACTTGCATGGGAAGACCCACTTGATAAGAACAAAGACGGTATTAGTGGTCGTGCAAACTGGTTAAACGCACCCGATCAAGCTGAAAAAATATTAGGGCGTATGAATTGGAAAGCCAGTGCACCTAATATTGTTGGGCAAACTGCCAATGCCGCTGCGCATGATTTGGGTCTAACCAATCCTTTTTTCCCTGAAGAACTTTGCCAACCAGCACAAGCTGACTGCATTGCTGCACCTCGAGGCGATCAAACAAGATTAGGTAGTTTAGATTTACCTATGTTGCGTTTACAAGCCATTGCTTCTTTTATTCGTGACCATAAAGCACCTCAATCTATTGCGTTAGATACCACCGCACGTCAAGGAAAAGCATTATTTGAAGAAGTCGGTTGTGGCGGTTGCCATCGCTCAACATTAACGACGACTAAAGGAGTTGAATTTCACCCTTATTCTGATTTACTCTTGCACGATATGGGTGAGGCACTACAAGATGGACGGCCAGAGTTTCTCGCAACTGAACGAGAATTTCGTACTGCGCCTTTATGGGGAGTAGGGGCACGTGTTCGCGCACAACATCGTTTTTTACATGATGCACGAGCGAAAACACCGGAAGAAGCGATTCTTTGGCACGGTGGAGAAGCTGAAACAGCTAAATCAACATTTATTAAATTAGACCAAACTGAGCGTTTGGCCTTGTTACACTTTCTGGAGCAAATATGAAAATTTTTACCCCCCTGTCATTGGTTTGTTTACTGAGCGTACCTGCTCTAAGTTATGCAGACCAGAATAATACAGTGGTGAAAGACCCTTATGCTTCTATTTATGACAACGTTATTCAACACAATGCGAATAACGCAGTGCAATATTGTGCAGATTTACAAACGTCTTTAGAAAGCAAATCAAGTGATGTGCGCCACCAAGCATTTGTGCAACTGGCTGAAGGCTGGGGACGAGTCCAAGCAAGTTACATTCTTGGTGACTATGATATGAATGCCATGGATTACCCGTTGATGATTGATTACTTCCACAGCGGCAATGAAGATATCCATGAAAGTATTGAACGTTTAATAGGGCGTGATTCAAAACCCTCGACCGCCTTGTATAAAAACTCTTATAAAACCATGGGCGCTATAGACTCGGTAATGTTCAGCGGTGAATGGTCGGAACGCAGAAAAGAGTTTGCTGAAGTAATGGTTGCCAACGTGTGTAAACGATTTACACAAATTAGTGAGGGCTATAAAGCCAATCGTGATGCGTTTCTTTTTGATGTCGACAAAGGGTTGTCATTAGTGGTAAATGCTGAGATTGAGCATATTTATAAAACACGAGATTGGCGTATTGCACAAGTGAGTGGGTTAACTAAAGCCAATCTTGGTGAAACTAAACCTGAGCATCAACAATACCCATACAGTGAAGCATCTTGGGCATTTATCGGTGGAATTTTAGAAACTAACAAGCAACTTTTAGGTGAAGATCAACAACCGAATGTAGCGACTATTGCTTATGAAAAGCACGGTAAAGAAGGTATTCATGCTGTGCAAGTGGCGTTAGCGTCTTCATTGGAAGCTTATAAAAATACACCTGTTGATCATAACTTTAATTTAAATGACATGATCCCAATATTTCAGGGATTGTTAGATGTTCAAAAAGCCTTTTACAGACACTTAGTGAGTCAAATTGGCGTATCGGCGAATTTAATTGATGCAGATGGCGATTGATACACCCTTAGCGTTATTCATGAATGGCAGTAGCCGCATATTCTGGGGTTACCTTATTGTTAGTACTGTCATCGCAATTGGTTGGTATGTCTTTAAAGTGGGGGCAATTTCAGCACCCACGTTAAAGGCTTATTGGTTTAATGCTGACTCAAAATTAGATTACCGTTATTTTGTATTCAATTGGATATTCAAGGCACTGTTTATTGTGCCTGTTCTGTTGTCAGCGAACACCGTTGCCCTATGGACATTGAATTGGTTGAATTCGGTATCGGAGCCTTTATTTTTATCTTGGTATTATCGCGATATTATGGTGGCGTATACCCTAAGTTTATTCGTGCTCGGTGATGTTAGCCGCTATTGGTTGCATCGCTGGCTGCATACCAATCGTTGGTTATGGAAGTTTCATCAGGTACATCATAGTGCTGAATCATTGAATCCATTGACCTTTTATCGTTTGCATCCGGTAGAAATTATGCTGTATGCATTACGTAATGCATTGGTTGCTGGTGTGGTGACGGGGATCTTTGTTTTTTGTTTTGGCGCACGGCTTAATCTTTATTCGGTATTAGGTGGGAATGCCTTTGTTGTCATTCTATTTTCTTTTACTGGTAACTTGAGACACAGCCATATTCGTCTGAGTTATGGGCGTTGGTTAGAACGTTTATTAATATCGCCAGCACAACATCAAGTTCACCATCAACAGAAAAACATACACAAAAACTTAGGCAGTGTATTCGCTCTTTGGGACTGGGTATTTGGAACATTAAGGTTATCAAAAGACGTGCCTATAGACCAAAAATTTGGTTTGGGATGTGGTAAAAGGGAAAAATTTGATGGCATTATAAAAATTATTATTCAGCCATTTTTTGATATTTACAGAAGTATTAGACGGAATTGAAATGAAAAAAATATTTTATTGTTTATTAGTATTAATCACTTGCACAAACGTAGCTAACGCTGCAGAGCAAATGACCGAAGCACAATTAGGGCAGATCTTGTTTCTTGACCCTAATTTTTCTGTTAACCGCACTATGTCATGCGCGACTTGCCATGATCCTTCAAACAGTTTTAGTGACCAACGTGAAAACGTAGGTCTTGCTATGGTTTCATTAGGTGATGATAGTAAATCTCTCGGTACACGAAATACGCCCATGGCAGCCTATTCAAGTACCTCTCCGTCGTTTCATTTTGATCAGGTGTTAAAAGAATATGTTGGAGGACAATTTTTAGATGGTCGTGCCAATACCTTAGCAGATCAAGCCATGGGGCCACCATTAAACCCAGTAGAAATGGGCTTGCCTAATGCCAAAACATTAGTTGAACGTGTTAAAGAAAATCCATTTTATGTGTCTACGTTTAAACGTTTATACGGTGACAACGTCTTTGATCCTTCATCTACAGAGGCTGTATTGCCAGCTTTTCAAGGCTTTGCTAATGCATTACAAGCATTTGAAAATACAGAACAGTTTGCGACTTACGATAGTAAATATGATCGCTTTTTAAAAGGTGAATATGATCTAACGGTATTAGAAGATCTAGGTCGGACCTTGTTTTTCTCAAATAATAACGTTAACTGTAATAGTTGCCATATGTTAAAAACCGAAGATAGCCCTAAAGAGCCGTTTACTAATCATCAGTATCGTAATATAGGTGTGCCTTCTAATGCTCAATTAATTGCATTAGGCCATATCCAAGAGGACTTTATTGACCACGGTTTATTAGAGAACCCAGCGGTTGATGACTTAAAGTATGATGGTAAGTTTAAAAATCCGTCGTTACGTAATGTCGCAGTAACAGCACCTTACATGCATAATGGTGTGTTTAAAGAGTTGCGAACGGTGATGGAGTTCTATGACCATTATAATAACGTTGAACGGTCTATTAATCCTGAAACAGGTAAACCTTGGCGAGCGCCAGAAGTACCTTCTACAGTAGACAAAGAAGATCTTAGCGCACATGCATTAACTGATCGTAAAATCGATGCCTTGGTGGCTTTCATGAAAATATTAACTGATAAACGTTACGAGCATTTATTGATGCTTGATAATAACTCGAAATAAAAAATTCTTACTACTTACTGATACCAAAGCTGCTACATTAATACCTATGAATGTAGCACCTTTGGTAAATCAAAGTTATATCTCCTCCTTGAAGTAATATTGCTTATATAACAAGGCATCAATAAATCTCATTCATTAAGACTGTCATTGTTAAAACCACACACATGTATTTGAAATACTGATAAGTTAAATCTAAAATATTACCGGCTGACTCGTTTTGCTTATTTGAATCTAAGTTTCGAGTAGAGCTTAATAAAAATACTTAGTATCAATATTTGATTCACTTCAAATTCCACCAATACGTCGAATTATTTTACATTTTATTCTAAATGCTTATTTTGCATTATCTTATTGATTTTATATGTGTATTTTTTGTTTTCCCGTATTATTAACTAAACATTGCCATTTTTTAGTTGTTTTGAAACTTATTTCGTCGATTTAATTTACATTTAATTTAATGGTTTTTTAATTTTAAATGAAATAAGTATTAAATCAGTCGCTTATGAAGTGGCATGGTTTGTGCTTTTATCTCTTTATGGGTAGATTTTTACCTGTTTAATTTAAAAAGGAATGTGTTAATGAGAAAAATAATCTCAATTTTGGTGCCATTATTATTTTCTGTAGCTGCGCAAGCAACAGTGATTAGTACTAATAGTATTGGTTATGCAGGATTTTCAAAGAATGATAATTTAATAATAAGCTCTGCTCATGGGGACAGTAAGAAAAACGTTGCTAACTTTACAGCTATCGATAAGAGTGCTTTTAATAGTCTTACTACGGGCAGTGCAAAATCAGGATCTGCTTATCAAAATACCGTAGCAGTTGATGCAGGTTCAACTTTTTCGTTTGATTGGAAATGGTGGAGTGATGAGGTTTCAAATATTCGGTATAACGATTTTGCATTTGTTAACTTGAGCTTAGGTAGTCTAGATTGGCTTGCTGATACGTCGACCCCAGATTATACAACAGGCAACTTTGCTTGGACAGCAGCAGAATCTGGTTGGTTAACTTATACCATTGGTGTATTTAATGTTGGTGATACTTTTAAAAATTCAACATTAATAGTGAAAAATATATCTGTTTCAAATCCTGCATCTGTACCAAGCCCTGCTTCATTAGGTATATTGGCTGTTGCATTAGTTGGATTGATTGCTAGCCGCCGTAGAAAACAGGTATAATTACAACTGTTAGTAACTTGCGTGATAACTGATATACAAAAAAACCATTCAATATTGAATGGTTTTTTTATGTTTGCAGTTTATCTTAACTAATGCGTTTGTATTTTATTCGATGTGGTTCAACCGCCGCCGCACCAAAAGTTTTCTTCAACCACGCTTCATAATCACTGTAGTTACCTTCATAGAAGTTTACTTTACCTTCATCGCGGTAATCAATGATGTGCGTTGCAATACGGTCTAAGAACCAACGGTCATGCGAAATCACCATGGCACAACCTGCAAAGCCAAGTAGGGCATCTTCAAGTGCACGTAATGTTTCTATATCTAAATCATTGGTTGGTTCATCGAGTAACAATAAGTTACCGCCAGACTTAAGCAGTTTAGCCAAATGTAAACGTCCGCGTTCACCACCTGATAAATCACCTACGATTTTAGATTGGTCTGACCCTTTAAAGTTAAAGCGACCTAAATAAGCACGACTTGGTATTTCAATATTACCCACTTGGATAATATCGCTACCACCAGAGACTTCTTCAAATACGCTGAGTTTATCATCCATGTGGTCACGGAACTGATCAACACTGGCCATTTGCACTGATTCACCAATGATTATTTCACCAGAGTCTGGTTTTTCAGTGCCATCTAACATTTTAAATAATGTAGATTTACCTGCACCATTGGCACCGATAATACCGACGATCGCCCCTTTAGGTATGCTGAAACTCAAATCATCAATTAACACTCGGCCATCAAATGATTTAGTTAAGTTATTAACATCAATTACTTGATCACCTAAACGTTGGCCTGTTGGAATAAATAGCTCATTGGTTTCATTACGTTTTTGGAAGTCTTGATTATTAAGTTCTTCAAAACGAGATAAACGTGCTTTGCTTTTAGACTGACGTCCTTTCGCGTTTGAACGAACCCATTCCAGTTCTTGTTCAATTTGGCGTTGGCGTGCTTTCTCTTGTCCTGCTTCTTGCTTTAAACGCTCATCTTTTTGCTCTAACCAAGACGAGTAATTACCTTCCCATGGAATACCGTAACCACGGTCTAATTCCAAGATCCAACCTGCTACATTATCTAGGAAGTAACGGTCATGGGTAATCGCCACAACAGTTCCTTCATAATCATGTAAGAAGCGTTCTAACCAAGCAACAGATTCCGCATCCAAGTGGTTGGTTGGTTCGTCTAGTAATAACATGTCTGGTTTTTCAAGTAACAAACGACATAACGCAACACGTCGACGTTCACCACCAGACAGTACTTTTATCGGTTGATCCCAAGCTGGTAAACGTAGCGCATCGGCAGCACGTTCTAATTGATTATCAAGATTATGTCCGTCATGTGCTTGAATAATATCTTCAAGTTGACCTTGGCGTTTAGCCAACGCATCAAAATCTGCATCTTCTTCTGCGTATGCAGCATAAACCGCATCTAACTCTGTTAACGCAGATTTAACTTCAAAAACTGCTTCTTCGACGACTTCACGGACATTTTTTTCAAGATCTAATGTTGGCTCTTGTGCAAGATAACCAATTTTAGTACCGGTTAATGCGCGTGCTTCACCATCAAATTCTTGGTCGATACCGGCCATGATGCGTAACAGGGTCGATTTACCTGAACCATTCAGACCTAAAACACCGATTTTAGCGCCAGGGAAAAAGCTTAATGAGATATCTTTTAAAATAGTGCGCTTAGGTGGCACTATTTTAGAAACGCGAGACATAGAATAAATGAACTTATCAGGCAATGGTTGAGCCATGGTGGATCCTTTATAATGAATAAAATAATTGAGAGCTATTGTAGAGTATCTACTAATCAACAAGCAACCGATGGTAATGGCTTAGACCATCAAAAATAACCAAAGCGCATTAATGTTCAAACATTTGAACATTAATGGTTAACTGCCAGCCTTGTTTAATACTCTAAGTTTCACACTATAAAGTTTAGCATCTGCATATTTAGCAGTGTGATAAAGAAGAAGGCTAATAAAGGGGTGGGCGTAGTAGTTAAGGTATTTTCAGTGTTGGTAAAAGAAATAATGATTCCGTAATTTAACTAAGATACGGAATCACCTTATTTTGATATTACTTTTTAGCCTATCCTAACGACCTATTGCGGTCTTATTGTGGATGCTAACAAGCAAATATTGAGTTTATTAAGACTCTGTTACTGGTGCGGTCGTTATTTTTTCTTCTGTTTCTAGGCCTTTCTGAGCCCAATATCCAGATAGAATAGACCCTGAAATATTGTGCCATAGCGAGAACACTGTGCCAGGGATTGCGGCAGCAGGCGAGAAGAACTTCATTGCTAAAACAGCTGCAAGACCTGAGTTTTGTAAACCTACTTCAAAGGCAATGGTACGGCTGGTTTTTTCATCAAACCCTAATAACTTGGTAATGAAGTAGCCAGAAAATAGGCCGATGCTGTTATGAATAATCACTGCTAGCATCACAATTGGACCGACATCTGTTAATTTACCCGCGTTTAGTGCAACCACAATAGCAATAATTATCACGATTGATAGCATTGAAATAAGCGGTAATAGAGAAGAGATAGCTTGTACTTGTTTATTTAAAAATGAATTTATCAAGATACCAATAGCAATCGGTAACACCACTATTTTAAGTAAACTAATAAAGATCGGTAACATAGGGAAGTCCACGCTTTGACCCACTAATAAACCACTGATGACAGGAGTCAACACCACGCCAACTAATGTTGATAACGCGGTCATGGTGATTGATAATGCAACATCTCCCTTTGCTAAATAACACATTACGTTTGATGATGTGCCACCTGCAACGCTACCCACTAAAATCATACCGACAGTTAATTCGGTGTCTAATTGCAAAAAGTAACACACTAAAAAAGCTGTGATTGGCATAATAGTAAATTGCAATAACATGCCAACACCGATTGCTGATTTCTTATTGATGACGTTTTTAAAATCTTGTAGTGTTAATGTCAGGCCCATACTTAACATAATCAACATCAGTAGTGGAACAATATAACTTTTTATACCAACAAAAAGTTGAGGAGATAAAAAAGCGACGCCAGCAAAAAGAATGGCCCAAACGGGAAATAGCTTGATTAGTTTGTTCAACATTTAAATCCTTTTATAATTATTTAGTTTTTTATTAATGAAATAGGGGGGATGAATTTATCATAAAATTTAAAAGCGTATATGTTTAGTTGTACACCAACAAAATTTTAAGTGCTTTTGGAGGTTAATTAAATGTTAAAAAGCAAATTTTATTGATGCTTTTTCAATGCTATAAATATTTTTAATAAAATAAATTTTATTGCTGAAATCATTGTAAAAAATATGTTATAAAGACCTCCTCTGAATCGTTATTTACTTTTCAACTTGTAAAATATTTTACTTTTGAATGAGTTAGACGCCCGTCTCAACGTTTTCAATTATCAGCATATCAATTAACAAAAACAGCAATCGCTAAGGTGAATCAATGAGCACAAAACCATACCAAACTGTTAATCGGCAACGTTATCGATTAGCAGAGGGTGGTTCCTTTGAGATGCATTTGAGTCAAGATTTAGTGATTAGTGAAGAGCCTCTCAATATCGTATTGCACTGGACATGCCAGGAAACTGGTGAACTGCTTGAAAAAACCTTGATGGTCACCATGAGAACCCCCGGAGATGATGCTTCGTTAGTGACTGGATTATTATTATCGCATGCAGTTATCGAGCATGCAGATCAAATTCAATCAATTATTAGTTCTGAACTTAATCAATGTGACATTACCTTAGCAGCATCGGTTGTGTTAGATTGGGAATCATTAACGCGACATTTTATTAGCCATTCAGGCTGTGGTATTTGTGGCACCAGTAATGTGAAGAAGCTAGCGCATACTTTTAATGTCACTATCGATGAAACGCCACAGTGGGTACCAGTCTCTGCTTTACTTACATTCTCAGCGCAATTACGGCAGCAACAGTCTTTATTTTCTTTAACGGGTGGTGTTCACAGTGCTGGCATATTCTCTTTGCAAGCCTGCTTATCAGTGAAAGAAGATGTGGGTCGACATAATGCAGTGGATAAAGTGATTGGTGATTTATTGACACAGAGTAAGCTTGCTAATCAATCTATCTTAATGCTCAGTGGACGCATCAGTTTCGAACTTATGCAAAAAGCGGTTGCCGCAAAGATTCCTGTGGTCGTTGCGATAGGCGCACCTTCAAGTTTAGCCATAGCAGTAGCAAAACAATTTAACATCACTTTAATAGGCTTTGTCAGTGAGCATACTTTTAATGTCTACCACGGTGACTTTCGTTTACAAAAACAACATTAATAACCATTACAAATGATAGGTAGGCATTATGAGTGTTAAAAAATATACAGCAGCAGCTGGTGGTTGGGGTTCACTTGCAAGTACAGCCAAACATTTATTACACAGTGAGAACGTAGCAAAAAACGTCTTAAATTTACTCAAAACCAATCAAGATCATGGTTTCGATTGTCCGGGGTGCGCTTGGGGTGAAGAAGGCAAAAAAGAACGTTTTCGCTTTTGTGAAAATGGCGCAAAAGCCGTTAACTGGGAAGCGACTTCTCGCCGTTTAACACCGGGATTCTTTGCTAAGAATAGTGTGTCTGCCTTACGTAAACAAAGTGATTATTATTTAGAAGACCAGGGCCGGCTTTCTGATCCTATGCTGTATCAAGCAGAAACAGATTGTTATGTACCAATTAGTTGGGATGATGCTTTTTCATTGATTGCACAGCACCTCAATGGCTTAGAAAACCCTAACCAAGCAGAATTTTACACCTCTGGCAGAGCAAGTAACGAAGCTGCCTTTTTATACCAGTTAATGGTAAGAAAGTTTGGCACTAATAACTTTCCTGACTGCTCAAACATGTGTCACGAAGCCAGTGGTTATGCATTAAAGCAGGGTATTGGTGTTGGTAAAGGCACAGTAACGCTAGAAGACTTTGACCATGCCGATGCTATTTTTGTGTTCGGTCAAAACCCAGGAACCAACCATCCTCGAATGTTACATACCTTAAGCCATGCTGCACAACGCGGTGCCAGTATTGTGACCTTTAATACCTTAAGAGAAAGAGGTTTAGAACGTTTTGCTAATCCTCAATCACCAGCGCATATGGTGCTTGGTGGTGAAACGAAGCTGACGAGTCAATATTATACCCCTAATTTGGGTGGTGATATGGCTGCCGTGCGCGGCATAGTTAAAGTCTTGTTAAAACGTCATAACCAAGCACTTGAAAATGGTGATCATGTATTCAATGTTAAATTTATTGAACAGCATACTAGTGGTTTAGATGCTTACTTAGAGCAAGTAGATGCAACGCCTTGGTCATTAATTACTGAGCAATCAGGTTTATCTAAAAAGCAGATAAAATCAGCGGCAGATATTTACCAACAAGCAAAACGTGTTATTTTCACTTGGGCAATGGGGATCACCCAACATAAGCACTCAGTGCCTACGATCAACGAAATGACCAACCTACAATTGTTGTTTGGTAATATTGGTAAAAAAGGGGCCGGTTTATGTCCTGTTCGTGGTCACTCTAATGTGCAAGGTGACCGCACCATGGGCATCGATGAAAAACCTAATGCTACGCTACTTAATAACATAGAAAAAACCTTTAACTTTACACCTCCTGCAGAGCATGGGCACAATGCCGTACAAGCAGTAGAAGCGATGTTGCGTGGTGACAGCAAAGTATTTATTGGGTTAGGTGGGAACTTTGTGGCGGCAATGCCGGATTCTGAGATCACACGCCAAGCTATGAGTCGCTGTGATTTAACCGTTAATATTGCGACTAAACTTAATCGAACTCATTTATACCCAGGCAAATCTGCGTTGATTTTACCTTGTTTAGGCCGAACAGATATCGATTTACAGGCGGGTGAATCTCAACAAATCACAGTGGAAGATTCATTTTCCATGGTGCACAGTTCGCAAGGTGTGATAAAAAGTGACACTAGACAAATGCGTTCTGAGCCTGCAATTATTGCTGGCATAGCGCAAGCAACATTGGGTAGTTCTCCAATTAATTGGTTAGATACAGTTCAAAACTATGATCTTATTCGCGACTATATTAGCCAAACTATTCCCGGCTTTAGCGATATGAACCAACGTTTACAAGCACCTGGTGGCTTTTATTTAGGTAATGCTGCTGGGCGACGAGAATGGAATACAAGCGACCACAAAGCACAATTTCATAGTGCACCTTTACCCGATGCTATTATTTCAGCATCGCAACGTGCGTTAACTAAAAACCGTATTTTTGTGTTACAAACACTGCGTTCTCACGACCAATACAACACCACTATCTATGGTTTCACAGATAGATACCGTGGTTTAAGTGGTGATCGTAATATTATTCTTCTTAACGAAAATGACATAACCGCATTAGGATTAAAAACCGGTGATAAAGTCGATATTGAAGCGCTCTGGGGAGATGAAGTAGTGAGAGAAGTGACTAATTTCACTTTGCTTGCCTATGATATTCCGACGGGTAACGCTGCCGCTTATTATCCGGAAGCAAATCCTTTAGTGGCGTTGGCTAACTATGGTGATTTTACCTTCACGCCTAACTCAAAATCGATTGCTATAGTGATCAGCGCAGCTAAAAATCCGTTACCTGAGCGTATCGTATAAACTGTTTTTCCCGAATTGAGGGGCTGATAAAACAGCAAAAGGTTATTAGCGATACGTTAATAACCTTTTTTAGTACTTCTTACCTTACCTATTAATTTTATTACTTTTATTACTTAACCTTCACTTATTAGCATTAGTATTTAACGCCTGAATCTAATCTTGTCGCTTTCATTACTTTTACGCTTTGTCATAATTAAGAGAGAGAGAATATTGTGAGCACATATTTAAATAAACGTATTTATTATCTTCACTTAACATAAATTAATTAGTATTACTTTTATTCAATTTGATGTTCGCTACATTTCACACTATTTACTCTATGCAATAGCACAAAGATTGCGTAAAATGCGCAACTTCAAATTGACTTATACTTACAATTCCTAGCAGGAGATGCACATGTTTAACCGAGATATGAATATTGCTGATTACGACCCAGAGTTATGGCAATCAATGACTGATGAAGTACAACGACAAGAAGATCACATTGAGCTTATTGCGTCTGAAAACTACACTAGTCCACGTGTTATGGAAGCACAAGGTAGTCAATTAACAAATAAATACGCAGAAGGTTACCCTGGTAAGCGTTATTACGGTGGTTGTGAATATGTTGATGTTGCTGAATCTTTAGCAATTGAACGTGCTAAATCTTTATTTGCTGCAGACTACGCAAACGTACAACCACATGCTGGTTCTCAAGCAAATAGTGCTGTTTACGCTGCATTATGTGCACCTGGCGACACGGTTTTAGGTATGAGCCTTGCACACGGTGGTCACTTAACGCACGGTGCATCTGTTAGCTTCTCTGGTAAAATTTACAATGCTGTTCAATATGGTATCAACCCAGATACAGGTGTTTTAGATTACGCTGAAGTTGAGCGCCTAGCTGTTGAACACAAGCCAACAATGATTGTTGCAGGTTTCTCTGCGTACTCAGGCATTGTTGATTGGGCTAAATTCCGTGAAATCGCTGATAAAGTAGGTGCTTACCTGTTTGTTGATATGGCGCATGTTGCTGGTCTAGTGGCTGCGGGTCTGTACCCTAACCCTGTACCATTTGCTGACGTTGTTACAACAACTACGCATAAAACATTAGGCGGTCCTCGCGGCGGTCTTATCCTTGCTAAAGCTAATCCAGCACTTGAGAAAAAATTAAACTCAGCTGTATTCCCTGGTGCTCAAGGCGGTCCATTAATGCACGTTATCGCTGCTAAAGCGGTAGCATTTAAAGAATGTGCTGAACCTGCGTTTAAAGAATACCAACAAAATGTATTAGACAACGCTAAAGCAATGGTTAAAGTATTCCAAGAACGCGGTTACAAAATTGTTTCTAACGGCACTGAAAACCACCTTTTCCTAGTTGACTTGATTGCTCAAGACATTACAGGTAAAGAAGCTGATGCTGCGCTAGGTCTTGCTCACATTACCGTGAATATGAACTCAGTACCAAATGATCCACGTTCTCCATTTGTTACATCTGGCCTACGTATCGGTACACCTGCATTCTCTCGTCGTGGTGCAAACACTTCTGACGCTGCTGAACTAGCGGTTTGGATCTGTGACGTACTTGATGCGATTAAAGATGAAGAAAAACTAGCAGCAACAATCGAAGCTGTTAAAGTGAAAGTCGCTAAATTCTGTGCTGAACACCCTGTTTACTCGTAAACTAGATGCTTATCTGAATCGCTTTATCGGTTAGACTTTAAAAATAACTGATAAACGACTTTTTAAAATCCGCTCTTGTTAAACAAGTGCGGATTTTTTATTGTATTTTTAAAATGTTTAGCTGAGAATTAATTTTTAGTTGGGCATTGAAGGAGTTGATTTATTCATTTCTTTATTATCTATAAAAAATAAGTTAGTAAATTGATTCAAAAGGAAAGTGCTGACATTTTACTGCCAACGGAACAGACGTTTTAGGATTAAAAACTACGATACGTCCGTACTATGAATCACTACTTTATTTACAGTTGTTTAACTATTGTTAATTTTTCTTTCCGCTATTGCTTTATTTGTGATTCATTACTTAAATACTGTTGCATTGCTTAAGACCCTGTAAATAAGATGGTCTTCGAACGTTATCATAAAGCGATTCAAGGCCGTTTTCCAATTTCTTATTGGCATTGTCCATTTCTTTGAGGCGTCCATAATAGCAAGATAAACCACCTTTTTAGCTGAATCATCTGTAGGAAACACCTTACGTTTCTGGTAGCTTTACGTATAACACCGTTATTAGCAGGCGTGCTTAATCACATCCCCAAAGAACGAATTTGATTAAGCCTCTATTTTATAGGTAGTTTTATGTGCTGGCTTTATAATTAGTAACGAGTATATATTGATTGCATAATACGATCATGACACGGTACTAATAAGCAAAGCAAAAAAGAGGAAGTTAACAATATGAAGCAACCACAACGGCCTATTAATCTTCATGAAAATTATCATGCACATGTGTATTTTGACCTACAAACAGTAGAATTTGCGACACAATTATGTGAAAAAGCAGGGGATTTATTCAATTTAAAAATAGGTAGAGTACATCAAAAATTGGTGGGGCCTCATCCATGCTGGAGTTGCCAAATCCTTTTTGCATCGAATGATTTTGAACAACTTATTCCTTGGCTTGAAGAGTCGCGTCAAGGGTTGAGTATATTTGTTCACCCTTTAACAGGAAACGACCTAGACGATCATACTAAATATGCATGTTGGCTAGGGGATGAGAGCGAGTTAAATGTAGACATGTTTCGTCGATAGGCTCTATCGGTGACATCACTTTTACCTAGTTTTTACCTGCTCCCTTATGACGGCAATAAGAGCTGTTATTGGTTATAGAAAGAACGAGAAAGCAATCACTTCTCGTTCTTTATTGGTGTATTTATACTGGTGTATTTATATTGGTTTATTAATGCTGAGTAAACCGCCTCAATTGTTGTTGAAAAAACTCTTTTTCTCTTTGTAACGAATCCCTTTGTTGAATTAAATCGATAAGTAAGGCCACCGCTAGCCAATCAATTTCTAAATCTTGGTGGAGTCGCACCGCTTTTTTTATCCAATGAACACTCGAAGTGTCAAACTCCCAGTCCTTACTGTTGGCATTAGCAATGGGTTTGACAATGCCATTTTCAACGATCTCAATAATATGATGACTTTCAATTCTCTCTAATTGACATAATTCATTGAGTGAAATCACCGTTAATCTGCGCATCATAGATATTCTCCCCATGAAACCCGTGGGTCAAAAGCTGAGTTTTTTGCAAGCTCTTGCCATAATTGGGTTGCTTTATCATTGCTGATAGGCGGTATGATCACATTAATAACCACATACATATCACCCAACTTATCTTTTCTTTTTAAGCCTTTACCTTTAACACGCAATTTTGTACCTGACTGAGTATTGGCAGCGATTGTTAACGTCACTTTACCATCCAGTGTCGGCACCGTGACCTTAGTTCCTAGTGCCGCCTCCCAAGGTGCAAGCGGCAAGGTTAATACTAAATCATGTTTTTTAACATCAAAAAGGGGATGACTATTTACACGAATATGCAGATAAAGATCGCCCGGTTCACCACCGCCATAACCCGGCTTTCCTTGGCCTTTAAGACGAATACGTTCACCGTTAATTACGCCTTGTGGTATTTTTATATTTAATTGTTTTTTAATATGGTGCGTTTTTCCGCCTTCGGAAACAGGTAATTGAAAGTGAACGGTTTTAATTTGTTGATGCAGCGTCTCTTGTAATGACATAGCCAGTTCCGTCTCAACATCTTGGCCTCTAGAATGATGTTGCTGAGCTTGTCCGTGAAAATGCGATTGATCAAATCCACCATTAAAAATGGAATTAAAAAAATCTGAAAAATGTGCATCAGCGTTAGGATCACCTTGGTACGCATGTTGATTTTGTTGCCATCCCGGTGGAGGCTGAAATCCTTGGCTTGATTGATCCCCATACTCTAGGATCTCATCGAATTTTGCTCTTCTACCGGCATCCTTTAATACTTCGTAAGCTTCAGCGATCTCTTTAAATTTTTCGCCGACACCTTCACTAGGATTTAAGTCAGGATGATACTTGCGGGCAAGTTTTCGGTAGGCTGTTTTAATATCTTTAACATCAGCCTTTTTGCTGACACCGAGTATTTTATAATAATCTTTGAATTCCATAAAATAACCTAAAAATAAAATCACAAACACTGTGAGACATACGGTTAAGTCTACGCTTTAATTGTATTTTGACTATAAATTTATTAATTATTTAAATGCATAAAGACAAATTAATATCATGGCGAAGTTGAAAGAAATATGATTAAATTGATGGGTTTTGCATGTGATTTTTTGCTCAACTGTTTTGCTATTGATACACCTCTATGCCTAACACTAAAGAGCGAGATCTATCCAGTTTGGTTTTGTTAAAGGAATTTATTATTCTGGAAAACTCAACAGTGGGGGAGTTGTAGCCACTTTTTATTTTAGCTCGTCTGCGCTCGCCCAGTCTGCTTGATATTTATTGGCAGTGTTTTCGCCCTGTCGGCGACCAAACTTTCTTTTATCAGAAAAGACCTATACCTACAAAGAACTCAAAGAAACTGACCACCGAATCACTTTCTGATCCAAATCATTCATTGCTTTTATAACGCAGCGGCTCTTGCAGGCCATCCATGGCCAGAACGAGCCTAAACCAAACATCCTGTTTGGGTTTGCTAAAAGCAATGAATGATTTGGGAAAGTTCAACGGTGGGGAAGTTGTAGCCACATTTCAAGTTCCAGGATCAGGTTTTTCCTCTTGTAAGATTATTCAAAATGAAAGACTTGACCCCATTAGTTTGACCCCATTAGTTCTTTTTATTACTTGGGGAAATTAACGGCAGAGATATTAGTCGCGCTGACTTATATTCTATGTGAGGCTTTTGGTTTTAAGTTGCAGAAGGTAATACTTGGTTCGAATGGTATTTTTGCGCCTGCGCTCATGCAACAGATGGATGAACTTAAGCAAAACGTCCAGTTTGGCTTTGCTAAAAGGAATTTGTTATTTTTGAAAACTCAACGGCGGAAGGTAGTAGCCGCGTTGAGTCATTTTTTCTGTTATCTTTTTATTTTCAGTTACAAAAGTAAAGCTTGGGCTACTTTTGTAACTGAATAGATATTAATTTAATGCGTTAATTAACGTGATACGTTGTTCAATATCTATTGTTTCTTGATCAGTCGCTTTCATTAATTTCTGTTTTAATGCCATGATCTCAGCATTAGCTTCGCTACTAGATGCAAACATAAAATCTTTTACAT
The DNA here is from genome assembly GCF_000482725.1 of Psychromonas arctica DSM 14288. Classification (GTDB taxonomy): domain Bacteria; phylum Pseudomonadota; class Gammaproteobacteria; order Enterobacterales; family Psychromonadaceae; genus Psychromonas; species Psychromonas arctica. The sequence goes on from NZ_KI519482.1 coordinate 149,905, forward strand.
TGATTGCTGCCACATTGGTATAAAGGCCATCTTCACTTTTTAAAATATCAATTTTACCTGCATTGATAAGGTCTTTAACGATTTTACGTTCTTTATCATATCCAACTAAACCTGAAAGTTTCCATCTTTGCATCGTTTTTCCTTGATACAATCCCTTTTTTTCTTCCATCAGATACTTTATTGCTAGGTTACGAATTGTACCCGCTTCTTCGCCGTAAATGGCTTTAGTATCAAACAACACTGGGAAATCTCTGTTTTCTAACACTCCACCTTTACGAGTCAAATGTCCCATTCGATAACTGTTCATACCAATACGTATTGGTGTGTCCATCGTTATTTTTTGACCATTAGAAAAATTCAAATCAGTAATACGTTGTCCTGCTGGTTTGGTTAAATCGATGGTGTAAGTAACGCCAGCAAAGAAGTCATTGGTTGAATATTTTGATGAACGACGTTTAAGATCGAAACTATATGTCACATCCCCGTCTTTTACTGAATTAAAGTAACCCGCTGACCATTCCATATAGGCTTTTAGTTCTTTACCTGTCATCTCATAAACAGTAATTTCACCACCAGCATATTGGTAGTTATAAGCGATATCTTTTGCTTTTATTGGCCCTACATCCAGTTCCGCATTATCATTGTCAATTTGCAGAGCTATAACATTCGCGTTAGGGGCGAAGAAGAAACCCACTTCTTGGAATAACGCACTTATGCCGGTATCTTGAACATGTACTTGAGGAATGCCACGCACTTCATTTTCAGGTACTAAATCAGCGCCTGTTAATGTTGCTATCTTACGGTTGGCATTTTCACGAAGACGTTTATGATAAGGTTGGTATAAGTCTTCCATGCTCTTATCTGACGTTACTCCCTGTATTTTATAAGTATAACTATCTTTATTAACCAGTGTAAATTTTCCATTTTTTTCTGAAAATTGCAGGTCAATGCGAGACAGTGATCGTCCATATTTACCTGGCTCAGTAATTATTACGCCATTGACTACCGCTTTATCTATTTCTACGTGCATATGACCAGCAACAATTGCATCTAATTCTGGGTTAGCATTAGCAATATCAGCTACGCCAGTATCACTTCTGTTATTTTCATTATCTATTCCCATATGTGCAACAAGCACAATAGAGTCGACTTTATCTTTGATCTTACTAATCACTTTTTTAACTTCAATAGTGGGGTTGGTAAAAACCATCCCGCCTAATCGGTTTGTGCCTTCAGCAAAAACTTGTGTCATTGGAGTATCCATACCAATAACCCCAATTTTGATACCATTACGTTCTACAATAGTGTAACTGGGCAAGAATGGATTACCGTCGGTTTTCTCGATGTTACCTGCCAACGCATTACCTTCAAACTGTGTTAATGCGCGGTTAAGTACTTTTAAACCAAAATCAAATTCATGGTTACCTAGTACCCAAACATCGTAATCCATTTCATTAAAACCAAGCATCATAGGGCTTATTTTTTCATCTTTAAAAGTTTCAACAAAGTTACCTTGAATCGTATCTCCTGCATCTACTAAAATTAGGTTTTCCTGTTCCTTTCGGATAGCTTTAACTTTGGTGGCTATTTGGCTCAAACTACCACGAGTGTTTTCTTTATCACTTGCGTAATCCCATGGCATGAAATGACCATGAATATCAGATGTACCTAAAATAGTGACATCATGAATATCACCATCCGCAGCAAGCAGAGGAGATGAAAAAGCTAAAAAAATAGCCGCTGACAATAACTTCATTTTCATAATATTTCTCGTTGGTTAAGGTATGAACGTAAATAAGGGAATTATGAAGTCTATTTATAAAAATAAGACTAATATGTGACGTATAGCTATAGAGTTAAATTTTTAATAAATATCTACAGTGTATTAACATAATTTGTGGGTCAAAGAAAGTTTGTGTGTTCCGTACTTTTTTTGTGGGGGGCCAGCACTTTTGCCAACACTTTTTTAGTAGGCGCCTTCTGTTTTAACTCGTCTGCGCTCGTCGAGTCTGCTTGATGTTTATGGGCTATGTGTTGGCGACTTTACTTTCTCTCTGCCAGCAGAGAAGCTATACCTACAAATAACTCAAAGAGACTGGCCCGATCATTTTTTAATCTGAATAAATGTCTACCTTCTTAACGCACCGCACATACGCCACGTCCATATGGTGAACTGAGCTAGCAAAGGCAAAGGGCAAGCAGAGCTTAGCTCGCTCGTTTAACCATGCTGTCGCATTAATAGCTCCTTGCCTTGGCTTGCTAAAGGTAATCATTGATTCAGAAAAACTAAACGGGGGGACTGAATGTAGCCAATTGAGTAAGGTTTTATTGTTAACTTAAAGGAAAAAGGCAATACTTGGCCCTATTTTTTACGTGGAAAGATAGAAAAATGATCCGTATTAACAGTGAAAATTTGGATCATATGAGTTTTGTTTTGCTCGGAATGTGGAATGTGGAATGCGATTGAGTATTTAGTTATGTTGCTACAAACAAGTAAGGGGGGAAGTGTTAGGTCTTATCTTTTGCGTTAAGTGGCAAAAAGAAAGACCTAGCCCCCTGAACCTTGAGTAGGGTTGGTTCAGTGAGCAAAAGATAATAACCCTCTCATTTTTTATACCTAGCTAATTTTGAATAGCTGTATCTGCGAAAGTTTGTGGGTGTCCAGCACCTTGTTATATGGCAAACTTCGAAGCTGTTAAACTCTCTTTTGCTTGCAAGCTAATCTAAAACCTAAAAGCCCTATTACTAATATAGCTGATGTAGCTGGAGCAGGTACCATTATCCACGCTGAGTTTGACTTATTAGGGTAAAAACTTTCAACTCCACATGCACCCGGAATGCAATCCCAGTCATAATCAAGGTTATCGTGCCAGTACCATAGATTTGCATACCCGTATAGCGTCATTCTTCCTACTT
>NZ_KI519482.1:153985-154526 GCF_000482725.1 Psychromonas arctica DSM 14288
GCATAAGTTTTTCCATTCGAAGCCGTCATTAAATTAGTACCGTTTTCCTCAATGCTTAATTCGCCCATGATAATCGTTGCATTAATGGCAAATGAAGTTAGCGATAATACCGTTGTTATAGCTAATTTAGTAAATGAAAATTTCATCCTAGTCTTCCTTGTTACGTAACTATTTTTTTATAGGAAATAATTTTTACGATAGCCTTACTTTGCAAAGAAGATATAGTCGATTCAGAATTCAGCTCATGCGAGCTTCTAGAGTAAACCACATCTAATCATAAGCATTTAACGTAAAATCATAATGTTATATATACAGTTGTGTATTCTTTCTGATAATTATTACGTTTTATCTCAATAAATAATAGTTGCATTATAAAAAGTAAAAAACTGAAAAAAATAAGTAAAAATCATCAAAACGGCGCTTGTGATAATCTAAAAAATATCAACAACTTTCTTTTGTTTGATTATTTTGTGACTAATAGTGTGTTTTTATTTCGTTTGTAAGAATCAGTAATAAAACACTCATGTCATCTACATTTCGA
>NZ_AXWP01000025.1 GCF_000482725.1 Psychromonas arctica DSM 14288
CAATACCAACTACCCGCCAACGAGGCAGGGTGAAAAAAACAAAATCTAGAAATTTACTTGAGCGTTTACAAAATTATGAAGATGACGTACTCAGGTTTATGATCGATAAAGCCGTACCTTTTACTAATAATCAAGGCGAAAATGACTTGAGGATGGCAAAAGTTCAGCAGAAGATCTCGGGCTGCTTCAGGAGCGAATATGGAGCAGAAATGTTTTTTGGTCTTCGTAGTTACTTATCAAGCTGTAAAAAGCAGGGAGTAAGTGGCTCTACTGCTTTAACGCTATTGTTGAATGGCATGCTACCTAATATTTTTATCCCTGCTGAGTAGTTACCTTTCATTTATGTTCCTTAATGCTAATGGCGCTGGTTGGACAAGGAGAAAAGCACGCGCCACAGCCATTACATAGCTCTAAATCAATTTCAGGTACTGCGTTGATCCCAATTTGAAAGCTCAAAGCTTGTTCGGGACAACTTTCGCCACAACTGCGGCAGTAAACGTTTTGGTTTGCTAAACAACTGTCTGCAATCATTGCTTTTTTATGCCAAGGTATTTCTGTTGTTGCGGTAAAAATATCTTCTTGACAAGCATCGGCACATTGTCCGCAAAACGTACATTCGCCGAGTGAAAAATCTATCACTGGGAAACCTGCATCACCTTGCACAATGATTTTTTCAGGACAACTGCTTATACAGTTTTTGCACTGAGTGCAGTTATTTACAAATTGTTGGTTGTCTTCAATCCAGGGCATTAAATTGTTAATCACCAAATCTGATTGTCGACGAAATAAATTACGTTTGTTTATATCAATGTCAGGCATGGTTAAACTAATTGTTAAATTAATGTGAATGAAATATTCAACTAACTTTAGCAGAAGTATTATAAAAAAAGAGGTTATCTGAAGTGTGTTTGATATGGATCAAGAGATTTATGAAGGTTTGAGACATCCCCCGCAAAAAGCGGAGAATATTTAATCAAGTCAAGAACTAACCGCCTATTGAAGCTAAGTGTGGAGTGCCTCCTGAAAGTCCTAAATCAAGAAAATGTGATGATTTTTTCAGTTGTAAAGCTGCAACGATGGTCTCTTTCAGTTGCTCCTTGTCATCACTATTTTGTAACAAATGACGAAGGTCAACTCCCTCTTCGCCAAACAAACATAAATGTAATCGGCCAACAGATGACACGCGTAAACGGTTACAATTATCACAAAAATCTTTGCTATAGGGCATGATCAACCCTATTTCACCCTTATAATCTGGATGAGTAAAAACTTCTGCTGGACCATCGTTTGCGTAGCGAATTTTTTGTATCCATTGTTGGCTTAATAAGGCCTCTTTAATACTTTGACCGGATAAATGATAACGATTAAAAAACTCAGTATTATCTTCGGTCTGCATTAATTCAATGAAGCGCAGTTGAATCGGCTGATCTTTGATCCACTCTATGAAGGTGTTGAGATCGGTATCATTCAAGCCTTTCATCAAAACACTATTTACTTTAACTTGCTTAAACCCAGCGCCTGCACAAGCTTCAACCCCTTCCATGACTTTATGAAAGATATTTTTACCGGTAATAAGATTAAACGTATTCGCATCAAGACTATCCACACTCACGTTGATCGCACTTAGGCCGGCTTCAAACCATTCCACTGCATGTTTACTTAAATTAAAACCGTTAGTAGTGGTGGCTACTTTTTTGATCCCATCGGTATTAGCCACTTGCTTGATAATGTTAGCAAAATCTTTACGCAAACTTGGCTCTCCACCGGTAATTCTTACTTTGGTAGTGCCTAGTTCTGCAAAGGCATTGATTAAGTTTTTAATTTCACCTTCTGATAAAAATTGTTTTTGATGGGTTCGTTGGTAGCCATCGGGCAAACAATAATTACATTTAAAATTACATTCATCGGTGATCGACAACCGTAAATATTCAAATTTACGGTGGTATTTATCTATTAATTGCATGGTCAGTTCCTTTCCAAACACGGGAGGCAAACCCATTTCTAAGTTTACCCTTCTTAACCATTTATGGGTTAAGCGGCTTGCCTCACATATTTACCAAAAGTTATGGTAAACTTAGTGAAACAAGCTCGGAGCTAAATTAAATAAGATGACATCACCCTCCCTATCAAGGAGACTCTATCAACTCGTTACCTATTATTCTTAACTATGTATGAAGATTAATCTACTATTTCATTCACTTTCTATCACAAGAGTGATTTCAACATTCTCTGTACTGCTACTTATTATAGCAGGAACGCATACGCTGATTTTTATTACAACGTCTCACAGCCAAGCGAATAACAAAGAAGCTATCACTAATCTGGTGAAGCTTAAACACAAAGCTATTCAATTTCTACATGCAGATTCATTGGACCGCGATTTAATCCACCGTTCTCTTAATAGTTTTTCCCCTTTATTAGCGAATAAACTATTGGAGAATAAGTATTTTGATGTCAATGCGATTCATTTTTCGAACATTAACCTACGTGCAGAGCTAGTTACTCTACAACACCAGTTATATCAACTTTCAGAGCAAGAATTGCATGCTCAGTTAAACAATGTTGTTGAAAACGCAGAGCTTACTATTCATCAATATCAGCAACTGCTAGAAAAAGAATCATCGGTTATTTTAGTCTCAGAAATCGTTGTTTTCTTGCTTATTTCATTAAGTGCCCTATTCCTACTTATTTATTGCCGACGTTACATCGTTGCGCCAATTAACCAGCTAGAAGCTAATGTTAACTCGATATCAAACCATCACTTTAATGTCGAATTCTCTGATCATGATAATGAAATTGGTGCGCTTTCAACCGGCCTTCAAAGTATGTCAGCAGAACTTGAATCTTTGATTAACGCGATGCAGAAAAAAGTATTTGATAAAAAAACAGAATTAGAAAAAGCCAATGAAACGATTCAATTCTTGTTCACTATTTCGCAGCAACTTAGTACCGTTAAGCTAACCCACTCGATTATTCGTGATGCCTTAAATGCACTCGCTAAACAAACCAACTTAACGAAGTTATGTTTGGAGTTAGTGAATGGAATTGAAATTGACAGCGATATTGGGTGTGCCACAGAAACAGGTAATAATAAACGTATTCCTATCAATATTAACGGTAGCCCATACGGTTATTTAAACTATATTAATGGCATTAACGACAGTGAAGATAACTCCATCATTAATAGTTTCAGTAGTTTACTTGCTCGCGCCTTGTACCAAGAAGAATACAGTTTACAAGAACAAAAACTATTATTAGTCGAAGAGCGTGGTGTTATTGCACGAGAATTGCACGACTCTATTGCGCAAGCTCTATCTTTCCTGAAAATTCAATGTACTGTTTTACGTCGACAATTAGAGGCCAGCGCTGACAAAGAGAATCAAGGTGCAAAAACATCTGTTAACAATATCGAAGAGGCAGTAACGGAAGCCTATGTTCAGTTGCGTTCATTACTCTCTACTTTCCGCTTAAACATTGGCGTGTCTGACTTTAAAGAAGCCGTCGTTATAATGATTTCACAACTACAAAAACAAACGACCGCCAAGATCAAGATGGGAAAATTCGATTCTAATTTCCAAACTCACGCGAATCAACACATCCATATGCTACAGATAGTCAGGGAAGCGATGATCAATGCAATGAAACATGCTGATTGTAATAACATTGTGATCAACTGTGTGGCTGAAGAAAAGCAAGTCGTTATTACCGTGCGCGATGATGGCATTGGTATTGAAGATAAACCGGGTAAAAATAATCACTACGGTATTGAAATAATGAATCAACGTGCAGAAGAACTTAATGCTGTTTTACAAATAAAAAACCTAACGATTGGCACCGAAGTCAAACTTACCTTCAAAATTTGAGCAAATATTTACAATTGTTTATACCTATGATTATAAATCACTTATAATTCACATACCTGTTCTTAACCAAGGTATATGATTAATGCTCAGGTTCAAGTGTTTAAGCAAATAATCATAGACAGACTTAATGTAAAAACTCAGGTTCAATACCTGCTTGTTTTATATTGTGTATAGGCATTTATGACTCGCAAATAATTTTTTTTCATTTTGATTGATAACAGTTATACCCCCACTCACCGTTTACATTTATACTTATGAGCAATTGTAAGTTAATCATGACCAATTAAAGGAATCACAAATGAACAATGTATCTACAGTTATTGTTGTTGATGACCACCCACTTATGCGCAAAGGCATCACTCAACTACTCAGTATTGACCCAAATTTTGTGGTAATTGATGAAGCAACAAACGGAATTGAAGCCGTCAGTATGGTCAAAAAACAACATCCCGATATGGTGTTATTAGATCTAAACATGAAGGCTGTGTCTGGTTTAGAAACACTTAAAGCATTACGTAATGATGGCATCACCAGTAAAATTGTCATGCTTACTGTTTCTGATGCTAAACAAGATGTTATTTCGTTAATTAATCATGGTGCTGATGGCTATCTTTTAAAAGATACCGACCCTGAACGTTTACTTGAGAATTTATACGATATTAAACAAGGTAAATTAGTAGTCAGTGACGATTTACGCCCTTACCTAGATTGCTTGGATCAAGAAAACAACATTCGAGACAAACTTTCTTCGCTTACGCGCCGAGAGAGCCAAATAATGCAAGAAATTTCACGTGGCTTAAGTAACAAAGAAATTTCAGAAAACCTGAATATTTCAGAAGGTACGGTTAAAGTTCATGTTAAAAGTTTGCTTAAAAAACTAGGCATTAAATCACGTGTTGAAGCAGCGGTATTATTCTTAGAACAACCTAAGTAACCCCTTTGCATCAGAGCTTATAAGCTCAATATAACGTGAAAAAATGACTCCTTTGTTATAATTCCCAGCTAAATAACCTTTATTTTGGTAGACTCCCGAAATAAAGGTTTTTTGTTTTTAATTGCCATTTATTTTTGTTTATTCATTGCGCCGAGAAGACTACCTATATTTATGCTTTCAGACTCACTAAAAAAAGAAATTAGAGCTAATTATGAACTCATAACAAAAGCCCTGCCGCAATTTAAAGCACGTAAAGCTCAAAACTATTTAGTGGCTGAAATCGCTAAAGTGCTAGCAGGTAACTATGATAAGTCACGACGTATTTTAGTGGCTGAAGCCGGCACTGGAATAGGTAAGTCTTTAGCTTACATATTGGCAGGGTTACCGGTGGCCTTAAGGCTGAATAAGAAACTAGTTATCTCTACTGCAACGGTTACCTTACAAGAACAATTAATCAGTAAAGATTTACCGTTTTTTCTACGCCACAGTGATTTTAAATTTACCTTCACTTTAGCAAAGGGTCGACAACGCTACTGTTGCGAACATAAGCTACTCAACCAACAACAAGATGAGTCTCAACAAACACTCCTGTTTACTGAAAAACCGCAACCGGGTGATAGTGAATTATTAAGCAAAATGCGTAACGCATATTTAGATGGTAAATGGAATGGGGATCAAGATAGCTGGGCAACACCTATCCCTCGTCGTATTTGGCAACAAATCGTGTCCGATAAACACAGCTGTAAAAAAGCCTTATCAAATCACCGACAATGCCCATTTCATCGAGCACGGGACAATATCAATAAAGCCGATGTAATTGTGGTTAACCACGCTTTGTTACTAGCAGACTTGGAATTAGGAGGAGGCGTTATTTTACCTGAGCCCGATGCCTGTTTCTATGTACTTGATGAAGCTCATCATTTACCCAAAATATCACGCGACTTTTCCAGCGCAAGCGTGAATATCAAAACGAGTCAAGATTGGCTAAAAAAAATCAAGCAAGTCAGCACACATATTAATCGTGTTGTGCATCGCCAAACGACCATTACCCCCGGCCTAACTATGTTAGAAAGTGCTAATGAAATGGTTAATGATTTACAAGCAATTGAACTATATTTTCGTCATAATCCGCTTAATTACAATAAGTCTAATCAATATCGTTTTCCAATGGGTGAAGTCCCTGAAGGTATTGTGAATGCACTGATTAATTTAAAAGAAGAGACCAAAAAGTGTTTAAGTGCAGTCAATAAACTCTCTACCATCACATCCGAAGAGCTGAAAGACGCTAATATAAAATTATCCGATGCAGAACCTATTTTGATTGAAACAGGTTTCTATATTCAACGTTTAGAGAACTTGCTTGCGCTGTGGAAAATGCTATTAAAAGATCGAGCGACGCATCAAGCCCCCATTGCAGCATGGGTAAACAATGAAAATGATGGGTTTACCCTTTGCGCAAGTCCACTTGAAGTCGGTGGTTTGTTAGAATATATGCTCTGGTCTCAAGCGGCAGGTATTATTTTATGCTCCGCGACATTAACGTCATTAAACAGTTTTGATTATTTTATGCGTCAATCTGGTTTGAAAAATAATGATGGTACACAATACCTACGTCTTAAGTCTCCATTCGATTATCCTGCGATCCCTCTCAATATTGCCAATATGAAAAAGGATCCCACTGAATCTGGTTTTGATAACGAATTAATCGATAACATTGCGCAACGTATACAAGAAAAACAAGCTAATTTAGTCTTATTCGCTTCTTATTGGCAAATGAACTTAGTGGCGGATAAGTTACGCCGAAAATTTCCTAAAGCGTTATTAGTACAGGGTGAAACGTCTCGCACAAAAATGATCAGCAGCCATAAAAAGAACTGCGATCAGGGATTGACCAGTATCCTATTTGGTACAGGCAGTTTGGCAGAGGGTTTAGACTTGCCAGGGCATTACCTGACCAATTTAATCATTACCAAGCTACCCTTTGCAGTACCAGACTCACCCGTTGAAGAGGCGCATGCAGAATGGATCACGTCAAAAGGAGGCAATCCATTTATGCAAATCACCATACCAGAGGCCAGTAAAAAATTGATACAATCCTGTGGGCGTTTAATTCGTAAAGAAACAGACACAGGACAAATTACCTTATTAGATAAACGCGTAATAACCAAACGTTATGGCAAAAGTTTAATTGATGCCCTTCCCCCTTTTGCTTTAAATGTAGAGAAATAAAATGACAGAGTTTGTATTAGATCCCAATAGCTGGGTGCTATTGGCATTAGTTGGTTTGATAGCCGGCTTTATCGATGCAGTAGTAGGCGGAGGCGGTATGCTCACTGTACCGACATTATTGAGTGTTGGTTTACCACCCCACCTGACGTTAGGAACTAATAAATTATCTGCATGTTTTGCCTCTGGTACGGCGGCCTATACCTATTTCCGTAAAGAACTTTTTAATCCCGAATTTTGGAAACATACCTTTTATAGTACGTTAATTGGCGCCATGTTTGGGACCATTTTAGTAAACTATATTTCCACGGAGTTTCTGAATAAATTCTTGCCTTTAGTGATTTTAACAGTCGCTATTTATACTTTATTTAGCCGAGTAAAAGAAATTGATAATGCAACGCTTCCTGAAAACACTCCTTTATTAAGAATTATTCAGCGTATTCAAGGCTTTGTTTTAGGTTTTTATGATGGTGTTTCTGGCCCTGGCACGGGGGCATTTTGGGTTATCTCTAATATGCACTTATACCGTCTGAATATTCTATTATCCAGTGGTTTAGCTAAAGCAATGAACTTCACTAGTAATTTTGTTTCCTTATTAACCTTCATCTATTTTGGTCAAGTTGACTGGTTTATCGGATTAACAATGGGTGCTTGCTTAATGCTAGGTGCTTTTATCGGTGCACATTCAGCCATTTATTTTGGTGCAAAATTTATCCGCCCTGTCTTTATTATCATTGTGCTAATTATGGCAATTAACCTTGGGTATAACGCATGGTTCAGTCAGTAGATTTAAAGCACTTAAGCGCCTTATCCGAACAACTTGCAACGCTTAGTTTACGTTGTCGAGAGTGGGATAATAAAATTACTTTATCGGAAAATAAGTCATTTCGTTTTGAAGTACATTTATTTAATACGAGTAGCTTAACCTTGTCTGGTTACTGTCAACAAATCCAGACGACCTTTGAACATTTAAAACACGTTATTACTAAAGAGATGGGTAATACAATCATCAATTATGAATGTGAAAAGTTCATCAATCAATTTTCAGCTTTATTGAATATCGTGAATCAGTTGGATGCGGGTAAAGCTGAAGGTTTATATAAACGCTATTCAACACAACAAGAAAAAGTATATCAACAGTTGCAACGTCAATATCAATATGAAAAAAGACTATTGGCGATGATTAATGAAGAAAATAGCCTTTACCAACAAGCAAACACTGCCAATAATAAAGAAATTCATAAATCACGAGTGAGTGCACTCAAAGAACGTTATCAAAAGTGTAACGAGTTTACGCAAGCATTAGAATTTAAGATGGAAGCTTTAGACAATGACGAATAGTGACAGTACGATTGATTCAGGATTAGTATCTGCGCCTTTAGAGATTAAACTGGCTGTAGATTTGATTCAATTATTAGAAGACAACAACCTGCCGTTAGAGGCGACTATTAAAGCTTTGGAAATAACCTTACGAGACTTTAAAAATAAGCAGCTTACGCAACTTAAAGCCCCCAAAAGTAAAAGCCTAAACGCTAAAACATCGTTGTAGATACAGACAATTATTTTGTAAGCTTAGTAGATCCTACCGTTACAACTAATTTCTAAGCGTAGTAAATCGAACCATTACAACCAATCTGAAAAAAGGACATCAAATGATGTCCTTTTCTTTTAGCGATTGGCAACAAGGCTAGGCATTAGACTTTACGCCAAGTTGTACCATTAGGGCCATCTTCAAGCACCACATTTAATGCCGCTAACTTATCACGAGCATCATCAGCACTTGGCCAATCTTTATTTGCCCTTGCCGTATTACGTTGTAAAATTAATGCTTCTATGTCAGCAACTTGTTGATCATTTTCATGATCTTTTCCAACGCCTTGTAAAAACTGATCTGGACTTTGGCTCAACAAACCTAACACATTAGCAAATTTGACCAGCATGCTACCCAAAAGAACCGCTTTTTTAGAATCAGTTACTTTAACGCGATTCAACTCTTTGGCTAAATCAAATAATACTGCCAACGCTTCAGGTGTATTAAAGTCATCATCCATCGCTTTCACAAAACCTTGATAGAACTTACTGTCTTTAATTGCTTGATCAATCTCAATATCACTGACAGCTACATCACGTATAGCAGTATATAAACGCTCTAAGCTAGCTCTTGCTTGTTTCAAATTATCTTCTGAATAATTAAGTTGGCTACGGTAGTGCCCAGAGATTAAAAAGTAACGAACAGATTCACTATCATAGACATCTAATACATCTTTGATAGTGAAAAAGTTATTTAAAGACTTAGACATTTTGACTTTATCAACTTGCACCATACCCGAATGCATCCAAGTATTAACGTATTCACCGTGATGCGCACAACATGACTGCGCAATTTCATTTTCATGATGCGGGAAACTTAAATCCGACCCACCGCCATGAATATCGAACACTTCACCAAGATGTTTTCTATTCATTGCTGAACATTCAATGTGCCAACCTGGGCGACCTTCTCCCCATGGTGATGACCATGATGGTTCGCCACTTTTCGCCATTTTCCATAGCACAAAATCTAATGGGTCATGTTTACTATCTTCAACTTCAACACGAGAACCGGCCTGCAACATTTCAAGATTTTGACCGCTTAATTGGCCATATTCTGGGAATGATGAGACAGAAAAAAGCACATCACCAGAGTCAGAAACATAGGCATGATTTTTTGCTATCAGTGTTGATATCATTTCGATCACTTCAGGCATGTGATCCGTTACTCGTGGTTCAATATCGGGTCTGATCATATTCAATGCATCAAAGTCCGCATGCATTGCATCAGTAAAACGAGCCGTTAATTGGTCACAAGTCTCGCCGTTTTCATTGGCACGTTTAATAATTTTGTCGTCTACATCTGTAATGTTACGGATAAAAGTTAAGTCGTAACCACTAAAACGTAAGTAGCGAGCCACGGTATCAAAAGCAACAAATGTGCGACCATGTCCTATATGACAGTAATCATAGATGGTAACACCACACACATACATTCCCACTTTGCCTGCGACAAGGGGTTTAAATTCTTCTTTAGTTCGAGTTAAGGTGTTGTAGATTTTTAACATTTTCCATCCAATGCGATTACTGTAAAAACGCCTATTCTAACCTGACCAAGTGACAAATTCATCCTTTGTATTTAATGAATTAACGAGTTGAGGTATGATAATGCTCTTTTTGAAGATAGGATTTAACAATGATTACTTTACATACAAATTTTGGCGACATCACATTAGAAATGAATGAAGAGAAAGCACCTAAAACAGTGGCTAATTTCATTAAATATGCAACAAGTGGTCATTACGATAGCACCATTTTTCACCGTGTTATTGATGGTTTCATGATTCAAGGGGGTGGTTTTGCACCGGGCATGGAAGAGAAAGACAGCCAAAAGCCTATTAAAAACGAAGCAAATAACGGCTTATCAAACGTAAAATATTCAGTAGCAATGGCGCGTACTATGGAACCGCATTCAGCTTCTGCACAATTTTTTATCAATGTCGGCGATAACAAATTTTTAGATTTTAAATCAGAAACAACTGATGGTTGGGGATACTGTGTATTCGCTAAAGTAGTCGCTGGTGAAGATGTAGTAGATAAAATCAAAGGCGTAGCAACAGGTAATGCACATTATGTTCATCAAGATGTGCCACTAGATGACGTTGTGATCACTAACGTTACCGTAGCGTAACTGACTATGCGCACTTTATTCATTGCAGACTTACATCTCAGCGAAAATCATCGTCATATAAGCGATGCCTTTTTTGCTTTTCTTGAAAAAGAAGCAGCTAATGCTGAAACACTTTATATCCTTGGTGATATGTTTGAGGTGTGGATAGGAGATGATGAACATACTCCTTTAATGGATGAAGTTGCGCAGAAATTAACAGCTTATGCTAAAAAAAATAATACTCAAATTTTCTATATTCACGGTAACCGAGACTTTATGATCGGCAAACGTTATGCACAGCAGTCTTCAATGACTTTATTACCAGAGCATACCGAAATAGATTTATACGGAACTAAAACATTAATTATGCACGGTGATACTTTGTGTTTGTTTGATAAAAACTATCAACGTATGCGTAAAGTGATCCATAACCCTGTAATGCAATTTATTTTTAATTGCTTACCACTCAAGCTGCGCAAGCGTATTGGTTGGAAGATCCGCACTGCGAGCCAATCTAAAAAAGTATATAAAAATACAAATATGATGGGCGTGACAGAGCAAGAAGTGCATCGTTTGATGACATTACATCAAGTACAACGTTTAATTCATGGCCATACGCACCAAGCTTTTGTACATGATTTGACTGTTAATGATAAGGCTGGGCAACGCTTTGATGTGGGAGACTGGTACAACAACTTAAGTTTTGTTGATGCCAACCCAGATAATATTAACCTAGTTGTGTTACCCATTGATTATTATCAGCAATAAAAATACAGTTCGCATTTGCTCGGTACTATTTGGTACTAGGTAAGTACGAGTAGTGACTAGATAGATATGAAATACGAAGTGTTTAATACAGCTAATTATTTAATGCTATCGATTATTTAATCCCTTAATCATTGGCATTAAGTTAACCACACTCCCATACGTTAATTGCACAATCGTCACCTTTAAATACTGCCCTTGGCAGAATCATTGTCTATACAAAAACGCAGATAAAAATGGTAAGCACTGAAGCCATAGAGTGTTAAGCCAAGAAAATTATCTGTCTTTTAATAAACGGCGTAACACTTTGCCCACGTTATTTTTTGGTAGCTCACTCACTATTTCTATCAATTTAGGCTGTTTATATCGCGTTAATTGACCTTCACAATGGTGTTTAATCATTTCAACGGTGACTTTATAATCATCTAACACCACAAACAGTTTCACGCTCTCACCAGACTGCTCATCATTAATTCCTACGACAGCAGCCTCTGAGACTCCTTGCATTTGCACCACAGTATCTTCTATTTCATTAGGGTAAACATTAAAGCCTGATACTAATATCATGTCTTTTTTACGGTCAACTAAACGTAATAAACCTTGTTCATCAAATAGACCAATATCACCACTTTTAAACCAGCCATCATTAAACGCTAACGCAGTTTCTTCCTCATTTTGCCAATAGTGCGGCATGACTTGAGGCCCTTTAATTTCTATTTCGCCCGGGCTGTTATAATCTTCGATAACGTTATTATTATCATCGACTAAGCGTAAATCAGTTCCAGGCATAGGTAACCCAATTGAACCATCATGCGCTGTCACATTATAAGAGTTGACACTTACCATAGGAGCGCACTCCGTTAATCCATAGCCCTCAATGACCGTACTGCCTGTAACTTCTTTCCACAAATTAGCGACTTTAGTTTGTGTTGCCATGCCCCCTGCTATAGTTATTTTTAGCGAAGAAAAGTCTACGTCATTAATTTTAGGATGATGTAGTAAGGCGTTAAATAATGTATTCAATGCAGTAAAGAAGGTAAATTTATACTTACTTAAGGTTTTAATAAAAGTATCGAGATCACGAGGATTAGTGATCAATAAATTAGTGCCGCCTTTTTTAATAAAAAATAGACAATTAACCGTCAGCGCAAATGCATGGTAAAGAGGTAATGCAGTGACCATTATTTCGCTTTCTTGATCAACAGTTAAACCAAATACAGCGTCTGCCTGCGCTAAACTAGCCGCCATATTACGCTGAGTCATTACCGCGCCTTTTGAAACACCTGTAGTTCCTCCCGTATATTGTATCAGTGCGATATCATCTAAATTAATCACAGGACGAATGTATTGCCCTTTCTCACCCTGTTTAAGTGCATTACGATAACTTTTTGCACTAGGTAACTGATACTTGGGTACCATTCGTTTGACATAGGAAACAATAAAGTTAACGAACTTTCTCTTTAATAAAGGTAATGCATCACCAATTTTAGTTAACACCACATGCTTGATTTGAGTTTGTTTCACAATACTCTGTAGCGTTTGTGCATAATTAGACACAATAAAAATAGCTTTTGCGCCTGAGTCATTAAGCTGATGCTTTAATTCTGATGCGGTATACAGTGGGTTTATATTGACGACCACCAACCCCGCTCTTAAAACACCTAATAAAATAATAGGGTATTGCAATAGATTTGGCATCATGATCGCGACACGGTCCCCCTTCGCAAGTTGCGAAGTTTGTTGCAGATAGACTGCAATTTTCCTTGATTGAAGGTCTAACTCTGCATAGGTCAGCGTTTCATCCATATTGATAAAAGCAATATGTTCTGGATGTTGTTGAAATGTTTGTTCAAACATATCAACTAAATTAATCAATGAGCTTTCATCTATTTCACTGTTAATACCTTCAGGGTATTTATCTAGCCATGGTTTAAACATAAAAACTCCTTTTAAAAACAAAAAAACCGACTATAAAAGTCGGTTTTATTATTAACACCAAACAGTTACCTATAGATTAGCGTAATCTAACGTAATGTGGCTAGCTTCTATCAAAAATGCGTCAAGGGGCTCAAAATCATCCGGAATATCGTCTAAAGACGTGACCTCTTTTAACCCGGCACGCTTTAGTCGCTCATTAGTGCGCTGTAAACTTTCAGCTTCTTTTACTTCGCGTTCATTAACACGTACGTTTTCAACTAGCGAAATACTGGTTTTATCTTTATCGACACGATAATCTGCAATATCGTCAGCCAAATAATTAAACTCAATTTCTTTTTTGATGCGTAATTGATGAGCTTCTATTAATTGTTTAATTCCTTTATCTAAATCAGCGACTTTTCGATATTTAGCAGAACGAATATTATCCCAAGGTAATGCATTTTTTTCTAAACTTTCACCTGTATCTTGTGGGTCAATACCGCTTGGGAAAGCAATGTCAGGGATAACCCCTTTATTTTGTGTGCTGCCACCATTAATACGATAAAATTTAGCAATGGTATATTGTACTGAACCGACTGCATCTTGGTTGGTATCGTAGTAACGTGCGATACGGCGATGTTGTTGCACAGTACCTTTACCAAAGCTTTGTTCACCTATAATAATGGCACGGCCATAATCCTGTAGTGCAGCGGCAAATATTTCTGATGCAGAAGCACTATTACGATTGATTAATACCGTCAAAGGACCATTATAAGCGATATTATCATCATCATCGGCTTGCACAGCAATTTGCTGACGGCTATCTCTCACTTGTACAACTGGACCTGTTTTAATAAATAAACCAGTTAATAGTGTTGCTTCACTTAATGCTCCACCACCGTTATTACGAAGATCAATCACAATTCCTTTTACATCTTTTTTAGCTAAGATGTCTAATTCACGTTCTACGTCTTCACTGAGTTTGATGTAAAAACTTGGAATGGTAATGACACCAATATTTTCGCCATTAATCACTTGTACAGATGATTTTGCCTCTCTGTCTTCAAGGTGAATTTTTTCACGCACAATTTCGATAACTTTATTAATATCGCCGGCTTTACCCGACAAAATTTGTAACTTAACCTTGGTACCTTTCGGGCCTTTGATAAGTTCAACGATATCATCTAAACGCCACCCCACAACATCTATGATTTTTTCGCCTTCTTGACCAACACCAATGATTTTATCATCTTTAGCCAATTGTTTTGACTTATCAGCTGGACCACCAGGAACTAAACTGCGGATCACTGTGTAATCATCTTCAAGTTGTAAAACAGCACCAATCCCTTCAAGAGAAAGATTCATTTCCATTTTAAAACGTTCAGCATTACGTGGCGATAAGTAACTAGTGTGAGGCTCTATTGTGTGTGCATAGGCATTCATGAAAGCTTGGAATACATCTTCACTTTCAGTTTGTGTTAAATGTTTGAGTGCATAAGTATAACGTTTAGTTAATAACGTTTTAATTTCAGGCCATTTTTTATCAGCTAATTTTAACGTTAATGCATCAGATTTAACTCGCGCATGCCATAGTTTATCTAACGCTTGCTTATCTTTTGCCCATTGAGCTTTACTACGGTCATATTGATATTCTTCTTCAGTATCAAAAGTAATCTCTTTATCTAGTAACGACAAAGCGTAGGTAAAACGTTCAAAACGTCGCGTTAAGTTAAGTTGGTAGATTTTGTAGGCAGGTTCAAGTTGACCAAATTTAAGATTATCATCAAATGAATATTGATAAGCTTTAATCGCATCAATATCACTTTGCATGAAGATCTGTTTATTGTAATCAAGCTGTTCAATATAACGATTGAACACTTTTTCAGACAACTGGTCATCTAAAGGCATATATTTATAATGAGAGCGACTAAATAAATCGCTCACTCGTTTCGCCACTTTTGCATGCTGAGACTCTTGATGCAATTGCGGGATATCTTTTAAATCTACATTTGAGGAAGAAGCAAAAGCTGCTCCGATAAAAATGATTTGGGATAGAATTAATGCATGACGAAAGAGTTTATTCATTAAAATACCTTTTATACGATTAAATGCTTAGCTTTAACTTTTACAACCATTCCTGAGTCTAGTTGCACTTGAACTTCTTCTTTTAAAATTTCAACAACGGTTGCCGAAACAGGCGATTTTCCTAAAAGAACTTTGACTGATTGCGATACTTTAAGTTCATTATGATTAGCTTCTTTATACTGACTTAAGTCAATCTCAGGTTTTTTAACTGCTTTTTTAGGCGCTTCTTTTTTACGACTTGGCACAGTCACTTTTTTAGCAGCACGAGCTGGTGCTTTATTGGCGTCTGTTTTTTTCTTGTTCGCAAATGCTTTTTCTTTACTTTCTTTTAGCGACAATTGTGCGTGGTCAGCATGCTCTTGAGAAACTTCATCCCCTTCAACACCATCTAAATCGACACGTTTTGCACCTGCTTTTACACAGTGCAAGTAACGCCAACTCATTGTGTATTGACGTAACGCACCACGAAGCTGTGTTTTACTGACGCGAGTTTCATTCTCTAGACGAGTTGCTAGTTCTTGAAACACACCAATTTTTAATGGTTTTGCAGGCTCAGCACTAGCGATGAAGCAAGCTGGAAACTGTTCCGTTAAGAAGGCAATGATTTGTTTGTTATTTGTAAACTTTTCTGTGTTTTCCATGTAAAACCTAATATTTAAAAACGATGTTGAAAGATATCCAGAGTAAATCTCTGATAATCAGTAAGAAAATTATTCGCTAGTATAGAGGTGCGTTTATTAAATGTGAAACTAATTATCACCTCAGTACGCCTATTCCGACCATTTTTTGCCATTTATCATCAATACTCAATATTTCCAGCCTTCAGCTACACCTTTTTTACAAAAACAAGTAGAATGCCCGCTTTCCTTTTGTGGGAATGTCCAAATTTTATATTGAAGAGGCTTAGATGAAACCAGAATTATTATCCCCTGCAGGTAGTTTAAAGAACATGCGTTACGCTTTTGCCTATGGGGCCGATGCTGTTTATGCAGGTCAACCTCGTTACTCTTTACGAGTTAGAAATAATGAATTCAATCTTGAAAAGCTTCAAATAGGCATCAATGAAGCCCATGCACAGGGTAAAAAATTATATGTAGTGTGCAATATTCAACCACATAACTCTAAACTAAAAACATTTATCCGCGATATGAAACCCGTGGTTGATTTAAAACCCGACGCATTAATCATGTCTGACCCGGGTTTAATCATGATGGTACGTGAAGTTTTTCCTGACATGCCAATTCATTTGAGTGTGCAAGCGAATGCAGTTAACTGGGCCACGGTAAAGTTTTGGTACCAACAAGGTATTGAACGCGTAATTTTGTCGCGTGAACTTTCTCTGGATGAAATTGAAGATATTCGCTTCCATTGCCCTGAAATTGAAATCGAAGTATTTGTTCATGGTGCACTATGTATGGCTTATTCTGGCCGTTGTTTGTTGTCAGGCTACATTAACAAACGCGATCCCAACCAAGGTACATGTACAAACTCTTGTCGCTGGAAATACGATGCCCATGAAGCGACGGAAAATGAAACCGGTGATATTGTTGCTATCCATAAACCTGAGCCAACGTTAGGTAGTGGCGAGACCACGGATCAAATCTTCTTATTACAAGAAGAAGGAAGACCGAATGAATATATGCCTGCTTTTGAAGATGAGCATGGTACTTATATTATGAACTCTAAAGACCTTCGCGCGATTCAGCATGTCGAACGTCTTTTAAAAATGGGTGTACACTCTTTAAAAATAGAAGGTCGTACTAAAAGTTTCTATTATTGTGCTCGTACCGCTCAGGTATACCGTAAAGCGATGGATGACGCAATTGCAGGGCGCCCTTTTGACCCATCATTAATGAGTTCATTAGAAAACCTTGCTCATCGAGGTTACACCGAAGGTTTCTTAAGCCGCCATACTCATGATCAATACCAAAATTATGATTACGGCTATTCAATCAGCGAGACTCAGCAGTTTGTAGGTGAAATTACTGGACGTAATCAACAAGGCCTTGCTGAAATAAACGTAAAAAATAAGTTTTTAGTCGGGGACAAACTAGAGCTAATGACACCGCAGGGTAACATCAACTTTAAGTTAGAAGAGTTACATAATCGTAAAGGTGAATTAGTCGATGTGGCGCCGGGTTCAGGTCATGTCTTATATATTCCAGTACCAAAAGAGATAGATTTAAGCCACGGTTTACTGATGAGAAACTTGACTCAGGGTACTGATACTCGTAACCCGCATAGTAAATAACATGGCTTTATTAATAGAAGACAGTTGCATCAACTGTGATATGTGCGATCCAGAATGTCCTAATGAAGCAATCACCTTTGGGGCTGAAATATATGAAATCAATCCAGATTTATGTACTGAATGTGTGGGTTTTTATGAACAGGCAACCTGCGTCGCAGTTTGCCCTATCAACTGTATCATTATCGATCCTAAGCATGTTGAAACAGAGCAACAGCTGCTGGATAAATTTGCAGATTTACACGTTAATCAATGAGTTCATTCGCGCCTAAATTTACGCAGGGTAATATTCCTGAGCATATATTAAAAATGGCGCTGACTAATGCGGTGGCCTTAAGCGTGTTTTTTGTTGTTGATTTGATTAATATCTATTTTATTAGTTTATTAAATCAACCTCACTTGGTTGCTGCCATTGCCTATGCAGCAGCCCTGTTATTTTTTACCACCTCATTGACGATTGCTATGGTCATTGCGAACTCGGCTATCGTTGCCAAGTTAATAGGTCAAGGCCATCAGCAACAAGCCAAACAAGCTTCAATGAGCTGTTATCTAATAACCTTATTAATTAGTTCTCTAATTACCCTTACTGTTTTTTTTAATGCTAACCACCTATTAACATTAATAGGTGCCAATGGTATTGCTTTAGATGCAGCCAGTGCTTATTTAAAAATAACCATTTTTTCTTTTCCACTGATTGCTATGGCAATGCAGATCACAGCTACATTACGGTCATTAGGTAAACCTAAATTAGGTATGTATTGCACCCTAGCAGGTGGTATATGTAATATTATTCTCGATCCTCTGTTTATCTTTTACTTTAAGTTAAATATTGAAGGGGCAGCCATTGCAGCAATCGTTGCAAGAAGTATGATGTTA
Source organism: Psychromonas arctica DSM 14288 (assembly GCF_000482725.1). Classification (GTDB taxonomy): domain Bacteria; phylum Pseudomonadota; class Gammaproteobacteria; order Enterobacterales; family Psychromonadaceae; genus Psychromonas; species Psychromonas arctica. Next base: position 18,615 of record NZ_AXWP01000025.1, read on the forward strand.
TTGATTGCCACCTTTTATCTAATTGTGATTTGTGGTTTTATTAGTCGCATTACTTTTGCTGATTTTATCAAGCACATGAGAAATATTAGTGCAGTTGCTATTCCTGCTTCACTAACACAAATCGCCACACCACTGAGTCATTTATATATTACTTATGAAATGGCTAAATTTGGAGGTAGTTTTGTTGCGGGCTGGGCAATCATTAGTCGTTTGATCCCCGTCGCTTTTGTGATGTTGTTTGCAATGCCTGGCGCAATCGGCCCTATCATCAGCCAAAACTTGGGTGCAAGGCAGTTTAAACGCGTCAAAACAACTTTAAATCAATCACTTAACTTTATTATTAAATATGTTTTTGTTTTAGCATTAACTCTGTCACTAATGCAAGAGTACCTTGTCGCTTTGTTTAATGCTGGCCCAGATACTGGAATGTTAATCCGCTTTTTTTGTCAATATGTCAGCGTTAGCTTTATATTTGTTGCAATGAATTTAGTTGCGATGTCTTTTCTGAATAATGTTGGTCGGCCTAAAATGGCCACCTTATTGAATCTTGGGAAAATGTCTTTAGGGACGATTCCTTTTGTGAGTGTCGGTGCCTATTATTATGGCGCTCAAGGCATATTGATTGGGCAAGCTTTAGGTAGCATTATATTTGGCTTAGCCGCCATTATATTGTGCTATCGTATTGTCACTAAATTAGAAGTAATTGTTTAATGGTGATGACTTGAAGGTAGTTACTTGAAGGTGGTCACTTAAAGGTAATTAATTAAAAATCATTAAGCAAAATAAAATGATTTATAGTGCTTACTCTTTAAGATACAAGGATCTGTAAGCTAAAATTCGGCTACCAGTAAGCCATGGGTTGAAGAAATGTTAGGCATAATGATGACCTAACGCATTAAATCGCTACTTTATTTCTATCTTTAGCAGGAACGAATAGGTTTACGCATATTTAATATGTTAATTAAGCGGCGCTAATGTTAAATTACACACCTCACTCTAATGGAATAGAATAGCTTTATGCGTTTAATATGCTTATTGTTCTTTATCACAACCCTTAGCGGCTGTTATCAAAATAAAGCACTAACACAAAATACTCTTATCTATTGCACTGAAAGTTTACCTACTTCGTTTAATCCTCAAATTAGTCATGATATTGCGAGCCTAGATGCAACCACACATCAAATTTATAGCCGCTTAGTCACCATTGACTCTAAAACCAATAAATTCATTCCTGACTTAGCTGAAAGTTGGCAACGTAGCGATGATAAATTACGTTACCGGTTTACATTGCGCAGCAACATTAGCTTTCACCAAACAGACTTCTTTAAACCAACTCGCTTTTTAAATGCTGACGATGTGTTATTTAGTTTTAATCGCATGCTAGATTACCAACATCCCTATCATATGGTGAATAATCAAGCTGAAAACTATTTTTATAATCACCCTTTCACTAATTTATTATCTGAAATTAATAAGATTGACGATCATACTGTTGAGTTTGTTTTAGTTAAACCCGATGTAACGTTACTTGCAAATCTTGCAGCACATTACGCAGTGATCCATTCTCAAGAATATGCAAATCAGTTGATACAACAAGGCCAGCCAGAGAATTTGGACTTTCAACCTATCGGAACTGGGCCTTTTAAATTTAAAAGTTTTGATAGTAACGGCACTATCCGTTATAAAAAACATGCACTTTATTGGCAATCAATGACCAATATTCAAAACTTAATTTATTTTACTAACCCAAGTGCAACCAAACGTTACACCAAATTATTATCTGGCGAATGTGATGCAATCTCTTACCCTGCAGCGAGCCAATTAGAAACGTTAAGTAAAAATAAAAATATTACCCTAAACAGTAAATCAACGGAAAATATTGCGTTGTGGGCATTTAATACAAAGCGAGATATTTTAAAGAATTATCAAGTACGCCAAGCACTTTCGCAGGCTATTGATAAAAAAACCATTTTACAGGCTGTTTATTTTCAAAGTGCAATACAAACGGATACGTTATTAAGTAAACAGTCATGGGCATTAAAACCTCGATTTGAAAACGATCAATACGACCCAGATAAAGCACGACAAAACTTAACGTTATTAAATTACGATTTTTCTAAAACGTTAACGATTTTATTGCCTGATAGTTCCGATGTATTTAACCCTAACTTTCATAAAACAGCGGAATTAATCCAAGCTAACTTAGGTGATATTGGTATTAAAACAGATATTATCAATTTAAGTGGTGCGGCTTTAAAAGCACGTTTAAGAAGTGGTGATTACGATACTTATTTAACCGGCATTAATGTGCATATTAACGACCCTGATAGTATTTTTAGACCGCTTTTAAGCTGTAATTCGACCGCAGAAACGGGCAACAGCAGCCATTGGTGCTCACCAAAAATACAAGTATTGTTAGACCAGTCATTAACAGAGTCTAATTTTGCACAACGTATTAAAAACTATTATCAGATTCAAGACGAAATTTATAAGCAACGCCCTTACCTGCCTATTGCACATGTATTAAGGTTGGACGCTATTTCGAAATCAATTTTAAATGTTGAAGTCAATCCATTAACTGGTATTAATTTCCAAAATGCCATTAAACAAGATTTGAATTAATATGCTGTCATTTTTACTAAGACGTTTGAACCTATTATTAATTACTGCGTTGATATTAACCATCATCGCCTTTGCTGTGGACCGTATTGTCTCTGTCAACGCTGACGCAGTAGTAAGCCATAATGGATACATCAGCCAATATTTTTCTTATCTATGGAATATTCTTAATGGTAATTTAGGGCACTCTTCGGTGGATAACCAAGCGCTGCTTGATCGTGGTCTAATCTTTTTTGCTTCGACATTAGAACTTTGTTTCACTGCTTTAATCTTCTCCAGCATTATCGCCATTCCACTCGGTTTATTAGCGGGTTTATTCAGAAATACACGCTTAGATTATGGAATAATGACAATTGCCATTATTGGACTCGCTTTACCTGTTTTTTGGGTGGGCGTAATGGCGGTATTATTACCCAGTGTGTGGGGCCAAGTTTTACCCGTTGATGGCAACTTAAGTTTAATTTATGAAGTACCCGTTGTGACTGGATTTTTGTTAATTGATACATTAATGGTTACCGAACAATATGAGCTATTTGCATTTATAGACCGTGTTGCACATTTAATTCTGCCTGCATTAGTTTTATCATTTTTCTTAATCACTGAAATTGTACGCTTAACCCGTCATTCCATGACCATGGTGATGCGCAGTAATTATATACAAGCCGCCTATGCAAAAGGTTTTTCTCGAACAAAAATCGTTTTTGCACATGCATTAAAAAATGCACTGCCCCCTATTATTCCGCAATTACGGCTGCAATTAAGCACCATCATATCTTTTGCGATGACCATTGAAATTGTATTTAACTTAAATGGTATTGGAAAATGGTTATTTATTTCATTGAAAACAGGTGATTATTTAGTATTACCTGCTGGTATATTAATTATTAGCGGATTTATTTTATCATTCAGTATTTTCATAGAAATTCTCATGGTTATTATTAGTCCATTAAGACGAGGTTCCTTATATGCTGATAAATAACGGCTTTAATGAAGATAAAATTCAATCACCACTAGGTTATATTTGGTCCATTTTTAAAACCAAAACCATTGCAGTAGTCGCTATGTGGTTAATTATTGTTTTGATTATTGTCTCGCTATTTGCCCCTTGGTTTGTGCCACATTCTCCCTTGGCACAAAACCCTGAGAGCATGTTATTACCTCCGTATTGGGTCGAGGGAGGAGATATTAACCATATTTTGGGAACCGATGATTTAGGTCGAGACTCACTCTCTCGTTTATTTCATGGACTACAACTTACTTTAGGTGGCGCACTACTCATTACGCTGTTGGTCGGTATAATTGGAATGCTTATCGGGGCTGCTGCGGCTCTTACAAAAGGTGTTAAAGCAAGTGTTTTACATCACTTGTTAGATGCTTTGTTAGCGATTCCAACATTACTTTCTGCATTAATACTGATCACTATCTTTGGACCAAGTTATACAAACTGTTTGATTGCTATATCTCTTTCATTGTTACCGCAATTCATACGTTCTAGTTTTTTGGCCATTGAACAAGAACTAAGTAAACAATATATTGTTGCGATACAACTAGATGGTGCAACAAAAACGCGCTTATTTAGATACGGAATTTTGCCTAATATTTTAGAGCCAACCATTACTATTATTAACCGTTTATTTACCATGGCTATTATCGAAATTGCGACACTAGGTTTTTTAGGTTTTGGTGCTCAATTACCCCAAACTGAATTGGGATCTATCATCGCCAGTAGTATGGAACTAATTTATCTTTCTCCTTGGCTGGTTACTTTCCCAGGGATTGCTATTTTCACAGTAATTATTATCGTAAATGTACTTTCAGAAGGTTTACGGCACGCAGTACTTGAAGGTGAAGAATAATGGCTTTATTAGATATCAGAAACCTAAGCATTGATATTGATACTGCACAGGGAAAAATTCGCGTTATCGATAAAGCCTCATTAAATATAGTGGATGGTTCAATCCATGGTTTGATTGGTGAGTCAGGGTCAGGTAAAACCCTGATCGCTAAAGCTATATTAGGTTTACATAACAGTAACTGGACGGTTACGGCTGACCGCATGTTTCTAGGCAAGACAGATTTAGCAAAACTCACGCATAAAGAACGACGTCAAATCCTAGGTAAAGAGATTTCAGTTATTTTTCAAGAGCCCAGCTCTTACCTAGATCCAAGTCAAAAAATACGCGTTCAAATTGAATCAGTTTTACCCAAAAAAACTTGGCAACAACGCTTTCGTTTGATCTTGACCAAGATTAAAAAAGTAAACGTACAATCACGACGCTTACAAATAAAAGAGTTGTTGCACAAAGTAGGTATTCAGAACGATGTGGCAGTATTAAATTGTTTCCCACACCAACTTTCAGAAGGTGTTTGCCAGAAAGTGATGATTGCTATGGCAATTGCTAATAATCCACGTTTGATTATTGCCGATGAGCCAACCACTGCGATGGAAGCGGTTACCCAATCACAAATATTTCGTTTGCTGTACAAGCTTAACCAATTAAATAATACGACTCTGCTTATATTGAGTAATAATTTTGCCAATACTAGTAACATATCCGATTACATGACCTTAGTTTATTGTGGACAAACGGTTGAATCAGGATCTTATAAGCAAATAATGGGCAGTGCAATGCACCCCTATACACAATCGATGTTAAAAACATTGATCAATAATGTGCAATTTAATGAGCATAAAGCGCAACTGTACACATTACCCGGTAATATTCCTTCTTCTAACCAATTACCGATCGGTTGCCGACTGGGGCCTAGATGCCCTAGAGCACAAAAGATATGTGTTGAAAACCCTACTTTAACGACTAAAAAAGGCCATAGTTTCCGATGTCACTATCCAACCAAAGTGAGCTAAATGTGCAGCCGTTATTAAAAGTAACGGATCTGTGTAAAAGCTTTAAACATGCAACGGGTATTCTCAGTAGTCGTGAGCAACTCGCTTTCGGACCTGTCAGCTTTACCCTAGAGCCGGGTCAAACATTGGCTGTGGTTGGTGAAAGTGGATCTGGAAAAAGTGCATTGGTCAGGACGATTGGCGGTATGTTAATAGCAAACTCCGGAGATATATACGTAAAAGGACAGCATCTTAGTTCGCTTAACTCTCAGCAACGTTGTTTGTCTATACGCATGATTTTTCAAGACCCAAGTAGTTCGTTAAACCCTAAAACGACGGTAGGGAAAATACTACATGCACCTTTACAATTAAATACAGATTTAAATGACAAGCAACGCCATCAACAAATTCTGGAAACCTTGAAATTAGTGGGATTATTACCTGATTATTTAGCTTTTTATCCTAATATGCTTTCCAGTGTTCAAAAACACCAAGTGGCCATCGCTCGTGCCATGATCTTAAATCCTGACATTATTATTGCCGATGAAATTTTGTCTACATTAGATATTTCACTGCGATTTAAAATCGTCAACCTATTGCTAAAGATACAAAAGGCTAAAGGGACTAGCTATATTTTTGTTGCGCATAATATGCACTTAGTCAAACACATGAGTGATCAAATCCTAGTATTACATCAGGGAAAAATTATTGAAAAAGGCACAGCTAAAAGCGTTTGCGAGTCGCCACAGGAAGAACAAACAAAATATTTGTTATTAAGTCACCAGCCAGACTACCGAAAGTAGTATTTATTTGATAAAAAATAAATAAAATACCTCTTTTGGTCTATACTCTCCGATTTAAAGCATTTCTTTGATCCTATATAAAGCAAGTTCTGTTATAGGATCATCGAAATAGTTTAATATCAAAGATAAGAAAATATAATGATCAGTATTTTATTTCATCTTTATAAAAAAATACTAACAGATATTTACCAATTACCATTTATTGATACAAATAATTGCTTAATGCGAGGAGCAGGTTAGTGAACGATTATAAAAAAAGCCTTTGGACCTCTACCTTGATCACTTTATTAATCGCCTTGGCGTTAATAATTGCAACCAAAAGTGCGTTTAATACGCTACTACTTGAGCAACAACAGCTTCCTAAAACGCGTGCTCAGCTAGCTTTGTTACCCACAATTACGGCTATGGGTGACCTACAAGGAAGCCTCGATATTAGTCAATTTAGTTATATAAAAATTAATAATAATCGTCTTAATAGCCCGCTTGTTTATAGTCAAAAAGCAGTGAATCAGCTTTTCAATAATTTACTGCCCACCCCAATTTCTAGTTTTAACAGCGCGACCGAAAATCAAAGCATTCAATATACAAGTATTCACCCTGAACTATTTGAATTATATCAATCAATTATAGTGCTAATTGTCACCGCACTTATTATCACTTTGCTGTTGTATCATATCATTTCATTTAGACTACTAAAAAAAATAGAAAGTGCCTTGGTCAATGAAATTGTTAATGAAAAATCTAAAATAACTCCCTTTAAAAAAGTAACTATCGAACTAGTTGAACAAAGGCGTCTATTTGATTCTGCCCTACACAGTAAAAAAGAAAAGATCTCTCGATTATCAAAACAAATAAATGTTGATGCTTTGACAGGCTTAAATAATCGTCATGTGTTTAGAAAAGAGCTCACTGAATTTTTATCCGATGAAAGTAACCGTAAACATGCCATCCTATCTATCATTAGACTTTTTGAGTTATCAGTGGTTAACATGCACCGTGGATTTCAACAAGGCGATCAATTTGTAATAAACGTTGCAAACATCATTAACGATATTCTTGATAAATATAAAGATAAAGATATACATCTATTTAGGATTTCAGGGTCTGAATTTGCTTTGATTAGCCATGATATGAGTATTGGAGATGCGCAGCAATTCGCCAATGAACTAAAACTAAAGTTTGATCAATATCAGCTACTTAACAACCTTGAAAATGTAGCTTTTAATGGCATGACTTTAATTTCCTCCAATCAATTGCCGGAACATGTTTTAGCTCGAGCCGATATTGCACTCGCAAAGGCTCAAACCAGTGGCATTAATGCATGGGCTTTTGAAGAGAATATTGATAACCAAACGCTGCAAGTGGGTGAGCAGCATTGGCGATCGATTATTACCGATATCATAAATAATCGCTCATTAACTTTTTTACAACAACCTGTTCAAGCCATTCATCGCAATATGAAAGGGTATCAGGAAATATTTACACGTTTTGTCAGTGAGGATAACAATACCATCCCAACTGATACTGTTTTTTCTATGGCACAACGTACTGATACTATTATTAAGCTTGAAAAAGTTATTCTTGAAAAGATAATTTATCGCAGTCGTCTTCGCAAAGAACATAACACTAGATGGGGAATTAACCTTAGCTCTTCAGCGATGCACAATAGTAGTTTTATGGTATGGCTAGAGCGATTATTATTAAGAGAACCCGATGTAGCGAGGTCCTTAGTATTTGAAGTTCCGGAAAGTTTATTAGGTCATAACTTGATTGCTAATAAACGTGTTTTTAATATGTTCAAAAGAGCAGGAAGTCGTTCTGCTATTTGCAATTTTGGCAAAGGGATCAGTTCTTTTCGTTTATTTGAAGAGTTAAAACCTGATTACATTAAACTTGACGCAAGTTTAATTGCTAACCTTGAATCAGATAGTGCAAATCAACAATTTATTCGCATGATCATTGATGTTGCACATCGCATGGAGTGCCAAGTTATCGCTGAAGGTATTGAGCACTTAGAACAAAAACAAATTCTTGAAAGCATGTACATCGATGGGGTCCAAGGTTATTTAATAGCCGAACCGGCTCCATTATAGATGCATTAGCAGTACCTTTACTCTTTGCATCTGCGCCCCTCTTTTTATACAATGCGCCTTGTTTTAATACTCCATTAACAAGGCATACCATGACGCAGCAACTCACAGAAAAAGATCAATTCAACCTTAAAAAATTAAATAAAGTGTTGCGTAGACAAACCGGACAAGCCATTGCAGATTATAATATGATTGAAGATGGTGATAAAATCATGGTCTGTTTATCAGGTGGAAAAGACAGCTATACCCTACTAGAAATACTAAGCCAACTTAAAGCAGTTGCACCTATTAACTTTGATATCATTGCGGTCAACCTAGATCAAAAACAACCTGGTTTTCCTGAGCATATATTACCTCAATATCTTGACTCATTAGGTGTTGATTACAAAATAGTAGAACAAGATACTTACAGTATCGTCAAAGATAAGCTACAACCAGGAAAAACCACTTGCAGCCTTTGCTCGCGCTTACGTCGCGGCATTTTATACAAAACCGCAAAAGAACTTGGTGCAACTAAAATAGCTCTTGGACACCACCGTGATGATATGTTGGCCACCATGATGCTTAACTTATTTTTTGCGGGTAAACTCAAGTCAATGCCAGCTAAATTAGTTTCAGACAATGGTGAACACGTCGTTATTCGCCCGCTTGCTTACTGTAAAGAAAAAGATATTGAAGCGTTTGCTACGCTACAACAATTCCCTATTATTCCTTGTAATTTATGTGGTTCGCAACCTAACTTACAACGTCAATTGACCAAAGATATGCTCAATGATTGGGAACTAAATTATCCAGGTCGTTTGGAAACCATGTTTACTGCTATGCAAAACGTAGTTCCTTCGCATCTAGCGGATACTAGCTTATTTGATTTTAAATCCATCACTAAGGATTCCGGTGTGATTGATGGAGGAGATATTGGCTTTGATAAAGAATCATTTAATAAACCATTCAGTGCTCCACTAGCAGAGCAAGTAACACCTGACAATGAGTTTTATAAACAACATCAAGCAGTGCAAATTACAGAGGTCAATTAATCTCGTTACTCAGCTAAATTAAACGCTTTATTGATTTAACCCAATAAAGCGTTGCCTTTAAGTCAACCTAGCCTTGTATTTAGGGCCGATAAGAGATAATTTACGCCCAGAATCAAAGAATGATCTGATTAATGGGAAACTTATTCATGGTCGCCGGCCTATTTAAGAACATTTAGTTTAAATTTTATTTTCAATATCATTTTTCAATTTAACTTTAATATAACTTTCAATATAAAAAACGGAGTCAAACATGAGAACACCTCTTGTAATGGGTAACTGGAAACTAAACGGTACAAAAGAATCAGTAGCGACATTGATCAAAGGTATCGAAAGTGCAGCAAATGCAGCAACTAATGTTGAAGTTGCGGTATGCCCACCAGCAATTTTTATTGAGCAAGTTGCAAACCTAACAGCAGACAGCCGCATTGAATTTGGTGCACAAGATGTGAGCACAAATGTTGCAGGCGCATTCACAGGTGAAACGTCTCCAGTTATGGTTAAAGAGTTTGGCGCAAAATATAGCCTAGTAGGTCACTCGGAGCGTCGCCAATACCACAACGAAACTGATGCAGTCGTTGCAGCTAAATTTGTTGCGATTCAAGAAAATGGTTTAATACCTGTATTATGTATCGGTGAAACACTTGAAGAACGTGAAACTGATAAAACATTTGCTGTTGTTGAAACTCAACTTAAAGCAGTGGTTGAAGTTGCCGGTATCGCAGCATTAGAAAACTCAGTGATCGCTTACGAACCAGTTTGGGCTATCGGTACAGGTAAAGTTGCAACTTCAGAGCAAGCACAAGAAGTTCATGCTCATATCCGTTCTTGGTTAAAAGCACAAAGTGAAGTTGTTGCTGAGAAAGTACAGATCCTTTACGGCGGTAGTGTTAAAGCAAACAGTGCAAAAGAGCTATTTGCTCAAGCAGACATCGATGGTGGTTTAGTAGGTGGTGCAGCACTTATTATTGAAGAATTTGTAGGTATTATCGAAGGCGCTAAATAAGCACTTCCTAGCACAATATTTTAATACTAATAAGGCACTTTGATAGTGCCTTTTTTCATTTTTAGCTTTCCTATCAAATACAATGCAGTAATACTCTTTTTTAACCCATAACAATGATCGGGCGATTACACGTACTAGTATGACTTGCTGTTGAAAATTTTCTACTATTTCATCATCTCAATAAAAAATACTGCACAAGCAAAAAATCTGATGTTATGATGTTGTTAACAATCATTATTCAACGGAGTAAATTATGAATTCTTCAATTAACACTAAAGCACAAGGTGTTGGAGTTTCAATTAATAAAGTATTAAAGAATACCTATATGCTATTAGGCATGACATTAGCGTTTAGTGCAGTCACTGCAACTATTGCGACAATGGTAGGTATCGGCCCAATGATGTCACTTGTCTTAATGCTAGTTGGATTTGGTCTTTTATTTGTTGTGTCAAAAACAGCGAATTCTAGCAAGGGGATATTCTGGGTATTCATGTTTACTGGTGTGATGGGTGCGTCACTCGGTAATATGCTAAACCATTACCTAACAATGCCAAACGGCCCTGCTTTAATTATGCAAGCACTTGGTACTACTGCAATTATATTCTTTGCATTATCAGCTTACGTATTAACTAGCCGTAAAGATTTCTCATTTATGGGCGGATTTTTAATGGCAGGTATGATTGCTGTAATTGTTGCAATTATTGCTAATATTTTCCTACAGATCCCACTTTTCCAATTAGTGATCAGTAGTGTTGTAGTCATGATCATGTCTGGTTTTATTCTGTTTGATACTAGCCGTATCATTAACGGAGGTGAAACTAACTACATTAGAGCGACTGTTTCTTTATACTTAAACATCTTTAATATCTTTATCCACTTATTAAGCATTCTTGGCATTTTAGACGATTAATGATCAGTTTCCGATAGTATTTTAGATGCTACTTTAGCTTACTAAATTACTGATATATTCTTAAAAGCGCATTTATTAATGCGCTTTTTTTTGCTCGTTTTTTAACTTTTATAGCGGTTTTTAACCTTCATAATACTTTATTGACCGGGATGACGAGCAATAGAATTTTACACAGCAAAAATAGCCTTACTTAAAGCATAGGTTGCCCTAAATAATTATTTATTAAAATGGACGAAAGAAAGGTTTATTAGATTATACCTATTACATTAAATAAGTGATCTAAATTTTACGTAGGAAAAATGACTTAGTTTAAGGCGTAAATTTAGCTAAATGATTGTTCCCTTTACGAAATTTACAACGAAAAAATAAGTTATTTTAACAAGTAAAATAGATCAGTTAATTAGTGTGATTGGTATTATTGCCTGATTACTACATATACGGTTAATAGCTACCGTAAAACTGATGTAGGTGGCATAAACGGTTAAATGATTAGATATCTAAGCTATATAGGTGAATGTCTAAATAGCTACATTCTTAGATATCTAAGCTATATAGGTGAATGTCTAAATAGCTACATTCTTAAATGGTAATACTGTGGATTAGATGGCCTGTAATCATCATGATTTTCGGCCATCGAGATAAAGTGATAGATTATTAGTGGCTGTAACCTAACTCTTTTGCAGGCTCAATATTACTCGCGGTCCATGCAGGGTATATTGTTGCAACGATACTCATAATAAAAGCAATCAGTGTAATAATGATCACTTGGTCATAGTTAATTTGTGAAGGTAAATAATCAATAAAATAGATATCTCCGGAAATAAACTTTCGCCCCAAGATATTTTCAACAGCACTAAAGAATTGGCTTAAGTTACTCGCTAAATACATACCGAGTAAAGCCCCTAAGAGGCTACCCATGAGGCCATTAAACGCGCCTTGAACTATAAAAATAGCACGTAGAGACCACTTCCCCATCCCCATTGTTTTTAAAATAGCAATGTCACTGCGCTTTTCATTCACAGCCATCACCAATGTAGACACAATATTAAAACAAGCAACAGCAACCACTAATAATAAAATAACGTACATCAATGATTTAACCATCTGAATATCTTGATATAAGTACCCTTGGCTTGTGATCCAACTTTTAATATACATATACACAGGAATACTGTACGCCACCTCTCGTGAGAGCACCTGTGCCTGTAAGACATCCTCAACTTTAAAAGCAATGCCTGTGGCATGGTTAAGGTTAAGCATTTTTTTAGCCGTGTTGATATGGATAAAACCCAATGTAGTATCAACTTGCCCGCCCATTTTAAAGGTACCCGTTAAAATAAATGTGAACTTGCGCGGCGCTTTAAGTTTCGTTGAGCCAATTTGAGGTAATAATAATGACACCGACTGCCCGACCTCAATGCCAAGTTGTTTGGCAACCGGCTCACCTAAAATGAGACTGTTTTCATTTGCGCTTAATAACTCCCAACCTCCTTGTTTAATATACTGCTCTATCGCGGTCACTTGCGTTTCACTTTCAGGCGTGATGGCGCGCATTTGCAACGCTTTCATATTAATATCTTTTTGCAACAGGGCATTCATCACTATGTAAGGGCTTGCACCTAATACACCTTTATGTGCTCTTATTTTAGAAAGAATAGCCGATTCATCTTTAAACTCTCCTTTGACCACCTCTAATTCTGCATGCGGGACCACAGTTAACAATTGATCCCTTAATGCTTTTTCAAAGCCATTCATCGCTGAAAGGCCAACAATTAAGACAGCAACACCTAAGATAATGCCAAATATAGAGGCCATTGAAATGAAGGAAACAAACTTATTTTTATGTTTTGCTTTGCTATAACGTAACCCAATAAATAATGGTAAAGGTCTAAACATTACGGAGTGTCCTGTAAAATACCGTTAGCCATGTATAATTGTCGGTGCAATTTATTAGCTAACTGTTGGTCATGTGTCACCACAATAAAAGCGGTACCAAGTTCACTATTTAATTCACGTAACAACTGATAAACAGACTCTGCACTTTTTGCATCTAAATTTCCGGTAGGTTCGTCTGCCAATACGAGAGAAGGTTTATTAATTAATGCGCGTGCTATTGCAACACGTTGCCTTTCACCGCCAGATAATTCAGCAGGTCGATGTTGAATGCGTTTGCTTAGCCCCACTCGTTCTAATAATGCCGTTGCTTTTTGTTGCGCAACTTTAACTGGCTCACCAGCAATTAATAACGGCATAGCAACATTTTCTAATGCAGTGAACTCTGATAATAAGTGATGAAATTGATAAACAAAACCTAGCTCCTGGTTACGCCACTTAGCTTGTTGCTTTGAAGATAGTTTATGGATGTTATTGTCATTAAAAGTGACCTCTCCAGTAGTCGGTGCATCGAGTGCACCAAGCAAATGCAATAGTGTGCTTTTACCTGAACCAGAAGTACCAACAATCGCGAGTAACTCTCCTTTTTCCACGGTCAAATTAACACCTTGCAACACAGTCGTGGCTAGGCGCCCTTCTTGATAAACTTTACTTAAGTTCTGACAAACTATAATTGAATCATTCATATCTTAATGCCTCGACTGGGCTCACTGTACCGGCTCTATAAGCAGGATATAAAGTGGCTAATAAACTTAACAACATAGCACCAAGCATAATTGATACTATTTGTAATGGTTCGTGTATAACGGGTAAGAGTCGAGTGCCACCGGAAGCATTCGCTAATAAATGTAATCCTAAAAATGACATCACTTCATTAATGTAGGTACTTAATAACAAACCTAAACCTGTTCCTAATAATGCACCAAGAATACCACTGAAAGCACCTTGAATAATAAAAATAAGGTTGATCGTAGACGATTGAATACCTAGGGTTTTTAATATGGCGACTTCGGCACTTTTATCCGTTACCACCATCACCGATGACGATAAAATATTAAATGCAGCGACCGCGATAATTAAACACAATAATAACCAAATCATGTTCCTTTCCATTTTAACTGCAGCAAATAGTTCACCATGTGTACTGCGCCAATCTAATAATATTTCATCTTTTTCCAGTACAGGAGGATGCCAATCTTCAACAGCAAAGGGTTCGGTAAAATAAAAACGCAGATCCGTCACTTGATCTTTTTGAATTCGAATTAAACGCGCCGCATCTTGGACATGCATTAAGACCAGATATTTATCAACGTCAGAGCCTACATCAAATAAACCAACCACGGTAAAATTACGCTGGCTAGGAACTTGTCCTATTGGCGTGTAACGAGCCCCTCTGGTGGAAATAACACGTACTTTATCACCAATACCCACATTTAATTGCTTTGCTAATTGGTCGCCAATAATGATGTTATACTCACTAGGTTTCAACAGTTCAAGGCCACCCATAAAGATATTATCTTTGACTATTTTACTGTTATATTTTTGCGGATAGATTCCTTCTAACTTAACACCTTGTAAAGCCGTTGTACTTTGCAATATCGCTTCAGCATTAATCATCGGCTCAATAGCAATGACTAATGGATCTTCAGGAATAACATCAACACGTTGTTGCCAATGATCAATGGTTAATGCTTGATTACTAAGTTTCGCCTGTGGGATCGCGCCAAGAATACGTTGTTTTAATTCTCCTTCGAAACCATTCATGACTGACAACACGGTGACTAATGCTAATACGCCTAAAATAATTCCACCGGTTGAAAATATTGAAACAAACGATACAAATTGATTATTACGTTTAGATTTTGTATACCGTAAACCGATAAATACACTTAAAGGATAAAACATAATTGCCTTTTAATAGTTGTTTATGATGACACACTTATAATTAAAACGGGGATAAGTAAAGTGAGTCAATGCCGTACTGTGTACGGGTTTTTAAGTTAAATTATCTAGCAATAATTTGTAATTGCTAGACTGATTGCCTTTCATAAGGTAAAGCTATCGGCAATCTAGATAACATTGCTAACAAGATAACATTACGAACAAGATATTTAATAGATAACTGCGATCTCTGTAACCAGAATTAAGGTTAAATATAGACATATCCCATTGATTACATTTTAATAGTCGCCATTCTAATGTATCTTTATTCGCTAAGACAGACAAAACTCTTACAAAATATACCGTTCAGACTTCAAGGTATAAAGTCAGCATGGCAAACTAGCGCCAACTTGATAGGCATAAAATTGAGTTTTCGAGAGATTAACTAGGTTAACCCTCTCTCGATAGAATAATTAAGAAACATCATTCTTTGATAGTTATTCTACATAGCGATTTTATAACAACTTGGATTAGTATTATTCTCCTTGCCCAGACTGGCTCGAATTCAAATGCCAATTCAATGTTGTAATAATAAAAAGGGAATACCATTATCTTATATTACGCTCGTGCCTGCCAAAGCATCTTGAGGTAAGATGGGTATAATTTCACTCACACTCAATAATGACTTGGTTAGCAGACATGGATAATAACGAATATTTTTTAGTGCAACACACACTCTCTATTAACTTGCACCCTGTTAATGAAACTCAGTTACCCATTGACCAAAATGCCTTTGAAGAAGAGATACCAGGTCCATTTAGAATGGCCAGTGATCTCGCTCAAGCAGATGTGAGTATGCTAGCCCCTTTAAAACTCAATAGTGAAAATACGCAAGCACTTTGGCATTTTTTACAGGCACAAAATCAAAAAATAAACACCCTATTAAGTTATGTATTAACACAGCAGGATGAACAACAGGCGCGTCATCAAAGCCTTAAATTCAGTGCAGGTAGTCTCATTATTGCAGGCAATGACAAATGGGCTGTGGGTGACAATGTCAGGTTAAAAATATTTTTACCTGAAGAATCTGCTGCCATATACTGTTATGCCTGTGTTTCGGATAGCTCTGAAAGTGAATGTGTTTTTACCTACACCTTTATTCGAGAACAAGATCGAGAGTTATTAATTAGAGCCAGCTTACACGTGCAATCACAACAACTTAAAAATCGAGCAAAACAGCGTGAATTAAATAGTTAATAACTGAAAATAGTCATTGAGAATCTGTTTAATAACGCAACAATCATCAGAAAAAATAATAAAGAAAAATCAATAATATGAAAAATTTACTCGAGATACCGCCTTTAAAATCATCTACTGATACACAACAATTTGGCAATTTAGTAGGCAGTAGCCAAAGTTTTGTCATTAATCAATGTGCTCAAGCGAACCCACAAAAATCTCCTTTAGTTGTGATCGTTAATGACACACCGAGTGCTATTAAGTTGCACCAAGAATTACTTTATTTTGCAGAAAAAAAATACGACGTAAATTTGTTTCCTGACTGGGAAACGTTGCCCTATGACCATTTTTCACCACATCAAGACATTATATCCACACGTATAGAAACCTTATATCAATTACCATCCATGAAAGATGGCATATTAATCGTTCCGATCACCACGTTATTATTAAGATTAGCGCCACCCAGTTATTTAAAACAACACACTTTAGTGGTTAAAACTGCACAAAAACTAGAGTTACAATTACTTCGCGAGCAATTACAAGAAGCGGGTTATTATGCAGTTGATCAAGTAAGAGAACATGGTGAGTTTTGTGCTCGAGGCTCTTTGTTAGACGTTTATCCGATGGCCAGTGACACGCCTTATCGTATTGATTTTTTTGATGACGAAGTTGATTCGATACGCCCGTTTGATACAGAAACGCAACGCTCGCTGCCCACTATTAAACAGATAAAATTATTGCCTGCGCATGAATTTGCAACGGATAAAGAAGCAATCAGCCAGTTTAAATCGGCCTATAGCGATAAGTTTCCAGCAAAGATATGTACTAGTGCCGATTCTATCTACCAACAAATTTCGCAAACCAATTTGCCCGCCGGGATCGAGTATTATTTACCGTTATTTTTTAATGAAACAGCCACTTTATTTGATTATTTTCCTAAACAAACACGTTTATGTGTTGTCGGAGATATACAAAAAGCGATGGATGATTTTTGGAAAACCATTGCACATCGTTTTGAAGAACGCGGAGTAGATTTACTACGTCCATTATTGCAGCCAATTGAGCTATACCTTCGCCAAGAGCAATGCTTTCAACAGATCAATGCTTTTCCTAAATATCAATTACAGCCAACCTCATTTGCATTACCGAAAGCAGGGAAAACCAATCTGCCTTTCACCACGTTACCGGATATTAAAATTCACCATAAAGCCAAAGCACCACTGGCAAACATTGAACAGTTTATTAAACAGTTTGCCGGTAAGGTCGTATTAAGTGTTGAATCATCAGGACGAAAAGAAGCTTTATTAGAACTATTACACCCGCTCAAGCTTGCTATTAAATCAGTCTCAAGCATCTCCGAATGCATCAAAAGTAAAAGCAAAGTCTTCATCACAGTCAGTCGCGTTGAACATAGCTTTTTAATCATAGACAGTGAATTTGCATTTATTACTGAAACGGAATTACTTGGTAATAAAATAACCCAACGTAGGCGTCAAAACCAAGATAAACAAAATGAAGAAAACTCTGAACATATAGTACGTAATTTAGCAGAGTTAAAAGTAGGCCAACCTGTTGTGCATATTGACCATGGTGTTGCACGTTATTTGGGCCTTCAAACCATTGAAGTGGCAGGTAATGTTAATGAGTTTGTGACCCTTGAATATTTACGTGGAGACAAACTTTATGTACCGGTTACTTCATTGCATTTAATCGGGCGTTATAGCGGTAGTGATGTAGAAACAGCGCCTATAAGTAAATTAGGTAACGATACTTGGGCCAAAGCGAAAAAACGTGCAGCTGAAAAAGTACGTGACGTCGCCGCTGAATTATTAGAAATTTACGCTCAACGTGCAGCAAAAAAAGGTTACAAATACCAATTAAATAAAGCTAATTATGCGGCCTTCAGTGATGATTTCCCCTTTGAAGAAACCCATGACCAAGCACTGTCCATCAATGCTGTTATATCGGATATGTGTTCATCGCAACCCATGGATAGGCTAGTCTGTGGTGATGTAGGTTTTGGTAAAACTGAAGTAGCAATGCGCGCGGCATTCATGGCAACGGACAATGCGAGACAAGTGGCTTTATTAGTCCCCACCACCCTACTTGCGCAACAGCATTTCGAAAATTTCCGAGATAGATTCGCTAATTGGCCAGTAAGAGTCGAAGTATTATCTCGCTTTAAAACAGCTAAAGAACAAAAACAAATTTTACAAGAAGCTGCCGATGGTAAAATCGATATATTAATAGGTACCCATAAGCTATTGAGTGATGGCATTAAGTTTGCTGACCTAGGGTTATTAATTATCGATGAAGAACATCGCTTTGGCGTCCGCCAAAAAGAAAAGATTAAACGACTACGTGCACAAATCGATATTCTCACCCTGACCGCAACGCCGATCCCGCGTACTTTAAATATGTCCATGAATGGCATGCGTGATTTGTCGATTATCGCGTCACCACCAGCGAAACGATTAGCAGTAAAAACATTCGTGCAGCAACGCAGCGATCAGACGATCAGTGATGCTATCACACGTGAAATTATGCGCGGTGGTCAAGTGTACTTTTTACACAATAATGTAGAAACCATCGCCAAAGCCACAGCTGATTTACAACAGTTATTACCACAAGCTAGAATTTCAACGGCGCACGGTCAAATGAACGAGCAACAACTTGAGCGAGTGATGTCAGATTTTTACCATCAACGCCAAAATGTATTAGTGTGTACCACTATTATCGAAACAGGTATCGATATTCCAACGGCAAATACGATCATTATAAACCGTGCAGATCACTTAGGTTTAGCGCAATTACACCAATTACGTGGTCGTGTAGGTCGTTCACATCATCAAGCTTACGCCTATTTATTAACCCCAACGCCAAAATTAATGACCAAAGATGCAAAAAAACGTTTACAAGCGATTGGTTCATTAGATACGTTAGGAGCAGGATTCACACTAGCAACACACGATTTAGAAATACGTGGTGCAGGTGAGTTATTAGGTGATGAGCAATCCGGACAAATTACCAGTATTGGTTTTAACTTGTATATGGACATGCTTAATCAAGCAGTAGAAGCTTTACGTAATGGACAAGAACCTAGCTTAGAGCACCTATTAGCGACACAAGCAGAAGTAGAACTGCGTATACCTGCGCTCATTCCAGATGATTATATTGCCGATGTGAATACACGTTTATCGTTATATAAACGCATTGCCAATAGTAAGAATAATAATGAATTAAATGAAATCCAAGTTGAACTTATTGACCGATTTGGTTTATTACCAGATGCGACTAAAAACTTAATAGCAGTCACCTCTATTAAGCAACGTTGTTCAAAACTTGGCATTGCAAGAATTGAAGCACATGCACTTGGTGGTGCTGTTACGTTTACCGAGCATACCAAAGTGGATCCAATGTTTCTTGTTTCACTACTGCAAACACAATCAAATACCTTTAAACTAGACGGACCCAGTAAATTAAAATTCACAATGTCGCTAGAAAGTAGTGCAGAACGCATAAATTGGTTGAAACAATTACTTGATAGCTTTAAATTACACCTTGTCAAATAAATCTCATAAAAGGACAACCTTTTGAATTTTCGCTCTACTTTATTATTAGTCGTCGCATCACTATGTTCACTTAACATACAAGCCGCTAGTGGCCGCTGGTTTGATGTTGAAATACTCGTTTTTAAACGTAATGTTGACGTTCAAAAACTCAGTGAGCAATTAGATCAAAATAATGTTTACTTAAAAAAACGAGATCGCCTTGAGGTGTTAAAAGCTAAACAAGCAACAAACTGCTTGGGTGATAACCCGTGTTTACATGAACAAAACCCAGTTCAAATTACAGATGCAGAAATGGTCAATGGCGGGCATCGATTACAGCGATTGAGCAGTAATCATCTTAGACTTAAAGCACATTTGAATCGACTTAAAAACCATCAATTATTTAAGCCCTTATTGCATGTTGCATGGCGTATGCCAGTACAAAGTAAACAAAACGCAGTGCCTATTCACCTTTTTGCTGGTGAGAACTATGCATTAGATATCTATAAAGAAGAAATCATTGCGCAAAAAAGACAAGAAGCGACAAACGCAGCAAAAGCACAACTTAATAAGCCCCAGCAAACAGATCCTCTTCTCATTGCAGCAACTGATAAATTAGATGTATTGGATGAGTTACAAAAAGATAATGCGATGAGGGACTTATATGAAATAGATGGCAATTTCTTGCTATATGTTCAACGTTACTTAGAAATTGAGAGCCAATTAATTGTGCGTACCGAAACGCAAAAAGAAGTGTCATCTTCAACATCTGTATTAGCCAACCCACAATTGGAAACGGATATTTCTGGTACAGCGGATGACGCCGTTCAAGTTGTAAATCAGGTAGTGCCACAACAACGTGTTAAAACAAAAACGGTGGTGACCGAAGCCTTATTTGACCAAACTAGACGTTTACGCAGCGGTGAAATTCATTACTTAGACCACCCTCTTTTTGGCATGATTGTACAAATTCGAAAAATTAGATAACCGCAATACTGAAGGGTAAAATAAAAAAGGAAGCTAATTAGCTTCCTTTTTTATACTCAATGATACCTATTTAATTAACTGAGAATTTATAACGTCCTACCTTCCCATAATTGTTTGGCTTTTTGTAATGCATCGTCTTGAGAAGAGTCAGGCTGCATCTGCTTCAAAACCATTGCAATAGTGGTGATCACTGCAGCATCGCCATAGGCATCATCAATCTCTTTATTCCATACTTTTAATAGATATTGTGCAGATACCTCAGTATGCGCACCGGTGAAATCTTCTAAATAAGTAGGCCAATCTTGTTCAATATATTGTGCTTTACCATTGACTTGAATAACACCACAAGCCAGCGTTGAAACACGAGGATTAACCTCACTTTCTCCGCCTTCACCTTTAAAGGCTATAATACTATGCTCATTATTTAACAGCGCAGCTTGTGCATGTATTTTTTCGTAACTTTTATGAAATACACCATGAATACTATAGGGAGCATTACTTGGGTTAACACTGCGCGCCACCGTATTAAGAGGAGTACGCAAACCAACTTGCTCTCTTAATGCTAATAACTCAATTAATTCAGGGCAATAGGCAGATAAAGGAACATAGACTAAGGAGTCATTTTGCAAAGCCAGTTGTGCCATTTCGGGTGTATCTGCAATAGTGATATTCAAAACAGGACAAGCGGACTCAACTTGATATTTCACCAAGTCAACGCTCATATGTCCATGTAATAAAATCTTAACACCATTAGCGGCTAATACTTTTGCCGCTAGCAATAACCAAGGTGGCTGTCTTTTTTTACCAGCAAAACATGGCCAATCCAGATCCACGGATAACCCCTGCCATGCACATGGCACTTTTTTACGTAACGCGGCAATATAACCCGCAGCTTCTTCAGGGGTTTCACAGCGGACACGTTGTAACATTAACAATACGGCTAATTGTAATAAACTTGCCCTACCTTCTAAATAATCAGTCAATGCTTGTTGTGCTTCATCCATCGTTAACGAACGACGCCCTTTTTCACCACGACCGGTTAATTTTATATATTCGCTAAACATTATGATCCTTTTTAATCTATGGCCGTACAACCAAGACTATGTTTAAACAATAACTAACATAACTAAAAATGTTCTATTCAGGATAAGCAAAACACTCACTGCACTGTATGGTAATTAATATAACGTTATGAATTTAACGAGATGAATTTAACTACAGGAACACTTTCATTATCTAGAATTGAGGTTAAATATATCGATGTAGTTGCGATACCAAACAATCAACAACGGCAACAGGATTAGATAACATTAATTTTTCTCGTCCATGTACACCGTAACTCACACCTAAACTTTTAACACCTGCATTAGCAGCCATATCTAAGTCGTAACTCGAGTCACCTATCATTAATGCCTGTGAAGGGCTGAAATCCAATTGTTTTAATAATGAATGAATCATTAAAGGATCGGGTTTTGAGTTCGATTCATCGGCACATATCGTTGCTGCGAATAAATGTTCAGTATTTGTCTTTTGCATCATGCGGTTAAGGCCATTACGTCCCTTTCCCGTCGCAACCGCAAGAATATACCCCTGTGCTTTCAGGTTAGTTAATAATTCTGCGATTCCGTGATAAAAAGGAGTATCGAGATGATGCATTGTATTATATTGCTCTCGATAAGCCTCAACCAGGAATTCTTGCTGTGTTAACAATAACGAGGGAAACAACTGCTGCATTGCTTTTAGTAAGCTTAAACCAATAATATTCTTAACTGCCTGTTCAGTAGGTACAATTTGTTGCTGATTTTTTGCAGCTTGTTGCATGCACAAGACTATTTTGTCGATGGAATCCATTAAGGTACCATCCCAGTCAAAAATAATTAATGGATGTTTCATATTAGCTTCGCTGTAATTTACCTAATAATTCCTCTAAACGCGGGCAAAGAGGCGCACTCACGGTCATCCGTTTTTCTAACACAGGGTGAAAGAAAGTAATATGTGCCGCATGTAAAAAGAGTCTGTTTAACCCTAAATCTTTCATCAAACTATCGAACTGTTTATCACCATAGCGCTCATCACAGGCAATATTATGACCTTTACATGCACTATGTACGCGTATTTGATGGGTTCTTCCTGTCACCGGGCTGGCTTCAACCAAGGTTGCACCTTCATAACGTTGAATAATTTTAAAATGTGTTTCTGAGGCTTTACCCAGTGGGCTAACTTTGACCACTGAATCTTGTGCATTTTTTAATAATGGCTCGCGTACTAGGCGGTCTTTTTTATCCCACTGCCCTTTAACTAAAGCAAAGTACTGTTTTTTCATTGTTTTTTGACGAAGCTGCTCGTGTAGCGCACGTAACATACTGCGTTTTTTGGCGATTAATAAGCAACCCGAAGTTGCTTTATCCAAACGGTGCACCAATTCTAAAAAGCGAGCATCAGGTCTTAAGGCGCGTAATCCTTCGATGGCACCAAAATCTAGACCACTGCCACCATGAACCGCAAGGCCAGAAGGTTTATTGAGTATGATTAAACCTTCATCTTCATAAACAATCTCTGATTCTAGATTTTTAATACTGTTAAGCTTAGGGGACGGTAACGCATTTTCCGGATCTACTTTTACTGGTGGGATACGAACACTATCGCCTACCTGTAGTTTATAATCGGGTTTGATGCGTTTTTTATTAACACGAACTTCTCCCTTGCGTACAATTCTATAGATCATGCTCTTAGGCACGCCCTTAAGATGTAAGCGAAGAAAGTTATCGATACGTTGTTGTGCATTTTCTTGAGCAATGTCAATAATGCGTACTGAGTGATTTATCTGTTCCATTCGTTAAGTTTATCACGCCTAATCACATAATATGTAAAAACTTTGTTGCTTGTAAGTAGATATAAATGCGACAATAACAAAGTTAATGCCTCGTGATTTTAGGATTTTAAAAGCGCTAGTAGGCATAGCATTTTACGAAAGCAAATCAAATGATTAGAATGTAACGCTGCAGTGTTAAATTATTTTTGATTTAACACTTTTTTGTATCCGCTTTGTAACGCACCTCAGAATACTTCCAGTCGAGAGATTGTATAACCAGACATGAGGTCAAGCATGCAAAAACAGTTAGTACATATAAAAATAACGAAAAAAATAAAACAAGAGTTCACAAATGAAAAGAATGTTAATCAACGCAACTCAAGCAGAAGAGTTACGTGTCGCCCTCGTTGACGGGCAAAAACTGTACGATCTTGATATCGAAAGTCCAGGTCACGAACAAAAGAAAGCAAACATTTATAAAGGTAAAATCACACGTGTTGAAGCAAGTTTAGAAGCAGCATTTGTAGACTACGGCGCTGACCGCCATGGTTTTTTACCACTTAAAGACATTGCTCGAAACTACTTTCCAGAAGGATATTCATTCAAAGGCCGCCCTAACATCAAAGATGTTATTAAAGAAGGCCAAGAAGTTATTATTCAAATCGAAAAAGAAGAACGTGGTAATAAAGGTGCAGCACTCACTACCTTTATTAGTTTAGCAGGTAGCTATTTAGTTCTAATGCCAAATAACCCTAGAGCTGGCGGAATTTCACGTCGCATAGAAGGTGATGAGCGTACTGAATTAAAAGCAGCATTATCTGACCTTAAATTACCAAATGGTATGGGTTTGATTGTCCGCACTGCAGGCGTAGGTAAATCGGCTGAAGAATTAGAATGGGATTTAAACGTTCTGGTTAATCACTGGCAGGCCATCGACCAAGCTTCTAAAACTAAAGCAGCTCCTTTTTTAATCCATCGTGAAAGCAACGTTATTGTTCGTTCTATTCGTGATTATCTTCGCCGTGATATTGGCGAGATTGTGATTGACCATGCTAAGACTTTTGAATTAGCAAAAAATCATATTGAAATGATCCGTCCTGATTACGTTAATCGCCTTAAACTATACCAAGGTGAGATCCCTCTCTTTACACATTACCAAGTTGAAAGCCAAATTGAATCAGCTTTCCAACGTGAAGTTCGTTTACCTTCTGGTGGCTCAATTGTTATTGACCCAACTGAAGCACTAACTTCTATCGACATCAACTCTGCGCGTGCAACACGTGGTGGCGATATCGAAGAAACGGCGTTTAATACCAACTTAGAAGCCGCTGAAGAAATTGCTCGTCAATTACGTTTACGTGACCTGGGTGGTTTAGTGGTTATCGATTTCATCGATATGACACCTGCTCGCCATCAACGTGAAGTTGAAAACAGAATGCGTGAATCTGTACGTCAAGATAGAGCGCGAATTCAATTAGGTCGTATTTCACGTTTTGGTCTAATGGAAATGTCTCGTCAACGTATTCGTCCTTCTTTAGGTGAATCTGCATCGCGTGTTTGTCCACGCTGTCATGGCCAAGGTACAATTCGTGATAATGACTCTTTATCACTTGCAATCCTACGTTTGATTGAAGAGGAAGGACTTAAAGAAAATACGGCTCAAATTCAGGCACGTGTACCGGTTGCCGTAGCTGCTTATTTGTTAAATGAAAAACGAAAATCAGTTGCTAAAATCGAAAATCGTCATAATTGTGAAGTTTACATCATACCTGACGCAAATCTGCTTACGCCTCATTTTGAAGTGAAGCGTACGCGTAAAGACGGTAAAGAAGACATCAATTACGATGCACTTGAAAAGCAGCATACAGTCTACATTCCTAATATCGCTCAGATAGAAAGTAATGAAATTGAGGAACCTTTATTAACTGGCTTTAGTGCGCCAAATAAAGAAACTGCAGCTGTTGAGACTAAAGTTGCTCCACAAGCTGTGGTTGCTCCGACGACTTCTATATTCACTAAAATAGTGCAATCTATTGCAAAATTCTTCAGTGATGATTCAAAAAAAGAAGCAGAAGTAAAACCAGAGACGTCTCCTCAACCGGAAGAGAAAAAAGAGCAACCTCGTAATACGCGTAACCCACGTAATACTAAAGGTAATCAGAATCGTACCCGTAACCCTCGTAACGACCGCACTGATCGTAACGATAAAACAACGGATAATAGTACTGAACGCCGCAGCAATCGTAAGTCGCCAGATCGCAAAGCAACACAGCAGACTAAAAAATACGAAAGCGAAGCAAAACCGGTTCAAGAGAACAACGACAAAGATAATAACCAAGAAGTTATCGTCGCACGCCGTAAGCGCCGTAACATGCGTAAAAAAGTTCGTGTTCAACAGCCTGAAAATACGGTCGAGACCAACAAGGTAGAAAGCGCAGATATTGCTGATGCAAAAGTTGAAACAAATCATCAACCAGCAGCAGTAGAAACGAAAAAACCGAAAGCTAAGGTTAAAAAATCTCCTGAAGAAACTAAGCAAACTCAAGTAACAGAAACACCTGCTGCTAATGATGCTAAAGACTCAAAAGAGAACGAAACTTCAGAGCAAGCTAATCAAGAAGCTCATACGCCTGTTACTATTCCTAGCCGTCGCTCACGTTACTTGCGCAACAATGGACAACGTAATAACAAACGTAACCAAGAGAATGCAGATGAAGTAGCAGTAACCAGTCGCTACCCTGAATCAGACGATCAAGCAGTTGAAGAAAATTCAGTACAAGCCACTGTTCCTGTTGCCGAAAATGTTAATAACATTGCGGATAAGCAAGCACCTCAACAGGAAGCTGAACAACTACAAAAAAGTATTCAACAAGTGCCTGTAACAGCCGCTGAAAAGATCTTACCGATTGCAAAAAAATCTGCAGCTGTTAAATCAGAAATAGCAGAGCAGTTAGCAACAACGCCTAGCGAACAGCCAGTAGTTGAAAAAACCGATGACGTTGATACTGTAGAAGTTGAAACTGCAAAGGTTGAAGCTCCTAAAGCTGAGGAAACTAACGTTGATGAAACTAAGGTTGAAGCAACTAAACTTGAGCAAACTGTCGCTGAAGTTAAGGTAGAAGAAATTAAGGCTGAAGAAGTTGAAACTGAAATCGTGCCTGTTGTGGATAAAGTAGAAGACGTTGCACAAGTTGTTAGCAACCAATCGACCTCAAGTTTGCGCGGCACCGTCAGCAACGCTAAGGGTAAATCAACTTCAGCAATGGTTAAAACAATTTCAGAGCCTTTAGATTTAACTAAAGAGATTCAAATTGTAGCTGCAACTGAACGCCAAGTAATTGTGAAAGCTTCACAACAAGCCGGTAGTTCATTCGCAAGTAACCGAGCAAGTAGCGAAATGGTAAAAACTTCTTTATAATTTAGTAGTTTTTACCTATCAATGAGAACGGATATTTCGATGAGATATCCGTTTTTTTTTACTGAAATTGTCAGTTCAAAAGTTTAGTATTAATAAACTTTATCAATTATTAATTAGCGCAGTTTAAAAAATTCAACTAGCTAATCTTTTTATTATTCAAGGTAACGATATGAGCGAAACTATACATAAAAAATTGTTAATTCTAGGATCTGGCCCTGCAGGTTACACGGCCGCAGTTTATGCCGCACGTGCAAACCTTAACCCTGTTATGATCACGGGTATGCAGCAAGGTGGACAATTAACAACAACAACTGAAGTAGAAAATTGGCCGGGCGGCGCAGCGGATATGACAGGTCCTGGTCTAATGGAAAGTATGAAAGAACATGCTTTACGTTTTGATACGGAAATCATTTTTGACCATATCAACGAAGTTGAATTAACTAAACGCCCTTTCACATTAAAAGGCGATACTGACACTTACACTTGTGATGCGTTGATCATTGCAACGGGAGCTTCTGCTCGTTATTTAGGCTTAGACTCTGAAGAAGCATTTAAAGGTCGCGGTGTCTCTGCTTGTGCAACCTGTGATGGTTTCTTTTACCGTAACCAAAAAGTAGCGGTTGTGGGTGGTGGTAATACGGCTGTTGAAGAAGCCTTATATCTATCAAATATTGCCTCTGAAGTGCATTTAATACATCGTCGTACTGGTTTCCGTTCTGAAAAAATTCTTTTGGACCGATTAAATGAGAAAGTTAAAAATGGTAATATCATCTTACATACTGATCGCACTTTAGATGAAGTATTAGGTGATGATATGGGCGTAACAGGATTACGTTTAAAAGATACATTATCAGACAAAACAGAAGAACTGGCAGTAATGGGTGTGTTTATTGCCATTGGTCATAAGCCGAATACAGATATGTTTGCAGGCCAATTAGACATGAACCATGGTTACTTAAAAGTACAAACAGGTAGCGAGGGTAATGCAACTCAAACTTCTATTGAAGGTGTTTTTGCCGCCGGTGATGTGTCTGATCATATTTATCGTCAAGCAATCACTTCTGCAGGAACAGGTTGTATGGCCGCACTAGATGCTGAAAAATACCTAGATAACTTGTAATAACTTTTACAAACTAGTGTACAAAAAAAGACTGCATTTGCAGTCTTTTTTTATTTATGAAAATAATGATAAACAGAAAAATTAGTTAACAATATTCACGCAAATTATGAGTGAAATTCATTACAAGCGAACAACGTATTTTCAATTAATGTTGCTACTGTCATTGGCCCTACACCACCTGGTACTGGTGATATCCATGCCGCTCTTTCTTTCGCTACATCAAACTCTACATCACCGGTTATTTTACCATTTTCTAAACGATTAATACCTACATCTAATACAATTGCACCTTCTTTTACCCATGCACCGGGAATAAAGTTGGCTTGTCCACGTGCAACCACTAAGACTTCAGCTTGACGAACATGGTACTCAAGATCCCTAGTAAAACGATGACAAGTGGTGGTAGTACATCCCGCTAATAAAAGCTCTAACGTCATCGGACGCCCCACTATGTTTGAGGCACCAACAACTACAGCGTGCATACCACGAATATCAACACCAATTGCTTCAATCATAGAGATCATGCCACGCGGAGTACACGATCTTAATAAGGGGATACGTTGTGCTAAACGGCCAACATTGTAAGGATGAAACCCATCTACGTCTTTGCTTGGAGTAATACGCTCTATCACCGATGTTTCATCTAACCCATCAGACAATGGAAATTGCACTAAAATACCATCAATGGTCTTATCGTCATTCAATTCGTCAATTAATGCTAATAATGTCTCTTGAGAAGTTGATTCTGGTAAATCATAAGCTTTCGAAGCAAACCCTACTTTTTCACAGGTACGGCGCTTACTTTGTACATATATTTGTGAAGCAGGATCGCCCCCTACCAATATAACGGCAAGTCCAGGTACGCGTAACCCTTTTTCTTTCCGTTTATTTACACCCGCAGTTACCTTATCGGTAATTGCAGCGGCAATCGCTTTTCCATCAATGATTTGTGCGGACATCAAACATTACTCTTTTTAGTTAAAAAAATTCCACGCTATTGTCGCAAAAGTCACTTAAAATGTCACATCAAAGATACAAAATTTAGTAACTTAGCGTTAGGGTTTTAAGGTAATATCCTGACTTTAAATCAAAATTAGTTGGTTTTTTATTTAACGCAGTAAGTTACTTGAAAAATAGGCTGATATTAATATAAGTATTCAATAATATGTTGCTCCGAGTTATGTGAATAACAGCATCTATCTTTACATTCTTGAGTATTGAAACCATGAGAAGTCATCTATGCAAAACCCTTTAACGTTGATGGTTAGACGCTTAATTTCCGACTCCAATGCCCACTCTGGTTTTAGAGTCGTGATTGCAATGACCTGTACTTTTATCCCTGCTATATTTGATCTCGATATTGGTTTATTTGAACAATCCAATTTAGCCATTTCATTGTCACTATGTTTAGGGGTAATGGCTTCAGCGATTGTAGAGGTAGATGAAAATACTAAAGACAGACAAAAGTTCATTGCAACCGTCATAGCCTGTTTTTTTATCGCCGCATCCAGTGTGGAACTGTTACTGCCCTACCCACTTTTTTTTGCCATTGGTTTAGGCACATCTTCCTTTGCATTTATGATGTTGGCAAGTTTAGGTATGCATTATAGTAAAATTGGCTTTGGTGCCATTTTAATTGCTATCTATACCATGATAGGACATCGAGATAACGTTGCTTGGTTTGAACAACCATTGTTATTAGCCATAGGCGTATTATGGTATGGATTATTTGCTATTTTTTGGTCCCATTTTAGCCCTAACCGCACTATTCGGGAACAACTGGCACAACTATTTTATGCCATCAGCCGTTATCAACATCAAAAATCAGACCTCTTTGATGCTCAAAAAGGTAATTCACGAAAAGCCATCACTGAAACACGACAAAAATTAGCCCAACTGAATATCAGTATAATGGTGCGATTAGAATCATCACGGGATATGATTCGAGGTCAATACCGAGCAAATAACCACCAGCGCGAATTGAGTTTATTAAATCAATACTATTTGGTCGCGGAGCAAATACATGAACGTATTAGCGCTAGCCAATACTTATATAGCCAACTAGAGCATACCTTTGGTCGCAGTCAAATTCTAGAAGGCTTTCACCAACTATTTTTACAACTCAGCGATGATTGTCATATGCTGGGTGCCAGTATCAATGATAAAAAACAATACCAACACTCAAGACGTTTGAAGTGGACTATTCACGCCCTTTCAGATCAACTTTATTTATTAAAGCAAAAACTGCAATTATTTGATAATAATCAAGAGGCAATGCAAGCTTTACAAGCTATCTACGACAACCTCGAAGGGATAGATTGCTTGCTCGTTTCTTTGGAAGATATTCATAAGCTTCATAAATCAGGACATAGCGACCCGATTATCGTTGATAATGAGCCACAACTTAAAAACTCATTCTGGAAAAGCATTCACGATGCATACCTACAAAAAACCGGCGTATATAAGCATGCGGTACGGATCAGTTTATCGCTGGTATTTGCCTATTTAATTCAAGTTCAATTCCAACTTCATAACGGCTTCTGGATTTTATCGACGGTGCTGTTTGTTTGCCAGCCTAGTTTTAGCGAGACTCGTAAACGTTTAGTGTTAAGGAGTTTTGGCACCCTACTCGGTATTTTAATGTGTTTCCCGGCGTTCATATTGATCGAGAATATTCCCGTACAAATTGTATTAATGATTTTATCTGCCTTTTTATTCATTAATTACGTCAGAACAAACTACGGTTTAGCCGTTATTTTTATCACTTTATTCGTGATGTTCTTAACTAATTTACTCGCACATTCCGGAGTCGATGTCTTATATGAGCGAATTTATGAAACCATCATAGGCTGTGTGTTGAGTGCAATAGCGATCAGCGTTATTTATCCTGATTGGCAGTTCAAACGTTTTCCCGCAATGGTCAATGGTTTATTGCTCAATAGCAGTCGTTATTTCAAGCAAATCGCTCAGCAGTACCAGTTTGGTCGTAGTGAAAGTATGGTTTTCAGACAAACCCGTTTTGCTTCTTTTAAAGCGGATGCAGGTTTAACCACTGCTTGGCAAAGTATGTTATTTGAACCAAGTTCAAAACAGCACCTTAAACAAGAAATGTATGGACTAGTAAACCGTTGTGATGCGCTCAACTGCTATATGGCAGCACTCTCTTCACATCGTCATAAAATAGAGACTCATCAAGATTTAGCAATATTACAGCGTCTTTTTGATAGCACCGCAGAACAAATTTTATATACCTACCGGCCGGAGCTAAAACAGACAGCAATTGATAAAATTGAGATTGAATCTTTTGAATCTTATAAACAAGGTTTATCAGATGAATCCAAATTAATCGTTGAACAATTACGTTTAATTGCTTTTACCGCCATGGATATTCAAGTACTACTGCAACAAATTGAAAGTAAAGTCTCAGATTAATATTTTTGAATAGGCAACTGAATATTTTTGATATAGAATTTTGCACCCATTAAGCGTTCATTAGTTAGAGGAATTAAACTTGATATTTAACGGTCAAGAAATAGCAACAGATGCGCAGGGTTACCTACTTGATGCTAAGGGTTGGGATGTATCTCTCGCGGCTGCTATCGCTGATTTAGAAAACATCACCATGACCGACGAGCATTGGCAAGTTATCTATTTTGTACGCGATTTTTATGAGCAGTTTAATACCTCTCCGGCAATACGCGCATTAGTAAAGGCGATGCAAAACAAGTATGGCGCGGAGAAAATAAATAGCCGTTATTTATACCGATTATTCCCAGACGGGCCAGCAAAACAAGCGACTAAAATTGCCGGTTTACCTAAACCTGCACGATGTATATAAGCACTACATAAAGGAAATATAATATGCCTAAGGCAAGTGATATCAAAAAAAATACAGCTGTTGAATTTAACAACAGTGTTTACATTATCAAAGACATTGAACGCTCAGTACCTCAGGGCCGTGCAGGTGGTAGTTTATATCGCATGCGTATGTACGATGTAGTATCCGGCGCAAAAACCGACGAAACCTTTAAAGACAGCGATATGTTAACACTGGCTGACTTAATTCGTCGTAATGTTATGTTTTCATACCTTGATGGTGATGAGCTAGTATTCATGGACAACGAAGACTACACGCCATACAACTTAAATAAAGAAAGCATCGCTGATGAAGTTTTATTTATTGATGAAAATACACAGGGTCTACAAGTCGTTATTGTTGATGGCTCACCCGTTGGTGTTGAATTACCAGCCAGTGTCGATTTAACTATTGTAGAAACAGACCCATCAATCAAAGGCGGTTCAGCGACTGCACGTACTAAACCAGCTATTTTATCTACTGGTTTAACCGTACAAGTGCCTGAGCATATTTCAACTGGCGACAAAATACGTGTAAACACTACTGAGAAGAAATTTATGGGTCGCGCATAACTTTAATGTCGATTCTAATCTAACAATGTAGGTCTACACTAAATCTACCTTAGGAAAACCATTCCCCTTTTAAGTAATTGAGGGTATTCGGTAAACTCCTCGATAAGAAGCCGGTTTTAAAACCGGCTTCTCTTTACACTGCAATAAAAGATTTTGCGATACCTCAATAAATAATTTTCAAAAATCATCCTTTCCTTAAAAACGTGATCGTCTTCAATACTAAACCAACCAATACAATCCATTATGTCGTATGTCTATGTAATACCAACTCGACTAACTGATCGATCTTACAGGTTAAAAGGAACTATTTTCGCGTTAAAATTTTTGTAAAGGGAACAACCATTTATGGCAACTTTTGCCTTAAACTAGCTCCTTTTTCCTGCGTAACATTTGATCATTAAATTAACGAAATTGGTATAAATAGTGTATGAATGTGTCAAGCAACCTGCTATTTTAAGACTATTGATTGTTAACTGATTTATTTCTAAAAATGGGATTTACTATGGATATTTTGTTTGAGTACTTTTTAAGAATAGAAATTTTTATTCTTGTGTTAGTGATCGTTATTTTAAAGTCATCAATCATTTTTGTTCCGCAAAATCGAGCTTACATGATTGAAAGATTTGGTAAATACCAATCAACTCGAGAAGCAGGCCTTAATTTTATTATTCCGTTTATAGATCGTATTGGTGCTGATAGATCGTTAAAAGAACAAGCTGTCGATGTACCGAGTCAAAGTGCGATCACTCGGGATAACATTTCACTTAGTGTCGATGGAGTTTTGTATTTCAGAGTGTTAGATCCGGTGAAGGCCAGTTACGGCGTAGATGATTATGTGTTTGCAGTGACACAATTATCACAAACAACTATGCGTTCTGAATTAGGTAAAATGGAATTAGATAAAACCTTTGAAGAGCGTGATGTACTCAATACCAACATAGTTGCAGCTATTAATGAGGCATCTGGCCCATGGGGCATACAAGTTTTACGTTATGAGATAAAAGATATTGTACCACCGCAAACAGTAATGGAAGCGATGGAAACACAGATGAAAGCAGAACGTATTAAACGTGCTCAAATTTTAGAATCTGAGGGTGATCGCCAAGCGGCTATTAACGTTGCCGAAGGTAAAAAGCGTTCTGTGGTTTTAAATGCTGAAGCGGAAAAAGAAGAGCAAGTATTAAGAGCTCAAGGTGAAGCACAAGCAATTATTGCCGTTGCAAAAGCGCAAGCAGAATCATTACGCATGGTCGGTGAAGCAGCTAATACAGTGGAAGGTCAAAAGGCGATTCAACTCGACTTAGCGACTAAAGCAATTGAAGCAAAAGCAGCAATCGCAAAAGAATCATCTGTTGTGTTATTACCGGATAGTGGTAATGATGCAGCATCAATGGTTGCACAAGCTATGACTATTATTAATAGCTTAAATAAAGGCTAATTATGGACTACTTACTTTCTCACCTGCCAGAGATATTAATCGTATTAGGATTAATCATGTTGGCGACCGAAGTACTAGTATTAGGTTTCTCAACCTTTGTACTCTTTTTCCTTGGTATTGGTACAATAATTACGGGTTTATTGATGCTGCTAGGGATGCTATCGGAAACGATGTTGAGTGCACTGTTAGCAATCGCCATTATCTCTAGTATTGTAGCGGTGATCAGTTGGAAGCCGATGAAACGTATGCAAAATAATGTAACATTAAATCAAGCTAACAATGACATGATAGGTCATCAATTTACTTTATCTGAAGATTTAGCCCTAGGGAAAACAATCACCCACCGTTACTCTGGGATTGATTGGCAAGTTAAAGCAAAACAGCCTCTAACTGCTGGTACAGAAGTGAGTATCGTAAAAATGGAAGTGGGTTTACTAACAGTTGAGCCGGTTAAAGAATCAGTTTAATAGAACTTACCTATTACCTTGACTAAGCATTTATCAAATCTTTTTTTGCTTATCTAAATGAACCGACTCTATTACTGGATTGGGCCATAGAAGTACCGAGTCATAGATGTTTCGGGTCATAGACGCATCGAATCATAAATCCGTAAGGCCATCACGGCAAATTAAGGATTCTTGTCAGGCAAGTGTCATTAATTTGCAGTCTTTCTATATTGATGACTATTCGCTACACATGCTGACGCCAACATTACATTAAGTTACCTTAAGTTAACTTAATGTATTTTGTCTTGTCCTTTTTTCTTGTCCTAGCTACTCGTTAAATAAAAGCATTGTGTACAAAAAACACTCCTAAAGAAAT
Source organism: Psychromonas arctica DSM 14288 (assembly GCF_000482725.1). Taxonomy (GTDB): domain Bacteria; phylum Pseudomonadota; class Gammaproteobacteria; order Enterobacterales; family Psychromonadaceae; genus Psychromonas; species Psychromonas arctica. The sequence goes on from NZ_AXWP01000025.1 coordinate 53,511, forward strand.
AGCTAGGTGCTTTTTTATTAATTAGTCTTGCTATAAAGTTGTTAATTAAAGGGCTAATCAGTAATATCGTTTTAATTAACCTATTACTTGAATTGAAGCGGGATAACCCATGTCAGAAAAAATTTATTGTATCGCCATGTTTAAAGCCAAACCCGGCAAAGAAGAAGCACTATTTAAAATATTACAGTCTCTTGAGCCAAATACACTAAGAGAAGATGGGTGTTTACAATATATCGTGACCAGAAAAATAGAAAACGAATTTGCTTCGGGCAACAGCTTTTCACTCGTTTTTAATGAAATTTGGGCAAATAGAGCAGCCTTTGAAGCTCATTGCCAACGTCAAGAGATCCTTGAGTTTTTTCAGCAACAATGTGTGGATGCAACGGGCTTGGTTGAAGCTCATAATGTGTGTGTTTATAGCGACCAACCACATCACTACGACGCTCCCATCCTATAAAAATATTAATTATACAGTTATTAATATAATGAAGTTTTGAGACTACATTCGACGAATAAAGAGCCATAACAATATTATATACTGAAGTAATTTACCTACACTTTACAGGATTTTATTGCTTTAACATGGACAGAGATAAAATGAAAAAAAACAAATTGTATCAACTTATTAGCCTTTGCTTTTTATTATTGCCATCCTTTTATGTCTTGGCTGATGAGTCTCAAATATCTAGTCGAATCGTCGGTGGAGATCAGGTCTCAGATCAGTCGGATTACCCTTGGATGGTTAGTTTAAAATACCAATCAAATAAACAACATTTTTGTGCGGGTACCTTAATCAGTAAACAATGGGTACTGACCGCTGCACATTGTGTCGTTGATCTAACAGCAAATAAGATCATCGCCACCGTGGGTGAATACAATTTATCTTCCAACCCTAGTAGCACCTCCACTACTATAAATAAAATTATCATGCACCCTGGTTTTGATGAAAAAACATTTAACAATGATATCGCTTTATTAAAACTATCTGAAACGCTAACACAGGAAACGGTTAGCCGTTTATCGAGCATAGAAACAGCACAATCAATTAGTGTTGATAATATCATTGCTACTGCTATCGGCTGGGGCTCTACTGCGGCCTATGCCTCTTCAAGCGATGATCAAGATATACCAGTAAGCTACCCAAGTATTCTGAGACAGGTAACACTGCCACTTTTATCTTCACAAAATTGTAAAGATGTGATGCCAAATACCACAGATAACATGATCTGTGCTGGGGATGTTATCAATGGTGGTTCAGACTCTTGCCAAGGTGATAGCGGCGGGCCGTTATTAGTTGAATCGGCCACCGCAGCAATACAACAACAGATTGGTATTGTCAGTTTTGGTCAAGGATGCGCTCAACCTCAAACAGCAGGTATTTATACTAAAGTATCTCACTACCAAGATTGGATAGAGGCGAGCATCGCAGGTATTACAGCACTCACTGATACCCACTATTTCGTGGCTGATATTGATGAAAGCAATACCTTTGAAATATTGATACAAAACCAGTCAACACAATTGATTGCTCCTATCTTCTCCCTCACAAACGACACGCGGTTTGAATTAGAAAGCAACAATTGTGGCAATTTAGTAACACAAGCGACCTGCATACTAAACTTAACCTATAGCCCTAATAGCAGTTCCTATGATAGTGAAGATTTAAGCAGTATTGAGATTGATACAGGCGTAAGCAGCATCGCTCATTCACCGATATCATTAACGGCGATCGCAATGCATAAAGTCAGTGCCGATGCAGTATCACTCCCTAATAATGATCAAGTAAGGTGGTATCAATCAGACTCGACACCTTGGGTAGTCGCCAGTGATGATAACTATTTAACCTCACCCACTATCAACGCTAATCAACAAACTCAATTTGTTGCTATTATCTCAGGCCAAGGAAATTTACATTTTAATTGGGCAATCAGTTCTGAATATGGCTACGATGCATTAACCTTACTGATTAATGGGATTGAAATGGATAGGATTTCAGGTGATCAACAATTTTCCGCGAAAACCTACTCATTGTCAGGCACAACTAACCTTGTTACTTGGATGTATTCAAAAGATAGCAGTGTTAACAGTGGATCTGATAAAGCATTTATCCACAATTTACGTTTTCAAAAAACAGGTGAAATAGATAATAATGATATCACCGCACCTACTTTGGTTTTTACTAATACTTCTGTTTCAAAAAGCTCAGGCGGCGGAGGCAGCTTACAATATTGGAGTTTATTTTTATTGCTGTTACTAGCCTGTTATAAACAGCGGTTGTTACCTTTTCAACGACCACATTGATCCTTATTATTATCAATAACCCATTTGCTTACGTTTTTTAAAATTATATTTTTTTAACACTTTTAAAAAACGTTTACTGGTTATTGTGGTATTTTAGTGGCTTATTTTTACAACATTATTTTGTGACCAAGCAGACAAACTGTTATGGTAGCGATCATTAACATTACCCTATCAGGAAATTATTATCGTGAGTGAAACCTCTTTTGCATCCTTGCCACTATCAGAAAGCCTCTTAAGCAATTTAGATTCTTTAAACTACCAAAAGATGACTGAAATACAGGCTCAATCTTTACCATTAATTCTAAATGGAGAAGATGTAATTGCGCAGGGTAAAACGGGCTCAGGTAAAACAGCTGCGTTTACGTTAGGTATTTTACATCGCTTAAACGTAAAACAATTTAGGATCCAGTCATTAGTTGTGTGTCCCACTCGTGAATTAGCAGATCAAGTAGCGACGGATATTAGAAAACTTGCAAGATCTATCCATAACATTAAAGTAATGACACTATGTGGTGGTACACCACTGAGTCCACAGGCCGCTTCTTTAGAGCATGGCGCTCATATTATTGTAGGCACACCAGGTCGACTTCAAGATCATTTAAGTAGAGGTTCTTTAAACCTTGAACATGTCAGCGTATTAGTCCTTGATGAAGCAGATAGAATGTTAGAAATGGGCTTTCAAGATGCCATTGATAGCATCATAGAGCACAGTCCAAAACAACGCCAAACACTTCTATTTAGTGCGACTTACCCTGAGCAGATACAAAAAATTGCACAGCGTATTATGAATGCACCAAAACAAGTCACCGTCGCCACAACACACGATAATAATATCATTGAGCAAACATTTTACTCGGTACAAAATAATCAAGAAAGAATGATCGCGTTACGTTTGTTATTGAATAGCCACCAACCTGAATCTAGTGTCGTATTTTGTAATACAAAGCGAGAAGTTACTGAAGTTGCTGAAGAACTAGCAAACCGAGGTTACAGTGCCATCGCATTACATGGTGATTTAGAACAGAAAGATCGTGATCAAGCATTAATTCGCTTTGCCAACAAAAGTGCGCGCATTTTAGTTGCAACGGATGTTGCAGCGCGAGGTTTGGATATTGATAATTTAAGTGCAGTGTTCAACTTCCATGTCGCCCATGACCAAGAAGTACATGTTCACCGTATTGGCCGCACCGGTCGTGCGGGTAGTAAAGGATTAGCCTTTACTTTCTTTAGCACTAAAGATGATTATCGTATTAAATTATTAGAAGATATTCTAGATCGTAATATCAGTGCTAGTCCGCTACCGGATGCCTCTTTACTTGAAGTAACACCTCCCCCATCGGAGATGATCACAATTCGTATTGAAGGTGGAAAAAAACAAAAAATTCGTCCAGGTGATATCGTGGGCGCATTAACTGGTCAGGATGGTATTACCGGACAACAAGTAGGTAAAATCTATGTTGCCGATAACTGGTCTTATGTTGCCGTCAATCGAGCATTGCTAAAAGTTGCGTTTAAAAAACTCAGCGAAGGCAAACTAAAAGGCAGAAAGTTCCGTGTAATGGTAGTGAGAGGCTAACTTAGCTAACTACCCATGACTAGAATAAAATAGTTATGCACTTATAATCTGAATCAAAGGGCTTTAAAAACATCAATTTCCCGTTTAGTCAATTTAGCACCTAAACGGGCAATATTTAGAGCCTTATTTATTCTTTATCGCCTATAATCTATAACTCTACAATTTAACCTATCAATAATTTAGCCTATCAATAATGAACTAAAATGGAGCCCCCTCTCTTACCCTAACCACCTTCTTCAAAAACAATTTTCCTATAAACCTTGTATCAAATACCATTAATCCACGATATGCCTAGACTATAAAAAAAACAGTTTCAAATTTTAATTTGTAACATATTGCAACAGCACTATCTACAATGTAAGTAAACGTAACTTCTTATTTTATGTGATCATTTGCACATTTTTTTAGCATTTCGATCGTTACACTCCAGCCATCAAATATCGCTACAGATATTTTATTAAAACTTAACCACCTTGGAGAAATCTATGAATATATTTGGGAATTTACAAAAAGTAGGGAAGTCTTTAATGCTTCCTGTATCAGTCTTACCTATCGCAGGTATTTTATTGGGTGTAGGTGCTGCTAAATTTAGTATCTTACCTGATGTTGTATCACAATTAATGGAACAAGCCGGCGGTGCTGTGTTTGGTAACATGGCGTTACTATTTGCTATTGGTGTAGCACTTGGTTTTACTAAAAATGATGGTGTAGCCGGTCTTGCTGCTGCAGTTGGTTACTACATCATGATGCAAACTATTGAAACATTAGCACCAGGCGCTAACACAGGTGTATTAGGTGGTATCATTGCAGGTGGTATTGCTGCTGCGATGTATAATCGTTTCTTCAACATCACATTACCTGATTACTTAGGTTTCTTTGCCGGTAAACGTGCCGTACCGATTATGACCGGTTTTGTGGCAATTATCATGGGTGCTATTTTATCAATTATCTGGCCTCCAATTGGCGCAGGTATTGCTTCATTCTCTCACTGGGCTGCAAATCAAAACCCAACGTTAGCTTTTGGTATCTACGGTGCGGTTGAACGTTCATTAATTCCATTTGGTTTACACCATATCTGGAATGTACCTTTCTTCTTCGAAGCAGGTTCATGTGTTAATGCAAACGGCGAGCAATTAAACGGTATTTTAACTTGTTACTTATCTGCAGATGATGCTTCACGTGCTGCTGGTAATGGTTTTGGTCAGTTAGCTGGCGGTTACATGTTTAAAATGTTTGGTTTACCAGCCGCTGCTATTGCTATTGCACACTCTGCAAAACCAGAAAATCGTGCAAAAGTAATGGGTATCATGGTATCTGCTGCGTTAACCTCATTTTTAACAGGTATCACTGAACCAATTGAATTCTCATTCATGTTCGTTGCACCTGTATTATATGCAATTCATGCATTACTAGCCGGTTCAGCGTTTGTTGTAACTAACCTGTTAGGTATGGTTCACGGTACTTCATTCTCACATGGTTTAATCGATTTCTTGGTACTTTCTGCTAACTCACAAAAACTTGTCTACTTTGTTGTTATTGGCCTTATCTACGCAGCTGTTTATTACTCTTTATTCCGCATCGTAATTCGTGCTCTTAACTTAAAAACACCAGGTCGTGAAGATGAAGAGCAAGCTTCAACTGCTAAATTAAATAATGAAGAGATGTCTGCCGCGTTAGTCACTGCATTTGGTGGCAAAGCAAACATCGCTAACTTAGATGCATGTATCACACGTTTACGTATCAGTGTTGCTGATATTGCACTTGTTGACCAAGCTGGTCTTAAAAAACTAGGTGCTGCTGGCGTAGTTGTTTCAGGTAATGGCGTACAAGCTATCTTTGGTACTAAGTCAGATAACTTAAAAACAGATATGGAAGCTTACTTAGCTAAGTAACGCTTTAATACACAGCTTTCTACTCAATATAAAATAGGTATCTCTGAGATGCCTATTTTTTTGTCTGTTGGTTTTATCTATATCGTTTTCAATCAATATGCATTATTAAATGGTTAACTCGGACATTTAGACAATGCTTAACATAACGACCTTTCCTGCGCGATTAATTGATTACCGAACACCTTTATCGAAAGCTACAACGCTATATGATACCAAGTCCGCTAACTAACTGTTCAATCTTACTGGTTAAAAGGAATTATTTTCGCGTTAAAATTTGTATAAAGAGAACAAGTATTTACGGCAATTTATGCCTTAAACTAGCTCCTTTTTTCCTGTGTAATATTTGATTATTAAATTAACGGAATTGGTCTTATTGTGTAAACACGGATTTTCGAGTTAGCGGCACTCAGGGGAACAAGTTAACTTTTATTGGTTGTCGTTATAGATTGGAATAAAAATTACGATTTACTCTGTTATATATCCAATCTGATGCTTAAACCTGCTCGCCTCTCGACTTACTTATTTTTGCATTTTGAATGATAACCGGCTTAGTCAGCCTATTTTACTTTTTATTAACCGCTCTAATGGCTAACGCCAATTGTTTAGTCACTTGTTCTGCGCTGAGATTATCACTCTTAAAATAAGTACTGATCACTTTCCTCATTTCGCTTTGTAAAAAACTGCTAGTGGCGATATTTTGTGAAAAAGAAGGCACTAAAGCGGACTGTTTAAAGTCATTGAATGATTTATGGCTACAGGCATCAAAATCACTAATATCAATATCCGTTCGCACCGGAATAGAACCTTTATCAATATTGAAGTCATGCTGTAATTGTTCGGAGAGAAGAGTATTAGCCAATATTTCCGTATTTAAATTATCACTATTCTGATGTTGCTTTTTAAAGAAAACAAAGCTGTCAATATTGTAACTGAACAAATTTTTGCTTTCAGGCACATCCACACACAAATAATCCTTATTAGCGACCTTACCAGAGCTATGCCATAAGCCTTTAGCCCAGTCGCCCATAAATAACATGCCCGCTTTTTTATCAGTAAGCATTTTACTCGCAATTTCCCAATCTTTACCGACCATACTTTTATCGACATACTGATGTAATCGTTTAAACAATTTAAAAGCATCGATCATGTCAGAGGAAGTGAGAACCGTTTCATCAAACTCTACAAAAGCACGTTTATATTTTTCTGCACCTAAAATCGACAACGCAACCGATTCAAATAATAAATTATCTTCCCAACTTGTACCGCCGTGAGACAGTGCAATATAACCTGCCGCTTGAATCTTATCTGCAACACTAAAGAACTCACTCCATGTAGTAGGAGGAGAAAGCTTAAGTTGATCAAAAATGGCCTTATTTAGCCACAACCAATTCACGCGATGGATATTAAGTGGCAGTGCCATATAGTGGCCTTGATAGGTAATGGTTTGCTTCACCACATCAGGAATATTTTTGTCCCACAATTTATTATTTAAAATATTATCAACTTCTTTTAACATGCCTATTTTTGCCCATTCGGCAATATCAGGGCCTTTGATTTGTGCTGCATCTGGAGGATTCCCCGATAATGCACGCATTTGTAATACTCGCATAGCACTGCCCCCACCGGACCCTACAATCGCAAAGTCTTGCCAGCTTATGCCTTGCTTTGCTAATGCCTGCTTCAACACCTTCTGTGCTTCAAACTCACCGGGAGCCGTCCACCAGTGCAACACTTCCAAAGAGTTTGCACTGCTTGGCATACTCAACAGTAATGGAAGTAACGGCAGTATTTTTTTCAGCTTCATTTTTCTCTGCTTCATATTTCTCATTAATCGCAATTGCTACTTTCGTCCAGCATTTTAAATTAGGGCGGGAAGGCCATTCAATTTATTTTTTATAATTACGCGGGAAGATAATAACAACCTCCAACCCGCCCTGCTCACGATTGATCAGGTGTAAATCACCATTATGAGCATGAATAATATTACGTGCAATACCCAACCCAAGTCCATGCCCTTGGTCATCATTGTGTAACCGTTTATAGGGTTGAAAAATAGTTTTTAGTTCATGCTCGGGAATACCAGGCCCATTATCTTGAATAATAATTTCTAATTTTTCATCACTATCAACCATTTGAACATCAACCTTGCCGCCATATTTAACGCCATTTTCAATTAAGTTAGATAAGCAACGTTTTAACGCTAATGGTTTGCCTTGATAAGGAGAAATACTGGCCGGTTTGATCACAATTTTTTCAGTACGATTTTCACTAATTTGTAATAATAACTTAAGCACATCAACATATTGAATATTCTCATGAATATCTGTGTCTTGAACGCTTTGTATCGCCCCTTTTACAAGGATCTCTAAATCATCTAAATCGTGGTTAAAGCGCTCTGTTTGTTGCTCATCATCTAATAACTCGGCGCGTAATCGTAAACGAGTGATGGGCGTTTTTAAATCATGTGATATGGAGCGAAATAACAATTCACGATCTTGTATGTAACGTTGTAACTTTTGTTGCATACGATTAAAAGCACGGGTTGCATCAACAATTTCTGTGGCGCCGTGTTCTTTTAGCGGTGCTTGGTCTAGGTCAATACTCATCACAGAGACTGCCTTCGCTAATTTTTGTAAGGGTTTAGTTTGTTGTCTAAATAATAAATAGATAAATAACAATAATAATAATGTTGTAAAAAACAAGGTCAAAATCTGTTGCGCGGAGATCAACTGGTTATCCGAAAGTAAATAAGGGGGGGGTAAAATAGCGGCTAAATACAACCACTCATTGCTTTCTACTTCAATTTGCAACACCAATATAGGTGGCTCTGCAGTTGGAATAATGAGCGAGTAAGCGCCCCATGAAGGTGGCAGATCTTTTAATAAAATATCATTTTTTAAAACGTGTAAATCATCTGGAGACGAGAATTCAATTTCTAAATTTTTATCTGCGGCGATCCCCGCAGTTAATACTTCGCTGACGGTTGCAATAACTTGCCTTTTTAATTTGCTATCTTGAATAGGATTAATATGTATTTTTTCACTATTCAGAGAAACAAAAAAACGACTCCCTCCCATGCCCCGCAATTGTTCAAGCACAAGATGACGATATTTAAGGGGTAAATCATTAAAAAACACGACCGTACTTAGCGCGCTTTCAGCGAGATGTTGAGCATTAGCAATCACCGATTTTTTTTCACTCTCGGAGAACTGGTGAACCCAAAAAAAGCTGCTGATAGCTTGTCCTGCGACAACAGAGCAAATCGTCAGTAATAACATGCGTGATATAAGTGAGCGAAAAAATAATTTAAACATCGACATTAATCAGCACTTTTAAGCGGCGCAATAAATAAATAACCTTTGCCACGCACGGTTTTAATTATATTAGGGGCTTTGGCATCGTCACCTAAAAAGTGTCGTAAACGACTAACATGAACATCAATACCACGCTCATTAGCAAAGGCATCTCGACCATGCAATGCTTGGCAGATCTGATCTCTGGAAATAGGCTGATTGTTACTATAAATAAATAACATTAATAATTGAAAATCCGCCCCAGTTAATGTGAATACATTTTGATGGTCATCTATTAATACTTGTTGTTGTGTATCTAATTGCCAATGAGCAAAAGAATAAAAACGTTTACTTTCCTGATTTTTTTGCTCAGTATTTTGTTGTTGGGAGAAATGAGTGCGTCTTAATAACGCTTTAATACGAGCTAATAATTCGCGAGGACTGAAAGGCTTCGCAATATAGTCATCAGCACCGATCTCCAATCCTAATACTCTATCCATTTCATCTGAGTTTGCTGTGAGCATTATAATCGGTACATTTGAATGTTGACGAATGCGTTGACACAGCGTAAACCCGTCATCACCAGGTAACATAATATCCAGAATAATTAAATCAGGTGTATGTTGTGTTAATAACGAATCCATTTCAATGCCTTCCGCAGCAGTGATCACATCAAAACTGTTTTTCGAAAGGTACTGTGCTAATAATTCCCTAATATCTTGATCATCATCAACTACTAATATCTGTTTTATGTTACTCACTATTACCCCCACTTTATTGCTGTCTGTGATGCGAAGAATACCCAAATAACCCAACATTGGGTAGTGTTAAAGATAGGAAACCTCGAGTGTGTTTAAAGTGTTTATTTTTTGCGCTTTATATAAAAAATATAATTATTAATCAGTATGTTAAAAAAAAAGGTTAATTTTAGTTAGTTTTTACCCTTGCTATAGCAAAAATGGATGATAAAATGCGCGCGTTTTAACACTCAATCAATTTTATTATAACGATTAACTCAATACGGAGGCTCAAACAATGCAACACACTTACATTGACTCATCTGAACCTTTGAATCGTTATTTCACACCTCAAAATCAATACTTATTACAGTATCCTGGACGCACAGTAGAACCTTGAGCTAAGACGCTTAAAACCCTTTAGTGCAACGTATATTTGTAATTAAATTTATTGCTATACCTTATTTACACAATTCTGTTTATCTGCTGATAAACCAATTTCGTACTTTATTTATTTCCAATTAGTGGAGCGTAAAATGCAAAACGTCCTTAATTTAGCACCAGAGTGCAAATTAACAAACGAACTAGAAGTCCCAGTTATTACAACACCATATGACTTAACACCAGATGAAATGTTATTAAGCCAAGAACATTATGAATCTGAAGTTCGTTCATATCCTAGACGTTTACCTATCGCTATCAAAAGTGGCCGTGGTGCCATTATTGAGGATACTAAAGGACAGATATACCTGGACTGTTTAGCTGGCGCTGGCGCATTACCATTAGGTTACAACCATAGTGAAATCAACCAAGTATTGATTAACCAAATCAATGCAGGTGTGCCTTACCAAACATTGGATTTAACGACACCTAGCAAAGATGCATTCATCAAAGCTGTGATGCAATTTCTACCGGCTAACTTTGCTAAAACAGCGCGTATTCAATTCTGTGGGCCATCTGGCGCTGATGCAGTAGAAGCGGCTATCAAGCTGGCTAAGTTATACACCAAACGTAATACCATGGTTTCATTCCACGGTGCTTACCATGGTATGACCAATGGCTCTCTCTCTTTAACCGGTAACTTAAGCTCTAAAAGCCGCCGTACTGGATTAATGTCAGATGTACATTTTATGCCTTTCCCATACAACTTCCGTTGTAAATTTGGTTTAGGTGGTGAAGAAGGTGCTGCACAAAGCATTCGTTATCTTGAATCTGTTTTATGTGATGATGAATCAGGTATCACTAAACCTGCTGCGATCATCGTTGAGCCAATTCAAGGCGAAGGTGGCGTATTACCTGCTCCCAAAAAATGGTTACAAGAATTACGTCGTATTGCCACTGAGCACGGTATTTTACTGATTTTTGACGAAATTCAATGTGGTATTGGCCGCAGTGGCGACCACTTTGCATTTGAAGAATCAGGTATTGAACCAGATGTGCTTATCTTATCTAAAGCAATTGGTGGCAGTATGCCAATGTCGATTATTTTATTTAATGAAAAATACGATTGCTGGAATGCAGGCGAGCACACAGGCACCTTCCGTGGCAATCAATTAGCAATGGCAAGTGGTGCAAAAACACTAGAAATTATCCAACGTGATAACCTAGCAAAAAATGCAGCGGAACGCGGTGAACAACTACGAACAGCTTTACGCGATATTCAAGCTGACTTCCCACAAATTGGTGAAGTACGTGGCCGTGGTTTAATGAATGGTATTGAAATTGTTAAACCGGGTGTATTAAATAGCCTTGGTCAAGCCGAAGCCGATCCAACATTAGCGATTGCGATTCAACGTGCAGCACTAGAGTTAGGCTTAATCATTGAGAAAGGCGGTCGTCGTGGTGCGGTATTACGTTTCTTGCCACCCCTTATTATTAGTCAAACGCAAATAGAGTTTGTTGCAACAACCATGGCAAAAGCAATTAAAATTGCAGTGGAAGCACAATAATGACCCAAACGAACAACTGGTCACATTATTTCGCTCAGCTTGGTGAAAACCAAGCTTTTGAGCAAGCGACCCAGCAAACACAAGATGCAATCAATAGTTTGTTTAGGCATTCACAAAATGCCTATTCAGGTGTCGAGCCTGCGCTATTAAAACAGCAAATTAATGCGGTGGATTTTTTGCAAGCAGCTCCTTTACAGGAAGTGATAGCAACCACCAATGAATTAATCGCTAAAAATTCTCTATTAGTGCAACACCCTCATACGATTGCACATTTGCATACTCCGCCATTGATTGCATCAATTGTCGCTGAGCATTTTATTGCCGCATTAAATCAATCAATGGATTCGTGGGACCAGGCTCCCGCAGCAACTTTTGTTGAACAGCAAATGGTTGATTGGTTGTGTCAAACTTACCAACTAGGTGAACGCGCTGACGGTGTATTCACGAGTGGTGGCACACAAAGCAATTTAATGGGTTTATTACTGGCTCGCGATTGGTTTGCTTATAATCAATCAAAACATGATGTTCAGCAAGATGGTTTACCTGATTACGCACAAAAAATGCGTATCATCTGTTCAGATAAAAGCCATTTTACAGTACAAAAATCTGCGTCATTAATGGGCTTGGGCGAACGCAGTGTGGTGTTAGTTAAAACCAATGTACAAGGCCAAATCGATATTAATGAACTACAAATGACCATTGATGCATTAAAAGCACAAGATTTACTACCTTTTGCTGTCGTAGCAATGGCAGGTACAACAGATCATGGCGCAATTGATGATTTACAAGCGGTGGTTGAAATTGCACGTGCAGCGGGTTGTTGGTCGCATGTCGATGGTGCTTATGGTGCAGCGCTACAACTTAGCCAAGTACATAAGTCTCGCTTAAAAGGCATTGAATTAGCAGACTCTGTTAGCGTAGATTTTCATAAATTGTTTTATCAAACAATCAGTTGTGGTGCCCTGCTTATTAAAAATAAAGCTAACTTTAATACTTTATTGCATCATGCAGATTACCTAAATCGTGAAGGCGATGAATTACCTAATTTAGTCGACAAAAGCATTGCAACCACAAAGCGTTTTGATGCACTAAAGCTATTTATGACACTCAAAGCCGTCGGAGCAAAACAACTCGGTGAGTTTTACGATTATTTATTAAACTTAACGCAGCAAGTTGCAGTTAAAATTGCTCAAAATAAACACTTTGAATTATGCTGTACACCGCTATTATCAACAGTGTTATTCCGTTTGTCGCCTGTTTTACAGGGTGATTTAACTGATCAGGAATTTAATCAATTGCATCAAAAATTGCGTTTAAAACTATTAACAAGTGGTGAAGCAGTGATTGCTGAAACAAAAGTTAATGGGCAGTTAGCATTAAAATTCACACTGTTAAACCCATGTTTAACCTTGCATGATTTTGATACGCTAATCGAAAAAATAGAAAACGCACTACAAGCGATGCTCAAAAAAAATGAATGAATAAATAGAAAAGTAGTTAATCCGTTCTAATTACATACGGTTAACAATAAAGTTAGCTAGCTTTGTTAATAACAAACTAGCTAACTGTTAATTAAGCAGTACAGAGCACACACATGAGATTACTAACACTAACTTAACGTTAAGTAGTAGTTAGCTAAGCAATAAAATTAATGAATAGGGACTAAAAAAATGTCTGTACTACAAATTGGCGCCGGTGGCGTAGGCTGGGTTATTGCTCACAAATGCGCACAAAATAATGATGTATTTGGCGATATTACAATTGCCTCTCGCACTATTTCTAAATGCGAAAAAATTATTACCTCGATCAAAGATCGTAATAACCTTAAAGACACCAACAAAAGTATCAACGCGGTAGCAATTGATGCCGACGATATTGCAGCCTTGGTTACTTTGATTAATCAAGTGCAACCCGATCTAGTGATCAACGCTGGACCTCCATGGGTGAACGTGGCGATCATGGAAGCATGTGTAGAAACTAAAACTGCTTATCTAGATACCTCTGTTGCGACTGATCTTTGTAGTCCAGGACAACAAGTACCTGAAGCATATGATCCACAATGGGCTTTTGCGGAGCGCTTTAAAGAAGCAGGTATTACTGGTATTTTAGGTGCAGGTTTTGATCCCGGTGTGGTAAGTGTATTTGCTACTTACGCTCATAAACACCTCTTCGATGAAATCGATAGCATAGATGTTATGGATGTAAATGCGGGCGACCATGGTCAAAAATTTGCAACTAATTTTGACCCTGAAACAAATATGTTAGAAATTCAAGGTGACTCTTTCTATTATGAAAATGGAGAATGGAACCAAGTGCCTTGCCATAGTCGTATGATGGAATTTGATTTTCCTGTTGTCGGTAAACAAAAAGTTTATTCTATGGCGCATGATGAAGTACGTTCAATGGCAGAATTTATTCCCGCTAAACGTATTGAGTTTTGGATGGGATTTTCAGACAGCTACTTAAACTTCTTCAACGTAATGCGTACCATCGGCTTGTTAGATACAAAACCTGTAACAACCTGCGATGGTATTACTGTTGAACCGCTTAAAGTATTGAAAGCTATTTTGCCAGACCCAACTTCTTTAGCACCTGGCTACACGGGTAAAACCTGTATTGGTACTTGGTTACGCGGTAAAAAAGACGGTGTCGCGAAAAGTATCTTTATCTATAACATTTGTGACCATAAAGAGTCATACAATGAAGTAGAGCACCAAGCGATTTCTTACACAACAGGTGTACCAGCGATCACAGCAGCTTTACTTTATTTTCAAGGTAAATGGAGCGATAAAGGTTTATACAACGTTGAACAACTAAACCCAGATCATTTCTTGGAATTAATGCCTAAAATTGGTCTTAGCTGGGACATATTAGAATTAACGTAATAAATGAAACAGATATAAAAAGTATTAAAACTTATTTAAATAAAATTAATACTGTCTAAAATATAAAAAATCCTGAATATGAATTCAGGATTTTTTAATTATTACATTAATAATTAATGTGCACCTATAATTAAAGGGGTTCCATTAATTAAAAACTAAAGTCGGAATATTATTTTTTTACTTTACGTGTCGCTGCAAAACCCACCAAGCTTAATGCAAACAACATAACACCAGCAGGTGCTGGTACATCTACCGCAAGATCTCGAGAGACCTGTAAAGTGTAGTCATCCCCGGCAACCGGTGCGTTACCATTAAAGCCACTATCGTTTGCACTTGTAGAGAATCGAGCAACACCAATAACATAAAGGCCTGCAGAACTTGATTGCCAAGAGAATTTAGGATCATATGAATGCACAGAACCATTATCTACCATGCTACAAAACGATACTCCGTTTTCGACACAACCATCATCCTGCTCAGCAAGTAAACCTGAAATAGTACCATCAATTGACCATAAACCAATTTCAGCATCTAAATTTGGCATACCATAGTCAATATCAAAAATATAATTTTGGTTTGCTAATGCGGTAAATGAATAATAATCATAGGTTCCATCGCCGTCTAAAGAAGCTATTGAACTCCATTCCCAATCAAGCGCACTCGCATTATAAATATCATCATTTACACCGGTACTGAATGATCCATCTATATTTTGAGCGGTAAACAGGGTTGAGTTTGATTCTACTTCAGCTATTGTGCCCGCATAAAGTGGTTGAGTTAACAGAACAGTTGCTGTTAGTAAAAAAATCCTTTTATTCATATTTCATCTCTTAATGTTATTTCGAAAGCCATCATTTGCAACGCCAAGTGGTTAGTTAAATTTAAGAAAGTAACTGATTGCAAAGGTAATTAAAAATATATGAAAGCAAATATCAAGCCAAAATTACAACCCCTTATAAAGCCTAGCACCATAACGTGGGTTAATAAAGTATTGTAAATATATTCGACAAATTTTAGAGTGTAATTACCAGTGGATTATTTTTATCTAGCAATTTATTATCTACAATAATTTAATTTAATACTTGGTAACAAATGAAGAATTTAAATACTCCCTACTTTATGATCAATGAACAAGCATTGATTGATAACCTAGAAAAAGCAAAACAGTTGAAAGAGATATCAGGCGCTAAATTAGTGCTCGCTTTAAAATGCTTTTCAACTTGGGGAACTTTCGACACCATCAAACCTTATTTAGACGGTACAACAAGCTCAGGGCCTTATGAAGTACGATTAGGGCATGAAAAGTTTGGTGGTGAAACGCATGCTTATAGCGTGGGTTATTCCAATGCTGATATTGAAGCGGTTAAGCCCCTTTCAGATAAAATCATCTTTAATTCACTTTCACAACTTGAAGCACATTATGAAAACTGTAAAGACAGTGCTTCATTAGGTTTACGTATCAACCCAGAAATGAGTGTTGCAGGACAAGATTTAGCCAACCCAGCACGCCCTTATTCTCGTCTGGGCGTTAAACAACAGCTTTTAAGTGTAGATGTACTGGATAAAGTTGATGGTTTTATGTTTCACATGAACTGTGAAAATAAAGATGTCGATGCGTTTATTCGAGTACTCGACCATATATCAACGACCTTCACTGAATACCTTGATCAATTAACTTGGCTTAGTTTAGGCGGTGGTATCTTTTTTACTTATCCAAACTACCCTATTGAAAAGCTAGGGTTAGCCTTAAAAGTGTTTGCTGAAAAACATAGCCTGCAAGTTTATTTAGAACCCGGTGAAGCAATCATTACACGTACTGCAGATTTAGTGGTTAGTGTGATTGATATTGTTGAAAATGACAAAAAGACCGCGATCGTTGATAGCGCTACCGAAGCGCATCGCCTAGATACTCTCATTTATAACGAACCTGCGACGATTAGAGAAGCAACAAAAGGTGCTACATACAATTATGTGATTGGATCTTGCTCTTGTTTGGCCGGTGATCAATTTTGTGAAGCACAGTTTGAACAGCCCTTAAAAATAGGCCAAAAGCTACATATTGAAGATAGTGCAGGTTACACAATGGTGAAGTTAAACTGGTTTAATGGTTTAAAAATGCCGAGTATTTATTTTCAAAGAGTTGATGGTGATATTGAAGTATTAAATGAGTTTGGGTATGAGGATTTTAAAGCGACATTAGGGAAGTAGTTATTCAGTGCAGGAATGGTACTGCTGATTTTGGGGCGCAGGATTTATCCTGCCAAACTTATCCCTAATTCCCATGCTCACGATGCTTCATTATTTTCTAGTCCCCATGTTCTCCGTGGGGATTCATACTATATCTTATTTTACTTTTTGGTTAGGCTCGTCTTCGCTCGTCCAGTCATCTCGATTGTTAATTACTGTGTTTTCGCCCTGTCGGCGAGTGACTTTCTTTTGCTTGCCCAAATGAAAGTAACCAAAGAAAAAGGCACACCTAATCGCTTTCTTATCCAAATACTAAATTGCTTTTATAACGCACCGGCTCTTGCTGGCCATCCATGGCCAGAACGAGCCTCCCCCAAACATCCTGTTTGGGTTTGCTAAAAGCAATGTATTATTTGGGAAAGCTCAACGGTGGCGATGTCGTAGCCATATTAAGTAATATTTTATTATCTACAGAAAACTTAATTCCGTGTTTCTGCTGTAAATACGGAACTTTTCCGCCTTTCCACATGAGAAAGGTTTTATGTTTTTATTTAATTTCTTGATTTAATGTTCTATTACACTAAAGTAGCCTCTAATTTATCAAATTAAACTATTCCGTATTTCCACCATAAATACGGAATACTTTGGCTTAGTTATACTGTTGAACGAAGCCGCTTTGCGGCAGAAGGAACAAAACTTAAATATCATTCATACTTACTTCCTACATCACTTTTCCGGTGATGCTTAATAGGAGTTTAAGCAATGAATACTTCAGAAAAGCAACACTTTGACCTTTTATATCAACAACATTTAACTAACCTAACACTACAAGGTAAGCGTCCTGCCACTATTGATGCTTACTCTCGTGCCGTGCGTAGGATATCCTCCTTTTTCGATCGTACACCTGATACGTTAACCAAAGCTGATTTAAAATACTACTTTGCACAATTGCTGCAAACTCACTCATGGAGCATCATAAAGTTAGATCGTAATGGCTTACAGTTTTTCTATCGATACACTCTTGAGCGCGAATGGGAATGGCTAAGTATTGTCAAACCGCCGCAAGTAAAACGCATTCCAGACATTATTACGAATAAACAAATTGGTTTGCTTATTAGCCACACTTACTCTTTACGTTATCAGGTCTTTTTTCTAGTGCTATACAGTATGGGCTTACGACTAAGTGAAGCGCTTAGTTTAACCGTGAATGACATTGATAGCCAAATGATGCAAGTTCATATACGAAATGGAAAAGGTGGAAAAGATCGTTTAGTACCATTACCCGAACGTACATTACATGCCTTGCGTTATTACTGGAAAATACATCGTCACCCTGTGTTGTTATTTCCTCGTTTCGGTAAAAAGAAACAACTCATCGTTGACGACGTCCCCATGGATAAAAGTGGTGTTCAAAAAGCGTTGAAAAAAGTGATTTCTGAATTGGGCATTAAGAAGAGCATAAGCCCACACTCGTTACGACACTGTTTTGCAACGCATCTTTTAGAGCAAGGCGTTGACCTGCGTTCCCTACAAATACTCTTAGGCCATAATAACCTCAACACTACTGCAAGATATACTCAACTCACAGCACCCAAACAAAAAAACAACGTAAAGGCACTTAATCAATTAACAGATCAATTGCAGATTGATTGGGGGACGTTATGAGTCAATTTATTACATTACTTCAACGTTACCATCAACAATTGGAACTACATTATGGTGGATTATTGACGCAAGATATCCGCCGAGCAATCACTGATATGTTACATTGTAAGAGTGATCCCACTCGTTACACCCAATGGCATTGCGGGCATTGTCAGCATGATCAACAACTCCTTACATCGTGTGGTAATAGAAGTTGCCCACAATGTTTGCATCAAACCACATCAAATTGGTTGGCCAAACAAACCGATAAATTATTACCCGTACACTATTTTATGGTGACGTTTACCTTACCCTATGAGTTCAGAATACTTGCTCGAAAACATCCTAAAACCCTATATCAATTGATGTTTAAAGTAACATCGAACTTACTCAAAGATTTTGCATCAAGAGAGGATAAAGGTAGTTTAGGGTTTACCAGCGTACTGCATACACATAACCGTAAAAGAGAATTGCATCCTCACCTACATATTATTATTCCCTGTGGGCGGTACGATGCTGGCAAACAACAGTGGCAT
The DNA here is from genome assembly GCF_000482725.1 of Psychromonas arctica DSM 14288. GTDB lineage: Bacteria > Pseudomonadota > Gammaproteobacteria > Enterobacterales > Psychromonadaceae > Psychromonas > Psychromonas arctica. The sequence goes on from NZ_AXWP01000025.1 coordinate 72,511, forward strand.
AAAGGTGATAACCATTATCTATTTAACGCTTTTTCATTGGCGAAAGTGTGGAGAGCAAGGATGCTTGATGCAATTAATCACGCTATAGAGTTAACACTACCCAATGAAATTCCTAAAAAATGGGTCGTTGATTGTCGTAAGGTGGGGTTCGGTTTGTCTTCATTACAATACCTATCTCGTTATCTTTATAGAGGGGTTTTGCCTGATAAAGACATTATCAATATAACCGATGAAAATGTGACTTTCAGATATAAAGAGGGGAAAACCGATATCATTAAGACGCGCGAACTGCCAGTGCTAAAGTTTTTATGGTTAATTTTACAACATGTATTGCCTAAAGGGCTACAGCGCGTCAGAGATTATGGTTTCTTAAGAGGTAACGCAAAACAGTTAAGGTTAAAGATCTCACTTCTACTTGGAGTTATTGTCGGCAAAGTCTATAAACAACAAAAAGTGATGAAACATGCTGTATGTATTTGCCCATTTTGTCAGTATGAAATGCATTTTTTAGGCGTGAACCGACTGAGAAACTAATGTACAACCACGATGGCTTTAAGTCTAAAAGAATAAATCTAATACAAAGAGGTGTAATGGCAATCAACTAACATGTAACAGGCTGATATAGTTACCTTATTAATTATATCATGATGAAACTCGCCTGAAGAAAAGTACCTGTGTGCCTCAATCCTACCTTTAAAATAACTATTTACTATAATAAGATGCAATCTCGGATGGGCTTGTTCAACGACCAGATAAGGTGTCGGCTGCGCGACACCTATCCTTGTTTGTTAGCTGTACCACGAATATGGAGTCATTAACATGGATAGAGTAATGTTCGGAGTCAACCTTGAGGATTGGCTTATAGGTACAATTAGCAAAGTAAAAAACAATGAAAATTGGAATAAAGCTTGGTTAAAAACGTATCAGGAATTAGGTGGAAAAAGCGAAGATAGTGGCAAAAAATCTTGCCCTAAAAACGCTGCAAGAGTCCTTTACCAAAGCGGCAGAATTCAAGGACAAAACAAACCTTTTAAAAAGGTTTCATTCCAAGATATTAAGATTAATGACTCCGTAAATGGTGTGTACGCATTGATGGCAATTGAAGAGTTAAAACAAGATGGTAATATTAATTTAAACTCGCTTGTTAAGTCTGTTCACGATAACTTTAGCAAACTATTTGGTTCATCCCCCAATACGGATCAAGGCGCTATTAAACTCACCTATAAGCTTTGGCATTTGAATAAAATCGTTCAAGAGTAAGTACAGCTAATCGGGTAGCCGGAGGTATCTAACCTCCAGCCCCCACACCACCCTGCATGCAGCTCCGCACAGGGCGGTTCATCTTATGATGAATAGTGAATATTAATCCACAAATCTTTTAATGATATCAGACCTTGTCTAGCTAAAAACTCATTACTGATCGCTATATTGATCCCTTTATTTTTCGAACTAACTTCAATGAATGGCTGTCCAAAAATTTTGTGATATCTCTCTCACCTGCAGTATTTCCACCGTAAATATTGCAACGTCCCACGCTTTTAGATGATTAAAAATTCACAAATAACTATATCTATTTGTTTTATAGATAAACCAACGTAAAGTAATAATAATATTTTAATCATTAACTCTTGTCGTTTTTCCACCGTTAAAATGACATTTTGTGAGTTAATAAAGCTGTTATACCTTTAGGAGTTATTCGTGTCGAAAATAGAACATTTAAATATCACTGTTCCAGATATAGATGAAGCGATTAAATTTATTCAAATTGTCGCACCTGATTTTAAAGTAAGAAAAGATGTGAAATCACCTACTAGTTATCGTTGGACACATATTGGCAATGATGAGTGTTATTTTGCTCTTCAAGAAGCTCATTTAGGTGCAGAGCCTGAAAGTCCTCGGAAAACATATAAGAAAAAAATAGATCTGGACAGCCAACAATTTAAATAACCAAAAACAAAACTATTTTCATAAGTGAAAAATAAAAGTCATAACGGAAATAGTTTATTGAAACGTAAAGGATATAAATTTCTGGGAGTTTTAAACAAATAATAGCTTTCTCATGCATAACAAATTTTAGCGGTAGCTAATTGCAGATTTATAATAGCTCTGAATAGCTCTGGACAGCCAATAATTTAAATAACTAAAAACAAAACTATTTTCGTAAGTGAAAAATAAAAGTCATAACGGAAATAGTTTATTGAAACGTAAAGGATATAAATTTCTGGGAGTTTTAAACAAATAATAGCTTTCTCATGCATAACAAATTTTAGCGGTAGCTAATTGCAGATTTATAATAGCTCTGAATAGCTCTGGACAGCCAATAATTTAAATAACTAAAAACAAAACTATTTTCGTAAGTGAAAAATAAAAGTCATAACGGAAATAGTTTATTGAAACGTAAAGGTTATAAATTTCTGGGAGTTTTAAACAAATAATAGCTTTCTCATGCATAACAAATTTTAGCGGTAGCTAATTGCGGATTTATTGAATTTTGTTTCGTAAACTACGCTAGTTAATGCAGTCGCAGTTGGTTCTTACTGGCTATCCAACGTTTCCCTGTATTACTGGCATAAGCTGCTAATGCCTCTAATGAACCAACAGCTCCGTGATAATCTTTACCAAAACTACTTGCTAGTGATAACCAAGTTTTATCATCTAACCCAAGCGTGGAAAGTAATCTGGGACGTTGGCTTGAAATTGCACCGCGTTTATCTTCTCTTAGTATGCGACCACTCCAATCCACTAACTCTATGTAATCTAATAATGAAAATGGGATACCTTTCGTTGATTTCTCGCTTTCATCACCAACGAAACCAAATAAAGATTTTTTAGTAAAAGAGTACTCTAACGGTTTTTCTTTCGCTTGAGCAACGCCATGAATGCGTTCGTAAGCGGATGTATATTCAGAGGTTTCAATACTATCCGCCATCTTTGCACGTACTGGATTCAAATCAACATAAGCCATACAAGTTAGCAAAGCATCTTCATCTAATAACGCTTGAGATTTAAAACGACCTTCCCAGAAACGGCCTGAACATTCATCTTCTTTATTAGCTTTACGCGCAATAAACTCATTTAAGCAACGCATAAACCATGAAATATCAGCTAAGCGCCCTCTCCACCCTTCGATAATAGCTAAGGCCGCTTTGTTCTCAGCCTCTGATGTTGCTTGCTCTGATTGCCAGCGTTCAATTAATACTGGTTTTGAATATAATTGACACCAACGCTCACAAACTTCTTCATGACTTAGATTTTCATTTAATATCTCATCAACATGTAATACCAAATGATAGTGATTAGACATAATTGCATAAGCACAGATGTCGATATTAAACAGTGAAGCTAAGTAATGCAATCGTTCAACAACCCACTGGCGTCTATGTTCAAAAGACTTTTCAGTGTATTTATCTTCACCACATAAATAAGCACGGCGAACACAGCGTGAAATACAATGATAATAAGGCGTATCAGATAGCGATACTTGTGATTGGCGAGATTGAGTCATAATAAACCACTCCTAAATGCAGAAATAAGCATTTCTAAAAGATAGTTTAACTATTACAATTATTCAAATTAATGGGTGTCCGCGATTTCTGCGATTCAGCCAACCATCTCAGGTGTTGAGATGACCAATTATCTTTTATTGTGGTATTTATGTTATTGCGTAAAAGGAGTGCTTTAAGCTGATATTTTGCATCTTTGAGATCCTTCATGGTTGTTTCGCGTGCGCGAGAAAGATCCCGCATCGCTTCATCTTCTGGCTCAGGTACGTAAATAGGTGTAAGGTCTTCAGATTTAAGTAACTTTGCAAGATTCAATGCATCACGTTTATCTGTTTTTACACGGTCGCCAGGTTTCTTTGGAATGAGTGAAGGAGCAATCACGTAGCAACATTGGTGTAAGCTGGTGAGTAATCGATATATCCAGTAACCACAAGGGCCAGCCTCATAAACGAAATGCAGTGTTGCTTGCGGGTATTTAGATTGCAGTTGCCTAACGAGTTTTTTAAATGCTGATTTGTTACTGAGTATGCGACCTAAATGTTGTGGTTTTGCACCACGAACATCTTCGATATATGCGACTTCAGTAAATGTTTTGTGAGTATCTAACCCAATGAAAAGTATGCTATGTTTATTCATGCTAGCCTCCACATTATATTGTTGATAGATATATTATGGCTCTGGTTGAAAAACTAACCCACTGTAGAGGCTAGCACCTTAGTGGGAAGTCATTATGTCTAGGCAATCGAGGTATTTCATTGGAACTAGTCTGTTATTTATCAAACTTTTTGGTTGTAGGTATAGAAACTACAGAAAAAGAAAACGGTGGATGGATAAGAAATAAAATACCATTATCTGTAGCTGGATTGAATATTGAAATTATTCAGGATCCTAAATTCATTAACATCAATAAAACCAAACTTAGAGGGCAATTTGTAGAGTCTACTAAGTTAATAGTAAAAAATGTTGATGAAAGTAATCTAGAACCAGTACTTACTATTGTAAAAAATATTAGCAATTTGCTCTCATTCGCTACTAGCTCTGAAGTTTGTTTTTATGGTTGGAGTATTGATGGGACTCACCAATCACATCAATGGAGTGTAAGAGCAAGATATTGTTCCTTTAGAGCACCATTCTGTTGTGTTAATACTAGTAGTATAAAAATGCTAATAGAGTCTTGCTATGAATCTTACTCTGAAATTCATCAACTCAGAGCATTAAACGTAGTTGTTGATATGCTTAATACTCCAGAGGTTAATAGCTTACAACTAGAACTCAAACTAGCAACTATGTTTATTTTGTTAGAAAATTTGAAATCTACATATGCAGACTCCCAAGGCTATAAGTTCAAAGGTTGCTATAAAACAGTTGATAATAAGAATTACACTTTTGAATCTTTACTCCTTGAAATGTTTTGTGTGGTAAAAATGGATGTTAGTCTTACGAAAATTAAAAACTTAAGAAATGAAATTATACATTCGGGACTTAGTAAAATGTCGATTGATGAAAAGGTCTCTATTTATGCAGATTGTAGAGATATAGTAACTGAATATTTCTTAAGACTTATTGGTTTCAAAGGAAACTTTAGCCCCTACGAAAGTCAAGGGTTACACTCAAAAATAATTGCCTAATCGGGTAGCCGGAGGTATCTAACCTCCAGCCCCCACACCACCCTGCATGCGGCTCCGCACAGGGCGGTTCATCTTATGATTAATAGTGAATATTAATCCACAGATCCTTTAATGATATCAAACCTTGTCTAGCTAAAAACTCATTACTGATCGCTATATTGATCCCTTTGGTTTTCGAACTACGACAAGGTCCTTTACTGGTACTTTTATAAACCCACTGGCACAGGAAATAGCTAAACGTTCACTGACTCCCAGTTTGATCAATGCTCTCACTCTCGTTCGTGGTTTTCGCCATTGCTGTCGCACTTGTTGACTAGAAATACATTCACAGTCGGCGGCAGATCCAATATTTCGAGACATAGATGTGGTGTATGAGTGGTGCGTTTAGATATATTTCAACAAGATGAAATTGAAGCGCGACAATAAAAGAAGAAATTAAGATAGATACTTTAGCCTTTAGCCGCTTTGTTACTAACTTCTTATTTGCCAAATAATCACTATCATTCTAGGCATAAAATAGAACAATAAAACTAAAAAAGCCCACCGGAGTGAGCTTTTAATTCAGCTTAGCTGCTTGGATTAATGGCTTTCTGAGCTTGTTGTAGTTTTAACGCTTGCGCCTGTAGTTTCTCTTGAATGTGGCTTAAGTCAATCAACCCATATTTATACTCAATGAAATCTTTTACATTGGTTGCAACACTTAATTTTAAATAATAAATACCTTTGTTAAGATGATTATTATTCATATGCCAATGTGCTAAGTAATAATAAGCTTCGCATAAACGTTGTGCTAACTCATCATTTGTTTCTACACCGTTTGCGATATTGTCAAAAAAGTCTTTTTCAGATAAATCACCGTTGATAACATCAATAATCGCCCATGCAAATCGTTTATCTTGCTCTTCCGGTTGTGTTGCCTTCAATTGCCCTTCTGCTAGCTTTTGATCCACGTGTGCATTAATAATATAGCGCCACAATGAACGATAAGGATCACTTTTATCAAGCTCGTAAAAATGCTCTATATCTTTCTGCGCGCCATCATAACGCTTAACTAGTGATAAACCAATCGCACGATGAAGGTAGCTGTATTGCATTTTATCGGAGAGTTCAATCGCTGAATCGAAAGCGTCAAAAGCTTCGTCATAGGCTTCACCCATTAATAGATAAACACCTAAAGAGTTATAGGATTGAGCAAAGGTTGGATCAATCTGAATCGATTGAGTAAAATCATAGCGACTATGTGCATTAAGCCCCATTCGATCATAAATCAATCCACGCTCATACAATAAAGCAGCGCGTTGCTTATCATCGACTTTATCTTTGTCGGCAATTAATTGATTAATACGTAATAATTTGACTTCATCTTGGTACGTTATTTGTAGAGGAGTCGCGAGAGGAAACACTGAATTACCGTTACCGGTAGCTTCTAAAGTATAACTTTTACTTTCATGTTGATTGTTTGAACACGCAGTCAATGTGGCAAAAGACAGGACAATAGCCCATTTATTAAAAGATAATCGCATCGTTGAACCCTTATAAACAAGATTTTCAAGAGTGTACCATATCATTGATAATGTAAAGTTTTACCCATTATATTCAATAAATAATCACTATTTTTCACGGAATAAGGCTTATTTATGACAAAATATTTACAATAAAAGAGTGGGGATGACTAAAAATTGTACCGATAGGTAATAGGCTTAGCGCGTTTTGCCTTTTACTATCTAGCACTTATTGCTTGGTACTCCAGAAGTAAAAATAAAGGGTAAGTAATATAGAGCCAAGCAATAAAGGCTGTTATATCTTTTTTTTAAAACCAATGATATAAACCCAACGAAGTAAACCCATTCAATGGATACAAAAAAGCACTGCTATGCAGTGCTTTTTTAATTGCTATAAACAGGTTATAAAATTGATTACATCAAGGCGTCTTGATCAGCGCCTTCTTTTTCAATCACTTCAGGGATCATGTGTTCACGCGATATACCTAAGTTAATCGCTAACGCACTGGCCACATAAATTGAAGAATAAGTACCAACAAAAATACCAATTAACAGCGCAGTCGCAAATCCGTGAATAAGCGCGCCACCAACAACAAACAGTGAAATCAATACAAAAATAGTCGTACTTGATGTGATGATTGTTCTGCTTAATGTTTGTGTTAAAGATTGGTCAACGATCTCTTTAGGTGTTGCGGTTGCAATGAGTCTGAAGTTTTCGCGAATACGGTCAAATACCACGATCGTATCATTGAGTGAATAACCTATCACCGCTAATAAAGCCGCTAAGACGGTAAGATCAAATTCAATTTGGAATAACGAAAAAACACCTAACGTGATGATAATATCGTGTCCCAAGGCTAATACAGAGCCCATCGCTAATCGCCACTCAAACCGCATACTCACGTATAACATGATACAGATAAGTGCGATGATGATAGCAATACCACCATTCTCAGCCAGTTCATCACCCACATTTGGGCCAACAAACTCGATACGGCGCATATCCACATCACCGAAATCACCAGCAGTTAGTGCATTTAACACTTGATTACCGATCACTTCGCCTTTAACACCTTCGCGTGGTGCTAAACGAACCATCACTTCATGGCTGCTACCAAAATGCTGAACAACAGCATCGGAAAAATCAGCTTCACTTAATGTTAAACGCACATCCTCTAAGTTAGCAGGTTGTTGAAAGCCAACTTCAATTAATGTACCACCGGTAAAATCTAATCCCCAATTTATCCAATTTGTACTTAACGACCCTACCGAGATAACCACTAATAAAATGGATAACCAAGTTGCAGGCTTTGCATATTTCATGAAGCGAATAGTTTGCTTCGATTTAATTAATTCCAACATAGTTGACCCTGCTTAGATTGAAAGTTTTTTAATATCATTGCGGCCACCCCAAAGTGCATTAACAATTGCACGGGTACCGAAGATAGAAGTAAACATTGAAGTTAAGATACCGATTGCCAGTGTCACAGCAAAACCTTTGATTGAGCCAGTACCTACAGCAAACAGAATAACGGCGGTAATAAAGGTCGTAATATTCGCATCAGCAATGGTAGAGAACGCATTAGCATAACCTTCATTGATCGCGCGTTGAACCGACTTACCAGCATGTAACTCTTCACGAATACGTTCAAAAATAAGTACATTGGCATCAACAGCCATACCAATTGTTAGTACAATACCTGCAATACCCGGCAAGGTTAATGTTGCCCCCGGGATCATCGACATCAAACCAACGATCATAACAATATTAAGTATCAGTGCTGTATTTGCAACTGCACCAAATTTACGGTAGTAAATAAACATAAAGATGACCACGGCTAACAAGCCATAGATCATTGCTTTCATGCCATTATCAATATTTTGCTGACCTAAGCTTGGACCAATAGTACGTTCTTCCACGATTTGAATCGGCGCTGTTAATGCACCTGCTCGTAATAATAACGCTAAGTTATGCGCTTCAGCCGTATTATCTAAACCTGTGATACGGAAACTACGCCCCAACTGAGCTTGAATAGTCGCGACGTTAGCCACTTCTATGCGCTTTTTAGTTTCTGATTTTCCATTAGCTTTCTTTTTACCCGTTGGTAAATACTCAATAAATAACGTAGCCATCGGTTTACCGATATTATCTTTAGTAAAACGTGACATTTTACTGCCGCCTTTAGAGTCTAAAGAAATATTTACCTGTGCACGTCCATATTCATCAGCGCTCGATTGAGCATCAACAATATGGTTACCGGTTAAGATGATTTTTTTCTTGATAACAACAGGAGTGCCATCACGCTCTTTATATAAAATAGAAGAAGCTGGAATTCGACCTGCTAAAGCATCTGATAAATCGGTTTCAGAATCAACAGGATGGAATTCTAGAGTCGCCGTTGCGCCTAATATTTCTTTGGCACGAGCTGTATCTTGAATACCCGGTAATTCAACCACAATACGGTCCACACCTTGACGTTGAACGAGCGGTTCTGCAACCCCTAACTCATTAACACGGTTACGTAAAATGCTCAAATTCTGTTGTAATGCATCTTCTTTTGCAGACTTTAGTTTTTGTTCTGTCATGCTGATGGTTAAGTAGAAAGCGCCGTTATTTTCTTTTTCGCTAAACACAAAACCTGGGTTAATCGGTTTTAAGTAATCAATTGCACTATCTAGAATCTCTTGTGACGTAAAACGCAATATTACGCCAGTTTCAGTAGATGCTTTTTCGATACCACGAAATCGTATTTTTTGCTCACGTAATTCAGCACGTAAGTCTTGTACCATTTGATCTTGTTCTTTACTGATCGCTTCATCCATGTCCACTTCCATTAAGAAATGTACACCGCCACGTAAGTCAAGACCTAATTTTAAAGGACCACCACCAATCGCTTCTAACCAAGCTGGTGTCGATGGGGCTAAATTTAGTGCTGTCACAAAACCATCGCCGATTTGTGCACTGATAGTTTCACGGGCAATTAATTGATCTTCGCTAGAAGAAAGGCGTACTAATATTTGACCATTTTCTAAGACAGTTGATTTAGGTGAGATATTAACTTGTTTTAAAATATCTTGAACTTTGTCTAAAGTAGATAGTTCAACTTTAGCACCACGTGTTGCAGAAACTTGCACAGCGGGATCTTCTGCATAGAGATTGGGTGCAGCATAAACGAGAGTAAATAAAACGATAAACCCAAGTAGTAAATATTTCCAAAGAGGGTATTTGTTTAACACAATAATGTCCTTTATTAGATGCTAAAGGTAAAGAGAACAAAAAAGGCAGGATAACCTGCCCTTCTTATTTAGATTGATTTAAGCGTACCTTTAGGTAGTACCGCTGAAATAAAATCTCTTTTGATTACGATAGTGTTATTTTCATTTAACTCTATTTGAACGTATTCACTTTCAGCACTGATTTTAACAACACGACCGATTAGGCCACCAGATGTTAGTATCTCATCGTTTTTGCTAATGCTTTCCATCAGGCTTTTATGCTCTTTAGTGCGGCGCGCTTGAGGGCGGTAGATCATAAAGTAGAAAATAGCTGCAAAAACAACTAACATAAAAATCATTTGCATGCCGCCGCCATCTGCCGAACCTTCCGCTGCTGCATGTGCTTGAGAGATAAATAAACTCATGTTATATCCTTTATTGTATAAAAATTAAACTATGTAATAGTATGGTAATTGTATTGTGTTATCAATTATTTAGAACTGGTTTTTCTTTTCCAATTCGCTTATAAAATATATCAACAAACTCGTCTAATGTACCTGCTGAAATCGCATCACGCAAACCTTTCATCAAACGTTGGTAATAACGTAAGTTATGGATCGTGTTTAAGCGTGCTCCCAGTATTTCTCCGCACTTGTCAAGATGGTATAAATAAGCACGCGTATAGTTTTTACAAGTGTAACAATCACACTCTGCATCTAATGGACTAGTATCTTCACGGTGTTTGGCATTACGAATTTTAATCACACCATCGGTAGTAAATAAGTGACCGTTACGCGCATTTCTTGTTGGCATCACACAGTCAAACATATCAACACCACGACGCACACCTTCAACCAAATCTTCAGGTTTACCCACGCCCATTAAATAACGCGGTTTGTCTTCTGGAATTTTAGGGGCAATGTATTCTAAAATACGGTGCATATCATCTTTTGGCTCGCCTACTGCTAGCCCACCGATAGCATAACCATCAAAGCCAATCTTAGTTAAACCATCTAACGACACATCACGTAAGTGCTCGAAACAGCCACCTTGGATAATACCAAACAGCGCATTAGGATTTTGTAACTCATCAAAACGTTGACGACTGCGTTCAGCCCAACGTAGAGAAAGCTTCATTGACACGTCTGCTTCTTGTTCTGTTGCAGGATACGCAGTACATTCATCGAAGATCATTACGATATCTGAACCTAGGTCATACTGAATATCCATAGAGACTTCTGGAGATAAAAATACTTGGTCGCCATTGACAGGGCTTCTAAAATAAACGCCCTCTTCTTTTATTTTACGCATTTTACCCAAGCTGAATACTTGGAAACCACCTGAATCAGTTAATATCGGACCACTCCAATTCATAAAGTCGTGTAAATCACCGTGTTGGCGGATCACTTCTTGCCCTGGGCGTAACCACAGGTGGAATGTATTGCCTAATAATATTTCTGCGCCTGTGTCATGTACTTCTTCAGGCGTCATGCCTTTTACCGTGCCGTAGGTACCGACTGGCATAAACGCAGGTGTTTCCACCGTACCACGTTCAAAAGTTAAGCGGCCACGACGAGCGCGTCCATCGGTTGTTATTAATTCATATTTCATGGTTTTCCTTATCAGAGAAACAGTCTGATTTTTGATTGAACAATTATTAAAACGAACTGAATCATGCCCTTTGATCTTAGTCATCGATTCGAGTTTTAATGTCTTACTTTTTTAGATTAATAGCTTAAAAATCTCTTTTTAGGGCTTTATTAATTAGTTTTTAGTTAATTTTTAGTTAGTTTTTTTGGTCAAAAACATCGCATCACCGTAACTAAAGAAACGATATTTTTCTTCGATCGCAGTTTGATAAGCTTTATCTATATTCTCTTTACCAGAGAAAGCACTAACCAGCATTAATAAAGTTGATTCTGATAAATGAAAATTAGTGATCATGGCATCAACTACTTGAAACTGATAACCCGGATAGATAAAGATACTGGTTTCAGAAAAGAACGGTGCTAGCGGCAGCCCGTTTGCTAAGGTCACACTAGCCGCACTTTCCACGGAACGTACCGACGTTGTTCCAACTGCAATCACTCGGCCTCCCGCCGCTTTAGTGGCATTGATTTTATCCACAACTTGTTGCGATACCTCAGCATATTCACTGTGCATTTGATGATCGAGTATATTATCAACCTTGACGGGCTGAAAAGTCCCAGCTCCCACATGCAATGTAACAAAGGCAAAGTCAGTACCTTTTGCCGTTAACTTATCTAGAATGGCTTGATCAAAGTGCAATCCGGCAGTAGGCGCAGCAACCGCACCTGGATTTTTATTATATACCGTTTGGTAGCGTTCTTTATCGGCATCTTCATCGGGTCTATCGATGTAAGGCGGTAAAGGCATATGGCCAATACGTTCTAATATTTGTAATACCGTCTCATCACTATCAACTTTAATTTCAAATAATGGGCCTTGACGCTGCACCATTTCAGCCTTAACGTCATTTTCTAATAATAACTGGCAACCTGGTTTAGGCGATTTTGAGCTGCGCACATGGGCGAGAAAAGACTGTTCATCTAACACCCGCTCCACTAGTACCTCAATTTTGCCACCCGTTTCTTTACTACCAAATAAACGCGCCGGGATAACCCGTGTATCGTTAAAGATGAGTAAATCATTAGCATTAACTAAATCAATGATATCAGTAAAGTTTAAATGGCTTAATTCGCCCGAGTTCGCCTGTAATGAAAGTAAGCGGCTATGGGTACGCTCAGGCGTTGGGTAACGCGCAATCAATTCTTCAGGAAGGTGAAAAGAAAAATCAGCAACTTTCATGTAACGGTTCCAGTAAATAAAACGCGCAGTATACCTGATGCCACATGGGCTGAAAAGGTTTCTCGATTTTAAAAGCTACAGAAATACAAAAGCGAAGTTGATTGTATTCAACTTCGCTTTTATAAACGGCAAAAAACCTTTAAAACATAAATATAAGCGTTTCAGGTATACGCTATCGAGTTTTACTCAATCAATGAATTAATCTCTTCTTCCGTTGCATGTCTAACGTCAATCCCTTTTACTAAGTACACGATTTGCTCACAAATATTTTGGCATCTATCACCAATACGTTCTATAGCACGCGCAGAAGCTAATACATTTAAAACAAACGGTACTGAACGCGGATCTTCCATCATAAACGTCATCAGTTCACGCAGAATACTCTCGTACTGACGGTTTACTTTTTTGTCTTCATTATGCACCGCAATAGCGGTATTAATATCTAAACGCGTAAATGCGTCTAAGGCATTATGTAACATTTTTAATACAATCTGCCCCATGTTCTCTAATCCAATTAATGAAGGCACTTTTTTACCGTGATTCTCAATCACCATTTTAGCGATCGCAACAACACTGTCCCCGACTCTTTCAAGTTCAGTTATCGTTTTCATAATGGTCAGTATTAAGCGTAAATCACTAGCGGCGGGCTGGCGCTTAGCAATGATTCGTGAACAATCTTGATCCACTTTGGTTTCAAATTGATTCACTTCATTATCTTTCACTATTACTTTACGTGCCAGCTCTAAATCATTATCCGCCATGGCTGATAAAGCATCGCCTAACTGTTGTTCAATGAGTCCACCCATCTGCATAACTTGGTTACGCACACTTTCCAGTTCACTATTAAATTGTCCTGAAATATGACGGTTTAAGTTTAAGTTTTCCATTTTATTTCCTTATCTAACCGTAACGACCGGTGATGTAATCTTCTGTCTGTTTTTGTTTTGGTGAAGTAAACAATGTATTCGTATCTGAGTATTCAATCAATTTACCCATGTACATAAAAGCCGTTTGATCCGAGACTCGGGCCGCCTGTTGCATGTTATGTGTCACAATCACCACGGTAAATTTTTTCTTAAGCTCAGTGATCAGTTCTTCAATGGTTAATGTCGAAATCGGGTCCAGTGCAGAAGTTGGTTCATCTAATAACAACACTTCTGGCCCAATCGCAATCGCACGTGCAATGACTAAACGTTGTTGCTGACCACCAGAAAGACCAAATGCATTATCATGCAGTCTATCTTTTACTTCATTCCATAAAGCAGCACCACGCAGTGATGTCTCACAGGCTTCATCTAAGGTACGGCGATCGTTTATTCCCTGTAGTCGTAAACCGTAAACTACATTTTCATAAATTGACTTTGGGAAAGGATTTGGTCGCTGGAACACCATACCAATTCGACGACGTAATGAAGCAACATCGACCGATTTATCATAAATGTTAATACCTTGTAGCTCAATATTGCCATCCACTCGACAAATTTCTACTAAATCATTCATGCGATTAATACAACGCAATAACGTTGACTTACCACAACCAGATGGTCCGATAAATGCGGTTACTTTACCCTTTGGGATTTTCATCGATACGTTGTATAACGCTTGTTTTTCACCGTAAAAAAGATTTAAGTTTTTAATTTCCAATGCTGTATTATCAGCGGTTAAAGCACTTAAATCACTACCTTTTACATTCAAATTTGATAAATCAATCATTGTCTTTCCTAATCTTTATTCACACACAAGACTGTGTCTGTTTTTAAAATGTGTTATTGATAGATAATGTGTAACCATGCGAGATTCTTATCAACGCTACCTACCTATTTTATCGCTACCTTTTAATGCTCCAATGAGCGGTATTTTTCACGTAAATTATTACGGATTGAAATGGCCGCTAAATTTAAGCCAATAATCACAGTCACTAATAAGAATGAAGTGGCATACACCAGTGGTCGTGCTGCTTCAACATTTGGGCTTTGGAAACCAACATCATAGATGTGGAAACCAAGGTGCATGAACTTTCTATCCAAGTGCAAGAATGGGAAGTTGCCATCAACAGGTAATGTAGGTGCTATCTTCACCACACCAACCAACATTAAAGGAGCCACTTCACCGGCTGCACGAGCAACGGCTAAGATCAGTCCCGTCATAATTGCAGGGCTCGCCATTGGAATAACAATACGCCATAACGTTTCCGACTTGGTCGCGCCTAATGCTAGCGATCCTTCACGCAGCGTACTTGGAATACGGCTTAAGCCTTCTTCTGTCGAAACAATAACCACGGGTAAGGTTAAAATAGCCAAAGTTAATGCTGACCACAATACACCAGGTGAACCAAAAGTAGGTGTAGGTAATGCTTCTGGGTAAAGTAGTTGGTCAATACTGCCACCTAGAATATAGACAAAAAACCCTAAACCAAATACACCGTAAACAATTGACGGAACCCCCGCTAAGTTAATCACAGCAATACGAATAAATTTAGTAATATTATTTTTGCCGGCATATTCATGCAGATAAATAGCAGCAACCACACCAAAGGGTGTCACGATCACCGCCATTAACATCACCATAAATACAGTACCAAAAATAGCAGGGAAAACACCACCTTCGGTATTAGCTTCACGCGGGTCGCTACTTACAAACTTATAAACTTGATGAAACCAATGCCCTACCTTTTCCACAAAGCTCATATCATTAGGTTGGTAAAAATCTAAAATATATGAAAGCGGCATAGTGACTAAACGCCCAGTCATATCTTTTACAACCACACTATCGCGTTTAGCTTGATCTCGGTAATCAAATAACTCATTTTCTAATGCTAAGTACTCGGCGCGTAAGCTATCACTTTGAGCAGCAAATTCAGCGACCTTTTGTGGTGTTAGACTGCCATCAAGCTCTAATTTACGTTTATTTAAGCGAATTCGATCTAAGTCATAGTTGATACGCCCGATATCACCAGTCAATAACCCATGCTCTTTATCTCTAAACTCAAGCGCACGTTCAATGCGTTTATTTAACTCACCAACTAATGCACTTTTTTCAATATTTAATTTTTGCTCGCCCTCATTGATAGCCTCTAGGTAGCCGTAAAAATTACCGTTTTTAGTTCTTTCAAACACCACAATATCATTGGCAATTTTTTTATCTTTAATGATAGTTTCCAATATCCATTGAAAATCTAAATCAACATATTCACGATTACCTATTTTAATCAAGAAACGTTGTAAAGAATCACCTTCGTTGTCAAGACCAGTTACACCTGCATCGAGTAACTGTTGTTTTAGTACATCTTCAGTGTCGTATATTTCACCTATTAATACTGATTTTTGACCTTGCTCATTTTGCATATCAAACTCATACACAGTCGCAGGCCAAAAGAAACTTAATCCTCTCCATCCGATTAATAAAAACAAACCTATTACTGCAATCAAACTCAAACTTACAGCACCACCGGTCATCCAAATCCACGGTGTGCCTGATTTAAACCACTTACCCATAATAACTAACTCCTATTTATAGGCTTGAATATTTTTCACGCAAACGCTGACGAACAAACTCAGCAATGGTGTTGAAAAAGAATGTGAAGATAAACAATACAAACGCAGCGAGGAATAACACACGGTAATGTGAGCTACCCACTTCAGACTCAGGCATTTCTACAGCGATGTTCGCTGATAAAGAACGCATTCCCTCAAAGATGTTCCAATCCATAATTGGCGTATTACCCGTTGCCATCAGTACAATCATGGTCTCACCCACTGCACGCCCCATTCCCATCATTACTGCAGAGAAGATACCTGGGCTCGCCGTTAAAATAACTACTTTAGACAATGTCTGCCAACGTGTTGCACCTAACGCTAACGACCCCATTGTTAAACTCTTTGGCACACTAAAGATGGCATCTTCAGCAATCGAGAAAATAGTAGGGATCACCGCAAACCCCATCGCAATGCCAACAATAAGCGAGTTACGTTGATCAAAGTTAATACCTAACTCATTGGTTAAATACATACGGGTATCACCATTAAATAACCATAATTCAAGCGTGTCACTAAAGGCCATCGACAAATAGCCAGTAACAACAAGAATTGGCAGGAGTACTAACGGTAATACGCCTTCACTGATTTTATCACTTAGTGATTTTGGCAGATTAGACCAAATCATTGCCGCGACTAACACGCTCGCAGGTAAGGTGATTAATAATAAGACAATCCCCGGTAATTGGTTTTCAACAATCGGTGCTAACCATAACCCTGCTAAAAATCCAAGTATAACCGTCGGTAATGCTTCCATTATTTCAACGGTCGGTTTGATATAAGTTCTGATACTTGGTGCCATGAAATAAGCTGTATAAATAGCAGCAGAAATACCAATAGGCACAGCAAATAGCATCGCATAAAATGCGGCTTTAATAGTGCCGAACGAGATTGGAACTAAACTCATTTTGGCTTCAAAATCATCACTAGCTGACGTTGATTGCCAAACATATTGCGGTTCTGGGTAGCCTTCATACCAAACTTCTTGCCATAAGGCAGACCAAGTAATTTCAGGATGTTCATTATCAACATGGTAAAGTTTAATGGTATTGCTATCAGCAGCAAGAATTGCATTTGCACGAGGTGAAATAGCAACAACTAATGACCCTGCTTTAGTAATCGATTCAGTTAATAGTTCAGTTTCACCGGTAGTGTGAAAAATAGATAAGTCACCTGATGCTGTAGTTGTTAAAAATCCCTTACGGAAAAATTCAGGTGTTATGCTTGTCACGCCTGATGATGCTTTAAAATCTCGAATTAAGGTGAACTCGCGTTTATTGTCATTTAACACTTCAAACCACTGGCTAATCACACCATTTTCATTAGCAACAAGTAAAGAACTAGCACCCGTCAATAATTGCATCTTAGTCACGTTACTGCCAGGCGCATTGATTTTAAATGCCGCAGTAATACGAATATTGTCACTATCAGACACATCGTAAACTAATAAGTCATTACCGCTACGTACAAACAATTTACTCAGATTAGGTGTGAGTAATAACTGTTCAACTTGCTGAGGAAATGAAGGCAACTTGAATAATGACTGTTCCCATTCAACTTCATCAGTCATCATATTTTCTTCGGCTGTTAATAGTAAGAAAAGCCCTTCACCATTACTTTGTACGCCAGCTAAACCTGCATATTCAGGATTCATTTCAAAGGCTAAATGAGTCAATGGTTGATTATCTTCAGAAACAATAAAGTCCTGTTCACCTAATGGAAAGCTGACTTCAGGCGTAATTAAGCGTTTATCATTAGGGTAAGATGTTACAAAGCTGGGTTTAACAATTTTGACTTCACCGCGTTCATTACTGATCGCATAAATACCGGTTGAAGCCATTGTTTTAGCAATGTTATGAGTGTTAGTAAAAGCTTGGTATTGTAATAAATTTTCACCTAAATCATCGTTTCTCAATGAATAAAAGCTTAACAACCCTTTCTCATTTAATTGATAGCTAACTTCATTTTGCTCATCGAGGCCCAATGCATAAATGGCAGTTGAATCTTTACGTTGAAAAGATTGTGTTTGTTCGATACTCACGGGCGCAAAAATAGGTAACACGACATACAATAGATACCCAAAAATTAATAACAATGCGACAAGCACCAAAGTGCCGCCTCCTGTTACACCATATTTAACTAACTTATCCTTAACCACACGCTTTTTATTCGCTTGCAGCGTGGTCGCTAAATCACGTTCCATTTACTATCTCCAACATAATTGATGGGCACGATTATATTGCTATTTTGTGACAGTTATATGACAACGTTATTGATACTGACATTTATACCATTAACTCCGTTAAATAGCCGATCAATCTTGCTAGTTAAAAGGCATCACAGCCAGGTTATAAAGTAACAAAGGGATAAAGCATTACGTTACAAATATTGAACTATAGATTTGGGGTTAGGGATAGTATTTCAGTAAAATTTCCCTCTTTAGTAAGGTAATACCAATCACACTAATTAACTGTTCTATTTTACTTGTTAAAATAATTTATTTCTTCGTTGTAAATTTCGTAAAGGGAACAACCATTTAGCTCAATTTACGCCTTAAACTAAGTCATTTTTCCTGCGCAAAATTTAGAGCACTTATTTAATGTAATCGGTATAAATTTTAAATGATGTCATCAAAGTAGGGAGAGAGAGGAAAGAAATTTTAAATCAAAAAAAAAGGAGACAAAATGCCTCCTTCTTCAATTCTGTTAATCAATAATGATTAAGCTAGCGCTTTTTTTGCAACTTCTACTAAATGAGCAAATGTTGCTTTATCAAATACAGCGATGTCAGCTAGGATCTTACGATCGATTTCAACAGAAGCCTTTTTAAGACCATTGATGAAACGGCTGTAAGATAATCCGCTAATACGAGATGCAGCGTTAATACGTGCAATCCATAGTTGACGGAACTGACGTTTACGTTGACGACGGTCGCGGTAAGCGTATTGACCAGCTTTAGTTACTGCTTGAACTGCTACGCGATAAACACGTGAGCGAGCTCCGTAATAACCTTTAGCTTGTTTTAAGACTTTTTTATGGCGTGCACGAGCTTGTACACCGCGTTTTACTCTTGGCATTTTATATATTCCTTACTTAAGCGAATGGTAACATTCTGTTAATACTAGGTACGTCTACTTTAGCTACCATGCTTTGAGCACGTAGATGGCGTTTACGTTTAGTAGATTTCTTAGTAAGGATATGACGTAAGTGAGATTGCTTACGTTTAAAACCACCAGAAGCAGTCTTTTTAAAGCGCTTTGCAGCACCTTTGTTAGATTTCATTTTAGGCATTGCGAACTCCGCATTGTTAAAATATTAAATTAAACCAGTAAGGCGAGTAAATAGTGCGAATATTCTCATATCCGCACATCAATACTACTTTATGCCTTAGCTAGCACGTTTAGGGCCAAGTACCATCACCATTTGACGACCTTCCAGTTTAGGGAAAGATTCGACAGTTGAGATTTCAGCTAAATCGTTTTTAACGCGATTAAGTAATTCCATCCCAAGTGATTGATGCGCCATTTCACGACCACGAAAACGTAGCGTTACTTTGGCTTTGTTACCCTCTTCAAGAAAGCGTATCAGGCTGCGTAGTTTTACCTGATAATCGCCATCATCAGTCCCAGGACGGAATTTTATTTCCTTCAACTGAACCTGTTTCTGATTCTTCCGTTGTTCTTTAACGGATTTACTCTTTTCAAAGAGAAATTTGCCATAGTTCATGATGCGACAAACTGGCGGCTCAGCATTTGGGCTAATTTCTACTAAATCCAAATCTGCATCAAACGCCATGTTTTTTGCTTCATCTAAAGAAACAATACCTACCGGCTTACCTTCTGAATCAGAAAGACGTACTTCAGTACCAGTTATTTCATCGTTTAAACGATGTTTATTGCCCGTTTGCGGGGCTTTTTTTGCACCTTTTATAACAAATTCCTCCAAGTGATTTATGATCGTGCAATGATTTCTCGTTTTACATGGTCAACAAAATCATTAACCTGCATTTTACCAAGATCATCGCCCTTACGTGTTCTTACTGCAACTTCATTTGCTTCGACCTCTTGGTCACCCACAACTAATAAGTAAGGAACGCGCTTTAATGTATGCTCGCGGATTTTAAAGCCTATCTTCTCATTTCTCAAGTCCGAAATTGCTCTAACACCCGATTTTTTCAATTTATTTACTACTTCCGTGACAAAATCTGACTGTTTGTCAGTAATATTCATCACAACCACCTGTTGAGGTGATAACCAAGTTGGATAAATACCTGCGTACTCTTCAGTTAAGATACCAATAAAACGTTCTAATGAACCAAGAATTGCTCGGTGGATCATAACTGGAGTATGTCGTTCGTTGTCTTCACCGACATAAGTTGCGTCTAAACGACCCGGCATTGAAAAATCTAACTGTATTGTACCACATTGCCATGCACGACCTAAACAATCATACAAGGTAAATTCAATTTTAGGGCCATAGAAAGCGCCTTCGCCTGGTAGATACTCAAACTTAACACCATTTTCATCTAATGCATGTGCTAATGCCGCTTCAGATTTATCCCATGTAGCATCATCACCCACACGTTTTTCAGGACGAGTAGATAATTTAACCACAATATCTTCAAAACCGAATGTTTTATAACATTCAAATACCATATTGATACAAGCAGATACTTCTTCAAGAATTTGAGCTTCTGTACAGAATATATGCGCATCATCTTGTGTGAAACCACGAACACGCATTAAACCGTGCAAAGAACCCGATGGTTCATTACGGTGACATGAACCAAACTCTGATAAACGTAATGGTAAGTCACGGTACGATTTTAAACCTTGGTTAAAAATCTGTACATGACCAGGACAGTTCATTGGTTTAATTGCATAATCACGGTTTTCACTACAAGTACAGAACATGCCGTCTTTGTATTTATCCCAGTGACCAGATTTTTCCCATAAAGAACGATCTAAAATTTGTGGAGCTTTCACTTCTTGATAACCAAAAGCAACGGTTTGTTCACGAATGTAACTTTCAAGCTCGCGGAAGATAGTCCAACCATTTGGATGCCAAAACACCATACCCGGTGCTTCTTCTTGCATATGGTATAAATCTAATTGTTTACCAATTTTACGGTGGTCACGTTTAGCCGCTTCTTCAAGACGTTTTAAATAAGCATTTAATTGTTTTTTATCAGCCCATGCAGTGCCGTAAATACGTTGTAGCATTTTGTTGTCTGAATTTGCACGCCAATAAGCACCAGACACTTTCATCAATTTAAACCATTGACTAAATTTCATCATCGGTACATGTGGACCACGACACATATCGACATATTCTTCATGATGATATAAACCAGGACGGTCGTCTTTATCGATACCTTCTAATATTTCTAACTTATAAGGTTCATTACGTTCTTTAAATACCGCAATCGCTTCATCAACAGATACTTTCTTTTTAACCACTTGGTAATTTGTTTTTACCAATTGTTGCATGCGTTTTTCAATTTTAGCTAACTCTTCATCATTGATGGTGACATCAAGGTCGATATCATAGTAGAAACCATTATCAATGGTTGGTCCTATTGCCATTTTAGCATCTGGATAAAGTTGCTTAATTGCATGACCTAATAAATGCGCACATGAGTGACGTAAAATTTCTAAACCTTCATCATCTTTAGCGGTGATAATTGCAACACTTGCATCGTGATCAATAGGATCACTTGCATCCACTAATTTTCCATCAACACGTCCAGCGATACAGGCTTTTGCAAGTCCAGGACCGATATCTGCAGCGATTTCCATAATTGAAGTAGTGTTGTCAAATTGACGTTTATTTCCATCGGGAAGAGTAATAATTGGCATGCTAATTCCTCACAGTGATGCTTCCAACCAAAAAGCATTTGTATTTGTTAAAAATGAGGAACGTATTTTAATGTATTAAGGAGCACAATAAAAGGTATTGAAGGTTAATTTATCAATACTCCCCTAAATTCTATCTATTTTTATACTTCTTTTATACTTCGGCTTTATCAATCATCTCTTGGTCAAACAATTGCCCCTTGAATAGGTTTTGTAATACATCTTTATTACTTGCAACATATAACCCTAACTCTTCCAGTTGCTGGTCATCCAATGAAACTGGACTCTGGCTTAAGAACAATGCAATTTGATCAGCGCTATCTAACATTTTATCGTATGCATCTGCTTCTTTCTTACTGGTAAAGGTCATTTTTTCAACACCTTTTCTTTCTACTATGTATTTAATGATGACTGCCACGGTGGCCTCTTTTAATAACGAATTAAACATGGTTTTATATACAGTAAAACTATTTGTAATAGAATGCAACTTTTGTCATCTTAAAATTAGTTTGCTATCCTCCATTAATGTAAAATTATTGATAATAAACAATGCAGACAATTATTTGCAGTCACTGTGACTTAGTATCACAAAAACCAATCTTAGCGCCTGGCTATGTTGCAAAATGTGCACGCTGCGAGCGTATTCTTTACAAAAATAAAGCGGTTAATGCGAATAAGTTATTTGCCTTATCAATAACGGCTTTACTGATCTGTATTCCGGCCTTTTCATCACCTCTGATATCTATTCACTTATTAGGCGTTACAGAAGAAGCGAATCTATTACAGGGTGCAATAATGATGATTGATATTGCTCCTCTTGTCTCTTTTGTGGTGCTATTTTGTGCGGTTGTTGCGCCAACATTGTTAACTGTATGTATTGCCTTTAGTAGCGGCTGTGTGGTGTTTAACAAACGTCCCTCTTTATTAAACTCTGTACTTAAGTTAACTGCTATTTTATTCCACTGGTCAATGTTAGAGGTATATCTCGTTAGCTTTATGGTCGCTGTTTTTAAATTAATTAGTTATGCTGATGTCTATTTTAATAGTGGACTGTATTTTTTTGTGGCATTACTGATACTAAATATGACGATGCTCTGTGAATATAGTAATACAAAATATTGGGAATATTCACGTAATGAGTAAGCTATTAAAACCCGGTATCAGCGCCATGCAACAGGGTACGCAATTATGCAGGGTCTGTACCATGGACTCTTCGATTTCAGCTAACACAACGCATTGCCCTTATTGTGGTAGTCCAATTTCAGTGCGCATCAAACATAGCCAACAAAAAACCTGGGCCTTGCTGCTGACCGCGATGGTTTTTATAATCCCTGCCAACCTATACCCTATTACCTATTTACTAAAAAATAGTACACTTTATCCTGATACTATTTTTTCAGGTATAATCAGCTTATTTGAAAGTGGTATGATAGGCATTGCCTTGATTGTTTTTATTGCCTCTATTCTGGTACCTATTTTAAAGATTATTGCACTTTCTTTCATTTCACTCGCAGTGCATTTTCAATGGCAGCTGTCACCTAAAAAACAACTTTTTGCTTTCAAAATAGTTGACTGGGTAGGACGTTGGTCAGTACTCGACCTATTTGTTATATCAATCATGGTAGCCGTCTTCGATAAGGGAAACTTTTTGTCTGTTTACCCAGGTATCGCAGCTACTTCATTTACCGTTGTGGTTATCACCACATTATTTGCTGCGCAGAGTTTTGATACTCGTTTAATATGGGATGCTAACACCAATGCAAAATAACCCTACTGACCAAGCAATTATTGCTAAGTCACGTTCAATTTCCCCAATTTGGTTTTTACCTTGTATTGCAGCCCTATTAGGCATCTGGATTTTATTTCAAAATATCACCCATAAAAATGAACAAGTCACTATTCACTTTAAGCGTGCCGACAGTATTATCGTTGATAAAACAAAAGTGAGATATAAAGGTGTCATTGTTGGAACAGTAAAGAAAGTGGAGCTCGATGAAGTAGATGGCGTTAATGTTATTGCAGAAATAGAATCTCATGCCGTATTTCTATTGAAAAAGAAAAGTCAATTTTGGTTAGTTTCACCAAAAGCTTCATTAACGTCAATATCAGGTTTAGATACTTTATTTTCAGGAAGCTATATCAATTTATTACCCGGTGAAGGTGAACCAGAAAACGAATTTAATGCCACTAATGAACAGCCTATTAATATTCCTGAAAATGCATTATTACTTACGCTTAGAAGTAAAAGTGCAGCGTCAATCAATGTAGGTACCCCTATTTTCTACAAAAAGATACAAGTTGGGGAAGTCGCCCGCGTTCGCATTGATAAGTCAGGGCAATTTATCAATATTCAAATATTTATTGAAAGTAAATATAGTCATCTGGTCAAGCAACAAAGCCGTTTCTGGAATATTAGTGGGTTAAATGCCAACCTGTCGCGTGCAGGTATTGATTTTAAACTAGATAGCTTAACCGCGCTCATTGCTGGAGGTATTACTTTTAATAGCCCTGCAGCTTCTTCACCACCGGAAGCCGATAAGCAATATCAGTTATTTGATAATATTCACGACAGCGAGCAAGGCTTGTCGATTTTATTAAAATTAAAAAACACTCATAATTTACCAAACCGAGCAGGCATTTTATTTAAGGGTCATGGTATTGGACGAATCGATAAAATTCGTTACGACAGTAATAGCCAATTATTTTTAGCTGAAGCAACGATTAACCCCGCATTTTCTGAAATGATGACAGAAAACGCACAATTTTGGATAGAAAAAACGACCCTTTCATTTTCTAAAATAGAAAACCTAGGTAATATTATTACTGGCGATTATATTAGCTTCACACACAGTCAACATTACCAACAAGAAGTGCCACAATCGGAATTTGTATTAGCACAGCATAAAGATTCACACAACGAATATACGACAGTCACGCTGACAGCCGACAATGCTGACGGTTTAACGGAAGGTGCACCCGTCACCTATAAAGGCCTAAGCATTGGCAAAATAAGTACACTACAATTGAGCAAAGACAGTCAACATATTAAAGTGTTGCTCAATATACAAAATCAATTTGCTTACTTGATCACCCCACAAAGTAAATTTCACTTATCAAGTGGTCTAGATTTCAAGGCATCCTTAACTGGGCTTGAGCTAAGTAGTAAACCGATACAACATATTATCCAAGGAGGCATTACCTTATATAATAGCCAGCGAGTACTAAAAAAACAGGTCTTTGAAAAGCAAGCTTCAGCAAGCAATACATTTAATACACCTTTTTATTTATATTCATCTAAAGAAACGGCTAAGCTTGGTAAAAATGCATTTGCTTCACCACTTAATGTTTCATTGCTAAGTAAAGAGTTACCTTCTGTCAGTGTCGGATCACCAGTCTATTATCATAAACTACAAGTCGGTGAAGTAAGCGCTTTAGCACTGCATGATTCAAGCTTAATGCAAACGAGCCTTAAAATTAATCCACAGTTCAAACATTTAATTTCAGATAACACCGTCTTTTGGAATATTAGTGGTATTAAGGTTGACGCGAGCCTTTCCGGTATCAATATCAATACAGATTCTTTGTTAGCTATAGCTGCAGGCGGTATCGCACTTGAACTTTCTTCAAAAGCAACCGGTAATAAAGTGAGCACAGGCCAGTATCGTTTATTTGATAGTTTCCAACAAGCAACCAATCCGCCTAAACAATTAACACTGACCTATGACGACGCCTATGACCTAAAAACGGGTAATCAAGTAAAACTGCAAGGTTTAGTGGTCGGTAAAGTCAATCAGCTTAAACTTAGCAAGCACAATAAAGTCATTGTTTCATTGGATATAGAGCCTCAATATTTTAATAAAATAGCTAAGCAAGGGAGTAGATTCTGGATTGTACGCAGTAATATTTCATTATCAGGCACTAAAAATTTAGACACCTTAATTAGTGGTGTGTTTATTAATGTATCACCCGGCAAAGGCAATGCAATGACAACCTTTAAGGGTGAAACAAATGAACCCTTATTAGCACAGCATAAAACCGGTCTGCCAATCACTTTATTAGCCAATAATGCTGGCTCTACTGATGTTTCAAGTCCTGTTTATCATCGTCAAATACAAATTGGGGAAGTCATCGATAAACGTTTAAATAACAACGCATCGGGTGTTGAAATTGTTATTAACATATACCCTCAATATGCACACTTGATCCGTACTAATAGTGTTTTTTGGCCTGCTTCTGGTTTTAACTTAGACATTGGCATTACCGGTGCGGCATTAAAATCAACATCACTGTCCTCACTGCTTAAAGGTGGCATTAATATGAGTACGCCTGATGACCAAAAATTACAACCCGCAAGCAATGCATTCTCTCGCTTTAAACTGCAAATAGAAATAGAGGATGAATGGTTACAATGGAAAATGAAAATTCCCAACGGTAATTAATTTAACTTTATGTTATCTTTCGCGAATTTTTATACCATTACGCTGCTGAAATGGTCAGTGTTTTGATTTAGAAGTTAATGTATCCACTCGGTCAATAGCTAATTATTGGCATTGAGATCAATACAAATATTAACTTTATTAACTTTATTAACTTTATTAACTTTATTAACTTTATTAACTTTATTAACCACCAAAATGATCGGTAACGTAAGTGAATTGGTATTAGTGAGCACTCTTTAAGGATTGAAATGGATAGTAATACGTTTATACCACAAGCATTTATCGATAAAATGAGTACGATTTTGCCAGCTCATTTAAATATTGACGATTTAGTGGCTAGCTGCCGACGCCCTCTACGCCGAGCTATCCGCATTAATACGATTAAAATCAGTATTGAGGCATTTTTGGTCATTGCTGAAAATAAGAATTGGCAATTGACGCCTATCCCTTGGTGTACAAATGGATTTTGGATAGAACTTGATGAACAGCAATGCCCTTTAGGTAATAGTGCGGAACACTTGGCAGGCCTATTCTATGTGCAAGAAGCAAGTTCAATGATGCCGGTGTCCGCACTTACCCACCACTTCCAAGGTTCAGCACAATCCACCTTATTAGATGCCGCAGCCGCACCTGGCTCCAAAACAACACAATTAGCAGCCGAAATGAACAATCAGGGCTTGATCATTGCTAATGAATACTCATCAAGCAGGATCAAAATGTTGCACGCAAATATACAACGTTGTGGTATTAAAAACGTTGCCTTGACACACTTTGATGCCAACGTATTTGGGCAATGGTTACCTAACACTTTTGACGCTATTTTGTTAGACGCCCCTTGCTCTGGTGAAGGCACAGTACGAAAAGACAAACAAGCAATGAAAAACTGGGGGCAAGGTGCGATTGAAAGCATTTCAGCCACTCAGAAAACACTCATTGAAAGTGCATTTCAGGCGCTTAAACCCGGCGGAGTAATGGTCTATTCAACCTGTACTTTAAGTCTAGAAGAGAACCAAGAGGTTTGTTTGCACCTACAGGAAACCTACCCTGAGCAAGTTGAATTCTTATCATTAGGTGATTTATTTAAAGGGGCAGATAAAACAGTAACAGAGCAAGGTTTTTTACATATATGGCCGCAAGTTTATGATACAGAGGGGTTCTTTGTAGCAAGCATTAAAAAGACTGGTCATGTTGAATCCCCTCAAGCAAATAAACGCTTAGGTAAGTTTCCTTTTCAGCCTGCCGCTATAACAACGAAAGAAAAATTATTTAACTATTTTCAGCAACAATTTGGTATCACCGAAATAGAGGGGGTTTTATACCAACGAGATGATGAGTTTTGGTTATTCCCAGAAAATATAATTCCTTTGATTAATGAGTTACGTTTTTCTAGATTAGGAATAAAAATTGCCGAGCAATTTGGCAAAGGACGCAAATCAGGCTTCAAATGTACCCATGAATTTGCCACCTGTTATGGCCAACAAACAACATCATCGATTAACCTATTAGCACATCAAGCACGAGAATACTTTCAAGGTAGAGATATCCATGATATCGATACTAAAAATAGCAAGGGCGAAGTGTTGCTGAGTTATCAGGGGTATATTATTGGCCTAGGTAAATCACTCGATAACCGTATTAAAAATAGTTTGCCAAGAGATCTGATCATAGATAAGAATCTATTTGAACAGTAATTATACGTGTTAATGCTTGAAAATAAGATTAGCTGGCTTTAGGGGCCAGCTAATCAATCATTGATAGCAGTGTTTGATACCTGAAGGGTTAAGCAATAATAAAAAATAAGCGATTATATTTAGTAGGCATTTTTATTTACAAAACCTTTGAAAACGGTCATGAAAATAATTTTTATATCAAAACTAATTGACCAAGTTCTAATATATTCTAAATCGAACTCAACGCGTTTTTCCATTTTATCAAGTGTATCCGTTTCACCACGCCATCCATTAATTTGCGCCCAGCCCGTAATACCGGGTTTGACGATATGGCGTAACATATAAAAATCAACTAACTTTCTATATTCTTCATTGTGGGCAACAGCATGTGGGCGAGGCCCAACTAATGACATACTGCCAGACAACACATTAATGAATTGTGGTAATTCATCCAACGACGTTCTACGTAAGAAATGCCCTAACTTGGTGATACGAGAATCCCCCTTTACCGCTTGTTTCACAAAAGAACCATTATCCATCGAATTCATGGAACGAAACTTCCATACATTAATAGGCCGCCCGTCTAAACCATAACGCATTTGCTTGAAAAAAACCGGCCCAGGAGAATCTTTTTTGATAAGCAAGGCAATGATTAACATCGGTAAAGCAATGACAGATAAAATCAATACTGCACCGACTACATCTTCAATACGTTTGATTAAACTTGCAGGCCCTGTCATTGGTGATTCATAGACACTAATAGTTTGAATCGAACCCACATTAGATAAGCGCGAGTTAATTAAATTAAAAGTAAAAAAGTCAGGTACTAAAAACACATCAACCGTCGTATCACCTAATGATCGAAGCAATTCCTCAATGCGCTTTTGAGCAGCCAAAGGGAGTGCAATATAGATGACATCGATTTCTCCGGCCTGCGCAGATGCTAACCCTTGGCTAATATCTCCTAGCAAGCAATCCATGTGCTTGGTGGTAGAACGATGATCAGCTCGATCATCGTAAAAGCCGAGTAATGTAAACCCAGTTTCAGGCTTATGAATAAGTTCATCTGCTAATAGTTCACCCGAAGATGTTAAACCAAAAATAGCGACTTTCTTAGTGTAATACCCTGCTCGTCTTCGTTTGAATAAAAACAGGTAAAAAAGAATTCGCCAACCAGCCAGTGCAAAACAGTTGATGATGATCCAAGAGCCGATAATCACTCGCGAAATATCTACGCTGGTTTTACTAAAGAATAGAAAGATAACGACACTAAAAATGCCTGCCACCCAGGATAAAAAAGTATAACTGGTGATACGAGAGAACTCTCCCACTCGCCAGCTACGGTAGAGCATTTGGCTTTCAGCAGAAAATGCAAAACCAAGTGAAGCGATTAAGCCAACCACCAAATAAGTATCTGTTAATTGTTCACCTTTAAAGTGAACAATTAAAAACAGAGTTAATTGGATAATGACAAAATCAATGCAACGGTATAATGCTGAATATGCATGAGCACTATTATCTTTAACATTGTGTTGAACAGGCATTTACTTCCCTTTAAAACATTTTTTTCGATAAGTTGAAGCCATAAAAGTAGTCATATATGGGTATTATTTCAACTTATAAACGGTTTTAATGCACGTATTAAATAATACCGCGTGTATCTATCACCACTTTTGTTGCAAACTGAGTGCGATCTGTTGATTTAAATTGCTTATGATCCACTAAGACGACGACAACATTTGCTTTGTCTAAAGCATCGCCCAAGGAAGAAAGTGTTACACCAGATTCTGACAAAGAAGTAGGAAGTTGCTTAATATTAGGCTCAACGGCAATAATATCGCCTAGCCCTTTAGCAACGAGGTCTTTAACGATTTCTAACGCAGGACTTTCTCGCAAGTCATCAATATCTGCTTTAAAAGATAATCCTAAACAAGCAATAACAGGACGTTTGAATTCATCTGCGGCTTTACATATCTGATCCACAACATAATGTGGTTTAGCATCATTAGTCAAACGTGCTTGTTTAATTATTTTTGCTTCTTCAGGGCAACTATCAACAATGAACCAAGGATCAACAGCAATGCAATGCCCACCAACACCCGGTCCAGGGTTAAGAATATTCACTCGTGGATGTCGATTCGCTAGCTTAACCAGTTCCCACACATTAATTTTTAACTTATCACAGATAACAGAAAGTTCATTAGCAAAGGCAATATTAACATCACGGAATGAATTCTCAGTCAGTTTTGCCATTTCGGCTGTACGCGCATTGGTAACAATGCACTCACCACGTACAAATTGTTCATACAATTGTATCGCCAGTTGGCTACATGCGTCAGACATGCCACCAATCACGCGGTCGTTTGAAACGAGTTCAGTTAATACATGTCCAGGTAAAACTCGTTCAGGGCAGTGAGCCACTTTGATATCGGCAGCGTCGCCTTTATCCTGAGGGAAAGTTAAGTCAGGTCGAGCCAACTTTAACCAACCCGCTAACTTTTCAGTGGTCCCAACAGGAGAAGTTGATTCTAAAATAACTAGATTACCCTTAACTAGCACGGGAGCAATCATATTTGCAGCGGCTTCGATATAGGATAAGTCAGGCGAATGAGATGACGTAGCGTCTTCCTTGAAAGGAGTCGGCACCGCGACCATAAATACATCCGCAGGTTCAGCGGTTGTTGTCGCACGAAGTTTGCCAGTGGTTACAACACTTCGAACGACGATGTCTAAATCAGGCTCTACAATATGTATTTGACCTGCATTAATGGTATTAACCGCATCGGCATTAACATCAACGCCTATTACGTCAAAACCACGAGAGGCAATCACAGCAGCGGTAGGTAGTCCAATATAACCTAGACCGATAACAGATATAGTTTTAAATGGCATTTTTTATTTAATCCTTTAATAATTCTTTAACAATACGAGCACATGCAAAACCATCACCATAAGGGTTATGCGATTTAGCCATTGTTTGATATTTTTCATCATCAGTTAATAACAAAATAGTTTCTGAAGTAATACGTTGAACGTCCGTGCCGACTAATTTTACTGTGCCAGCTTCGATAGCTTCAGGTCTTTCGGTGGTATCTCGCATCACTAAAACCGGTTTACCTAAAGATGGGGCTTCTTCCTGTACACCACCGGAATCGGTAATAATAAGATAACAGCGGTTCATGAGATATACGAAGGGCAAATAATCTTGAGGCTCAATTAAAAACACATTATTCAATGTACTTAATAGACGATTAACAGGCTCTCTTACATTGGGATTCATATGCATTGGGTAAACAATCTGCACATCGGGTTGTGCTTTAGCAATATTAGCCAATGCTTCGCAAATACGTTCAAATCCACCACCAAAACTTTCTCGACGATGTCCTGTCACTAAGATCATTTTTTTATTACTATCCAAAAAGGGAAACTGCTCAGCCAGAGAAGTTTGTAAGCCAGTATCCGATTCTAATTTTTGTTTAACCCATAACAAGGCATCAATAACAGTGTTACCCGTCACAACAACATGGTCATTGGGAACATGTTCTCTAAGTAAGTTAGATTTTGATAATTCGGTAGGGGCGAAATGATAGCGGGTTAATACCCCAGTCAATCTTCGATTTGCTTCTTCAGGCCAAGGAGAATACAGATCACCGGTACGCAATCCTGCTTCTACATGACCAATATCAATTTGCTTATAAAAAGCAGCTAATGAGGCAGAGAAAGTCGTCGTTGTATCCCCATGAACAAGTACAACATCAGGTTTAAAGTCATCCAGTACCTGCTTGAGGCCATTCAATATATTTTCGGTTACATCGAACAAATCTTGCCCTGGCTTCATGATATTTAAATCATAATCGGGCTTAATGTTAAACAACTGCAAGACTTGATCTAACATTTCCCTATGCTGAGCAGTCACACATACTTTACTCTCAATTCCAGGCTCTGCGGCAAGCTCATGAACCAAAGGCGCCATTTTTATTGCTTCGGGGCGTGTACCGAAGACTGTTAACACTTTTTTCATTTCAGAGCCTTACAAGTTATTCAATGCTTAATATACATAAGTCAGTTATTTAACTCTTTGATCTTAATTCAACTTTAAAATAGTTAAAAGCCAAAGTCTCAACTTACTCTCACATGTTCTGACTAACGAGTGTAGGTTACGTAGTTTTATTATATATAAAAAACATTATTGTTTGAATTTATCAATTATGACAGTTTTATTAATTAAAAATCAACTTATCACGTTGAAGATAAGCGTAATTTCTATTGTTATTACATAATAGCTAGTTTACGGGAAAGATCATTGACAATATCACTCCGATAACAATTAAATAAAGTTTAAATAATAACGAGAGAAATAAAAAGTCATAAAATAAAAACAGATAATGAGAAAGTTAATAGAATGAAGATGGGTTAGTGAATAAGGAGGCCATAATAGCAGTAAAAATTGCACTATCAAACTCTAAATTAATCATAAGCAACTGTTTTAATTAATTATAAAAAAACAAACTCAATTATGACATAAAAAAAACAATAACAAACGAGCAATTCGATTTTATAGTTTTTTCAGCGCTTAGGGGACATTTCATCAATGAACAATAATGTCACTATAAAAAGCGTTTCAAGCTGAATTACTGCCCACTTACGTAAATCACTATTTTTATAAATAACTCATGCGCTATCAAAATATACGGATCCATTACTTACAGGGTTTTAAAATAACAGAGTTCATTGTAAAAACAGCCTAATAACGCTCAAAAAATTCACAAAATAAATCGTTAGTATTATCTTAATTATATAAACAAATAAGCTTTTGAAATTTATTGTCATCATTTAACTGTAATTCAAAATATCCACGCACACCTAGCTGAGTAAAAAAAGGGACAAAACGCATCGCAGGTAACTGCAACATTGCGCCTTGTTCGCTACGCACTTTCACTACCGTATTAGGAACACGATATAATTTTTCAAACTCTTGGTAACTGATGCTTATTCTAAAATGATACTGCTTCATTACAACTCCTAGTAATGGTCAAGTGAGTATAACGTCCTAATGACGCATAAGGTTCGTGTTGACAATACTTCAGTTCCATTGCCAATAACTGTTCAAAATTATGTTCAGAAAAGTCTGCAGATTTCATATAATCATGTAAAACGCGGACGCCGGTTTTTTTTATGACAGACATGTTTGCACGTTTAAGCCAATCAAGTACATCGGCTTCAAATAAGGGATTCGTAGGTGATAAGCGCACTACCTTTTTCCGTGGCATGCCTAACGCGACAAAATTCAAATTACCCGATACTAAATTAAAGAAACGTTGTGCCTCTTTGTTGTAAAACATCAATGACACTAAGCCATCATCATTGAGCCAGTTTAATAAACTATGTAAGGTCAATTCAGGTTCAGCTAACCACTCTAATACCGCATGATTTAGAATCAAATCAAACTGTCCCTCAATATGTTCATTTAACGCTTGAATCGCACAATGTAATACGGTTACATTGTTTTTATAGGGTTTATCCGCTAATTGTTGTTTAGCGACCGTAAGTAACTCACCAGAAATATCACATAACACCACTTGATGACCTAAAGCAGCTAGTTTTTGACTAAAATAACCAAAACCACCGCCAGCATCTAAAATACGTAATGTTGGTTTGTTTAATCGCTGCATGCACGCTAACAACTCTCGCCAAACAACCTCTTTTCGGATTGCACCTTTATCGCTTCCATAAATATTATTAATAAATTTTTGTGCTATAGGGTCAAAATTATGATCAATCACTAAATTATATTCTCATCTTTATTGGTTTTTGTTAAAGGGAGGAGGCGCTTAAAATTGCCTTTATTTACCTAAATTAACGTGACTTATTTGAATTAACAGCATTTTCCTTAAAAATTGCACTTATTATGCAAACATAAACTAAAAAGCAGGCATAAAAAAGAGGCAGCTGTATTATCAATACAGCTGCCTCTTATAATAAATTAACGTTATTTTTTAGATTTCATCTGCTCAATAAACCAAGTGATAATGCGATCATACAACTTATCACCTAAGAAATCATCTTCGACTTGATGGTCGATACTAGGGTTATCATTTACTTCAACGACGTAAACATTACCTTGTTCATCTTCTTTTAAATCAACGCCATATAATCCATTCCCAACGCCGTTAGCAGCGGCTATTGCGACCTTTTTAACCTTTTCTGGCACGTCTTCAAAAGCTAAAGTAACAGAGTCACCACTAAATTGGTCGCTGTCTTTATCTTTTTCATGATTGTATATTTGCCAATGGTTTTCACTCATAAAATACTTACAAGCAAACAAGCCTTCACCGCCTAATACACCAACTCGCCAATCGTATTTTGTATAGAGAAATTTTTGTACCAGGATCAAGTCACTTTTTTTCAGCATTTGTTCGAGCACAACTTTCAATTGATCAACATCATCAACTTTTTTAACGCCGATACTAAAAGATCCATCGGGGATCTTTACCACCAGCGGAAAACCAAATTCATTAATTAATGCGTTTAATACTGATGCTTTAGCGCTTGAGACAAATCGCCCTGGAATACCAGGTAGTTTTAAACGGTCTAATAGATTAGCCATAAAAATTTTATTAGTGCATTTTAAAATAGAATTGGGATCATCCAGTACAACAATCCCTTCCGAGGCTGCCACTTTTGAAAACTTATAAGTATGGTTACTAATCGAAGTTGTTTCACGAATGAATAACCCATCGAATTCATTTATTCTAGCAAAATCCTTTTTCGTAATTAACTCTGAATAAACAGCGTGTCTTTCACAAGATCCCATAAATTTTTCAATGGCTATCTTGTCACTGGGCGGCATTTTTTCTTCAGGGTTAACTAAAATAGCAAGGTCATAAAGGTACGCTTTTTGTTTTTTAGGTGTACGCCACATTCTATTGCTGTACTTTCCTAAAGCACTAGCAAAAAAGTCTTGCTCTAGGTCGGAGAGTTGGTTGATATTAACCGGTACAACGGAGTCAATCTGCCAGAAAGTATTTTGTATTAATGTCACCTCTAAAATCGGGCATGGGTAATACTCAAAAATTTGACGAGCAAGCTTATCGAAGCCTTTTATTTGCGATTTACTGAAATAAACTTTAAAGCTTAATTTCTTAATGTCACCTTCTTGCTTAAGAAATTTACTACTTATATTAGTAGTGATCTGCTGTAACGCATCAAGATCATTAATGTATAAACTTTTTTTACTGAGATCATTGATTGTTTTTAAATTGGGTAATACTTTATGGTTTCTCGCTTCCGCTAAGAGACTACAATAGTACCCATGAGACAAATACTTATACTTTCTTGATAAGTTTAAAACCCTAAGATTTTTAGCATTTTGGTATTGTTGATCAAATAAGTAACTATCGGTTGTTACCACTTGTTCAGTAGGAAAAAACGGTTGCCAATCTTCTATTTTATCAACGACTACAATAAAGTTATCCAC
Source organism: Psychromonas arctica DSM 14288 (assembly GCF_000482725.1). Classification (GTDB taxonomy): domain Bacteria; phylum Pseudomonadota; class Gammaproteobacteria; order Enterobacterales; family Psychromonadaceae; genus Psychromonas; species Psychromonas arctica. Next base: position 108,162 of record NZ_AXWP01000025.1, read on the forward strand.
AAAATTTCCTCTCCTATATAATTGAGCCGATTCTGAACCTAAAGGATTAATAAGGAAAGTTAAATATGCAGTATCGTAAGGCAAAAATAGAAGATATTAAGCGCTTGCTGGACATTGAAAATTTAAATTTTAATTATGACCAGCTGACCCGTAGAAATTTTCATTATTTTATACAACAAGGTCACTGTGACCTTATTATGCAGCTAAGAAACAATACAATAAGCGCATACGGGTTATTGCTTTACCGTAAAGGCAGCAACAGGGCTCGTTTATATTCATTGGCAGTTCACCCTGACTTTCACGGCCAAGGTTGTGGTGAAAAATTGATGCGCGAGCTAGAACAAGTTGCACAGCATCATCAGCGCCATTTGATTAGATTAGAAGTGAAGGTAAGCAATACTAATGCTATAAGGTTGTATCAAAAAATAGGCTATGTACAGTTCAATATCAAACCCGCTTATTACGCTGATGGTCAAGATGCATTATGTTTTGAAAAGAAATTATAAGATTTAATAAAGGTCATACATGATATTTGTATTAAAAAAATGGATTGGAGGGTTATTAATGCCACTGCCCTTCTCTTTATTATTATTATTAGTCAGTTTATTACTGCTTTTTTTTAGTCGACGTCAGCTATTAGCTAAAGTTCTCGCGTTATTTAGTTTCATCATTCTCTTTGTGTTCAGCTTATTACCAAGTGCTTATCACTTAGCAAAACCTCTAGAGCGCCAATATCCTCCATTGCTAGTTGCAGAACAATCTTTGGACTATATTCTAGTATTGGGTTCATCGGGTATAAATGATAAAAACTTGCCAATTACAGGACAACTTTCCGCAACGGCACTAAGTCGTTTTAGTGAAGCATTACGGCTCTATTATGCGAACCCTAATGCCATCCTTGTCGTTTCAGGCTCAGGCTTTGGAGATACAAAGAGCCATGCGCAATTATTACAAACACTGGCTTTAACATTTACAATACCTGAGCAAAGAATCATACGATTAGATAGCAGTAAGGACACACAACAAGAAGCGCAACAAATGTCTACACTGATACAAGGTAAAAAAGCAGCGCTAGTAACCTCAGCAACGCATATGCCAAGAGCCATGGCTTTATTCAGGCATTATAATCAATATCCAATAGCCGCACCGGCGATGTATATTGCTAAAGAAAACACACATAGTCTACCCACCTATTATTATATTCCATCGGCTTATCAGTTGTATAAATCACAAGTCGCTTTACACGAGTACCTCGGTTTTTTACAACAATGGTTGGTTAGGACACTAGCTGATTAAAATAATACCAATCTGGATAAATAAATGGTCTATTTAGGTGTTAGAGAAAATGGATGATAGCAAGGCGTTGATTGCAGTAACTAGTTATTCTTAACACAAAATAGTATGGAATAATTTTGAACAGCTTTAGGTGGCCCCTGAGTGGTGAAGAACAGGGTGTTCTGAATCAAATCAACAACGAAGCTAGGATTCATTTTAACAAGCATAAATGACTAGATAATTACTTAGACTGGCATAACTACCACTATAAGAGTAGAGCATAGATAAATAAGCCATAGAAACTAATGAGTGAAAAGCGAAAGATAAAATTTAAAGGTTTAGTGATATACAAAAGAGTCTGCAAGAGCAGACTTTATTTGACTATTATGTGGGTATTGAGCAACTGTTTTGATTGGCAATATATAGTAGTAAATAAGTAATTAACCCATTTAGACTAGTTGTGATGGCCTTTTAATTACAGCTTGCCCAACAACAACATGCTCACCATTAAAGGTCATGGTTGGTGAACCGTATAGTTCATAACCTTCACTTAATACTTTAGTGATTCGACTGCAAAACTCGGCGTCATCTTTACCCGTGATTAGTTTATAACTATCAATTGAATTTGGCATATTAATATCCTTTAATCGTGCTTATGAAGTCATTTCAGCATACGATGAATTAGCGTAAAGGCCTATTATTTATAGACAAAATTGTGAATAAACAGTGTGGATGACTAAAAATACGGCATTTAATCGGCCGTACTTAATGTATTTACCATCTCATCAAAGCATTTCAACATAAACAATAATATACGAAGGCGTATATAAAGTTTTATTGCGTCATGTAAAAGTTAAGGACGATACACTTTCACATTATTGAAACCCGCTTCTTTCAAATACAAAGCTTGTAATTGACTCATCACACCACGGTCACAATACAGTAAATAAGTTTTATCTTGAGCAAGTGTTTCGAATTGGCTACCCAGTTTAAAGAAAGGAAGATGTTGTACTTCAACCCCATCTAACTGTAATGGCTTATCTTCTTGTTCATCGGCAGATCGAATATCCAACACAATATCATTAGTAGAGAAACCTGATACTGATTCGACTTCAGTCACTTGTTCTTTTGCTGCCGTTGCAATGTCTTTAATATCGAGAGTCTGCGCTTCAGCCACAACTTTATCAATTAATGACATATCAAAGTTAGCTTCTTCATTCTCAATCTTGCTCATCACCGCTTTAACCGTTGGACGCTGAGAGATAACACCACAGTACTCAGGAATCGTTTCAGAAATTTCTGCAGTACCAATTTCACGTGCACAATCAATAATCTCTTGTTTATCGGTTGCAACTAGCGGACGTAAGATCAGCATGTCAGTCACTTGGTCAATCACAGATAGGTTACGTAATGTTTGACTGGAAACTTGACCTAATGCTTCACCTGTTACCAATCCTTCAATTGCTAAATTATCAGCCACTTTGCGTGCAGCACGCATCATCATACGTTTCAGTACAACCCCCATTTGGCCGTTATCTACTTTTTCTAGGATTTCAGCAACAACAGGCTCAAAAGGCACAGAAACAAATTTCACACGATGAGAAGCACCAAAGCGTTCCCACAAATGATAAGCGACTTGCTTCACACCAATTTCATGAGCTGCACCGCCCAAATTAAAGAAGCAGTAATGTACACGAGAACCACGTTTCAATAATTTGTAACTAGAGACGCCTGAATCAAATCCACCGGAGATAAGGGATAACACTGATTCCTGTGTTCCTAGTGGGAAACCGCCTAAGCCTTTATAACGTTGATCAACCATGAATAATTTATTTTCATTAATTTCAATGTTAACAGTAACGTCAGGATTTTTTAATTTAACTGAAAGCGCATCCGTATGCTGATTTAAACCACCACCAACATAACGTTCTACTTCATTTGAGCCGAAATCATGGGTACCGATACGCTTAGCACGAACACAAAATGTTTTACCCGCTAAACTTTCACCAAAACTGACTTTAGTTTGTTCGTAAATATCATGAATATCGGTAAAAGTACTTTCGCTTACTTCTAAAAAATGTGCAATACCAGGTGTACTTTGCAAATAATGAATCACCTTCGCTTTATTATCAGGATCATTATTTTCGCTGCGTACAATAATTTTATCCCACTCTAAAATCACTTTTATTTCTTCATCATGACGAGTAAGTACGTTACGGATATTGCCTTGTAACATTTTGCTGAAGCGCTTGCGCACAGGTTTACTTTTCATCATAATTTCTGGAAAAAGTTTGACGATAAATTTCATGGGTACCACTCTTGAATTCAGGACTGTAATAATTTTGAAGTGCGAATTATACGCACTACATTGTTGTGCGCAATCTTTACTCGGGCTGTAATCGTTTTAAGTTGATTTCACAACTGCCTTTATTGGCTGCAATATACAAAACATTGTCAGTAATCGTCATACTAAAATCCATTGTACGTTCAACTAAAGCGGCCAAAACTTGAATTTGCTCAAATTCAAATTGAAACACTTCTGCATTAATAGTAGCAAAATCTTTTTTTGACTGTTTCCACCACACACCAGATTTAGTGTTGAACGTATAAACGATTGTCTGTTTAGCTTGTCGACTAGCTTTTTTAATACGATCAAAAGCAGGTTCACCGACATCAATCCATAACAAAAATTCATCGCTATAATTTTTAGCCCAAATATCTGGGTCATCGGCCTCACTCAAGCCTTTAGTGAAACTTAAAAACTCTTGGTTATTAAGTACAAATGCAAGAATACGTGTCACCATGCGTTCCGTTGTTTCCGATGGGTGTTGTGCAATAGTTAACGGAATAGTTTCATAAACATCTTGATCTAAATTAGAAACATTAATGTTCATTTTAAAAATAGTAGGCTTTAACGCCATGATCTTTCTCCAAAAAAAAACCACGTTATAAAACGTGGTTTAAAATTATTTAATCACTTGATAAAATGATTATACAGGCATTTTCGCCAATTCTTCACATACCATATCACCAAACTCAGCAGTACTAACTAAATTTGCTTCACCTGGCTTAGATAGGTCTGATGTTGAGTAACCATTTTCAAATACGCTTTGCATTGCATTCCAAAGGTTTTTAGCTTCTTTTTCCATACCAAAGCTCATCTCTAACATCAGCGCCACAGAACCGATCATTGAGTATGGGTTTGCAATACCTTTACCAGCGATATCTGGCGCAGAACCATGAGATGGTTCGTAGTAAGATTTTTCAGGGCCTTTACACGCAGAAGGCATTAGGCCTAAAGAACCTAAAATACCACCGCCTTGGTCACTTAAAATATCACCAAACATGTTTTCCATTACCATTACGTCAAACATAGTTGGTTTTAGACATAGGTATGTCGCAGCAGCATCAACTAAAATGTTGATCACTTCCACTTCAGGGAAGTTTTTGCTTTCTTCTTCTACGATTTCATTCCATAAAACGCTTGATTTTAACACGTTTGATTTATGGATATTGTGCATCACTTTTTTACGTTTCATTGAAACTTCAAAACCAACACGAACGATTTGACGGATTTGATCTTCATCGTATTCTAATACTTCACGAACAAAACGTTTACCATCAGCATTTACGCCAGTTTCTTTTTCACCAAAGTATAAGCCACCTACTAGTTCACGAATTAACATGATATCAATACCTTCACCCACTACCGACTCTTTTAATGGAGAAAAGTGAGCTAGGCCTTTTGGTAAGTAAACAGGGCGGAAGTTAGCATAGGTATTGTAACGACGACGTAATGGCAATAAAGCACCACGTTCAGGTTGCTCATCTACAGGAATTTTTTTAGAGTCTTCATGATTTAAACCAATTGTCCCTTTTAGAATTGCATCAGCTTTGTCACAAGCTGCTTTAGTTTCTTCAGGGAAAGCTTTACCAGTAGCAAAATAAGCAGCGGCACCAAATAAAACGTCGTTTAATTCAAAGTTAACATCTGCATTACGCTGTTCAACTAACTTTAAAACTTTTACTGCCTCTTTCATTACTTCAGGACCGATACCGTCACCTGCTAGTAAAGCAATGTTATATGTTGTCATTTTTTTTCCCTAAATGAATTATCGAATTGTATTTATACTCGTCATTTTTTAACCTTAAGCCTAGAATCTTTTCAACTCACAGCTTGCTGGTTTTTAGATCTTGAATAATAACGGGTAAGCATGCTTGGCATAATAAAGTAAAAGCACACTAAGTTTCAATTTTTGAAACACTTTTTTAGCATATTTAAGCAAAATAAGTGAATATTAAACAGGATTATCAATATCTATAAAGATCACATCAAGATCCATTTCTACAGCTAACCATTCACCTAAGGCTTTTACGCCATAACGTTCCGTTGCATGATGCCCCGCCGCAAAGTAATGAATCCCCATTTCTTTAGCAATATGCGTAGTACGTTCAGATATCTCGCCGCTAATAAATGCATCAATCCCTTGTTCTGCAGCAATAGTAATGTAATCCTGTCCGCCACCTGTACACCAAGCAATGGTTTTAATCTCTGGTTTACCACCATCTATCCATAAAGGGGCTCGTTGCAACTGTTGGGTAATAGAGGCAACCAGTGTTTGTGGCGTAATCGCATTTTCAAATTTCCCAACTCGGCCTACACTGCGTTTATCCCAAGGTTCAAGTGGTCGTCTATCAATAATATTGAGTAGTTCAGCCAATTGTTTATTGTTGCCTAATTCAGGATGTACATCTAAGGGTAAATGGTAGGCATAAAGATTGATGCCATTCTCTATCAGCGCTTTAATGCGATGATATTTCATGCCAACAATTTGTTGTGCTTCCCCCTTCCAGAAAAAACCGTGATGCACTAAAATTGCATCCGCATTATGGGCAATAGCCGCATCAATTAATGCCTGATTAGCAGTAACCCCGGTCACCACTTTTTTGACTTGCTCACGGCCCTCTATTTGTAGACCATTAGGGCAATAATCTTTAAATTGATGTATTTCTAAAAACTGATCCAGCTTATTAGCAAGTTTACGGTTATTCATAGTATTCACTTTTCTTGATGTATTTAATGGGGAATTTGATCATTATAAAAATAAATTAGACTTCATAAAATAGGCTAATATTGGTTCGTTAGCCTTTGTTGTTCATAATCAAATTGTTACCCATAATAAAATGGTTTTTCATCATAAAATGTTCTGCATAATGAAAGCAAGAATCACTTTGATTCAAACGCACCAATGTCCGGCGCTAGACCATTATAAGAGAGAGAAATTAAGTCGCCTTTTCCCCAAGTTATGTTTTTATCTAGGTATATTTTATTAGACAGCCTATCAATTTTTACAATTGTTGCAACTTGTGGCTTTTTAGATGCGATTGACGCTGAGCGAACCATAATTTGATCCCCTGTTTCATTAGTAATCCCTGCTCCGTCGTAAAAGAACTGACTATCTTGTACTTGAAAACTATCCCCCTCCCCCGTTGCGCTTATGATTTTACTTAGATGTAGGCCAGTATCAAGCATCGGGCTGTCGGTTGATAATCTATAATCATGCTGTTTTTGATTAACAAACAAGGGATCACTGGCTAAGGTGTCCTTAAAGCGAACCGGTATAAAGCTGCCTTCAAAGTCATACACGCTCATCTCGCGTGGATTTGCCCACAAACCAATCACTTTATCACTGAGGTGACTACCGATATTGTTATTAACAAACCATTCATCCCCCTCTTTTTGCCGAAACAGTAGTTGTTTTGCATTGTTATCACTGCATTGGCTTGCACCTAATCCTTGATTATTCCAGAGAATATTATTTATAAACTGATTATCTGTAAATTTTTCTATTTCACTGCCAATGGCAATACCAACACACCAGTTATCATGAAAAGTATTGTGATAAATACGATTGCTATAGTTATAGGTTGCTTCTGGTCGATAGCTAGCAAGGCTGAATCCTACATTGGTATGATAAAAAGTATTAAAACGGATCAAACCATGTTGACCAGCATATTGGATCCCGTTACCTCCACTTGCAGAATAATAGCGTACGGCATCTTTAAACACATTATGCTCAATCAAGTTATATTGGCTTGCATCTAAGACTGCACTTTGCTGCTTAAAGCGTCCATTACCATGCCAATTCATGGTGCCCTGTTCGCAATCGAATACCGCACCTAATTTTTGCTTTTTATTACTGAATACATTATCTCGAATAACATTGAAACTACCGCATTTAATATTCCAAACATCATGGCCAGCTAGATTCATTGTATTGCCTTGTACACGGTTATAATTTGCATGCACTAGTGATAATAGATCCGTGCCTTTTTGAAACAGGTTATTGATGATTTGATTGTGGTGACTAAAAGCAACATACAAACCGCCTCGTTTGCTTGCACTTCGCCCCTCATTATAAATACTTGAACCAGTGAACTTGTTATTAGTGAAAATATTATGGTGGGCATTTAAAAAGCGACCAAAACCAATGCTTTTATCGACGCTAATTCCATTCACTACAATGTATGACACTTCATCTAACCATATCGCACCATACTCTTCCCCATGATCAATAGAATTAACATTATAAAGTGTCACTTTTTCATTTTTATAGGCGCTAAACGCGATATAAGCCTTTGCATTACCCGATTTAGTGACATGTAAAGCTTGTTTAAAACGTCCTTCACGTAACAGAAATAGATCCCCTGCTTTCGCCATTTTATTAGCCGTTGATAAATTGCTAACAGCCAACCAATGTCCTTGCCCGCATTTACGAGTCGTTGGTTGATAACGTTCACAGCTTGTTTTCAATTTAGGATCAATAAACACATACCTTGAAAAGGCAGGCAGGTTAAATTGTTTTAATAGCGTATTAAAGGTGGGATCAGGCAAAGATTGAGCTTGGATAGAAGTCGTTAATAAGCCGCTAATGAAGAGCACCGAGCAATAAAATATTCGCAACATAAAGTATTCCTTTTGTAGCAGTCAATACCAATGAAAAATAATACAGCACTCAATACAATATATAATCTGGCTATATGAATTGGTTTGTAATGGTAGCAGTTTTAGCTGTAGTGCTATTTTATAGCAAAACGCAGTTAATGAAGTGCCTAAAATAATTTGAAGATAAATATCTTGTAACTACTCAGCACTCATTAAAACTGAGTGCTTTTTACCAAAATAAAAACGTAAATGCTCGGGGCTAAGCTATTTATGCTTAGTTCAAGGCGAAAAAGCGCAGTTTAGTGGTTTAAATGAGCATTTTTCAACGAAGAAATAGGCTTAAATAGAGACGGCCTGAGTAGTTACAATATCTTTTACTCTTGAGCTGTAATGCATGAAAGCTATAAATCATGTAATTTTACAAACAATATCGATTAAAAAATCATGTAGAGTCGATATTTTAGAGCAATGCCTTGTTTAATAAAATATTGGTTCAGACGTATTGATTTAAAATATGAAGTCTAAAAAGGCATTAATTATCGAGCTTGCTATTTAATAATGAATTCAAGTTTGAATCTAAAATAGCTTAAATCAACATAATAAAGCTTGCCTAAAACATTCTCGGGCAACAAATAACGTGACTATTTAACAAATATAGTTGTCTGGAATAATAAAGGAAAATTGACTGCCTTCCCCAACATGGCTTTCAATATGCAATTTACTGTCATAATGAGATAATGCATGCTTTACAATCGACAAACCTAGACCAGAGCCGCCTGTATCTCGAGATCTAGAGGCATCTACCCGATAAAAACGCTCGGTTAAATGTAAAATATGTTCAGGAGCAATCCCATCACCGGTATCCATCACGCAGAAATAAGCACCTTCCTGTACTCGCTTCCAGATCACCTTAATAGTGCCATTCTCTGGCGTATAATTAATGGCGTTATACACTAAGTTAGCTATCGCACTACGTAGTTGCATTTCATCGCCGACGACCGATAACTTAGGGTCTACTTTAAACGTGACAGTTTGTGATTTTTTACGCCCTAATGTGACCGCTTCATTTTCAACCTGTGTTAATAAAGCAGACATGTTGATACTTTCATGGAAATCTAAAGTCGCTGCCCCCTCTATTTTTGATAACGTCATCAATTGTTCAACTAATGCACACATACGTGCAGTTTGCTGATCTAGCACTTGAATGGTTTTTAATTGCATTTTGTCATCTTGCGCGCTCATCGCTAGCATTTCAATATACCCCTGTAAGACGGTAAGTGGCGTGCGTAGCTCGTGGGAAACATTAGCGACAAAATGGCGTCTATTTTCATCCATTTGACGATAACTAGTGACATCACGCACAATCAATAAGCGCTGATTTTTGGCATAGGGCATGACCCTAAATTCTAATACTTTTTCATGATTAATCGGGGAAAGTAAATCCAGTGGTTCGTTATAAACATCACTGCTTAAATATTCTACGAAATCAGGATGACGAATTAAGTTAGTAATATTCTCTCCCGCATCCTCAGGCCACTTAAAGCCTAATTGAAATTGGGCAAGACGATTACACCATACGATTTCACCGTCTTTTTTGAATACCACCACCGCATCAGGCAATGCTTCAGAACCTTCACGGAAACGGCTAATTACACTAGCTAAATTATTGCGGCGTTTACGGTGACGTTGCTGCATATTATGGATACCAATATAAGCATGTTCCCACACCGACTTACCGGGTGGTAAACGTGTACTTTTACTAATCCATAACCAATCATTTAACTTCTTTAAAAAATAATAATGCCAGCCGATATGTAACACTGTGGTCACTAATAATAATTCTAGTAATAATTCCGTTAATAGTCCCAAGATTAAAACGGGAACATAAACTAAGCACATTGCCCAAAATAGCTGCTTCCATGTATATACTTTCAAATGCGTCACTCTATATTAGGTGGCGGCTCACTTGTTAAGTGATTCCGTAATAACTCAATAATATTTTTAGATAATACTCAAGCTATTATCTATGAACGTGTAGAAAAGCGATACCCTGCTCCACGTACTGTTTGCACTAGATGGTCATGATCTGACAAGGCTTTACGTAAACGACGAATATGTACATCAACGGTGCGATCTTCTACATAAACATTCGTTCCCCAAACATTATTTAATAATTGCTCGCGACTATAAACACGCTCGGGATGTGTCATAAAGAAATGTAGTAATTTAAATTCTGTTGGTCCCATGTCTAATGGTGTATCACTTAAGGTTGCACGATGCGAAATAGGATCTAGCTTAAGTTTACCGACTTTGAGTGTATCATCGAGTGAAGTAGGGTTAACACGTCGCATCACAGTCTTAAGGCGTGCCATCAGTTCTTTTGGAGAAAAAGGCTTAGTGACATAATCATCGGCACCATTTTCTAAACCACGCACTTTATCTTCTTCTTCACCCCGTGCGGTTAACATCACTACGGGTATTTGGCGCAGGATCTCATCTTGCTTTAAAAATTTTAATAATTGAATACCACTTCCGCCAGGGAACATCCAATCTAATAAGATCAGGTCGGGGTAAGGTTCATGGAGGTGATCAAGTGCCGCTTGGTAATTGTCCGCTTCAAGAGTTTCATAGCCGTGTTGTTCCAATACAAAGCTCAACATATCTCTGATCGCGACCTCATCTTCAACCACTAAAATTCTACTTGCCATTAGGTTTACCTATTTATTGTTTGTGCTAAATGATGTCATTATCACTAGGCATTATGACATTTATATGACAATCACACATAAAGTGTCATAAAGCATCAAATTGATATTTAAACGAATAGTTTTAAATAATAAACATGGTATAAGACAAGTGATTTTTAGAAAAAAATGGGATATTAATTACACCTGATTTTAATTGCTCAAATTGCTTTTTTTATTAACTCTACTTTATATTCAGTATCACCAATAGCAAGATTAACTTCCGCTAAATCAAGCAACGATTGGTGACTAAAATAATATTCTTGAAATTGCAAAAACGGCATTGGTTTAGAGAACAAATAACCTTGACCAAATTGACAGCCTGCTTCTAGTAGGTACTGTTTTTGTTTTTCATTTTCAATACCCTCGGCAACAACTTGAATATTTAACTGTAGTGCTAACATGATCATCACTTTACATAAATCACGGCTATTACTCTCTGTTTCTAAACCATCTACAAAGGACTTATCAATTTTCAGAATATCAACATCCATCTTCTGTAAATAGGACAGAGAAGAGTAACCTATACCCGTGATCTTTGATAATGCTTTTCATTTGTAAAAAAAAATTGAAATTTAATTTTAAAAGATCACACTAAGGAAATGCAGATATCATTGACCGGCCAAGAGAAGCTAGCGTTAGAATCACGCCATAAAAAGTGCAGTGATAAACGGGAGTGCGACCGAATTAAAGCGATTCTATTATCGGATGAAGGTTGGTCAACGATAATGATTTCTCAGGCCCTACGAAAGCATCAATCCAGCATTGTTCGTCATTTAAATGAATATGCCGATAGTCAGAAGAAAACTTCAAATAATGGCGGCTCTGATAGTTACTTGGATAGTGCTCAAACCAAGCTGGTCATTAAGCACTTGACTGAAATAACTTACTTTCAT
>NZ_AXWP01000026.1 GCF_000482725.1 Psychromonas arctica DSM 14288
TACCAATACCAACTACCCGCCAACGAGGCAGGGTGAAAAAAACAAAATCTAGAAATTTACTTGAGCGTTTACAAAATTATGAAGATGACGTACTCAGGTTTATGATCGATAAAGCCGTACCTTTTACTAATAATCAAGGCGAAAATGACTTGAGGATGGCAAAAGTTCAGCAGAAGATCTCGGGCTGCTTCAGGAGCGAATATGGAGCAGAAATGTTTTTTGGTCTTCGTAGTTACTTATCAAGCTGTAAAAAGCAGGGAGTAAGTGGCTCTACTGCTTTAACGCTATTGTTGAATGGCATGCTACCTAATATTTTTATCCCTGCTGAGTAGTTACATTTATTTTAAATATAAAAGAGTAAAATGATGACAAATAAAACGATACTCAATAAAAAAAACATCACACACCAACGTGATACTTATCATATCGATAAGATTAAAGAACGTATTGATAAGCATAATATTGAACAAGGCAATAGTGAAAGAGGCAAAGAACGAAAAATAGAAGCTGAACACTATAAAGAAGTCATTGTAAAACGTATTGACGGTACCTTCAGGCACGCTGACGATATATTACAACTTGCAATACATGAGGGTAAAAGCCAAATAGAGAGGCCTATTTTAGGTTTACTATTATCCTCGGTTGCTGCGGGCATGATCATCGGGTTTACAGTATTAGCTGTCGCGGTGATAACAAGTATTGTGGGTAGTACGGAAGGTATTAACCGTGTATTTATGGCGTTAGTTTATCCTCTTGGCTTTGTTTTATGCATATTAAGCCGAACGCAGCTTTTCACTGAACACACCGCCACAGCTGTTTATCCTTTACTCGATGGAACTACTGATATTGCAGGTGCATTAAAACTTTGGATCATTGTTATTCTAGGTAATCTGACCGGTGGCTTTACCATTTCAGTCTTATTGAATGCTGCCGAACCTGTTATTCATGCTAAAGAGGGATATTTATTAGTTGCTGAGCATGTTTTACAGTATGACTCAACTAGTTTACTCATTAGTGCTGTATTAGCAGGGTGGTTAATGGCTATTGGTGCTTGGACAATTCTTTCTACACACTCAACTTCCAGTCAAATTCTTTGTATTTATATTGCTACATTTCTTATCGGTATTGGTGGTCTTCATCATTCTATTGCTGGATCTGTAGAATTATTTATTGGTTATCTAATGTCTCCTGAGATTACATTAATGACGATTACACCGGTTATCTTATTAGCTTTATTAGGTAATGCGATTGGCGGAAGCATTTTTGTGGCCTTATTGAATTATGGGCATATTAGAGGTCTTAATAAGTGAGAAGACGACTGCAAATAATGGCTATATCCATTCTGCATTTAAAGCATATTATCAATATAGAGTAAATCATTGGTTATTTTACAATGTTATATATTAACAAAAAGTAGCGGACACCCATATAACAAAAAGTAGCGGACACCCATAAACTTTGACGACTCGTTATTGATTAGTAATATTTTTTATAAAAATTTATGGCTGTGCAGTTTGTTCTGTAAAACCACTAATGTAAAAGTATTAAGGGAGTTAATAAAAAAGAGATTTTTTTAAAAGCTATTAATACTTCGTCACTTATCTATGAATATCTATGAAGTATAATTGGCCAGTATATTAAGGAGTTGAGGTATATCGACAGGTTTTGTTAAATGGAAATCAAATCCTGCTTGTTTAGAGCTTTCTTTCGCTTCTTTGTGCCCAAACCCAGTTAAAGCAATACTTAACATTGGCTTCGATTCATTAAATTTTATAGTCTCAAGTAAATCATATCCCGTCATATCTGGCAATCCAATATCTAAAATTAATATATCTGGATTGGCGGTGTTGATATCCGTTAAAGCGGCGAGGCCAGTATGATTGGTGTGCACTTTATAACCCTTCATACCTAAAATAAGTGACAGGCCGTAAGCAGCATCCTCGTTGTCATCAACAATTAAAATGGAGTGTGCTGCTGAAGTAGATGTTTGCTCAATAATTTCAATTGGTTGTTCTGTTATCCCATTTGCCACCACGATAGGCAGTCTCAAAGTAAAAGTTGTACCCTGATCGTGGCCATCACTTTGAATGGTAATTGAACCGTCATGCAAAGTAATAAATTGTTTTACTAAAGATAAACCGATCCCCATTCCTGAGTTAGCAATGGAATGACTTTGTTTTAATTGTTGAAAAGGTTCAAATATTTTATCTTTAAATTGCATATCAATTCCCACACCAGAGTCTGTAACGGTGACCTCTAAGTTGTTCGATATTTTCTTTAATTCGATAGAAATTGAACCCCTTTTTGGTGTGAACTTATTGGCATTGTTAATGATATTACCAATGGCTTGTTGTAATCGGGTTTTATCAACTGAAGTAATGATGTCAGTATCAGGTAAAAGGAGTGAAACATGTTGTTGTTTTTGTTCAAACTGCAACATAAAGCTTTGATAGATATCTTGTACTAAGCAATTAAAGTTAATTGTTTCTTTTTTTAAGGTGATTTCCCCACGAGAAATGCGTGTTAAATCTAATAGGTCGTCAAGCAACAATGAGACGATACCTACATTGTTTTGAATCATACTCACTGCGCGGTCTAACTGACTTTTATCACGTTCAATTATTTGAATGCCGCTCGCTATCGCAGCAAGTGGGTTACGAATTTCATGTCCTAAAGTTGCTAAAAATTCGTTTTGTTTTTCATTCGCATCCTGTAACTCTCGCACAGCCGCTTTTAAGGAACCTTCAAGCTCCATCTTTTTTGTAATGTCTATTACCATGCCAATCATTTTGAATGGTTTGCCATGTTGTAACAGTACTTGTCCGGTAGCTTCTAACCAGGTAATTGCATTTGTTTTTTTATTGATGACTCGATAAGTAGATTTAAAATGTCCATCACCAGCAGGATCTGCAGCTAATGCTATTGATTTACTTACATGTTGAAGATCATCTGGATGCAATCCACGATTAAAATCTTCTATTGTTAATACTTGAGCGTCGATGCCCCAAATATCAATGATCAATTGATCCCATGATAATTCGCCTGTCTGTAACATAAACTCAAATGAACCCATTTGATTAGAGTTTTTAGCAATTCTAAGTCGTTTTTCGCTTTCCTTTAACTCGGCTTCCATGGAGGTTCTATGCAATGCAATAGACAGAATATTTGCAGCAGACATTAAAAAATTTGCATCATCTTCAGTGAACTCATATTTTTTAGTGGTGTGAACTGCTAAAACACCCCAGGGATTCTCACCTTTATTAATAACGCAACTCATCCCGCTGATAACATGATGGTCAATGAGTATCGAGGTACCTACAAAACGTTGTTCTGATGTTAAATCTTCAATGATAACCGGGGTGTTACAATGCAATGTAAACCCCGCTTGTGAAGTAATATCTGCTGATATTTTTGCCTTACCAACTAAGTGTTTATGCCAACCTGTGCCTGCTTTTAATAGTAGCGATTTATCGCTTGGAATGTATTCTAGTACTTTACCTAAATCCGCATTCAATGTAGCTGAAACATCTTTCACAAGAGACTGCATAAAATTATTCATATCGTTAGTACTTAACGCCTCTACTCCTAATCTTGCAATCACGGCGTGTTGTTGTCCACTTGCTTCTAGACGTTTAACAGCATTTTTTAAATGTGTAATATCATAAAAAGTCAGTACAACACCGTCTTCAACATTTTTCTCTGAACGATAAGGTAAGATCTTCTGTAAAAACCAACGGCCATTGACCTCTATCTCTTTCTCTCTTGGTTGAAGGCTTTTAAGTACCAACTTTGCTTCGTCCATTGTTGCTAAATCAATAAAAGAGCATGGGTTTTTATCTAATGGAATCGCTAGATTATACGATTTTATATTTAATAGTCGTTCAGCGGCTGGTGTGAACAGTTTTATTTTAAGTTCGTCAGATATGAATACGGAAGCTAAATCAGTACTGGCTAAAAAGTTTTTTATATCACGTCGTGTCGATGATAAAGCATCGTTTTTTTTACGTAATACTTCATTGATTGACAATGATTCTTCGTACTTGGTTTGAAGGGCATCAAGACGCTCTGCTAATGTTTCTTTAGTATCTGTTAGTTCTTTTTGCAAAGCATCAATCATGGTCTTCGTTCCTTAAACTCATACAATATTGGTCAATAAGATTTAATTATTCAACAGTCATCATCGATGAAATCAGGTTCATAAAACGAATTGTGAAGTTTAAAAATACATATATTTTGTATATTTCAATAATATTTAATTTATACATAATTTAAGTGTTAATAACTAGCAGTTAATGCAGTTTTATTTCACGTATTGATAGGCCAATTAATCATTTTGGTTTTTATAATCTAAATTCGTTTTTTTATCCCTTATTTAGGTTCATGCTCGTTGTTTTTATCAGCACAATAAAAAAGTGATCTAACAGATAAAAATAAGATCAATAATTAAGACTAAAAGCTGAATATATTGTTTTGTAAAGGATGTAAATACTACAGGGTGGATTAACTTATTTACGCAGTCATAAAATGAATTTTTGTTTTTAAGATGAAGAAATGGTATAAAAAATTAAATATCAATAGCTTAGAGACTTTCTATGTTGGCATCTTATCTGCTTAATATATCTAATTAGCTTTACGAAAGCTGCTCAACAATTTTCAAAACGTTTTAATGAATTGCCAATTATATGGAGTATTTATGGCCGAACATGAGATACCAACACTCTCTTTAGAAGATGATTTAACATTATCTTCTACATTATCAAAACAAACTCTCATGATAGTAGACGATTACCCAAATAATTTATTTGGAATGAAGGCGCTGTTCAGCAATGATTACAATGTTGCTATTAAAGACAACGGTGAAGATGCTATCGAGTACATCAATACCAACGTGGTTGATCTTATTTTACTCGATGTCGATATGCCGGTGATGAATGGTTATGAAGTTTGTAATATTTTAAAAACAAATACGGCGACTAGACATATTCCCATTATTTTTGTTACCAGTGCAGAAAGCGTGGCAGAAGAACAAAAAGGGCTATTGCTTGGGGCTGTCGATTATGTGATTAAGCCTGTGAACTTAAACCTATTACGCGCAAGAGTTTCTAATCATATGCAAGTGGTATCTGACCGAAAAGAATTAGAAGCATTATCCAGTCTTGATGGTTTAACTGGCATAGCAAATCGAAGACAGTTGGATATTATGTTAAAGCAAAATTATGCTTCAATGATCAGATCTAACGAAAATTTATCTATAATTATGCTTGATATTGATGATTTCAAATCTTACAACGACACTTACGGACATACAAAAGGCGATCATTGTTTAAAGAGTGTGGCTCAAACTATTTTCCAAGCCCGCCGCAGAGATGCTGATACGATAGGTCGTTATGGAGGAGAAGAGTTTGCCATTATTTTACCTAACACCGAAGTTGAAGGTGCGCTATTAATTGCCAATGACGTATTGGATCGCATTCGAGATTTAAAGCTAAAACACAGCGGTAATTCAATGCATAAGATAGTGACAGTTAGTATGGGGCTGGTTACTTTTACTTCACAGCAAGATAATCCTCAACACGTAGCATTAGAAGATTTAGTGAATTATGCAGATGCTCAATTATATCAAGCGAAGAAAAAGGGCAAAAACTGTGTCAGTTACATTACGGTTTGATATTTTCTCACATAAAAAACGATAGGCTAAACTATGAAAACATCTGAATTGCCTGAGTATAATAAATATATCCACAATATTAGAAATTCATTAAACAGTATTTCCTTACATGCTGAACTAGGTAAGATGCTGATTGAAAATGGAACTGATAAAGAGCAAATGTTGCACGCGCTAACTGTTATTTTACAAGAATGTAAAAACAGTGAAATAGCATTGAAAAAAATAGGTAAAAATAATACTGAAGAAGAATGATTTTCAGCTTCTTAGCTTATCGAGCAGGTAATTAGACGTAGGAAGTTGGAATTAGAAAGTTAAGGGCTGGTAATTAGATGTACGTAAATAATGATGTGCATCACGGGTAGAAAGGTTCTGCTTACCTACCCGGATGGGGTTAATTGATTTTAGTCTGTTAATGCAAGTCAGTTCATTCATTGTTCAGGTGTGTATTTATCTAATTAGAAAAAATGAACACACTGTATTTAGGTATTTTGACAGTGCCATTATTTACCCTAACTTGCTCAGTCACTATGCCATCAGACCACGCAAATAAACATGTTGCCTCTTCGTTTAGTTCACTTAATGCATATTCATCTATTTCAACATCAGATAGATTGAGGTAAACGTTAATTTTTTCATCAGCAACCCCATTTGAACGGCTGAATCCAATAATCTTATGCTCGTCATCACGGTGTATAATTTGTGTTTGGTCACCGGTTAAACCTGCCGAGTTACCCTGATTATTTTTACGTAATGCAATTAATTGTTGGAAGGCTGCATAATATTCATTAAATTGATCTTTTTTGTGCCAATTAAGTGCTTCATTATCATTAAACCAACCACTTTCTTTCATCTCCTGACCTTGAAATAGCATCGGGACTCCCGCCGTCGTAAAGACTAACGTTGCTGCAAGAATCCCTTTTTGGCGTGCAAAAAAATCATCGTCAACGTTACCGGGTGCAACTTCTTCTACTATTCTAGCCTGCCCGTTAGCAACTTCATCATGTGATTCTGTATATATAACACGTGAATAAATGTTACCGCTGTAACTATGCAGCAGGGCGCCTACTACTTTATCAAGGTCTATGTCTTCAGCGGTCGGGTGAGTTAACGCCGCTCGTATTGGGTGTACAAATTCCGCATCCCACTGTGATGTAAAACCACAACCACCTTGTTCTACTGCATCAGTGATGAAATCATGCTTGTGTAAATCTTCCGCTATACAGATTTTATTAGGAAAATTATGTTTGATGGTTGAATTGATATCCTGGATAAGCTCGTAGGCTTCTGGAATATCATCTTGTCCGTTATCTGCCCCTGAAATACAGCGCATAAACGGCAACATATCTAATCTCAACCCATCAGCTTTAAACTCCCTTAACCACATTAATGCATTGTCTTTGATGTAGTCTCGTACTTCGATGCGACCGTAATCAGGTCGGGTCTCACCCCATGGTGTTGAACTTCTTTGGTCATTGTAAAAGTAAATACCCCCTTTATCGTTTTCGTTCCATCCATCGAATTGCCATATATCCAAATCACTCGGTCCAAAATGGTTATATACAACATCTAAAATGACACCAATACCTCGCTGATGTGCTGCATCTATAAATCGTTTTAAACCATCGGGACTACCATAGGCTTCTTCAACAGCAAAGGGAGAAGCTGGATTATATCCCCAACTAATATCGCCAGCGAATTCATTGACTGGCATTATTTCTAACACATTGACACCTAATTCAACTAAATCATCCAGTCTTTCGATTGCAGAATTAAAAGTACCACGTTCATCTGATATTTGATTAAAGGTGCCAATATGCATTTCGTAAATGATTCTTTGATGGACAGGAGGTAACTCAAAGTCGCTTATTTTCCAATTAAAATCATCATCATATATGATTGAATTACCCACACTGTTAGTCATTTTTCTAGCGCGAGGATCATTTTTTTTGTTCTTTTTATTATCTGCAGATTCAATACAAAATTTATACTCATCTTGATTAGAAGCAGTTGAAATATCGACCCACCAAATCCCGTTATTTGCTTGATGCATTGCATTTCGGTCTTCGTCCCAATCATTAAAGTCACCAACTAAAGAAACTGACTTAGCATGGGGGGCCCACACTGAAAATTGGTAACCTTTGTCTATTTTATTAACACCTAAACTACCTTGATATGCTGACATAGTTTTATGCTCCAATAATGTACTTGATAAGATGGAAAGGATTGTGTGATCTATTTTTATTGTTTATATAATTTGTTTAAAACTATCATTAATATGCATGATGAATAACATCATGGAGCGATTAACTAATGGGCTCTTAATGCTTCAATTAATTCTTCTTTATTCATGTTAGAACGGCCATTAATGGTTAATGTTTGTGCTCGTTTATACAATTCAGCTTTATTCCAGTTTTCATATGGCTGCGCTTTCCCGCCTTTTTTAGCTGGGTGCATCTCTGGATTTGCTTGCGCATTAGCGATGCGGGCCGATTTTTCTTTACTGTTTCCTTGGTTAATCAAGGCTTCGTAAACGCGGTCATTTTTAATTTGTTTACCATGTTGATGAGACATAATTTTCCCCTTTGGTCGAGACAGAACGACCGAGTTAACGGTCGTTTATTATTCATTTACCGTACTTTTATTGATATACCTGCATGTTTGATTTATCATTTCCAGAAACGTAATGATCGAAGTGTTTTAATAAATGAATCAGCTGCTTTATCATCTAAGTTAATCATCCCATTATCTTCTACATTATCTAACCCCACGGCTTTAAGTAAAGATTGTGCTTGCGGAGTATAACCAATGAATTTTTTGTGGGCGTAAGCATCACTGATAAAATCTTTAGCTTCGGGCACTTTGGCAAAATAGTCAGCTCCATCATTACTCACTAGCACTAATACTGCATCGTATAATACAGATGGACCACCAGCGATAGCTTGCTGCGCTTTAACGTGATTACCTTTAGAACAAGCAGCACCGCCTATTTCTGCTGCAATCACTTCGTATCTAGCACCTTCATCGGCTAATGCATCAGTAACGGATTTAAATAATGCACCGTCAAAACCTTCCGATATTAATATACCCAATTTTCTACCTTTGAAAGTGTTAACTGAATTTTTTAATATACTCAATGCGTCTGATACAGGTAAATCGGTACGCGTTGCTTTTGCTGCTTCAGCGGCTTCTGGCATGGTTTCTAAACCTAAGCCTGCTGCGACTTTTTCAGCTAACTTTTTATCGATATTGATGAGGTGTGATACTAAACGTTCCCGGATTGCTAATTTTTCGACTTTGGATAACTCAAACACTAGTGCAGATTGAATGTGTTCCTGCTCGACGTCTGTTTGGCTGAGATAGAACTGGCGAGCTTGGCTATAATGATCTGAGAAGGTTTCAGAACGATAGCGTGTTTTATCACCCATCATTTGCTCTGAACTACTTTTAAAACCTTGTTCAGGACAAGCGCGAGGATTATTTTCATCTGCATCCCAAGAGTTAGGTTCATAGTTAACACGACCCTTTGGATTTTTCATCGTCATGTGTCCATCTTGTTGAAAATGATGCATTGGACATTTTGGTGCATTAATCGGAATATCAGTAAAGTTGGGACCACCAAGTCGTTTAGTTTGAGTATCTAAATAAGAAAAATTACGCCCTTGTAATAAAGGATCAGGCGTAAAATCAATACCTGGCACTATGTTCTGGGTACAAAATGCGACCTGTTCAGTTTCAGCAAAAAAGTTATCGACAACGCGATCAAGTACCATACGGCCAACAATTTTAACCGGTACTTGTTCTTCAGGAATAAGTTTAGTCGGGTCGAAAATATCAAACTCAAAATCGTCAGCAAATTGTTGGTCGAACACTTGTAGGCCTAACTCCCATTCAGGAAAATCACCCGCTTGGATCGACTCCCAAATATCTCTTCGATGAAAATCAGGATCTGCACCGTTTATTTTGAGTGCTTCATTCCAAACCACTGATTGCATGCCTAGTTTAGGTTTCCAATGAAACTTAACAAATTTTTCTTCACCTTTAGCATTAATCAATTTAAAGGTATGCACACCAAAACCTTCCATAAAACGTAATGAACGAGGGATCGCACGATCAGACATGGTCCACATCACCATATTCATTGCTTCTGGTGTTAGGCTGACAAAGTCCCAGAAATTATCATGTGCTGTTTGCGCTTGAGGAAAACCTCTGTCAGGTTCTGCTTTTGCAGAATGTACCAAATCGGGAAATTTCATTGCATCTTGAATGAAGAAGACAGGAATGTTATTACCTACAAGATCCCAATTGCCTTTTTTAGTATAAAACTTAACAGCAAAACCTCGTACATCACGAGCCAAATCGCCCGAACCTTTGTTACCTGCTACCGTTGAAATTCTTGTAAATAACGGTGTTTTTTCACCTTTTCGCTGAAAGATATCTGCGCTGGTAATGTCAGATAATGATTCGTAGGTTTCAAAGTAACCATGCGCACCATATCCTCTTGCATGTACAACTCGCTCTGGGATTCTTTCATGATCGAAATGAAACAGTTTTTCTCTTAATACATGATCTTCCATCAAGACGGGACCATTTGCTCCAGTTTTTAAAGAGTTTTGATCATCACTGATTGGGCAACCTTGGCTTGTGGTCATTGTGGGGGAATCACCAGTATTTGATTGATGAAGCTCTCCACCTTTGCCTTTACCGCCTGAGTATTTAAATGATTCTGTCATATCTAGTCCTTAATCCTTGTGCTAAAAAATTAATGTTTAGAGGCTAACAATTAAACACGTTAACTCATTGATAAATAGCAATAACAATGCCAAATATAAACGTAGTAAATATCACTGTTAATCTATAATTAGATGTTCTGACACGTAAAATTTACAAACTTTTTGTCATTATTACTAAAGGTGATTAATGGTTTACATAGCCTTGATTAAATAAGCAAAAACTGAACTGTTTTTGCCTATAAGCATCTATTAAATATCATTCATTTCATTGATATCGATGGTGAGTTGTTTCTTTAGTTGCTCTGTGTGTTGGTGAAGATTATCAAATAATATTTCTACTTCTTGGGATTCATTTGATTTAGAAATACCTTGATAAATACTCGTTAAATATTGGTTAAAACGATCTGCTAATGCTTCAACTTGTTCGCTCGTCACTTGCGAATGATTAAAATCAGTTGAAAATAAAGAATCAATATTTTGCTCCGGATCAAATTGAATAAATGCTTCTCGAGTTTTATTCGATGCTTTATCAAGGTAGGCACTGACAAAGTCGAGCAATTCAAGTTCATGTTTTATCAGAATATCCAATAATAACTTTGTTCGTTGATTTTCAGCCACCATTGATAATGATTGATAAAATTCTGCAATACGTGAGTGCAACTTTTGATTTTGTTTTAAGAAATCGTGCACGTTATTAAAGTTATTCATTAAGTTGTGTCCTTTAAAATTTTACTCAGTTTTTAATGTTGATTTGATAGACCTATTGAGTGAATTAATTAGGTCTAACTATCTAATTCGTAAAGTAAATCCGAAACGTTAATTCGAAATGTTAATTCATAATTCAAATTAATAACGTAAATTAGTTTGTTGGCATGAGTGTTATTTCTCGAATATCACAACGAGGGTTGGCAGAAATGGCAAAAACAACAGCTTCTGCAACATCTGTAGGATCTAACTTGTCGGGCTTAGCTTCATCAAAGAAAGGGGTGTTGACCATACCTGGACAAATGGTGGTACAGCGACCTTTCCATTCTGCCATCTCAATAGCTAAATTTTGCGCAAAACCATAAGCAAACCATTTTGAAGCGCCGTACACTGAACCTTTAAGTGAAATTTTCCCTGCGATGGAGCTAGTGACGATAAAGTGTCCTTGAGTTTCTTTTAGTGCAGGAAGGCTTGCTTTAGCGGTATACAGTAAAGCGTTTATATTGACATCTAACATCGTTTTCCATTCATCTGGATTGCCATTTTCAATACCTGGTGTACTTGCACCCATGCCGGCATTGGCAAATACAACGTCTATTCTGCCAAACTTCTCTTTGGCTTTATTGATGACGTTACTAATTTCATCCAAGTTAGAGACATCTGCTGTGACAGCTAATACTTTATCTTCTCCCCAACGTTGTACTATTTTGTTAAGCTTTTCAGTGCTTCTTGCGGTGATCACTGCTTTGTGTCCAGCTTCGATGACTTTATCAACCGTCGCTGCGCCTATGCCACTTGAAGCACCTGTTATGATTATTATTTTTTGATTATTCATGTTTTATCCTCTATTTATCTTTTACGTAAACAATTTAATGTGTCAATTGGTATGCAATCGCATCGACAAAAGCAGGAATGTCATCAGGGTTACGGCTAGTAATTAATTTTCCATCTACGACTACTTTTTTATCTTCCCAGTGTGCTCCTGCATTTTTTAAATCTGTTCTGATACTTGGAAAAGAAGTGACCTTTTTATTTTTTACGATGTCAGCTTCCACTAATAACCAAGGTCCATGGCAAATAGCAGCGATTACTTTTATGTTGTCTTGTTTTGTTGCTTTTTGAATCAACGACACCACTTCTTTATTAGTGCGTAATACGTCAGGGTTGATTTGACCACCAGGGAAAATAATACCGTCATAATCTGAAAGGGTTATGTCGCCAATTTGTTTATCGACTTTAACTTTATCGCCCCACTTATTGACATCCCAACCACAAATTTCTTGATTGTTATCGATTGATACAACATCTATTTCTGCACCAAGTGCCGTTAAATTTTGTTTAGGTTGAAGTAGTTCGCTTTGTTCAAAACCATCGGTTGCAATCATGGCTATTCTTTTGTTTTTAAGTGAATTGTTTTTAAGTGAATTGTTGTTATTCATGCTGTCTCCTATTCAAATAAATTAATAACTATTAGCCAGTTGTTGTTATTTGTAGGGTCTATTCTGGCTATTTAGTTACTTTGGCTTTGCAATACCAATACCATGTTGTAAAAAGTTGGTTGATATCATTTAAAACAGAGGGTTGGAGGGGATTTAGGGCTTACAGAAAAATTAATACATTGGAATGAATAATGTAATATTTTTATTTATAAATGTAATATTTTCATGGTGTGGTTACTTTTACCGAGCTTGAAAAATTTGTATTTCAGTCAATAAATAGCTCTACTGAGTTTATTAAAATAATGATCTAAATACGAATAAAGGTATTAAGTTATTGAGAAGCTAATGATAGCCTTTAATCATCTTGATATAGTGAAAATCCCCTATAAACGCTAGCTCTAGACTGATTTATTTTCTATTTTAAATGGAAATAGTACCTTTCAATTTTTTTATTCAAGCTCTTTACTAACGCAATATTATGTCTATTCCTCCCATAAAAATTCCGCCTATTTTTGCTCTGTAAATCCGTGGCATGCTATTTGCTCCAGCCTTAATTGTTATACGAATTTTTTTAATTGTTACACGAATATTTTAACAGTGGAAAGTTGGTACTAGGTTGTTGAAATAGCCGCTTCCAAAGACTCATTTAATTTTAAGGATTAACCAATGGATATCATTCGAATCATCTTTGCTGTTTTATTGCCACCACTAGGTGTTTTTTTACAAGTCGGATTCTCATGGACATTCATCTTGAATATTGCTCTAACGCTTCTCGGTTATATTCCGGGGATCATTCATGCAATTTGGGTTATCGCAAGAAAGTAAAAATGGATTCAATTTCCATTTCATATTTATCAATTGATGTATGACGATAACTTCATCGAAACATAAACATTGAGCATCAACAGTACCGCTTCTTTCTATCATGGAGTGGTCATTGTTTCGAAAGTAACCATATTGTTGTCGTCTTTCAAAAAGTGAAATGATGAATATTGAGCATACTAAGATAAAAATTAAGCGATCAGAATACAAAATATTAAACAGGGGAAGGGAATATCATATGATCATATTAGCGGGACTATTTTTCATTATTGGAATAGCTTTATTTGTTGGCGGCAGTTGGTTAATTTTACTACATGGTAGTTTTTATTATTGTATCGCGGGGCTAATGCTCATCGCTGTATCATTACTGTTACGCAATAGAAATGTATTGGCCAACTTTATCTATGCATTACTATTGTGTGGGACGTTAATATGGTCAGTTAATGAAACTGGGATGAATTGGTGGCCATTGGCAACACGAATGGGGCTTTTCTTAGTCCTAGCGATACCATTAATACTGTGTGCTATGTTGAAGTATCGTCAACGTCGTGGCTGGTTGATTTTATTGCCAGTTTGGTTAGCTACCGCAGTCGTCACTGTCTCTCCTATTCTAATGTCCAACCCAAGTACACTTGAAGGCCAATTATCGCGAGAAATTAGTATTGCTAATGCTGATTTAGGTGGCGTTAATCCAGATGATTGGGAGGCTTATGGTCGCAGTAATTTAGGACAAAGATTCTCTCCATTAAATCAAATCACTCCAGATAATGCAGATCAGCTTGAGTTGGCATGGCAATATCAAACTGGAGATTTGAAAGGGCCCAATGATGTAGGTGAAACCACTTATGAAGATACGCCTATCAAAGTGGGTAATTCGCTTTACGTTTGTACTCCGCACAACTGGGTTATCGCTTTAAATGCAGATACTGGCGAAGAACAATGGGTTTATGATGCGAAAGTACCTGAAGACAGTCAGCGCCAACATCAAACATGTCGTGGAGTTGCATATTTACCTCCTGCTGATAAAAATTTACCCAATAATGTTCAACAATCGACTTTATCTGCAGAAACGTTAAGCCCGATATTATGTGATGCCCAACTATTTTTACCTACTTCTGACGCGCGTCTTGTTGCTATTGACCCAACAACGGGTGCTCGCTGTGCTAATTTTGCCAATCAAGGTGAATTAGATTTAATGCACA
This sequence comes from Psychromonas arctica DSM 14288, assembly GCF_000482725.1. Lineage (GTDB taxonomy): Bacteria > Pseudomonadota > Gammaproteobacteria > Enterobacterales > Psychromonadaceae > Psychromonas > Psychromonas arctica. The sequence goes on from NZ_AXWP01000026.1 coordinate 14,567, forward strand.
ATATGCCGTTTACACAATCTGGGTACTATTATTCTACGTCACCACCTTTGATAGCAGGCGGATTAGTTATCGTATCGGGATCTGTTAATGATAATTACGACATCAATTCACCATCGGGTGTAATACGTGCTTACGATGTTAAAACAGGTGAATTAAAATGGAATTGGGATTCTGGGCACCCAGATGAAACATTGCCAATTGGTGAAGGTGAAGTTTATGCGACTAGCTCACCTAACAGTTGGTCTGTAGCGAGCGCGGATGAGAAGTTGGGTTTAGTTTATTTTCCAATGGGCAACCGCACACCTGATCAACTGGGTATTTATCGAAGTCCAGCAGAGGAAAAGTATGCAACATCAGTGGTTGCTTTAGACCTATCAACAGGTAAGGTTGCTTGGGTGCAACAATTTGTACACCATGATCTATGGGATATGGATACGCCAGCACAACCTTCGTTGTTGGATTTAGAAACAGCGTCGGGTACGCAACCTGCGCTAGTCGTACCCACTAAACAAGGTGATATATATGTATTAAATAGAGCGACTGGAGATCCTATTTTTCCAATTACTGAAGAACCTGCACCTCAAGGGGCTATTCCCGGTGATTATACTGCTGCAACTCAACCCACTTCAGCGTTATCGTTTAAACCAGAACCATTAAAAGAGAATGAGATGTGGGGAGCGACACCCATAGATCAATTAATGTGTCGTATTCAATTTAAACAGTTGCGTTATGAAGGGCGATATACGCCGCCATCTGAACAAGGTTCACTCATTTATCCTGGTAATTTTGGTGTGTTTAACTGGGGGAGTATTGCCGTCGACCCGAAACGACAACAATTATTTGGAATGCCTTTGTATTTAGCATTTGTATCTACGTTAGTCCCAAAAGATGGATTAGATTTAACGTCAGCTAATAAAGGTGAACAAGGTGTAAATTCAAATGATGGTGCAGATTATGCTGTCGAGTTAAAACCTTTCCTTTCACCGCTCGGTATTCCTTGTCAACAGCCTCCTTGGGGATATGTGGCTGGTGTAGATCTTAAAACTGGAAAAACCGCATGGAAACATCAAAATGGCACCATTGAAGACATGACGCCATTAAAATTGCCAATCGAAATGGGGGTGCCTGGAATAGGTGGTCCTATCATTACTGACGGTGGTGTTGTTTTTATGGCTGCATCAGTTGATAACTATTTACGTGCTTATGATATGTCTAATGGTCATGAATTATGGAAAGGCCGTTTGCCCGCAGGTGGACAAGCAACACCTATGACTTATTTAAATAGTAACGGTGAGCAAATGGTTGTTCAAGTTGCAGGCGGGCATGGCTCTATCGGTACCACTATCGGTGACTATGTTGTTGCTTACAAGTTAAAGAATTAATTATCAGCAATAAAAATATTGCTCGAGTTGCGGGTATATTAATAACGTTTTAACTGCGGATCCTGAGTCGTGGTTAGTTGCTTTATCTAGCTGCTTTATCTAGTTGCTTTATATTGATGGATAAACCTATTGTCCTTATATGATGGAGTATCGAGACCAATAATAGACGACTCATTTGACCTGATAGAAAAGTAGTGGACAGAAAGTAGCAAGCGAGAAAGTAGTGGAGGGGAAAGTAGTGGATACTCATAAACTTTGACAACTCATCATTACTCTTCGATCTGGCATCCGAGTTAGGGCTTGATAAAGCGTATTGAAGTAACATAAGTATAATCCCAACAGATTAACGGGGTTAATCTGTTGGGATCCTGTCAATAATTCTGTGGGTGATTTTTATTGACCAACCCAATTAATATTAATAAACACGTTCCTGAGTATCGGGGTCAAAAAACACTACCTTTGACATATCCAGCAATAGTGGCATTAATTTATCGACTTTACTTTCAGCAGTTGGATGGATGCGACAAACCGTTTTCACACCATTGATTCTCACTGTTACCAAGGTATCTGGGCCTGTTGGTTCGATGAGCTCTACATCACAATTCAACTTGGCACTATCGGGTTTGTCTTCACCTTGCTGAGTAATTTGCTCTGGTCGAATACCCAATATAATAGATTTGTCAGCGTATGCTTCTAATCCTTTAATATTCTGTTTAATTGGCACCTTCACTTTCTCATTGCCACTTTCAAGGCTTATCTGTATAACACCATTCACTTTCTCAGCCTGACAAGGAATAAAATTCATTGAAGGGCTTCCCATGAAACTGGCAATAAATTGATTACGTGGATTGTCATAAATGTCTTGTGGTGGTCCAAATTGTTGTATTTCGCCATCTTTCATCACTGCGATAACATCACCTAAAGTCATGGCTTCAATTTGGTCATGAGTAACATAAACAATGGTGGTTCCTTCTCGCTGATGTAATTCTTTGATTTCACCTCGCATTTCAACCCGTAACTTAGCATCAAGATTTGATAGAGGTTCATCAAATAAGAAAATCGAAGGGTCGCGGGCTAACGCTCTGCCCATTGCAACACGTTGCCGTTGTCCACCAGAAAGTTGCTTGGGTTTTCTGTCCAGTAAGGGTTCTATTTGCAATAACTTTGACACTTTTTCTACAATCTTTTTTTGTTCCGATTTTTCCGTTTTACGAATGGTTAAACCAAATTCAATATTCTGGCGAACGGTCATATTTGGGTAGAGTGCATAGGATTGAAATACCATCGCAATATCGCGGTCTTTCGGATCTAAATGCGTGACATCCCTATCTCCAATAAAAATATTTCCTTTACTAACAGGTTCTAAACCGGCAATCATATTAAGCAGGGTGGACTTACCACAACCAGATGGACCCACTAAAATCAAAAATTGACCCGGTTGTATCTCTAAATCAATCCCCTTGAGCACCTTGACTTTTCCATAGATTTTTTCAATATTCTGTATTTTTAAAGCGTGCATATAATGTCCTTTAACCTTTAACAGCGCCTGCTGTGAGTCCTTTAACGAAATACTTGCCGGCAACGATATAGACGAACAAGGTAGGTAGCGCAGCAATAATGGCAGCTGCCATATCTACGTTATATTCTTTGACGCCTGTACTCGTATTAACCAGATTATTCAGTGCAACTGTAATGGGCTGCGAATCTCCTGATGAATAAACGACGCCAAATAAGAAGTCATTCCATATTTGTGTAAACTGCCAAATCACCGATACAACAATGATGGGTATTGAAAGAGGTAGAATAATACGGTGGAAAATCATCCAAAATCCAGCACCGTCAATACGTGCGGCATTCACTAATTCTGAAGGAATGCTGATGTAATAATTACGGAAAAATAATGTAGTAAATGCCAGGCCATAAATGATGTGTACCATGATCAAGCCAGAGGTGGTTCCTGCAAGGCCAAGAAAACCTAGCATGCGCGCCATTGGCAATAGGACAACCTGAAATGGGATCATCGTACCAATCAGCAACATGCCAAAAAATAGAGTGCTACCACGAAACTTCCATTTGGTTAGTACATAACCATTTAATGCACCTATTACAGTAGAAATGATGACGGCAGGTACTACGATCAATACTGAGTTCCAGAAGTAGCCTTTGAGCCCCTCGCAACTTACTCCTGTACAGGCAGCCCCCCATGCTTTATCCCACGAATCAAAGTTCAATGCCTGTGGCATTGATAATAAGGTGCCTGAACGGATTTCATCCAAGTCTTTGAGCGAAGTGATCACCATAACCACGAGAGGCAATAAATATATAAGGGCAGCAAAGCCTAGAATGCTATAAATCAAAACTCTTTTAATGTTCATTATTTTTCTCCCTTAGCTCCGAATATAGATACGGGACGATAATTGCAATAACCGCCATTAACATCATCATAGAAGCTGCTGAACCCAATCCAATTTGTCCGCGAGTAAAGGAAAATGTATACATAAAGGTAGCGGGGACATCGGTCGCGAATCCGGGCCCACCACCCGTTAAAGCAATAATTAGGTCGAAGCTCTTAATCGCAATATGGGTCAGTATTATAAATGCACTGAAAAATACGGGGCGTAACCCTGGAATAATTATTTTCCGATAGATAAGTGGCATTGAAGCACCATCAACCTTAGCTGCTTTAATTATATTGTCATCAACGCCTCGTAAACCGGCAAGGCATAGTGCCATAACGAAACCAGATGATTGCCAGACACCTGCGATAACGACGGTATAGATCGCCATATCCGTGTTCACTAACCAATCAAAAGTGAATGATTCAAACCCCATTTCGCGTACTAGCCGTTGGATCCCCAGTTCAGGATTTAATATCCACTTCCAGGCCGTACCTGTCACAATAAAAGAGAGTGCCATCGGGTATAAATAGATGGTGCGAATAGCGCCTTCAGCACGAATTTTCTGATCAAGAAAAATCGCCATAAATAACCCAAGTAATAAACAAATTACAATGAATAAAACGCCGAATATAAAAAGGTTTTCAGCGGCTACCCACCAACGATCATTGGCAAACAACTTTTCATATTGGATGAACCCGGCCCAATCATACTTTGGTAACATACGAGAGGAACTAAAGGATAACCAAGCATTCATTAACATAAAGCCGTAGATAAAAATCACTGCCACAACAAAGGTTGGCGCTACGACTAGTTTTGGTAATAATTCCCCTAGCGATTGACGGGGAGCGCTGGATTTATTCATAAGAAGATGGATCCTCTTAAATAGCTAAATGAGATAGCTAAAATGAAAGCCGGGTATCAACTAGAAATAGCTGATAACCGGATGAATTAAAGGATTAGACTTTATTGAGCGGCTGCGACTGCTTTTACTAGTTTTGCAGCTGCGGCTTCTGCCGTTATTGAATCTGAGTTGTAAAACTCAGTAATGGTGTCGAAGATAGCACCTTGAGTAGAAGAGAACGTAGACATACCGTGCGCCATACTGGGTAGTAAGGTGTTTGCTTTAGCCGTTCTTACAAAGTCTTTTGCTGATATTTTTGCACAGTCATCAAACTTATCCATAGGTAGGTTCAAACGAGCAGGAATTGAGCCTTTGTTGAGGTTGAATATCTCCTGGAAAGCTGGACTTAGTATAGTACTCGCTAAATCGTTTTGGCCTTTTTGTAGTTCTTTGTCATCCACTTCAAACATCACAAAACTGTCGATATTAAAGGTGTAATCGTTGGTTGTACCTGGTGCAGCTACGCATAGGTAATCTTTACCCGGCATTTTACCAGCAGCAGTGAATTCACCTTTTGCCCAATCTCCCATGAATTGCATACCTGCTTCGCCATTAATAACCATGGCTGTCGCTAGATTCCAATCACGTCCCGGTGAACCTGCATCTGTGTAGCCTTTGATTTTATGGAAAACCTTCAAGGCCTTAATCATGGTAGGGCTGTTCAATGATTTAGGATCTAAATCAATGAATGCTTTGTTATAAAATTCTGCACCAGCGGTACCTAATACCACTGTTTCAAACGTTGTTGCGTCTTGCCAAGGCTGTCCGCCATGGGCAACAGCCGTCATGCCCGCTGCTTTAATTTTGTCTGCAGCAATAAAAAACTCATCCCACGTTGTCGGCACAGTTGCACCCGCTTTTTCAAATACTTCAGGGTTCGTCCACATCCAGTTTACACGGTGAACGTTAACCGGAACGGCTACATATTCACCTTTGTATTTCATTGTGTTCGAAACAACAGTAGGTAACAGTTCATCCCAACCTTCTGCTTTAGCTAGGTCGTCAAGATTAGCTAATACGCCTTCTTCCCCCCATTCCTGAATGCTTGGGCCTTTGATTTGCGCAGCTACAGGAGGATTACCAGAAACGACACGAGACTTTAACACCGTCATAGCACTTTCACCGCCACCGCCTGCAACCGCAAAATCTTTCCATACATGGCCTTTGGCTTCTAACATTGTTTTTAGCTCTGCAATCGATTTAGCTTCACCGCCAGAAGTCCACCAATGCAATACTTCTACTTCTGCAGCTTGTGCTGCCACTGAAAGACCCAGTGCTAATGAAACACCCAGAACCATTTTTGAAATTTTCATATGACTTCCCTTATCAAAAAAAACTGATAGCGGTAATGCTGATCAGACTGAAAATTTAGCGAATAGCCATTATTTTTTAATGCTAAATAATGTCATTTATGTTGTGAAATAAGTGCTTTAACAACTATTTAAAATAGTCCGCTAAGCAAAAGACTATAACTGAAAACTTAAATATGTGGTGATTAAACAAACAAGAGTTGTGATATTGATGTTAATAATATTTGACAAGTGTTTGCTTTAAAATATAGAAACTTACAATGAAAGGTGGGGGCAAATTTTTCTATTTTCACTGAATAATGGCGGTGAAGTAGTTGGCTTCTCCGGGTCGGAAAAAGGCTTCCCAGAATGGCTAGTAACGGATGTGTTGGTAAATTTTTTTATAAAAAGTGCTCAGTCACGATGGCAGAATATATCCGTTTTGTAGAAGAAGGGATAGAGCCATTTTCGATGATTTACAGCATCAAATATATTTAAGGGATAATGCTTTATGTAGGAAAATATCAATTATTAACAAAAGATGAATGACTAAAAGCGGAGTTAATTGCTAAAATTTAACGTTATAAATTGACTAAAAAAGTATATTCTACCTTAATATCTGTTAATGAATCCCCCTGTTAATGAATAACTATGTTGAGTCAACGCTTAACAGGGTTTTTATTATCATAAAATTTATGACTTAAAGATATCTGTTACAGATAACGGTTAACGTAAACCTTACCCAAATTAACAACCATTTTTATATCTAAAAAGGCTGTCAGTGTTTCACTATTACCAATGTTAATAAATGAATGGTAGTAAATGCGTGTTATTAACCTGTATTCAGTGAACTTTCAGTTTTTCTAAAGCAAACCTTAAGTTTCAAAAGATAGGATATCTGCATTATTTAATTATGCAGATATGTTAATGAAAAAAATCAATCCAATGACTCTAAAGCTCGCGTCAATGAATGTACTTCAAGCGCTCTCATCTCTTGTCTATTTTATTATTTATCTCAATTTTTTAATATTGATTCTGGTTGCGCTGTTGCTGGCCGTTATTGCTTGGTTTTGTGCTTCCATACATTTGTCGCTAAAGCCATTTTTTACGTCTTTTACACAATCCTTAAGCTCTTTTTTTAAATCTTATTTTTCTTCTGCTAAGCTTTCAACCTTTTGTTTTAAAAGGAAGTAAACTTTTTATCTGAACTGATTTAAATCATTAAGCCGGTTAGTTAAGGTTAACTACCGTTTTGAAAAAAAACGGTGTTTTTCAATTCGACTGATAATAATTAAGAGAAATAAATGCAACGTTTAAAAGCAAAATTAGGTCCGATTTATCCCATTTTGATTACCAGCTTAGTTATCTTGTTGATCTTTACTGTGTCACGTTTAAGTTTGTCTATTTGGCAGTTCGATAGAGTGAGCGAGGCAGATGGGTGGCTACTTGTTTTTAGTCGTGGCCTTAGAATAGATATTGCTTCAATCAGTTACCTGCTTGTTTTACCTGCATTATTGATGAGTTTGCTATCGGGTAAACATGTATTGGGTCAAGTGTGTATTTGGCTATTAAGAGGGTGGATAATTTTTGGTTTGTGGTTGATTGTTTATATGGAAGTGGTCACGCCAGCTTTTATTATTGAATATGACTTACGTCCCAATAGGTTGTTTATTGAGTATTTAATTTATCCCAAAGAAGTGCTCTCGATGCTGTGGGGTGGTTATAAAATTGAGTTATTAATCGCATTACTTGCCTCAGTGTTGGCACTAATAATAGGCTGGAAGTTGAGTGGTTCTGTTACAAAAGGGCTTACTTATCCTAATTGGAAATGGCGACCTGTTATTGCCATTGTTGTGGTAGCGATGTGTGTGATGGGGGGCCGTTCAACATTAGGACATCGCCCATTAAACCCTTCAATGGTTGCCTTTTCGAGCGACCCATTAATCAATGATTTAACCTTGAATTCTGCTTATTCATTAATGTTTGCTATTAAACAAATGACGAGTGAGCAAAGTGCCGAAGATTTTTATCCTAAAATGGATCCTGCCACTATTATTTCGGAAGTAAGAGCTTCAATGAATATTGATTCCTCTGCTTTTGTTGAAGATGTTAAACCTACGCTGGCGAACCATGTTGCTTCCTATCAAGGTAAACCCAAAAATATCGTTATTTTATTATTAGAAAGCCATGGTGCACGTTATGTAAAAAGTCTTGGTGGTAAGGATTTATCTCCTAATTTAGATAAATTGTACCAACAAGGGTGGGGATTTGAACGTCTCTACGCAACTGGAACTCGCTCAGTACGTGGCATTGAAGCGGTGACGACGGGGTTCTCCCCCACACCAGCACGCTCTGTCGTTAAGCTAGGGAAAAGCCAAACTAACTTTTTTAGCATTGCTGATTTATTAAAAGAACAGCAATATCACACGCAGTTTATTTATGGCGGTGAAAGCCATTTTGATAATATGAAAAGCTTTTTCCTAGGAAATGGGTTCGTTGATATGCAAGATTTTCCTACTTTTAAGTCTCCAGCTTTTGTGGGTTCTTGGGGAGCGTGTGATGAAGATTTATATGAGAAAGCAGATCAACAGTTTTCAGCGTTGACTGAGCAAGGTAAACCCTTTTTCAGCCTTGTTTTTTCATCATCTAATCATACGCCTTATGACTATCCAGATAACAAAATTAGCTTGTATAACGAACCTAAACAGAGTGTCGAAAATGCCGTTAAATATGCGGATTTTGCCTTGGGTCAGTTTGTTGCAAAAGCTAAAAAGTCAGCGTACTGGAATGACACCGTATTTGTGGTGGTGGCTGACCACGACGCTAGTGCAGGTGGCGCTTTAACCGTTCCTATTGGTCATTTTAAAATCCCTGCGGTTATATTTGGTGGTGGTATCGAACATCGTGCGGATAGTCGTTTAGTGAGCCAACTTGATTTGGTTCCTACCTTGTTATCATTAGCGGGAATTAATAGCCAGAACCCAATTATTGGGCATGATTTAACTAAAGTGCTTCCCGTAGAAAAACAACGTGCGATGATGCAGCGCGGTAATGACTTTGCTTGGATGACAGAAGATAATCAAGTGGTGGTTTTTCGCCCAGGTAAAGCGATTGCTTCTTACCGTTATGATCCTATCCTAGAGTCAGTGACTGCGCATCCTGTACAACAAAGTATTATTACTCGTGCACACGCTAATGCGATGTGGGGAAGTTTAGCCTTTAAGAATGATTATTATACGGCCCAACAAAGCTATCTTTTTACTCAGTAATAAACGAGTTTAGCCCTTCGTTTATTACACCTCCCAAAAAGATAACCTGCATTAAAACGGCGACTATTGCTCGCCGTAATCCTCATTCTGCGATTAAAACTATCATTAAGTTGTGCTAAATATCATTAAATCATTATGAGTTGGTTGAATAAGTGGTTACTTTTGCTACCTTTATTTGCACATGGAATAGAAAATAATGGTGTTGTTGATATAAATGCAATGATCAGCAATCATTATTTTTTAAAAATCATCTCGGCTTAGAGATTTAATAGAAGGATCGCTACCTTGAAAAAATTTATATTATCGCTATTTCTTGTGTTTAATGTGCAGCAAACCACCGCTACAGAGTTACTTAATAAAATGTTCATCTGTCAAAGTTGGCTTGATTTTGTTGAAGGTAACATTGCCTCACCTCCACCTAAGTATGACAAAAAAAGATTAACCCTAATTCGCACAGGCTTAGAAAATTTTAACCGCTATATACAAACTGAAATTATTGACCCTGATGTATTAGCGCGCGTTGGTGGTGACAAAGCTTTAGCAAACCAAGTACAAGTTAAACTTGATGAGAAAAAAGCGTTATTAGTTGACAGTCTCGAAGATCATTATCCTCACAATGATTTTAAGTTCGACCAGGTTATGGCACTTAATGATTGTGGTTTATTATCACCGCCACCTGCTGCAGGTTTTGATGAATTAAGAGTTTCATTAGATACGATGATTGATATGTTGAATATATATCCACGAGGCATGGATTGATGTTGGCTTTTTTAGCTTTTAGGTCGCTGGTGTTGGTTTTATCGCAGTCTGTTTACTGTTTCTTTAAGAACAGATGTTAATGTGATTCAAGAGACTGCATTCAGATTTTGTAGAAAGGTTGAGTTATTTATTTAACCTGCTTACTTTGATAGTTTAGTTTGATAGCTTACTTTAATAGTTTAGTTTAGTTTACTAGGCTAATGACATTGTAGTTTATTGTAAATCTAACTTTCTTTAATATATGTTCATTAATCAAGCTGTCTTTTTAAACGGTTATTTTTGATGGGTTTACCAGTAGTGTTGTCATTTCAACAGACGACACCTAAGTGCAATTGAAATACGACACTTAGCAAAAATTAACTTTATGGGGTTTTCTTTCAATGCTTAAATCAATTCATCACGCCGCTATTATTTGCTCGGATTATACAGCCTCAAAGCATTTTTATACTTCAATTTTAAAGCTAGAGATCATCGCAGAAAATTACCGAGAGCAACGTGATTCTTATAAACTTGACCTTCAATTACCTGATGGAGGGCAAATAGAACTGTTTTCTTTTAATAATGCTCCTGAGCGACTAAGTTACCCTGAAGCATTAGGGCTTAGACATATAGCCTTTAGTGTAGATTGTGTGGAATCGGTTAAAGCATATCTATTAGCCGAGGGGATTGAGGTTGAACCTATCAGAGTTGATGAGTTTACTAATAGAAAATATACTTTTTTTAGTGACCCTGATGGGTTGCCATTAGAGATTTATGAATAAAATAACGGCATTAATCACTGACTATTAAGTGTTTTAGTATCGCCTCTAAATTACGTCGCCTTTAAATTATTATCAATAGGTTAATATGTATGTTTGAATTACTTTATACCAGTGTTGCCCCGCAGTGTTTATCAGAAGATGAACTTATGGATATTTTGCTCAAGGCACGAATTAAAAATCAGCAACTGGGGATCACCGGGATGATGATTTATCATGATCGAGAGATAATGCAAATATTGGAAGGCGATGAAAGCGCTGTTAAAGCCTTGTATCAAACTATATGTGAAGATCAACGACATACTCGTGTAAATATTTTTTATGAAGGACATATTGAAGAAAGAGCATTCCCTGAGTGGTCGATGGCGTTCAAGTCTTTAGATGAAGCTGCGGTTAAAAAAATCACACTCGGTTATGAAGGTTTAAATAAAAAATTGTCGCCGATGAATATGATAAAAAAGAGCAATAACAGAGGAAAAAAAGTATTGATTTCTTTGTGTGATAATTTTTAGTAAGGACTTCTTGATACCGATTTATGTCTCTTTTACTGTAAGTACGTCATTGCTTCTAGTATATTTTTTGCGATCATGACACTGCCCTCGATTCGTTGATTTTATCCCTATTATCTATAAAAGGAAGCCCATGAGCCTTTGTCACGAAGTTGCCATTTTTAAAGTAGAACAACAAAACATTCCCAAAGTGATTGAATTGAGCCTGTTAATTTTTAATGAAATTAATGCCAATGAAACCCTGATCACTTCTTACGATATACTGCAAAAAACCGGTGTGGAAGATGAGATCTGTTGGCAACTCACTTGGGTTGATCAACAAGCGGTTAAATCTACGGCGTTAAAATGGCCCACTTTTCCAAGTACCAAAGCATTAGAGTCATTGGTTGGTGAAAAGATCTATTATGGTCACTTTCTAAGTAAGATTTGATAAGTTCGACTTAATTACATAGCTTTAATCAAGTCACTTTAGTAACTCAATCATCTAAAGCGGAGCATACAAGGTCGATCAAATATACTTAATGACATAAAGTGATTGCTTTGCTTCTTAGTAATGAAACATGTCCCAATTCTTCGAAATAGCTGATCATTCTTGTAGGTTAAATCAGAGCACTTCTGCGTAAAATATTTGCAAAGGGAACCACCATTTTACGTAGTATCTGCATTACATTGATGGCATTTCTCCTTGCCAATAATGGATCGTATACTTAATGAAATTGGCTTTAAGGAAAAATTAAATAATAAAGGAATGAAATATGAATGATTTAGGCTGGGATGAGTTTCAACGTGTTGAAATACGAGTAGGTACCATCATTAAGGTAGAAGACTTCCCTAAGGCGAGAAACCCTGCGTTTATTTTACATATTGATTTTGGAGAAGCACTGGGTGTTAAAAAATCCAGTGCACAAATTACAGTGTTATACACAAAAGAAACATTACTGGGTAAAAAAGTAATGGCAGTGACTAACTTTCCTGCAAAACAGATTGGTCCGGTTATGTCTGAGTGTTTAGTGACTGGTTTTCATCGGCCTGATGGTGCGGTTGTTTTAGCTGCACCGGATCTGGATATAGCAGACGGCACTCGTTTAGCTTAACGTTATTTCACATCGGATACTTGTATTGTTGATGCATCTGTTATTTGTGCTTGTTTGTTACTACGGATGACGGCAGTCAAAGCAATACAAGAAGAGATCAACATAATGATTACCACGGGTTGCAGATACCCCATACTCACAAAAGCGGCAAAGGCACTAATGATTGCGCCCATTGCACATTGAAAGGCGCCTAATACTGCCGAAGCAGTGCCTGCATCCTTGCCAAAGTGTTTCAAAAAGCATGCATTAGAGTTTGCCATAACGCCGCCATTTGCACTGATCGTTATAATGAAAGCAATCGCTGTAAAGGGTAAACTCTTCGTTACTAATAAACTGGATATAACTAATAAAACCCCGCCGGTTACTTGCATGGTTAAAAAGCAACGTAATAATGCAGCGGGTTCAAAACGGTTTAATAAATAGTTATTTAAACGGTTAATCACAATTAACCCAGCAATATTGGCTGCAAATAACATCGAAAAAACATCACTGCTTACTTCAAAAACACCCATGTAAATCATTGCCGAATTAGTCACAAAAGTCATCATAACGGCAAAGGCAAAGCCTTGTGCGATCATATACCCCATGGCATGTTTATGTTTAAACACATCAATAAAACGAATACCTTTTCTACGTTCGGTAGTGATCGCTAGTTCTCTTTTCTGTTTCAATGATTGATGGGGTACAAACTTGATCGCCATCAAGATAGCAAAACAAGAAACAATCGTCATAAAATAGAAAACCCAATGCCAATTATGTAATGACAAAATTAAATTTCCGATGGTCGGTGCAATTGAAGGGGCGATCATCATAATTAATGAGACTAAGGCAAATAGTTTAGCTGCCTCTCTACCCTCAGCGTTATCTCGAATTGTCGCGGGCACACCTACAATAGCAATACCTCCTCCTATGGATTGTAATATTCGCCATAACCACAACACGCTAATATGCGTACTGGTTGTTAGTAGTAAACTCGCCAAGGCAAATATACCTAACCCTAAGATCATGATAGGTAAGCGGCCATGTCGGTCAGATAATGGACCACCAATGAGCTGTCCTATTGCAAGGCCAAAAATGTATAAACTAACGGTCACAGAGAGCATTGAAATGTCAACTTGCATTTCTTCAGCAATAATAGGCAGAGCAGGCAGGTAGCTATCGATAGCAAAGGGAGAAACGGCATAAATAGATGACAATGTCACCACTAATGCCATACTGACTGATCTTTTTTGTGTTTGTATCATTTTGACCTCTATTTTATCTTGCTAGGAAGATAATAAGTGGATCATATCTTTCTAGCAAGATATATTGGCGCAAGTTTGCGAATAGTCTGCATAAAGGAAGTCTGGTGAAGAATAGTGTACGAGAAATTGAGTTAAGAATGAAAGAGAACTGGCCAGAATGCGCTAAGACGATGTCATTTGCCTTATTAAAGGTGGCACGTATTCATAACCTTTTTAACAACGATGTCGAACAATGTGTCGAAAAGTTTCAACTACAACAAGCAGATTTTGGGGTGTTATCGGCCTTAAGACGAAGCCCTGCACCACACTGTTTATCGCCAACAGAGCTTTATCACAGTATGTTCTATAGTTCAGGGGGATTAACCAAGGTATTAGTGCGTTTGGTAAACGCTGGTTTAATTGAGCGTTTAGAAAATCCACAAGACAAACGCAGCAAGCTAGTGCAGTTGAATCATAAGGGCAAAAAACTAGTAGAAACGATCATGCCAACATTGCACCTACAAGGACAATCGTTACTGGCAGGTTTATCTGAAGATGAAACATCGCAATTAGAGGTTTTGTTACAGAAAGTGTTGGATCACAATGAAAATACATCAGAAGCAGTGGAATGATAGGTTGTATGATTTATCATAGAATCAATTAATTGTGCAATACTGTATTTGCTTAGTTAACCGTAATTAATGGCTTCTTTATTTCGCTGTTTATTTGGTTCTTTCTTTAGTGCTGTAAAAAGTTATCTAAATAGCTCTGACTATAAATTTAGATAGTTCAGTATATGGCGTGGAAAATAACCTCGCGATAAGTCTTAATCGGTTACCAGCATACGCTCTCATATTATTTAGGCCTCATTATTATGCATGCATCATTACAACAATATTTTGGATTTAGTCAATTTAGACCTGGTCAAGAACCTGTCATACAAGCGTTATTAGATGGCCACAGTGCCGCTGCTATTTTCCCTACTGGTTCAGGTAAATCGTTATGTTATCAATTGCCTGCATTACATCTTCCTCATCTTACGTTAGTGGTTTCTCCTTTATTGGCATTGATACAAGATCAACTGGATTTTTTACACAGTAAAGGGATCGCTGCGGCGAGTATTCAATCAATGCAGAGTCCAGCTGAATCTGCACAGGTCTACAAAAATGTCGCAAGCGGAGAGATTGATATTTTATTTATTTCCGTTGAACGTCTGAACAGTGAGCGTTTTAGGGCATTTTTAAAGAAAGTGCCTATTTCGTTATTGGTGGTCGATGAAGCGCATTGTATTAGTGAGTGGGGACATAACTTTAGACCTGATTATCTGAAACTAGCCAGCTATCGAGAAGAATTTGCGATACAACAAGTATTACTGTTAACTGCTACTGCAACGCACAAAGTAATTGAAGATATGGCCGCAAAGTTTGATATTGCGCTGACTAATATCACGTTAACAGGCTCATACCGTCCTAACCTAGATTTGAATGTAATTGGTGTTAATGAAGAGGACAAATTACCCACATTAATACCTTGGTTAAGTACTCGTCAACAAACCGCGGGCATTATCTATGTGACTTTACAAAAAACAGCAGAACAGGTAGCGCAAGCATTAAGCCAACAGGGGATTGCTGCAACCGCTTATCATGCCGGATTAGGCAACGAACAAAGACAAGGTATTCAGCAACTGTTTATGGCTGGTAAATTACCGCTTATTGTTGCTACGATAGCATTTGGAATGGGCATTGATAAAAGTGATATACGTTTTGTGGTGCATTATGACTTACCCAAGTCTATTGAAAACTATGCTCAAGAAATTGGTCGCGCAGGAAGAGATGGACAACGATCTGAATGTTTAGTGTTAGCGAATAAAAATAACCTCAATGTATTAGAAAACTTTGTTTATGCAGATACTCCCGAAGGCACTGCGATTGATTTTATTATTAATGAAATAGGCCAAACCCAGGGCCAGTGGGAAGTGGTGATGAACAGCCTTTCTACACAATCTAATATTCGTTTATTAGCGTTAAAGACGTTACTCGTTTACTTAGAACTAGAGCATGTAATTGAACCTGCCTATAGCTATTATGCAGAATATAAATATAAATTATTAGTTCCTGAAGCTGACCTAGTTAACCGCTTTAATGGGGAGCGAGCACAGTTTGTACAAACTATTTTAGCGACCTCGGATAAAGCACGTACATGGCACACATTGAACTTTGAAAAAATGCAGCAAACCTATCAATGTGAAAGAAGCAGAGTCTTAACGGCAATCGATTATTTAGATCAACAAGGTTTGATCGAGTTACAAACAAAACAAATGACACAAGTGTATAAAGTCGATAAAACACAAATAAGTGAGTATTTACGCGATGAATTAACAGAACGTTTTTTACAAAAAGAAAACAGTGAAATTCAACGTATCCATCACTTGTTGGCTTTTTTTGCCAGTGACCAATGTTTAAACTTACAACTTGCGACGTATTTTTCTGACAGCAACCTACAAAAGCCCTGCGGGCATTGCTCTGTGTGTGATGGGCATCCTGCAATAATGCCCGTTGTTGAGGCTTTAACGCCATTACAACAATATAATGCTGCTCAGTTGAGTGCTGAAATTGCAGGTAAATTAGGCGAACATAATAGCAAGGTATTACAGGCTCGCTTTTTTTGTGGTCTGACAACACCAATTTTTACACGTATCAAAGCACGTCAGCTCTCTGGATTTGCAGCCTTAGAACGTTATTGTTTTGCTGATGTTTTAGCTTGGATACAGAATCAATAATTGTTTTTAACAATTATTTTTGACAACAAGACGATAAACGTCAGTATTTTATTTTAACAACAATACTTTTAATTAAACTATTCAAATAAAAATGTATGAATATAGCGGAGTGAATATGTACAAATTAATCGCCTTAGATCTTGATGGCACCTTACTCAATAGCGATAAACAAATTTCTAGTGAAAATAAAGCTGCGATTGACGCTGCTCGAGCAGAAGGAGTACGAGTCGTCCTAGTGTCAGGTCGTCCTACGAGTGGCATGAGAGAGTCTCTGGAAGCGTTAAATATGGTCTCAGATGATGACTATGTATTAAGTTATAACGCTTCTGTAGTGCAAAAAGTAAAAAGCGAAACCATTATTCGTAGCCAGATATTAACAGGCCATAATGCTAAACAACTGGCTAAGCTTGCTAAACAATTGGATATAAATATTCATGCTTTTTCACATCAAAAAGGGCTAATCACACCTGCTCACAATGATTACACAACTCACGAGTCAGTAATAAATGGCGATACAATTACACTCCTTGATTTTGAAGAGTTAGCTGATGACGAAGCGATTTTAAAAGTGATGTTAGTCGATCATGCTCACAAATTATCTGCTGCTATTGCGCAATTACCCGCCGCTTTATATGAGCAGTTTACTATTGTGCAAAGTGCTCCTTTTTTCTTAGAGTTTTTAAATAAAGACAGTAATAAAGGGATTGGTGTTAAAGCTTTAGCTGATCATTTATCAATTCCTGCCGAACAGGTTATTTGCATGGGGGACGCAGGTAATGATTTTCATATGATCCAATATGCGGGGTTAGGTGTTGCAATGGGGAATGCCACCGATGATATTAAAGCAGTGGCAGACCACATTACCGTGACAAATGATCAACATGGTGTTGCCAAAGTGATCAATGAGTTTGTATTAAATATGTAATCCACTGAATTATTAATACAAGGTCAATTTCTAGGTGAGATATTAATACCGACTCCACTAACTAACTGATCAATCTTACTGGTTTTTGCATCCTGAGTACTAACGGTTGTAAATAATATCACCAACAAAAGAAAAAATAGTTGAACGTATGCATAATAAGCATGCGTTCACACTTGCCTATGGTTCATCTCATTTCCGCTGCATCTTTTTTATAGGCAAGCAATTATCATTGCGACTATTATGGAAATTATTGTTTAAAAACATATTTTTATAAAATAAATACAAAGAATTGGCTTTTGTTACATATTTTAGAATAAGTGGAAGCAAAAAATACCAATAATGGTGTATATTGATATATTCTTACTTGAATTCAATAATTTATACTTTAGATAATATCGAGCCTTCTTTGTGACCAACACTACGACAAAATTTGATAAAGATATGGATCGCGACGCCGCTATATTATTATATGGCAATGCATTCGCTGGTCTTTTTGTTACTTTTATTACGTCTACCTTTTTAGTATTTGCATTTACTTATCCGTCCGTTAACCATTTCACGCTAGGTTGGTGGGGCGTAATGATTTTTGTCCTTTTTGTTAGGCTTGTCGATGTAACATGTTGGAAAATACGCTTACAAGGTACCGAGTTTGATGGTAAAAGATCAGTTTTAATTTTTGTCACAGGGGCAAATATAACTGCAGTTTTATGGGCTGTCTATTTAGTGCATTGTACAACCATGAATGAGGATATAGAAGTAGCAACAACTATTATAGCTGTTGCTTCTATGGCCGGTGGCTCTGTTGCTGTACTTACTGCGCACAAATTTACGGTTATTTTTTATCCTTTTATATTGTTATTACCGGGCTCAATTGCGCTACTTTTATCTGATAAATCTAATTTTCAATTACTCGGTGTATTAGGGCTCTCTTTTACTCTAGTAAGCATTGTTATTGCTAGAAAGTCTGCTGATTTTACGCGACATACACTTTTTTTAAAAAATCAAAATGCCAACCTTATTCTCCGTATGGAAGAAAAAGTGAAGCAACGGACTCAAAAAATTTATGAATTATCAAACCTTGATCCTTTAACTCACTTATTTAATCGCACTGCTTTCCTAGAACAACTAAAGCAATTGACAACAACCAACAGCTCGCCTTTTGCACTACTTTTTATTGATTTAGATGGTTTTAAAAAAATAAATGATAGCATTGGTCATAAGGCAGGAGACGAAGTATTACGAAAAACGTCTGAGCGGTTAAAAGTATTTATGCTTAATTCCCCGTTATTATGTCGATGGGGTGGAGATGAGTTTTTAGTTATATTTGAAGAACATGATACTGAACTTATTGTTAATAAAGCAAAGCAACTGATAGACGTTTTGTCTCAACCTATTACTATTGAAAATAGTATTTTGTCGGTTGGTGCGACCATTGGTATTGCGCTTTATCCACAACAAGCCAATACAGAGGAACGTCTTATTCAATTTGCTGATATGGCCATGTATTATCAAAAAAAGCAGATGAGATCGACGGTGGGGATTTTTTCAGAGCAAATGGAAAAGCGTTATTCCTATGAGCTACATTTAAAAAACGGACTGTCTAAAGCAATTGAAATGCAACAACTTCGTTTGGTTTATCAACCTATTATATCAGCGCAAGGGCTTAACGTGGTTTCTTTTGAAGCGTTATTAAGGTGGCAAATTGATGGAGAAAATATCCCACCTGATCATTTTATTGGTATTGCTGAACAATATGGGCTGATTCATGAAGTTGGGGCGTGGGTATTACAAACCGCTTGTTTACAAGCAACACAATGGCAGTCCGAGCAATCTCTTGCCGTCTGTGTAAATGTCTCGGTGATCCAGCTCCAAGATGCTGGGTTTATAAGTATTGTTAAGAATGCATTGGATGCCAGTAAATTAGCACCAGAGCGATTATATATAGAAATTACTGAGTCTGTTTTTGCGTCTGATATTGTCTTTATAGAGAATCAGATTAAGCAGCTTCAAACAATGGGAATTAAAGTCTCGATTGATGATTTTGGCACCGGATATTCTTCACTTTCCGTGATGCAAAACTTAGCCGTTAATATGGTTAAAATAGATAAATCATTCGTGGATAACATAGATTGTCATGGTGGGGCAATTATTTCTGCAGTGATGCATATTGCTGCCACGTTAGGATTCTCAGTCGTCGCGGAAGGTGTTGAAACCGACGCGCAAGCCGATGCTTTATTGAAACTTGGTGTGCATTATGTGCAAGGCTATAAATACTCTAAACCAATAGAAAATATGCAAGTTAATGATTATTTGAGCAAAAATTTTAATCTACTCTCCGCTGACTCCAATAAAATTGGTGATTAGTCCAAGTGAACTCATTAATTTTATAAAAATAATTGTTAATGGCGCTTGATGTAGCTTATACACGCTATTTCACCTATTTCACCTATTTTAGCCATTTAAAAATAATAATTTTCCTCATCTTTCTTAATCATATCAATGTAATGTGACTAACAAGTCTCATCTTCAATACTTGTTCACTGTGCTTAATTTTTGTTTTTTATTTTTTGCTTTATTGATAACAAAGGAACATGCTTACGTAGTAAAGTTATTTGAGATTGGTAAAAGATCTGGGAGAAAGATATGTTTTTAACTTGTGGTGGTGTTCCTGACAAATTAGGCGTTACATTTACATCAGAAGGTGCAAACTTTTGTGTCTATGCACGCCTTGCTAAAACAGTTGAGTTACTTTTTTTCGATCATAAAGATGCAAAAAAACCTTCTCATATTTTTAAACTTTCTGATGTCGCTAACAGAACCGCCTATTATTGGCATATTTCAGTCAAAGGTGTGAAAGCAGGGCAATTATATGGTTTTCGTGTGGACGGGCCTTATAGACCCTCTAGAAGAAATGAATTTTATCCTGAAAAAGTACTACTTGACCCCTATGCGTTGTTAGTAGAGCGTGGGAAAAATTTCTGTCGAGATGCCGCGCTAGGGAAACAATCCAATATCGATAAATGCCTAAAGGGTGTGGTTGTTGATATCGATGATTATGATTGGGGAGAGGATTTTCATCCACGCCATACTTTTGCCAAAACGGTAATTTACGAAATGCATGTAGGTGGTTTTACTCGTCATCCAAGCTCTGGTGTCGGCGATGATAAACGGGGTACTTATGCGGGCATAATAGAAAAAATACCTTATTTAAAAGAACTTGGGATCACTGCTGTTGAGTTAATGCCTGTGTATCAATTTGATCCTAGTGAGCATCATGCTGGTTTAGTCAATTATTGGGGTTATAGCCCTATCTCTTTATTTTCTGTACACCGTGAATATAGTGCTGACCAATCATTACTCGGTCCTATTAATGAGTTTCGAGATATGGTTAAAGCATTACATGCCGCCGATATAGAAGTTATTTTAGATGTGGTTTATAACCATACTGCAGAGGGTGATAAACAAGGCCCTACCTATTCGTTTAGAGGTTTTGACAGTTCAGATTATTATATTTTATCGCAAGATAAGAAACATTATATGAATTTTAGTGGCTGTGGTAATACCCTAAATGGTACCCATTCAGTTGTGCGTCGTATGATCATTGATAGTTTGCATTTTTGGGTTGAAAAAATGCATATTGATGGTTTTAGATTTGATTTAGCCTCGATCTTATCGCGCGATGAATCAGGGCATCCAATGCTAAGCCCACCGACGTTATGGAGTATCGATACTGACCCAATACTTGCCCCTGTGAAATTAATTGCAGAAGCATGGGATGCTGGTGGTTTGTATCAAGTTGGCAGTTTGGCAGGGCAGCGTTGGCGTGAATGGAATGGACATTTCCGTGATGACGTACGTCGTTTTGTCAAAGGTGACCATGGCATGATCACGCAATTTGTTGCTCGTTTAATCGGTAGTCCGGACATTTATGGCGACCGCTCACTTGAGCCGGCAAAATCGGTTAACTTTATTACCTGTCATGACGGTTTTACCTTGGCTGATTTGGTCAGCTATAACGATAAACATAATCAGGAAAACGGTGAGAATAATGGAGATGGTTGTGACCATAACTTTAGTTGGAATCATGGTGTAGAAGGGCACACTACTGACCCTCATATTTTAAAATTACGTAATCAACAAATGAAAAATATGATGGTGATTAATCTACTTTCTTTAGGTACCCCAATGTTATTAATGGGTGACGAGATAGCACGAACACAAAAAGGCAATAACAATGGTTACTGCCAGGATAATATTGATTTTTGGCTGGATTGGGGTGACTTAGAAAAAAATAGTGAACAATTTCGTTTCACTAAAGCATTACTTGATCAACGCAATATGTTGGAATTTGTTTGTTTTGATGAATCAAAGCGTAACTCTTTGCATGACATTATTGCACAGGCTCGTATTAGCTGGCATGGAGTCAAGCTTAACAAGCCTAACTGGGGTGAAGATTCACATTCTATTGCATTAGAAAGCCAACACCCAGATTGTGGAGGAGTTTCATTTGTCATTTTTAATGCCTATTGGGAAGCATTACAATTTGAATTACCGAAAGCTCGACATGGTAAATGGTTACGTGCAGTGGATACCTCTTTGTCGGACGGAAATGATATACATATTGAAGGAGATAAAAAGCACTGGTTCAAGGACAGTTACTTAGCAGCGCCACGTTCAGTGGTTATTTTGACATGCTAAAGGGCAGTGGTTATTTTGATATGTTAATGGGTAGTGGTTATTTTGATATGTTAATGGGTAGTGGTTATCTTGACATATTAAAGGCGATTTTATTATTTTATGTTAAACATTGATTGGCCGATACAGGTATCCGTAACCAACTGTATTTTATTAATTTATCGTTTTGCTCTGATAATGAGCCTGCGAGTACCAGTAACTCTGCGCCTCCCGGAACCTTCATACTGATTTCACTAAGAGGCGAAAAATGCAATAAACTTACTTCTTCATGATTATCTTTGTAAAGTGGGGTGACATCGACACCTTTATGATCAGGATAGGCAACTTATCCCGTAAATTGTGTTTGTAATTGCACATGAGTCCTCTCTTCAGGTTAAAATTTCCACAATTTAACTAACCAATGATCATAGTTATTTTAAGCTGTTAACTAAATAGACTTTACTTTTATTGCTTAAGTCATAAGTCATTAAATTGGGTGTGGGGTTGTTTTTCTTATCCTGCCCCTGATCTTAAATAAGCTTTTTAAACCAGAACTTGGTCGCTGTGATTGGCTATCTGTAACGCTTTTAGCCTTAGGGTATTGTTAAATAAACTAGGGTTACTTATGTGTTTTAACATCTGTTCATTGGGCAAACAGTCATCATCAACATAATCTACAAAATCGCCTGTTGAATCAAACACTAAAATATCAAAAGCTAATCGATCTAAACCGTATATACCACGATGGATCATATCCGCTGAGAATACTAATAGATCACCTGCTGCTAATTCAATTTGTTTACCCGTCGATAAACTATCACTGCTAAATTTTCGTTTACGTGCGAGTCGAACATCCAACTCTTCAGTACTATCCCAGCGTTTGTGAGAACCAGGTACAAGCTCCATGCCTGGTTCGTCAAATAGTGGCACGCGAAGATGTAATACTTGTGTTTCTTGAATTGCTTTTTGTTGACCTACGAGGTCGTGATCGTATTGGCAATCTCGATGCCAAAAGTTCTCTTGTTGCTGATTGTATGGATTAAAGAATAATTGCGTATTCATAAAAGCAGGGTGATTAGGGAGCACCGTATTAACCATATCCATTACTTTATTTGAGCTAATAAAATTAAATAGAGAAACACGATCATCATCATTTAAATATTCACTCCCCGTAATCAGTGAAGAATTAAATGCCTCTTCTTGGTAGAACCTTTTATTGGCCTGCTTCCATGCATTATGAAAGGTCAATATCACTTCTCTCAATGCACTTATTTCAGCTTCATTAAAATAGTTACGCATCACAAAGTAACCTTGATGGTCATAGCTTTGTTTGATGTTTTGGATGTTGTTGGCCATTAACGAGTGGTGCCTCAAGCGGTAAAAGTACATTTAAGGTATAACGGGTATAGCTGTTACCCAGTTTTTGGGAAATTAACCATTATGAATGTTAAGCGATATTAATTATCGCGTTATGATAACTGTAAATTAGTTAAAATCAAAAAACTAATCATGCTAACCCTGTAAGAACAAGTTGTATGCTGACCAATTTCATTAAGTATGTGATCAGCTATCTAGAGGAATGGGTATTAATCCTGTTCTTGTTTCGCGATATAAAAGCCAAGTTGTTGTATACCTTGTTCACGTTCTATTTCTGTTTTTTCACTAAAGTTAAGACGCATACAATGCCGATATTTGCCAGTAGCTGAGAATAAAATGCCAGGTGCAATACTGACGTTACCTTGTTTACATTGTGTCGATAGTTTTACTGCGTCATAGCGTTTATTCAACTCTACCCACAAGATATAACCTCCCTTCGGAAAGCTGATACGCGTATCACTAGGAAAGTGTTGTTTGATGCATTTGATAAGATGATCTCGTCCTTGTTTATACAATAACCGTACTTTTCTCGTATGTCGTTCATAACCTCCGCTTTTAATGAAATCTGCTATCGCCAATTGCGGTAAAGTTGGGCACATTGAACTGCTTACATATTTTACGTGGGTCACTTTATCTCGGTAGCGGCCAGGCGCGATCCATCCGACACGAATCCCTGGGGCAACGGTTTTAGAAAATGAGCTACACAATAAAACACGGCCATCTTCATCAAATGATTTGATACTTTTAGGACGGGGAGATTGGTAACTTATATCACCATAAATATCATCTTCGATGATGGTAATATCATAACTCTGAGCGAGCTGATAAAGGCGTTTTTTCGCTGCTTCAGGCATACTGTAACCCATTGGGTTATTGCACGTAGGGGTCACTAAAATAGATTTGATTGGCCACTGCTCTAGTGCAAGTTCTAAGGCTTCTAAACTTAATCCATTTTCAGCATTAGTTGGGATCTCTATAGCTTTTAAGTTGGCGGTTTTAATGGCTTGCATTGAACCATAAAAACTCGGTGATTCAACGGCAACAACATCACCAGGTTTAGTAACGGATCGTAAACAAACCGACAAACCTTCTTGGCAACCGGATGTGATCACTAGATCATCCGGGTGCAATACACAGCCCGAATGAGCAGCGAGCTTAGCTATTTGCTCTCTTAATACTAATGAGCCTTCAATATTACCATAGGGTAAACTCAGTGACGCTTGATGACGCATTAGTGATGTCATCTTTTTTAACAGTGGGGCCAAACTGGGCACTGTCATATTAGGCATTGCATGTTGCAGTTGTACGGTAGAAACATTTTCTTTGGCAAGCAGTACTTCTAGGACTTGTTGCCATTGTGATACTTCGATTGGTCTTTGGGCTGGACGAGAGGTCACTGGTAGAGTGGCTGCGATGGGTTTATAGGCAACAAAATAACCAGATTTAGGGCGGGCTTCAATTAAGTTTTCCATCTCAAGTTGATGATAAGCTTGTTGCACGGTAGAAATGCTGACGCAATGCTCTGTAACCAGTTGCCGAATTGAGGGCAATTTATCTCCCGCTACAAATAAACCATTGTGAATATTTTCACGTAAACCCTTTGCGACTTTATCGTATAATTTCATGCTATCCTTGCTTTCCTATTAATATCTACCTCAATCATTAAGTGCTGAAACTCTAAATTCAACTTGTTGTTTCTGATTTAATGAAAACGCACTGTTGCAGTTATGATGTTTTTATCTGTATTAATATACCTGTCAATATGAAATTATAACCATACAGTTTGTTCTTTTGTGCGCCATACAGTCATTTGTATTGGCTATCTGTATCTACAAAGTTATTTTATTTGAATCTGTATTGAGTTGTCGGCTTGTTTACAATGATTATTCACAGTAATTGTTAAGGAGAATGGGCATGCAAAAAAAAATAAATAAAATGGGGGCGATGATGAGACTTTATAAAACACGTCAACAATTGCAAAAATTGCCTGATTTTATACTTCAGGATATAGGCAGAACCAAAGCAGAGATCACACATGAATTAAATAAAAATAACTTGCTTAATCTTGCTGTTAGTCATTTCCGCAATCTGCTAAAGGGAGGCTAATATGGATTTATCATTATTGATGGCTATTGCCATCTTTGCATTTGTTATGTCAGTAACGCCCGGACCTAACAATGTAATGTTACTTGCCTCTGGCGCTCAATTTGGTTACCAAAAAACCTTGCCACATATTTTTGGTATTGTGATCGGTATTGCCTGTTTATTAGCATCTATACTATTAGGCTTTGGTGTTGTGTTTGAGCGTTATCCTGAGTTATATCAAGCGTTAAAAGTTGTCGGTTCATTGTATTTATTTTGGTTAGCCTGGAAAGTAACAACTGCATCTACTGAGGTTACAACGTTATCTCCTTTACAGGTTAAAGGCCAACATACTGAGAGTCAACCAATGAGTCTGTTTTCAGCATCCTGCTTTCAGTTTGTAAACCCGAAAGCTTGGGCAATGTGTGTTGGTAGTATCAGTAGCTTTACGATTGCAGGGGAACAGTATATTGAGTCTGGGTTATGGATCATGCTCTGTTTTGCGACCACTGGTTTTGTTGCGATTAGCCTTTGGGCTTATCTTGGTGTAACCATTTCTCAACTATTAACTACACCAAAACGAAAAAAACGCTTTAATTATGTAATGGGTGGATTGACAGTAGGCACGTTGTTTTTCATTTTAAATTAGCTGCTTTAAAAAGATGTATATATAACCACTCTTGCTGTTAAAGTGCATTGAGTATTTGCAATAGCATCATTGAAATATAAAACCACCAGTTCAGTTAAATATGAACAGGTGGCTTTTAACAAGGATAGATAAAAAACCAATATTTAAAGGCTTTTTATTAATTGTTTTTGTCGCTTTTTACTATGGTTATCTGTTTATGGTTATCTGTTTATGGTTACCTGTTTATGATTACCTGCTTATGGTGGTGCCTGCCTCTGATTGTCTATTTTCATTGTTTACTATCGCTGTCTTCACTGATTATCTGCTCAACCACATCATTCATATTGGTGGCATCAATGACTGGTTTCAAATATTGCGGGTGATAGGGGGCACCAGAACGATCGATATAAGCGGCAAGCATTCCGGCTGACATCGCACCATGTGTATCCCAATCATGTGTAGCAACTAAACGAAGTGCTGAAATAGGCTGACCTAAATGATCTGCTACAAATTGATAAACTTTAGGATCTGGCTTAAAGCTACCGGTTTCTTCAACTGAAACGACTTCATCAAAATAATCAATTAACCCAGCGTTTTGTATTTGCTTGTTAATTAATGCTAATGAAGAGTTTGAAAAAGCAATCGTACGATAACCATTCTCTCGTAAATGTGTTAATGCAGATTTTATGTCCTCATGGGCTGGCAAACTTGCAAAAGTAGCCAGGATACTATCTCGATCATCCGCGCATAAAGTCACGCCTTTGCGGGCTGCGATGATATCTAAAATATCTGCAGCTAAGGCAGCAAAGCCTGTTTTTAGTCCCGTTACTGCAGCAACCGTTGAAGAATGCAACAGTGTTGCAAACCAAAGGGAACTGACTGAATCATCGCCAAAGGCTTGAGCAAACTTAGGTTTTAATAAATCTAAATTAAGCACGGTTTCATTGATATCAAATAATATAGTATTGCGAGTCATCATTATTCCTATTTAGTTTAATGGTTTAAGTTGAGTTAATTACTATTTACTTGAACAATACAAATAAAAAGCCGCACATGCAAAGTGTACGGCGAATCTGATGAGTTTCGACTTGGGCTAGGGTGATTACCCGCCAAGAGCTAATATTTAACCCTTAACACACAATCAAAGACGCTCATTTTATAATTTAACAATCAACTTGCCTTTATTTGCTCCGGTGCTGAAAAGATTTAAACCATCAATGGCAGAAGTTAATCCATTCAATAAATGTGTGCGGTGTTTAATTTTTCCTGCCATCACGTAAGGGGTTAATTTTTCTAATAACTCTGGTACTTGATGGAAGTGATCCGGCATAGTAAAACCTTGGACAGTAATACGGCGCTTAATGATATTTAACCAACTTGGACCGGCTGCAGGCACTTCATTATGATAATCTGCAATTAAACCACATACCACCACACGGCCATGCGCATTAATACGGTCAAAGATTAAGTGTTGAATAGGGCCGCCGGTATTTTCAAAGAATAAGTCGATACCGTCAGGTGCCGCTGCGGCTAATTGTGCATCCAAATCATCCGTTTTATAATTGATTGCTGCATCAAAGCCTAATTCATTGACTATCCAGTCTGCTTTTTCTTGGCTACCTACAACACCAATGACACGCAAACCTTCTGCTTTAGCAAGTTGACCGACAATAGAGCCTACTGAACCGGCTGCGCCTGTCACAATTAATGTTTCACCTTTTTTTGGTTTACCGACATTAAATAAGCCTTGTACAGCAGTTAAACCAGGTAATGCAAAAACAGAGAGAATACTCTCATCAGGCAAAGGTGCGGTTACTTTATTGAGACCTTCACCATCACTGACAAAATATTCTTGCCAACCCATCATGCCCATCACACGGTCACCAACAACAAAATCTGGATGGTTGCTAACAGTGACTTCGCCAATACCAGAACTACGCATAACATCGCCCAATGCAACGGGAGGAATATAACTATTTGTATCTGAGCTCATCCAACCAAACATAGCAGGATCTAATGACATGTAATTTTGTTTAACCAAAACCTGTCCCGGTGCAATCGTTGGGATCTGTTTTTCTACAACGTCAAATATTGATGAATCAATTACACCACTTTGAGGGCGTTTAATTAAGTTAATAGCGGTAAATGTTGTCATTGTTTGTTCCTTTTAATAAAGATTGAACGTAAAACGTGAAATAATTATGGCAATTTTAAACGGTAAGATATAGTAGCCAATTTAGTATTTACTATTGTCTTTATGACAATAATAAAACGCAGTAACATTGCCTCTTTATGCTATGTTGCCCGCTTTGTTTCAAATATTTTTGTGATAAGGAATACCATGGATCAACTACGAGCCCTTAAATATTTTGTTCAAGTTGTTGAAACGGGAAGCTTTACTAAAGCCGCGACGCTATTTTCTGTCCCTCCTTCCTCTTTATCTAGACGAATTGCGGATTTAGAGAAAAGTTTGGGGGCTACATTATTAAAACGTTCAACACGTGTGGTGACACTGACTGAAATTGGGCAACGTTATTACCATCAAGTCAGTGATATTTTAAAGTCGTTGGAAATAACTGATGAATCTGTGCGTTCTTACCAAACCACTCCTATGGGGGTGTTAAACATCACTTCAACAGTTGGCTTTGGCGAACAAATTTTATTACCGTTATTAGATGAGTTTTCAAGTTTATATCCACAAATAACTTTGAATGTAAATTTAAGTGATGAATTAAGTACCCTCGCTCGCGATGAGGTGGATTTAGCTATTCGAGGTGGCTATGCGCCAGATGAGCGAGTGGTTGCCATTAAATTAATGAATAATGAATTTATTGCAGTGGCTTCTACAAACTATATCGAACGTTTTGGTTATCCCACTGATGCATTGAGTTTGCAGCAACATCATGGATTATATTTTAAAACACCCGTTGGCCCCACACCTTGGTTATGCGAAATAAATGGGCAATGGCAGGATGTCTCGGCTGCGGCTGTGTTGATTTCTAATAATGGCCCTTGGTTATTGAAAAAAGCGATTGCGGGCAAAGGTATTTTAATGATGCCACGCTGGGCACTAGCGCATTATTTGCACTCTGGTGAGTTAATTGAACTCTCAATAACCCCGACTTTGACCATTACACAGAGCCCAAATTTAGGCATTTATTTGCTGTATCAGAAACAACGTTATCAAGTGCCTAAGTTGAAAGCCGCTATTGACTTTTTAGTAGCGAGAATCAAAGCTTATCAGCTAGACTCTGAGCAAATATAGGGTTAAAAAGTGATCAAACTTATCATTAGGCTCGATTAAATGGCAGCATTTCTAGATGTTATAAATAGTCTATCACTTCAGTGGGTATCTTGGTCTGTGGCTCAGTTAGCTGCCTTGTGTGGTCATTTGGGGATGTTTTTTGTGTTGGTCGGGATCCTATTTCTTTTGCAAAAATGGGTGTTGGTACTGGCAAATAACATGTTAAGCGGGCGCCTTATCTACATCAGCGCTTTGATTGGTACGCCTGTTCATGAGTTGTCTCATGCATTGTGTTGTGTTTTATTTGGCCATAAGATTCAGCGGATTGTTTTATTTAACCCTGACCGACGTGGCACATTAGGTTATGTGACACACTGCTACGATAACCGTCAACTATGGAAAGTGTTGGGCAACTTCCTGATCGGTATTGCACCTCTATTCGGCGGGCTAGGCTGTATTTATTTGTTAACATTGTTATTGTTAAAGGATAGCGATACTTTATTGCTTATCATTCAAAGCACACTTCTGAACGACTTATATTCCCTTCATTGGCATTCGTTACTTGCTTTAAGTGGTGATCTTTTTTTCTTCTTTAAAAACGCTTATTTAGCCTCTCCTTATCATGTTGTTACTTGGGCTTATTTATGTGCCGCGATCAGCTTACATTTATCTCCTTCAAAGGAGGACCTAAAAGGGGCATGGAGCGGCTTGCTCATTTTTTTGTTCTTTTATCTAATAGGACAAGGGGGGTATCAATATTTAGGTGGTGAATGGGACTCTGGTTTAACAGGGGGATTGAATCTATTATCAACGCTGTCTGTAATAGGGATTATCTTTGCCAGTTTGTTATTATTATGTTTATTAGTCTATAGGATGACATGGCAGTTATTTAAAGGGCTGAGCCCATTTAAGCATTAAGTGCGTTTAAACATTAAGTACATTTAAACCTTAAACCATATTGATACGTGATTTAACAAGTACAGGCATTGATTAAAGTACTATTTATCAATGCCTGTTATTTGGTCATTCTCTGACTAACTATAACTATAACTATAACTATAATGATGGCTATCGCTGCAGTGTCTCACCTTTAAGCTAACCATTATTATTCGAGTCATTAGGCAAAACGGTGTTTTTGCACCGTATACAGACGCTGGCCTAATAAGATCGCTGCTACGGTTAAACCAACCGTAATACCTATCCAAAACCCTTTGGCTCCAAGCGGTGAAACTAATAAGTCGGTCATGCCTAAAATATAACCCAGTGGTAATCCAACTACCCAGTAAGAGATGAAAGTCCGTGTGAAAATAGCTGTCATCTCCTTGTAACCACGCAATGCACCTGCTGCCACCACTTGTATCGAATCAACACATTGGTAAATCGCAGAGAAAAGAATTAGGGTAATCGCTAGGTCGATAACTGCTCGGTTATCTGAATATAATAAGGCAATGTTTTCTTTGAAAATAACGGTGGATAGTGCTGTTATTACTGACAAGCCTAAACCAATAGCAAGTCCTGCATAGCTAGCTTGTTTCGCCTCCTCATTTCTTTTTTGGCCGAGGTTAAAACCAACACGAATACTGACCGCATTAGCGATACTCATTGGTAACATAAAGACCATTGAAGAGAAGTTAATCGCAATTTGATGTGAAGCAACAATATTAGCACCTAATGGCGCAATTAATACCGCTATTGCGGCAAAGATGGTGACTTCAAAGAACAAAGCAACGGCTACAGGTAACCCTAACTTAGTGATAGATAATAGATGTCTGAAGTCGGGTTTTGTAAATTGTTTAAACAGAGGATAATGCTTTAATTTTCTTGTATAAAAAGCATAACCCGCTAGCGCAAACGTCATCAACCAATACACAATTGCAGTGGCGACACCGCAACCTGCACCACCTAATGCTGGCGCGCCTAATTCACCGTAAACAAACATCCAGTTAAGTGGAATATTTGCGATTAGACCTAAAAATCCAATCACCATTGCCGGTTTGGTTAGTGATAACCCCTCGATATAATTGCGCAAAGCCTGAAATAGCAAAAAAGCAGGTATAGCAAAAATCATGGCATATAAATACTGTACGGTGATCGTTCCCAATAAATCGTGAATATCCATTATATTCATTAATAAGCTGGCGTTAAATAAGATCACCGCTATCGGAATAGATAATAATAAAGCCAGGTATAAACCTTGTTGTCCAGTTTTAGGGATTTGTAGCATATCGTTTGCACCATGTGCTTGTGCGGTTAAAGGCACAATGGCCATTAAAACACCTACTCCAAACAGAATACAAGGAAGCCAAATGCTCGATGCGATGGCTACTGCTGCCATATCTGTTGAGCTTACACCACCTGCCATTACCGTATCTACAAAGCCCATTGCTGTTTGTGCAAACTGTGCAATAAATATCGGAAAGCTGAGTTTAATAATTTTTTTAGATTCAATAATAAAAGGCACAAATCACTCCGAACTGGGCAAAAGGGCGAGTGTAAGCCTAGTACTCTGAGTGAGCAAATGAATTCGTAAAATATTTAAATGATATGGCTCTGATTTTATTTAAAAAACACAGCAGGATTCCTTTGAAAGGGTAAACTTATAGTGGTTAGATTTTTACTTTTATGCTCGGAATCAGTTTATTCTTAGGTTGGTGATTTGTGGGTCGTGAATGATAACAAGTAGCAATTATTTTTAATGTTTATATGAGGCGAGTTTTCTATGAGTTTGCAGTTACTTAAACACTTCTTCAATCCGCAGTCGATCACTGTTATCGGGGCATCTATTAATGTTAAGCGAGCGGGTTATTTAGTGATGAATAACTTATTAGCTGCAGGCTTTAACGGGCCTATTATGCCTGTAACGCCTAAATATACTTCGGTACATGGGGTACTTGCTTATAAGCAGGTGAGCGATTTGCCGATTGTGCCGGATTTAGCGGTTATTTGTACTAATGAATTTCGTATTCCTGACATATTAGAAGCCTTAGCCGAAAAAGGCTGCCACTCAGCAATTATTGTAACAACTGAAAGCGACCATGCGGTTTCTAATCGTATTTACGATATTGCTGCAACACATAAAATTCGTCTGCTAGGCATGAGTAGCTTAGGTATTATTAATCCACACAATTTAGTGAATGCTAGTTTAGCGCACTGTAATGCGTTACCGGGAAATATTGCTTTTATTTCTCAATCTGCGGCGGTTTGTACCACGGTATTAGATTGGGCAACCAGCAAGGGGATCGGTTTTTCTGCCTTTATTTCGTTAGGTGATGCGCAAGACATCTCCTTTGCTGAATTGCTAGACTATTTAGCGCGAGACCCTAAAACTCAATCTATTTTGCTGTATATCGATAATATTGATAATGCGCGCGATTTTATCTCTGCAGCACGTGCTATTGCACAACATAAAACGGTATTGGTGATTAAATCAGGGAGTTCAGTACTTGGCGCTAAAGCAGCGGCATTGCACAGCCGCGGTGATTTTGGCCATGATAGCGTTTATGATGCGGCAATTAAGCGTGCCGGTATGCTTAGAGTACATGACTTACACGAACTATTTGCAGCAGTAGAGACACTTGCCTATTCCAATTATTTACATGGTGAACGGCTTGCCATTATTAGTAATGGGGGAGGTTTAGGCGTTTTAGCCGTAGATAATTTAGTGGAAGAAGGCGGGCGGTTAGCTGAACTAGATGACTCTGTGATGGATAAATTAAATGCTTGTTTGCCAGTAAATTGGTCGCATAATAATCCTATTGATATGATTGGTGATGCAGACCCGAAGCGATATGCTACGGCATTAGGGCATTTAATGGATAATGATAAAGTAGATGCGGTACTGATCATGCATTCACCTTCTGCTTTATCTGATAGTGAAGAGACAGCTCAAGCGATTATTGATGTGATTAAGCAGCATCCAAAACGAAAACAGATTAATATTTTAACCAACTGGACCGGAGAAGAAGCTGCTAAACCGGCGCGACAAATGTTTGCTAATGCAAAAATTCCGACATTTCGTACTCCTAATGGTGCGATCACCGCCTTTATGCATTTAGTACAATATCGTCGAAATAAGAAGTTATTAATGGAGACTCCGACGACATTGCCTGATCATTTAATTTACGAGGCAGATATCGCAGCCGAGTACATTAAACAGCGTTTTGAACTGCAAGCCACTTGTGAATTTTCTGAGCATGATCGACAAGCATTGCCACAAAACGTTAAATTGGATACTTATGCGACTAAACCTTTATTAGATGCTTATCATCTTAATACTATTGATACCGCTATCGCTAAAGATATTGAAGACGCTATCGAAAAAGCTAAAGTTATTGGTTATCCGTTGGCAGTTAAAATCAATTCGCCTGATATTCAATATAAGTCACAAGTGCATGGCGTGATGTTAAACATTAATAATGCCAGAGAATTAGACTCTGCTTTAAATTCTATTAAATTACGTATTAAGACCGCTTTGCCTGATGTGCGACTAAATGGTTTTACGCTACAGAAAATGGTGGCATCAGGTTTAGCGTTAGAGCTGCGAGTCATGATCAAGCAAGATGCTATTTTTGGCCCTGTTATTGCCATTTCCCAAGACAGCGATGCACGCGACTTACAAACCACTTTAGAGAATGCCGTGGTTGCCTTACCCCCATTAAATATGGCGCTCGCACGCTACCTAGTGATTCAAGGTATTAAAGATAAAAAAATCAAAGTTAAGCAACATGCTAGGGACTTTGATATGCAAGCGGTATGTTTAATGCTGACGCAGATCTCGCAAATGTTGTTGGATAATCCTGAAATTAACGATTTAGATTTAAATCCAGTATTAGTTTCCGGTAGTGATGTGATCATCGTTGATAGCCAAGTAAAACTATCTCGCACTAATGCTAACAATAGCGATAATTCAGTTAATCGTTTTGCTATTAGCCCTTATCCCAAACAATTAGAAGAGATAGTCACGCTCAAAGATGGTCAGAAGGTATTAATTCGTCCGATTAAAGCTGAAGATGAAGTCAGGCATAAAACTTTTGATGATGGATTAACCAAAGAAGATAGATATAAACGTTATTTCTCACAACGAGGCTCAATGACTCACGAAGAGATGGCGATGTTAACGCAAATAGATTATCAACGAGAAATGGCTTTTATTGCGGTGCGTTTAGCCGGGGCTGAAGAGCAAGAAACGTTAGCAGTGATCCGCGCTTCCACTGACCCTGACAATACCGAAGCTGAATTTGGAATGGTGGTAAGCTCTGAGATGCAAGGATTAGGGTTAGGCAAAGTTTTACTCAGTAAATTGATTAGTTATCAAACAACAAAAGGAACCAAATACCTTGCAGGAATGACCATGTTAAGCAATCGAGGCATGGCAACACTAGCCAAAAAATTAGGCTTCTCTACAGAAAGAGATATAGAAGAAGGGGTGATTAATATGCATATGGAACTAAACAAAGGTCCTTCGGTCTGATTAGCCTAGATTACATATTAGTTAAACCCTATTAACATGACTCATCAATGTTTAGATCATTGTGTGTCACAGGTTCTATGCAAATAAGGCTTAGCAAATAGTAAGCCTTCTTGTATATTAAGCGTATTATTTCCCCAGACTTAAGAGTGTATAAATAATGAGCCAAGTCGACTCTCTCGTAGCAGAGAATATAGAAAAAAATCCACAAGAAAAATACCTAAGTGATTACCGTCCATCAGATTATACGATTACCAGTATTGACCTT
This sequence comes from Psychromonas arctica DSM 14288, assembly GCF_000482725.1. Lineage (GTDB taxonomy): Bacteria > Pseudomonadota > Gammaproteobacteria > Enterobacterales > Psychromonadaceae > Psychromonas > Psychromonas arctica. The sequence continues at coordinate 49,594 of NZ_AXWP01000026.1, forward strand.
GAATTCGATTTGTTTGATAACCAAACAAAGGTCAAAGCCGTGAGTCGTGTTGAACGTGTTAGCCAAGCGATCACGCCTTTATTTTTATTCGGTGAAGCACTAAATTTAGTTTCTATTTTAGTTGATGATGTTGATTATACTGACTTTGAATTAGTTGAAGGCGGCTTGAACATTCACAATCTGCCTGCGTCATTTAAGTTAGAAATTAACACTGAAATAGACCCTGCAGCTAACCAAGCCTTTGAAGGGTTATATAAATCGGGAGATGCTTTCTGTACACAATGTGAAGCTGAAGGTTTCCGTCGTATCACTTATTACCTAGACCGTCCCGATGTGTTGGCTAAATTTTCGACCAAAGTGATTGCAGATAAAGCGCTTTATCCTTTTCTATTATCTAACGGTAATCAAGTAGATCAAGGTGACCTTGATAACGGTCGTCACTTTGTTTGTTGGCAAGACCCATTCCCTAAACCTGCTTATTTGTTTGCTTTGGTAGCTGGTGACTTTGATCGTTTAGAAGATAGCTATGTGACAAAAAGTGGACGCGATGTGAAATTGGCCTTGTTTGTTGATAAAGGCAATTTAGATAAAACACAACACGCGATGATTTCACTTAAAAAATCCATGCAATGGGATGAACAACGTTTTAATTTAGAATACGATTTAGATATCTATATGATCGTTGCCGTTGATTTCTTTAATATGGGTGCGATGGAGAACAAAGGGTTAAATGTTTTCAATTCTAAGTTTGTATTAGCTAATTCTCAAAGCGCGACAGACCAAGATTACCTAGGTATTGAAGCCGTTATTGGACATGAGTATTTCCATAACTGGACTGGGAACCGTATTACTTGTCGAGATTGGTTTCAATTAAGCTTAAAAGAGGGATTAACGGTTTTCCGAGATCAAGAGTTCAGTTCAGATTTAGGTAGCCGCAGCGTGAATCGTATTGCGAATGTGATGACTATGCGTGACCACCAGTTTGCTGAAGATGCCGGACCTATGTCTCATCCTATTCGTCCTGAAAGTGTCATGGAAATGAACAATTTTTATACTTTAACCGTGTATGAAAAAGGTTCAGAAGTGATCCGTATGTTACATACTCTATTAGGTGAAACAAAATTCCAACAAGGTATGCAATTGTATGTGCAACGCCACGATGGTCAAGCTGTGACCTGTGATGATTTTGTTGCTGCAATGCAAGATGCAAGTGGCGTTGATCTAACCTTATTTAAACGTTGGTACTCACAATCGGGTACACCTAATGTATTTGTTACTGATCACTATGATGCAACCAATCGTACCTACCAGCTTACATTTAAGCAAAAGACGAAACCAACTGCAGACCAAAGCAAAAAACTTGCATTGCATATCCCCATCGATATTGAGCTGTTAGATAGTAATGGTAATTCAATTGAATTATTAGCAGGTAAAAAGAATCGCGTGTTAAGTTTGACTCAAAAAGAGCAAACCTTTGTCTTTAAAAATATACAAAGTCACCCAGTTCCTTGCTTGTTCCGAGGTTTCTCTGCACCGGTTAAATATCAATACGCTTATAGTGATGAACAACTATTAGATATCATGAGCTTTGCTACCGATGAGTTTTCTCGTTGGGATGCCGGACAGACTTTATTTAATAAATATTTAGTGAGTAATGTACGCGCCTTCCATAAAGGTCAAACACTGTCATTACCTTCTATTTTCATTGATGGGTTCAAATCTGTATTAGTCAGTGAAACATTAGATCCTTCTCTCGTCGCTGATATGTTTACTTTTACTAGTGAAAATGGTGCGCGAGAACTGTTTGACGTGGTTGATATCGATGCTATCCATCACGCACGTGACTTTATGTTGCAAGAGATTGCGACACAATTGCATGAATTGTTTGTAGATACTTATCTACGCCATAAACAGTTAAAAGCTTATCAACCCGATATTAATGATATTGCGATACGTAAACTAAAAAATCTAGCGTTAACCTTCATTGCGCGCGTTGATAAACAATTAGCAGATGAATATGTATCAGCACAAATTGCTAATTGTAATAATATGACCGATTATCTTGGTGCGTTAACTGCTGCTAACAACGGTTTATTACCTTGCCGTGAAGCTGTTATGCAGGCATTTGATGATAAATGGCATGAGAATGGTTTGGTGATGGATAAGTGGTTTGCACTGCAAGCTTGTATACCTTCAGATAATGCACTTAAGAATATCGAAGCGTTATTTACACACCGTAGTTTTGATTTTAATAATCCAAATCGATTACGCTCTTTAGTGGGGGCATTTGCACAGAGTAATACTTATCGCTTTCATAATATTGATGGTAGCGGATATGCGTTTTTGACGGATCAATTGATTAAACTTAACCGTCAAAATCCACAAGTCGCTTCACGTTTGATTACACCATTAACTCAATTTAAACGTCTTGATAAAAAGCGTATTGAGCTAATAAGAATGCAGTTGAATCGTCTACTAGCGTTACCTGATCTGGCCGTTGATCTATATGAAAAAGTGACTAAAGCGTTAGCTCAAAAATAAACTTATACTTGGTAAGTAGTTATTTTAAAAACGCTTAATTGTAGTGGTATAGTCATCGAATCTGAGAATAAGCCTTTCTAAATTAGAAGGGCTTTTTTGTAGGAAGAAGAATCGAAGGATAGATCCTTAAAATTTGTATTCAATCCCCGCTAATAATTCTGCGTCGACATACAGGTGATCGGAAGCATCTAATAAACAGCTACCATTATCACAAAACAGCTCGTCACTATTTTCTAAAAAGGTGCCATAAACACGTAAATCACTACGTAATGCAAACTGCTCACTCAATTGATAACGTATACCCGCTGAAATGCTGCCAGAAAAAGCAAATTTTGCATCATATCGACTACCCGATGGATTAAAGTGAGTTGCACCCATTCCTAATCCAATACTGGATGAGAATGGCGAATTAGTTCTAAATAATATTCTGCCGCCTACATGTAGGTATTGCACGTAAACATCAACATCAAAGTCATTTGGTGATGAGAAATTTTGCTTACTATTAGAAAAAATCAATTCTCCCTCTGCGTTTTTAGCGTAATACCAACCTAGAGAGATGGCCTGTGCGAGTTCAGAACTAATATCAACATCTTGTCCACTGTAATCATTTTTAATATCTTGATCGAGGCGTGCCCCTAAATAGCCTGTAACAGTCACATAATTGTTACTAGAAACGGTCTCGTTACTTAAGCTTTCTGCCAACGTTGGTAATGAAAAAGCGCTGAGTAGTAAAGTAGGCATTATGTATTGATACATTTTCATGGGAGTTCCAATGTTAAAATATTGAAGAACATCATTAATAACTGACTTCAATAAAAATAAGTAAAGTTGTAGGGCTAACCGAAAACAAGCAAGCATTGATAACAATAAAAAATATTCAATATTATTGATAATGCCGATGTATAGATAGGATAAATTAAATAAACCATAAACTCGAGCGCTTTATTAAGGTTCAGTTACTACTTGAATTCAATATTTAATAATTTGCCTTGAAGCGCACAAAATTAATCGTATTGTAATATTTGAAACTTAATTAATTAGTACAATGACAGTGTCCACATTTACTACCCCAAGATAAAATAAAATAAAATAAAATAAAATGAAGATGTGATATCAACCAGTCTCATGTCGTTAAACGAAATCGCATATGCTTGGTTACAATTTAGTGATAAACATTAACAAAATATAGCGTATTGATATTATTTTCGCGATTGTTAACTAAGCTTAATGATGCTTTTGGTATAGCATTTAATCATCAGGTTATTGCTTTAGGTTCAAAGCTTAATAGATAAGTTAACGTTTTGGCGTACGTTTTCTTTTTTTCCATTTTTGTACAGAACTATAACGCCAGAATACGGTAAAGCCCCAATAACCAACAAATGCGCTAATACAACCAAGTATCAAGCAACCTAAAAACATAACCGGCGCAATGGTTTCTAAGGCATTAATAATCCAATGAAATGAAAGTTTAAAATGAAAGTCCATTAGAGGTTGTTGCAGTATGAATGCGCCTAAACGGTAAGCGCCATAAAACAACGGCGGCATAGTGAAGGGATTAGATAACCAAACCAATGCAACTGAAATAGGCAGGTTAACAGAAAAAAACATCGCCACAAAAGTGGCAAGTAGCATTTGAAAAGGGATCGGCATCCACGCACAAAATAATCCAACGGCAACCGCACCTGCAGCACTACGCCTATTTATATGCCATAAGTTGGGGTTTTGTAATTTAGCGCCAAAATGTTTTAAATGCGGGTGAGCTTTTAATGTTTCTGGATTAGGGGAAAAACGTTTAATAAATTTTTTTGGCATATAATTAAACTTTATCTTTGTAAACGGGAAAAAATGAGAATAACAATATGGCTCTCAATCGCTGTTTTTGTTACCACTCTGTATTGGCCACAACTAGTCAATTATAGTGGTATATTTAGTTGTGTGCTGTGTATTTTTGTTTTTTTATGTTGGCCAAGGTGGAGATATTTGGCTATTTTGCCATTTACAGCACTTTATTTTAGCCTTTTTAGTTACGTTAGTTTATTTGGCGGGTCTTTTGAATCCATTAATTATAAACCGCTACTTGCCAATGATCTGTTAACAACACCTTTAGTAGCAAAAGGTTTAGCACCACTGCGGTCACCTTCACGTGCTTCAATATCCAATCCTGAACAAGGAAAACATCAATTAGCAAATAATATTTCAAACATTAAAGAACATAAGCAACAAGTAAGTCAGACCTATTCTACACTTAGCAGACAAGACAATACCATAATTGTCAGGGTTAAATCATTAATCAATACAAAAAATACTGGTTATTTTATAGCAAGAATTATTTCCATCAATGACCAATACTGTGATTTTTGCCCATTAGTTGAAATGCGTTGGTATAAACCCAATCTGCAAGTTCAAGCAGGCCAAGTACACCAATTTAAAGTGAGGTTTAAAGCGTTACAAGGTAAAGCTAACCCCTATGGTTTTGATCGGCAAAAATGGCGCTATTCACAGCACATAGCTTATATCGCGAATATTAAACAACATATTAAAGTCATTGATAAGCGCGTATCAATACGGGCAAGTTTGTACAAAAAAGTGATGCAAGCTACTAACGAACTGTCACAGCAAGGTAGTCTACTGGCTCTTATTTTTGCCGATAAAAGTCTATTAAATGAGCACGATAAAAGCTTGATTAAGCAGCTTGGTATTGCCCATTTATTTGCCATCTCTGGGTTGCATATCGGGTTGTTGTTTATATTGTCTACGGTGATTTTAAATGCACTATTTAAGCAATTATTACCAGAAAGATATTTAGGTTGGTTTCGTTGGCGCTTAGTAAACATCGTTGGGTTATTGGTGTGTGTAAGTTATGGCTATATTTCCGGGTTTTCTTTACCGACAGAGCGTGCATTATTGATGTTGTTAACGAGTGTGTTAGTTCTCTCAAGTAAACAAAAAGTCAGCCTGTTAGATTTACTCCTTTTATGCCTCTGGATCATTTTGATGCTAGATCCATTATCTATTTTGAGCAGTAGTTTATGGTTATCTTTTATGGCAATGAGTATCATATTGGCATTTATGTGGTTATTACAACGGCCTCAGCAAACTGCAGAACAGAAAAAATCATGGTATCAGGCCAAATTACAACGATTATTCATTACCATTAAAGGTTTATTGCTATTGCAGTTAGTTTTAACCTTATTTATGTTGCCAATTCAATTAATTAATTTTTCAGCAATTAGTCTTTATGCACTACCGATTAACTTGATTGCCATTCCATTATTTTCTTGGTTCATTATTCCACTGACGTTACTCGGCGTTCTGTTTTTACTGTTAATAGAACCCGTAGGGGTTGCTCTATTCACCATTAGTGACCAATTACTTAGTTATTTTCTGCATTACTTCTCAATACTTTCTGCTGGATACTTGATGTTATCTCAATTGCATATTGTATTGATCTTAACCTTTATCCTTTTCAGTTTATTCTTTTTATTATTGAGTTTAATACAGCGTTTTTTTAATATCAGCCACACTAAAATGTGGCTATTACCGTCAATACTGTTGGTCTTTGTCGGTATTAGAGCTGTGGAGCAAAAATGGCAAAATGAGCAGCAGTGGCAACTAGAGGTTTTTGATGTTGGACAAGGTTTAGCAATCTTAATTTATAGTGACGGCCATAGCATATTGTATGATACGGGGCCAAGTTATGGCGGTCGCTATGCTGTCGCAGAAAGCACTGTTTTACCTTATTTACAAGCGCGTGGTATAACGCAGTTAGACTATTTTTTTATTAGCCACAGTGATAATGACCATGCAGGAGGAAGAGAGGCGATTCAAAATAACCTGCACATAAAACAGGCTTATGCAGGTGAAGCTGATTTAATGAATCAAAGAAATAATCTTCAGCCTAATCGTTATATAAATTATCAACAATGTATCAGTGGGCAAGTACACCAGTTAGGTAAATTAACGCTGACCACCTTATCTCCCTCATCAGTAGGTAGCAATAACAATAATAATTCCTGTGTATTACAGATCAGTGATGGCGTTAATAAAGTGCTTTTAACGGGCGATATCAGTAAAGCTGTAGAATACAAATTAATAGTCGAAAATCGTCAATCTATCAGTAACAAAAATGTTAATAATTTACAGGCTGATATTTTAATTGCTCCACATCATGGTAGTAACACCTCTTCAAGTTTGGCATTTATAAATCAGGTTAACCCGCAATGGGTGGTGTTTTCGGCGGGGTACAAAAACCGTTGGCGTTTCCCTGTTGAGAAAGTGGTAGATCGTTATCAACAGTTAGGTATTAAGCATTTAACCACAGCAAATACTGGATTTATTAGATTTAATGTGCAAAATCATCATATTGAAGTAAAAACTTATAGAGAAGATCTTGCCGCTTATTGGTATCATCGGCATCTTGCATTGTAAATGGCTTATTTGGTGTATTCATGACAGAGAATAAAGAAAACGGTTGGTCGGTATTAAAGCGACTTGTGAGTTATATTAAAGAATTTAAACTGGCGTTATTTGGCGGGATTATCGGTATGATCGGTTACGCCCTCGTTGATATGGCGCTTATCTGGTCCTTACAACCTTTAATCGACGATGGTTTCACAGGTAAAGACCCGAGTGTGTTACAAATGATGCCCTATTTTGTGATCATTGTTATTGGACTCCGTGGTATATCTGCATTCTTGAGTTCATATTGTATGGCTTGGGTAGGCACACATGTTGTGATGAAGCTTCAACGACAGCTCTTTTCACAGTTGATACTGTTACCTATCTCATTTTTTGATAAAACCAATACCGGTGACTTATTATCAAAAATAACCTATGACGCAAGCCAAGTTTCTAACGCGGCCAGTAATGCGCTTGTGAAAATTTTCCGTGAAGGAGCCACTGTTATTGGCCTTGTCGCGTTAATGTTTTACCAGAGCTGGCAGTTGTCATTAGTATTTTTTGTGGTTGCACCGATCGTTGGCATTGCTATTAGTATTGTCAGTAAACGTTTCAGAAAAATAAGTAAAAACTTACAAAATGCGATGGGGCTCGTTACTACATCATCGGAACAAATGTTAAAAGGGCATAAAGAAGTCTTAATGTTTGGTGGTCAAAAAGTCGAGAATGAAAAATTCAAAAAAGTCAGCAACACGGTGCGTTCTCAAAATATGAAAATGGCGAGTGCAAATGCGATTAGTGTTCCAGTAATTCAAACTATCGCTTCATTCGCTTTAGCGTTTGTGCTTTATCTCGCGACCTTCCCGCAAATCATGGATACCTTATCATCGGGTACTTTTGTGGTGATCATCAGTTCCATGATGGCGTTAATGAAGCCAATTAAAAATGTGACACAAGTGAATAACGAAATTCAAAAAGGGATCTCTGCTAGTACTAGTCTTTTCAATATGTTAGATATGACACAAGCGAAGGATGAAGGAACATATGAAGCAGAACGTGTTAAGGGTGACATCAGTATTGATAATATTGTTTTCACTTACCCTACGGCTGAAAAGCCAGCGTTAAACAAAGTCAGCTTTGAAGTTAAATCAGGTCAATCTGTGGCGTTAGTAGGTCGTTCTGGTAGTGGTAAGTCCACCATTGCTAATTTGTTAACTAGGTTTTATGACATTGACTCCGGTGAAATTAGATTAGATGGTAAAAATATAGAAGAATATCGTTTAACCTCATTACGTAGCCAAGTTGCTATTGTGTCTCAAAATGTACATTTGTTTAATGACACAATTGCTAATAATATTGCGTACGCCAGTGAAGATAAGTTCACTGAACAAGATATCATCGATGCTGCAACGACAGCCCATGCGATGGAATTTATTAATGGATTTCCCGATGGACTGAACACCATTATTGGTGAAAATGGGGCAATGTTATCTGGTGGTCAACGTCAACGCTTAGCCATTGCTCGTGCGTTATTACGTGATGCACCTATTTTGATTTTAGATGAAGCGACTTCTGCACTTGATACTGAATCTGAGCGTCATATTCAAGCTGCATTAGATGAATTACAGAAAAATAGAACCTCGATCGTCATTGCGCATCGTTTGTCTACTATTGAGCATGCAGATCAAATTTTAGTGATTGACCATGGCAAAATTGTAGAGCAGGGTACGCATGCAGAATTATTAGCGCAAAGAAAGATTTATCATAGCTTAAACCAGATGCAAGCATCGGGAGAGTTGTAATGCCATTTTGGTATCAACCAACACGTTGGTGGGCATGGTGCCTATGGCCTTTTGCGTTGTTAATGCAATTTATTAACATTTTTCGCAGCTATTGTTACACAAAAGGGTGGTTAAAAAGTTATCAAAGTGCATTACCCGTGGTGGTGGTTGGTAATATCTCCGTAGGTGGCAATGGCAAAACGCCTTTTGTGATCAGCTTGTGTGAATTATTAATGGCACAAGGTTATAAACCGGGTGTGATCAGCCGAGGCTATGGCGGTAAAGCAAACAGTTATCCTTTGTTGGTGACTATAGATAGCACGGGAAAAGAAGCGGGTGATGAGCCTGTTTTAATCCACAAACGCTTAAATATTCCGGTAGTGGTTGATCCAATACGTGCAAATGCGGCGGCTTATCTTAATCAACATTGTGATGTTGATGTCATTATAACCGATGACGGTCTACAACATTATGCATTGCAACGCGATATTGAAATTGTAGTCGTTGATGGTAAACGTCGTTACGGTAACCAACACATTATGCCGATGGGGCCTTTAAGAGAACCAATCAGTCGTTTAAATAGTGTAGATTTTATTATTAATAACGGCGAACAGCACGCAGGTGAATTCACAATGTTATTAGCTCCATCTGCTGCTAGGAAAGTGAATGGAGAGGGGGCTTCTCTAGCTGTACAAGAAGTGAATGCCTGCGCTGCTATTGGCTATCCTCCGCGTTTTTTTGATACCTTGGTAAAACAAGGTTTTAGTGTTAAAAAACAGGTGGCATTTGCTGACCACCACCCCTACAGCCAAGAGGATTTCAAACAATTTGACGCTAATATGCCATTATTGATGACAGAAAAAGATGCCGTTAAATGTGTCGCATTTGCGCAACCAAATTGGTGGTATTTACCTATTGATGGACAACTATCCATTGACTTTACTCAGCCTTTTTTAGAAAAATTAAAACAGATTAAGGAATCAAAATGTTAGATATTAAATTACTGGATATTATTGCTTGTCCAGTGTGCAAAGGTAAATTAGCTTATGACAAAGTTAATAATGAATTAATCTGTAAATTTGATCATTTAGCTTATCCAGTTCGAGACGGGATCCCGGCTTTATTGTATGTTGAAGCACGAAAACAGAGCGCAGACGAGGAATAACTATGTCATTTATTGCTGTCATTCCTGCCCGTTATCATTCAACACGTTTACCAGCGAAACCACTGGCGGATATTTTGGGTAAAACCATGATTGAACGCGTTGCAAATCAAGCTCTACTGAGTGGAGCAAAATTAGTTATTGTTGCAACTGATGATCAACGGATTGTGGATGCGTTACAGAATGTACAAAATATCGATGTTTGTTTAACGTCTCCAGACCATGAGTCAGGCACTGATCGTCTTGCTGAAGTTTGTGCTATTTATCAGTTTGCCGATGATGAAATTATTGTCAATGTGCAGGGTGATGAACCGCTTATTCCACCGGTTGTTATAGAGCAAGTCGCCAATAATTTATTTGCTAATCAACAGGCCAGTGTTGCAACATTAAGTGCGCCTATTACCGACCAAGATGATGCATTTAATGTTAATGCGGTCAAAGTGGTGACAGATAAAAATAACCTCGCATTATATTTTAGCCGAGCAACAACCCCGTGGGATAGAGATAACTTTACGCCACAAAATCAACAGGCCAAACAGGTTAATTTAGCACACTTACAACGCCATATTGGTATTTATGCCTATCGAGTTAGTTTTTTAAAACAATATGCTGAACTATCGGTTTCACCATTAGAAGTGATAGAAAAATTGGAGCAATTGCGCGTATTATGGCATGGTTTTAAGATCCACGTAGAGGTCGCTTGTGAAATACCTCCTGCTGGTGTTGATACAGCCCTGGATCTACAGCGTGTGATTGATGTTTTAGCAAATACAAGCCAACACACTATGGAGTTATAACACTTATGCGTATTTTTATTATCTGCTGTGTGAGTTGGTTATTAATCGCTTGTGGTGATGAGCGAGATGATCGTTTACAAGCAAATATTAAAACCGCTGATTATTTGATCGAGAATCTAGGCTCAGACTTAGATGCCGGGCGTGTCCGTAATGCGATTATTTTACAACAATACGCTCAGTTACTCGCAGCACAAAAACCGTCACTTAAACCCTTAGTTACTGAGCTATCTAAGGATGCGAGTCGATCTGGACCAATGTATTATTCATTGAGTCATCGTTTGTCTACGTTGCAATCAAAGCCTGAATTATTGGGTGATATTGATGCGCAGTTGTCAGAAAGTGATACCTTAATAGAAGCGTCCGACCCTAACTTGTTCAGTGATGCATTGTCAGATCCAATCAATGTAATCGCAGATATGTCTGAAGGAAAGCTAGCGCGTGTTAATGCCATCAGTCAAGCACAAAGTTTGCAAGCGAACGCGGCAGAAAATAATGGGGCGGGGAGTCAGTTAGTAGGTAATCCAAGTTACGGGCAGTGGCAAACAAATAGTAGTGGCGGTTCATTTTGGCAATGGTACGCTGCGTACTCTCTGTTTTCTGCTATTTCCCCACGTCCGATTGGTTACCATAACTGGTCATCTCGACGTGATTATAGTTATTACAATGATGTTGGTCGCCAACGTTATACCTCACCACAACAAAAACAGTCTCAAAATGATTTAGCACAACGAACTAAAAAACAGTTTGCCAATAAAGGCGGTTTTAATAGCCCTTATGCCAAATCAAAAACGGGCGCGAGTCGGATGTCTACAGCGAGTAAAAAAGCACAAAAAGCCCCAAGTTTTGCATCTAAGTCTAGTTATTCTAAGCAAAAGTCTACCAGTACAGGCAGTAGTAGCTTTAGAAATAGTAAATCGACCACGTCACGCGGCGTTAGTCGCGGTAAATAAGGTATTGATATGAATGAGTTAATTACAACATTGGAAAACAATAGTTCCCTAATAGGTTACTTAGCTATTGATATGGCAGTCGCGATGTTTTTTCTCGGCTGTATTCGCTATATGATGGGGCTGTTTAATAAGTTAGATACTACCGATGAACTGGCTACCAAGGACAACTTTGCATTTGGTATTAGTATGGCTGGCGGTGTCGCGGCTATGGGCATCGCACTAAGTGGTGCAATTACTGGCGAAGTGGCAGGCTCTTATAAAATAGAGTTAATTGGTATGCTCAGCTACGGAATAGCGGCATTAGTCTTGATTAAAGCAGGCCGCTATATTCACGATAAATTTGCCTTACCTTCTTTTAATAAACAAGATTTGATCGGTAATCGAAATATTGCTGTTGGTTTAGTTGATGCTGCTTCTGCTATTGCAACGGCTATTGTGGTGCGTGCTGCCATTATTTGGGTAGAAGGGATCAGTGTTGATACCTTTATTGCATTAACGTGCGTGTGGATAGTGTCACAGGTAATGCTAGTGATTATTACGCGTATTTTTGAATGGAAGTACTCGAAAAACAACGGTATTACCTTTCAAACTGCATTAGTGAATGAGCATCTTGCATTATCCATTCGCTACAGCGGCTATTTAATCTCTACGGCAATGTCAGTTACGGCAGCTAGTTACTTTATTGAATTTAATATCGACGAATTATGGTTAGGGCTAGCACAGTGGGTCGTGATCAGTGTGGTATTAATGGTGCTATTAACTCTGTTAACAACCGTTGCTAAATTATTAGTGTTATGGGGCATTGACCGTCGACAAGAAGTTGAAGATCAGCAAAATATCGGTGTTGCAACGATTGAGTTAACAACCTCATTTTCTATTGCTTTATTACTAATGGCATTAATGTCGTAATTTACAACCTCCTAAATCGATCAGGCCATCTTTAAGATGGCCTTTTTTATAAGCGAATATCAATCTATGTCCTTCAATGCTGACAAAAATAACAAAATAAAACTCCTTGTTGACGATACACTATTAATTTTAATCATGGCTACCTTAGCCTGCTGTGGTTTGATTTACGAATATCTTTTATCCCATTATTCAGCTCGAATTTTAGGCAGTGTTGAAACGGTTATTTATGCCATCATCGGGATCATGATAGTGTCTATGGGCTTGGGAGCGTTTGCTGCAAAAAGAATAAAGGATGCATTTCAAGGGTTTGTGGTATTAGAGTTAATCGTTGCATTGATCGGTTGCAGTGCAACGTTGTTAATTGCTTCGGTGATCGGTTTTAGTCAAACCTTGCCACAAATTATCGCTGATACCTATCAAATACCTAATGATGTATTAGTGAATGGCGATTTTCTATCAACGCTAAGTTGGATAAGCCTGCAACTACCTTACCTCTTTGCATTTATTCTGGGCTTTTTAATTGGCATGGAAATCCCCTTAATTGCGCGTATTCGAGAGACAGTTTACGGTCATCACCTCGCCCATAATGCAGGGACTATTTACGGTGCCGACTATATTGGAGCTGGTATAGGCGCGGCTATCTGGGTATTGTTCATGCTGAAAATAGAAATCAGCCAAGCAGCAGCATTAACTGCGTCATTAAACCTTATCGCAGGTTTCATCTTTTTAGTTCGCTTCAGAAGCTATCTTCGTTTTAAAGTTAAACTGATCCTAGGGCATGTGTTGTTAGGGCTGTTAATTGTATTAATTTTTGTTTCTGGAGGGCATTGGCAAAAGCAAATGCAAAATATGTTGTATTTAGATAAGGTGGTTTATCAAACGCAGACACCCTATCAGAATCTAGTTTTTACTGAGCGTCTTCTAGGCGGTGGTTATGAACCTATTTATAATTTCTATATTAATGGTCGATTACAGTTTTCGAGTTTAGATGAACATATTTATCACGAATTTTTAGTGCACCCTGCGATGTTGGCGTCTGCACGTCATGACAGTGTTTTGATCATTGGTGGGGGTGATGGTCTGGCGTTAAGAGAAGTACAAAAATGGAAACCTACCGACATTACTCTAATTGACCTTGACCCTAACTTAGTCGCTTTGTTTAAACAACCTGAGCAATTTTTGCCTCCTCATTTAAGCAGCAAGATCAAGTCGTTAACACTGGATAGTTTTAATCAACCAGGTGTTGAAGTGATTCATGATGATGCTTTTATTGCGATTGATCGCTTGTTAGCTGCTAACACTCACTTCGATACGATTATTGTAGATTTACCGGATCCTAGCCATCCTGATCTAAATAAATTGTACAGTGTGAATTTTTATTACCGATTACAGCATTTATTAAATGGTGATGGTGCGATTGTAGTTCAATCTACATCGCCATTTCATGCAAAGTCTGCCTTTATTTCAATCGGAAAAACCTTGCAGCAAGCGGGCTACCAAACTCAACAATATCATCAAAATGTACCTTCATTTGGAGAGTGGGGGTGGACCATTGCAAGTAAAACTGGGTTGCCTCCTTTACAACGATTATCTGCATTCAATGATATTGATGTTTCAACAAAATGGTTAACGTTGCCGTTATTAACGGGGTCATTTGTATTTAATAAAGATTTTTATGCAGATAAAGCAAATATCAAAATTAATTATTTAGGCAGTAATGCTTTATATCAATACCATCAACAGGCTTGGGAGGTTGAAACAGAGTTTTCTAATTAAGCGCTTCTATGTAGTTCAAGTTAGCTTATTTTTAACACTTTTTGATGCAAGCTTTTTTATAAGGTCTCAATCTATTAGTTTAATATACGCTTGGTTATTGCTGACGGTTTGATAACGAAACTGTTGATCAACACTAGCAGCTAGTTTCAGAAATGTTGTAAAAACTAAGCGTACATGTGTTATAGCATCGCTAATGACAGGATTAACAATAAGCACAGATTTTAATTGATTTTTATGTGAAATGGTTGTTTATCGGCTTTAAATTACTGTAAATAAATATTAATTAATCGTCGCTTCCTTTTCTTTGGTCATAAATACGTCTTATTTTTGCAACCCAATTGTCATTGTCATTTCTTATCCTAGTTTAAAAGCATAAGAGGTGTAGATAACATGATTTCAAGCCAGCAAATTTTTAAAAAGTACTTTCCTCAATTAAAAGAAACATCTTTTAAACATAAACTGTTACATTCTGTGTGTAAAAAATTACTCCATGAAACTACCTTTATTCACTTCGCAGAGTGTTATCCGAATCTACAGGGGTTTGACCTAATAGAGAAAACACTAGAATACTTTGATTTTAGTTTTGCCACTATTGATAAACAAATTGAGCGTATTCCTGTCACTGGTCGTGTCGTCATTGTTGCAAATCACCCAATAGGCACGTTAGATGGATTAGCATTGTTACATTTAGTCAGGAAATTGCGCAGCGATGTGAAAGTAGTGGCCAATGAACTCTTAATGGAAATAGAGGCATTGCATGAATTATTATTGCCGGTTAATAATTTCTCTGGTAATACCGCCAAAAAAGACCTGTTAAATATCCATGATTTTCTCAGTTGCGATGGTGCTGTGATCATTTTTCCTGCAGGGGAAGTGTCTCGCTTTACTGCTACCGGGGTTAAGGATCGCACTTGGCATAAAGGCTTTTTAAAAATTGCATCACGGGCTAAAGCACCGATTTTACCGGTTCATATAAAAGCACGAAATTCTTGGACATTCTATGCATGCTCTTTGTTCTATAAACCACTCGCTAGTTTATTGTTAGTGCAGGAGATGTTTAATCACAACCAGCAGAGTATTCAAGTTAGTATTGGGAAATTAATCCCCTTTGATAGTTATGGTAAAAACAAGCTTTCCACTAAGGTTAAAGTTAATTTATTACAAAATGAAGTGATCAGAGTCGCCAAAGGTAAAGTAAGTTATTTTAAAACGGAGTCGGTTATTGCACATCCTGTGGCCAGAGTCGATTTAAAGCAAGCTATTGAAAAATGTAAGCTGTTGGGCTGTACATCAGATAATAAAAGTATTTATTTATTAGAGAAACCAGAACACGGTGTGATTTTAAAAGAGTTAGGTCGTTGCCGTGAAGTCACCTTTAGATCGGTTGGAGAAGGTACTGGGAAAAAGCGAGATTTAGATAAATACGACCTTAATTATATGCATCTGATATTGTGGGACCAAGAGCAACTGGAAATAGTAGGAGCTTATCGTTTCACGCCCACTTCAAAAATAATCTCGAGTCAAGGGTTAGAGGGACTTTATAGCAGTAAGTTATTTCGATATGAAGCAGATATGCAACCTGTGTTTGAACGGGGGATTGAGTTAGGGCGCAGCTTTGTACAGCCTCGTTATTGGGGGAAGCGTAGTTTGGAATATTTGTGGCAGGGGATTGGCGCTTACTTAGCGATGAATCCGGATATCCGTTATTTATTCGGGCCTGTTTCGCTGAGTTCAGCGCTACCTAAGAAGGCTCATGCATATCTTGTCTATTTTTATCAATTATATTTTCCTGCTCAAGGTACCTTGGCAAGTGCACGAAATGCTTACTTAATATCCGATGAATTAGATAACGAGTTATTTAATTATTTTACTGGCGAAAATTATGCAAAAGATTTTATGAAGTTAAAAACCATGATGAGTAATATTGGTGTGAGTGTACCAACACTATATAAACAATATACTGAGCTTTGTTCTGAAGGAGGCGTGCAGTTTGTTGATTTTAATATTGACCCTGACTTTAATCATTGTGTCGATGGGTTAGTGGTGGTTGATTTAAGCTTTATAAAAGAAAAAAAGCAACAGCGTTATATTGATATGCATTTACAAGGTAATAAACAAGGTCATGTCGCTTTATAAAGGTGACAAGTTAATGGCGATTTTTTAAATATTTCTTGAATATTTAATAAAAATGAGAGTTAAGACACTTAAATTTTGTTTGTTTTGCTGTTCGCTTCAATGGGCGCTATAATACGCGCCCTATATTTGACCTTACAAGGAACTAATCGGTGTTCGAATTCCCCCAAATTAATAAAAGCAGTATTAAAAATGATGTGCTTTCAGGTTTAACCGTTGCATTAGCACTGGTCCCTGAAGCGGTAGCCTTTGCCTTTGTGGCTGGTGTTGAACCAATGGTAGGCTTATACGCTGCGTTTATGGTGGGATTAATTACTGCTATATTTGGTGGTCGTCCGGGTATGATTTCTGGTGCAACGGGTGCAATGGCTGTAGTAATGGTTGCATTAGTGAGTGAACATGGTGTGCAATATTTATTTGCAGCTGTGTTATTAACTGGTTTACTACAAATCTTATTTGGCGCATTTCATTTGGGTAAGTTTATCCGTATGGTACCGCATTCTGTAATGATAGGATTTGTTAATGGCTTAGCGATTGTTATCTTTTTAGCACAATTGGGTCAATTCAAAGTAAAAGATGCAAGCGGGGGGCTAACGTGGTTACAAGGCGAAGCGATGTACATCATGCTTGGCCTCATTGCATTAACAATGGCTATTATTCATTTTTTACCAAAATTGACTAATGCGGTGCCTTCTACGTTAGTGGCCATTTTAGTGGTGACATTATTGGTTTATTTTGTCCCTGCTTTAGATACACGTACAGTACTTGATTATCTGCAAAGTATGACGGGCGATCAAAATGCAACCATTGCGGGTTCCTTACCAACGTTTGCTATTCCTGCTGTGCCATTTAACTTTGAAACGCTACAAATTATATTGCCATATGCGTTGATTCTTGCGGCGGTTGGTTTAATTGAATCGCTACTAACATTAACAGTGGTTGATGAGATGACCGGTACCCGTGGTCGACCTAATAAAGAGTGTGTTGCACAAGGTGCATCTAATATGGTTAATGGTTTGTTTGGTGGTATGGGGGGTTGTGCCATGATTGGACAATCAATGATTAATATCAACTCCGGTGGTCGTGGTCGTTTATCGGGTGTGACAGCTGCTTTAGCATTGCTTGCTTTTATCTTATTTGCTTCAGGTCTCATTGAAATTGTGCCACTAGCTGCTTTAGTGGGGGTGATGTTTATTGTAGTATTAGGTACTTTTGAATGGGCTTCATTTAAAATGATGCGTAATGTGCCGATTAAAGATGCATTTGTTATTGTGTTAGTGAGTGGTGTAACGGTTGTTACTGACCTTGCTATTGCGGTATTTGTGGGTGTCATTGTTTCTGCTCTAGTATTTGCCTGGGAGCATGCTCGTCATATCCATTCTAAAATTGATATAAGTGAAGATGGTAGTGAAAAATCTTACCGTATTAATGGTCCTTTATTCTTTGGATCTGTTAGTAACTTCCTAGAATTGTTTGATGTTAAAGATGATCCGCGCCATGTCATTGTTGATTTTGCTGAGTGTCGCGTTGTTGACCATTCTGCTATTGAAGCAATCAGTGTGTTAAATGGACGTTATACTAAAGAAGGTAAAAAATTACATATTCGTCATTTAAGTAAAGATTGTCGTAAGCTATTGAATAAAGCAGGCGTATTAGTTGAAATGAATGTAATTGAAGATCCATCTTATGCGGTTGCATCAGACCAACTGGGTTAAGTGGTTATATAAACCTTATTGATATACTAACCTTTAACATTCAGATGAAGGGTTAGTATTTAAGGTGTAGGGTATTAAGCAGGATAATCGCCTGCTTTTTTGTTTGATGGTTTGATTCTTTTATAATATATGAAACTATTTTTTGAGCTTGTTTTAGCGGTTTGATTGGCGGGTAGGACGGTAGTCTGCATCACATTTAGGGCTTAGTTGTGTGGATTTTGGATTCCAAACTGAAAACCATATATGTTTGTTTCGAAATGTTTTCTTTCTATTTTTCATTTTATTCTCCTTTTAGTTAGTAAGCACGATAACCTGTAAATATTACAATTTTATGAACATTTAAAAAAAGATTTGTAGCAAAAATTAAGGTGTTAATAAAATAATAAACAAACATCTTTTTAGTAAGAATCTTTATAAAATTGTTATTGTAGTAGCCACAGTTATTGTATGCTTACCACTCAGAGTGTCATCGGTTGTTTACATGAAAAACCAATGATTAAAAAATAGCTATTTTAATTATTCGAAATACGCAGTGATATTTGATGTCTATATTATTTATAGAAAACTGCATATAAGTTGAGTTAAAATAATAAAAGTTTTAATTTTATAGACAATAATGATTACTGAAATTATTCATAAGTCGTAATAACTTAGTTTTATATTATTTGTCAATTAGCGTAATTGGTTGAGGTAAATTGTGATTAAAAAAATTGGTGTTTTAACAAGTGGTGGCGATGCGCCAGGTATGAACTCTGCAATCCGAGCAGTAACACGTACTTGTCTTTCACACGGTATTGAAGTGTTTGGTATTTACGATGGTTATGCAGGACTACATGCGGGAAAAATAGAACAATTAGACCGTTATTCAGTTTCAGATATTATCAACCGTGGTGGTACATTTTTAGGGTCTGCTCGTTTCCCTGAATTCAAAGAAGAAAGTGTACGTAAAGAAGCGATTAAACAATTAGAAAAGCATGGTATTGATGCATTGATCGTGATCGGTGGTGATGGTTCATACATGGGTGCATTAAAATTAAGTGAAATGGGTTTCCCATGTATTGGTGTTCCTGGAACTATCGATAACGATATCGCAGGTACTGATTACACTATTGGTTTTATGACGTGTTTAAATACAATTGTAGAAGCGGTTGACCGTCTACGTGATACTTCTTCGTCACATAATCGCATTTCAATTGTTGAAATTATGGGCCGTCATTGTGGTGACTTAACACTATGGGCTGCTGTTGCTGGTGGTAGTGAGTACGTGATTGTTCCGGAAAAAAACTTCGATGAAGAAAGTTTGATTAGACAACTTAAAGTCGGCGAAGATAAAGGTAAAAAGCATGCGATTATTGCTATTACCGAGCATATCACTGACGTTAATGCGTTAGCAAAACGTATTCAAGAAAGAACTAAGCGTGAAACACGTGCAACTATTCTAGGCCATTTACAACGTGGTGGTTCTCCAATGGCCTTTGACCGTATTTTAGCAAGTCGTATGGGGTCATATGCTGTTGAATTGCTAAAAGAAGGACAAAGCGCGCGCTGTATCGGTATTAAAAATGGTCAAATGGTTCACCATGATATTGCTGAATGTTTACAAACAATGCAACGCCCATTTCGCCAAGATTTATACGACTTATCAAAAATATTATACTAAGCCATCAGTAGTATATAATAATCGGCTAAGCCTACCTTCGGGTGGGCTTTTTTATATCGATAGGATTATCTATGCCCGATCATCAAAGTAACGTTTTTATGGATTTCATTCGTTATAGTGAAAACTGTCAACAATTGCAGCAACTGCAACCCACTTATTATCAATTAGGTTTTATTTGCAGTATTCAAGCATTACCTGAATTAATCGATCTCGAGCAGTGGTTAGGTTATTTATGGCAAGAGGGAGCTGATATGACTTTTGAGAACCAACAACAAGCTGCTGACTTTGCCAATAATGTGTTAAAACTAGTTGCAGAATTACAGTCCTTGTATCAGCAAGCGATCCCTCTAAATGGATTAAATTGTAAAACTTGGATTGATAATGAACAGATATTAAGTGTTAATGCAGTGCAGTTTTCAGTAGGTTTTTTAGCCGCTATTGAATTGTTTAATAGCCATTGGTTAGGCCTTGAAGACCAACCAGAAGCGCAAAATTTACTACAAACCACTATTTTACTATTAAGCAAACTGGTACCAGCAGAAGACGTGGATCAAACGTTATTAGATCTTTTTCAACAATTACCAGAGACAGATGAAATATTACAAATTTTGCCCCAACTATTAAGTAATTTAGCTTACAGTGCCGCGTCAATATCATCATCTGATGCATAACCATCAACAACTTTTTAATGCTTGGAGTTAATCATGCTTGAACACAGTGAAATCACTAATGAATACTTTTCATTAGTCTCAGAAAATGACCATTTTGTGGTTATTAATAAACGACCGGGCATTAATTTCCACAGTGAAGACGGTGAATATGGCGTTGTTGTTGCTGTGGAGAAATTTTTAGGTAAAAAACTTTATAGTGTACATCGTTTAGATAAAATGACTTCAGGGCTGTTATTATTGGCAAAATCATCGCAGGTAGCGCATGGTCTGTCTGAACTATTCAAAGCACAACAAGTTCAAAAGTATTACCTTGCTATTGCTGATAAGAAGCCTAAGAAAACACAGGGGCTAATTAAAGGAGGCATGGAGAAATCGCGTCGTTCAATGTGGAAACTGACACGTCACCAAGATAACCTCGCTATCACACAATTTTTTAGTTATGCCCTAGGTGAAGGTAAACGATTATTTATTGTTAAGCCTAAAACTGGTAAAACGCATCAAATTCGCGTTGCATTGAAGAGTGTAGGAAGTGCTATTTGTGGCGATCCTATCTATGCGACTGAAGATGCATATCGATATGACAGAGGTTATTTACATGCTTATCAAATTCAATTTACTTATGAGCAACAAGTTTATCGCTTTAGTGTCGAACCTGATATTGGAGTGGAATTTTTAGCACCGGCTTGTCAGGCTAAATTAGCAGAAGTTAATGAGTGTGAACATTTGCAGTGGCCGAAAATCTAAGTGCTTGTGAGCAGCAAAAGCGTTAATCGTTAAACTAACGCTTTTGGTTTATTTGGATTAAGCGAATTCAGTCCAAATAGGCGCATGATCTGAAGGTTTATCAATACCTCTTAGTTCATAATCAATATCTGCTTCTACTGTTTTTTCAGCTAATGAATGTGTTGCTAATACCACATCAATGCGTAACCCCCGGTTGTCATCAAAACCACGAGAGCGGTAATCGAACCAGCTAAATTTTTCATTTTCTTCTGGATGTAATAAACGGAACGTATCGGTAAACCCAAAATCCATTAAGGTAGCTAACCATTCACGCTCTTCCGGTAAGAAGCTACATTTTTTGGTTTGTAACCAGCGTTTTGCATTCACTTCACCAATACCAATATCTAAATCAAGTGGAGATATATTAATATCACCCATCACTATCACTTGCTCATCGGCTGTGTGATTCTCATGTAAATAAGTATTTAAATCTTTATAAAACTGACGCTTATAGGGATATTTAGTTTCATGAGTTTGGTTTTCTCCTTGTGGGAAGTAACCGTTGAGAATATGTACTGGTTGTCCATCTTCATCGGCTACCGTCACCATGATCATGCGTTTTTGATGATCTTCATTATCAGTAGGGAAACCATATTGCACCGCTGCTGGTTTTTGTTTGCATAACATTGCGACACCGTAATGTGCTTTTTGGCCATGAAAGTAAACGTGGTAACCCATCGCTTCTACCGCTTCAACTGGAAAGGCATCATTATGTACTTTGATTTCTTGTAAACCGATCACATCTGGTTGATGTTTATCGATAATCGCTTGTAATTGGTGAAGACGCGCGCGCAGCCCGTTAATATTGAAGGAGATAACTTTCATAAAATAATAGCCTTTACAGAATCGAAACGCTGAATGTACCTTGTTGTGCTTATTTACTCAACCGAGTAATGATAATTAAAGCCTACGCAGCGTATTCAACTGGTTTTATATTAACATTAGTCGTGATTTTCTTGCGGCCTTTTTTAAAGACTAATGACTTACATTGTTTGTATAACTACTCACAATTGTAATAACTTTAACAATGTAGTTTATGGGCTGATTACCCTTAGGTTAGGAGATAGCTCCAGTAAATTTTTTAATATCTTGTTGCCAGTGTGTTGCTAAAAAATCTATAAAAGCACGCACGACTGATTGTTGATAATTACGCGAAAGGTAAACGGCCCATAAGTTATGGCCAGGAGAATAATAGTCAGGTAGTACTTCAACGAGCTCTCCGCTTTGTAAATAGGTATTTGCTAAATCACACGGAATATTAGCAATGCCCATACCTCTGAGCGTAGCATTAATAAGGACGCCCATTTCATTACATTGCAAGTTCCCCTTGACCGTTATTTCTTGATCACTGTTGGCAGATGTAATCCGCCATTTAGCGGCACTGCTATGCACCAAGCAGTTATGAGTGATTAAGTCTTGCGGAGTTTTTAATGCCGCATACTTGGTTAAATAAAGGCTTGAAGCACATAATACACTGTCGATGTGCATCAATTTACGAGCAATAAGTTGCTCATCGGGCTGTTGCATATAACGAAGCGCAACATCAACGCGCTCATCAACTAACTGTGACAAGTTATCCGACAGAATAAGTTGAATGTTTGTATTTGGGTGTAATGCCAAAAATGCTTCAACTTTATCAAAAAGCAACGCTTGTCCAAGCCCAATGGGTGATGCAACTCGAATCGTACCCACTAGCTCATTATTGTGGCTATGAGCACGACTTTGCATGTCTGAAACCGTGCTGATTATTTGTTGGCAATACAGTAAAGCTTCTTCTCCTTGCAAGGTTAAGCTTACTTTACGCGTGGTGCGATGAAATAATCGAAGTGATAGCCATCGTTCTATTTCTTGTACATGGCGGCTGACCTGTAGGCGGCTTAAAGATAAATGTTCAGCAGCTTTAGTAAAACTGCCTGTTCGTGCAACTTCGATGAAGCTCTTTATTGCCGTTATCTTATCCATTAGTAACCTTTTTAGAACCAATATGTGTCTTAATTCTATATTTATCATTGTAAATCGAACAAGTAAACTGCTTTTACTCGCTCAGCGTTAAACATCAAAGAAGGAACATAAAATGAAATTAGCAATATTAGGTGCAACGGGTTGGATTGGTAGCCACATTTTGGAGCAAGCTGTAAAGCGTGGTCATGAGGTGGTTAGTCTTGTACGTGATCCGATAAAAATCAGTGAACAAAAAACGAGCGTTGTTTCGTTTGATTTACAAAGCGAGCAAGATATAACCTCCTTGATAGGTGATGTTGAAGTCTTGATTGTTTCTGTGGGTGGACGTGCTAACGGTAATCACCAGCTGGTGGCTGATACTGCACAACGTTTGATGACTGCACTTGATGGCAGTAATATTCGCATTGTTTGGGTAGGCGGCGCAGGAAGCTTAGAAGTGGCGCCTGGTGTTACACTCGTTTCAACCCCTGAATTCCCAGAGGATTATAAGCAAGAAGCATTAGCGCAAGTAGAAGCATTAAATGTGTTCAAAGACAGTAAAAGTAATGCATCATGGACATTTGTTAGCCCGGCTGCGTTTATTTATCCTGGGGGCAGTGAAGGTCAATACCGTATAGGCGATAACACATTTTTTACTAATACCGACGGTGAAAGTAAAGTATCAGCGACTGATTATGCGATTGCGATGGTAGAGGAAACTGAAAATGCAGCGCATTTAAATCAACATATGAGCATCGCTTACTAATCTATTTATCAATAGGTTAACAGTACCAATAATAGTGAATCGAGCTTGATTATCTCTACGCTTAATCAAGCTCAATGACTAAAAGAACATTTATTCAATCTACGTTGAGTCAAAATACATTTGATAGAAGTGCATTTGTTAAACGTAGAATAGATATCGAATTAAATGTCCTCTAAACATTCTATACAAAGTTTCATTAACCATTGGCTGATTATTTTAATCAGCCAATTTTTTAATTAGTTATTTTAAGGTAATTTATTAACTTGGGATCATCAACCTGATTTTTTTGTTAATTTAACGCGATTAATACATGGTGTAAGTGCTCGGCTGTTTCTAAACCACTATCGGTTAGATAACCTCCGTCATGTTGCGTAGTAAGACCTTTATCAAAAAGAGATTGTGCGGCTTGGATAACTGATGGGGATGCTTCTTTGTGAATTTTTAATCCTTCTAATTGTGATTTTTGTGGGAACTTAGCAAGTAATTTCATTTCTTCGAAAAAAGTATCAGAGTAAGTTTTAATCATCTTTAATTCACTTCTATAGTATTAAGGAACTTTCATCATATGCCCTGTTATATAAAAAGCAAAATTTACTCGAAGGGAACATGGGCTAGATCAATTCTCTGTAATATTCTGTTATTAAAGGTGATTTAGCGCACTTAAACAGATATTAGTATAGCAGATTTAGTCTGTTTTATGCATACGGGATAAAACTTCTTAATTTTACACTGTCAATAAAGCGATCGAATAAAAAAGGAATGCATTTGGCATTCCTTTTATGGGGTGACACTTTAACCGTGCTATAAAAAACGCACTATAAAATTTTATTCCGAGGTTAAAGGCACTTTGGTTTGATCACTTTGTGCCGCTGCATTAGGCGCATTTTTAGTTTTAGGGTTCTTAATGAGAGGATTTTCGACAGAAGTATTGTCACTCACAATTTCATTTAACTGACCATCTTTAAATGT
Source organism: Psychromonas arctica DSM 14288 (assembly GCF_000482725.1). GTDB lineage: Bacteria > Pseudomonadota > Gammaproteobacteria > Enterobacterales > Psychromonadaceae > Psychromonas > Psychromonas arctica. Next base: position 74,546 of record NZ_AXWP01000026.1, read on the forward strand.
AAGTAAAATTTCTGATTGCTGAATGTCTTCACCGCCAGGTTTGATATAACGAATGTAATACCATTTTGATGAATCAAACTGATCGATTAACATCGGGGAGCCTAACACGTAAATAGCTTGCTCCTGTGTCATGCCTATCTCAATTTTGGCTAGTTTTTCACTGTCAATATAGTTTCCTTGCACTACATCAATTTGGTAAACAAAGGTATCGTACAAATAAGAGCAACCTGAAAGTGAAAAGGTAACTATAATACTAGCGAATATTTTTTTAATGTTCATGGGCTCATCAATCGTTAAAGGGTGAAAATGATGAAGCTGATAATACCCAAGCAAAGCAGACATGTAAAAATATAAGCGAAGAAATTTTGTGTTTCTGTTTTATCAAGCAGAACAAGTTAAGTAATTGTTTAAAAATAAGACTAAATAGGTGCTAGAAACAGAGTTAGCTTTAAATTTGTTGTAAAATTACGTAGAATTCAGCTCTTTTATTTTATCCCAATCTTTTTGACTCTGTGAATTATATAAATGCCATTATTTGCGTTAGGAATTAATCATCAAACTGCATCAGTAGAACTGAGAGAAAAGGTTGCTTTTTCGCCTGATTCTTTATCTATTGCCTATGCTGATTTGTTGACTCAACCCTTTGTCAAGGAAGCGGTTATTATTTCAACCTGTAATCGATGTGAAATCTATTGTCATTTTGAACAGGAAGATCCCAGTTCAATATTACATTGGTTAACGCAGTTCCATGGTATTGAAACGGACAGCTTGAATGATAATTTTTATTGCTATCAAGATCAGCAAGCAGTAGCACACTTATTTCGTGTTGCCAGTGGCTTAGATTCATTAGTGCTGGGTGAGCCGCAAATCTTAGGGCAGATCAAGCAAGAGTTTGCTACTGCAAGCCAATACAAAGCGGTCAGTAAAACACTGAATAAATGGTTTCAACATTCTTTTAGAGTGGCTAAACGCGTGCGTACTGAAACACAAATTGGCGCAAATGCAATTTCTGTTGCCTTTGCAGCCGTCTGTTTAGCAAGACAAATATTTAGTGATTTAAAACAAAGTCGGGTTTTATTAATCGGAGCCGGTGAAACCATTGAACTAGTAGGTAAATATCTACTTGAGCATGAAGTGCCTAATATCACTATTGCTAATCGTACCCTAGAACGTGCGATGGATTTAGTTGAACAATTTGATGCTAAAGCAATCACACTGGGCGAAATTCCTAACCACTTATCTAAATCAGATATTATCATCTCTTCAACAGCTAGCCCATTGCCCATTATCGGCAAAGGTATGGTGGAAAGTGCATTAAAAGATCGTCGTCATCAACCCATGTTATTTATTGATATTGCGGTGCCTCGTGATATCGAGCAACAAGTTTCAGAATTAAACGATGCATATTTATATAGTGTGGATGATTTGCAGGGCATAATAGAAGAAAATAAACAAGCTCGTGCCGAAGCCGCGATTGAAGCAGAAAAAATTATTGTCGGCTGCGTTGATATTTTCATGGCTTGGAGAGAATCTTTAAAAGCGGTTGAAACTATTCGTTTATATCGTCAAAACAGTGAGCAATTAAGAGATGAATTATTACAACGTGCTATTACTTCATTAGCGAATGGCAATGATAGCGAAAAAGTATTAAAAGAACTGGCGTTTAAATTAACCAATAAATTAATCCATCACCCTAGTCAGGCTCTCACTACAGTCAGCCAGACCGGTAATGAACAAGATTTAGAGTTACTCAGAGTAACATTGGGTTTAAACCAAAAAGATGATTTATAAAGAATATATTAAGTAGCTCGACTACTTACCTGTTCATAAAAAGAGATAAAGATGAAAGCATCAATTGTTGCAAAGTTAGAAATTTTAGTTGAACGTTACGAAGAAGTTCAAGCCTTGTTAGGCGATCCTGATACCATTAGTAATCAACAAAAATATCGTGAATTAACGAAAGAGTATTCACAGCTGGAAGAAGTAGTGTTGTGTTTTAAATCATTTCAAAGTGCACAACAAGACCTCGCTGCTGCTGAACTTATGTTAGAAGACGATGACGAAGATATGCGTGCAATGGCGGAAGATGAAGTTGTTGAAGCAAAGGTTAATGTAGAAAAATTAGCTGATCAGTTACAAATTTTATTATTACCAAAAGATCCTAATGATGATCGTAACTGTTTTGTTGAGATCCGTGCCGGCGCCGGTGGTGATGAAGCGGCGATTTTTGCGGGCAACTTATTCCGGATGTACAGTAAGTATTGCGATAGCAAAAAGTGGCGTGTCACGATCATGAATAGCAATGTCAGTGAGCAGGGTGGTTACAAAGAAGTGATCATGCAAATCGAAGGTGAAGGTGCTTACGGGTTAATGAAATTTGAGTCTGGCGGTCACCGTGTACAGCGTGTACCTGAAACTGAATCACAGGGACGCATACATACTTCTGCGTGCACTGTTGTAGTGATGCCTGAAATTCCAGAATCTGAAGCGATTTCAATTAATCCTGCTGATTTAAAAGTTGATACGTTCCGTGCATCAGGGGCTGGTGGTCAACACGTTAATAAAACTGACTCGGCTATTCGTATTACTCACGTACCGACTGGTACAGTGGTTGAATGCCAGGATCAACGTTCACAGCATAAAAACCGTGCGCAAGCGATGTCGGTATTGCAAGCTCGTTTACAACAAGCTGAAGACGAAAAGAACAATGCCGAAGAGCAAGATATTCGTCGTAGCTTAGTCGCTAGTGGCGATCGAAGCGAACGTATTCGTACTTATAACTACCCGCAAGGTCGTGTTAGTGACCACCGTATTAACTTAACTATATATCGTCTAAATGAAGTCTTAGAAGGTGAGTTGGATGCACTACTGGATCCTATTTTACAAGAAGACCAAGCAGACAAATTAGCGGCATTAGCACAAGGTACATTATAATTGCGTATTGATGATGCTTTGGTATGGGCAGAGTTCACGCTTGTAAATAGTGACTCTGCGCTTTTAGATGCACAGGTATTGTTAGCATTTGTACTTGGTAAAGAAACGATCTATTTAATAACATGGCCAGAGCGCGATTTAAGTGCACAGCAAAAGGCACATTTTGAATCGTTAATAGAACAACGTGTTAATGGTCACCCAGTTGCTCATTTAGTTGGTCAGCGCGAGTTTTGGTCATTACCGTTAAAGGTCAATAATAGTACCTTAATACCGAGACCAGATACTGAAGTCTTAGTAGAGGTTACGCTTAACAAGATACTTGAAAAAAATCATCTTAATACCCATATATTGGACTTGGGCACTGGCACTGGAGCGATCATTCTTGCACTCGCCAGTGAATTACCTCAAGCGCATTGCGTAGCGGTAGATTTTAGTGAGCAGGCAGTCAAACTTGCCACTGAAAACCGAGATAATTTAGAGCTTAAACAAGTACAGATATACCAAAGCGATTGGTTTGAAAATGTGCAGGGGCGGTTTGATGTGATTGTTAGTAACCCGCCTTATATTGACGCTAATGATAAACACCTTAACCTTGGCGATGTGCGTTTTGAACCTCTATCTGCCTTAGTCGCTAATGAACAGGGGTTATCTGATATACGACATATTTGCGAGCAAGCAAAAGGTTATTTAAATGCTGATGGTTGCCTGTTATTTGAGCATGGTTTTGAACAAGCTGTGTTAGTTAGTCAGATTCTGCATGAAAATGGATTTACAGGTATACGAACGGAACAAGATTACGCAAATAACGACCGTGTGACGCTAGGATTTTTAACGTGTTAACGTTCATATTATAAATTTATATTTTTAAATAATATTAATAAAACAACTGTAAGTTTAATGACTTACCTCTAGGATAAAGATGTATTCTATTTTAAAACACACACATATGACCTTCATTCTGCTGGCTATAGTTATCTTTATTTTAAGATTCTTCTGGCTAAAGTCAGGGCATGTAAATGCACAAAAAGCCGTTTACAAAAAAATTCATTTACACACTCATTTAACAATTATCGTTTTAGGACTAGCGTTAATGGGACTTTTGCACTTTAATCCTTTTGTTGAAAGTGGATATTGGTTATTAGAAAAACTCATTGCTTTTGTTGCTTATTTTGCAATGGTACAAGTCGCATTAAATGAAAAAACTAAAAAACATATTCAATGGTTAGCGTTTATTGGTGCTTTCGGTTGGTTGGCCTACATAGCGAAATTAGCATTCACTAAACAAGCCATTTTATTAGTGGGGTAAAAAGTGGAATTAGATGAACAAGATGCAATAGAACAGCGCATTCTTAATACAAGTATTATTCATGAAGGTATTGACTATAGTGCATATTCGCTTTTGCAATTGGCGAGTATGGCGGAATCTGAAATTACTGGTCAGTCGATTTTACAATTTCAAGATTCAATGCGTTTGCAGATGATTGTGATCAAGTCACAAATAAAACATGAAACAACGAACGATCTTAATAAACTAAAAGTGCTGTTAAATACACTTTATCAAGAGCAAGGTTTTAGTGGTGATTGGAAAGCTTTTTTCGAAGTTAAAAATGCTTTAGTCTCTAAAGTATTAGCGCGTCGTAAGGGCGTTCCCATTAGTTTGGGGATTTTATTGATTGAAATGCTAAAGGAGACTGGTTTTTCTGCACAGGGGATCTGCTTTCCAAGTGGGTTTATTGTTAAAGTTGAATTAGAGTTTGATGTTATCTATGTCGACCCATTCAACGGCGAACTAGTTAGTTGTAAGCAACTAGAATTAAAAGTGCGTGGTCAGTTGGGTAATCATGCTCGACTAACTGCTGAAATGCTCAATGCAGATTCAAATGAAGTAATTATAAAACGTTATATTAGCGTTTTAAAAGCGGCTTATATTCAAGCCGAAAATATCGAATTAGCCTTGTTGTGTAGTGATATATTATTACGCCTTGATCCCGAAGATGCTTTTGAAGTAAGGGACCGAGGTTTCTTATTTCAACAGTTAGAATGTTTTCGCTTAGCGTGCAATGATTTCACCTATTTTATAGAACAGTGCCCAGAAGACCCGATTGTTAATTTATTAAAACAACAAATTAAGCAAATGACAGATGAGCACAGTGCTCAGACAATTCATTAATCACGATCCGGTATGTCGTGAATACTTGGTTATCCAACAATGAATTTACTGTAATATTGGGATAACAAGTTACAACTAACAAGAGAGAAAAAATGACTCAGAAAATTATTAAAGTAGGCAATATAGACGTTGCAAATGATCTTCCTTTTGTATTATTTGGTGGAATGAATGTTTTAGAGTCTCGCGATTTAGCGATGAAAATGGTTGAAACCTATGTGGAAGCGACTACTAAGTTGAATATCCCTTATGTATTTAAAGCCTCTTTTGATAAAGCGAATCGCTCATCAATCAATAGTTACCGTGGTCCTGGCTTAGAAGAAGGTTTACGTATTTTTGAAGAGATTAAATCTACGTTTAATGTGCCAATTATTACTGATGTACACGAACCTTACCAGGCTAAGCCAGTAGCTGAAGTCGTTGATGTTATTCAATTACCTGCTTTTTTAAGTCGTCAAACTGACCTTGTGCAAGCAATGGCAGAAACGAATGCGGTGATTAATGTAAAAAAAGCACAATTCTTAGCGCCACATGAAATGCAACATATTATTACTAAATTTAAAGAAGCTGGTAACGACAAAATCATTCTTTGTGAGCGTGGTAGCTGCTTTGGTTATAATAATTTAGTAGTAGATATGTTAGGTTTTAGTACCATGAAAGAAACCGGTTATCCGGTTATCTTTGATGTAACCCATTCTCTACAAAAACCGGGTGCACGCAGTGATAGTGCCGATGGTCGTAGAAGCCAGGTGGTACAATTAGGTTTGGCGGGCATGTCGCAGGGAATTGCTGGTCTATTCCTTGAATCTCATCCTGATCCAAGTAATGCTAAGTGTGATGGTCCTTGTGCATTACCATTAGATAAACTAGTGCCATTCCTAACACAAATGAAGCAAATGGATGACTTAGCAAAAAGTTTAGCGCCAATCATCACTGAATAAGGTTACTTGTGTTATTAACTAAACAAGCGCGTACTTTTATCGCCGTTGCTGCCTTTTTGGGCGCAACGGCGGTTATGTTTGGAGCGTATGCTAGCCATGGTTTAGCGCTATGGGCAACGCCCGCTCAAGTGTCACAAGTACAACTTGCTGCGCAATATCAGTTATTCCATGCCATTACGTTATTGGTGGTTGCTGTGTTGGGCTGTGTGTTTACATTACCTGTGCTTTCTCAACGTTCACTTACAATAAGTCAGTATTGTCTTACGCTTGGTATTTTTTGCTTTAGTGGGAGCTTGTATTATTTGGTCTTTTTAGGTTCAAAGCTGCTGGTTTTAATCACTCCCGTGGGTGGTTTATTACTGATTTGTGGCTGGTTATCTATTGTTGTTTCTATGATTTTTAAACAAAAATAAAGGTTTATTGATGAACAATAAACTAAGGGGTATATGTTAGGTATTCTTTTATATTGTCGTCCAGGTTTTGAAAACGATTGTGCCAATGAAATTCAAGCAAAAGCTAGTGAGCTTGAAGTATTTGGTTATATTAAAACGTTAAAAAATAGTGGGTTTGTTTTATATCATTGCTATGACCCATCACAAGTTGAAGCATTAGCTGAGCAATTAAACTTTGCTCAATTAATTTTTGCACGTCAAATGATTGTGGCGGTTGCGTTAGTAGAAGAGTTGCCTGCTGAAGACCGTATTACGCCGATTTTAGCCATTACTCGCCAATTACCAATGGCCGGCGATGTTTATGTAGAATGTCCTGAAGGCGATGAAACTAAACCTCTGCTTACTTTTTGTCGTAAATTTACTGTACCTTTTAGACAAGCATTAAAAAAACACAATAATCTGACCAATAAAGAGAACCATAAAAAGCGACGTACACATGTTTGCTTTATGGATTATGAAACTGCCTATGTGGGTTATTCTTTACCCAACAATCGCAGTGACGAACATATGGGGATCATGCGTTTAAGGTTCCCCAATGAAGCGCCAAGTCGTTCTACATTGAAGTTGGATGAAGCGTTCCAAACCTTTTTGACTAAAGAAGAACAAGCTTTACGTGCTCATTCTGGTTTGCGCGCAGTTGACTTAGGTGCGTGTCCCGGCGGTTGGACTTATCAATTAGTAAGACGTGGTATGTTCGTTAGTTGTGTCGATAATGGGGCGATGGCCGATAGCTTAATGGAAACAGGTCAAGTTACCCACTACATGGAAGATGGTTTTAAATTTGAACCTGAACGTAAAAACATTCATTGGTTAGTGTGTGACATGATTGAGAAACCCAAGCGTGTTGCAAAATTAATGGCGCAATGGTTAATTGATGGTTGGTGTAAAGAGGCGATTTTTAATCTCAAGTTACCCATGAAACAACGTTATCAAGAAGCCACTGACGATTTAAAAATATTAACTGATATGATTGATCAAGCTGGTTTTAACTATGAATTACAAGCTAAGCATTTATATCATGACCGAGAAGAGATAACCGTGCATGTACGCCTAACTGATAAAATCTACGGCCCATTATAATCCTTATATTGCTTAAATGAGTGGCTAATTTCTGCTTCTGCAATCTTAGTCGCTGATACTCATTGAGCTAAAATGCCCAAATTATATTGTCAATCATATAGCCACTACCTAGTCGATTATATCGCCCATCACAAAGCTTAAATTTATTGCAAATACATTGTATCTAAATACAAGTAAATGGGGCTGCTTAACTCGTACATATAAAAATCCACACCTGCTATCTTACTTAAATCCATTTTTCTTAATTCAACACCCGCTTGAATAGTCGTAAGCAAAATACTTTGCTCACTATAACCGGGGGCAATTGTTAAATGTTGATCGTAACGGTCGCGGTAATTTGGATGCCCTTTATTATAGTGACGATCGGTAATAATTAAGGTCACTGGTAACGCGTTAGGGGCGGGATTATAAAAGCCTATAGTTATCTTGCTATAATTCTGCCAATTGCCCGGAAAGTAACGAAGTGCGGCGCCACTATACTGTCGTGGTACAAAGGTGATTTGCATCATACTGCTTGAGACTGGTTGTGTAATTGGCTTTTTAATCATTAATGGTTGATCTGCTTTCCAACGAGTTAGCTCGATCTCTTGATCAAATGAGGCTAAGACGGGGAAATCTATTTGTGCTTTTGCTCCATCATAAATCAATAATGCAGAACGGTGCAGTACTAAACCTAATAACAGCAAGTAGGAGACTTTAAATAGCCAATGGATAGGGTGTTTGCTAAATAAAATTATGCTTAATAATACTCCCATGTAATTGAGAAATAAGTCTTGTACCTCCATTTCACGTGAAAAATACGGTTGTATTATTTCAATGCTCAGGCCAAAAGCAAAACATAATAGTGTAAGAGTGAAGCACTGTTTTAGCAGGGAGAATGCTCTGATGGTTGAGTGGTAATGCAGTAGTAAGAAACTCCAAAAACAAAAAACACTCAGATGACCAATAGGCCATAATGCTTCAATTAATCGTTGTGAAAATAAGCTACCCACATCAATGAATAGTAATAATAAAGCACAGACAGCCAAACCAGCGAAAATTATTTTTTTAAACATCTTTTAACTCAATGGGAGTGAAATGATAATGATTAGTGATGAGAAGGTTATTGTTACATTATTGAGTACTTATGTATTTTGTCTGCCTACTTTTACCGCTACTGAAGATAGCCATTAGATCCCGCTACTACAATTCATTATGTGTACATGCGCTGTGCCTTTTAGAACAATGATTATCAATGCTATTCAAAAAGGCACTTACATTTTGGGAGCAATTAACCTGTAATAGTATTGATTTTACTGGCTATAGCCTTCTAAGAAGCTACCTATTTTTTTGATCGCAATAGCCATTTCATCAACGCGAGGCAGACAAACGATACGGAAATGATCGGGCTTGTGCCAATTAAATCCGGTTCCCTGTACAATTAGTATTTTTTCTTCAACTAATAAATCCATGGCAAAACGTTGGTCATCTTTAATATTAAAACGCTTTTGATCTAATTTAGGAAAAAGATATAATGCCCCATTGGGCTTAGTACAGCTAATACCCGGAATATCATTTAATAATTTCCAAGCCGTTTGTGTTTGGTCGTATAAACGCCCACCTGGCACTGTTAATTCATTAATACTTTGGTAGCCACCCAATGAAGTTTGTATTGCGTGTTGCATTGGCACATTGGCACACAAACGCATACTGGCTAAAATTTCTATGCCTGAAATATAATCACGTGCTTGTTTTTTAGCACCACTGATCATCATCCAACCTACTCGAAATCCACATACGCGATAGGCTTTAGACAAACCATCAAAGGTCACAATCAAAATGTCATCGGCTAAGGTTGCAAGCGGAATATGAACTGCATCATCATAGACAATTTTTGAGTAAATCTCATCGGAAAAAACAATTAAGTTGTGTTGACGTGCCAACTCAACTATTTGCTCTAATAACTCTTTACTATAAACAGCACCGGTTGGATTGTTTGGATTAATTAACACGATGCCTTTAGTACGAGAGGTGATTTTTGATTTAATATCGTCGATATCTGGAAACCAGTCTGACTCCTCATCACAAATATAATGAACGGCTTTACCACCTGATAGATTCGCAGCCGCAGTCCATAATGGATAATCTGGTGCAGGCACTAATATTTCGTCACCATTATTAAGCAAACTCTGCATCGCCATTACAATTAACTCGCTGACACCGTTACCAATATAGATATCGTTTGTATCTAAAGATAATAAACCTTTCGCTTGGTAGTGCTGCATTACCGCTTTGCGTGCAGAAAATAGACCTTTACTATCACAATACCCCTGGCTATTTGGCAAGTTTTTGATCACGTCCATTAATACTTCTTCTGGGGCTTCAAAACCAAATTGGGCAGGGTTACCTATGTTCAATTTAAGAATGCGTTGACCTTCGTCTTCTAATTTCATCGCTTGCTTTAATACTGGTCCTCGAATGTCATAACAGACGTTATCTAGTTTGTTTGAACGAACAATTGAATACATTTAAACCCCTTAAACCCTAATTTTCATAATGCTTTTGATATTGGGTTAAAGTACCTCATCTCAATGCGTTAGTGAAGATGAAATAAAAAATATGTGGGGATAAATGCAATTGATGGTGAATTTAATTCAATTAATAATATAAAAGCTTTAATATAATTAATTATTAAAATAGAATTTCAACTTCTTTGCTTTTGTTAGGACAAAATATGATTGAATTTAAACACTTAAAAACATTATCAGTATTAAGTAAAGCAGGGAGTTTAGTAGAAGCTGCAAAACAGTTACATTTAACCCAGTCAGCGTTATCACATCAGCTTAAAGAATTAGAACAACGCCTTGATTGTTCACTATTTATTCGTAAATCGCGTCCGATCCGTTTTACTATTTCTGGGCTCCGTATATTAGAACTTGCAGACCAAGTGTTGCCTCAAATTCGTCAAGCAGAACGGGATCTTTCGCGTTTCGCTTCCGGTGATGCAGGGCGTTTACACATGGCAATTGAGTGTCATTCCTGCTTTCAGTGGTTAATGCCCGCCATTGATAAGTTCAGGGATAGTTGGCCAGAGGTAGAATTAGACTTTTCCAGTGGTTTTAGTTTTTTACCATTACCGGCATTAAAGCGAGGTAATTTAGACTTAGTAGTAACCTCAGATCCACAACAAATTCCCGGCATCACTTATATTCCATTATTTAGTTACCAATGTATGTTGGCGTTAAGTCGCCACCATCGCTTGGCAAACAAAACCTACATCGACGCTGAAGATCTGAGCGAAGAAACATTAATTACTTACCCTGTTGAAAAAGAACGATTAGATATTTTTAATGGTTTTTTAATGCTGGAAGGCGTATCGCCAGCCAATATTCGTCATGCAGATATGACCTTGATGATGTTACAACTAGTGGCAAGTGGCCGTGGTGTTGCCGGTTTACCCGATTGGGCATTATTTGAGTATTTACAAAAAGATTACGTGGTTGCTCGTCGTTTAGGCAAAGAGGGCGTCTGGAAAACCTTATATGCAGCAGTACGAGAAGAACAACAGTCTTTAGCATTTATTGAGGATTTTATCTCAACGGCTATCGATAGTTGTTTTGAAAACTTGAAAGGAATAAAAATGCCTTGCTCAATTTACTAGGTGAACCATTATAGTTTTAGGGTTAAGAGCTTAGAGCTTAGAGCTTAGAGTTAAGCTAGTAGGTTTAAAATTAAAAACAAGGATATTACAGGGATGGATTTGACAGCATTTTTTAACCTGTAAATAAATGAATGAAAAATAAACACTTAACATCCTTTATTCAGTTTAATTGATCTAAAAGGCATTTATTTCAGTTGTTCAATTGCACGGGACTGTAGAAAAAGACACAATAAAATTACTGCTATTTAACTAATTAAAAGAGTAACCCGATATGAGTTGTTGTGATGTAAAAGGCTTGATGCCGCTCTCTGATGCACTACAAAAGATGCAAGCGTCCCTCACTAATGTGTGTGAGAAAATCGTTTTACCTTTGCCTGAGGCGCTAGGTTTTACGCTGAGTGAAAATATAACTTCAGAAAAAAATGTCCCTGCATTTAATAATTCTGCAATGGATGGTTATGCATTACATGCTAGCGATTTAAAAAATTGTGATACGGATAATCCCGTGCACTTGACCCAAATTGGAAAATCGTTTGCGGGTGCACCTTTTGCCGGTAAAACGCCTAAAGGCAGTTGTATTAGAATAATGACCGGTGCCGTTGTGCCTGATGACCTAGATTGTGTGGTGATGCAAGAACGCACTGTGGCAGAAGGTAAACAAATCACCTTCAACCACGCACCTAAACAACATAATAATGTACGTTTTGCTGGAGAAGATTTAAGTATTGGTCAAGCAGTATTACAACAGGGGCATAAATTAACACCTCGTGACATTCCATTACTTGCTTCATTAGGTATTGCTACCGTTGCTGTATACCGTCAATTAAAAGTGGCGGTTTTATCCTCGGGTGACGAATTAACAAGTTTAGGTGAGCCATTACAACAAGGGCAGATATACGACACTAATCGTTATAGTATTATGGCTTTATTATCACGTTTAAATGTTGAAATAATTGATTTTGGTATTATCAAAGATGATTATGAAGCCATTAAACAGGCGATGGTCAGTGCTGATCAACAAGCTGATGTTGTGATCACTAGCGGTGGTGTATCTGTTGGTGAAGCAGATTTCATTAAAGAAGTGCTCAATGAAATTGGTGAAATCGGTTTTTGGAAACTGGCTATTAAGCCCGGAAAACCATTTGCCTTTGGGAAGTTGAAAAACAGTGTCTTTTTTGGGTTGCCAGGAAATCCCGTTTCAGCTATCGTGACTCTATACCAATTAGCAGTGCCAGCAATGGCAAAAATGAGTGGTGAAGTCGTTAAACCCGCTATTCGCTTCAATGCAATCTGTACCGATACATTGTCTAAAGCACCAGGAAGAACTGATTTTCAGCGCGGGAACTATTCTGTCAATGAACAAGGCCAATTAGTTGTTAATACAACCGGTAATCAAGGCTCTGGTGTGTTTAGTTCAATGAGTCTGTCAAATTGCTTTATTGTGCTTGAGCAAGACCGTGGCAATATCAGCGTAGGTGAAACAGTGGTGATTGAACCGTATAGTCCTCTGATGGATTAATACGTTTAAAATGCCACCAATATAACGATAAAAAAGACCAACGCCATTAATCATGTGGAGCAAGTAGCATTGGGGGAGATAAGCAAGTTTTAAGGCTATATTTTATAGCTTTTGGTGGGGTAATACAGTTAACCCATGAAAAGAGGAACAATCATAAACAATGAAGTTTTTAGTGATTATGCCATTTATAAAAATGTTAGTAGCTTGCTTGTTTATTTACTCCGATAAAGTTGATTATTATAAACAACATCGTTGCTTGATTATTGATGGTATTGGTACAAAAAATACAAAGGCATAAAAGAGACTTATATCCGTAAATGCAACGGGTATATTTAATGAAAAATATATTAAATACTAACTATAAGCACAATGATGTGCCTCAGGAAAAATTATGATCAAAACAGATGACGTGAATATAACTGCAATTAAAGAACTATTACCCCCTATTGCGCTTTTAGAGAAATTTCCAGCTACATCTGCAATCAGCCATACGGTTTCTGATTCACGTAAAGCAATTAGCAAAATTTTAAGTAACCAAGATGACCGTTTATTAGTGATCATCGGACCATGTTCAATCCACGATACAGAAGCAGCACTTGATTACGCAGCAAAATTAATGCCGTTACGTGAAAAATATAAAGACTCTTTAGAAGTAGTAATGCGCGTTTATTTTGAAAAACCACGTACGACTGTTGGTTGGAAAGGTTTGATCAATGATCCTGAAATAAACGGTACGTTTAATATTAATAAAGGCTTACGTAAAGGTCGTAAACTTTTATTGGATATTAATGCAATGGGCTTACCTGCTGCGACTGAATTTTTAGATATGATCACACCGCAATATGTTGCTGATTTAATGACATGGGGCGCAATCGGAGCGCGTACTACAGAGTCACAGGTTCACCGTGAATTAGCCTCTGGTTTATCTTGCCCAGTTGGCTTTAAAAATGGTACAGACGGCACTATTAAAGTGGCCGTTGATGCAATTGGTGCTGCTAATGCTTCTCACCACTTTTTGTCTGTTAATAAATTTGGTCATAGTGCAATTGTTGAAACAGCAGGTAACCCTGACTGTCACATTATTTTGCGTGGCGGTAAAGCGCCTAACTATAGCGCTGAAGACGTTGCCGCTATCAAAAAAGATCTTAAAAAATCAGGATTAACTGAAACATTAATGATTGATTTCAGCCATGCAAACTCAGAGAAAAAATTCGAAAATCAAATGAAAGTTTGTACCGATGTTTGTGGTCAAATTGCAGCGGGTGACCGTGCAATTTCAGGTGTTATGGTTGAAAGCCATTTAGTAGAAGGTCGTCAAGATCTATGTGAAGGTGTTACGCCTACTTACGGTCAGAGTATTACTGATGCATGTATTGGTTGGGATGCAACTGAGACGTTATTAGCACAATTATCTGAGGCTGTTATCGCTCGTCGTGGTTAAGGACGTGTTAACGCTTATTTAAAGCACTGTTTAGACAGTGCTTTTTTTTGTCTTTTAAACTTAATCCCAAGCAAATACCCACTTGGTTTTAGATAATTGACGGAGTCGTTTGTGATTTTTATTCTTAATTTATGAGACTATTTGCAAGTGAGTGAAATGACAGTACCACAAAAACCGATTATGATTTTAGGCTGTACCAGTGATGCGGGTAAGTCGTTGATCGTGACGGCTATTTGCCGATTATTAGCTAATAGAGGTATCAGTGTTGCGCCTTTTAAAGCACAAAATATGAGCAATAATGCCGCTATTACTGAAGACGGATTAGAAATAGGGCGAGCGCAATATCTGCAAGCATTGGCTGCTAAAGCGAAACCATCAGTATTAATGAATCCTATCCTATTAAAACCAAGTGCCGACACATTTAGCCAAGTGATTGTGAATGGCAAGGTCGATACTGAAATTTCCAATATGCCGTGGATGGCAAGAAAAAAACTATTATGGCCAAAAGTCATACAGTCACTTGAATCGTTACAATCACAATACCAACAGGTTGTGATTGAAGGGGCTGGTAGCCCCGCAGAAATAAACTTGCGCGAAGGCGATATCGTTAATATGAGTGTTGCATTAGCTTGCCAAGCAGATGTATACCTTGTTTCAGATATTGATCGCGGTGGATCTTTTGCTCATTTATTGGGTACTTGGGCATGTTTAGCTGAAGAAGAACAAAAACTGATCAAAGGGTTTGTATTGAATAAGTTTCGAGGTGACCCTAAGTTGTTAGGTAATGCAATGGACTGGTTAGAGGAAAAAACTGGTATTCCTACTGTCGCTAACTTGCCTTATCACCGCCATCAATTACCCGAAGAAGATAGCTTTAGGTTAGGCACAACTTGGCAACAGGGCGCAATTAATGTTGCACTGATATATTATCCCTATGCATCCAATATGGATGAGTTTGATGCGTTAATTTATCAAGATGATATTAACTTAGTTCCAATACAGTTAAATCAAGATTTATCCGTTTTTGATGCTGTTATTTTACCCGGTAGTAAAAATAGTGGTAAAAGTCTGCATTTTTTACAACTAACAGGGCTAGACAAGACCATTAAGACATTTGCAGAGAGTGGCAAATTAGTACTTGGTATTTGTGGTGGTTTACAAATATTAGGGGATGAAATTAAAGATCCTTTGCAATTAGAAGATGGTGACAAAAGGGCACTTGGTTTAATTGGGCTAACAACAACCCTCGCACCTAATAAGGCAACACAGCAGAGAAATATAGATTGGTTAGGGCAAAGTATAGAAGCATATGAAATTCACCATGGTGCAAGCCAACTATTAAATGATGCAGTAACTCCTTTTATCAGTGATAATATTGGCTGGCAACAGGGTAATATTTATAGCTCTTATTTACATGGATTATTTGACAATGCTGTCTTTTATAATTGGTTTATGCAACAGCTCGGCGCAGCACAAAATGGTATTAGTTGGAAAGCACATGTTGATAAAGAATTGGATAAATTAGCATTAATGTTTGAACAGCATGGGTGGTTGTAGTCTTGTATTTTAATCGTTATTTAAAAATTATTTCCCCATTAATTTTTGCATCTAGCTTAACGGCGCCTGCTTATGGTGAATCATTAGGTGTTGCAGTGCGTTCAGTAGAGCAGGCATTGGCGATTGCTACGCTGATGTCCGACAGTGAAGCACTTACTTTTGGGTTTGCAAATGTAGATTTAGAAGTTGAAGATCCAGGCTTTGGGAACGAAAAAAGCACCAACCTTAAAAATAGCTTGGACGTGTTTGTGATCCCTTATACCTGGGATTTAGAGCCTAAAAGTAAAGCTTGGGATCATGCTATAACGATACGTGCTTTTTACATTGCTTCTAAACGAGACAGCCAGTTATTTAGTGAAGTGAGTGATAAATTAAAGCAAAATACCTATGGAATTTACGGTAATTATTCTCAGTTTTACCACGTTACTGATCAATGGTATGTCACTTCAGCCTTAGGTGCACACCTCAGTTATTATAAGAACTCTTACTCTTACGGCGATGGTTTTCCAGAAGAAACAAAAGCAGAATTGGATAATATTGCATTCAATGTCACCACCTTGGCCTTAATTGCTGAACCAGAAGTAGGCATTGGGTATGAAAGAGATGAGCAATGGGGAAAATGGCGAGCACATAATCAAATCAATTACATTTATGGTCATGGTCTCTCTGGTTCAATTGATAAACCAAGTAGTATTAATCCTGAAGGATGGCGTATTACCAACGGGGTTGAGTTTACAGTTAACGTACCTGAATTATGGGGGGTTAATGACTTTATCACGGTCGACTTTAAGCGAATTGATTTAATGGGCGACTTAGAGGCCATGGCTGATAATGGCTACTATTATGAAACCACTGTCGGTTGGGTAATAGATACCCAAGATAAAATTCCATTTTTGGACAACATCGGGATTGGACTATCAGTTAATTATGGCAGTTCAATCAGTGGTGCGACCTTAGTACTGTATTGGAATGAAGAATAACCTTATGCTTTGATCTTATTACTTTGCTCACAAATAATGATTGTAAGCAAAGCAACATGGCTAACAAACCTGTCTAAGGCTTGAGTTAGGAGCTAATGTTTATGGGTTAAGACGAGTAATAGCCCATTTACCATCTATATTTTTATATACAAAGCGATCATGTAAACGGTCCGCTTTACCTTGCCAAAATTCTATTGATTCTGGAATAACTCGGTAACCTCCCCAAAATTCAGGCAATGGTACTGGTTCACCTTTAAACTTTTCTTCATAATATTTAACGGTATCGACTAATGTTTGGCGCTCATTAAGTTCTTGGCTTTGTCTTGAAGCCCATGCACCTATTTGACTACCGCGGCCACGAGAATGGAAATAATCTTCAGATTCTTGATGGCTAACTCGCTCAATTCTACCCTCTATGCGCACTTGGCGTTGTAACATATTCCAATGAAATAACAGAGCAGCAAAGGGGTTTTGTTCTAATTCGCCTGCTTTTCTACTGCTGTAATTAGTAAAAAACACAAAACCCTGTTGATCCACTTCTTTTAATAACACCATACGAGATGAAGGACGACCTTCGCTAGTAGCAGTTGAAACAGACATTGATTCAGGCAATACAATACCCGTTTTTTCCGCTTCTTTTAACCACTCCTTAAAAAAAGCAATAGGGTCGTTAGTAGTGGTTAATGCTTTATTTTCAATTAAAACACCTTGCCCCAAGGTGAATGCACAACGAAGTTTAGTGAGTAATGACATAGCGTATCTTAATTAGTTAGATTGAAAGAGAGCTGAAGTGTATAATTTGTATTTAACCTTGTCGAACTTAATGTCTTTTTCCTGATAACTAAGTTTGAACATTTATCCCTTTATTAATTAAACACATTAATGATAAGTAAATGCTGGCGTTCATGATCTCACTTGCGCTTGTTTTTATTGCTCATTATTGAAGTCACATACAATTGAACGAGAATTTTTAGTGCATGCCTAAGTTTTTTAATGAAGCATTTTCAAGCGAAGATATTATTAATATCTTTAATCAAACCTTTTACACTTCTCACCAGACTAAATTAGTACTGGGTGGCAATGAACCACTATACCAACCCGCTAATGAACAATGCGATCACCACCAAATCATTTTTGCCCATGGTTACTTTTCCAGTGCTCTTCATGAAATAGCACATTGGTTAGTTGCTGGTGATAAACGCCGCTTACAACTTGATTATGGTTACTGGTATGAACCCGATGGGCGTGATCAACAACGGCAAGCTGAATTTGAAAAGGTTGAAATAATGCCTCAAGCTATTGAATGGGCATTATCAGTGAGCTGTGGGCTTGAGTTCGATGTCAGTAGTGATAACCTAAGTGGTATTGTTATCAACCGTTTAGCTTTTAAACAAAAAGTATATCAACAAGTATTAAAGCTATTAAGTAATGGCTTTTCAGCACGCACTAATACCTTATTATTAGCATGTCAGCAGCACTATAGAACACCTGATTTAAGTGTTGAAGATTTTGAATACCAAGGTATGTATCAATTAGTGAATTAAATAAGAATTTTTAAAATTAGTTATTACTTGAATTTTAGAGGCTCAACATGAAAATATTAATCGTTTGTCTAGGTAATATCTGTCGTTCCCCAACAGCTGAAGCAGTGCTAAGGGCAAAAGCTAAAATGCGTGAGATTGATATTGAAGTCGATTCTGCGGGCACTGCTGATTATCATCAAGGTAAAGGACCGGATAGTAGGGCCAAGAAGACAGGTGAGAAGCGTGGATACAGTTTTCGAGGGATTACTTCTCGTCCTGTCACAATTGAAGACTTTGCCTACTTTGATTATATTTTGGCTGCAGATAAACAAAATAAATACGATTTATTAGCACGTTGTCCATTACAATTTAAAACCAAAGTGGATCTGTTCTTAAGCATGACCGAAGTTCAAGAAACTGAAATTCCAGATCCCTATTACGGTGGCGAGCAAGGTTTTGAATTAGTATTAGATCTGTTAGAAACCGCCAGTGACCAATTATTAGATAAAATAAGTTAATCAATCTATGAGCAATAAAACCTACCACCATGCTGTGCAAATTTATTATGAAGATACCGACCACTCTGGCGTGGTATATCACCCAAATTTTTTAAAGTATTTTGAACGTGCTCGTGAACACGTCATCGATAGTCAAGTACTTAATAAGTTATGGAATGAACAAGGGATCGGTTTTGCTGTTTACAAAGCAAATATGATTTTTCAAGATGGGGTGGAGTTCGCTGAAGTCTGTGATATTCGTACTCACTTTGAAATTGAAGGTAAATATAAAACAGTGTGGCGTCAGGAAGTTTGGCGACCTAATGCAGTTAGACCCGCTGTGATTGGTGATATTGAAATGGTCTGTCTGGATAAAAACAAACAACTTCAACCACTACCATTAGCTATTATTAATTTATTAAACAAAGTGTGATCAAAGTTTCTAATACTGATTTAATGCTTAAACTTTTTCGTTGATCTCACTTTATAGGTAAAAATTTATATCAATGTTATCTTTCTCCCAAACAGCATGGATTATACTTGCGAAAATATTTTTTATAGGTAATTTTGTGATTTTATAAAGGAGAGGAATATGTATTTTGCACAAAATGATCAACGATCATTTCATAGAATGGAACTTAACTTACCTATTAAGATCATTAAAGGTGAGATTGAATATGCAGGAATTTGTATCGATTTAAGTAGTACCGGAATGCGTATTTCTTTTTCTGCTGACTTGCTAAAAACGGATGATACGGTTCATATTCAATTGAACACCGGTGATGAACGTTTTCCTCCCCTTGATGCAGAAGCTAAATTAATTCGTGTGACTGAAATTGGACCTAGTAATTATACTGCCGCTGTTGAGTTTTTATCATTAACTTAATAACGACCCATTGCCTATCGTATGTTTATTGCGGTTAGTATTGATGCTTATTAATAAGCTCTGGATCATAGTGATTGATTTATAGGTATTCATTAAATGCCAAGTAAAGAAGTCGCATCGCGATAAACAATAGTTTGATTAAGTTTACTTGAACGACAGATAGACATGGTTTGTTGTTTAAAAGAAGTGTGATAAAACTGCCACGGTGCATCTTTACTCAAGGGATAATGTGAATTGAAATTTATTGCAATGTTATCCTTTAAACTCAATTGTTGAATATCGTTCGCCACGTATTCTGATGCTTCACTTTTGTCACTAGGCGCGATGCCCGTAAAGCTAAAATAAAACGTATCTAAACCTAAACTAATCCCTACACCCGTTGCTTTTACGAAGGCTTCTTTCAATGTCCAACATCTGAAAAATTGTTGCTGTTGTTCCATTCCAGTTAATTTACTTAACTGTTGATGTTCTTGTGCTGCAAAATAACGTTTAGTTATCGTCGGAATATTAACTTTACGCAGTGGATTTTCAATATCACAACCAACTTCATCGCCAACACATACTGCCATAATAATGAGCTGATTATTATGGCTTAGGTTAAAGCGTATATCATTGTTGTTATTAATCAGTGCTGGTTTACCCTGTGAATTACGGACAAATTGTAATGCAATGGGTGAACTATTTGTATAGTGAGATAAGACTAAGCGACATAATGAGCGTGTAATTAAGGCAGTATGTTGAGCCACTTTATGCTTATATTTTAACAATTTTTCATATTCTTCTGTTGTCAGCAGACTAGTTAAAAACGTGATTGATTGTTCAGACAACTGGGTAGGGTCAATAGACCATAAATCAATATGATCAGTTTTTAAGGTACGAAAATTTGAAGTAAAAGTATCCACGGAGTAGACCTGTTTGATAAAGGCAAGCATTCTATAGCTTATTAACTCTTAGCTTAGCATAAAAAAATTCAGCTTAGGATAAACAACCTCAGCCCTCATTTCGAAATATACAGCTAACATACCATGATTAATGACTAGAGAGCGGTAACACATTGGTCACTAAAACTAGTTAACTTGCTTTACTAGAAATGAAAAAAGATAGCTAAGCTATCTTTTTTCCGGTCAAGCCAACAAGTTATTTATTTAGTTGGTTCTGGACGCTTGAATGAATTAATTTTCTTATTCACTTCACGACGTTCTTTAGATAATTCAGCACCTGTGATGATATGGTCATCAACACGATCTTCGTAATCTGACTGCATATTCTTGATGATATTAACGATATCTTCGTGCGTCATGCTAGGTGTGATGTATTCAGATAAGTTTGTTAATAGATCAACACGTTTGCGATTATCACGGATTTTCTTTTCATTATCAATGATTTCACGCTTTAACTTATTTTTACGGCGTGTATTTTTTACTAATTCTAGAACGTTACTCATTTATGACACCTTTTGATTTATATACTTAATGACAGTTACATAATAACAAATAGATCTATTCGTTAAAATCAATTAAGAAATTAATGATTTATATTAATAACTTAATTATACGCAGCATAAACATTTACGAAACTGATTTTTTGATTTAAATGTCGAAAATTGCAAATTATTAGAAGTAACAATAATTTATTGTAATTAATGACTCTGTAATAAAAATGTCATCCTCAGCTGTTTATATGAAAGTTCACTTACCTGAGGAGCAAAATATGATGGACGTTGTACGTAAATACTATCTACTTGATACGAACGTTTTATTACATGAACCTTTAGCTATTTATTCCTTTCAAGAACACAATGTTGTTATTCCTATGACGGTTTTAGAAGAGTTAGATCGCATTAAAGATAGACAAAAAGATGTCAGTCGTGATGCTCGAGTGGCGATCCGCTGTTTAGAAAAACTATTCCAAGATGCAAGTTCTGAACAAATTTCACAAGGAGTCGCAATTGATCATAAAGGTATGCTCTTAGGGGGAGTGATTTCTATTTTTGCTGATCACCATGCTTCTTTTATGCAAGAAGCTTTCTCTGAAGATGAGCCGGATAATCGAATTATTAATGCTGCTTTATATCTGCAACAAAGCAAAGCCCCTGCAAAAGTCGTATTAGTGACCAAAGATATTAATATGCGCTTAAAGGCAAAAGGAGCTGGGCTTAAATGTGTAGAGGATTACCGAACTGACCAACTGATTGATGATGTGCATTTATTGAGTAAAGGTTATCAAGAAGTGGAGGGGGCGTTTTGGGAAAATATAAAGCAGTGTGAAACCTTCAATCGTGGTGAAGATACCTACCATCAATTAACCTCTGATAAAATAAACGATCCCTATCCGAACCAGTATATTGTGGATGATAAGTCTCAATTTGTTGGTAAAGTGACGGATCATCTTAAAGATAATATTGAGTTATTAGATATCGGTTTTGAACGTTTAATGGGACAGCA
Organism: Psychromonas arctica DSM 14288; assembly: GCF_000482725.1. GTDB lineage: Bacteria > Pseudomonadota > Gammaproteobacteria > Enterobacterales > Psychromonadaceae > Psychromonas > Psychromonas arctica. The sequence goes on from NZ_AXWP01000026.1 coordinate 96,607, forward strand.
AGCTTGGGGAATTAGCCCTAAGAATATTTATCAAGGCATGGCGCTTAATGCACTCTTAGATCCAACCGTAGACTTGGTGATTTTAACTGGGCCTGCCGGCTGTGGAAAAACATTATTAGCGGTGGCTGCTGCGTTAGAACTTGTTATTGAAAAGAAGCAATATGACAAAATAATTGTAACACGCAACACCCCCGATGTGGCTGAAAATATCGGTTTTTTACCTGGTACAGAAGAAGAAAAAATGATGCCATGGCTAGCTTCTGTTACCGACACTTTGGAAGTCTTACATAAAAATGATAATTGCAGTGCAAGTTCAGTAAACTACATCATGGATAAAGCGAATATACAGTTTAAGTCGGTGAATTTTATGCGTGGGCGAAGCATTCAAAACAGTTTTGTTTTACTTGATGAGTGCCAAAACCTAACCGCCTCACAACTTAAAACTATTATCACTCGCTGTGGAGAGGGCACTAAAATTGTATGCTCTGGTAATTTAGCACAAATCGACAGCAATTATTTAACCCCTGTCACTTCAGGTTTAACTTATATTGTTGAGCGTTTTAAACAATTCGAAGGCAGTGCAAATATCTACCTTAATGGTGTGATCCGTAGCCGTTTAGCAGAGTTTGCTGAAGAACATTTGTAATAATAAACAACGCTCTTCATACCGTTAGTTATGTAGAATATGTAATTCCGTATTTTGGTACGGAATTATTTTGTTTATTCACATGATTAAGGTTTTAGTTTGATATTTAACAGATTCTCTGGTTTGCTAGTTGTGAATATACCAATTTAGAGGAAGTGGCATTCGTTACAGACGTCTCTCCGTTTGCCTTCAGTGAGCCCCTTTCAATGAACCTGTCTACATCGCCTATTTTAAAGTAACAGCATACCTAACAGTGGCATGAGAATAAACGCGAGTAAGGTTTGCATAGTGATAATGGAAGCCATTGATTCGATATCTCCTCCTAATTGTCTAGCTAATATATAAGAAGAGGGAGCGGTAGGCGTTATAAACGCAATAAGTAAAACGGCTGCTGCAACGCCATTAAGGCCAGTATAGGTTATGAGCGCGACTGCGATTAATGGCTTTAACCCAAACTGTATAAGTGATGAGCATACAATCGCTTTGAAGTGGCCATTGATGGATTCTGGTTTTAAGGCCGCTCCAACAGCTAATAGTCCAAAAGGTAAGGCTGCACGTCCTACTATCTCTAGGATATCTCCAGCAATACTTGGTACGCCGATACCACTTAAACTTAAAAACCAACCAATAGTACAACCGATAATCAGTGGATTAAACATAATTGATTTTATAAATTGTAATGTGCCAGTAATTGAGGATTTTCCCCAAATAACAAAAATCGATATACACCAAAGATTAATCAATACGATCATAAACCCCGCGGCGACAGAGCTCATTGCCACGCCCGTTGCGCCATACAAACTTTGCGCAATGGCAAAGGCTATGTAGGTGTTGAAGCGAATGCCACCTTGGAATATTGATGTAAAACTTGCATTGTCTTTTGTTAGTTTAGGACGCAACAGTATTAATAAAATGGCAGAGATGGTTAAGGTACCAAATATAACCAATAGCATTAGAACCCAAGGCATACCTGCAATAGATTGCTGCCCAAGTGTTCTAATCAGTAGGGCGGGAAACAGCACAAAATAGGTGAGCTTTTCTATACCAGGCCAAGTATCTTCAGGTAAGAACTTAGTGCGCTTTAAAACAAATCCAAGAATAATAAGCGCTATTATGGGAATTAGTGTGTAAATAAAAGTTATCATTGTTTGCTCATTATCAGTTTGATTTATAAATTATTACTTGAATTCAAGAAATAAAAAAACGACTAGGTAAGTTTTTGGCTGTGGTGATGTCACGATATCTTCTGTTACTTTAGATTATTTATTTCACGCCAATTATTTGATTATACATTTCTCAGTTTACATTTTTTTTTGACATAAAGGTTAGTTTATAAGCCATTTTAGTAACAAATTATGCCACTGTTTTTAAACGATAAGTTGAGGTTGATTTTCATAGCACCAGCACTGATGTTGTTCGTGAGATATTTACAATATTGCCCTGTAGCTGAATGATACTAAGGCCTATTACACCATTTATAATTGAGCTTTTTAATCTTTCCTATCTTTTGTGTTGATCTATGATCACTTATTAAATTTGTTTAGGGGGAATGTAATATGATCGACCAGTTACAACAAAATAAAAGTAATACTCAAACATTTTATGACATGATACAAACATAATTAATATTTTCTATAAATTTACTATTTGTATGGCTAAGTGTCATTACAAACAGTTGTTTAGGCATTGTGAAGGAAAAACAATGAACACATTACATATTGGTGAGTGCATACTTGATACTGAACAAATTAAACGGGGCGTGAGTGACGTTGCGTTGCAATTAAACCAAAAATTTAATAATGAAAGTGTGGTTGTGATCACCGTGGTACCAGGGGGAATATTATTCACTGCAGACTTAGTACGTGAATTAAAGTTTGATATTAGTATGGATTATATTTCCTGTTTACATACACCTGAAGATAGAAATAATAGCTCAGAGATTATATTTCATCATAATATTGATCTACAAAACCAACATGTTGTATTGATTGATGATGCCATTGAATCTGGTGGCACCATGAAACGAATCTGCCAGTTTCTAACGGATAATTTTAGACTTAATTCTTTATCGATTGCTACACTTTTTGTTAAACCGGGGCGAGCTGTGATTCCGATTGAACAATACTACGCTGTCGAAATGGACAATGATGATTTGCTGGTGGGGTATGGCTTACCTTGGCGGAATAAGTGTCGTAATATTCCCTATATCTCAAAATTGATTAAATGATTCGATAGCTGAAAAAATTCAAAACAAGTGTAAGTAAAGCTTAAGTCCAAAGGTCTTGTTGCTAATAGCTTTGTTGTTAATAACTTTCTTGCCAATTAAGATCGGGGATATGTTTGACAAGATTAAAACTAAAGTACAGAGAAGCAATGTTTACATAAAAACAGAGTCGGCAGATAAACCAACTCTGTTTTTGCGAAACCTTAATACTAAATAGCCCGAAGTATTAAGACTAAATAGAAACGGTTAGTTTGTTTTTGGTATTTAATTGCATGTAACTTAATGCCCACATAATAAATCCACCAAAAAATAAGCCTGCAGCAACATAACCAGTTTGGTTGGGTTGCGCACCCTGTGCAATGGCCATTCCTCCTACCCAAGGCCCGATAGCATTCGCCACATTAAATGCACATTGAACTAGTGCTCCAATCATGGCATGCCCATCGGGTGATACATCCATTAATAATGTTTGAATCAAAGTAGCTAAACCAATACTGCAACCAATTAAGAAAATAATGGCGTATAACTGCCAAATATTATGGCTCGCGTTGACGTAAGCAATGGCAAAAATAATCGCGCAAATTAAGCTTAAGCCAGTGGCTTTGATAGCTGAAACATCAGCCGCTTTACCCAAGAAATAATTACCTAAAGTACAACCGATACCGAACATCACCATGGCAATCGAAATAGTGTAAGCAGGTGTTTGAGTAACATCTAAGATAGTGTCAGCAATGTAGGTATAAATACAAAATACGCCCCCAAAACCAATGATCACAATGCCTAGAATTGACCATACTAATTTATCTTTTAATACACTGAATTCATTGATCAAGTTAGACGGTTTACTGTTGTCGATGTTAGGTACTACTTTATAAACAAACACTAATGCAATCAGTGATAAAACGGATGCGCCACCTAGGCAGTATCGCCAGCTTAGGTTTTGTCCAACTAAAGTGACTAATGGCACGCCAACTATAGTTGCAATGGTTAATCCCATAAATATTTTAGACATAAAAGAAGCGCGTTTCCCCTTTGGGGCAATATCGGCCGCTAATAGTATCGCAGCGCCAAAATATGCACCGTGCGGTAAACCACTGAGAAAACGGAAAATTATTAGTTGGTTTAATGAGTTTGATAGGGCGCTTAATCCGTTGGCAATAAACATTAATGTTAAGAAAATAAGCAATGCTTTACGTTTGCGCATGTTGGCAGTGGTTAGCATTAAGATAGGGGCTCCGACTACAACACCCATAGCATAAGCACTTATGGCGTATCCTGATTGTGTAGGGGTCACATTAAAGGTTTCACTGATTAAAGGCAGCATTGGCATCATAGAAAATTCGGTTAAGCCTAAAATAAAGGTGCCTAACGCCAATACGAACATAATTGCAGTTCGATTTAATGGTTGTGTTGTGTTAGAAAAAGTCATGAATATCCTTGCGGAGATGCTTACTTACGACATTCATCAATTTATAGAAGCACTGCTTGTGAACTCAATTGATAGAATGTTAAAAGTAATGATGTAATAAAGCGCGTATGTTAAATCTTAATGTGATCTTAGTCACCTATAACATGTATTTTATTGCAATCTTTTTTCTAGAAGAGTTGGTATTTGGCTGTTGTATATTTCAGTATTAGGAATTAGACGAAACAAGGCAATTAAACTATCAAACATTACTTAAAGGTATAAACGTGCTTAGAAGTTGTTAAGCCTTTAATCGCAGTATTTCGAGTAACTAGATTTCACTTAATCGTTGAACTCAGTGTAAAGGACGATAAGCAGTTGATAGCGGAGTACCTTCTGCTCATTATATGATTGGTGAGCTTGCCAATCAGCCTGTCAATCATTTTGAAAATGACTTGTTAAAAGTATTAAGCTGTACTATTTACTGGCATTTAATTTTTCTAGCTCAAGCCTTTTTGCTTCCTTTATTGCATTCTTTTGATACTTTAATTCTTTTACTTTAATCTTATTGTTTCTATCACGACTTTTTTTAATTAAATCGTTATCTAACTGATGTTGCTGCGATTTGGCTAGTTTATCGTATAAGACCACATTGACCGAGGCTGCTAAATTCATACAGCCTATAGTGGGAATATAAACCACTGCATCGGCTTTATTAATCACCTGTTGTTTAATGGTGCCATCTTCAGGGCCAAATAAATACATCGCATTTTCTGGGTGTTCAAAGTTCGGTAACGGGATTGCACCTTCAATTAAATCCACGCAAACTAACTTCATGCCTGGTTCTAACGCGGTTAATAGATCTTCATAATGCACTAAAGGAACTATTTCATGTACTTTTTGCGTATCTGCGGCTAAACGTACTGCTCGATTAAAACGATCACCGGAATAAACTACTTTTTGTGCGTCATAACAACCTGCTGCGCGCATAGCGCCGCCAACATTGGATGAACTTTTGGGGTTCGTGAGGGCAATAATAGTGCGCGCTGTTGACTCTGTTGGCGATGTTACTGACGCTGTTTTATTTTCTGACATAACTTTATAACCATAACTTTTATGTAGTCACATTTGAACATGTTAAATGGGGATATAAGCGGAAACAATAGTCTGTTTGACTATTAAACTGCTAGTTTAATAGTGTTATTGACTGTCTCGGTTTATTTTAAATTGCAGTGTCTTGTCTAAGCGTGCTTGCTTATTATAAGGCACTGCATATGTTTTTGACTTAAAACTAAATGTTCAATATTAAATATTTTATGCGGCTTGCAACTGCTAAAACATCCAATACAAAAAACTATAGTGCTTCGATTTGACCAAGTGATTCTGTAAATTCAGATAAACCTAACTCGATATCATCTTCATCACCTACCCAGTTAAGACCAACAATCACATCGTCTTCAACTAAGTCTTCAAGCCAAAATTCGAACCACTCCGCTAGTGGAATCGAAGCTGGTACATAATCTTCCCATTCTTCAATACAATGTATTTTTGCAAGTGCTTCAGAAGACCACAGTGGCATTACTTCAGTTTCTTCGTAATTCATTGAGTCCATCACAACCCAATCACCACTCGCTTTGTCTTGCAGTGCCCATAAAAGTTGACTTTCTTTAACGTCATCTTGGAATTTTTCTAATGCGGCTGTGTTTTCGGTCATGGTACTTCTCTCTTATCATGAAATGGTGAAACTAAAAACGCTTAGTATACGGGTTAAGTCAATAATTGATAGTGACAAATAGTGACGTTTTTTTACCCTCTTAGCTTGTCTATTTTTGTTCAATGAAGGTTAACGGCTATAGGTTGTTGTTTTTATTTCTGGCATAATCGCGCTGACTTTAAAAGGAAAAATCATGGAATTATTGCAATTAACACATTTTGGAAAAACATTAAGACTCGAAGCATCGATGGCAGGGTGGCAACAATTGTATTGGGGCGACCAAATTGTTTCGCAAATTAGTGCCAGTGAATTTGCACAGGGTAAACGTTCTCACCAATTTGAAATGCGTCAACAGAGTGTCCCTCAGGAAACAGTACAAGATCGGTTGTCTTTGGATAAAGCGGGTTCAAATAACGAAACATTCGATGATGCGCAATCAGACAATGACCTAGAGCAATCTAATGTGCATATCATTATTTGTCAGTTAGATGTTGACGTTGTTTGGCAGCCTTTTTTAGTGAGTTATTCGTTTTATGTTGATCAACAGTTGGTCGCTCAAGCTTCACGTAATGAAAAAGATATTGAGCAACAAACACCGGTTAAAGTGGTTGCTGACCCTAAAAAATTAAGTCTGATAGGAATAGGCTCTTTAGCACTGAAGTTATTTAAGAGTGTAAAATTGATTAAAGTCGTGCTCGCTGGAGCGAGTATTGCTGCTTATAGTTGGTTCTTTTCTTTTCAATTTGCCGCGGCATTGATTGCTTGTTTAGTTTTCCATGAATATGGTCATATTCGTGCAATGCAATACTTTGGCATGAAAACTAAAGGCATCTATCTTATTCCTTTTGTTGGCGGGCTTGCGGTTTCCGATGAGAAAATTAATACCCGTTGGCAAGATGTTGTTATTTCAATCATGGGGCCCACCTTTGGTTTAATCATGTCGATAGTTTGTGTGATTATTTATTGGCTCACAGATAGTGAATTCTTTGCGGGATTAGCAGCGTTCAATGCACTGTTAAATTTGTTCAATTTATTACCTATTCTGCCGCTTGATGGAGGACATATTTTAAAAAGTATTAGTTTTTCAATGAACAGTAAAGTGGGATTGTTAGCGTGTGTGTTAGGTGCCGCCGCAGGTGTCTTTATTAGTTATGCATTGGGCTTAGCATTATTAGGTTTTATGCTATTAATAGGCAGTGTAGAAATAGTGTTTGAATGGAAAGCACGTTTTAATAGTCACTTATTACCATTAGATCGCTACGGTCAAGTATTTTCAGCCGCTTGGTATTTATTAACCGTTGCTGCATTAATTGGCATTATTTTTTACTTTGCTAAAACAGGCGACAAATTATTATCATTACCACTGATGATCTTAGGCAGCTAATTGCTAACCCACATAAATTATAACTAATCCGCGAAGCATTATTTTTGTGGATTGGTTAACTTATGATGCAAGGTATGGATGTTAGCTAGGTATTTATTATGTAGCTAATGTAACTAGTTAGCCTCTTTAATGCCTGTTTATATCCATTGTTTGTGAATCAAGTTTAAAAGGTAAATAGTATGTTTAATTGGAAAATCGTTACACTTTTTTTTGCCCTCATTGCTGTTAGTGCTTGTAGTTCGCATTCAAAAAACAAAAAGAAAGTTGAAATAAATGATGATTTAAATAATACCGAATTAACGATATCTGGGGCTGTTATTGATCATGGGCCACAATTTTTAGCAGAAAACGCGCAGTTAATTATTAAGCTAGAAGATACCTCAAAACAAGATGTGGTATCGGTAACCATCGCACAGCAAACCATTCATTTAAGCGCTCCGTCACCATGGCCATTTATATTAACTTATGACCCTAAAAAGCTTGAAAAAAACGGTCGTTATGTTTTACGGGCCAGTGTCGAAGTAGGGGGGAAGTTACGCCTGATTAATCGTAGTAATACATTAGCATTTAACACACCTGAGCCAATTAATATTGTTGTGTCTGCAATTCATTTGCAAAAATAAACCCAGTGTCTAACCAGATAGCAGGGCAAGATCATACTTTAATTGACGGATAATTATTAGTTATGATCTAATAGATGATTTTAGGTTATAGCTAATGGCATTTATCGATCATTTTACTTCTCTTGAAGATTCTCGCTCTCATATCAATAAAAAACATGAATTAATCGACGTCATGTTTCTTACCGTTGTCGCTATTCTATCTGGTGCAGAAGGATGGAAAGATATTAAACAGTTTGGGGATAGCAAGCTGAATTGGTTACGAAAATTTAGACCCTTTGAAAATGGGATCCCTGTTGATGACACAATCGCCCGTATCATCAGTGCTATCGAGCCCTCTTCATTACTAACTTGCTTTATGAGCTGGGTTAATGAAATACGAGAAGATAATGGTCAGTCGATAATCGCATTCGATGGTAAAACCCTTCGTCATTCTTTTAATGGAGAGAGGAAAACGGCACTTCATAGCGTATCAGCTTATGCTGTTGAGCAAGGTCTTGTGTTGGCTCAATGTAAATCTAAAAGTAAAAAGAATGAGGTCTCTACAGTCATGGAGTTGATTGAAATACTGGAATTAAAGGGCAGTATTATCACGGCTGATGCGATGCATTGTTTGAAGAAAGTGGCTTCAGCAGTCGATAAAAAAGGTGGGGATTACGCGTTACAAGTTAAAAATAATCAAGGAAAATTAGCAAGAGAAATAAAGGCCTACTTCCACAAAACGTATCGAGATAACCTGCAACAGATAGAAGCAAATAGCGTTACCATAATAAATGATGGGCATGGTCGCATTGAGTCTAGGCGTTACACCCAACTTCCGGTTACTGAGTGGATGGAAGAGCGAAAAGGTTGGGCTAATCTCAATACGGTTATCGAAGTTGAGAGAACGCGAATAATCAAAGAAGAAGAGACAACTGAAATATCCTATTATATTAGCTCACTGGAAGTAGATTTAGCTCAGATATCTAGAGTAATTAGAGGGCATTGGGCGATTGAAAATTCGTCGCATTGGGTACTCGATATGACTTTTAAGGAAGATGAATCACGAATTCGTCGGGGAGACGCGCCTGAAAATATGGCAACTTTCAGGCGATTTTCTATGAATTTAGCACGATTAAGTCCAATAAAAGATAGTATTAAAGGCAAGCTTAAGCAAGCCGGGTGGTCTGATGAAGTTAGAGAAAAAATCATATTCGGCTAATTATTGAACAAGTATGATTTTGCCCTG
>NZ_AXWP01000027.1:0-13806 GCF_000482725.1 Psychromonas arctica DSM 14288
TGGGTAACTTGCGCTACATCCCGTGTCTGTGGGGTCGCATTATAGGGATTGAGATCACATTGGCAAGTGTTTTATTACGATTAATTTTCGTTTGCTTAAATATCAAACAAAGTGCTATTTTCTTTCATTTATATGCTATTTTTATTTTTGTGTAATTTATTCTATTTTGATTAGTACCTTTGTTCAGGATTTAGGTAACATACGCGCCTTTTCTGCTATTAAGTTTTGTTTTGTTACAAATGATGAGTGAGTTTTTATGACATTTTCGTTAGGCCAGCGTTGGATTAGTGACGCTGAATCAGAGTTAGGTTTAGGTACTATTGTTGCAATAGAGGGACGTATGTTGACATTGCTATTTGCAGCGTCTGGTGAACAACGTCTTTATTCGATTCAAGAAGCACCGGTAACTCGTGTCCGCTTCAATATCGGGGATGAAGTATTGAGTCATGCCGATTGGAGTTTATTAGTAACGGATATTGAAGAAAACGATAATATTATTACTTATATTGGTACTCGTGTTGATACTGGTGAAGAAACGAAGTTAAAAGAAACCTTCCTTAATAACTTTATTAAATTCAATAAACCTCAAGATAAGCTATTTGCAGGACAAATTGATAAGTTCGATCGTTTTATTCTTCGTTACAAATCATTATTAAATCAACATCAACAACAACGCTCTCACTTACGTGGCTTACTAGGACCTCGTGTAGACTTAATCCCTCACCAGTTTTATATCGCAGAAGAAGTTGGTCAACGCCATGCCCCACGTATTTTATTAGCCGACGAAGTTGGGTTAGGTAAAACGATTGAAGCAGGATTAATCATTCACCAGCAGTTAATTACTGGTCGCGCTAAGCGCGTATTGATTGTATTGCCTGAAAACTTACAACATCAATGGCTAGTAGAAATGCTGCGCCGTTTTAATCTGCATTTTAGTATTTTTGATGAAACTCGCTGTGAAGAAGCTTATTTAGATGCCGTTAACCCGTTTGATACTGAACAATTAGTGCTGTGTAGTATTGATTTAATTCGTAAACAAAAACATTTAAAGAATGCTTTACTCGCCACTTGGGATTTATTGATTGTTGATGAAGCTCATCACCTTATTTGGGATAAAGAGAAACCCAGCCCTCAATATAAAGCCATTGAACAATTAGCCAATGCAATTCCCGGCGTTTTACTCTTAACAGCTACACCCGATCAATTAGGGCATGAAAGTCACTTTGCTCGTTTGCGCTTATTAGATCCTAATCGCTTCTATGATTATCAAACATTTGTTAAAGAAGAAGCAGGATATAAGCCTGTTGTAGATGCGGTTAATCAATTGTTAGAGGGTAAGTTTCTTAGTAATGAAGCAAAGAATAGTATTACTGAATTATTATCCGAACAAGATGTTGAACCTTTACTAAATGTGATCACAGATATTACAATTGATGAAGATGAACAACAGGCTGCACAACAAGAATTAATCCGTAGTTTATTAGATAGACACGGCACTGGTCGCTTATTATTCAGAAATACACGATCCGCAATTAAAGGTTTTCCAAAGCGTTTGCTTAAGTCTGTTGCATTACCCTTACCAGACCAATATAAAACGGCCATGAAAGTATCAAAAATGATGCCTGTGGGAAGTATTGCAGAACAAGCTTTTACCGCGTTATATCCAGAGCAGATCTATCAAGCTTTTGAAGCCTCTACAGATAATTCATGGTGTGCTTTTGACCCTCGTATTAGTTGGTTAATCGACCTTATTCAGCAGAATAAAAATGAAAAAATCTTAATCATTGCCGCGCAAGCACAAACAGCGTTAGCCATTGAAGAAGCATTACGCACCAGAGAAGCCATTAAAGCTGCGGTATTCCACGAAGGTTTATCATTGATTGAACGCGATAAGTCTGCAGCTTACTTTGCACAAGTAGAAGATGGCGCGCAAGTGATGGTGTGTTCTGAAATTGGTTCAGAAGGACGTAACTTCCAGTTTGCTCACCATTTAGTATTATTTGATCTGCCTATTAACCCTGATTTATTAGAACAACGTATTGGCCGTTTAGACAGAATTGGGCAGCGTTGTGATATACAGATTTACACACCGTACTTAAAAGAGACTTCTCAAGCCTTTTTACAACAGTGGTACGAGCAAGGTTTATCTGCCTTTACGCAAACGACCCCAACAGGCCATACTGTTTATGAAGCCGTAAAAGATGAATTAATTAACTTACTCGCGACGGGTGATAACAGCGACAATCAATTAGAGCAATTGATTCAACGTACTGCTAAGTTGAACGCCGAGTTAAAAATGAATTTAGAACAAGGTCGAGATAAGTTATTAGAAATTAATTCAAGTGGTGTCTTACAAAAGAGTGACTTGTTAGATGATATTACTGAAATAGATCAGCTACCTCACTTTACAGGCTTTGCATTACAAATGTTCGATGTTTTAGGTGTGCAACAGGAAGACAGTAGTGAACATTGTTTGATCTTAAAACCTACGGATCATATGTTGGCATCTGATTACCCAGGGTTACCTGAAGATGGTGTTACGGTTACTTTTAACCGCCAAACAGCGTTAAGTCGTGATGACGTTTCGTATTTAACTTGGGAACACCCTATCATCAGTAACGGAATGGATATGGTATTGAGTTCAGATACCGGCACAACTTCTGTCGCAATATTAAAGAATAATTCTTTACCGGCTGCTTCTACTTTCTTGGAGCTTATTTATGTCGTTGAAGCATTAAATACTGAAAATGCACAATTAAGTCGCTTCTTACCTACTACGCCTATTCGTTTACTGTTAGATAAAAATGCGAAGAATTTGGGTGAAAATGTTACGTTTGATAGCTTTAATCGTCAGCTAACCCCTATTAACCGTCATATTAGTCGTAAAGTTGCTACTGCATCTCAGGCATTAATAGACCAATTGATTAAGCAGTCTTTACCAACTGCGCAAGCGTTAATGTCTGATGTAATTGATGAAGCGAAGCAAACAATGCAACGCACGTTGCAACAAGAAAGATCGCGTTTGTTGGCGTTAAAAGCGGTAAACCCGAACATCCGTGAAGAAGAAATTCAACATTCACGCGATCAGCAAACAAGTTTTGAGCAAATTTTAGATAACACACAACTCAAACTTGATGCAGTACGTTTCATCGTTTCAACTCACTCGTAACTTATTCGGCTATTAAGCCTAGAGCTTAGTAGCCGGTTACCTTTATTACCGATAGTAGAGATTCAATGCCAAATTTTGTATATAACCCGCCGATGCACCCCTACTTAGATATCATTCACCAAGATCAAGATATTGTAGTCCTCAATAAACCTTCAGGATTATTAAGCGTACCTGGTCGGGACACATGGCATAAAGACAGCTTAGCTCTACGAATATTAAGGGTTTGGCCAAATGCTTGTGTTGTTCATCGCTTAGATATGGCCACTTCAGGGATTATTATTTTAGCACTTAAAAAATCCGCACAAAGCCATATGGGCCGTCAATTCCAACAAAAAGTCATTGATAAAACTTACTTCGCTAACGTAGAAGGCATCATTGAAAAAGAATCAGGTCTGATTGATTTACCCTTACGTTGTGACTGGGAGAATAGACCTCGTCAAATTGTAGACTTTGAACAAGGTAAAAATTCACAAACCGAATGGCAAGTGGTCAAGCGAGGAGATCAGACAACGTTAGTTAAACTTACCCCATTAACAGGTCGAACCCATCAATTGCGCGTGCACATGCAACAACTCGGTCACCCAATTATTGGCGATGAGTTTTACGCGAGTGAATGGGGCAAAAGATTATCACCACAACGTCTTGCTTTGCATGCCGCGAGTATCACTTTGACCCACCCATCAACAGAAGAACGTATCACTTTTGAATGCCCGCCTCCTTTTATGTGAACAGAAGATAAACAAGAGAAAATCAAAACCATGATGTTTTATTAACACCCTGTTAACAAAAAGCACTGCTTATGATTAATGGTTATATTAAGTAACCTTAATGTTGCATAAAAACCGTCTAAAACCGCTTAAAATGGTAGCCTAAGTCACATTTTTTCACTAAGCTTTAGTTTGGTAAAATTTATTGTGAACAACAATCCACAAACCATACAAAAACTAGCACATAGTCAGGCTTTTGTATGTCAGTGGTAAATATAAATAAAAGGTAACGATGATCCACATCTAATCCTCTTTTTAAACAACACATAAAATACACTTTTTATAACTCAATATAACAATAAGCGATCATGGAATTACTATGCAGATAGGTATACCTAGAGAGATCCAAGAAAATGAAAACCGCGTAGCCGCAACACCTAATACTGTTGAGCTATTGATTAAACAAGGTTTCACTTTTCTGGTAGAAAAAAACGCGGGAACAGCGGCTAGCTTTTCTGATTTAACTTACCAAAATGCAGGCGCAGAAATCAGCGATGAAGCAGCAACGGTTTGGCAATCAGATATCATTTTTAAAGTGAATGCACCGACCCAAGCAGAAATTAAGCTAATCAAAGAAGGCGCTACATTAGTTAGCTTTATTTGGCCAGCTCAAAACCCTGAACTGTTAAAGCAATTAGAAGCTAAAAAAATCAGCGTTATTGCAATGGACAGTGTACCTCGTACTTCTCGTGCACAAGCATTAGATGCCTTAAGTTCAATGGCAAATATCGCTGGTTATCGTGCAGTTATCGAAGCCGCTAATCAATTTGGTCGTTTCTTTACAGGGCAAATCACTGCCGCAGGTAAAGTGCCACCAGCAAAAGTACTGATTGTTGGCGCTGGTGTCGCAGGTCTTGCTGCTTTAGGTGCAGCTGGTAGCTTAGGTGCGATTGTTCGTGCATTTGATACTCGCCCTGAAGTAAAAGAGCAAATCGAAAGTATGGGTGCGGAGTTTCTTGAAGTAAATTATACAGAAGAAGAAACTGAAGTTAGCGCAACAGGTTATGCTAAAACCATGAGTGAAGGCTATCAAAAAGCACAAGCTGAAATGATGGCAGAACAAGCGAAAGATGTTGATATCATTATTACAACAGCGCTTATCCCTGGTAAACCTGCTCCTAAAATCATCACTGAAGCAATGATTAAATCAATGAAATCAGGCAGTGTGATTGTCGATTTAGCGGCGGCAGCTGGCGGTAATGCCGCACTCACAGTTAAAGATGAAGTCTTTGAAACTGAAAACGGCGTTAAAATCATTGGTTACACAGACTTACCAAGTCGTTTACCGACTCAATCAAGTCAACTATATGCAACCAACTTAGTTAATTTAATGAAACTGCTTTGTAAAAACAAAGATGGTCAAATTGATATTGATTTTGAAGATGAAGTTATCCGTGGTGCAACGGTTGTTAAAGAAGGTGAAATTTCTTGGCCACCACCAGCGATCAATGTCAGTGCAGCTCCCGCAGCTAAAGCGGAAGTAAAAGAAGACGTTGTTGTTGAAGAAAAAGCACCCAATAAATGGATAAAACCGGCTGTAGCCGTTGTAGCAGCTGGATTATTTGGTTGGTTAGCAAGTGTTGCTCCTGCTGATTTCTTAGCACACTTCACTGTATTTATGCTGGCATGTATTGTTGGTTACGGCGTTGTTTGGAATGTTGCACATTCTCTTCATACACCGTTAATGAGTGTAACAAACGCTATAAGTGGCATCATCATTATCGGCGCATTACTACAAGTCGGTAGTGACAATAATGTTGTTACAGTTCTATCAACGATTGCAATTTTAATTGCAACCATCAACATCGTGGGCGGATTTACCGTTACACACCGCATGTTGAAAATGTTCCAGAAGGATAAATAATCATGTCTCAAGGATTAATTACTGCTGCTTATGTTATTGCAGCCATCCTATTTATCGCCAGCCTTAACGGTTTAAGTAGCCAAGAGAGCGCACGAAAAGGTAACTTATTCGGTATTATCGGTATGATCATTGCGGTTATCGCAACGATTGCTAGCTCTCAAGTCTCTGGGTTAGGTTACATTACGATCGCAATGGCAGTCGGTGCGGGTGTTGGTGTACGTTTGGCATTAAAAGTTGAAATGACTTCCATGCCAGAACTGATTGCTATTCTTCACAGTTTTGTAGGTTTAGCAGCAACATTTATCGGCTTTAACTCTTATTTAGATCATGCTGTTTTAGCTTCTGCAGCTCAAACAATTCACGATGTTGAAGTGTTCTTAGGTATCTTTATTGGTGCTGTAACATTCACAGGGTCTATTGTTGCTTATGGTAAATTGAGCGGAAAAATCAACAGTTCTGCATTAGCGCTACCAGGTAAAAACTGGATCAACATTGCCGCTGTAACTTCTGCAGCATTCCTATTAGTGGCTTTCGTCAGTGGTGATTTAGGCTTAACTGCATTAATCATTATGACCATCATTGCATTAGCCTTTGGTTGGCACTTAGTTGCTTCTATTGGTGGCGCAGATATGCCAGTAGTAGTTTCAATGCTTAACTCTTACTCTGGTTGGGCTGCAGCAGCAACGGGTTTCATGCTAGCAAACGACTTACTAATCATCACTGGTGCATTAGTAGGTTCAAGTGGTGCGATTCTGTCTTACATTATGTGTAAAGCAATGAATCGTTCTTTCGTAAGTGTAATCTTAGGTGGTTTTGGTACAGAAACATTCGACCAAGGTGACCAAGAATACGGTGAGCATCATGAAACAACCGCACAAGAAGTTGCAGCGTCATTAAATGCAGCAAAAAACATCATCATTGTACCAGGATACGGTATGGCGGTTGCACAGGCACAATACCCAGTGGCAGAAATTACTAAGCGCTTACGTGCTAAAGGTAAAAATGTACGTTTTGGTATTCACCCTGTTGCGGGTCGTCTACCTGGCCACATGAACGTGCTACTTGCTGAATCAAAAGTACCTTACGACATCGTATTAGAGATGGATGAAATCAATGAAGATTTCCCTGATACAGATGTTGTATTAGTTATTGGTGCAAATGATACGGTTAACCCGGCAGCAAACGAACCAGGTACACCGATTTCAGGTATGCCAGTATTAAGTGTTTGGGAAGCTGAGAAGGTAGTTGTGTTTAAACGTTCGATGGGAGCTGGTTACGCTGGCGTACAAAATCCACTGTTCTTTAAAGATAACTCAGAAATGTTATTAGGTGATGCAAAAGCATCTGTAGACGCGATTTTAGCTAGCCTATAATTAGCAAGCTTATAAATGCTTAAATAAGTAATAACATTTGCGCTAAAAGCCGAATCAATTGATTCGGCTTTTTTATTTGTTTGTTTTGTTTACTAAGAATAACTTGTTACAGATTAAGCTGATCTATGACTCGCTAAAGTTGGATAGCAGTACTGTGCTTTACCGTACGTGATGCGACCGATGTATCAAACTTCCTAATATTCAAATCGTCATGTAATGCGCGGTCAACAAATGTTTCATAAGCTTGAATATCCTGTACACAAACAATCACTACAAAATCATATGATCCTGATATTTGGTAACACTGCATGATTTCATTCGATTGGATCATTGAGTATTTAAATTTCTCATAAATACCTGCTCTATCTCGTTCCATCTCAATAGAAACAATCAAGGTCATTTTTTTTCTGCTAACTGCGCATCAATGATTGAGACATCACAGATAATAACCCCACCGCAAACGCTTAGCACGCTTTAAACAAGCGGCGCTGGTAACCCGACTTTATCTGCGAATTCAATGTTAGGTAGACGGTTATTTTTTGTGGCGGCATTCATATTACATGGTCAATTCTATCAATATTCATTATTTTACCTTCGCTTTATAACTGAACCTTATAACTTGACCTTAATACCGGCATTTTATTTTAATTACATTATTTCTTTCTAGGCTCATTATTAATGACAATATTTCCTTAAAGCGAACAAAAAAAATATTAAAAAGCTAGATCACAACATTTAAAATTAAACTTCAACCTTCTTATGTATCATATGTGCGTTACCGATCGAGACGCTTTATTCAGCAAGTTGAATGGTAAAGGGTATATAAGCTTATTAAATTTAAACATAAACACAATAAAGGTCAGTATCATGCAATCCATTAAACATTTTTTCATTGCCCTAGGCAGAGACATTTTTAATGTTACATTTACTCTGTTTAAAGTCATGATCCCGATCTTAATTGCAATCAAAATTATTGAAGAATTCGGCGGTATTATTCTATTAAGCCAGTTACTTGGTCCTTTGATGCAGACCGTAGGCTTGCCAGATGCAATGAGCTTAGTTTGGGCAACAACAATACTCACCAACATCTATGGCGGTTTAATTGTATTAATCAGCATCGACAATACTCTAACCGTTGCTCAAGCATCAATATTAGGCAGCATGATGTTACTTGCACACTCTTTACCAATTGAAGCGACTATAGCTAAAAAAGCAGGAGTGAGCTTATGGGTCACGTTAGTTTTTCGCATTGGCGGCAGTCTATTGTTAGCATGGATATTACACCAAACGTATCAGCTAACGGATAGCCTTAACCAACCGGCGCAAATGCTTTGGTCCCCTGAAGTGAATGTGGAGAGTGGTTATCTTGACTGGGCAATCAACCAGCTACAAAATTTAGTGATGGTTTTCTTAGTTATCTCAACCTTGCTATTCACGTTAAAAATGTTGAAAATATTAGGCATAGAAAAGTTAATGGCGATCATCTTAAAGCCTTTTTTAAGGTTGTTAGGGATCAGCCAAGAAGCAACTAATATTACTATTATTGGTGCTACCTTAGGGCTTTCCTTTGGCGGCGGATTGTTAATAAATGAAGCACAAAAAGGACATGTTGCAGCTCGTGATGTTTTTACATCGATCATGCTATTAAATTTATTACACAGTTTAATTGAAGATACGTTATTGATTTTATTAATAGGGGCAGATTTTAATACCATTTTCTGGGGAAGGTTACTGTTTTCGTTTATTGTCATTGCCACATTAGCAGCCATCATCAGAAAACTATCACCAGTATTTTGTGAGCGTTATTTATATCGCAGTGTTGCATCAAATCAGATGCCATCAGCAACCTAGCCAATAAAAAAACAAACGATAAAAGCCAATCGAATAATGTTAAAAGGTTCAATGCTAAAAGACAAGTTGAGCCATAAAACCAATAATGTAAAAAAACAGGTTTTATAATGCTTACCTTAAAGTACTTAAAGTGAAACCATTTAAAGCAATACTAAAGGTGGCGTCTAATCACCTCTAGTGGGTCAATGACCCTTCTAATGGAGACCAGCAGTAAAGTTGATCTTCATTGCGTACATCAATATGAACCCAGTTCATGTCAACGCCATGTTGTAGTGGGCCACACTCTACAAACTTAATATCTGCAAACTGTGCTTGGTGTTCAATGATCTATTTTCTGACGACTTGAGCGGAGACCTGCTTAAACTTCATATCCACTGCACGGCCATATTTATGCTGTGAGCGACTAGCTAAATACTTAGCCGTCGTCCCATAAAAATATTCATCTCTAATTCCACTATATTTAAACTTCCCTCCCCATGACCAATCATTGATCACGCAGGAACCAAGCTGCTCTCTCAAGCTATCAATTAAACGTAGCAACCTATCATTAAATAAAGTCCAACAACGTTGCCCCACTCTGAATACATTTGTGGAGTAACCAACTCTTTAATATCAAAATGCTTACATTTATAACTCATCAGCTATACCTCTTAATTATTCAGAGAAGCTTCGATTTCAGCACAGCATAAAACTATTGAGGTATATAAAAATTAACCAAAACATCATTCCCCCTGTATTAAAAATGTAGGAAGAGTAAAACTAAGTTGTAGCGTTAAGTGTAAAAGATATACATAAGAATAAATTATAAAGTGACTGCTTAGATAACGAGGTAAATGGGTAAGTAGATAGGTAAATGGGTAAGTAGATAAGTAAATGGAAAATACAGAGAGGGATAAATAAGCGAGCTAGTGATTAACTAGCTCGCAACACATTAAGTGCTATATTTTACTGTTTCGTACTATATTGTAATCAGCCGAACTCAATGATTATAGTGAGCAAGTTGGATGTTTTTTACTGCTTTTTTTTAATTTATTTAACTCATCACTTAAGTTATTAATACGTGTTTCATTTGATGGATGCGTCGATAAAAATTCCATTGGTTCACTGCCACCAGAGGCCACAGCCATATTCTTCCAAAGCTCAATACTTTGCTGAGCATCAAAACCTGCATCATTCATTAAATGTAAACCAACAATGTCAGCTTCAGATTCTTGGGCTCGACCATAGGGCATCGTAATACCGTATTGAACTCCTAATCCTAAAGCAGCCATGCCCATTTCAGCATACTCAGTACCAGCAATGGCAACTTGTGTTATTTGAGTGCCGTACCCAGTGATTTGGCTAGAAGATAAACGCTCATTAGAATGGTTTGCTTGAACATGGGCAATTTCATGTCCAATAACAGCCGCTAATTGATCCTGATTTTTTGCAACTTGTAATAATCCAGTATAAACACCAATTTTACCACCAGGCAAAGCAAACGCGTTCACTTGCTCGCTATCAAAAACAACCACTTCCCATTGGTCAAAATCAGGTTGTTTACCTAACGCATCGGTAATTTGCTTACTAACACATTGTACATAAGCATTTACTTTTGGATCTTTGTTAATTGTTTCTTGTGCTTTCATTTCGGTAAATGAATTAGCACCCAACTCTGCCATTTCAGCGCCATCAAACAATAAAACTTGATTACGTCCAGTAGGTGAAGACGTTACACATGCAGTTAATAAAACAGCTGAGCTTAATAGTGATAGTTTAAATATTGAATGCTTCATTTTGAGTCCATTTAAATAGAGGTAATAAAACTATTATCTCAGGCTAAAAGTAATAATGCGAGTGTATTTTATAGTGCCAAACACACCGCATTTGATCGGCATTACCGATAGTCTGACAAGCTAACCTGGTAGTCAGGGATTAGTGCCCCAATGTACCTACTCGCGCAACCTTTTAGCTATAACTCACTTGCTCTTGGTGCCAATGTTTATATTGTGGTAAAAACATAGTAATCAATAAAACTAAGCTACCAGCACCGATCATTACCGCATTTGCATAAGGTGCAGTCAGGTTTGTTTGTTGTAATAAGCCCGTTAATAAAGCGGCTCCACTCATTTGCATACAACCTAAGATAGCACTGGCAGTTCCCGCTCGTTCTCCAAAAGCACTCAACGCCATTGACGTTGCAGGCCCTAATAACAATGCGAAACCAATACATAAAAAAAGCATTGGGATCATAAAGTACAATCCACCTAATAAAGCCGTAGTTACAGGCAGTTGCTGAAACGCAACCTGTAAAACAGCAGATAAGACCATCACCCACAATGCAACAGTGACGGTTGTATGATTACCTAGTTTTTTAATCACTTTAGGCGCAAGAAAACACGCACTAATATTAACAATGGCGTTAAACCCAAATAAGTAACTAAAAGTCAGCTCATCCAAGCCCAAATGGTTAATGATCCAACTTGGCGCGTAAGATACATACGTTAAAATACTGGCCATTGCTATCATGCAAGTTAGCGCATAAAAAACAAAATGGCTATTCGCTAAAATAGGTTGATAACGCGCCCAACGATATAAAGCAGCACTATTATTACTATGTTCAGGACGAGTTTCAGGTAATTTAAAAGCCACTATCAATAACACAACGACCGCATATAAAGCCATAAAAATAAACGTTGAACGCCAGCCAAACTGTAATGCAAGTAAGCCACCTAAGGTAGGCGCTAATGCAGGTATGACACAAATAACACCATTTAAATAACTGTAATAGTGTGCACTTTGTTGTGCATTAAATCGGTCTCTCACTGCACTAAAAACAACAATCGAAGTTGCACAAGCAGCAACACCTTGTAATACGCGGGCTAATTGTAAATATTGAAAATCGACGACTAAAGCCGCTAACAAGCTACTTGCCATGTACGCACAAATACCAAACAAAGCAATAGGACGACGACCAAAGCGATCCGCTAAAGGACCAATTAAGATCTGCCCTATTCCCATCGCAAAGATAAACAGTACTAAAGTAGATTGCACCTGCGTATCCGACACAGAAAACTCTTGCGCCATTTGTGGCATCGAAGGTAAATAAATATCTATTGCCAGTGGGCTTAACACCACCATGAACATTAGAATAGGTAATAGCTTACGGGTCATCTCAATCTCTTTTATAAAAAATGGGCCAACTGGAAAATATCTAATAAGCTAACTTCGCCTTACTATGGCTAACGTAGCAGAATTAAAATATTAAAATCAATAATAGGTAATACGAATCGCAGTGTAAATCAGCTATGATATGAACAGAAATGATATTATTTCAGATCTTACATTCTCTATGGGAATATCTATGAATATTGATAAGTTAATGCGTATTGACCTAAATTTATTAGTTGTTTTACAAGTACTTTTAGAAGAAGAAAGTGTTACACGTGCAGCGGTTCGCTTGAACCTCAGTCAATCTGCATTAAGCAAAAGCCTCAATCGATTAAGGATTAGCTTGCAAGATCCTTTATTTAGCAGAACAGCACATGGCTTAAAACCGACAGCGCATGCATTACAACTACAACAAAAATTGCCTAGTTTGTTACAAAACTTATATCAGTTAACTCGAGCCCCTCGCTTTGATCCGTCCAGTAGCGACAGACACTTTTCAATCAGTATGCTGGAAAGTGCTTATGCAACATTGTTACCTTATTTTATTGGCCCATTATTAAAACAAGCAAGTCATGTACACCTGGATATTTTAAGTTGGATGGAAAACTCAATGCAGTCATTGCAACAAGGTAAAGTTGATTTTGGTATTACTGGAATAGACTTCTATGATGATCCGCGATTAAAAACGGAAATCCTACCCGATGGCATTGCGCATACTATCTTGTTTCACGATCAGCAAACTTGTTTAGTAAATGAAAATCATCCGGTGTTAGAGAGCATAAAAAAGGGACATTGGGATATTGATAGTTACCTTCAATATAATCATATACAGGTTTCTTGTGAAGGCAATAAATGGTGGGCAATCGATTACTTTTTAGAGAAACAAGGTAAACAACGCAATATTATTAGTACGTTACCTGACTTTTATGGTGGAGCGAGTGTTTGTGCTCACAGTGACTTAATCTTTACACTACCCTCAAGCTTTGTGCCGCATGCCCAAAAGTTATATCCACTTAAGCAAATCCCATTACCGTTTTCTTTTTCAGAAATGGCCTATGTATTGTTATGGCATCAACGTAATAGCGATGAACCCGGTCATAAATGGATCAGAGAAATGATTTGTAATAGTGTCGCGAATGCGATTGATAAGTAGCTATTGGAATGCATATCAGTATCAGATTAATAATGTCGCTTTAGCTTTAGCTTTATCGATAAAAAGTAAGCTTAATTTCAAGCTAAGGTTATCTCTAACAGAAATATATTAATCAACTATTTAAACAACTACATGACTACACTATTTTCACAGTGTGTATTATTTTGATCAATATCGAGTAGGGTGAGGCTTTTGCCTCATCCCTCTCACAGAACCGTACGTACGGGCCTCGTATACGGCTCCTGTATTCTTTTATTCCATCATCCGCTTTTCATAAACGCTGATGGAGCAAGCCAACCTGTATTTACATTCTCTATATTATACAAACCAAGCCCTTCAAACCAACTATTCGGCATCGCAAAACTTGATAAGGGGCTTCTCGAATTTCGCCACGAGTTCATTTTAATGAACTTAAAGGGTGGCTTATATTTCAGCTGCTTTAATCGTCGATGTAGCCGACTCGGCTTCTTCCACAAGTT
>NZ_AXWP01000027.1:13816-103287 GCF_000482725.1 Psychromonas arctica DSM 14288
ATGTTGCCTTTACAAGAAAGGCTGTAACTTTCTGCAAGCAGAAGAATTACATTTTTGATTTTTTTGAAATCACATCAACAACAAGTGCTCACACAGATTGTTTGATTAAATTGTTAAAGAGCGTGCCTTGCGGCTAGGCGGCGTATATTACGCGCCTTTCGAACATTGTCAACGTTTTAATTTAACTTAATTTCGAAGCGAACTACGAAGCGTTAATACGTTAAAAACTATTCTCAAACTCGGTGGGTAACTTGCGCTACATCCCGTGTCTGTGGGGTCGCATTATAGGGATTGAGATCACATTGGCAAGTGTTTTATTACGATTATTTGCAATTAATTTTTATACCTAGTTTGAACACAAGTTATCCACAATTTTGCTTTTGTTATCCACACTTTTGTGTCGTATAGTGGCCTTTTATTATGTCGATCAAGAAGGTTTATTATGTTTCCTACACTACGTCCTTATAAGAATATCTATCCTACAATCGGTGATGCTGTTTATATTGACCCTTTTTCTTCTATTATTGGTGATGTAACACTCGCTGATGATGTCAGTATTTGGCCTATGTGTGTATTACGCGGTGATGTACATTCTATTTCTGTTGGTGCTCGCACCAATATTCAAGATGCTTCTGTATTACATGTAGCCAGAAAAGGAGAAGCTTCTTCTACTGGCTACTCGCTGGTCATTGGCGAAGACGTTACTGTAGGACACAAGGCAATGTTACATGCCTGCCAAATTGGCGATCGTGTTTTGATTGGTATGGGAGCCATTATATTAGACAATGCACACATTGAAGATGATGTTATTATTGCGGCTGGTTCATTAGTGCCCCCTAATAAAGTATTAGCTTCTGGCTTTTTATATGTGGGTTCACCTGCAAAACCTGCTCGTGCATTAACAGAAGCTGAGTTTGCTTTTTTAAAACGCTCTGCTAGCCACTATGTTAATTTAAAAAATGAGTATCTTGAAGAAACACCTTCATAACGGTGATAGTCATAAGTAGAAACAACTTTCATACTTATATTATTAAATCGCGCTAGATTATTAAGCAGTATATTGGACTCTTTATATTAAGCCCCATGTACTGCTACTTCTTTTACTCAAAACCTATCGTTTCTTCATCACCTCTACATTACCTATATCTATACCTTTATCAGTTCTATCCTTTTTTATCTTCTTATCCTTATTTTCTTATCTGTACTTTCTTATCTGTGTTTTGTAATCACTGGATTCTTATTCATATAAATAATAGCTATTTAAAGCGTTGTTATGTGATTGCGACGTTTTCCGTCAGCAATTCAAATAAGCGATCACATTACTAACACCTTAATGATTGCCGCTTACCTATTAATTCGCATTGTTCTAACAACTTTAGTGAGCAGCCAATAATGACGCACTTTATATTAAGCTGCTAAATCCACTTGATGATTCAATTTCATTATTTTTAAATATTACTTATTTTCAGCTACCTACTTACCACATTATTTTTCTGTCTCTCGCGTTCGTTTGCTCTCACTTTCTGCATTAATAAGGGTTTTATTTTACACCTCTAAATTGATACCTAAATAACAAGGCTATACCTTTTGTCACGTTAGAACATAAACACCTCTAACGGCTTTCTTTAAACAATCTATTTATAAAAGGAAATACGATGAAAAATGTATACTTTGATCATGTCCAAACCCCAGCAATACCTTCACTACTAGCAAAACTTCCTTATTGGCCAACGCATGTTAAACGAGATATTGCAGCGCGCAGCTGGAGTCAAACGGATATTAATGAGCAGATAAATTTAGCTGAATGGCAACAATATTTGCATGACTTACCAAAAGACCCTTATGTTGAGACGCGTTGGAAAAGTATGTCTTGGCTTTATTTTACTGAGGGTGGCGATCTTAAAACATTAGATAACTGTCCTATGGCACAGGGTGGTGCTTATAACGATGCCGATACGATGGCTGATAAATTACGTCACTATCCTGCAATGGATAAGACCTTTTTACAGCGTGAAGATGTGCAAGAGTTTATTAAAGCATGGGCGGAACTTTGGAATATCAACCCACAAGAGCCGATCTTGATGCAAATCACAGGTGTCAAAGGAAAGCAGTCGTTAGATCCTTTACAAGGTCAAGGCATCCATCAAGATGGTAGTCAGTTTTTAAGTATTCTGGTGATTAATAGAGAAAATGTAACTGGGGGGTTAAATACTATCTATAAGGATAAAGCGGGCAAACAGTTAATAGCGGATAGCACATTAGCGCCGGGTGAAATGATGCATATTCGCGATAATGAGGTTTTTCATAACATCTCATCTGTGCAACCACTCGATCAACAACAACCTTTTGAGCGATTTATCATTATTATTAATGCTCGTTTTAACGATACCTTTCAAAATCGTATTTTACGTCAACACTTTCCTGACGCGGTACTTCATAACAGTTAAAAATTGTATTAGGTGCTTATAGTAAGAGTTAATTCTCAATATAGTTGATCTACACCAGTGCAGACCAGCCTACTTAATAAGATAAGGTATTATTTCTTAAACAGAAATAATACCTTTTTTCTTGTTTTAACTTTTAGTCATTTCTTTATGCAATAACATACTTGTTTTGTAGTTTAACTCTAGCGCTTTTTCACTATTAGCATGCTCACTGACAAACATCGCACAATCTTTTAACACTTTATCAGGCATGGTTGCTTTACTTTCAGGACTAAAACCTAGTTTCATAAAGAAATCTGGCATACGAGTTAATGCAAACAATCGTTTAATCGCTAATTTTTCAGAACGTTTAACTAGAAGCTCTACGATTGCACTACCTTGGCCACGACCTTCATAACCAGGTTCGATACCTATTGAACGAATTTCAGCTAAACCAGTGTCATAAATATGAACCGAGCCACAACCTGCGACTATTCCGTCCAGTTCAGTGACAACAAACTCATCAATTGATTTTGCTAAATCTGATTTATCACGTGGTAAATTTTCACCTTTTTCCACCCAGTAATTAACCATTGACTCAATACGGTCTATATCGTCAACATTTGCTGATCTAATCACAATACCTGACTTGCCGCGTTTAGATAAACGTTGCTCAGCTTCTGTTAATGCAAACTCCACTTGATGTGGTGAAACACCACCTAATGCGGTACGCGCAGCTAACGTTGCTTCTAATGTTAAGGTTGGATAAACATCATCTTCAATCACGCTAGAGAATTGTTTAAACTCTGCAACGGTTAACTCTTCTAATGGTACGCCTTTTTCGATCGCCGACACCACAGCGACACCTACGATATGGTGAGCTTCACGGAAAGGGATCCCTTTGGCTACTAAATAGTCGGCCAATTCTGTTGCATTTGAGTAACCACCTTGTGCAGCTTCTTTAGTACGCTCTTCATTAACCTTAAGGTTTGTTAAGGCCATTGCACCCATTTCTAGGCAATCGCCCCATGTATCTAATGCGTCAAATAGCCCTTCTTTGTCTTCTTGCATATCTTTGTTATACGCAAGCGGTAACGCTTTTAATGTCATTAACATACCTGCTAATGAACCAAATACACGGCCAGACTTACCACGAATCAATTCCATTGCATCTGGATTTTTCTTTTGTGGCATTAATGAAGAACCTGATGTCACTTGATCTGACATTTCAATAAAGCCAGACTCACCACTGTTATAGAAAATTAAATCTTCAGCCATACGTGATAGATGTACCATTGATAATGTTGCACAACTCATCAATTCAACAACGTGGTCACGGTCTGATACTGAATCTAAACTATTGCGTGTTGCGCGTTTAAAGCCTAGCGAATGTGCTAGTACAGTTCTATCCATCGGATAACCAGTACCGGCTAATGCGCCACTGCCTAATGGGCAAGTATCCATACGGTCAATACAATCTTCTAAACGACTATGGTCACGCTCTAACATTTCTAAATACGCTAAACACCAATGTGAAAATGTCACCGGCTGAGCACGTTGTAAATGCGTGTAACCTGGTAATACAACAGATTGATGGATACGTGCTAATTCAATCAACTTAGCTTCTAATGTATTAAGGTGAACAATTAACTCTTGGGCGGTTTTTTTACACCATAATTTTAGGTCGGTAGCAACTTGGTCATTTCGGCTGCGTCCAGTGTGTAGTTTTTTACCCAAATCACCGACTTTATTGATTAGCTGCCCTTCAACCCAAGAATGGATATCTTCAGCGTCAGATTGTAAAACTTGCTCTGGGTTGGCTTGCACTGAAACTAGTAATTCATTTAAGCTTTTATCAATACTAATTTGTTCATCAGAAGTTAATACATTTACCGCTAACAACGCTTTTGACCATGCTATTGAGCCAATAATATCCTGTTCAGCTAAACGGTAGTCAAACTTCAAGGAATCATTAAATAATTTAAATTTTACGTCTGCCGCTTGGCTAAAACGTCCGCCCCATAGTGCCATTTGTTACTCCATTCTGACTTGGCAATGATGCCAAACCGATTCGTTAAAGGATTGATATTAAATTCTATTCTATTTATAAACACACTTATTTTTAAAAGCGCTTATAAATAGAAATTCCTGCCCCGACAATCGGAGCAGGAATTTTAAAGGTATTTTTGTTTATTTGTTACTGTTTAGCTTACGAATACGGCTAGACAGTGAATATAAACGGATAAAACCTTCAGCATGTTTTTGGTCATATACGTTGTCATCCCCAAATGTAGCAAACTCTTCAGAGTAAAGGCTATTTGGAGAACGTTTCTTAACCGCTGTTGCTTGTCCTTTGTAAAGACGAACAACCACTTCACCGTTTGCATCTTTTGCTAGTGACTCAGATGCCGCTAATAAAGAACCACAAAGTGGTGTAAACCAACGACCGTCATACACTAAGTGAGCAAATTCTTGGCCCACTTGATCACGCCAGCGACGAGAAGGTTTGTCGTGTACTAGTTCATCAATACCACGCAGTGCAGTGACCATCACTGTACCTCCCGGCGTTTCGTAACAACCACGAGACTTCATACCAACCGTACGGTTTTCTGTGATATCGATACGGCCAACACCATGAGCGGCTGCTTTCTCGTTTAATACCATTAACGCATCGTAAGGAGAAAGTTCAACACCATCAACCGCAGTAACACGTGCATTTTCAACTTTTAACGTAACGTATTCAGGCTCATTTGGTGCATCAAGCGGATCAACCGTTAATGTCCAAACACCTTTACTTGGTTCGTTGTATGGGTCTTCTAGCTCGCCACCTTCGTGCGAAATGTGCCATGCATTTGCATCACGGCTGTAGATTTTAGTCGCGCTTGCTGTTGTTTCAATATTACGCTCAGCAAGGTAGTCCAATAAATCTTCACGAGAAACCATATCCCACTCACGCCAAGGTGCAATAACTCGTAGCTCTGGTGCTAGTGCAGCAAAACAGCTTTCAAAACGGATTTGGTCATTACCTTTACCAGTACAACCATGACAAACTGCATCAGCACCTACTTTTAAAGCCACTTCAACTTGTGCTTTAGCGATGATTGGACGCGCCATAGAAGTACCTAATAAGTAAGTACCTTCATATACAGCGCCAGAAGCAATCGTTGGGTAGATATAGTCTTTAACAAATTCTTCTTTCAAGTCAACGATATGACATTCAGAAGCACCTGAAGCAATTGCTTTTTCGTGCAAACCAACTAATTCTTCTGCTCCTTGGCCCACATCGGCACAAAACGCTACGATTTCACAATCATCATAAGTTTCTTTTAACCATGGAATGATTGCTGATGTATCTAGACCGCCTGAATAAGCGAGAACAACTTTTTTAACTTTACTCATTGATTATTTCCTTTCGTCTACATCTATTTGTTAATTAAGGTAAGCATTATAGCGTTTTGTATGTGCATTCTATTTTCAGCTTGATCAAAAATCAATGAAGCTGGACCATCCATTACATCAGACGTGATGTCTAAACCGCGATGTGCAGGCTGACAATGTAAAATATGTTTAATACCTGTGTCATCAAGTAATGCTTGGTTAATTTGGTATGGCATAAATTTAGCTTTGATTTGCTCTAATGGCGTATCATCGCCCATTGATAACCAAGTGTCGCCATAAACAACGTCATAACCTTTAATATCTTCAATATTATTAGTTACAGTAATTGTAGCACCTGTTTCTTTTGCGATTTCTTCTGCTTTTTTAAGAATTTGTGCATCTGGACTATGTCCTAATGGACAAACTGCAGTCACGGTTGCACCTAAGATAGCACCAGCAATGAATAACGAATGTGTAACATTATTACCATCGCCGATATAAGCCAATTTCACTTTTGTTAAATCATCGTAGTTTTGCGAGATGGTTAAAAAGTCAGCCATGCCTTGGCATGGGTGGTATAAATCACATAATGAGTTAATAACAGGTACTGAAGCGTACTCTTGCATCTCAACCAATGTATTGTGGTCAAATACACGTGCAACAATACAATCTGCCCAGCGAGATATATTTGCGGCAAAATCTTTAACGTCTTCGCGGCTACCCATTGCACCATTAGTCTGATCTAAATAAACCGCATGACCGCCTAATTTATTCACACCAATATCAAAGGTGACACGCGTACGCAGTGATTGTTTCTCAAATAAAGTAACAACGCTTTTACCGGCTAATGCCTGTGCATATTTACTTGGATTTGCTTTTAAATCTTTACCCAATGCAATCAAGTCTAATGCTTGTTGTTGAGTCATTTCCATGCCGGTTAATAAATTTTCCATTGTCACTCTCTATTTAATCTTTATTTAATTACTTTGGTTCCCACTGCTTTACCTGCAAGCAATGACACTAAATTTTCAGGATTCTTCCAACTTGCTAACATCACATAACCTAATTCATCGGCGGCTTGTAATGCGGCTTTTACTTTCACAGCCATACCATCTTGAATCACATTTTTAGCGATAAGTGTATCAGCTAGTTGCGTATTTAACTCAGGAATAACCTGTTTCTGTGCGTCCCATACGCCATCAACATCGGATAAAAATACCAACTCTGCCCCCACTAGCTCACAGATAGCAATAGCCGCTTGGTCTGCATTTACATTATATAAATTACCATCTTCACCAATTGCGATTGAAGAAATAACCGGTAAGAAGTTACCCGCTAATAACGTATTAATCAGTGTCGGGTTATTAGGGCTACATATGCCTACGGCACCTAAGTCTGGATCCATCTGTTTTACTGAACAACTAAAGCCATCTGCGAGTGATAAGCCAACAGCTGACAAACCTGCTTGTAATGCTTTTGCCATCAATAATTTATTTGATGTACCTGCAAGGGCACCTGCAACATAAGGAATTTGATCAAATGGTGTAATACGTAAACCATTTTTCTTTTCACTTTTAATGTTCATTTTACTGAGCACGTCTTCAACAATCACACCACCACCGTGTACCAGCAATAACGGGCGCTGTTGTGTTGCTAAATATTCCGTTAACGCAGTGAATAAATTGGTCAATGCTTGATTGTTTTCTAATACTGCTCCACCTAGCTTAATGAGCAGTGGTTTTTGTTGTGATTGTGATTGTGATTGTGTCATTGAAAATCCGTTTTATAAAATAGAAGTCGTCATATCAAAACCAAAACGTAAATTAATGCATTGCATTGCTTGTGAAGAAGCGCCTTTAAGCAAATTATCAATCGCACTAAATACCACTAGGTCTTGGCCATCAAGCGCCCAACCTAAATCACAGAATGGGGTGCCGACTACATTCTTCAGGGCAGGGAAAGTCCCTTCCATTAATCGCACTATCGGTTTATCTGCATAAGCAGTTTGATATGCTTGGTTTACTTGTTCAGCCGTGACACCTTCATTTAGTACCACATTAATACTGGCTAAAATACCACGTTTGAAACTGCCTAAATGTGGTGTAAATACCACGTCAGTGCCTAAGTGTTGATCAATCTCAGGTTTATGACGATGAGTGAAAACACCGTAAGGCTGTAAGCTCACTTCACAAAAACTACTCGCAACATTCGCTTTACGCCCTGCACCACTTACACCGCTAGTCGCATTAATCGTTGGTTTTATACCTTGTTTAATAAAACCAGCTTCAAACAAAGGTTTTAATGCAGTTAAAGAAGCTGTTGTGTAACAGCCAGGTACTGCAATTAGGTCAGTCTCTTTTACCTGTTCAGCGTTCCATTCTGCTAAACCATAAACAGCCTGTGCTAATAATTCAGGGTATTGATGTGTAAAGCCGTAATATTTTTCATAGAAACCTACTGATTGAACACGAAATGCACCTGATAGATCAAATACCACCGTATTCTCAGCTAAAAACAAAGGGGCTAAGTCATGGCTCACTTCATGAGCGGTCGCTAAAATAACGATATCAATATTTTCACAGGCCGCTTTAATTCCGCTTACACCAAGAGGTTGTAATGGTAAATCCACGCAACCGCGTAAATTGCCGTATAAATCGGAGATTTTTTTGCCTTTATCTAAGCTACCTTCAGAAACATACAATCCAGATAATTCGATACTCGGATGGCGCGTTAAAAACGTCGCTAATTCTGCTCCCGTGTAACCGCTAGCTCCCACTACAATCGCTTTTAACATAAAGAAAATTCCTGTTTAATTACTAACTTAATACGTGATAAATAAACTCGATTAACAGTATAAAGGTAGAGTCACTTGATATAAAGCTATACTCTAAATCAAAGTGACTATTTATTCAATAAATGTGAATAAATATATAAAAAATGTTAAATTGTTTTTTGCTTGTATCAATTTGTTTATTTTGACTTATAAAAGCCACACAAAAATCTATTGTAAGGATATGAATATAAAGCGATTTTATTTGAATAATCTTATTTTTAAATTCATTCTTTTATTGGTTATTACCGTGTTATAGCTAATTACCGCCCTGTTTTACAGGTCCAATAAAATGATAAATTTGATTGCGTTGAATAAAAGATAAAAAGTCAGCTAATCCATTATTTTTTTATGAGCATAAAAATAGCTTTAATATTACGCACAATCAGGCATAAAATAAAAATGCTTAAGTATTTAGAGCCACCACGGAGTAATGTAAAAAATTGTAGTAAACACAGAATATGCCAAAGTAGGTTTATTCATTAATAAATATCATCTTTATGACTCGTTGTATTAAGAGTGTGATCTTGTATCAATAAAATAAGTGATTTTCCTATTAATAGATCATTTATTTTAGCCACAACAGTGGAACAGTGAGTTAATACAATGAGCTTAAGCTCAATATTAAGGAACAGTATGTCATTACCAGCTTTCATCGACTTATATAAAGACCTTATCAAACTACCTTCCATTAGCTCTACAGATGGTGCATGGGACCAAAGTAACGT
The DNA here is from genome assembly GCF_000482725.1 of Psychromonas arctica DSM 14288. GTDB lineage: Bacteria > Pseudomonadota > Gammaproteobacteria > Enterobacterales > Psychromonadaceae > Psychromonas > Psychromonas arctica. Next base: position 23,176 of record NZ_AXWP01000027.1, read on the forward strand.
TGCCGTGATCAATCAACTTGCAGAATGGTTAACTGACCTCGGCTTTAGTACCGAAATAATAGAAGTAAAAGCTGCACCGGGAAAGTTTAACTTGGTGGCAACCCTAGGTTCAGGTGACGGTGGCTTATTGCTTGCAGGCCATACCGATACGGTTCCTTATGACGAAGGAAAATGGCAGACGGATCCATTCCAAGTGGTAGAAAAGGACAACCGTTTATATGGTTTAGGTACTATCGATATGAAGGGCTTTTTTGCTTTTGTTATAGAAGCATTAAAAACAATTGACCGAAGCAAACTCACCAAACCGTTACGTATTTTAGCTACCGCAGACGAAGAAACGACCATGTCTGGTGCACAACAGATCTCCGAGCAAAAACATTTCAAGCCTGATTATGCGGTGATTGGTGAGCCAACTGGGATGGTACCGGTGACCATGCATAAGGGGCACATGTCTGAAGGGATCCGCATTACCGGCAAAAGCGGTCATAGCTCAGATCCAGACAAAGGATTAAATGCCATTGAAGTCATGCATTTAGTCTTATCTGAACTTAAGAAAGTACAGCAAACTTTCAAAGAAAAATATAACAACCCACACTTTGAAGTGCCCTACCCGACACTCAACTTTGGTGCGATCACTGGGGGTGATAGCCCTAACCGTATTTGTGGCTGCTGTGAATTACATATTGATATGCGTCCAATTCCTGGTGTCACCACTAATGAATTATTTATTACGGTGAAACAGGCATTAACTGAAATTGAAAAACGCTACCCGAATAGTATAGAAATGTTTCATTTACATGAGCCGATCCCATCTTATCAGTGCCCACTTCATTCAGATTTGATCGATAATGCAGAGATTTATACCGGTAATAAAGCGACCAGCGCCAATTATTGTACTGAAGCGCCATTCATTCAAGCATTAGGTTGCGATACCATCGTCCTAGGCCCGGGTCATATTACTCAAGCACATCAACCTAATGAATTTTTAGATCTTTCCTTTGTAAAACCAACGCAAGAGGTAATAACAAAACTTATTCAACATTATTGTTCATAAAATATAAGTGTATTTTTTTCCGTAATTAAATTACGAGAAAATTATTTACAAGAAAAGAAATACGCAATGCAAGCGAAGCTAGATTGACTAGCCTCTTCATTGTGGTATTTTATTTAGTTCTACGACAAGAAATTGTAATTTTATTACAGGAATAGGGAAGTACGATGACAGAAGAATATGCAAACCTGCGAGGCAATGTTAGTTTATTAGGTCAATTACTTGGAAAAAGTATTAGCGACCACCTGGGTGAATCATTCCTTGAAAAAATTGAAAACATTCGTCAGCTTTCTAAATCATCTCGCGCAGGTAATAACCAAGATGGCGAGCGTTTGATTGAAGTGTTATCAAACTTAAGTGACCATGAATTATTACCAGTGGCACGTGCATTCACGCACTTTTTAAACCTAGCCAATATCGCAGAACAATTCCATGGCATTTCTCGCCATTGTGATACTGGCGTTTGTGCACCTGAGCCGCTACAGCAATTAATCTCAAAGTTAAAAAGCAGCGATATCTCAGAAGAAGAGATGCAAAAAACAGTTGCTGAATTAAAAATGGATATGGTGCTAACAGCACACCCAACGGAAATAACACGTCGTACTTTGATCCACAAACACAGTGCCATTAACCAATGCTTGAGTCTTTTAGAACTCACTGATATCTCTGATAAAGAGCGCGACCAACTGTTAGTACGCCTTGAACAGTTAATTACACAAGCTTGGCACACCAATGACATTCGTAAAAACCGCCCGACACCTGTTGATGAAGCAAAATGGGGTTTTGCGGTTATTGAAAACAGCTTATGGGAAGCAGTTCCCCAATATGTGCGAGAATTAGACAAAACCTTACAAGATGGTTTAGGTATCTCATTGCCACTTGATGCATCGCCAATTAAGTTTACGTCATGGATGGGTGGAGACCGAGATGGTAACCCATTTGTAACGGCTGAAGTTACCAAAGAAGTATTAATTACTAGTCGTTGGGTCGCTGTCAGTTTGTACCTTGAAGATATTCAGGAACTAACAAAAGAGTTATCAATGGATAACTGCGATCCAGCTTTACGCGCTATTGTGGGTGAAGGTGTTGATGAACCTTACCGTGCAATCCTACGTAAATTACGTACAGAACTAAAAGAAACCTTAACGGCATTAAGCGCAACCTTGCAAGGCCATGAAAGCAATGCAAAAGATATCATCATCACAACTAAGCAGCTTAAACAGCCATTAGAGTTATGTTACAACTCTCTGATCAATATGGGCATGGCTTCTATTGCGAACGGGTTGCTATTAGATATTTTGCGCCGTGTAAACTGTTTTGGTGTCAACCTGGTTAAGTTAGATATCCGTCAAGATGGTGAACGTCATGGTGATACCTTATCTGAACTAACACGTTACTTAGGTATTGGCGATTACAACGCTTGGAATGAAGAGGACAAACAAGCCTTCTTATTACAAGAGCTAAATAGTAAACGCCCGCTTATTCCTTCTGCTTGGAAGCCTTCCGCTGACGTTCAAGAAGTATTAGATACCTGTAGAGTTGTTGCAGCAACTGACCCTGAAGCCTTAGGCATTTATATTATTTCAATGGCTCGCCAAGCGTCTGATGTGCTAGCAGTGCAATTGCTACTTAAAGAAGTCGGTTGTCCATTCCGTATTCCTGTTGCTCCATTATTTGAAACATTGGACGATTTGAATAATGCAGCCGACGTTATGAAACGCTTATATGCAGTTGATTGGTACCGTGGTTATATTAACGGTGAGCAACATGTCATGATTGGTTATTCTGATTCAGCTAAAGATGCTGGCGTAATGGCGGCTAACTGGGCGCAATACACCTCACAAGAAGCGCTAATTAAAATCAGTGAAGATAACGACATTCAATTAGTATTGTTCCACGGCCGTGGCGGTACAATTGGTCGTGGCGGTGCACCAGCACAACAAGCATTATTGTCACAACCTCCAGGTTCTTTAAAAGGTGGATTACGTGTAACAGAGCAAGGCGAGATGATCCGCTTTAAGTTTGGCTTACCAAAAGTAGCGGTACACAGTTTGAACCTTTATACCGCGGCTATTTTAGAAGCTAACTTACTGCCACCACCAGCACCAAAACAAGAATGGCGAGATGTAATGCAACAATTTGCAGAGCAGTCATGTGAAGAGTATCGCCACTTTGTACGTGATGAGCCTGACTTTGTGCCTTATTTCCGTAGCGTGACACCAGAGTTAGAGTTAGGAAAATTAGCTTTGGGTAGCCGCCCCGCTAAGCGTAAACCTAACGGCGGCGTTGAAAGTTTACGTGCAATTCCATGGATTTTTGCTTGGAGTCAAAACCGTTTGATGTTGCCAGCCTGGTTAGGCGCAGGTACATCACTTAAAACATTACTCGACGAAGGTAAAAAAGACCTGTTGCAAGAAATGTATGTTAACTGGCCTTTCTTCCATACTCGTTTAGAAATGTTTGAAATGGTATTCATGAAGGCTGATGAAGAGTTAACTAAGTTTTATGAAGAACGTTTAGTACCAAAAGAGTTATGGCCTTTAGGCGAACGCCTACGTGAGAACCTGAAGTTAACACGTGAAACGGTTTTAGAAACCATTCCAGATCACCAGTTAATGCAAGAACAACCTTGGATAAAAGAGTCAATCAAACTACGTAACCCGTATGTTGATCCACTAAATATGTTGCAAGCTGAGTTATTGTCTCGTTCACGTTCATGTGAGAAAAATGAAACGATTAACCCAGATATTGACCAAGCGTTAATGGTGACTATTGCAGGTATCGCGGCTGGTTTACGTAATACAGGTTAAGGTTTAATAAACAACTAAAATAGCAATTTCATAATATTGCTTTAGCAGCCCTTTTGTAATGATATAAAAGGGCTGTTTTTTTATCATTAATTATATTCTGCTCTGTCCCTGCTGATAATTATCCTCATCTTCTGTCCACATTAAAACTAAATAGCTCAGTAACCAAATCTTCAATCACCAAAGCAGTAGAAAAATCATATTGTCATAGCCCTGCCTTAATTACTCAACCTGCTTAGCTTTTTGTCTGATAACACGATGTCTTTATTTTCAACTTTTTTATGGTGGTTTTGATAAGAGTGAATATGATAAAATCCATTTTTGACAAGAACTCGGTAAAAAAATGACTAACGATATAGCAATACAACAACTGGATGCACTTGGATTACGCTGCCCTGAACCAGTAATGGTGATCAGAAAAACGGTACGTAAATTGGAAGCGGGTGATTTATTAGAAATTATTGCAGACGACCCGGCCACCACACGCGATATCCCTAGTTTTTGTCGCTTTATGGAACATCAATTAGTAGAAGCACAAATTGAAACACTGCCTTACCGCTATTTGATCAAGAAAGGGTTGAAGTAATAAACAACGAGCCAATTAAGAGTTAACTAACAAATACCTTGATTAATTAACAAACACCTTGGTTTCGACATTAATTTTATTCTTATTTAACCTCAGTTCTGGTTAATGAAAGCGAAATTATATTTAAAATCATAACATTATATTTTTTGGCTACACAGTGTCGCTAGTTTTGCGTAGTTCAAGGCGAATTATTGAAGCAATAACTGGTTATTGATAGGTAATTTAACGAAGAAATCCGCAGAAATAGCGGTGTTGTATCGCTTTGCTTATCCATAACTGAGGTTATTTAGCAACCTATATCCGAGATCAATGAAGATACTTAATTTTTTGGTCTAATGATGATCATGCTATCTCAATGCAAAAAATCAACTTAACCTCTGACCAAAAACATACATTAATGCAGTTGCATCATTCAACTAGTGATAAGCAAGTTTGTGACCGTATTAATGCAATTATCCACCATTCAAATGGCAGGTCTACCCATCGATTGCCGAAGCGTTACTTATTCATGATATAAGTGTTATTCGACATATCAATGAGGATCTTTCAAGGGTGAATTAAAACCTGAAAATGGAAGCTCCCGAGGTTATTTATCCATTGCTCAAACAGAAACGTTAATACTTCATTTATCCCAGAATACTTATCGATATTCCTATCAAATTATTGATTATATTTTTGACCTTTGGCGCATATCATTCAGTATTTCTGGGTTAAATAAATAGTTACATCAACATGAATTTAGCTATAAATATCCCAAAGGTGTCCCTCATAAATTTGATGCTGAAAATTTATTGAATATTACGATCACCTTAAAGCCAATTCAGGTAAAAAGCCTATTTTATTCATGGATACAATGCCCCCATTCATTCGACTAAAGTGACATGAGGATAGATTCGAACCGGTCATGATAAAAGCATTAAAACAACAGGAAGCCTAACGCGACTAAACATCATTGTTGCATAAATTTGAATTAAATTGGGTCAGCCATTGTGAAAGGTTATGAAAAAGTGAACAGTGAATATATTAATTTCTTCTTAGAGAAGCTGAGAGCACAGCATCCATTTAATCTTTGTGTTCATTTAGTAGTAGATGGTGCAGCTTGCCATCGTGCTAATATTATTAAAAATAAAGCGAAAGAGTTTCGATAATAAATAGATGATTTTTTTGAAAGAAAACTGCCAGAAATAGGAGACTCATTATTGAGTCTAATTAATGACAACTTTCAAAAGATAACGTCTGCATCGTGAAGTGGGATGGATATATATCTTTGTACAAAGCTGTCGGGCGAACACCGCAACAGCTTATTCATGCGTAACCAAATAAAAGGATCATGAATCATTATTTGTAAAAGATTTGAAACTTAATCTAGCTCGTTTTCAGCTTGCTGAATAGCAGCAAACTCTTCAGCAGCTGAATGTTTTGATACTTCTTTATGTTTAAATACAAAGAAATATGCCATACCAACGGCATAAAGTCCCATTGCCCAAAATGCAGCACGGATGTCATAAACAAAACAAGATGTTAATGCAATCAATGCAAGAACAATAGTGATCCATGCAGTCACAACACCACCAGGAGCTCGGTAAGGACGGTGTAGTTCAGGTTCTTTACGACGTAATAAAATAAAACTATAAGCTTGTAGTGCATAAGAGATCGTGGCGCCAAATACAGCAATTTGGATCATCATATCGCCTTCACCAGTAAGCGAGGCAATAAAGCCAACAATCCCTGGTACGATCAAGCCCCACAGTGGTACTTTAGTTTTCGTTGTAAGGGATAATGACGCAGGTAAATACCCAGCACGAGAAAGTGCAAACACCAAACGACTATAACCATAAACAATAGAGAAAAAAGAAGCAATTAAACCACTTAAACCAACAACATTAACAAAGTTAGCTAACATTGAGTTTTCACCATAAGCAACACGCAACGCATCAACCAATGGAGCGCCATAACCACCAGCAGCAGAGGCGCCTGCAACACCAGGAACGAGGAACAATACAACCCCAGCTGAAACGAGTAGGAATACCATTGCGACAATAATACCGCGAGGTAAATCTTTTGCTGGATCTTTCGCTTCCTCTGCAGCTAGCGGTACACCTTCAACCGCCAAGAATAACCACATGGCAAAAGGTAATGCAGCCCAAACACCAACCCAACCTTCAGGTAAGAATGTTGTTGAACCAATCACTTCTGGATTGGGGGCAATATCAAATAGGTTAGCCGCTTCAAAGTGCGGAAGCAGACCTATTGCTGTAACGATGATCGCCACCACGGCAAATGCAGTAATTACCATCATGGTCTTCATCGCTTCACCGGCACCAACCAAATGCACACCGATAAAGACGATGTAGAATACAGCGTAAACCATTGGTCCATTCAAGCCAGTTAGTGCTTCAACATAATTACCAATAAAAATAACAATCGCAGCTGGTGCGATTACATATTCCAACAACACCGCTAACCCAGTCGCAAACCCACCAACAGGCCCCATAACTCGACGAGCAAAACTATAGCCACCACCTGCAGTCGGAATAGCAGCTGATAATTCGGCTAAGACTAGAACTAATGTAAAATACATCAGCCCCATCGCGATTGTGGCAATAAGCATACCACCCCAACCAGCAGTTCCGATACCAAAGTTCCAACCAGCATAATCACCAGATATTACATATGATACGCCGAGTGTCGCAAGTAGCATCCAACCCGCTACCCCTTTTTTCAGCTGTCGATGTTCCATAAACTCTTTGGAACCAATACCTGATGACTCTTCGTGATTTGACATAAATTTTCCCTTTAATTAAAATTATTATGTTGGCGTTAAGGTTATTTGGCGGAGACCTCCAAATTGAACAGCATCCTTTCAATCCCTACATCAAACCTATTTTCCAAGTGGTATTTGACTTCTTCTTCGTGCTTTATTTTCAAGTATTAGCTTGAAATTAAACTTTTCCTTCTAGAATTTCTTTTCGTGGTTGTGCAATGACTTCCATATTCACTAAAACACCTTTATGTTTAATACACTCAACCGCGGCATCCACAGCTGCCTGTACCGCAGCAACATCACCAGTGAAGGTCACAAAACCTTTACCACCAATCGCCATTGCCATGTGTACTTCTAACAGTTCGATATTTGCCGCTTTCACCGCTGCATCGGCAGCCTCTACTATTGCTGCAACCGAAAATGTTTCGATGATTCCCAATGCATCTGAACGCTCAATAATGCGAGATCCAGAAATGGCAGGAAATACATCAGGATGTACATTCGCAATGATTAAATCATCAACAACCTCACCTGCACCAACCTGTAATCCAGTCGCAACTGCGGCATTGATAGATGCAACATCACCACTTACCATCACCATAAATTTGCCGGGACAAATTGTGCGGTTAAACAAGATGTTAACCTCTGCGGCTTTTAACATTGCGTCTGCCACTACGTAGCCTCGCGCAATCGAATTCAATTCAATACAACCAATGGCATTTATCATTTTTTCACTCTTCTAATTATTGTTTATTAAGTCAGCGGTGCGTTCAATTACCACGATATTACTGAGTTCAGTCACTGTGCCGTCGATACTGGCATGTACAGAAACACTTAGTGCTTGATCCACTGCAGCTCCGATTAGTTGGCCCTTGCTCACAATGTCTCCAACCTTGACGACCGCTAAAGCGGGGACACCGATATGTTGAGATAACGGTATTGATACTTTTTCCAAATTTAACATTGGCTCAAGAAGATTTGCCGTCCTATGACTGTATTGCAATACTTCCAATCGTTGCATTAAGCGCTTAGTAGGTATTTTTCGGTAATCCCTTAATGGATGTACATCTTTAGTTTTTGCCTGTAACTGGGCGGGCGTCATGAGTAGATTATTTTCACGTAAGTCACGTTTCGTCGTAGCACAAACTTGACTCGGATCTAACCCTTCTGGACAAGACCACATAGTACATAAATTACATTCTGAACAAGGTTGCGCAGCCTGTGTTAGGCTGGAGTTATCATTGGCAGAAACTTGTAATGAGCGCATCGCTAAATGAGGATGTATAGGGTAACCCAACAGATTTCGAGGGCACATATCAGTACAAATAGAACACTGATCACACGCCGATTTACCAATTCGACGAAGCGCAGCTTCACTACGATTTTTGATCGTGGCGACGCGAGAACTGGCAGGCAATACTAATAACCCACTAGATATTTTAGTGATAGGTTTGCTTAAGTCATCTGTAACAGAGCCCATCATCGGACCACCTTCGACGACTATAAAGTCATCGCAGGTGATGCCACCCGCAAGTGCAATGACTTCACTATAACTCATGCCTATCGGCAACCAAGCAGTGAACGGTTCTTTTACTTCGCCATGTACGGTGACCATAGTATCGGTAACAGGTATCCCCTGTGCCGCATGAAATAGATTGATAAAAGACTCTACATTGTTGATCATCACCCCGATGTCTTTGGGAAGACCACCGGATGGAATACGGTTACCTGTTGCTTCATAAACCATTTCAGCTTCGTCACCGGCAGGATAAACATCATCCATCTCCAACAATTCAATGTTGTCAGGTATGGCATCACGGAGCACAGCGATCGTGTCCGCATGCTTTTTCTTAATACCAATCACGCCACGACTTGCACCCACTTGATGCATTGCTAACATCATGCCACCGATCAACGATGGAGCACTACATTGCATCAAAACCTGATCTTTATTCAGTAATGGTTCGCATTCTGCCCCGTTAGCGATCACAACATCCGCTTGAGACTCGAGTTTCACGTAAGTAGGAAAGCCAGCTCCACCGGCCCCGATCACGCCACCAGCTTGAATTTTCTGTAAGAATTGATCCATTTAGTTATTCTCGTATTAGTTAGCGATTGGGTTCTGGGCGATATCTAAAACAGCAGCTTTAAATGCCTCGCAGGCAGCCAAACAAGCAGCCTGTGAACCAGCTAAATGACCACCACCAAAGTTAGTTTCAGAAGGGGGAGCAAATAGATTCATCAGCTTCACATCGGCAGCTTTGAGCGCTGCATCTAAGCCCACCATAGCTTCAAGCGGTGGCGCAATAAGGTAAGCCAGTGCTCCACCTTCATCAATACCTGCTTCTTTCGATAGATATGAACCTGTCGAAGAAACTAGATGAGCGAAAAAAACGAGCTCTCCCGCTTCATCTGCACATTGAAAAGCCGCTTCATTTTCAATAAATTCTTTACAGCGCTCAAGCCCAGCTATTACATCTGCAGGACAACTACCCGCAATGATACCGATCACTTCGCCTGATGTTGGGCCCGATGAATTGTCGGCGCCCGCATAAAAAGATTTGGCATATACCACATCAACGTTAGCCGCTTTAGTAGCTTCGTCGAGGGCACAGTAGGTAACATCGTCACAGTCAGAGGTGATCAGACCAATGCTGTAATGGTGAGGTTTCAAGCCCAACTCTTTTGCATAGGCAGGATCAACTGAGGCGATCACTCGCGTTGCTAATACCGAGGATTGAATTTTGTCTAAAATAGCCATCCTTAACTCCTATTAACGCTTTAAATTAATACCGCTAGCTTTTTGAGCCAACATGGTTTTGACAAGATCTACAATCACAGCGGCAGCTTCAACTGGCGGTGTACCACCCGCATGAATATTTGAAATTACTGTTCGATCGGATTCGACTGTTTCTTCAGTAGGTTTATATATTGCATAACAACTGAGCGACTCCGATTGGCCCAATCCAGGCCGCTCTCCAATAAGCAATATATTTACTTCCGCATTTAGCAACAACCCGATTTCATCTTGCGCTTTAACTCGACCATAGCGGAGAAACAGAGGTGAACCTACCGTAAGTCCCGCATTCTTCAAGCCATTCATCAATGCGGGTAGAATTTCATCATGATTAACCGTTACGGCATCTAAGCTCAGGCCGTCAGACAAGATGACCTGTACCTGTGGCGATTTAATACATTTTTCCTGTAACAAGCTTTTTGCTTCGTCATTCAGTTTTCGCCCCAAATCTGGACGTGTTAAATATTCATCCTTATCGGTCGCACAGGATTGAATTTCTATTAAATTTCGCTCCTGTAACCAAGATGATTCAACATTTTTAATCACGGTATCTTTCGAGCGAGAGTGGTCCGCAAGAAAGCGTAAAAGTGCAGATGTACGCGGACGAGGCCCAGCACGGCCTTTACATACTCGAGCATCGGTCTGATTGATCAGGTCATCATTAATTTTAGGATCCAATGCATCAACGACACCGTTCCATTTTTTGAATTTTATTCCACCCAAATCTGGTAGTGCATCATCATTTTTCGTCGGTTGAGGAGCTAAGGTCGCATCTACAATTTTAGTAACTGCAGATGGCGTAATGCTGGTTTCCCCTAACTGCGATAACACAGTTGATACGATGTCCTGAATTTTTTGTTCGTTCATTGCCACGCCCTTACTTAAAGAAGATTGACGGATCGCCCGCTTTTTTAGTTAAGCGGCCATTTTCCATCAGCCCCATAGTTTCCATCCATGCTTCAAATTCTGGTGCAGGACGTAACCCCAACAGCTGTCGAGTCGTTGCGGTATCATGAAAAGAAGTCGTTTGGTAATTCAACATAATGTCATCACCCATACCCATGCCAATAACAAAATTGATACCCGATGCGGCCAATAATGTGACTAGGTTTTCATTGGAGTTTTGATCAGTATCTGCATGATTGGTATAACAAGCATCACAACCCATTGGCAAACCAGAAAGTTTACCCATGAAATGATCTTCTAAACCTGCACGAATAATTTGTTGGTGGTTATACAGGTATTCAGGTCCAATGAAGCCGACAACCGTATTCACCATGTGGGGTTTATAACGTCGAGCTAAACCGTAACAACGCGCCTCTAATGTCATTTGATCTGCTCCATAGTGCGCATCTGCGGACAATGCAGAACCCTGTCCAGTTTCAAAATACATCATATCGTCACCTGCCAATCGACAATACTCTTTGCCTACTTCATAGGCTTCATCTAACATATCAATGTCAACACCAAACTCGGCTAAGCCTTTTTCAGAACCGGAAAGACTTTGGAACAGTAAACCACCTGGTGCGCCTTTGCGTACCGCTTCCATCTGCGTAGTAATATGCGCAAGTACACAAGGCTGTGTTGGAATATTCCATTTATCGATCACGTCTTGAATAGAGTTAAGCATCTGCGTAGTATTTTCGACACTATCAGTAACAGGGTTAATCCCAATAACAGCATCACCACACCCATAAGCCAACCCTTCATAGGTTTGCGCCATGATTGATGCAACATTATCGCGAGTATCGTTGGGCTGTAAACGGCAACTAAAACGCCCAGGAATCCCCAAAGTGCCGTTTGCTTTTGAAACGACAGGCAATTTCTTCGCACCGTACATTAGGTCTGAATTTGAACAAATCTTAGCGACCGCAGATACCATTTCTGCACTAAGGCCTTTACGTAAACGCTGAAATTCTTCCAGAGAAGGTTCATCGGATAACACGTATTCCCTTAATTCACTAACAGACCAATTCTGAATTTGTTGGTAAACATAATGGTTAAGCCCGTCTTGATTGATTCGGGTAATGGCATCAATGTCATAACTTACCACTGGATTTTCCCTGAGATCTTTCAAGGTTAATTCAGACAGAACATACTTAGCTGCAACTCGTTCCTGTGCGGTTCTTGCGGCAATGCCAGCTAAAATATCACCAGAACGTAAATCCGAAGCTTTAGCAAGTACCTCTTTAACATCCTTAAATTGGTAAGTCTGACCGAATAGGCTCGTTTTCAATTTCATGCACAACTCCTTTTTAAGACGGGAAAGCGAGTGATTTCACTGTAAGAGGAACTATCTCCCCGCCAAAATAACTTTTACCAATATCTATATAATCTCCCTCACGCGTTATCACTTCATCGATAACCGTTAACGCCTGAGGAAGGAGCAAAGGTTGTAATTCCATACCTAATGCTTTGCCAATATCATTCTGTACAACAACCAATGCCGGATCATTATGGTTGCCATGATCACGATAAAACTTGGCCAATTCTTTAGCTGCATGTTGAACCGCATAATATTTTTCAGGCATTCCGGTATCCAGTGCAACCACATAACGGTCACAACCTAGCACCAGATCCATACGCTCTGCGGCAATCACAATTTCATTACATATATCAGGTGTAGGTTGTTGCCAATCGATCGCCGGATGCACGACGGGTATATTCTTTAGTGGTAGTTCATCGGCATATAACCAGATGGTTGATCCAGACAGTGACAAAGAGTAAGCGCCTGCGCCAATAACGGTGGCACGTAATGTTTGACTTGGCTTGCAAATAGGCATTGCACTGATCGCACTATTGCGTAATAACGCACGTGCCAATAGGGGGCCAATATCTCCAAATTGAGTGCTATCAAATGATTTTTTTTGTTGTTGGTAGTAACACTCACCAACGCCACCACTAAAGAAAATTGCATCAATATTAGCAATATCTTTGAGTTCAGGAGTTTGTAGCAAATGTGCTGTAAGCTTTGTCATCTTGCCCTGAATCAGTTCAACAATTAATTCCGCCATTCGAACTGCGACACGATTAAGGTGATCAAGTGTCAAATCACGTGGGTTAAAACTGTCACCAAACAACTCTTTGATCACAGCAACGCCTGGTTTGTGAATGTAATGACATCCTCCCTGTTCATTAAGCTCAATCAAGCGACCACCGATATTGAGACAAGCAGTATCAACAACCCGACCGCAATCAAAAATAACAAAATTTGAAGTACCACCGCCCACATCTATATTCATCACTTTTTGGTGATTATCCTGAGAATACTTCTGTGCACCACTACCACGTCCTGCAATCACAGATTCTAAATTTGGGCCTGCCGTCGCAACGACAAAATCACCTAACTGTTGAGACAAGTCCATCACAGCGACACGCGCATTATCTGCTTTGGCCGTCTCTCCAGTAATAATAATTGCCCCACTTTCTACCCCTTTACCCGCTAAACCCGCCAATTCAAACTGGCTGTCAATAAAAACACGCAAACGATCGGTATCAATCATGCCTTGATGATTAATTGGCGTGAAGACAACAGGGCTTTGATAAGAAATATAACGATCCACAAATTCATAAACAGCGACTTGGCTAGCGGGTGCGCGGTTAACCACAGTCAAGTCAGAAAAAATTACTTGTGTTGTTGTGGTGCCGATATCAATACCGACACTGTGAATGATTTTGCGTTCCATTAGCAGTACCCTTCAGGAAAGTCATTTGCAAGTACGCGATTAAGTAAGACGACTATTTGTGTGGCAGTGACTTGGCGTGGATTCCCGATGAGGCAGATATCTAACATTGCTCTTTCAGCAAGTTGCGGTAAGTCACCTGTATTAATATTATAAACAGTTAGTGAGTTTGGTAACCCTAGATCCTGCACTAAGCTTCGAACCATCTGAATAACCGCATTACAACTCTCACGCTGGGTCATGGATTCAACTTTTATGCCCATCGCAACGGCCAGTTCGGCGTAACCTTTTTCGCAGGTCAGTGCATTGAATGCCATCACATAAGGCAACAAGATCGCATTCGCAACACCATGCGGTATATGGTATTGAGCACCAATTTGGTGTGCTATCGCATGAGTTAACCCAAGTCCTGCATTACTAAACGCGATTCCAGCCTTATATGCGGCAATAGACATCTCATAACGCATATCCAAATCATCTCCACATCCAACAGCTACCGGAAGAGATTTAATAACCGTTTCAATTGCGTGATAGGCGTAAGCTTTAGATAAAGGATTAGTCTCACGTGATACATATGCTTCGATTGCATGTGTCAGGGTATCGATACCAGTCGCAGCAGTAACATGATCGGGCACCCCTAGCATTAACACGGGATCGAGCAATGCAAAATCAGGTACCAAGGCAGGTCCTTTTACTGGTACCTTAATACCGTACTCTAGATCTTGAATAACCGTAATATCGGTCGTTTCAGATCCCGTACCTGCAGTAGTTGGAATACATCCAAGACCCACTTTACGTGACGCTATACCACCAATTTTCAAATCAGCCAAAGGCCCTTGATGATCAATCATCACCGCCATTCCCTTGGCTGCATCAAGTGCAGATCCACCTCCGATACCAACCACAAAGTCAGCTTTACTTTGCTTTAAGACCTTGATTCCCTGATTGATAATTACAGTATCCGGCTCTCCTTCCACTTCAGTAAAAAGAGTCAAGCCGATACCAGCAAGAGTGATTGATTGTTCACAGCCAGACACAAGACCTAGTTGATGTACAAGCTTGTCCGCAACGAGTAGCACATGAGTCGCGCCTAATTCTAGAAGCGTATCCCCCAACTGGCTAACACAATAAGCACCTGTTACCGTTATTGCTGGAGAGCGGAAGGTAAAACTTTTACCTGAGCATGGTCGTTTTTTTTGCTGCTCACCAGATTCACTCAAATATTGTGTGATAGTCTGATTTACCACGGTTGCAATATCGTTAGCAGACATGTGTTTTTCCATAACTTAACTATTCCCTTTGATCATTAAGCCATAACTAGCTATCGCCAATGGGGTTAAATATAGTGCTTTGGAGAATTCAATAATGTCAATATCTGGAAGTCGTTTCTTAAATACTTGAGCAAAACCACTGATCAGTGTGCCACCACCAGTGAGGTAAATAGCATTCGGTTGATAGCCTGTTATGTGTCCTGCAACGATATCAGCCATTTTCTCAATCACAGGTTTAGTCATTGAGGCAATAACTAGATCGTTTTCACCACCCCGTTTTAACTGCTCTGCCTCTTCAATGGTTATCTTCATGCCACCCGCAATGGTCAAGGTAACATGCCGCCCACCAGAGGGTTCATCTAGTGACACAACCAGCTCACCATTTTCGATAATGGCAGTACCCGTTGTACCACCACCAACATCAACCACGGCACCACTGTTAATATCTAATAAAGCAGCAACACTGGCTGGTTCATCGATCACTTTCGTCACCTCGACGCCGGCAGACTCCACCACATTGATAGAGATCCGAGCATCGGTACCAGGAGGATATGATGTTACCGCTTCAGTCACAGAGCATCCTAGTTTTAGCTCTATTTTTTCTAGTTGTTTACGCACGATCTGACACGCACCAAAATAATCTACCACTACACCATCCTGAACCACATCGGCCCAATCTAGAAAGGCTGCAATAGGAGCTCCTTCACCATCTACCACAACAGTCTGAATATCCGCTGTCCCAAGATCAATGCCGACCTGCCAAGTTGCTGGTGCTTTCACGGGTGTTACATCATTAACTAACTTCTCGATTGTCAGCAGATACTGATCAATCAGAGTAAGACGTTGACTATCGACGATCTGCTTTGTGTCATTTACCATGGTTGGTATCATTGTTGTAGTTGTCATTTACACAATCCTAAAGGAGTCAACTAGCGTGCAACGACGTTTGCGGGTGAAGGTTAATGCATTGGTTACCCCTTCTCCTGTTGGTGTTGAAATAGTCATGGTAGTCCAACCTTCTCCACCTGCACCAATTGCAGCTAGAGCAGGACCATTTTTTGCCAGCAAACTACAATCCATTTCATGTGCCATGCGAGTTAATACATCAATATTTTTTGAATGAATAGCAGCGGTATGACGATTTCCATTTTCTAATTCAACAGCCCAGTCAATTGCCTGATCCGCGTTAGCCGCTCTGATCAACGGTAAAATAGGCATCATCTGTTCTGTCACAGCAAAAACATGTGATTTGTCTGCTTCAAATATCAATAGACGGACTTCATCCGGGACTTCGATACCAGCAGCGGCTGCAATTTTTGAGGCATCGCGACCAACCCAACGAGGATCAGCAGATGGTTTATCACCTGGATATCCTTTTAATACGACACGAGCAATCGCTTCTGCTTGCGTAGCGCTCAACTCATATGCACCATTGCGACACATTGCTGCCTTTAACTCATCGGCAATTGAGTCCACTGCAATAATTTCTTTTTCTAATGCACAAACAATATTATTATCAAACGAAGCACCATCGACAATAGAGATAGCTGCACGTTCGATATCAGCAGTTTCATCTACAACGACTGGTGGATTACCAGGGCCTGCTGCAATCATGCGTTTATCGGTAATTTCGCGAGCAGCATCTACTACTGCATCACCGCCAGTAACCACTAAAAGACGAATTCCTGGATAGGTAAATAAGGCACGTGCATTATCTAATGAGGGTTTCAAAACAGTAGTGCAAATATTTTCTGGACCGCCAACACTTACCGATGCTTGATTGATCAATTGGATCGTATGCTGACAAACACCTTTTGCAGCTGGGTGGGGTGCAAAAACAATCGAGTTGCCTGATGCAATCATACTGATAGCATTATTGATTACAGTACAGGTTGGGTTGGTGCTCGGAGTCACCGATGCAATAACACCCCAAGGCGCATTTTCCATCAAACTCATACCCGCATCGCCGGTTACAGCTTGTGGGACCAAAATTTCAGTGCCTGGAGTACGACAAGCGACCAAAAGATGTTTTTTAATTTTGTCTTCAACTCGTCCAAAACCCGTTTCTTTTACTGCCATTTCTGACAGCTCACGCGAATATTTCTTTGTCATCCGACGAATAGCTTGGATAATCTTATCTCGAATTGCGACATTGCGAATCTGCTTTTGTGCTTGAGTTGCAGCAGCAACCGCATCATCCAGACTTTCAAATACACCATCATTACCATTCAACGATGCAGGAGCAGTAACCTGTCCACTCAACTGCGTTACCACGCGTCTGACAATTTCTTCTATTTCCTGTTGTTTCATGTAGAGATACTCCTGCAATTTTTCGCTATATCACATTGCTTAAATCCAGTGTTGTTTAAGTTTTTATTCAAACTCGCTACACACGAGTTATCGCTACTTAACTATTTTTACTGTTGCTATTTGCAATATATTTGCCCGTCTTCAGATGCGACTATGTCAATAATACCAACAACACAAAGGTCAACTGGGGAGGCTTGTTCCGCACTGTTATAAGCAGTTCGTGCAGAACTACCTGCAACAACCAAGACCCATTCACCTTCACCCGCCCCAAGTTGGTCCATTGCCACATGAACATCACCAGAAGACTTGCCTTGTTTATCGATATACTCAACTAAACACAACTTATCCATTCTCATGTTGTTACTTCGTACTGTGGCGATTACATGGCCAATTACGCGAGCTATTCTCATGAGTTATCCTTTTTATTCAACACCACCTTCAGCCCTATATGGCTTGGAAGGAGGCTACTACTTAGCTTTAATTGGAAATATTTTTTCCAGATCACTGTGTGGGCGAGGAATCACATGAACAGCAATTAACTCACCAAGGCGTTGAGCGACAACAGAACCTGCATCAGTCGCCGCTTTACAAGAGGCGACATCGCCACGGATAAAAGCTGTGACATAGCCAGAACCAATTTGCTGGTAACCCACTAATTCAACCTGTGCTGCTTTTACCATTGCATCTGATGCTTCAATCAGTGCAGTAAGACCTTTTGTTTCTAAAATACCTAAAGCATCCATTTTTATTTCCTTAAAATGAGTTAATTATTTTTTGTTAGTCGATTTAGTTGCTGGAACTGTCGTTTTTTCAGCATTAGAAATTGGAAAAATACCTTCTAGATCTGAATGCGGACGAGGGATTACATGTACTGCAACCAATTCACCAAGTCGTTGTGCAGCAGCAGCACCTGCATCTGTTGCTGCTTTGCAGGCAGCCACATCACCACGTACCATGGCAGATACGATACCCGAACCAATTTGTTTGTAACCAACCAGCTCAACACGCGCGGCTTTTACCATCGCATCCGACGCTTCAATTAATGCAGTCATGCCTTTTGTTTCAATAATGCCCAGTGCTTCCATTATGTTCTCCTTAAAATTCAACAAGTTAATATGTTAATCACATATATTTGATGCCAATACGGCAATGTCTACAATATCGTCAGCACTGCAACCACGTGACAAATCGTGTACAGGGTGTGCAAGCCCTTGTAGCATAGGCCCTAGGGCGATATACCCCCCCAGACGCTGCGCCACCTTGTACGCAATATTGCCCGCATTTAACGACGGGAAAATAAATACATTAGCCTGCCCAACCAAAGGACTGTTAGGCATTTTCTGAGCTGCGACAGAAGGCACAAATGCAGCATCGAACTGTACTTCACCGTCAATAATCAAATCTGGCGCGCGCTGCTTTACTAATTCCGTCGCTTCTAGCATCTTACTGGCAGCCGGATGTTTCGCACTGCCTTTAGTCGAGAAAGACAACATCGCGACTTTTGGCTCTATTCCAGTTAAACGCTTATAATTAGTGGCTGTATCGATGGCGATATCAGCCAACTGTTCGACTGTAGGTTCAGGAATCACCCCAGCATCTGAAAATGCATGCACTTGACTGCCATCGGGAGAAAGCATCAAGAAAAAGCTTGAGACCGTTTTGGCTCCAGGTAATACACCAACACCTTTAATAGCGGCTCGGATCATGTCACCAGTAGAAGAAATATTGCCGCCAATACAAATATCGGCATACCCCTGTTCAACCATCATCATAGAAAAATACAGTGGTTGTTTTAATAATTCCTCTGCATCCTCTTTGCTAATCGGTTTCTTCTGCTTTGCCATATAAAGGCTAACCATCTGATCAAAACAACCTGCAAATTCCGGTGTCAGAGTAGTTAAACTGGGTACTGCAATCCCACTTTGATGGGCCCGATCACGTAACATAAAAGGGTTACCTAACAAAATAGGCTCAGCTAACCCCTGTAATTTAAGTTCATTAGCAGCATGCAACAAACGGACATCTGCAGAATCAGGGAAAACAATGCGCTTCGGCTGTTTTCGGCACTGAGCCCTACAGCGTTCAAGCAGTTCCATTATGCAATTCCCCTAACAACGATTGTTTCCCGTTCTGACATTGCCAGGTCAGAATCATGACCACGTAGACTGCACTCGACAATCTATTGAGACCAGCAATGATGTCCGGACGAGAAAGTTGCATGCTGGCATCTAAAAAGACTCGGCTAGAAATTAATTCCAGCTCTCGAATGAGTGCACGCAGGTAATTCAGTTGAGCAACGAGTGGTCCATAACTCACATCTGGTAGCATATGGTCATGCTCTAAATACTTGAGAGGATAATGTGACCACTGATGAATTGTGTCAGCACAAAAATCGCCTAATCCAGGTAATTCCAACTCTCGTTCTGTTACTTCAGCTTGTAGTACATGTCCAAGATAGGAACGAATATCTGCGACAAACCCTTTTAACATGGGAGGGCTTTCTTCCATCTGTGTTTGTACGATGACACAATAACTAATGCAGCTATCTAGTTTGCCTCGCAGCTCAATTCTAGGATGTGTTTTGGGTACCAGTAATTTGTCATTAAGATGCGTCATGAGTGCAGGCTTATCTACAACTTCTGAGCCACATAACAAACAGCCATTCTTAGGACGTATGTTATTGCTTTTTAATGGGTGTACCTTAACTAGCACGTCTGCGGACTCATCATTGGAAACAGATCTACTTTCAGCGATAAACATCTGACCTTTTTCGTCACGCCAGCGCACTTTGATATTCTTATCATTCAAAAGCCCATGTGCAGCGGGCGTGAATCGACACCCAGGGGTAAGTTGAATCTCACTACCATGGGCTAAACCGAAGTGCTGACGTAGATAATCTTCAGTAATAAATTTAGGGTCAGACACACTAGTCATTGGTTACGACCATTCTGCTGGGTAGGTCACATAGACATAACGGACGTGGGTTGGTGTACCAAACTCTACAGAGCTACCTTTAGGAATAAAAACCACATCACCCGGTTTACCTATCGTAGTACCGGATGCAGTTTTCACATGTAATTCACCTTCGAGTACCACATTAACTTCATCATAATTTAGGGTCCAAGGAAAAAAAGCATTTTCCCAGCCCATATAACCCACCCCCATGTTACTGCCATCTGCAGCGCCTAAAACATCCGTCAATCCAATATTCTTGCCGGGCGCACCATCAAACACCTCTAATTCAACCGCATTACCACGAATCATCACGATTCCATCATCGTTAATCTGACGTGGAGAAGCTGGCGCTTTACTATCAAAATTAGCCATTGCCTTAGCCACTAACGACTTTATTAAGTCACTTTGGCTTCCATCTACATTGGGTAATCTCGCCTCAATTTCTGCTTGTATAGATTGTGCGGTCGTTAACGTTGTTGAAGCTTCTACTTCTTTAGTGGCCATAGAGGCAGGATTAAGATTAGTCTCAACTTCGTGTTCAAGAATAGCAATTTCGTTGGTACTGGCTAGATCCCGAGCTTCTGGAGTAATAATAAAATCTTTAGCAGGAGCAACTATATACGTTTTTTTTTCAGACTTTACGCGTCGAATATCAGCTGCCGAAATAAGTATTTTCATTAACTACAATCCTTATTGGTATTTATACAACATGCACTGGGTCGGACTGCAGCGCTAATAAATGTTGATAGAGACTATCAATCGATGCTTGATCAAAAATCGAAATTTGCAAGTATGGCTCAGGTAAACCATTCTGCTTGAATAGCTTAGAGGCTTTGGCAATATCAGCATCGTTTGCGTCAATTTTGCTAATCACACTAACAATATTTTTATTTGGATAAACTCTGAGCAGCCCACTAGGGACAGCAAAATGCTTCGCATTTGCAGGTTGTAAGCAAACGATGGTTTTAACACTGGCGATTGTTGATAATAAAGCGCCGTTCCAAGACCTGTTATCTACAAATTCACCAGGAGTATCAACAACATGACCGCAATAAAAGATAGGAGCCTGAGTTTTACCAGTAGCAGTTTTCTGAGCAATTAACTTATCCAATAATGCAGACTTACCCGCATCAACTTCTCCAATAATCGCAATACTAGCTAAACCATCTTTGCTCATATAAATACCTAAGTTCGGGTTAGCTTACAGGTGGTATAAGAAAGGTTGTCATCCAGTACTTGAATAACCGTTTTAAGGGCCTCTTCAACGGAAGCAACTGAACCAGTAATTACCAACGCACCAGAAAATCGATCTAGAAAGCCAATTCCAACATCAGCAGCCTTTGTAGCAATATCACCTGCAATGATCGATGTTTCACCTGGAGTAAGAGTCAATATTCCAATCGCTCCTTGGCTATCAACACCGACTCGTTCACATAGCTCTTCAGTAGGATTTGCAATGAGGTGGGCTAAAGTGATCTGCTTACCAGGAACAAACTCCTGAATGATTCGATTCTTATCCGTACTCAGATCAAACTCTACCATCAGCCACTCTCATAAGATTAATGTTGAGTAAAGATTATCCATTAAACCTAAAATCAAAAACGTGAACAAAATCAAAACAAATCATAATGTTAAAACTGAGAATTTAATTCACTCACAGATCCTAATTTTATTAACTGATTCAAAATAAAGAGCAGTCAGTTTCGGATAGATGATTAAAAACATAGGGAATAATCGTTCTAATTACCTTTTGCGGCTAAAAAAATCGTTTACGCCTTTATTCATAGGGTTAGCTTACACTCCACCCGACTCGCCTGCTGAGCTAAAACAAACTGCTGAAGAATAAAATACTCACAACGAGTGAAATAAAATGCTGGTATCAGCCTTCTTTTTAGATTGCTGCTAAGGATAATTAACGACGATACTTTGAATCAAAAATGTGAACAAAATCAAAATAAATGACAATTTCTAGATAGGGGACTATATTTTTTGATTCGACACAAATTCCGGTACTCTGAAGACATTCCAATAAAAAATACGCAGAGACGCGTTAGCTTGAATAAGTTTCTAGCCATGCACTGAATTAATTTATTTACCCTGAGTAAGACAAGATTACAACATTAATTCATTTACCAAAACCTACATCTATGTGAAAAATATGCGCTCAGATGATGAACGATAATGGGTGGATTCAACATTGAAGTACATAACGACTAAGTAGCTATAGCTACTATATGTTCAGCCATTTGGCAGGTTTTAAAAGAATACAGCCAGCTAAACTGGCCGTATTCTTCAATATTTTATTAACAAACTATGGATCTAACCGATGTTTGGACCTAACCAACGTTCTGCAGTTAACATATCCCAACCTTTACGTTGTGCATAGTCTTCTACTTGATCTTGTTGGATACCGGCAATAGCAAAATAACGACTTTCAGGGTGAGAGAATATCCACCCCGAAACAGCAGCGCCAGGATACATCGCATAACTAGAAGTTAGCTCCATTCCAATTTCTTCTTGAACATTCATCAATGCCCAAATAGTCGCTTTTTCAGTATGCTCAGGACAAGCAGGATAACCTGGTGCTGGACGAATACCTTGGTATTTTTCACGAATTAAATCATCGTTACTTAAGGTTTCATCTGCTGCAAACCCCCAATAGTCTTTACGTGTCTGTTGATGTAAATACTCTGCAAATGCTTCAGCCAAACGGTCACATACGGCCTGAACTAAAATAGCATTATAATCATCATTATTTGCTTTATAACGCTCCGCCACTTCACGTTCACCAATTCCGCCTGTTACAGCAAAGGCACCAATATAGTCAGCAACACCTGATGATTTAGGGGCAATATAATCAGCTAAACAATGGTTTACGAATGGTGCTTTTTTCTCTGTTTGCTGACGTAACTGATTGCTGACTTGTAAAATTTCAGAGCGCGTTTCATCACTATAAATTTCAATATCATCACCAACACTATTTGCAGGGAAAATACCCACAATGCCAGAAGCGCTAATTTCACCTTCAGCTTCAACTTTGTCTAGCATTTCTAATGCATCTGCAAATAAACGCGTTGCTTCTTCGCCCACCACTTCATCTTTAAGGATACGAGGATATTTACCCGCTAGCCCCCATGTCATAAAGAATGGTGTCCAGTCGATATATTCACGTAATACACTAATAGGAAGGCTTTTGAATACTTGTACACCGAGTTTATTAGGCACTTTAGGCTGATAGTTAACCCAATCTAATTTAGCAGCATTAGCACGTGCTTGTGTTAAACCAATTGGTGCACTGCGTGGGCGTTTATTGGCATGCTGTACTCGTACACGGTCATAATCTAAATTCAATTTTTCAACAAATTCAGGTTTATGCTTTGGACTCAATAATTTTTGACATACACCTACCGCACGAGAAGCATTCGATACATAGACCACGGGTTGATCGTAATTTTGTTCAATTTTAACTGCCGTATGTGCCTTCGACGTGGTTGCGCCGCCGATCAATAATGGAATCGTTAGTCCTTGGCGTTGCATCTCTTTTGCTACATATACCATTTCATCTAATGACGGAGTAATCAAACCCGATAATCCAATCAGATCCGCATTATGTTCCAACGCTGTTTTAATGATTTTCTCAGTAGGCACCATTACACCTAAGTCGATAATTTCATAGTTATTACATTGTAAAATAACACCAACAATATTTTTACCAATATCATGTACATCACCTTTTACCGTCGCCATCACTACTTTACCATTGGTTGCGCCAACAGCTTTAGTCGCTTCGATGTAAGGGTTTAAGTAAGCAACGGCTTGTTTCATTACGCGTGCAGACTTAACTACTTGCGGTAAGAACATTTTACCTTCGCCGAACAGATCACCAACGATATTCATGCCATCCATCAATGGCCCTTCAATCACTTCGATTGGCATATCCACATTTTGACGTGCTATTTCGGTATCTTCTTCAATAAATTCTGTAATGCCTTTAACTAATGCATGTGCAATACGTTCATTAACGGGCAGACCACGCCATTCTAATACTTTGGTCTCGTCTGCTTTTTCAGCGCCATCACCACGGTATTTTTCTGCAAGTTCTAATAAAGCATCTGTGCCATTAGCATGTTTATTTAAGACCACATCTTCAACGGCATCTTTTAATTCTTTGGGAATATCATCATAAATCGCAAGCTGTGCAGCGTTTACGATCCCCATATCCATCCCGTTTTGAATACAGTAATAAAGAAATACAGCGTGAATCGCTTCACGTACAGGATTGTTACCACGGAATGAGAAAGATACGTTTGAAACACCGCCAGAAATCATTGCATGAGGTAAGTTATCTTTAATATCTTTCACTGCTTCAATAAAGTCTACAGCATAGTTATTATGCTCTTCGATCCCGGTGGCAATAGCAAAAATATTAGGGTCAAAAATGATATCTTCCGGTGGAAAGCCAACTTGGTTAACTAAAATGTCATAGGAGCGCTTACAAATTTCATATTTACGCTCGCGGGTATCCGCCTGTCCATCTTCATCAAAGGCCATCACAATTACCGCAAAACCGTAACGACGAATCAATTTAGCTTGATGAATAAAGTTATCAACGCCCTCTTTCATACTGATTGAGTTAACGATACCTTTCCCTTGAACACACTTAAGCCCTTCTTCTAAAATTTCCCACTTAGAAG
Organism: Psychromonas arctica DSM 14288; assembly: GCF_000482725.1. GTDB lineage: Bacteria > Pseudomonadota > Gammaproteobacteria > Enterobacterales > Psychromonadaceae > Psychromonas > Psychromonas arctica. Next base: position 48,094 of record NZ_AXWP01000027.1, read on the forward strand.
AATCAACCATGATTGGTACGCGTGAAATATCAGGTTCAGAAGCACATAGGTTTAAGAAACGCTTCATCGCAAATAATGAATCAAGCATCGCTTCATCCATATTAATATCGATAATATCTGCGCCAGCTTCTACTTGATGCAACGCTACTTCAAGCGCTTCATCGTATAATTCATCTTTAATTAAACGTTTAAAACGGGCAGAACCGGTTACGTTTGTTCGCTCACCAACATTTTGGAAGAGTGAACTAGAACGAATAGTTAACGCCTCTAAACCACTTAAACGACAAGCAACTTCAATCTCTGGTAATTCGCGCGGTTTGATACCCGCAACGGCATCAGCCATCGCCTTAATATGCGCAGGCGTTGTACCACAACAACCGCCCACTAAATTTAAAAAGCCACTTTCAGCCCACTCTTTAATATGCACCGACATTTCATCGGCTTCTAAGTCATATTCACCAAAGGCATTGGGCAAACCGGCATTAGGATGTGCAGAAACATAAGTTTCTGAGATACGCGACATCTCTTGTACGTATTGACGTAACTCATCGGGACCCAAGGCACAGTTTAAACCGAATGTTAGGGGTTCCGCATGACGCAATGAATTGTAGAAAGCCTCTGTTGTTTGACCTGATAATGTACGACCCGATGCATCGGTAATAGTACCGGAAATCATCACAGGAATTTTATAACCGAGCTCTTCGAATACCGTTTCAACTGCAAAAACAGCGGCTTTTGCGTTTAAAGTATCAAAGATAGTTTCAATCAGAATTAAGTCACTACCACCTTTAATTAAGGCTTTAGTCGATTCAATGTAAGCAACAACCAGTTCGTCAAAAGTAACGTTACGAAAAGCAGGATCATTAACATCAGGAGAGATTGAACAAGTACGGTTTGTTGGACCTAGCACACCCGCTACAAAACGAGGACGGTCAGGTGTTTCATCGGTTTTTTCATCGGCAACACGACGCGCAATACGTGCGGCTTCATAATTGATTTCAGCAGAAATAGATTCCATTGCATAATCAGCCATAGCAATGCTTGTTGCGTTAAATGTATTGGTTTCAAGAATGTCTGCACCCGCATCTAAATATTCACGGTGAATATTAGCAATGACTTCTGGCTGCGTTAAAACTAATAGATCGTTATTGCCTTTTAAGTCGCTTTTCCAGTCTTTAAAACGTTCGCCACGAAAGTCAGCTTCTTCAAATTTATGGTCCTGGATCATGGTTCCCATACCACCATCGATCAGAAGAATGTGCTTTTCTAACTGTGCTTTAATTAATGCACTACGATCACTTATCGACATAGAGTTCCCTGCTACTTTATTCTGAGTAAAAAATGAGTGTGAATAATAGCATAAAACTTGTAGTCATAACCTTTCAAAGCCATTTCTATCTTGAAATATTCTGTTATAAATTATGAATTTTTTGATGGTTGAAACAGGTCATATATTCACTAATGTAATAGCAATTATATTAAGGAAGTGATCTAGGCAGCGCAGGAAAGCAACTTAGCTTAAAGGGAAGATTTCAATCGAATCGTAAAAATTGTATATAAAAAAAGCGAGCTACTTAGCTCGCTTTAAAATATAAAGAACAATTGAGTTGTGATTATTAAAAGAGGCATTAATATCGATAATAAAAATTCACTTGATACTAATAAAACTTTACAAATAATCCACTATCTAATTTGATAAAAGTGAATGTTAGAAACGCCCGTTGGCAATGAGTTTATCAATATAAACTCCTAACTCCGACACCCACTTTCAATAAAATGATAAAACGTAAAAATAATTAATCCTCCTGTATTAATGAATACAACCAGTATTAACTTCTAAAACTGTATCTAATTACCCCGTTGGGTAGGTGAGTGTTTAAATTAACAACTCAGTATTTGATGCGGTTTCAGTACACTGGTACGAGTAAAATTTAAAATAATCTTATACCTCCGTTTTATGTTTGTTAACGTGAAAATGCTTAAATTGGTCAAGTGCATTTAATGCGATTGTGAAGCTAATTTTAATAACTAAGCTTCCTGAATAACCAACCTGCTAACTGCGCAGAAGCATTGCCTATATTTGACTTTACTCCTCTTAAGCTCTCTTAGCTACTAATAATTGTAGGAGAGCTTTTTACCTTTTCCAGTACTATTTTTCATCTTTATAAATTATTTACAAAATTTAGATTAAGTCACTGAGATCGTATGGTGTTACCTGATAAACACAATAATTTAGCCAGTTGCTATATAAGAGGTTTCCATGGCTACGCCAAATTGCATGTGGAATTTCATTCTCATCATCATTCGGATAATAGTTAATTGGCATGACCGGATCTAGCTCTTCTTCAAGGTCTCTTAAATATTCGTTATTTAGTGTATTTGCATCGTATTCGGGGTGCCCAGTGATATAAACCTGACGACAATCAGGACTTGCCGCAAGATATACTCCCGCATCAGGCGCATCTGCAAATACTGTTAAATCTGTTTTATCTTTAATAGTACGGCTATTAAATTCAGCATAACGAGATAATGGCGCCCAAAATTCATCGTCAAACCCTCTTACTAGTGGATGATGATGATGTGACGTTCGGTGTGAATAAATACCAGAGAGTTTATCATCACGGGTTTCTTTCTCTAATCCATACAGTATGTTTAATGCTGCTTGTGCCGCCCAACATAAAAATAGCGTTGAGGTAACGTTATGGCGAGACCAGTTAACTATTTCCGTGAACTTTTCCCAATAATATACATTTTCAAATGGAATGGTGCCAAGTGGTGCGCCAGTAATAATAAAGCCATCCCATTTTTGATTTTTGATTCGCTCAAAGTCACCGTAGAACTTATCTAAATGCTTTTGCGGTGTATTTCGTGTTGCTCTAGCGTCCACTCGTAACAGTTCAATATCAACTTGTAAGGGAGTATTAGATAATAAACGCATGAGTTGCGTTTCAGTTTCAATTTTTTTAGGCATTAAATTAAGGATCAGAACGCGCAGAGGACGAATGTTCTGGTGACTAGCTCGTGTTTCTGACATCGTAAAAATATTTTCAGATTTTAAAATACTTGATGCAGGTAAATCATCTGGAATACGAATTGGCATAATTACTCCCTTAAAATGGCCTTTTAGACATCTAGAAGTCTAACACTAAAGTAACTATTTTGAATACTTAAATCTAATTTAGCAGCTGTATTTATTTTTTATCTCTATTTTTTGACCTCAATTATTGTCAAAAGTTAACTACTTCCTATGTTGATCCTTGATTATTTTTATCGATGCTAGCGCTTCCACCAGCTTGCCCTCACTTTATGTAGAATAATTTTGATACATTAGTTAGACTAAAAAAACACCAATAATTAAAAATAAAAGGAATAGTAATGCTTAATATTCAAACGGTTGTAGCGGACTTACATAATCCACAACATGCACAGGCTTATTTAAGCTTAATGTCGCATTATGCTTGTGACCCTATGGGTGGAGGTGAAGATTTGAGTGACTTTGCCAAAGAGAACTTAATCGCAAACTTGCTTGCTAGGAATGATGTTTTTATTGTTTTAATTTTTAGTGATGAGCATCCAGCTGCATTACTAACTGCGATAGAAGGCTTCTCTACTTTTGCTTGTAAGCCATTATTTAATATTCATGATGTTGTCGTACACAATGATTTTAGAGGCCAAGGCCTTACTAAACATTTATTTGAAAAAATTGAAGAAGTCGCAAAACAGCAGGATTGCTGCAAAATAACGCTAGAAGTATTAAGTGGTAATGCCATTGCTTGTAAAGCTTATCAGCGCCTTGGCTTTTCTGATTATCAGCTGGATCCTGAGTTTGGTAGTGCATTATTTTGGACAAAAAAGTTATAAACTGCGATCACCTACCGTTTAGTTTATACATCAACTCAACGGTAAACAGCCCTTACTGATTTAGCAGCAACCCTAAATGAGGCTAAATCCATTAGCGCTTTTAATAATTCGCTTGTATTGCTTTAATGTCTTCAACCATTAAATCCATATCAACATGATTAATGCCCTGTGCATTAATTGTCGATTTAAACGTAGCATGAAACTCACCTTCAGGATTGATTAGAACAATAGAAGCACTATGGTCAACTAAATAAAAATCATCAGTTTCTCCCTCTTCAACCAAGCTATAAATCAATCCTAATTGAGTAACAAATGGCCAAAGTTGTTGATGGGTGCTGGTTACACCAATAAATGCTTTATTAAAATAGTGCACATAATCTGCCAGTTGTTCTGCTTTATCTCGATTAGGATCAACAGAAATAAATACAACTTGTGTGGTTGTATTTTGATCATTGGCTAAGCTTGGGTAAATACGGTCTAGGTCTGCTAATGTGGTTGGACAAACGTCGGGGCAATAAGTATAACCCACAAAAAATAAGGTCCACTTTCCTTTTAAAGATTGGTTGGTAAAAGCGACTTCCCCAGCTTTTTCAAAGGCAAATTCAGGTAATGGCTGCCGTGTCTGTTGTAACACTAAGGCATCATTTTTACTGGCAGTTTTACTGTGAACTAAATGAAAAGATTGGGTGCTACCGATAATAAAAAATAAAATCATTAACAGCGCACTAAAAATTATTATTAAACGTTTCATTTAATTCACACTATAAGTTTGGAAGAGGGTTATTAATAACACTAATTGCCAATTACATCCAATCTGCAGTACGAATAACCCCGACCGCAATCCCTTCAATATCAAAAGATTGATACTCTAAGTCGACCTTTATCGCATCAAATAAAGCATTTTCTGCTTTTAATGTTATCTGCTTACCATCACGATAAAAACGTTTTACGGTGACATTGTCTTCAACACGCGCAACTACAACTTGGCCATTGTTTATGTTTTGAGTTTTATGTACAGCCAATAAGTCGCCATCCATAATACCAATATCTTTCATGCTTTCACCTTCAACGCGCAGTAAAAAATCTGCCGCAGGATGAAATAAAGCGGGGTCAACATCGTAATGTGCTTCTACATGCTCTTGAGCAAGAATAGGTTCACCAGCAGCGACTTTGCCAATTAAAGGTAAACCTTCATCGGCCACTATTTCATTATCTTTATGGTCGCTAACAACACGAATACCACGAGAGGTGCCTGACAATATTTCAATTGCACCTTTACGTGCTAAAGCTTTCAAATGCTCTTCTGCTGCATTGGCGCTTTTAAACCCAAGTATTTTCGCTAATTCAACACGCGTAGGAGGCATGCCAGTTTTTGCAATCTGATCTTTAATAACGTCTAAGACTTCGCCTTGGCGTTTGGTTAATTCTTTCATTATGAACTCCAAGCAATAAAAAACTGTAAACAAACACAGTGTATATTTATACATGGATAATTACTAGGGGCTGTTTCTCTTTAGCGCCGTTTTTATAGGAATTTATGCGACTACTATCAGTTTGAATAGATTAATGATTTTAAACCTATTTAAAAAGCTCAGAAATGGACAAAGGACGTACTGTTCGAAGTAACAATAAAAAACCACAGGCCTCTAAAATTCGACATTTATTCATCCCACTCACCATTCCACTTACAATCATCAGTGAACTGAACGTCAAGGCGATTTTAGACTGCACGTCGAAGAGCTCGCAAGTAAATTCAGACAACGTAGACCGCTTATAACACACCTTTAAAACTAACAGTGGTTGCACCGCTGTCGTTTTTAGGACCAATCCAAGTTAATGATTGTGCTATCGATGGGGGGAGTTTATCTGTGCCTTGAATTTCACCATTTAATTGGTAGATACCGCCCTCGCCAAGATTAATATCTAAGTTTGTATTTAATTGCTCAGATTCTTGAGTGACAAAAGCAGTAATATTGCCATTATCACATCCTAAGTCTACGGAAGGAGAAGCTAAATTTACATTACCCATTTGACTATAAACAAAGGCATTATGCCATACCACTGTTCCCTGTAATTGCTCACAGTAAGGGTCACCTTGCTTTATCTGCTGAATAACTGCAGAAAAATCACCTTCTATTTTTACTGGTAATTTAGTTGGTATCAATGTGAGTAATTCTGCGGAGGTTAAATCAACCATAACATTTGATGCGCTTGCACCTGTTAAACCATATTGCACAAAACCTTTGCCTGACATTTTATTAGGGCCATTATAAAAGGAGACATCAGCACCTATTGCTAAATTCAATAATGCTTTTAATTGAACATTCCATTGCACATTATGGAGCGTAACCTTAGGGTTGATGATAATTTGTTTGGCTTGTCCATTCCATAGGCTACCAGAAACATTATTGATTTTAACCGTTGAAGCTGGCATCCAGCTGACAACAGCAGCAGCAGGTAGATTAACTAATAAACTACCACAGTAAACCAATACAACAAGTACCGCTATTTTGACTTTCATTTGAACCCTTTTACAATGCTAATAACTTAATGACAAACGGTTAATCTTAACCATACCTTGTATTTTATCCTGATTTAAATCAGCACTATTAACTTGTACTTGGTATTGATTTTGTAATGCAGTGATCCATTTTAAGAATTGGTTGAATTCAACTTGATTAATCCAAATATCAACGCTGCCATTACGGTTTTGAATACGAGAAATAACAATTTTATTACGCTTTGCAGTACTACTAATCAACTGTGATAAATTTTGTTTTCTCGCCGTTGTCTTATTATTTCCAACACCCGCAGCAACGAGTTTATTAGCATTACTTTCTACCCAATGTAATGTTTGTTGGCTACTTTGTAGTTTTTGCTGACTCTCTGCTAAATTAGTCGCAATAGGTTGCCAAATAAGAAAATAAATAATCGCAATGAATATAACCACCAGCGAAATAAAGGTCAGCTGTTGCTCTCTTTCTGAAATGTTATCCCACCACTCTTTGATTTGTTCAAACATTAGTTAACCCTCACCGTTAATACACCGCTGACACGGTTTTTATTATTACTCAATGCCCCTTGGCCAAGCGTATATTTAGTAGGAACTTTTTTGGCGAGTAATTCAAAGGCCTGAAAGCTATCGGCACTAACCGCTAAACTTATTTGTTGGTTTGCACGATTAAATTTTAACGTTGAAATTTGTAAGCTCGGTACCGCTTGAAAAACTGGAAGCAAATCATTTAACATCGGTAACAAACCATCTGCCTGTGTACCAATCGATGATTCAGCCAACAAACTTTTCAATTTTTTCTTAATTCGGCTGTATCGTAAAGGTGATTGATTAGGAAAAGCTTTTTGGTAGAGAGTTTCTACTTGATGTTTTACTAATAAGGTTTCTCGAGCTGCTTGTTTTGTGGTGATAACAGCATTAATTAATACCACAATAAACAAGATAGCAGCGGCAATTGCAGGTAGCTTCCACTTAGCGAATTGAAAATTACTTTCTTTTTTAACTTTAAACTCACCAGTTAACAGATTAATAGAATTATTAAGACACCCCTCTGCTAACAATTGCATCGGCAATACAACTGCTTTTTGCTGCCACTGGCCTATACAATCATGGGGAATGGCACTATAACTTTCAATTTGCTGTTCTGGTTTATCTAATAAATGTAATTGCAAAATGTTATTTAACATATCACTTTCACAACACCAAGCTTGATATTCATCGGTACGTATTAACCATTGGTTATCAAGTTGTAATGCTTGCCATTGTTGCTCCGTAGGTAGGGGCAGTGTTAATGCCTCTGGAATCAAACGTTGACAAAAAATATCGGCATCAGCTAACCAACCCAACCACATTGTTAATTTACTTTTAAAACAAATGGCAATTTCAACTAAGTCTGTTTTTTTAGCTAAAACTGAAAAGTGTAACTTATCAACATCACTAGCCAAGTCATCTTCCAACATATAAGGCAGAGCTTGTTGCATTTGACGTGTATAGGTCCCTTTAATCACTACTGATTTTAATGTGACATCGACGCCTGGCACTAAGCAAATAACTTTACGAGACTGTGCTTTTTCCGCTAACAATTTCAATGCCTGTGCATTATCTAAATCACCCGACGCAATGATCTCTTTTTCACTTTCAGACCAAACTAACCAATGGATAGTTTGGTGTGCTTCACTTGCTAAGCGGATAATTAATTGTTCACTCACTTGAACATCTCCATGCCAACCACCTCTTCAACTCCTGCATATTGGAAACGAATAGTCGTCGCTTTTTTATTCTCTACTTTAAATAATAGCTTGAAAACCATTACTCGCTGATCAAACTCTGCTAAACCAAATAATTGAAAAAAATCACTCGTGACACTTAACTGTGAACTGATCACATCAGGTATTAACTTATCGGCAATTAATTCTGATGCTAAAAATTCATCAACAGATGCCCAACCACTAATTGGTCTATCGTCTAATATAGATTGAATATCCTCTATTGTAATAAGCAATTCAGGTGGAAATAAAGCAAATAGTATTTGTGGTTGTTTTTTATTAACCGTATTCACATTAATCAACTGATTTGATGCAGGTAGAGCACATAAAAAAGGTTTTATGCGTTCATAAATCTGATCAGTAACCCCTTGTATTGCTCTTAACTCTGAAACATCAACCATCAAATGGTTAGCGGTTAAATGTGGTACTCCCACTGACTCGTAATATCTATCTTCTGCACCCTGTGAAACATCGACAGTATCATTGTTATCCAGCCAATCCCGCGTAGACTCTGCAATTATTTCAGCAGCATACTCTTCAACACCTAGCGAAATCAGTAATATTTGAAATTGGCTAATAGGTAAAGCACGAGTATCATCTTGGTCAGCTTGGGCAATGGCATTAATATTAAAACAGCGACGGTAATCTACCATGTTGCCGGTAATCGATCCTTCGTCGACAGGAAAAACGATATCTGGCGTGGCCCATATTTGATCTAGACTAATCACTTCGCTATCGGCAAAATCATCTTCTAATACCATGCGACTAAAATCCACGGTCGCTTGCCCGTACCAATATACTTTTTCTGAATACGAAAGTCCTTCTGTGCGCAATAAGCTAGAGGTCATTCGCCCTGTCATAGTGGCAGCAATGGTCACCATGATGGCTAAAATCATTAAAATAGTGATTAATGCAATACCTCGTTGCTTATGATGTTTCACCATTAATCTTCTACCGTACTATCAGGCAATATAAAAACTCGCTTTAATTCACCGTAATGTTGGCTGTTAATCGTCATTTCAATACCTTTAGGTATTGTTTTATCTGCATTCCAAGTATCTATCCAATCATCATCCCAAAATCTAAAACTTAAACTATTAACATCGTTTAATATTACTTGTTGTTCCGGTTTCTCTCCCGCGACAATATCTGGGTGTAAATAATACAAACGCTGTAATTGATTATTCTTAACGCGATAACCTACTCGTAAAATAGTTGAACGAGGCAATAAATTAAGTGGGTTAGTCCAACCTAAGCGATTAAACTCTATGCCTTCAGAATCTGAATCCAATACTTTTTTTCCCACATACAATACTTGTAATTTTTCATCTTCGGCATTACCTGTTCGTGAAATGCGTGCCACCATTTGTACAAAATCACGTTCAATTAATAACATACCACGCTGAATTTCAACTAAGTGCTTATCATGCTCACGGCTGATTTCTCCACTGCGTAAAACACCTTGCAATATCTGGTAAGCAGCGAGGCTTAATGTTGCAAAAATAGCAATGGCAATCAAAATTTCAATTAAGGTAAAACCATTTTGTTTAACCTGCTGATGGTACTTATGGTTTGGCAATGTAAGTCCTTATATACCCAAGCGCTTGCCCATCTTTTTGGTCACTCACTTCAACATCTAATGCCCTGAAATCCGTATTACCTGTTGCTACACCTTGAAAGCGCAGATACCACTTAGTATTCGCAAACTCCACTTCCTCTCGACGCCAGTGTAATTCAGGCCACTGCTGTTGTAATTTAAGCTCTGCAAGGCGGTTGCTTGCTACCCACATTGCGAATGTTTTTTGCTGTAAATAACTTTGATTACTTAATGATTGTGATGCGGCTTGCATTACCGCAATACCAGCAGAGGCTAAAATCACTAACGCTAGCATCACTTCTAATAGCGTCATGCCTTGATGTTTTTTAATACCTTGATAAGTGAACAATTTGCTCATAAATCACTCATTAGTTAATTCAACTTGACCGCTCATACCCACTTTAACGGTTATTTTACGCGATACATTCTCTGCACTAGAAAATTGATAGCTGAAAGGTGTCACTTCACCACTAGACATAATAAAAACATGTGGGTTAATAGATGACTGTCTTGTTTGACCGTCAATGTTAACTAGATATGATTGCTCTACAAAAGTGTCAGAGTCCGCTTTTTTCTGTGCTTGTTCTAACTCCCCCCAAACGTTGCCCACTAGATTATATTCGACACTAATATTGTCTGGGAATGTTATGTAACCATTGATCTGCGAGTTTACTAAAGGTTGCCATTGTCTTTTACTAAAGTTATAAAAAGCAAAAGTGTAACCTTGCTCATTAAACTCAATACCAAATTCAGTATTTAAAATTAATGCCTGATCCTGTGCTAGCTGTAATAAAGTACTAAAACGTTGCGCATGCCATTGGCTGCTTTGCGCAGTGTTACCTGAGCTGGTTAATGTCATGACCACGCCAACAGAAATCATGCCCATTAACACTAATACCAGCATGACTTCTAATAAAGTGAAACCTTTCACATTATGCATTGGAATGGCCACAAATACATTTATGCATTATTTATCATTGAGGTTCCATGTACCGATATCATCATCAGTTCCTTCTTCACCATCCAAACCGACTGAAAGTACATCGATTTTACCTTTCTCACCTGGACTATTTAGAATGTAATCATTACCCCACGGATCTTGAGGAAGTCGCTTGATGTAACCATCTTCACGATAATTACGTGGTGCAGGAGATGCGCTTGGCTCTGAAACTAATGCTTCTAAACCTTGATCGGTTGTCGGATAAACACTGTTATCTAATTTATACATATCTAATGCATTTTCTAAGGCAATAATGTCTGATTTAACTTTTTGTACATCTGCTTTATCTTTATTACCGATTAAGTTAGGTACAACCATTGCTGCTAATACACCTAAAATAACGATAACCACCATGATTTCTAATAATGTAAAACCTTTTTGTTTCATTTTTGGTTTTAAATCTTTCACGCTTTCACCTTTTTTTATTATATAAATTGTATAGTTCAGTTATCCTGAAACCATATTATTAAGAGCCAAAATTGGCTGTAAAATGGCTGTAACAATAAACAAAACCACTCCCGCCATTGAGATAACGAGCGCAGGTTCAAATACCCCTAGTGCTAATGTTACTTGTGCCGAAAACTGTTTGTCTTGATTATCGGCAGATCGTTCCAACATATTACCTAATTCACCACTTCTTTCTCCACTGGCGATCATGTGTAACATCATCGGAGGAAACAACTTAGTACTATCTAATGCTCTCCCCAAACTTGTTCCTTCACGAACACGTTCAGCGGCTTCCTTCACTTTTAAGCGAATATATTGATTGCTTAATACATCACCGGCAATACCCATTGCCTCTAACAATGGCACAGCACTGCTATTTAAAATACTTAATGTACGTGCAAATCGTGCTGTATTTAATTCATTTGCGACTTTCCCTGCAACCGGAATACGTAATAAAAACCGGTCGAAGCGTAATTGGTTATTCGCTTTTCGCAAATGATGTTTAAACAACAACAAAGCAATAATACAGAAGCCTACAAAGTACAAACCATAGGCGCTTACTGCATCACTAGCCGCAATCAAAAAAAGTGTCGACCCAGGTAAATCTGCTCCCATATGCTGAAATTGTCCAACCACTTGCGGTACTACTGACGTTAATAGAATAGCAACAACAGAGATAGCCACTAAGGTTAATACGAGCGGATAAATCAGCGCTTGCATCATCTTACTTTTCATTTCTTGTCGTTGTTCGGCGTAATCAGCGAGCCTATCTAGTACTTTTTCTAGATGTCCTGATTTTTCTCCCGCCGCGACCATCGCGCAAAATAGATCATCAAAAATCATAGGGTAATTGCGCATACTATCTGCGAGTGTATGACCTTCAATTACTCCACCACGTACCGACGCTAGCATGCTTTTAATTTTAGGCTTATCACATTGCTCCGCTACTGCTTGCAATGACTCTTCAAGGGGAATGGAAGAAGCAACTAAGGTAGATAGCTGACGAGTGATCAAAGCTAAATCAGCAGTTTTTATTTTACTTTGAATAAAAGCCTTACCAACCCTTTTACGTTTTGAGGCTATTGCTTCAACTTCTAAGGGCATCAAGCCTACATTACGCAATTGTTGACGCAACATTCGAGCAGAGTCTGCCTCTTGTGTTCCTTGAGTTTGTTTGCCTTTTGCGTCTAACGCTTTATAGGAAAAAGTAGCCACACTAATCCTCTCTTGTCACACGTAAAATTTCTTCTAACGTCGTTTGACCTTGTAATACTTTCTTAATTCCGTCATCTCGAATGCTCGCAGAGGTTTTACGAATTTCTCGTTCCACAGCTTGCTCACCAGCCCCGGTATGAATTAATTCACGCACCACCTCATTAACGACTAACAGTTCATGGATCCCGGTACGCCCTCGATATCCAGTATGGTTACATTGACGACAACCATCAGGGCGATAAATAGTGGCCTCTTCAAGCTCAGTAATACCTAATATTTCTTTTTCTGAAGGACTTGCTGAATGCGGAGCTTTACATTGTGGGCATAAACGGCGCACTAACCGCTGCGCTAGTACACCTAAAATACTAGAAGATAAAAGAAAGGGTTCAACGCCCATATCACGTAAACGGGTCACCGCACCTACTGCAGAATTGGTGTGTAATGTAGATAATACTAAATGCCCAGTTAAACTCGCTTGTACTGCGATTTCAGCAGTTTCAAGGTCTCGAATTTCACCAATCATCACAACATCAGGATCTTGACGTAAAATAGCACGTAAACCACGAGCAAATGTCATATCAACCTTGGTATTTACTTGAGTTTGACCAATACCATCGATGGCATACTCAATAGGATCTTCGACTGTGAGGATATTTCTATCTCTAGAATTGATCTCCAATAGGCTAGCATAAAGCGTAGTACTTTTACCCGAGCCAGTGGGCCCGGTCACTAATACGATACCATGTGGTTTATGGATAAGATTTTGTAATAATACGTGATTTTCTTTGGTCATGCCTAATGTAGAAAGCTCTAGCTTAACTGCATTTTTATCTAATAAACGTAGTACAACACGCTCTCCATGACTTGCAGGCATAGTTGATACACGTACATCTACTGCGCGACCGCCAATACGTAATGAAATACGACCATCCTGTGGAATGCGCTTTTCAGCGATATCCAGTTTTGCCATCACTTTAATACGTGACACTAACAGTGCTGCTAATTTACGATGTGGTTTTAATATTTCTCTTAATACACCATCAATACGGAAACGAATAATTAATGTTTGTTCAAAGGTTTCAATATGAATATCAGACGCTTCTTCTTTAATCGCCTCACCTAACATCGCATTAATTAATTTAATAATCGGAGCATCATCTTCAGCTTCTAATAAATCATCGTTAGCTGGCAGCTCTTCGGCCAAAGTAAAGAAATCGTCAGCGCCTAAATCTTCCATCAATTGTTGCGTTTCTAAGGAAGATGATTGGTAAGCGCGAGCCACTAACTTATCAAACTCATCACTCTCTACTTGTTTAATCGTAAAAGCCTGACCAATAACACGGCGTACTTCTATCAATAGCTCAACATTCGGCGTTTTTTTAAAGCACAACTCACTCTGTTGTCCATTGTGCTGCATGACTAATTCATGCTTTTTGGAAAAAGCAAAAGGCAACTGTCCTGAAGGAGTAAACTCGACTACTTCAGCCTCGTCAATCGCGTCGATATCGCTTAAATTACTCATTCACTTGACCTGTCTCTTCTTTGTTTTGTGCCGCCTCTTGCTTCGCTTTATTATATTCTTGATTTTTACGGAACATGTTAGGGTCTATTTCAACAGGTTGTCCCCATTCAGGTAATACTGGCACATTACTATTTGGCATCAATTCAATGCCATCTTCAGTTTGACCTAATTGTATTTGACGAATTAAACCGTATTTACGTTGGCTCAATTCCATCATAGTTTGATCATCTCTAATAATGGTTGCACGTAAGAAAATCATTAAATTACGTTTTTCAGTACTACTTTTAGTCGATCGAAAAAGCTGCCCTAAATAAGGGATATCACCTAATAACGGCACTTTATCAACAGTTTCATTCACTGTTTCATCAATTAATCCACCAATAACAATGGTCTCACCTGACTTAGCTAACACAGTAGTTTTTACTGCACGAGTAGCAAAAATAACATCTACCGAGGTTTTTCCTTTAATGTTTGAGACTTCTTGCTCAATCACCATTTGCACTGAGTCACCTTCATTAATTTGCGGAGTGACCTTCAGTTTTATACCGACTTCTCTACGCTCAATGGTTTGAAAAGGATTATCATTCGATGAACTAGATGTAGAGCCTGTCAATACAGGCACTTCATCACCCACAATAAAGCTAGCTTCTTGATTATCAAGCGTAGTCAAACTAGGTGTAGCAAGAATATTAGACCCTGTTGTCGTACTTAGTGCCTGTAATATTACTCCCCAATCACTACCCACATAACCAGCCACACCACCAGCAATTGATGCTAGCGATGAAGCGAGGTCTTCATAATCGTCTTCATCATTGTTAATCGCATAAACGCCAGTTGCAAGCTCGCTCGCGGTTATGCCATTATCATTAAACTGCGTTCCAGCACCTGCCGTAGAAGCCCATTGCACACTTAAGTTGATACCATTCCCTTCCGATACCTCTACCACAATTGCTTCTACTAATACTTGTGCTCGACGAATATCTAGCTGACGAATAATACTACTCAATGATGACATCAAGGCTGGCTGCGCTGAAATCACAATGGCATTCGTCCCTTCATGCGCTTGAATATTTAAAGAAGACATGTTTTTAGAGGAGCCAGACTGACCACCAGACGCATCTTCAATGCCTTTACTAACTCCTGTTAACACATCGACGACTTCTTTTGCATTGGCATATTTAAGGTAAAATACACGGGTATTACCATTATTCTTTAATTCGTTATCGAGTGACCTCACTAATTTAATAACACGGGCACGTGTTTTAGGTTCACCACTAACAATCACTGAATTAGTACGCTCATCAGCAACTAAACGTGGTTTAAGTACACTACTCGTACTATTTTTTGAGGTTTTTGGTGTTTGCTGAATAGAATTGATCATATTGACCATTTCTAGCGCACTTGCATACTCTAGTTTAACGATATCAACTTCTTGGTCACCGGCTTTATCAACGCGCTGGATAATTTTCACTAAACGATTAACCACCGAAGCACGGCCAGTGATCATAATAACGTTAGAAGGATCATAATGAACCACGTTACCACCACCCGCACTATCGTTTAACTGACGTAATAGCGGCGCAAGTTCACGCACCGAGACATTAATAACAGGCACCACTCGAGTGACCATTTCATCACCTTTAAAGCGACTTCCATCATCCACGACTGGAATTGCGGCTACTTTAGCATCTTTTGCTTTAATGACTTTAAGGACCCCATTATCCATTTCAACAACAGCAAATCCGTATACTTCCAAAACATTTAAAAAGAATTGATAATATTGTTGTTCATTTAGTAAGTCATAGCTGCGAACATTGATTTTTCCACGCACAGCTGGGTCTAGAATAATCGTTTTTTGTAGGTTCTTACCGACAATATTAATGAACTCATTCAGATCCGCATTTTTAAAGCTCGCTGAATATTCAGCAGCTTGTACCAAAGTGGCCTGTGAAAACAAAACAAAAATACTGGCTCCGATCAATCCAACCAATTTTTTCTTTATCCCTAAAATCATTACAACAACCTCATTGTTTACTTGTTTCAGCAGCTTAAACTTATTTTTATACTACGGAATACTAAAAAATAACTCGTTTAACTCACCATCGCGGTCAACGGTTAAGCTCATTTCTGTCATGGTGGGGAATTCTTTCATTAGCCCCATCGCTTGGCTGATATCGGTTAAATCAATACCGTTTAGTTCTACTGCTAAATCACCTTCTTGTAATCCTGCTTCTTCAAATAAACTAGGATCTTTACCAGGGCTCACACGATACCCTTGGATCTGATTGCCTTCTCTAACGGGGGAGATCCTAATATAATCGAGCAGCTTGCTAGGGTTTTTCAACAATGCCTTCCTATCAAGTGCAATTTCAGTTCTTTTACTTGATCTAGTTTGACCTTTTGCAGATATTTGACCATTTTCAATTCTGGCCATTCTTTTATTGGCTTGTTCTAGACCATCTAATATTAACGTTTGTTCCTCACCACCTACCGAAATAATAATTCGATCACTATATATTTGGCTCACACTTGCATCAGTCCCTTCAATCTCAGAATCAATAAAATAACTATCCTGGACATTTTTATATTCAATGATAACACTTGAAAGCTCAGGATCTGAAGCCGCAACAATGCCTACTAAAGTCAGTTTTAAGCGCGTTTTAGGCGCATCTGTTTGAGTAGATTGGACAGGCTGCTTACGTTGCCCTTGAAATTCTCCGAATAAATGCTGCTGCTGAATTTTTTGAGAGTTTAATGCTACCGCTTTTGTCTTTGGGTCAATGGAAGGAGGAGTCCACTCATATGTGCTGTCTTTTATGGGATAAACAGCCCAAGTAAATAACGCTATCTGATAGGCGATTAAAGCACAGATAACTGCCAATATTATTTTCGGTAGTAGGGATATTATCGCCACTCTTTACATCCTATTTATTTACACTGAATATTAACCATTCTTATTTACCATACTAATGCCAACGCCAATCTTTATAAATCAACATAACTAGGTAAGCTCAAATAATGAGATCTATCCTGGAACTTTATGCTTTAGTTGGCGATAGAATAGCCCTTTGAATATAGCATTATCACACAACTATGCCTTGATTTATCAAATTTTGCCCCAATTTAATTACCTTAATAATTCATTATTTTCTTTTAACTTAATAACAAAGTTGATTTTTGCTAAACTAAAATCCGCTTTTGAGTGAAAAATATGAAAGAAACAACGGTACGATTAGACAAATGGTTGTGGGCTGCGAGATTCTATAAAACCCGCAGCTTAGCTCGTGAAATGGTGCAAGGTGGTAAAGTCCATTATAACGGCCAACGCTGTAAAGCGAGCAAAAATGTAGAGTTAGGGGCATTATTGTCAATTCGACAGGGTGAGCTTTTATTTGAAGTCTGCATTGAAGCCCTTTCAGAACAGCGTCGCGGTGCGCCAATTGCGCAAACGCTTTATAAAGAAACAGAAAAAAGTATCGCTAAGCGAGAACAATACCAAGTTTTACGTAAACTCAGTTTACAAAATGCACCACATCCAGACCGTAAGCCCAATAAAAAAGAACGCCGTGAATTAATACACGCAAAAACACAACGTAACACAGCGAATTTTGATTAATCGTTGCAGAATAAATATTGAGAGAAACTATGACAGACCAACTACAACGCTTCCTATTTGATGATTTTGAAATTCGCGGCGAAATTGCACAAGCACACACAGCTTTTCAACAATGCATCAATAACCATGACTATCCCGTTGAAATAGCTAATACCATCGGTGAATTGTTAATTGCCACCAGTTTATTAACGGCAACGTTAAAATTTGAGGGAAAAATCACCGTTCAAATACAGGGTGATGGTCCACTGAGCATGGCTGTCATTAATGCAAATCAAGATTTAGAAGTGCGTGGTACGGCGCGTTATCAAGGCGATACCACTGGTTTATCTTTTTTACAGTTAATTGGAAAAGGCAACCTGATGATAACTATCACACCAGAGAACGGTGAACGATATCAAGGTATAGTGGCATTAGAAAAAGATAGTTTAGCGGCGTGTTTAGAAGATTATTTTGTACAGTCAGAGCAATTAGCGACTAAAATTAGTTTATTTGCCGATAGTCAAGCAACACCAGCACAAGCAGCGGGATTATTAGTACAAACGTTACCTGCACACAGCGATACGCATGAAGAAGATTTTGCGCATGTTTGTGCATTAGCCGGCACCATTAAAGCAGAAGAAATTTTTACCTTAAGTAATGAAGAACTATTATTCCGTTTGTATCATCAAGAACAAGTACGTTTATTTGAGCTACAACCCATTAGCTTTAAGTGTGGCTGCTCTCAAGAACGCTGTTTATCGTCTTTAGCATCTCTTCAAGAATCTGAAATAAAAGAAATTTTAGAAGAACAAGAGAGTATTGATATGCGTTGTGAATATTGCGCAACCACTTATTCATTTAAGGAAAAAGATCTACAGATTTTATTCACTTCTACGGATCAAAAACACTAATTTGATCAACTATTGTTGTCACATCACGAAGTAGCCATAATAATTTTTATTGTGGCTTTTTTTTAATCGATTATTTGAGCCTGCTCCCACAAAAATAACTTCAATTCCCCTACCCTACACACTCTTGTTTTCATTTCTTTTACAATAAAATTACACGTCATAATGGAGCTAACTATGACCCAAATAGCACTATCGACCAAACAGTTACAACAGTACGGTATTACCGATGTTTCAGAAGTTCTTTATAACCCTAGTTATGAAACCTTGTTTACAGAAGAAACTGCAGACTCATTAAGTGGTTATGAAAAAGGTACGATTACTAATAATGGCACTGTTGCAGTTGATACAGGCATCTTTACTGGTCGTTCACCGAAAGATAAATATATAGTAAAAGATGATACAACTCGCGATACCGTTTGGTGGAGTGATCAGGGTAAAAATGACAACAAAGCAATTGATCAAGATACTTGGGCACACCTAAAAGGCCTTGTATCAAAACAACTCTCTAGTAAGCGCTTGTTCGTTGTTGATGCCTATTGTGGTGCTAATGCCAACTCTCGTTTAAAAGTACGTTTTATAATGGAAGTTGCATGGCAGGCACACTTTGTAACGAACATGTTTATTCGCCCAACTGCTGAAGAACTAATTGATTTTGAACCCGATTTTGTTGTAATGAACGGCTCTAAAACAACTAATCCCGATTGGGAAAAAAATGGCCTCAACTCAGAAAACTTTGTTGCCTTTAATCTAACAGA
The DNA here is from genome assembly GCF_000482725.1 of Psychromonas arctica DSM 14288. Lineage (GTDB taxonomy): Bacteria > Pseudomonadota > Gammaproteobacteria > Enterobacterales > Psychromonadaceae > Psychromonas > Psychromonas arctica. Next base: position 67,275 of record NZ_AXWP01000027.1, read on the forward strand.
AAAAATACAAGTAATTGGTGGCACTTGGTATGGCGGAGAGATGAAAAAAGGTTTGTTCTCTGTGATGAACTATTTATTACCGCTGAATGGTATGGCGTCAATGCATTGCTCTGCAAATATAGGCAAAGCTGGCGATACGGCAATTTTCTTTGGTTTGTCAGGAACAGGGAAAACAACACTTTCAACAGATCCTAAACGTGCATTAATCGGTGATGATGAGCATGGCTGGGATGATGATGGTGTATTTAATTTTGAAGGTGGTTGTTACGCGAAAACTATTCGATTAAGTGCCGAAGCTGAACCTGATATTTATGGTGCAATTCGACGTAATGCTTTACTAGAAAATGTGATGATTAATGAGCAAGGTGAAGTTGATTATGACGATGCAAGTAAAACTGAAAATGGACGTGTTTCATATCCGATAGATCATATCGTAAACATAGTAAAACCAATTTCTAAAGGTGGACACGCGCAAAAAGTAATCTTTTTATCAGCAGATGCATTTGGGGTTTTACCACCGGTTTCTAAATTGACTAAAGCACAAACTCAATATCACTTCTTATCTGGTTTCACTGCCAAGTTAGCTGGTACTGAACGTGGTATCACAGAGCCGACTCCTACATTTTCTGCTTGTTTTGGCGCAGCATTCTTGAGCTTACATCCAACTCAATACGCACAACAATTAGTAAAACGAATGGAAGCATGTGGTGCAGAAGCGTACTTAGTAAATACGGGTTGGAATGGTTCTGGTAAACGTATTTCAATTAAAGATACACGCGGGATTATTGATGCGATTCTAGATGGATCAATTGAACATGCTGAAACTAAAACGATTCCACTATTTAACTTAGAAGTACCGACTGCATTACCTAATGTAGACAGCAATATTTTAGACCCTAGAGATACTTATAGCGATGCATCGGAATGGAATGAGAAAGCTGAAAAACTAGCACATCTATTCATTGATAACTTTGCACGTTATACGGACAAGGAAGAAGGTAAGGTATTATTATCTGCCGGCCCTACGCTTGATAAATAACTGTTAAATTAAGAAGTAACGGTTAAATTAAAACTTAAAACTTAAAACTTAAAACTTAAAACTTAAAACTAACATTAATTAATAACTGATTAATGTTAGTTTTTTATTATTTGAATCTAAGAAAGGCTGAATTTGAAAGGCTTAACTTAATAACATTCTCGCCCACATGCCAAAGGGGCTAGTAAACCCGGTTGTCACAGAAGTAATTTGCCCCTTATCTATCACCATCAAGGTTGGCGTCAAACTAATCCCCCATGCGCGTCCAATTAATCCTGTAGCGTCATTAAGCACAGTAAAGTCATAATCTTTTGCACTCATGTATTGCTGAATACGCATATCGTCGCCTGAGTTTAATGCAACGGTAACAACTTGCATATTGCCACTCACAAAATCAACTGAAGGTGAAACAGTGCTACAAACACTACACCAAGTTGCCCAGAAATAAACCAATACTGGCTTGTCTTGACTCATCGCTATTAAGTCGACTTGTTTTCCTTGGATACTCATTGCAACTAACTCAGGTGCTTTTCCTGAAACAATTGACTGAGCTCGCCAGAAGTCAGCTCCCCAACCCACAGCGAGTATAAAAAGCCCATACATTGTCACGGTTTTAAGTCGTGACAACCATGTCCTTTTGAGCTTCTTCTCTGTCACCCTACTGCCCTTTTGCTTGTTGCATTGCATTAATGACATCTTCGCTATTTAAAATGGTCGATAACTCAATACCGTTTGGTGCGGCAGGTCCATAAACAATATTAAAAGGTACACCATAGCGCCCAAATGATTGTAAATACGCAGTGACAGAGTCCGATCGCACAGTCCAATCTCCACTCATTGCGATCACTCCCCTTTCTTGTAATGCGCTATACACAGGATCTTGTAATAAAACCCCTACTTTATTAGCTTTACAAGTGACACACCATTTTGCGGTGACATCCACAAAAATAACGTTACCTTGATCAACCTGCTGTTGAATAACTTGTGCATCTAATGGCACCCAACTAATTTCATCCTGTAAAGGATTGGCCCAATGTTTAGCAGTTAAGCTCCCAACAATTAATACAACAGAAACGACCATCATAAAAATGCTGAAGATAATAAAAAAGATACGTTTACCATGCTTTTTAATAATCAAGACAGCCAATAAAAGCAATACTAACAATGCAACTAAAACAGTATAAAACACGCTAATAAAGCTACTTAGTAGGCTCACTAACCATAAACAAGTGGCTAAAATTAACACACCAAACACATTTTTAACTGTTCCCATCCATTTACCTGGTTTAGGCATTAATAATGCGATGCTAGGAAATAAAGCAATTAATAACCAAGGTAATGCCATCCCCATCCCTAAGGCGGTAAAGACTGCAAATAGCTGCCAAGCACTCGCGCCTAAGGCAAACGCTACCGCAGTCCCTAAGAAAGGGGCCGAACAAGGAGTCGCTAATAAGGTAGCAAACATACCTTGTAGATAGTGTCCAAGATAAGAGTTTCCACCTTTTTTCGCTAACCAAGTCTGCATCGAAGAAGGTAGTTGGATTTCAAATAAACCTAGCATATTGGCAGTAAACAAGGCCGTCACGATAATCATAAAAATAATAAAGTAAGGACTTTGGAATTGAATACCCCAACCTAATGCTTCACCTGACAACTTAAGAACGAGTAAGAAAGCAGCTAGCAGCCAAAAAGAGCTAATAATACCCGCACTAGAGGCTAAAAATTGTTTACGCACTTTTCCTCGTTGACTGGCTTCGACGCCTAGCACGGAGCTTAACTTCATACCTAATACCGGTAATACGCAGGGCATGATATTGAGAATTAACCCACCCAATAATGCAATCAAGAAAATCGATGCAATGGACTCTTCATTAGTTGAAATAATTTGCTTCCCTAATGTGGTAGCAACTTCAACAGCAACACTATCGTCTACCACCGTGATATTCACATTGGCATTACTTAAATCAACTTCTCCTCCCCAACTGCTTACGGCAAAGGTCGCAGTAACCTGTTTCTCAGACACTGAGATAGTAGGCTTAGAAAAAAACACATTGTCTAGTTCAGCGTCGCTACTATCAATGAAAAGATCGGGTTGCTGCCAACCTATTTGATGAGATAGCTGTACGACCACTTGTTGATTGAACTGATCCCAAGAACTAGTGATATGCGTAATATTCGCATTATTTTTTTGTGTATCAATGGCACTTTGGTCTACGAGGATAGGCACACTACTTACAGCCTGAGCATAAGCAAAAGCAATGTCTTCATTGATGCTCAATTGAGCCAAATCAAAACGCAGATCTATATTATAATCTGTTAATACACAAATTGTGGTACATGAAGCTAATGTCAGCGTCCCCTTTAAACGACTAGGTTGTTCGGGATCGTTAACAGTAATATGCAGAGGAAAGTGAATTTTATCTTTATACCCCACAGTCTCAACACCTAGTACAGGATAGCGTTTTGGAGTAGGCCAAGACCAGTCGAATGCTTTTATATTAGTCGATTCAGCTTCCCACTCAAAAGTAGGTGCAACGCCACCTTCACCAGGTGATCGCCAATAGGTTTTCCAATCTGCATCGAGATTTACATTTAACAATGCATTGGCTGTATTTTGTTGAGCTTGACCAGTGAGCTGTAAATTAACTTTGACAGGAAGATGATTAAGATTACTTATCCATCCTGTTTCAGGTGCCAGTGCTAATGCATTAATGGAAAAAATACAAAGAGAGAATAATAACAAAAAATAACGTTTAACAGTGGGCATGAATACTCCGAGAAAATACACAACACAACCTAATGATTCATTAAGTTAAAATTTCGAGCAAAATTACATATTGGTTTATGGCTGACTTAAGCATAAAAGGTTCACTACCATGCTCCTAGTTGACCATAATAACGCTAAATTTATTGCACTTATTAGCAAATAATTAAATTCATTGAAATTAATAAGCTCGGCAACATCATTAATTAATATCGATACAGCCTTTCTTTATATGATCAGGCTGTTAGGTCGATTGGTATTACTTAAGCTTAGTGATAAAATGAGATGATGATCAAATATTTCTTTGTGAACTCAGTTCACCAATAAAACATTATGTATTGCTATCTTGGTTGCAGAAAACAACAACGCCATTCCAGCAATAGTATTTAATAGGGAGCCACCTTTATGAAAGTCGCCATGTTCAGTTCTCGCAGTTATGATATTCAACACTTTAAGCCATTAATTTCAGCTCCGATTAGCATCAACTTTTTCGATACTCAGCTCAACTTGCAAACCGTCGCGTTGGCTTCTGGATTTGATGCTATTTGTGCTTTTGTAAATGATGATTTGAGTGAGCCGGTTTTAAAGCAATTGCATGCATTAGGTATTAAATATATTGCCATGCGCTGCGCAGGTTTTAATAACATCGATTTATTTTGTGCTAAATCCCTAGGATTCACGATTGTACGTGTTCCAGCATATTCTCCAGAAGCTGTTGCAGAACATGCTATCGCTTTATTAATGACACTTAACCGCCGAACACACAAAGCTTACCAACGTACGCGTGATGCTAATTTCTCTTTAGAGGGGCTAGTAGGCTTTAATTTACATGGTAAAACAATCGGTATTATCGGCACGGGTAAAATAGGGGTCGCGACCATGGCGATCTTTAAAGGTTTTGGTTGTCGTATATTAGCTTCAGACCCTTACCCATCAGAACATGCAACAGCATTAGGTGCAGAGTACGTTGACCTAAAGACTCTATTTTCAAATAGCGATGTGATCAGCTTGCATTGCCCATTAACCAGTGACAATAAACATTTATTAAATAAAGATACTTTTGCGTTGATGAAAGATGGGGTGACGATTATCAATACCAGTCGCGGTGGATTGTTAAATGCCCATGATGCTATTGAAGCTTTAAAATCAGGTCGTATTGGTGGTTTAGGCTTAGATGTATATGAAGAAGAAGAACATTTATTCTTTAATGATCATTCTAGTGAAATCATTACCGATGATATATTCCGACGTCTGTCTGCTTGCCATAATGTTATTTTTACCGGACACCAAGCATTTTTAACAAAAGAAGCACTCACTAGTATCGCTCAAACCACGCTCGATAATTTAAGAGATCTTGCTTCTGATATTACCAGTGTTAACCAAGTTAACGAATAAAAAATACAACTGCAGATAAACGCTACGCTGAAAATAGTTAATTATTCAATCTCGTTCATTTATCTGCACTTTTTACTGATTAAGAGTAATTCCATTAAAGATGAAATCAAATATGGGACAGGAAAAATAAATCAGTTTCATGTACAAGTGATAGATTTTAACCAATAAGATGGACCGGCTATTTAGCGGACTTAGTAGAGCATCAAATATCAGTACAATCGGCATTACTTGAGCTAAGATCAATAAACAACCTTCCACCAAATGGCATAATTTATTGTAAGTATCGCGTTAAATCCTAGAATCTACTTTAAAGTTACTTTCGATCATTATTTTTATTGAGCAAATTGTGCACGGAAGCCTTTTTTAGTTTAAACTGCGCGACTAAATTAATTCCAGAGGAAAATGATATGTCTGACAAAGTCTTTATCACTGCACAACAATTACTTGAAGACTCATTTCGTCTTGCTGCACAAGTATACGATAGCGGCTTTCGCCCGCAGTTTATTGTTGGTATTTGGCGTGGTGGTGCCCCAATTGGTATTGCAGTTCAAGAATTCTTTGACTACAAAAAAGTAGAAACAGATCATATCGCAGTACGTACTTCTTCTTATTATGGTATTGGTAAGCAAAGCAAAACCATTAAAGTACATGGTTTACATTACATCATTGAAAATGCCAATGCTGACGATGGTTTATTAATCGTTGATGATGTTTTTGACTCTGGCCGCAGTGTTGTTGCATTGACAGAAAAATTAAATGAGGTGATGCGTTTAAACATGCCACGTGATGTACGTATTGCAACACCTTATTACAAGCCTAAAAATAAAGCCGTTGACATGGTGCCGGATTATTATATTCATGAGTCTGAAGAATGGTTAGTTTTTCCACATGAAGTATCGGGTTTATCAATTGAAGAGATCACTGAAGGTAAAGGCGACTTCCAAAATATTAAGCATTTATTTACTGAAAAATAAAATAACTTTATTAGTTAATAAATGAACAAAAGGAGACTATTTAGTCTCCTTTTGTGTTTATTCCAAGCTCTATTGTAAGATCCTCAACGCTGTTAATTTCGATAATCAGCCACAAACTCATCACTCGCTTGCAAAACATGTGCATATAACTCAAAGAAAATATCACTGAGTTGGTTGTAATGTTCATTTAAAATTTTTCCCGTCTCAGCTAAAGGAGCCATTCGTTCACTGCGTGTTGCCATACGTTGTAAGGCATAGTCAATATTAGAAATTTTTTGATACGACTCAAGCCATTTATCTTGCCAAACCCAATTATTAACACGGCAAAACCGTTCCGGTAGCGATACGTCTTTAATATTTGTTTCTTTAATAATATTTTGCTCTGCCAATTGGCAAAATTCAGCTAAAGATAAAGCATGGAAAGTCGACCAATATCGAGCCAGGAAATGGTCCCAAAACATATCTAATGCAATGGGGGCATATCGACGCAATGATTGAGGAAATAACAATTTGGCAGCAAGTACTTGGGTATGTTTGTCTGTAAAACTATCAACATAACGATGCAATCTAATCCCCTCAACAATCTCTTTAGGGAACAAGCCTTCAGGATTTCCTTTGACAAAATCTCCTAGGAAATTACCACTAAAACTGGTATTCGTAACCTCTGCGATATGCAGATGAGCCAGATAATTCATAGAAATCTATCCCTTAAAAAGATGTAAACACCAACTACCATTTACATGCGAACAGAATATTTACTCACTAGCATATAACGTTAGGTTAACATGTTATACGTAAGCATGGCGTTTGCTGATTAGAATGCCAATAAAGACAACAGCAATACTCGCCCACTGCCAAACAGTTAATATTTCATTCAATAATAGTGCAGACAATAACAATGCAAAAATAGGAACTAAATTAGAATAAGCAGCAGCGGTTAATACCGAAGATCGTGCCAATGCATAGTTATACATGCCATAGGCGCCTAAAGTCACTGCAGAGCCTAAATAAAGAATATTTAATAACGCATTAACATCATGTTTTACCGGCAACTCTATGAATAATAAAAACGGAGCGAAGAACAGCGTACCAGATAAACCTTGTAAAGCGATTAAAGACAACGCTGAATATCGATTCAATAAGTGTTTCATGCTAACAACATAAAATGCAGCACACACCATCGCAATAAATTCTAAGGTATTACCTAATAAAGGATTAGGGGCATGATCTGTATTAGGCGAAACGAGGCTCAATAAAATACTGCCCGTAATACACAACCCAAATCCGATGATAATTTGCTTACTGAGCTTTTCTTGGATCAGAAAAAAAGCAAAAAAAGCGACCATTAAAGGTAAGCATGAAACGATAATACCGGCTTGCGAGGCAGAGGTATATTGCATGGCATAACCTTCAAATAAAAAATATAAGCAAGGTTCTGCTAAAGACATCATTAATAACCACTTCCAGTCACCTTGTTGATACTTAAAGCGTTTAATCCAAGGCTTTAAACAAAAGCAAATGAGGAGAGTAATTAACATCCGCAAAAATATAACAAAGGAAGGTGGATAAATATCAATTGCCGCTTTCAAAGCTACAAATGAGCTACCCCATAAAAAGGTAGCGATTAAAAAGCATAAACCCGCTGGCATAGTTCGCCTCTAAAAAGTAGGCATCCTACCACCAGTGTATTTCAGCTACTATAGTAATTTTTATAGGCATAATGAAGCGATCAAAAATTAAAGTCTATTAATGACTTTCTATCACGGCACCTACTCCTGTTTTTGTTGATATAAAGCTAATCCTCTTGCCTTATAATTAGCCAGTGCACTTGGATGATCTAAACTACAGGTATGAACCCAAACACGCTTTGCATGGCATACTGTCCAAGCCTGCTGAATAGCATAAGTTAATAAATATCCACCAAAACCTTGGCCGATAAATTCAGGTGCCAACCCAAAATATTTAATCTCTACTGCTTGCTGTTCGCCTATTTCAAGCTCAAAATATCCAACAATACTACCTTGATAATAAGCGACCCAAGTACGTAATTCCTCACGTTCAGCATAAGCTTTCCAAGTTTGTTCTGTATCATTAAGCTTATCGAACCATTGCCATTGCTCACCCACGAATGAATATAAAAACCGGTTAACACGATAATTCTTAATTTCTGCTTCGGTAATGGTTAGTCCAGGAATTGGCTGTTTGGGTTTAAGCTGCTTCGCCTGCTTCATTTCTAAATAATAAATACTAACCTTTGTCATTCTGTACCTTCTGCAAATTCATAGAGTATTAGGGTCTGTTGATCTTTATCGTGCGATTAAAAGCGCGCGTTTATATAACTTTTCGAAACCTTTATTAGTAAAAACAAAAGCATCCTGTGTAGCATAAGGGCTTAACTTTATTTCAGACTCTTGGATAAACTGTTCTAGCACAAAATCGTTACCCGCTTCAGTCTCTGCAAAAAAAGTTAATACATCACCGTTACACTGTTGTTTGAACTTTACCAAGGTCCCATTAAGGTACATCGGAAAACTTTTATTATCTTTTAACGATTCATCTTCGCAAGCTAGCTTATCCGTAGCTTGAAAAAAGACACTGAGCTTCTTATGCTGCCCTCGACCTAACAACGCCATAAGCGAACCGACTGTTAGCTCTTTATTACTGATTATCTTTCTCTCTTTATCAATGTACCAACCTTCAGCACCCTCAGTTTTTAGCTGCTGTTCACTGCTTTCTAAATATTTTGGCATATCATCGACATAAATATCGACAACCCTTGCAAAATTTTTCCAACGGTCTTGTGTTGGCAAATAATAATAAGCAAGATCAATGGCTTGGCCATTAACCACTAATTCCCATAAACCTTTATAATGCGCATCCTGTATTGCTACTGTGTCGATCAACACGTTCTGCGGTAATTGGTCACCACAGGGTTTACAGAACTTTTTAATAAGATGAATATTCTCGTCTTTTAAAAACTGTAACGCTAGCGTTGCTTCTTTTTGGCTCACGCGTTGCGCTTGGTCAGCCTGCACAACGATGCACATACTTAGCCCGATACAAATAATCAATAATTGTTTTACTATATTCATTGCCAATTAATTCCTGATTTTTTACAAAATAGACAACCCATTTTTGATATTGAAAAACCTGTCAACACCGATTATAAATTTAACACTAAGTCACTTAGGATAATGAATAATATTAAGAAAACGCAGCGGAATATCACCAATATTACGATATATATGTACTTTATCCGCACAAAACTTCGCTTTATCACCGACTTTCAATGTTGTCCATTTCTGATCCACAAAATACTGCATGGTACCGGTTGTCACAATAATGTGTTCGATAACACCTAGCTGATGTGGGGCAGATTGTTGTTGGTGACCGACAGCAAAAGTTAATTCAAAAACTTCTATTCCAGTATCCATATCATAAGTAAATACAGTATTAATACTAATACTTTTATCTTGGGTAAAGTTTTCAACCAATGTATTAATAGGCTTATTTAATTGCTTAGCATTTCCGATATACTCATAACTGTCTTGTGCATCAATATCATGGTTAACAGCGACTAAGCTTTCCTGTTGCAAGAAGTAAGATAATGGCAAAGAAAACCCTGTTGCGATCTTCCATAGTTTAGCCACTGTTGGGCTAGATTCTCCTCGCTCAATTTGTCCTAACATCGCTTTAGAGACTCCGCAGACTTGGCTTGTTTTTTCTAAGCTCCACGCTTTTTCTGCACGAATTTTTTTTAATTGTGCAGCTACTGTTTTATTAATTATGTTCGACATATTTTCCTTGTGCGTTATAACGGTCAATGTTAACTTGAAGATTAATACGTTATAACGCACAGGGTATATTATGAAAATAGTTTGGCAACCCATCAATACAATAATTGCAGCGATGAGTGCAGGTTTAATGGCCGTGATTGTTGGGTTTTCTAGCTCAGTGGCATTGATATATCAATCGGTGATTAATTTAGGGGGAGATGCTAACTTAGTCGCGAGCTGGTTTTTAGCACTTGGTGTCAGTATGGGGAGCTTGAGTATGCTCCTATCATGGCATTACCGAGCTCCTATTTTAATTGCTTGGTCGACACCTGGAGCGGCCTTGTTAATTGCTAATGTACAAGGGTTTACACTTAATCAAGCTATTGCAGGCTTTATCGTTAGTGCTGTTTTGCTCTGTCTTTTCCCGTTATTGGTTCCTTTAGATAAATTGTTTAAATGGTTACCCTCACAACTAGCTTCCGCTATGTTGGCCGGTATTTTACTGTCTTTTGGTTTTGCAGTTTTTGAGCAAATCAACTTACAGCCGAACTTGATTATTGCCATGTTGTTTAGTTATCTATTAGCTAAGCGCTTTGTACCTCAGTGGACACTGCTAATCGTCACCTTGGTTGCCATTATTCTCGCCTGGCAATTGCAGCTTATTGAAAATAAAACCATTGAATGGCAGTGGAGTGAATGGCAATTTATTCAACCTGATTTTTCATGGTCAGTAGTGGTTGCTATTAGTTTGCCATTATTTATTGTTACAACGGCGGCTCAAAATTTACCAGGCATTGCAATGTTACATAGTTTTGGATATCGACCTCCGCTCAAATCTATTTTGTCTATTAGCGGATTAATTAATATCATTGCCGCTCCTTTTGGTGGCTATGCGCTTAACTTAGCAGCAATTAGTGCTTCACTATGTATGGTTGAAGAAGTTAATCAAGATCCACAAAAACGCTATTGGGCAAGCTTCTGGGCTGGTATTTTTTATATAGTGTTAGGCTTATTTGCAGCTTATATTATGGCGTGGTTTGCATTATTGCCGAACTCACTGATCCTTGCTTTAGCTGGCATCGCTTTATTTGGCACCATCACACATAGCTTGCAACAAAGTATCAATAGCGAGCACAAATACATTAATGAAGCCGCCACTTTTACGTTATTAATCACCGCATCCCCTATTTCATTGTGGGGTTTAAGTTCGGTTATTTGGGGGCTATTGGGTGGAATGTTAGTATTATTAATGAATAAAATTAGACGAGCATGATCAGCTATTGAACGGCATTGGGTTATTTACGTGATGCTTGGATCAGTAAATTACGTGGCGTAATTTTGGTGTCACAAAACTTACTTTTGCTCCTGTTTTATGGTGAATTAGTAGCCCTAAATGACCTTTTCCCGCACACCTCTCCAAAATCGGTAATGAGCATTTTATAATGTTAGGAAAGCAATCTACCTGCGTCCAATTTTTACCTTTAATGCCTTGCTTAAACCAACATGGAATATCGTCATCAAAATGATCGCTTAGCTTGTTTAATTCAAACAAACTAGCTTCTAAATTCAATAACTCAGGAGTGCGAGTACAGTAGAGTAGTTATTTTTGGTAAGCAGCTAATTGGCCGTCATCAAGACTTTGTAACAACTCAGTGAGCTCTGTAGTGCCATTGAAGGTGAGGTATTCACTCAAAACAAACAAAATTGTATTGCCAATATTGCATAAACTGAGTTAAATAAAGATCTATTTTATTAAAATAATCAATTAATGAATAATTGCTTGCTAAGTCATTACTTATTAAGCAATCACTTAACAATATTTCTTCTACTTGCTTACCATCACGGGCAGTCATTTTTCTTTTTATCTAATGAACAGGCTTTCGATTCAGTTTTGTCTTTTTCATCGATATCATCGTTAGTTAATGGGTCACTGCAACAACTACTCAAATGCACAGCCTCTAACCATTGTTGTAGCTCTTCTTCAGTAGGTTTCTTTTTATCACTCATGTGCGCATTACCTTTTAAGTTGAATGAACAATAAGATATTCAAATGCCGATACTATCTAATATTTCCAAAAATACATCTTCTCGCGTTTTAGCGGTTAAGTTGGGGTACAGCCGACACAAGCGAATGGCTTGGCTGAATTTATTTTTTCCTAACACACTAAGTACTCGTGTGAATAATGTTTCATCTAGAAAGAATGTTTTAACGGCATGATTTACTGCATCATCTAATGAAACATAAATAACTCCGTCAAACTCAAAACTATCGTTATCACTATTCACTTCTAATGGCGTGTTATTAATGATCAGCGGCCAACCTTGGTAATTAATACGAGCTTGCATCATTTCAAACATTGGCCATGCACTGCGTTTAAAGCCTTCGAACGCACTTCCCTCTAATTCAGACTCTTCAAGCTCTTTTTTTGTCCAATTCGACCCAATACTTAATACTTTTTGGTGTTTGCTAGTAAGCGCTTGTTTTATTGCATCGCGATAGCTGTAAATGGAAGGGAAAGCCGAACGTTTAACAATGTTTGCACACTCTTTACAACTTGGCAGACTGAGAGGCTGATGGTCTAAAATATTAATTTCATAATCATGCTTAGGAAACTTAATTTTTTTATCACTTGGCTCGCCGCAAAACCAACAAGTATTTCGAAAATTAAAAGGAATTTCTACCGCGGCAAAAGTGCTCATATTAAGATCTCTCAAAAATGACTTAGAGTACGTTTAGAATGGCTATTAATCAATGGAAAAAATGATTCAGGAAATAGCTAATAGAGGCGGCAAACAATGCATGGATCATCTAAAAATAGGAATGAGTATAAAGTTAATCACGATGAAAGGTTAAAGTTAACAAGAAGAAAAAGAGGCTTTTTAGCGCTTGTAAATTACTGATATATAAAGATTAACAGGGTTTATTTGACAGGATCTAAAAACAGGAAAGGGCAGCCTAAGCTGCCCTAATTTTAGTCACACTATCAAATCCGTGATAGAAATTGCTCCATGCAATACATCCCTTTGACTACTGCCATACTAGGCGTCCACTTCCCAAATCCTTTGGTTTCTTCCTTGCTTATATCCATATACGATAAACATCCGGTTTATCAATCCAGTATCCTACTGGTTTCATCCTTGATACATCCTTATTTAATAAACATCCTGTTTATTAACAGCTCCCTTTCCCTGGAAGGTGTCCCTATTACATCCTGTAATGTCGTCCTTGCTTTTCCATAACGATAAACATCCGTTTTATCTCACTCCAATCCTTGAAGTTTCCTTTCATCATCCTGATACGATAAATAATCCTTATTCACCGTGTTACAACATCCTGTTGTATCCTGCTATCCGTATCGAGTCTACATCCTGTAAACTATCTACGTCCTTGTTTGCGGAATAGATAATACTGCGCATCGTAGTGATAAAAAGAACTTAAACATCAACAGTTAATCAAACATATACATAAAAAATAATTATATACATATAGATCAGTCTCTTAACTTGAAAACGCATTTTGAAAATGTATTAAATAAGCAAATCAAAGTGAGGATCTATTACGACTACAATGGTCGATCTCGCACAAAACTAAATTAACCGCATCATCACCCTTAAACCTAGGGGACAATAATCTTGATAGCGGTCACATTCATACTCACAGCGAGATTAAATTCGCTTCCATTAGCGCGCTAGCTTTCTAGCAAGCATTGATTTTTCAGATTAAATTTTAGTTAAAAAGATCAATTCATCAGAGAGAAAGTCGTTATTGGAAGACCAAAAAATAGCAAATTTTAAGGTAAAATCTAATCGCTCTCTATCATGAAAAACACCAAGCAATAGGTAGTTCTAATGCTGATATTTATTGAAAATATAAAATAACAAACTAAGCATAGTATTTGCTACTGATTCGCATTATATTTATGCCTTTATTTCTACCCTAGGTTATTTTTATGTCTGTTTACGCCACCTTATGCTTCCTCGCTGCCGCAGCAATGTTAATTGCATTTATCAATAGTAAATTAGGAAAATGGCAAACTACCATTGCAATTACTGCGGGTTCATTACTTTTTTCTTTACTAATCGTAGTCGCAGGTAAAAATGGGTTTACACAATTACAAGATACCGCCATTACACAACTTGCAAAATTAGATTTTGAGCACTTTCTATTAAATGGGTTATTAGGTTTTTTACTATTTGCGGGCGGCTTGGGTATTAAATTGGAAAGCTTAAAAGACCAGAAATGGGAGATTACTGCTTTAGCTTTAGGGGCAACGTTGTTTTCAACTTTCTTTATTGGCTTTACTCTGTACTTTATTTGCCAATTAATCGGTATTCCTTTTGACCTTATTTACTGTCTACTGTTTGGTTCGCTGATTTCACCTACGGACCCGATTGCCGTATTAGCTATTGTAAAGAAACTCGATGCACCGCAACGTATATCGACTCAAATTGAAGGTGAGTCTTTATTTAATGACGGCTTTGGTTTAGTTATTTTTGTTACTTTATTTAGTATTGCATTTTCTGGTCAGCCAATATCCATAGAAAGTGTTTCAATGATGTTTTTACATGAGGCGATTGGCGGTATTGTGTATGGTTTTGCGCTTGGCTTACTATTTCATTATTTAATTAGTGCCACTAATGACCATGCTATGGAATTATTGTTAACAATTGGTGTCCCTACTGCTGGATATGTATTTGGCCAAATGATCGGAGTATCGGGTCCACTCGCCATGGTTGTCGCTGGCATCATGATTGGCAATTGGACTAGAAAAAATGGTTTCTCTAAAGAGAGTAAAGCACAACTCGATCACTTTTGGGAACTCGTCGATGAATTTTTAAACGGCATATTATTCTTGTTAATTGGCTTAAGCATGTTGGAATTTAGCTTCCATGGTGAAGATTGGATCATCATGCTTATTACTATCCCGTTAGTATTATTAGCGCGTTATTTAAGCGTTCGTTTATGTTATGTAGGTTTTAATCAATTTCGTAGTTACAACCCATATTCAGTGATTATTTTAACCTGGGGTGGTTTACGGGGCGGATTAGCATTAGCTATGGCGATGGCTATTCCAGCTGGCGTTTGGGTTTTACCAGAGAAACAAATTGATGTGCGTGAGATTATTTTGGTGATCACATACGGTGTTGTATTATTTTCAATTCTTGTACAAGGCTCGAGTATTGTGCCATTAATTAACAAAGCAAAAGAATGGCAAAATACGCATCAACGATAGTTAATCACAATGAAATAAAGTGACTATAAAACAAGACTAGCGGGCAAATAAAAATAAGCCTGTTAGTCTTGTTAACAAACTGTATTTGACTGCTAACCATTAAAATAGGTTAGTTAATCCGATTGCAATGGTTCAAGTCATTATTTTACCGATCTCTGCAACATTAAAACGTCTTAAAAATCCTCAAAATATCAATTAACATCTTGATATTACAAGCGACTAAATAACTTCTAATAGATATTAATACACATCAGAGCAAAAATATAAAATAAACCAACAGTCTAACAATATGGACTTATGTATTAACAATCAGGATGAATTATGTCTAAAGCTTCGCAAAAACCGATGCGCTCTATCCGTACCCTCGTCATTAAAGTATCCATCTTTATATTTGTACTGGCGATCTCTATTACACTTGCTTTGCAATATTACTTTAGCCAATCGACCCTACAAAAATCGACCGAACTGTTATATCGAACAGAAGCGAATAGGATCAGCAAATACATTGAACAACAGAATGCAAAGGCAATCAGCGACAGTTTGCTATTAGCCAATTTCACTCACTTAACTGAGAATAAAAAAATCACACCACAAGCACTACAGATACTGACCAAGTTAATGCACAACAACTCTGGTTACCATAGTATCTCTTTTGGTTTTGATAATGGCAATATGCAGCAGCTCGTTGATTTAAATACGACATACAACGATCCTGCATCACAAAGTGTGGCGTCAGACAGGTGGCTTTTAATTTCAATTAATGGACAGCAAGAGCAACGTATTCGAACATTTTATTACTTTGATCATTCCTTTAATTTACGTAAGCAATATCAGGAAGAAACTACTTATGATTTAACACTGCAGCCTTGGTTTCAGGATGCAATCATGAACTCGGTAAAAAAATCAAAACCTTACTTCTTCCCATACGCTAATACTTTTGGCCAAACCTACTCGATAAAGGTGCCTGAAACTAATATAGTATTAGGTATAAACATCACTTTAAATACCTTGTCTGAAACTTTACAAAAAGATCAAAAAAGTAGTAAAAACAAGCTCAATAGCTTATTCCATGAAACTTATATTGTTACCCAATCGGGTCAATTAATAGCATCAAATCAGGCTAATAAAGCATTTAGTAATGGCCATCAATTACCTACAGCTCCCTACCCTGCATTAATACCGTTAATACAACAAAAACAGCAGTTTAATCAACTTATACTGATCACTTTGAATCAACAACCCTATTATGTTTATATAACTCCTATCAACAGCATAAATGGTCTGAATAAATATTTAGCATTAGTTATCCCTAAACAGCAATTAATGGCTGAGAACACACAGCAACTAATAATGATTCTGTTGCTAAGCCTACTGTGCTTACTATTATTGTTACCCTTTCTATGGCTATTTTCTTCATCAATTATTAATTCATTGAATGCGTTACAGCAAAATATTGAAAAAGTGAAAATGCGTCGCTTTAAACAATTAACAGCAAGTACCAGCAACATCAGTGAAATACAAAATTTAGATCGGTCACTGCTTGAGATGAGCCTCTCTATTGAAACTTATCAAACTGAGCAGAAGCAATTGATGGAGTCTTTTATTAAGCTCATTGCACAAGCCATTGATGAAAAATCACCTTATACAGCGGGGCATTGCAATCGAGTACCTGAGCTTGGTTTAATGCTCGCAAAAGCGGCACAAGCCTCTAACTTAGCACCCTTTACAGACTTTAAATTTGAAAATGAAGATCAACAGCAAGAATTCAATCTAGCGGCTTGGTTACATGACTTAGGTAAGATAACCACACCTGAACATATCATTAATAAAGGCACTAAATTAGAAGCAAATTATAATCGAATTCATGAAATACGGATGCGCTTTGAAGTGTTATGGCGCGATGCAGAGATCACTTATTATCAACAAAGCAGAGCGCACCCTGAACAAAATAAGCCACTCAAAGAAGCATTAATAAAACAGCAACTGCAATTAATGCGAGATTTTGAGTTTATCGCTAAAGCAAATATTGGCGATACCTTTATGGTGCCGCAAGATACTTTACGCTTACAAAAAATTGCGAAGCAAACCTGGTTACGCTATTTTGATGATAGATTAGGTTTATCCTTGATTGAAGAGCTTAACTTAACCGGTAAAAAACAAAAATTACCAGTGACAGAAAAATTATTAAGCGATAAAAGCGAACATATTATCAAGCGAGATAATCAACTTGAATTTGACCCCAAGTTTGCAATAAAAATGCAAGTTCCTGAGCACCTTTATAATTTAGGTGAGTTATATAATTTATCCATTAGCTGCGGTACGTTGACCGTGGAAGATAGATTTAAAATCAATCAAAACGTAGCCAGCACAATTAAAATATTAGACAGCCTTCATTTTCCGCCTGAGCTTGCTAATGTACCTCGTTACGCCTCCACACACTCAGAAAATCTAAAAGGAACTGGTTATCCTCGTCAGCTAAGCGCCAAGGATTTATCAATTCCTGAACGTATTTTAGTGATTGCCGATATTTTTGAAGCGTTAACAACAACCGACAGACCTTATAAAAAAGCCAAACCCCTCAGTGTTGCCATTGATATTTTATATAACATGGCATTGCAACAAGATGTTGATATGGATATTTTTAAACTATTTTTAAGCAGCGGTATTTATTTGCAATATGCGAATAAATTTTTAGATACAAAACAGATTGATACAGTGAATATTGAGCAGTATATTGATGAATAAAGCGGTTAATATAGCGATCAATGCAACGAACATTTCTGCTCATAAACTAGTAGGGTTATCAATGTGAATATAACATCTACAATAGATTGGCCTTGGTTAATAAAACAAGCTAAACAACATAAAAAACGTCTTATTATCGCAAACATAATTGCTATTTTAGCGACCTTAATTAGTGTGCCTATCCCCCTATTAATGCCGCTAATGGTAGATGAAATATTATTAAAACAACCCGCCTCTGGTGTTGCCTTAATGAACCAATTTTTACCTACAAATTGGCAACAACCTGCAAGCTATATCATGGCTATTTTTTTTGCAGTTATTGTAATGCGCACCATTAGCCAGTTATTGAATATTTTGCAAAGCCGCCAATTTACACTCGTCTCTAAAACTATTACTTGTGAAATTCGACAGCAATTATTAGATAAGATAGGAAGAATTAGCATTCGCCAATATGAAACACGTGGTAGTGGCGGCATTAACTCACATTTAATCACAGATATTGAAACCATTGATAAATTTCTAGGCAGCACATTAAGTCGCTTTATTGTCAGCTTATTAACCGTTATTGGCACTGCAATTATTTTATTATGGATTGATTGGCGTTTAGGGCTTTTTATCTTATTGATAAATCCACTGGTAGTTTATTGCTCTCGAAAATTAGGCGCACAAGTTAAACATTTGAAAAAACTTGAAAATCAAACTTTTGAAGCATTTCAAAACCGTTTAATTGAAACGCTTGATGGCATTTATCAATTACGAGCCTCTAATCGTGAAAAAGATTTTTTACATCAACTAAAACAGCAAGCGAACAATATTCGCTATAGTGCAGATAAATATGCATGGCAAAGTGAAGCGGCAAGTCGTTTCTCATTTTTACTGTTTTTATTAGGTTTCGAGTTATTTCGGGCTGTCGCGATGTTAATGGTATTGTTTAGTGATTTAACCATTGGACAAATGTTCGCGGTATTTGGCTATCTCTGGTTTATGCTCTCCCCCGTTCAAGAGTTGCTCAATATACAGTTTTCTTGGTTCAGCGCCGCAGCAGCTTTGAAACGAATCAATACTTTAATGCTCATTGAAGAGGATCAACGACCGGTCAGCAAAGTAAACCCTTTCCTTAAAAAACAGGCAACAGAAGTGATCATTGAAAATGTTGACTTTGCATATGACAACGAACAACAAATATTAAATAACCTAAGTTTAACTATTCCTGCAGGTAAAAAAATTGCCTTAGTGGGTGCAAGCGGAAGCGGAAAATCTACACTTATTCAGCTATTAATTGGTGTTTATCAACCTAATAACGGCCACATTCTATTCAATGGAGAAGATAGCAGTGACATTGGTTTCGATATCATTCGCGATAATATATCAGTGGTATTACAACAACCTGTATTATTTAACGATACGCTGCGTCACAATTTATCATTAGGTCTAACTTATAGTGATCAACAACTATGGCAGGCTTTAGATATCGCACAACTAAGTGACCTTAAAACTCAGCTTACAAAGGGTCTCGATACCCCACTAGGACGACAAGGATTACGTTTATCAGGGGGACAACGGCAACGTGTTGCTATTGCAAGAATGGTATTAACAGATCCTCAATTAGTGATTTTAGATGAAGCAACCTCGGCATTAGATACACAAACAGAAGCAGCATTACACTGTGCTTTAAGTGATTTTCTGGTGAACCGAACAACCTTGATCGTTGCGCACAGATTATCCGCCGTCAAGCAAGCCGATACTATTTTTGTATTAGAAGAAGGACAAGTCAGCCAATCTGGGACACATCAAGATTTATTAGTTGAAGAAGGTTTATATCAAACATTATACGGGGCTGCGCAAAGTCATTAAGCAGTTATTTCAATTGCAACTTGATCCTATACAAGTAGTTACTAATAATGCGCCCTATCAGCAAACCTACAGTCAGTCTGGCAGCAAAATAATATGAATAAAGTACAATTACACCAACAGTTAATGAAGCATCTACAACAGCTTTTAAATAATGCCAAGTTAGCAGCAAAGCAAGCACATGAAGCCGCCACCAGTGAAGAAAATATTGCCGAGAG
The DNA here is from genome assembly GCF_000482725.1 of Psychromonas arctica DSM 14288. Classification (GTDB taxonomy): domain Bacteria; phylum Pseudomonadota; class Gammaproteobacteria; order Enterobacterales; family Psychromonadaceae; genus Psychromonas; species Psychromonas arctica. Next base: position 87,268 of record NZ_AXWP01000027.1, read on the forward strand.
TAGATATGATACATTAGCGATAGAAGCTGCCTATTTAGCACAGGGGCAATCACAACGAGTTATACAATGCCAGGCGGATCTCGATGCCTGCATTAATTTACCCACCAGTAAGTCAACCATTGGTGAAATAGGCGCTTTAATAGTGCTGGTCGATGAGCAAAAACAAACTAAATATTTATTGATATGCCCCGTTGCAGGCGGTATGAAATTAAAATGGGATCAACATACCGTGTTGGTTATTACTCCTCAATCTCCAATGGGCCGAGCATTATTTAATCAACAGTTAGACGATGAAGTTGCCATCACCATTGCAGATAAAAAACAACATTATGAAATATTACAGATCATTTAACCTTTTAATGCATGATGAGAAAATGTTGAATTAAGATATTCGCGCTTAAGTTGTAAAAGGAGATCTTACTTTTTATTTTTAAGATATATGGTTAAAGTGATGATCTCTGATATAGCGTAAAGCTAGACTAATTATCCAACTCAACATACTTTTAAATGTTTACGCTCAACATTCCTCGACTTATCCCACACTTCAATTTACCTCTCCTTCGATGAATCGTTCAGCTTTAAAATTAAAGCATAAAAAATGTTCTTTAAAATTTAATCACTTTTTGAAAATCTCTACTATTCTTATTCTTTCATTTAAAAAGGACATAAAATGATTGAAACTAAAAAGATTTCTCCCGCTAGAAGACATTTTTTAAAAGTCACAACAGGCATAGCCGCTGCCGGTATCACAGCCAGCTTATTGCCTACTCAAGCAAGTGCAAAAGGATTTAAATTTGAGCCCAATCATCATCATAAAAAGCGTTGGAAAAAAGTACAAAAAGAATTTGTTTTAGATAAAAAAACAACTTATATGAATATCGGCACAACCGGCTCTATGCCTAAAAGTGTATTAGAAAATTACCAAGAAAATAATTTGAGCGTGGCGAAAAACCCGTGGGATATGCAAAATAAATTTGGTGCATGGCCCTACGTGACAGAAATGACAACAAGTATTGCACCAGGCTTTGGTGCAAATGCCAATGAAATTATACTTAGTCGAAATACCACTGACGGTATGTGCAGCATTCTTAATGGTTTACATTTTGAAGCTGGTGACGTGATCTTAACTACACATCATGAGCATGTTGCTGCACATTCGCCACTACATGTACTTGCTGCACGTTATGGTGTGGAAGTTATTTATTTAGATATTCCTGTTGATACTGGTGATAATAGTATTACAGAGCAACAGTTTGTTGATTTATTTGCACTGGCAGCCAATCAATATGCAGGCAGAGTACGATTAATCACTTTTTCGCATATCACTTACAAAACTGGTACCCGTTTACCCGCAAAACGAATCTGCCAAGAAGTAGCCATTCCAAATCAAATTCCAACACTTATTGATGGTGCACATAGCATCGGTATGCTGGATCTAGATTTTCATGACATTGATTGTGATTTTTATGCAGGCTCTGGGCATAAGTGGCAATGTGGTCCAGGTGCAACGGGTATCTTATTTGTACGAGATGGTGCAACACGATTAGATCAGTACTGGTCTGATTGCGAAAACCCGTTATGGTTTATCAATTCATCATTAGGCCATGCAGATTACTTAGGCACACAGCTACAACTACAATACATAGGCAATGACAACTATCCAGCCAAACAAGCGTTAACCGATGCATGTAAAATGTGGGATGAAATTGGCCGAGATACAATTGAAACACGCGTATTATCTTTGAGTAAATATTGTAAACAACAATTAAAAACAGCGTTTCCAAGTGCCGCTATCTACTCACCAGATATTGATCAACTTGCTAGTGCAATCACCAGCTTTAATCCTTTTGAGGATGTTAACGACTTAGTAACGTTAACTGAGTTTAGAGATAGGTTACGCGAACAAACTGGGTTCATTATTCGTACCACTGATTTTAAAATACAACAAAGTGATACGGTCGATACCCATGCATTAAGAATTTCAACTCACCTATTCCATGACCATAATGACGTAGATGGATTAATTAATGCGATGCAGCATGTGCTATACAGCATGAGTTAATATTCCTAGTAAGTTAATGATTGCTGATTTTTATACCTGGTGAATTGGAGAGGTGTAGCGAGGTTTGGTTATACTACATATTTTCGTTATCAATCAACATCGAGTATAAATTATCAGCGAACATATCCTTCGGATCTACCACAAGCTAGTACTGTTTTAGTTGATTTAGTGCTTTTAACTAAAAAGACATGCAGTATTTCTCAGCTTGAGAGCATGATTATTAATTAATACTTCCAACATCTCACCTTTAAGTTTGAATACTTCTGTCTATACTGGTTATACATCATTTAAAACTTAACCGAGCACATACGGCACTGAAAAAATAAATAATGACAAAACAAATTGTTATAACCCGTTGTGCTGTTTTTAAAAACATTAGCTCCGAGCCTTTTATTTTAACCAGTGCGCTTAATCTGTAAGTTTTCAACATTAATATTAGATATAAAAAAATTTTACACGATAAGGCCTATTTAATGACCCTAACAAAACATAAATATCTTTGTAGTTTAATAGCGTTTCTTCTAATTTACTTTTATAGCAGCGTCAGTACCGCTAGAGATCTTGAGCAGATTAAAGCTGAGGGAGTGTTAAGACATATCGGCGTACCCTATGCGAATTTTATTACACTATATATTGAGGGTGATGAAACTGTTGTAGGCGGGCTAGATGCCGAATTAATGCAAGGTTTTGCTCAACACTTAGGTCTTGAATATGAATTTCTTGAAGCAAGTTGGTCGAATGCATTTACCTTACTCACAGGAAAAAGTGCAAGTTACATTAATAATCAATTACAAAGAGGTCAAATTGACCATGGAATAGAGGGTGACGTTATTGCTAATGGGGCAACCATTTTACCATGGAGATCTGAGGTTGTTGATTTTTCTATCGATTATTTCCCATCAGCGGTATGGTTAGTGGCTAAAGCTGAATCAGACTTAATTCCCATCACCCCTACAGGTATAATTCAACAAGATATTCTTGCCGTTAAAAAACTGATAAAGAATCATGATGTTTTAGCAATGAAACAAACTTGCCTCGATCCTGATTTATATAATTTATACGACACTGAGGCAAATATTATATTGCCTATTACAGAGTTAAAACTGAATGAAATGGTACCCGCTATTCTCAACAATGATGCAGAAAGTACATTACTTGATGTACCAGATACGTTAATAGCACTACAAAAATGGCCCGGTGAAATAAAAGTAATTGGCCCGGTTTCAGACGACCAAAGAATGGCTGTCGCTTTTCGCAAAGACTCTCCACAATTACGTGACGCCTTTAATCAATACCTACAGGAAATGAAAAAAAATGGTGAATATAACCAATTAGTTAAGAAATATTACCCTTCCGTCTTTAATTTTTACCCTGACTTTTTCAAGATAAAACATCAATGAGTATGATTCTTCGCAAATGGTTAACCAGTAAAAATAGCCTATTATTTGGTAGTGTTATGTTAGCAGGTTACTTGTTATTAATTTTAACTGTAACTAACGTTGGACAAAAAAAATTACAAGAATCGCAACATAATGAACTGCATTTAAAAATACAACATTATGCCAATTTATTAAGCAACTATTTTGAACTTTCAAACCGTAGTCTCAGTTTTATTGCAAGAAACAAAACAATCAGCACCTTTTATGCGAACAAAAACTCAGGAATGTCAATGACTTATGGTTTAAGAGCCAGTTTATTTAATGTTCAACAATTACTTGCAGAGCGTATAGAACCAAATCAGGATAAACGTCCGCCTTACTTTTCACGTATTACATTATTAGCATTAGATGGCACAATTATCGCCGACACCGCACAGCAAACAGGATTCAATCGCGGCAATATAGACCTATCAGCATTAAAGTCTGTTGATCAAAAATTATTAATTAATAAGTATCAAAATCAGTTAAGTCTGCGTTTATCTACTACTGTGTATTTCCAAAATAAGCCAATTGCAATGATGATTGGCGAATATAATCAATCACCTATCATTGCATTGCTCGATGCGCAGCAATACCAAGGCACTGGCAGTTATATTCGATTATTAAGTGAATACGGTAGCATATTTATTTGGGATTCCTTAAATAATCCAGAAGATTTCGATCTAGATAATGATCATGATGATCATTTACATTCTTTTCATTTAAATAAAAAAGTAGAAAATACGCCTTTCACCCTAGAGGCTTGGGTTGAGGGTGTTGATAATAAAAGCTTATTCACCTCTAAATGGTTTGTTTTATTACTCTCTTTATTGGCTATTCCAGTGTTTTCTAGCTTGTATTATTTGTTTTATATCGAGCGTAAAAATAGCCGACTACGAGCACAAATCCATCATTCAACAAAACAACAGACAGTACTTTCAACACATAATTTACAGTTAGAAAAAGAGGTTAGTAAACGAAAACTATCTGAAGAAAAGCTAGCCTTTCAAGCCACACATGATTCATTAACAGGCTTACCAAATAGAAGTTATAGCCTGCAAAAATTAAATGATGCCGTCAATAATTGCCAACGTAGCCGTAAAAAAGTCTTAATCATGTATATTGATCTAGACAATTTTAAACAAGTTAACGACACTTTGGGCCACGCCGCTGGCGATATCATTTTACAGGAAACGGGTAAGCGACTAAAACTAGCTCTTCGTAAAACAGATACCGTTGCACGTTTAAGTGGTGATGAGTTCATGGTGATCATTGATGAGTTACAAGATTTAGAACAAGCTAAAGAGCTAGCCGTTAAAGTCTTACATTTATTTGACCAACCTTTTAAAATGAATAAACATCTCTTCCATACCTCTACCAGTATTGGCTTAGCAGTTTTTCCTGATGATGCGACAGATGCAGAAAACTTATTAAAAAGTGCTGATATGGCACTTTACAAAGTAAAAGAGACAGGGCGAAATAACTTTAGCTTCTTTGAATCCAAGATGAATGACGATGTAAACCGCAAGGTAGCTATTAACGTTCGTCTACGCGCTGCACTTAAAGAAAATACCCTAGAAATGTACTATCAACCGCTTATTGACCTAAGCACTAAAAAAATTATTGGGGCGGAAGCATTGATGCGCTGGACAGATAGTCAACTGGGTTTTGTGCCACCCGATGAGTTTATTGCTCAGGCTGAAAAAAATGATTTAATTGACCAGTTAGGTAGCTTTGCTTTAAATACCGCAGCACACCAAGCAGCGGAATGGCAGAAAATTGCTCCCTTACAAATTGCGATCAATTTTTCTAGCGTACAATTTAGACATTGTGAGTCATTATTGGCAGAAATTCAGGAGATTTTATTAACAACCGGTTTACCACCAGAAAAATTAGATGTTGAAGTAACTGAAAGTTTGTTAATTAATCAAGAAGGCGAGTTATTTGATATGCTGAAGTCGTTACGTAATATGGGGGTCGAACTGAGTATTGATGATTTTGGCACTGGTTATTCCGCACTGAGTTACTTGCAGAAATTTTCATTTACTAAGTTAAAAATTGATCGCGCTTTTATCATGAACTTAACCAATAACAGGGCTGATCAGTCACTAGTTAAAGCAATCACTGCGATGGCTAAAGCGCTTAACTTAAAAGTCGTTGCGGAAGGAATTGAAGATAAAAAGCAAATGCAATTCTTAACAGGTCTTGACTGTGAGTTTGGGCAAGGCTATTTTTTTAGTCCCCCAGTGACGGCGGAGAAGTTTGAACGTTTATTACGAGATCAAATTAGTGCAGAAAGTTAAGGTTATGATGCGAACCTAGGAAACTAACAAGTTAAGTATTTCTTATAATCCTGTATTCACTAATAAGGCCAATATTCTATCGGTAGTTTATTGGCCTTCATTTTAGATTAAAGTTACTACTCACTCTATCAATACACATTTGCATTGATAAATACTACGAACAGCATGTTAGTTCTGTTGTTGCTCGGTTAATAACTCAGTTAAAGCTTGTTTGTAGGCTGCAACGGGCTGCGCACCAGATAAAGCACTACGGCGGTTGAAGACCACTGCAGGCACAGCAGAAATGCCTAACCGTTGCCAATATTCTTCTTGTTCAATCACTTGCTCACGCTGTGTCTTACTCTCTAGATGCTGCTTCGCTTGCTCTACATCTAAACCGACTTGAGCAACCTCTTCAAGTAACGTGGCACGATTAGAAACATCTTTTTTCTCAGTAAAAGCGGCACTAAATAGACGTAATTTGAATTGTGTTTGCTTGCCTTGCTCATGTGCATATTCAAGTAATACATGTGCATCACGTGTATTGACTATCTTCATTTTGTCAAAAAAATTAAATGTGAAACCCGCTTCAGCTCCACGTTGAGCAATGTTAAGGCGTGACTGCCTACTTTCTTCCTCTGAAGAGCCATATTTTTCTGCTACATGCTCTCTTAAGTCTTGCCCTTCTGCAGGCATATTAGGATTTAACTCAAATGGTTGCCATTGCAGTTCAACTTTATCTGCTACCTCTAACTCATCGATTGCTCTTTGTAAGTTTTTATAACCAATAACACACCAAGGACAAACAACATCAGAGACGATATCAATCTGAATTTTATTACTCATAGCAACCTCTATATTTAGCTCATACTCAATTTAAAAATAACAATTTATAATCACAATGAGTATTTGTAGTAACCAATATAGCTAAATAAGAACGATCGTTCAATAAATTATTATACGCTCCTATTAATTACTACCACATAGTAATTTAAAGTAAGAAACTTGCCCCTGTTAATGAAGAAACAAAACAAAGTAGCCGCTTAAAATACGATTAACATATAAGGAAATATAAGAGGATTAAAAAATTCTAACTTTAAAAATAGTGCTAACAACTAAAGATTCGCAACCTTAATTGTATTACAATAAATTCAAAACTAGCTCTATTAATCATTCTGAAATAAAGGTTTACTTGTGTCTCAGCAATCTTACATTAAGAAAAACTTATCTCTTGCATGGCCATTAGCACTAAATGGATTGCTGATGCAGTCGATGCTAATGATCGATACATTATTAATCTCCCCATTAGGGGAACTTCCTCTTGCTGCTATGGGTATTTCAACAGCTATTATTGCCGCTATTCTTGGTATTCAAATGGCATTAGCCAATGGAACTCAATTAGTATTGAGCCGTGCAGTAGGTTCAGGTAATAGTGCTTCGCTATCAAGAGCATTTGTATCAGGGCTGATTATTAACACTACCATTTCAGTCATGTTTTGGGTCATTCTGACGTGCTTTGAGCAAACATTAATTCATGCGATTACCAGCGACATAACCCTGCATAAAGAGATCACTAACTACCTAGATATCGCCAAATATATTGTTATATTTACCGCACTCACGCAAGTGATCATCGCACTGTTTAATAGCTTGGGGAAAACCCAAGTACCCTTTAAAGGTTACCTTATCGAACTGCCGATCAACGCACTGCTTTCGTACCTCTTTATACACGGCTATCAATTCACAAATACGCTTAGTTTAGAAGGAATGGGCGTTCAAGGTGCAGCGATTGGTAGCCTGATGGCGATCACAGTGAGGCTTATTTATTTGACTCTGTATATGTACTTGAGCAAAGAGATAACGATTACGTTACCGGTTAAAGACGTGTCAATGATACGAAATATTCGCCTACATTTTATTGAAATCTTCCCCGTTGCCGCCAACGTAATGTTCTTGGCAATGGGTATTACTGTGTATCAGTTACTGTACTCACAACTTGAAATCAATGCTTATGTAGCGATTACTTTAATGATGCCATGGATACGTGCGGGGACTCAGTTTATTGCTGCATGGTCACATTCAACAGCCATTACAGTAAGCCAAGCAATCGGATCAGGTAAAATGGATGATCTCGCTAAAAACGTTGATAAAAGCATCGATATTGCAGTCTTGATATCCATCCTATGTGCTGGTTTTTTTGCAGGCATCAGCTTATTCATTGCAAATATTTACCCTGATTTAGATGCCGAAACCTATCAAGCATTATCGATTATTGCCCCTCTTTATATCTTTTTACCGATAGTTCGCGGTTACAACACGGTGCATGGCAATGTGTTACGTGCATTAGGTAAAACAACCGCTGTTTTCAAAATCAACTTTACTGGCCAATGGATTATCTCCATTCCACTCTGTGCACTTATTATTTTTATGTTCGACGCTTCTATATTTTGGGCATTTGCGATACAACCCTTTGAAGAGATAGTTAAAGCGATACCTTTTAGGCAACTCGCCAGAAAATCTTTAGAGGAATTTGATTTAGAAAAAGCAAAAAATTTAAATCATGATTAAAAATGAACACCATAAAAATAGCGATTAAAGGAAATAAAAAGAGATTAATAGTTGAATTCAAGAAGCTTAAATAATCAAAAGTCGATTCGAATATTTGATCTCGGCATAAGTTCTGTTTTTTAGTATGTGATCAATAATACACATTTTATCATCTCTACTTCTTTTCAGAGAATGACTCCCTATGATGCATAGTTAATTAATATAGTATTACAATATAAAAATCATAAAAAGGGATTAGAAAATGAAAAAAACACTTATTCTTGCTGGTTCAATGTTGCTTGCTTTACCTACATTAACTCTTGCAGATGTTGCTAATAATGGCGTTTCAAGCGCAGTACCAGCTGACAAATTTGACATGCGCAATTGGAAAATTACCATTCCTTCAGATATCAACCAAGATGGCCGAGTAGATGAAATCGAAGGTGTTGCAATGTTGAGTTATGCGCATCAAGATTTTTTCTTTTTAGACAAAGATAACAATATGGTTTTTGAAGTACAAAACCAAGCGATCACCACTAAAAATTCAAAAAATGCTCGTTCTGAATTGCGTCAAATGCCTCGTGGTGCTGACTTTTCCATAGACACCTCAGACAAACTTAACCAATGGGCACTAAGCAGCCACCCACAAGCTAAAGAATATAGCGATGTTGGCGGTACTTTAGAAGCAACAGTTAAAGTTAACCATGTCGCTGAAAATGCAAAACACCCAGAACGCCCACCAGCCCACTCAGTTGTTGTTGGCCAAATTCATGCTAAGAAACATGATCAGTTAATTAAAGCAAAAACAGGCTTTGGTCACGGTAATGAGCCACTGAAAATTTTCTTCAAAAAATTCCCAGGACACCAATACGGTTCTGTTTTTTGGAACTATGAACGAAATCTAGAAAAGAAAGATCCTAATCGTATGGATATTTCATTACCTGTTTGGGGCAATACTTGGGAAAACCAAGCAGAGCCAGGTAAAGCAGGCATCGCTTTAGGCGAAGAGTTTAGCTATAAAGTAAATATTGAAGGCACAATAATGCACTTAACTTTTGAGACGGCTCGTCACAAACCTGTTAGTTACGATATTGACTTAAGCAAAGCATACGATGAAAAAGATCATGCTCAAGGTTATGCAGAAGATGATTTTTACTTCAAAGCAGGCGCTTATGGGCAATGTAGTGTGAGTGATAAGCATGCGGTTTGGGGAACTGGCTGTGAAGGGACAGGCGATTTTGCTAAAGATAAGAAAGACGGTAACTACAGTAGCGTAACATTCTCAGCACTTAAACTTAACGGTCAATAAAAAAGCGAATAATTAAATGATTAAAGAGTCTTTTGCTTTGCAATGGACTCTATTTTTATCTTTTAAAAAGTCGCTCTACTCCCCTACTCTATGACTCTTGATTCGGCTTATCCGTTTGTGTGATCACAGCCTCTAGTAGCTGCTCTTGCAACGTATTTTCTTCTGGTTTATCGTCAATGGACGCACTTAAATCACTGCTATCAACTGCCTCAGAATCTTGTAATAACTCTACCATTTCAGAAGCGACTTCAGGTACAGAATCAATAAAAGTACTCGCAACGTCAACTGCATATTCAGGAATATTCTCAACTACTTGAGTCAAATAGTCATTAACAGCTTCTTCAATACCTTCCGCTTTCTCTGCTTCACTTTGTTGTTCACTATCTGTATCCATTAAGTTATTTACATAAGCTTCTGCGACAGCATTAGACGATTCAGGTAAAGCCTCAGAAACTGTCAGTGCTAATTCTGCAGAGTATTCAGGTGAAACATCACTTAAGCGGCTATACAATTCAGTCGCTGTTTCCTGTGAAGCTGCTGCACTTCTATCGACTGGACGCATCTCATCTAATGAATCAGAAAACTCAGTCATATATTGCTCAGTCATTTCTAACAAGTCGGCCGAATCTTCGCCGGACATATTTTCAGCCGCTAATTCCATCACTCGAATACCATTATCTGGCATCGAATTAGCGATCGCGACAATAATATTAGTGAATTGATCTGGGTGATTTGCGCTTATCCAATCAACCAATTCTTCCGCTTGTTCAGGCGATGCAGTGGTCAATGCTTCGGCAATATGAATAGCCATTTCAGGCGCAGCAGTACTAATCGCAGCATATAACTTACCAATATTGATTTCCTCAATAGTACTTAAGGCCGCTGCTAAGTTGGAGGCATTATGTGGGTCTCTTAAAGCTAGCGCTTTAGCCATATTAACAGCAGCACCCGGATTTTTAGTCGCTAAACTAACGGCGACTTCGGCTTCAGCACTTGGCTGGTAGGCTGGTTCAGCATAATCGATACGTGGATCCAGTGCTGATACCGCGCCTGCTGGCGTCTGCATAACAAAATGATCTTGGTCTTCTTGCGGTAAAGCAGAACGTTGCTTCATGCGGATTAAGATAAAAACTAATAACGTAATCGCAACCGCAATAATAAAGGTAAATAATGCGTTACTACCAAATGCACCCATTGCGGCCGAAGCTAAATAAGGCCCCAGAATACTGCCAAATGCATAAATTACTAATAACGAAGACATGGCAGCTAAAATTTGCTCTTTTAATACTTTATCAAAGGTTTCAGACATACTCATTGGGTACAAACAAGCAGCAACACCAGTGATCAACGCAATTGAAAATAAGCTTAAATTGAACATATTTAATGAGAGTAGTAAAGGGATGCAAAGCGCTGCTAAAATAATAGTTGTGACCATACCTAGCATAATTTTACGTCGATCAAAATGATCAGAAAGGTAAGCAATAGGGAACTGTAATAGAATTGCTCCTAGTATTGCTGACCCCATAAAAATGGATAAGTTAAGATCTTTAATTCCATTATCACTGGCAAAGATAGGCAACATATTTAATAAACCAGCGTACAGTACACCACAGTAAAAACAACTCACTACCCCTAATGGTGAGAGTTTTGCAATAGTGAGCAAAGACATCGATTCACTATCTTCAATCTTAGGACCTTGCTGTTTACTAATCACAATTGGCGTGATCGCTAAGCTAAATAAAACCCCTGAAACAACAAATAACGTCATTTGATCGATAGGTGCAATAGCCAATAAAAACTGCCCAGAGAATAGTGCACTCATTACCACCATCTGATTAATAGAGAGTATTCTGCCGCGATTTTTTTCAGTTGCACTAAAACTTAACCAACTATCCAACGTCGCATTGGTACAAGCGATACAAAATCCCGTTAAAATCCTCATTGCCCCTAGAACAAGTGGATCGGGAAACAAACCAGACACTAAAATAGCAACCGAGGTTAAACTACCACACATCGCAAATATTCTAATATGGCCAACACGTTGTAATAACTTACGACTATAAACCGCACCCAGTAAAAATCCCACCGACAACATTGATAAAACAAGACCAATATTATTCAGGCTAACGCCATCACTTTGCATTCGAACAGGTAACAAAATATTGCTTAACCCATAACCTGTCATTAATAAAAAACAGCTTATTAGCAATAGAAAAAAAGGTTTAATTGTCATTATCACAGAGGGATTCTCTTATTTAGCAGCGCATTAAGTGCTCCTAAATAGTCACTCATATGCAGTGCACTTCAGGAGAAAGGGTATCGATGACCAATTGCTTAAACAATCGGCAAGAATGTTAAATATAAAGCAAAAAGCATTAACAAAAAAGGCCAACGTAACGCTTCGAGTATTATATTAAACCTTTTAATAATACATCGACTTAATTTTGTAGAACGATCAAACCTTTTAATCTCAAATGCATCATATGAAAATAAAAAACACACAAGATTCATCAAAGTAACTAACAAGTTCAATGGCATCTTTGCTTAAAAAATTGTTTTTGCAAATACTTAATGCAAAAGTGATCTGTTTTTCTTCATATTCTTTTTATTTATATAAATTTATTTTTTATAACAAAATATTACAAGAAACTTTCCCTTCACCATTGTGAACCAAGACTCCCAAGAGGATGATTATTAGATGATCATTTTTTATACACACAAAAATATCATTAACGTAACTTCAACATCATCAAATTTAATACTGAGGAGTATCTAAATATGAGCCAAAGTATCGCAAGTTTTATTACTCAAACCCTTGAACAAGCTGGTGTAAAGCGAATTTGGGGTGTAACTGGCGATTCACTCAATGGAATAAGTGATAGTTTACGAAAAATGGGCACTATCGAATGGTTAGGAACACGCCATGAAGAAGCAGCCGCTTTTGCCGCAGGGGCAGAAGCACACATATCAGGAGAATTGGCCGTCTGCGCTGGTTCTTGTGGCCCCGGCAACCTACATTTAATCAATGGTTTGTTTGATTGCCACCGAAATAAAGTCCCTGTATTGGCGATAGCCGCCCATATTCCCTCTTCTGAAATTGGTAGTAATTACTTTCAAGAAACACATCCCCAGGAATTATTTAAAGAATGCAGTGTTTTTTGTGAGTTAGTTTCTAATCCAGAACAAATGCCGTATTTGCTCGAAACAGCCATGCGCCAAGCCATCTTACATAATGATGTAAGCGTGCTTGTCCTACCCGGAGATATTGCACTCAAAGCAATGCCAGAATTAACTAAAGCAAAATGGAACGTACCCAAACTAGCAACTTACACCCCTGATACAGAAGATATAAAAACATTGGCAGCACACCTTAATAAAAGTAAAAAGTTAACTTTATTGTGTGGTGCAGGGTGTAAAGGATCGCATGATCAAGTTATTGCGTTAGCAGAGAAGCTACAAGCCCCGATAGTACATGCGATGCGCGGTAAAGAGTTTCTTGAATATGATAACCCCTATGATGTTGGTATGACTGGATTTATCGGTTTCTCATCGGGTTATCACGCAATGCAAGACGCGGATACGTTATTAATGATCGGCACCAGCTTCCCATATCGAGCTTTCTATCCAGAAAATGCCACTATTCTGCAAATAGATAACCAACCCGCATCACTGGGACGACATGCTCAGATTGATTTTGGCGTACTAGGGGACACCAAAAATACTGTTGCGTCATTGCTTGGGCATATTAAGGATGGCCGTGATAGCACCCATTTAAAAAAATGTGTTAAAAATTATAAAGAGTCCCGAAAGGATCTCGATTTATTGGCCAATGGCAAGACCTCACATAATTTGATACACCCTCAATACCTTACACGACTACTCGATGAACAAGCTGCTGATAATACCGTCTTCACCTGTGATGTTGGAACGCCAACCGTTTGGGCTGCTCGTTATTTATCGATGAATGGTCAACGCCGTTTAATTGGATCATTTAATCATGGCTCAATGGCCAATGCCTTATCACAAGCAATGGGAGCACAATCCTTAGATCGTAACCGCCAAGTGATTGCAATGTGTGGCGATGGTGGTTTTTCGATGTTAATGGGTGATCTATTATCGCTAAAACAACTCAACCTACCGATTAAAATCATTGTCTATAATAACCGCTCATTAGGTTTTGTGGCAATGGAGATGAAGGCTAGCGGTTACTTGTCAGATGATACCGATTTAGATAATCCAAGTTTTGCAAAAATAGCACAAGCCTGTGGCCTAAAAGGGATCCATGTTAGTAATCCAGAAAAGCTACCCCAAGCAATGACTGAAATGATGGAGCACTCTGGGCCAGTAGTACTTGAAGTTGATACGGCAAAACAAGAACTTGCCATGCCACCACAAATCAAATTTGAACAGGCAAAAGGTTTTAGCGTTTATATGATGAAAGCGTTAATTAATGGCAAAGGTAATGAAATAGTCGAGCTTAGCAAAACCAATTGGTCACGTTAAATACCTGCTCAGAAACTATAAAGCCCCTATATGTGGTGTGAAGTGACCCCATTAAGTTGGGGCTTTATTTTAAGTGGTAACAGAAAACAAAAAAGCATCGCGTAGTATGAGCTATAAAAAAATAAGCATGACGATGAATGACCCTTAATCTAAACTCTGTATAAGTAAATCGATACAACCTCATTATTCCACGAATTTCCAAGCTAAATCACCTTCCTAATAATCTGTCATAACATCGATAATTAATATATTGAACCACACAAAACTAACAACACGATACGATGTAAAAACTTTAACATTTGAATATTTAACCGTATTGCACTCGATGACCATGGGATGAGGTTATATAAAATGATGCTTAAGTCTATTTTTCTAATAATTATCAAAAAAAAGTAACCGGTTACATTGGCGATAATTATGCGTTATGATTACTCATTAGGATATAATATCTGTCGTTTATCCGAGTCTATTTTAGGAATATTAATGAGTACGATCCTTGACGTATGCAAGCTAGCTGGAGTCTCTAAAGCAACCGTATCCCGTGTTATTAATGGGATAGGTCAGGTGAAACCGTCAACTCGTGAGAATGTTTTTTCTGCAATGAAAGAGCTTGGGTATAGACCGAATAGGTTAGCCCAAGCATTAGCCACCAACAAAACACATACGATTGGTTTAGTGGTTTCGGATTTTGATGGCATTCACTTTGGTTTGTTACTTAAACAAGCAGCCGCTAGTGCAGAATTTGCAAAAAAACAATTAATCGTTACCGATGGACATAACGATCCAGATTACGAATATGAAGTTATTTTACAACTGGAAGCACAGTGTGATGCGGTTGTACTTTATAGCCGTACCTTGACTGACGAACATATACAACGCTTGCATGAGCAACTCACTATTCCCATTGTTGTATTAAATCGTAATATGCCAGAACAATGTTTTCATTCAGTTTCTTTTGAACAAGAAGCAGCGGTAACCATTATGATGGATCACTTGTTCGAAAAGGGACACCAAAAAATTGCCTGTATTACTGGTCATATGGGCAATCCAACGGGGAAAGCTCGACTTAACGGATATAAAAATAGTCTACAAGCCGCTAGTATCGATTTTAAAGATGAGCTTGTTAAGCACGGTGTTTACGATATGAAAAGTGGCTATCAAGCCTGTAAAGAATTATTAAATGAAGGTATTACTTTCACTGCGATTGTTGCTTTTAATGACTGTATGGCATTAGGCGCTTTAAAAGCATTAACCGAAGCGGGTATCAAAGTCCCCGAACAAGTCTCTATTACTGGCATAGATAATGACCCTGTTTCAGAGTTTTTCACACCAAGATTAACCACCGTTAAACTACCAATTACGGACATGACCAAACAAGCTATCGAATTGGCAATAACCCTATGCGACGAAACAAAACCGACACATTCTTATCAATATAAAGGTCAACTCATCGAACGTGAATCTGTAGCGTCAGTTTATACAGCGAACAACTGAGCAAGAATAATACCGTAATATAAAAAATTATCGTAACTATTCAGCCTATAAAAATGGGCTGAATTAATTCATGGAAGGGATAAAGGGGGTTCCGTTAAACAGGTCAATCAACGCATCAAGCCTGTTAAGACCTTGCTTTTTCACCGTCGATAAATAACTTCTTAACGAACAAAATATATCACCACCGTCTTCTGAGCGGAAACATCCCGATATTTTTTGTTTCAACTTCGTCATTCTTATATCTCTTTCAGCCAGATTATTATCAAACGGCAACGCGAAGTTATACATAAAGGCGAGTACTTCACTTTTATGCTCAATAAGACGATTCAACAGGTTATGACTCTTGTGTTTTTTTACTCTCCCACGCTTTTTTACTTTCGGCGGTCTAATAATGGGGATTTGTTG
>NZ_KI519483.1:0-16604 GCF_000482725.1 Psychromonas arctica DSM 14288
TACCGCAATGCATGAAGATGCCAGCAGAGTTAGAAGAGAAAATTCTGCAGAAAACTATGCAACGGTGCGTCATACCGCACTTAATCTGCTAAATGCGGACAAAACATTTAAAGCAAGTATCAAGAGAAAACAAAAGAAGGCCAATCGAAATACAGATTACATCGAGCGAGTCCTTACAGGGCAAGGTGCTTCATGATTTCGCCCTGAGCTTCGTCCTTAAATTCCCCTCTTAAGAGGGCATATCTCTATGCCCGTCTGTATTTACAGGCAACCATTCAATTGACTTATAAATAAAATCATCGGTGTATTCAAACATACCCATATTTGGGGTTATTTTATCTTTTTTCATATGCACTGAGCATATGTAATAAACCTTTGTATTAGTAGATTCGAAGGCTATGTGAGTTGATTCAAAGTAAATTTTAGTTTGTTACAAGAGTAAGTAATTAATCTGTTATTTATTATTTAGGTGGACATATGTCGAAGAATGAAATGAAAAAACCAATTTTATCGTTGAAAGAAAAGCGAAGAATGAAGAAAGAACTTAATACGGATAAAGTTATAAAACCTAGAAAAAGAAAAAATTAAACAATAATGGGGTCATCAATGGCCCCATCTAAAACTAAATGACTAGGTTTCAAACGATAAAAACTATCAGTGCATAGGTATTGTGTGTAAATTGGAGATTTTTTATCAAAAGTAATTTTTATTTATAGATAAAACCTACTCTACCAGCTTGAACAAAGTTAAATAACCTTTCTCATCGATCGAGTAATGTATTTTATTACTGCGGGTCCTGAGCTATAAGAGCGAATATTATGTCAATATTTTTGAGAACATAAATGAATAAAAAACCAGAAATCACAATTTCATCTTTAGATTTAGAGCGCTTATACAATATAATTGATTTGCTACCTAAAAGCAGTGTGGCAGGAGTTAGTGGGCTTGAAGAAGAACTTGCTCGTGCAAATATAGTTGACCCTGAACAAATACACCCAGATCTAGTCACTATGAACTCTACTGTTAAATTTACTGTTGAATCATCAATGAAGGAATTTACACTAACACTTGTATACCCGAAAGATATAGATTCAAAAGGTGAAAGAATATCAATTTTAGCTCCTGTCGGAAGTGCTCTTCTTGGATTGACTATAGGGGATAAAATTGAATGGCCAAAACCAGGTGGAGGATTCATTAAAGTTACGATACAAGAAATACTTTATCAGCCAGAAAGAGACGGTGAGCTGCATAGGTAAAACACCCCTTAAACTCTGTACCTTTATTTAGGACCTTTTAGCCTCATAATATTTTATAAGAAACGTTCACTTTATTGAACATAAGAGGACCATACGAGTATATATGTTTAATTGAAGGTTAATATTTAAATACTATCTATGTTTTGAGCTAGAGATTAGATTGTTTGTTTTTTATGAGGCTATTTAGCTTCACTCTATATATTTATACAATTTGTATTATTAAATTTTTTAAGGGATATATTGCTATGTGGATATTTTATGCATTACTCGCTACATTTTTTTTTGGTGCTCGGGGAGTATTGTATCAATGGACATCACAAAAAAGGCTTGACCGTAATTTATTGTTATTCGGTGTCTTTTTTGTTGGGTTCATAATCAGTATTTGCGGAGTTCTATTGTTAGAACAGCAGTGGTATCAGTGGGCCGATGTTGCTGTTGGGGTAGCATTAGGTTTTGGTTCTTTTGCGGCAAATGCGTTCTTGCATAAAGGCTTTTCTGTTGGAAAAGCTTCTCTTATTAGCATTCTGTCTGGCCTAACGCCTTTATTTGTATTGCTATTTGCTTATTTATTATGGCAAGAAACTTTAACAACATTTCAGTTAGTTGGCTTTTTTATCATTTTTGGTGGGCTTTATATTATTCGCTATTCCAATGATATTTCTATAAGTAATTTGCAAGGGGCACAGTGGGGGTTACTTGCGGCATTATTCTTTTCATTTAACGACTTACTAGGTAAACAATCTACTCTACTTGAAGCTGATACTTTTGCGACATTAACGTCAATGTTTGGTTTTGGTAGTTTTCTTTTTGCCATGAGTTGGTTAGCAAATCGTAAAAAAATGTTAATTCATCAAAATGATATTCGTCCTAGTTGGTCTGGTATAAGAACTTTTTCATGTGGGTTGCTTATAGGTTTGACTAATGTCGCTGGCATGGTTGCGATCATATCGGCTTTTGCAACGGGTAATACAGGATTAGTCTCAGCTATTTCTGGAATGAATATTTTGATCATTCTGCTGTATTCTCGCGTTATTTTAAAAGATTCTTTTACCAAGCAAGAGGTTTTAGGGCTAACGACTGCATTTTTAGGAGTTATTGTACTGAGATTGAGTGCAGTTTAATTGTCTTTACAGTAAGTAATAAGCATTAAAGCTTTCATAGCCTGAAATGTGGTCCTCAATTTTAATTTTGTGTGGATGCTTATTAGTGTCGCAAATAGCTTATAAATAGGAATAGTAAAAATGAAAAAAAAATTAGCATTAATTGGTTGTGGCTATTTAAGTCAAACTGTTGCTATGGCTCTAAAAGATGGAAATTTCCCTGAATACGAGCTAGTTGCTGTGTTAGGAAGAAACTCGCTTAGAACTAAGAAATTTGCTGATTATTTCAACTGTAAACCTTGTACTGATATTAAAGCGTTTATGGATTCAGAGCCTGAATTTGTCGTAGAAGCTGCATCAGCTAATTCTGTTGTCGATTATAGTGAAATAATTTTAGAAGGTGGCTCTCATTTAATTGTGTTGTCTACGGCTGCATTTGCAGATGTTGCGTTATATCAAAGAGCCATAAAAATAGCGGCGAAGAAAAATACTAAAATATACATAGCTGGTGGTGCTACTGGAGGTTTTAATCTTCTTCAAACTGCTGCCTTAATGAGTACTACGCCGATCGATGTAACTATCACATCTAAAAAGTCCCCTGGTTTTGTCGCGCGCACTCCATTTTACAAAGATGGTTTGATGGATATAACTGAGCCAGAAAGAGTATTTACAGGGACCGCTAAAAAGATTATCGATATTTTTCCTTATGTTTTTAATGTGGTTTACGCAACGTCATTAGCTAGTGCGGGTCCTGAAGCAACTAAGTTTAATATTGATGCGACACCTAATTTTACTGGAGATGATTATAGGATAGAAGTTAAAGGGGATAACGTTGCTTTAGATTTAACTATTAAATCTGATGATTATGCTATCGCAGCTTGGAGCGTCGTTTCGATCCTAAAGAATGCTGTGTCTCCAGTTGTGTTTATGTAGAAATATATAATTAACAATACTAAATGAAACCTATTAGTTGAAATATTTTCTATTAGATAGTTTCAACTAATAATCATTTTAATGTATCTGCATCAGAATGATTTTTAATAACTAATGGTACCAAAATTAAGTTTATCCAGTCCTTTAGATAAATAAACCTCGATCAAATAATTAAGACGAATCTCTATGTGGCGATGGCTAAAAATATTCTTAACTATGTTTAATGTTTAATGTTTAATGTTTTTGTTTTTTTATATGTATTTTGTAATGCATATACTTGTGGGTTACTAAGGAGTTAGTATTGTTTAAATTTACCCTAAAGCAAAATGACAAATTATCAATTCAATTAACTCACCACATGAAGAAAGGAGAGAATAGGCGAGTTGATTTATATTTTTCATTACCTAAAGAAATGGGGATCAATAAAGATACGCTATCAGAAACTGAATATTTTAATGCAGGAATTGACGGGCGGAGAACATACCATACTAAAGGTTTGCATTTAGCGTTATTACTTCAACACTTTTCTAATAATATGAGAGATTCTGTAGCTGACTATAAAAGTAACTTAAACCAATTTGCCTACCAATATATCACCGCACTTGATACTGGTTTAAATGAAGTATTAGCAATGGATGATAATGATGACTTAGCAGAGTTTTACAGTGCGGCTGTTAAATTGACTGAAGATTGTTTAGATATATTAAAAAAACATCGCAGCCAGAAACCTAAAGGGGTAAAGCTTCTTTCTGTTTATGAAAGTATCGATAATTACTTATCATGGTATACAGAGCAAAGTATTTTGCGAATACTAGTTAAACAGTCACGAACTAGTGAATTTTCTGAAACTCGCTCTTCTTTATTAACTATCTGCGAAAAAGAAAGCCAATATCGAAGTAAAAAAAACTATAATTTGGCAGCAACAATTAGAGACTCTAACCGTATTGCTAATAAGATGAGGTTATTACGTCGCTTGATTGAATATGGCGTTATATTTAAGAGTAAAACAATTACTTTAGGTAACAATACACGAAAAATAGTTTCTGGTGTTGCAACTGCTTTATTAATGAGTGTTGTTTTAGTTTTAATTCTTATGACTCAAGGGGCATTTAGCCATTTAAGTTCCCTCATGATTCTTATTTTATCTGCAATTTATGGAGCGCGAGAGATATTTAAAGAAGAGTTTATAAATATCTTATGGCGATGGGTTAGTCATGGAAAGCCTAAATGGTCACGTTCTTTATATGATGCGACTAGCAGAAAGGAAATAGCAAAACAAAAGGTATGGCTTGATTATCTTAAAATCAAGAAATTACCGAAAAAAAGTAAGGCATTATTAGCGGAGCGTCGTTCTCAAAACCAACAAAGTGCTGAAATATTGCATTACCGCATTGAAACCTTTGTAAATAAAAAAGGTTTTCAAAGTGGTTACGATACGATTGAAGAGAGTATCGTATTTAATCTACGTCCATTAACTCGTTTTATTGAGGGAGGAATAGATAAAGTGTATGAGCGTGTTAAAAATTTGAATAATAAAGATAAAATTCAAACAATATCTATAGAGCGACGCTATCAGATTAATATTATTGTTGCTTTTGATCAGTGTGGAGTTAAAGAACATTTTGAGCGTTATCGTATTACTCTAAATCGTTCAGGCATTGTTGAAATTGTTAAAGCGGGTGAAGTAAAAATAAAAGACACAAGCAATAAAGGCTTTAAATCAAGGTTACACTCATTATTGCGACTGAAAAGATGTGTCTAAACTAAAGTCAATTTTGACCGTTATTTTTTACATGTACCTTGATAGTTATAGTTGACAACAGATTGATAAATAGCATTCCAGATATCTTTTATACCACCTTGACTACAACATACTTTATTTAGAAGTTTAAATGTTTTTTATCAGTCGTTTATGCTTTCTCTATAAGTAAATATATGTTGTTATGATGTACTAAACCTTAAAATAAGTAGCTAATGAAAATGAATTCATATAAAAAAATTGACAGTAAAGCGACTATGATAATCACTTTAATTTGCTTTGTTTGGGGTGTGCAACAGGTATTATTAAAAATGGTTTCATCTGATATGTCACCTGTATTACAAATATCGTTAAGATCTGGTATTGCTGCATTGCTACTTATAATAGTCATGTTTTGGAGAAAAGATAAATTAATTAGCAAAGAGACTTGGAAGCCTGGTGTAGTTGCAGGTTTACTATTCGCTTTAGAGTTCTTTTTAGTTGGAGAGGGGTTACGGTATACGACAGTATCACATATGGTTATCTTTCTTTATAGTGCACCAATATTTGTTGCTTTAATACTTCATTTTAAAATAGTATCTGAGCGTCTTAATAGACTGCAATGGATTGGAATTGGGTCCGCATTTTCGGGGATCGCTCTTTCTTTTCTTTGGAAGTCAGAGGTTGCAGATGCCAAGGTGATAAATGATATGTTGTGGGGAGATGTGCTTGCTGTTTTAGCTGCCTTATCTTGGGCTGTGACAACTGTATTAGTAAGAACTTCTAACTTATCAAATGCACCTGCAACACAGACATTATTATACCAATTAATGATTGGTTTTATAGTTATCCTTATTGCCGCAATAATGACAAACCAAACTCATTTTACATTGACGACGTCAACTGTTAGTAATCTTATTTTCCAAGGTGTAATAGTTTCTTTTGGGAGCTTGTTATTATGGTTTTGGTTATTACGTAACTATGCTACTTCTGAATTGGGTGTTTTTACATTTATGACACCAATGTTTGGGATATGCCTTGGGGTTTTGGTATTAAATGAGCCTTTAGAATTGAGTTTTATATTTGGAGCTATACTCGTTATATTTGGGATATTTCTTGTAAATAATCATCAATTAATACAAAAAAAATTGGCAATTATTTTAAAAAATTAAATATTAGATTATTTTTTGTATTTTGAAAAAAAGTTTCGAACTAACTTAGGGCCATTCAAAAGGCTCTAATTTTTTAAGAATAAAATAATTTTCTTTTTAACCTTGTTAATAGCGTACTTCTAAGACTTTTAGAGGGAAACCTGATTTAATAGCTTAACCTTAGTGATGAAGTGACTGGTAAAAGTCAAAAATGACTTATAAAGCAGAATTAGATAGGAGTTTCAGATTAATTAAAGTACAACATAAAACCCAATTAATAACTCTAAATGGGTTTTATATTGTTTGATTTTAAACTAAACCTTGATCCAACATCGCATCTGCAACTTTAACAAAGCCAGCAATATTTGAACCTAAGACGTAATTTCCTTTATCACCATACTCAATCGAAGCTTGATAAGCCGTATCATGGATATCTTTCATTATTTTCTTTAATCGAGTATCAATCTCTTCACTAGACCAAGATAAACGCATTGAATTTTGTCCCATTTCTAAACCCGATGTAGCAACACCTCCAGCATTTGCAGCTTTTCCCGGACCAAACAGTATTTTTGCATCAAGAAACTTATCAACTCCTTTTTTACTTGTTGGCATATTGGCCCCCTCTGAGACAAGGTAACATCCGTTATCAAGTAATAATTGAGCATCATTTTCGTTTAGTTCATTTTGTGTCGCGCTTGGGAACGCTGCATCACATTTTATAGACCAAGGCTTTCTGCTCGGATAAAATACTGCACCAAATTTATCTGCATATTCTTTGATACGTCCTTTTCGTACATTTTTTAATTCAAATATAAATGCAAGTTTTTCGTTAGAGATCCCATCAGCATCATAAATAAAACCTGATGAGTCAGATAATGTTACAACTTTAGCACCTAATTCATTTAACTTTTCTACTGTATATTGAGCAACATTACCTGAGCCAGAAACAACACACACTTTATCCTTTAAGGTTTCGTTTCGTGTTGCAAGCATCTCTTGTGCAAAATATACTGAACCATATCCAGTAGCTTCTTTACGAATTAACGAACCACCCCAGCCAAGTCCTTTGCCAGTTAAAATGCCTGTAAATTCATTTTTAATTCTTTTATATTGACCGAACAAATAGCCTATTTCTTTAGAGCCTACTCCGATGTCACCAGCTGGGATATCAGTATTTGGACCTATATGGCGATAGAGTTCTGTCATGAAAGATTGACAAAAATGCATAATTTCATTATCAGATTTACCTTTAGGATCGAAATCAGCCCCTCCTTTTCCTCCTCCCATAGCAAGCGTGGTTAAAGAATTTTTTAGTACTTGCTCGATACCTAAAAATTTCAATATTCCTAAATTAACGGTAGGGTGGAAACGTAAACCGCCTTTGTATGGGCCAATAGCACTATTAAATTCAACTCTAAATCCTCTATTTATTTGTGGCATACCTTTATCATCAAGCCAAGGAACTCGAAAAATTATTACACGCTCAGGCTCAACAAATCGTTCCAAAATTTTTGCTTTTTGATATTCGGGATGACGCTCCATAACAGGGGTTAGAGATGTTAAAATTTCATCCACAGCTTGATGAAATTCAGATTCGCCTGGATTTTTATCTTTAACTAATTTTAATATTTCATTGGTATATGACATTTATATTCTCATTGAATTAAAAGGAGCGTGTACTTAACTAGCTAATAAAAAAGTATATTTTATCAGAAAAATAACTTGTTCAATAACACTTGAAGTTATCAGAGCAACATATCATTTTATTGCGCTGTTATAAATACTATAGGGAAATAAACGCACTATAATAGTGCAGGGCTGTGTAGGGCAAGCTTAATAGCCCTTTCATTTACTTGATATTATTCAGGTTGCAAAAATCAGTAAGCTGAAGAGTAAACAAATTCTAGGTATAAATGCTTTGAAGGTGGTATTAATATTGGTTATCTTTGTTTTAAAATGTTGTTTCCTGCATTAATCCACGAATATAAGTGTGTAGCAAGGTTTAACCTCTATTGACAACGCGTTTATCCCATTGCGTATACCTTCAATGAGTATACCTAGCGAGATTTCAGTGGTGATTGCTACGGCAAGCAAGATCAATATGGCATAAACGTTATAAGATGAAATTTGTGTTCATATAATGGTAATGTCCGGAATCGAAGCCTCAATGTTGGTATGTTTGATAGTGTTAAGCATTAATGTCGATATTGGTGTAAATAACATACGTTTGTTTATAGTTAGTAGAATAACGTCAGCCACATATATAATGAAAGTTTTCATCTAAATAGTTATTCGTTATTAATCACTTGAACATTTACAATGGAGAAATGAGAATGAAAAATCGTCCCTTTATCACAAGTTTTTTTATAGCTCTAAGCGTTTTACTAAGCGCTTGTGTACCTAAAGAGCAGTACAATAATGTGAGTGAAAATAATCAAGCAAGCTCAAGCCTGACGGAAACGTATTGGAAATTGGTTCAGCTTAATGGTGTACTAGCCCAAATGGTTGTTGGCCAAGAGAGAGAGCAGTACTTTGTATTAGAGTCGCAAAATAAGCAAGTTAGGGGGGTTGCTGGCTGTAACAGTTTCTTTGGCCAATTTGAAACAACGCAAAGTAAAAATTCAGATTCGCTTCAATTCAAAACTTTGGGGGCGACAAAAATGGCCTGTCCCGATGCAGAAATCGATGAACAGGCCTATCTAACTGTATTCGGAGATACTGCTCATTATAAAATAGTGGGTGAAACACTCACTTTACTCGATCATGATCGTGTAGAACTTGCGACGTTCAGCTCTGTATACTTACAGTAATTAGTTGAATAAGCATAGGATGAGCTTGGTTGAGCTGTATCATTTGAAATGAACGTGTTTAGTATGTGGCGACTATGTCAGTTAGTTGCCCTTCATATTAAAACGAGTAGTCACGATAGTCTTCTTCGCATATCTACTAGTCGCATTAACCCCCTGAGTGAGCGCCTATATTTAATCTAAAGCCGCGATAAACCATATGAACTGTAATCTAATATTTGGTTTCGATATCTCCGATATTTAAATGAAAGTATTCTGTTTATGAATGATGGTGGGGTACAAACGCCAAATTAAATAGTGTGCAGTGCGATTGTTCTGAATACTGACGGCTAATTAGTGTCTTTATCACACTACGTTAACTATATTGCTGGTAATAACACTCTAGATGAGGGGGAGCTTTGCTATTTTAGTCAGGTAAATACTCGTTCAATATATTACATTCGATGTGGAACACATCAGTACATATAACAGAAACTTACTAATAAAAATTATTTCAAGATTTTGTATTCAGAGCTGATCCAAGCGCTTATTTACCCAACAGCTTTATCTTTCTGACAGGTGCATTAATAATAACTAATTTTATCCAATAAATCCTTTAGGGTTTAGATAAATACAAAGTTGAAGTGATGGTGACTTTAGTCATCATTGTTGATTTATTTTTTCATTTAGGTGAGTATAGTAAACAAAAAATAGGTGTGACAAATGAATTCATTACTTAAAATATCTGAAACTATTTTATCTGAAAGAAAAAAACGAAAATGGAGCCAACAGTTATTAGCTGATTATGCAGGGCTTAACAGGACAACTATTGGCAAAATTGAGCGTGGAGATTACGATGATGTAGGGTTAAGGAAAATAGAGCGTATCCTTAATCTATTTAATAAATCATTAATGGTAACAGATTCAGGCTTACCTACTTTAGACCAATTGAAAGAGACTAATAATGGCTAACGTTGATGTTTACACTCATGGAAAGAGAGTCGGGAGGCTACAGAAAGACAATGTGGTCCACCATTATTCGTATGACTTAAATGCAAAATATGCATTATCCCTTACTATGCCTATACGATTAGAAACCTATACATACGAAGGATTACATCCATTCTTTCAGATGAATATGCCAGAAGGTGGGTTACGTTTAGCTATTGAGAAAGCAACCGCAAAACAGTATGGCAGTAATGATTTAACAGTATTAGCGTTGTTAGGAAATAATCA
Organism: Psychromonas arctica DSM 14288; assembly: GCF_000482725.1. Classification (GTDB taxonomy): domain Bacteria; phylum Pseudomonadota; class Gammaproteobacteria; order Enterobacterales; family Psychromonadaceae; genus Psychromonas; species Psychromonas arctica. The sequence continues at coordinate 10,201 of NZ_KI519483.1, forward strand.
AATTGGCTCTGTACGATATGCACTGGAAGATCAAGTGCTAGTAGATGAGAGTGAATTTGATTTAAGCTTAGAACATCTTCTTAAAAGCGATGATATTGATCTTTTCTCTGAACTATTGTCAAGGTTTGCTCTGCGATCTGGTGTTGCTGGGGTACAACCAAAAGTATTGTTAGAGGTTAAACAGTCTAATCATGATCAAATCGAAACTAAAGCTACCTATCCAATCGATTCATATATAGTCAAAAGCTGGGGAGAGGAATATCCAGAATTAGCATGTAATGAGTTTATCTGCTTAAGCATGGCAAAAGCCGCAGGATTAACTGTTTCACCTTTTTATTTGAGTGATAATGCGCAGTTACTGATAACTAAACGCTTTGATATTAACGATCAAAACAAGCCAATAGGATTCGAAGATTTTTGTGTTTTACAAGGTCGTTCGACTAAACAAAAGTATGATGCAAGCTTAGAGTCTTGTGCGAATACTATCAGTCAGTTTGTTTCACCAGAGTATCGTAAAATTGCTTTATATGACTTTTTTAAACTTACCGTTTTGAATATTATTTTACGAAATGGTGATGCGCATTTAAAAAATTATGGTGTTCTCTATGAAAGTCTATCTGATTACAAGCTGGGGGAACTACCAAAGACTTCTGTCGTATTTTCACCTGTATTCGATATTGTCAGCACAACGCCTTATATCAAAAATGATACGATGGCTCTAAGTTTAACTGGGTCCAAACGTTGGCCAAAATGGAAACTGCTGGTTAAATTCGGCAAGCAACATTGTTTACTATCAAATAAAGAAATTACCCAAATTATAGATGAAATTGAACTAGCTAAATTACATGTTTTACCCATCATTAAAGAGCTTAGTTTGAAGCATCAAGGCTTTAGTGATATTGCAAAGAAAATGCTTGAATTGCTTGATGAAAAAATAGCAGAATAAATGCGCTATGCAGCTGATAGTAAAAATACTGTTAGCTGTTTAGGTAAAATATTCCGTAAAAAATATCAAGATTTAATAGATGGTTGTAGGCGGGAATTAAATAAAATTTAATAGTGATTCGGCTAAAATTATAACTATGTGCAAAAAAGACAGTGATAGATAATAGGTCAATTAAATTTGAATCTGTTACAATTTTATGTTGTTTGAATTCAAAATACTCTCTTCAGTTTTACCTCGAAAATCTAAGTTAAAAAATTATTATTTAAAATAAATATCTTTAATCGGTATAATAAACCTAGAATTTATACAGTTTTAGTCGTGACCAAAAATCTACAGTGACCATCAAAAAAGTGTTAAATGGGCTTTAATTGGTGTGAACCGAAATTGTGTTAACATGCTGATTAAAAAGGAAAACTATGCTTTTCAATAGTTTAAGTTAAGTAGGGTCTTAAGCCTTCTAAGCCGTAGGCCACAGGTTCGAATCCTGTAGGGCGTACCATTTTTAAAAAGTTTAGTGGCGGATGTAGCTCAGTTGGTAGAGCCCCGGATTGTGATTCCGGTTGTCGCGGGTTCAAACCCCGTCATTCGCCCCATTTTTTAAATCTTAAGTTTAAAAATGTTTAAATCGTTGCGGAATTGGCGGAATTGGTAGACGCGCTAGATTTAGGTTCTAGTATCGTAAGATGTGAGAGTTCAAGTCTCTCATTCCGCACCATTTAAACTTATAAATCAATTGGTTACATTGTTGATGAATTGATTAAAGATACAAAGATTTCTCGGTGATTAGCGCAGCTTGGTAGCGCATCTGGTTTGGGACCAGAGGGTCAGAGGTTCGAATCCTCTATCACCGACCACATTAAAGAAACCGCTTATGCTTAACCGCAAAAGCGGTTTTTTTTCGTTTTTAATTTGATAATATCAACCCAGCCTTCTTTAAATTTCCCTCTTTTTAACACTACTTTTACCCACTTAGAATAACTAAAAAAACACTAAAATTTAACTCTGTGCCCAAACTGTGCCCAAACTGTGCCCAAATACTTTTTATAGAAAATTAAGTGCTAATTAATTAGGCTTGGATTCAAACAATAAGCGCATAATTTAAACATCTACAATATGTTAGGCTTAAAATAGAAAAATGAGCTGCAGTAATTGTAACTTGAAAAATATTTTTTGATCTATTCTAAGAGATAAATCAAAGATTACTTAGAAACTATATTAAACAAGTAATCATTATTTATTCGTTCAACGGTTTGTATACCAGCTCTAGAACACCGACATTTTTAAAAATTCTGTCATATTGCTTTTACCTCCAGAGCTATGCGGTTTTGGGGGGAAACAAGAAAGGCGACTGCCGGTGAGTGCTTGTAAATTGTCTATCCTCACCAGCTTTATATTTATGCACCGATTGTGATCAAATCTATTTGTTTTATTTTTGATGCATGACTCTAATTTTATTAATAGTTAATTTTTATTGATATCTGTTGTTTTATGTTTATTTTCAATATAATAAAATAACTTTTTTCTAAATTAACTACCATTGAGCCTTTTATATGATTGCCAATTTAATAGAGAACACCTTACGTAGCGCAAGTGCTGAAACCGTATCTGAAATTATTTGTTTTTCAATATTTTCTGTTTTTGTGTTTTCTATTGTGTGTGCCAAAATAAATCGGTTACCTGCTTTAGTTAACTACACTCCATCATTACTGACGACGATGGGGATATTTGGAACATTTACTGGTATTGTCATTGGTTTATTGACATTTGATCATATGAATATTGATGTAAGTATTAGTTATTTATTAGAAGGTTTAAAAACCGCTTTTGTAACTAGTCTATTTGGGATTTTACTTTCAATTTTGTTCAAATTAATTCAATCTTTAGGATTGTTAAACCTTAAAAATGAAGAAAATAGAGAAATATCAGAAGCGACACCCGTTGATATATTAAATGCAATTAATCAACAAGGCTATGGTATTGAAAAGCTGATAAATACAATTGGTGGCGATCAAGATAAGTCGTTAATTAATTTAATTCAATTAATGCGATCTGACATTAATGACCATCAAAAGATTTCTATCAACATTACTCAAGAAAGCAATCAAAGCCTCATTCAAATAAATAAAAAATTAGAATATCAACATACTTTATTTAGTGAGTTCTCAGATAAGCTTTGGATAAAACTACAAGATTTTTCTGACACCCTTTCTAAGTCTGCAACTGAGACCGTTATTGAAGCATTGAAACAAGTTATTACTGACTTTAATAACAATTTAACAGAACAGTTTGGAGAAAATTTTAAACAATTGAATGAATCAGTTAAAGCTCTAGTTACATGGCAAGATAATTATAAAGAACAGTTGTCAGATATGATAACTCAGTATAAACAAGGTGTTGAGGCAATAACTCAGACAGAAAAATCAGTTGCTCAAATAAGTTCTGAATCAAAAGTAATACCTTCTACAATGAATGACTTAAAAGATGTGATGATAGTTAATAAACATCAATTAGATGAGTTAGAAAGACACTTAGAAGCGTTTAAGGATATACGAGATAAAGCTGTAGAAGCAGTTCCTGAGATTAGAAAGCAAATTAATGAAACAGTAATGACAATTTCTGAGTCAGTTAGTGTAGCAAATGATCATTATAAAACATTGCTAACGGAATCTGATAAATATATTCAAAACCATATATCCACTTCTAATAGCCTTCTAGATAAATTTGTAGAGAATACCAAAGAAGGTTTGAATGAGGTTGGTATAAAATTGAGTGATAGTGCAAAACAAGTAGCACTGGTAGTAATAGAAGGTTCAGAGCAATTTAAAGATGGGGTTGCAAGAAGTAATGGTGCTCTAGAAAATACGGCGGTCGCACTCTCTAAACAAACAGAAGAAATACAGCAAAATTTAAAACTAACTGTAGAAGATTTAAATAACACCGTTCGAGATATGATTAATGGATTGGTTGAAGACTCTAAGAAAATTGGAACAACGCTTATTGATGCAAATAGTTCTTTGAAAACAGAAACAACTGCTGCGAGAGATCATGTTATTGAGACTATCGATGAAATGCAGAAATCTTTAGAGTCATCCTTAGAGGGTGTTTACCAACAGCAAAGTCAGCATATGCAGCAGATGTTTAATAATATTGATAAAGGTTTAAGAGAGCAAGTCGAAAAAACTGGGGACGCTGTTGAAGGTCAACTGGACATACTCGATCAAGTCATGCAGCAAGAATTAACCAGAGTGATGAGTGCAATGGGAAATAATCTTGCTCAGATCACGGGTAAATTTACTTCTGATTATTCCGCATTAGTTAACCAAATGGATACTGTTGTTCGGAAGAGGGCATAATAAATGTCTAAAACCGATTCTATATTTGGGGTTAATAAGGCCCAAGAGATCGCAGAAGATCATTGGTTGAGTGTATCTGATTTAATGGCTGGCTTAATGATGGTATTTTTATTTATTGCCATCGCTTTTATGCGGCACGTTTCTATTGAGAAAGATAAAATAAAAGACGTGGCTGTTGCTTATCAAGAAAATCAAGTTGCTATTTTTGATGCCTTAAATGACGAGTTTAATAAAGAACTTGGGCAATGGAGAGCTTCTATTGATAAAGAGACGTTATCTTTTCAATTTAATTCTCCAGATGTTTTGTTTGATACCGGGAAAAGTAAATTAAAACCGGAATTTGTAAGTATTTTAAATGATTTTATACCTCGTTACTTATCCATATTAGAAAAATTTAAAAATAGTATTGAAGAGATAAGAATAGAAGGCCATACCTCATCCGAATGGTCTCAATACACATCAGAGCAAAGTGCTTACTTTCTTAATATGGAACTATCACAGAATAGAACACGCAGTGTATTAACCTATTCCTATTTATTACCAGGATTAAATGATCAACAAAAAGAGTGGATAAAATCTAGTTTTTCTGCCGTTGGATTAGCTTCATCACATATAAAGTTAAATAAAGATGGGAGTGAAAATAAAGAAAGATCCCGCCGAGTTTCATTTCGTGTTATTACGAATGCAGATATTCAAATTCGAAAAATTATCGATGGAATGTAAATGAAGTTATACGTTGATTTTTCGAATTTAGAAGCTGCCGTTAGCAAAATGGGATCATCGAGAGTTGAATTTGTAATTAAGCAAAATTATGTTCCTCGTGATCCTATCGACATCCAATTAGGTGATGGATTTGAGGTTGATTTTGCAGATATTCAATTTGAAACGGGTCTTGCAAGCTATGAAGGACGACAAGTTCTGTTGTATATCAAAGATCACCACTACGGAAATAAGTATGAGCAGGCTATTGAAAATGGCAAATCAGGAAATAGATATCATGTAGCCGATTGCTCGAAACTTGAAGAAATGAGAAAAAAAGGCAGATTAGAGCGCTATGTGGTCACAAATAAACTAGACGGTATATTTAAAATCTCTAGAGGAGCCAATGAGTATAGAGAAGCGCAAGAAGGTGAAACGAAATTACAAATTTGTCAGTTTTGCCTAGATGCTATTAATTACCAAGGTTTCAAAAACATCTCGAGGGGGCCTAAAAGGCAAAGTTTTGTTGCAACTTTTGATCTTACGGATTTCTTTGATACGTACAGTTCATTCTTTAAGTTTATGCCTTCTGGCATTGCAGATAATCAAACAGAGAGTTATAGCGATGATTGGCAACAAGTCTCAAACAAGGTTAAAGAGAAATATCTGTATGTCTGTCAACAATGTGGTGTTGATTTAAAAAGTAATAAGCGCCTATTACAAACACACCATAAAAATGGCGTTAAAGCAGATAATACAGATTTAAATCTAACTGCTCTCTGTGCGGATTGTCACCGTAAGCAACCATTGCATACTCATATGTTTGTTCCTCATAAAGATACACAGTTAATTAACCATTTAAGGCAAGAGCAAGGGTTAAACTCAAAAGAAAATTGGAGAGATATCTATCAACTTGCTGATCCAGGTATATTTGGCGTTATTGATATGCTTGAAAGTTATCAATTACCAATGCCTGAAGTAGGTTTAGAGATTGTCAATGCACTGCATGAAGTTGTCAGTGAACTTGAGCTTGCTTGGCCTATAAAAAAAGTAGGTGTCGCAGTTGATAAAGAATCCAGGGCGAAATCATGAAGCACCTTGCCCTGTAAGGACTCGCTCGATGTAATCTGTATTTCGATTGGCCTTCTTTTGTTTTCTCTTGATACTTGCTTTAAATGTTTTGTCCTCATTTAGCAGATTAAGTGCGGTATGACGCACCGTTGCATAGTTTTCTGCAGAATTTTCTCTTCTAACTCTGCTGGCATCTTCATGCATTGCGGTATCGAGTTTCCAATGCAGTTTAACTTCGATAGCCCAGTGTTCTCGAGCCGCATTAGCAAATTCATTAACACTTAAATCCGCGGAGCTAATATAGAATCGAGCAGAAGCTTCTGTTGTCTTACCTT
>NZ_KI519483.1:16620-89264 GCF_000482725.1 Psychromonas arctica DSM 14288
GCGCTTATTCGCTCCATCTATCACCGACCACATTAAGAAAACCGCTTTATGCTTAAACGCAAAAGCGGTTTTTTTCTTCTTTAATTTGATAATATCAACCCAGTTTTAACTCATTATTCTTCAAATTTCCCTCTTTTAAACACTACTTTTAGCTGCTTAGAATAACTAAAAAAAACCTAAGATTTAGCTCGGTGTCCATTTTGGTTGCCAATAGATTTTTGTAAGTTAATTAATAGGTTTCTGATGTGCGGTATGAATAATTATTTTTACCGATATAATTAATCACAAATAATTTAATACAATTAATTTAAAAAGGTAGGTGTTTTAGATAAAGCATTTCACAACGCACGAGCGTCAGTGGTGTATAAAGTATGGGACAAGCTATTGTAATCAGAGATCAAAAAGACCCGAGACAACTTGGTGATACGTGGTATCTGAATGGGGCTTTTATCAAAATAAATGACGTATTGTATCGCCTTTGGCGAACAGTAGATAAAGATGGTCATGAAATTGATATTCTGGTGCAAAATGTGAAGATAAATGGGCTGCTATGCGTTTCTTTAAGCGATTATTGAAAAGTCAGTAATGGCACTGTTGAAGATTGTGACAGATAAATTAGCAAGCTATTCAGCTGCAAAAAGAGCTAATGCCAAGTGCGAGTACTCGACAGTTCAGTATGAAAATAATGGATGTGAATTATCGCATCAACCCACCCGGCTACAAGAATGGCACATAAGGCGAGTCAAACCCCATGGGCAAGCCGAAGAGTTTTTGACTTGTCGTGGTGTGGTAAACAACTTATTTCTATCTAGTCGACATTTAATGCAAGTGAAATATTACCTTCTTTTCCGTGATCCTCCATTTATAAAGAGGAAACTGCAGTTGTGTCCAAAATTTAGGTTAAGGCATGTTTGACGGTATTTCCTCGACTCGGTTCGAAAAGTTATCCATACCATGCAGCTCATCAGTCCATCATCTTCAGCTAAAAGCTAAGGTTAACCAATACCCTAACATAATATTTTCGATTGAATCATTATCGGTATTTATAGAGCTGAAGCTATTTATTTAATGGAATAGCTTTCAGTGTTTTCAAAATGGCAGAGTTATTGCTGAATTCGGCTAGCTCGATGAAGTGGCTCTTTTCAATTTCTTGCATCTTTTGGTCTGCCAATAATTCTTTGAGAAGTTCTTCCTCATTATTTGCTATTGCCGTTTTTATTGCAGCAAAGTTTGTGATGCTCTGTTTTTTGTTGTCTGTCTTGATTGATTTCATTAGTCTCATTTCCTTCTATTCTTATAACAATTATATTCATGTCGGTATTAGAATTTTTACCCATACAGAGCGCGTATTTAAAAAACATTAATGTTAAGTGAGAACACTATTATTTTAATTTTAGTATTGAGAATATGTAGTTTGGGTAGACGCAATGCTTGTTGATATTATTGACGTTTGTATATTCAAGCCTCGAGTGGATAAGATAAGCTTTATTATGTTTATTAGTTGTTAAAATTATATCGAATTGGCTTTTAGTATACATCCCAGTAATTTTCAAAACCATAGTGTTTATAGACCGCTAATTCGTGGTTTCGACTTAGTTCTTGGTTAGGATTATAGTGAGGTGCTTTTTTTATCTTATCGCGAGTTAAATTGATGGTTACAGATTTATCCAGCCACTTCATTTCTTTAATCCATTCCGGCGAAATAAGTACTTTGTGTCCGCCAAACCAATTGGTCGTATCGATTATAAGATAACGGACAGACATCGATTGGTCTTCAATGATGATTCCAGAGACATGGCCAATATCACCGTCACTAGCATGAATATGATAACCAATAATAGCTTGGCTACTACGTAAATTTGGATCATCATTTTTATGTCGTTTAATGATAGCGGCTTCATGCACAATTGCTATATCGTCGGCCTCTTTTGGCGTTTGTTCTGGTTGCCCAAAACCTGAGTTAAGTAAGTGAGGATACATGCCATCGCCCCAAAAACCTGTGTTGCCCCAATAGTATGGGTAGCTGTGGTAATCAAGTTGATCAATTTCCTGTTGACGCGAAACAGTTTTATCAGTATCAACTCTTGGACTATTTTTAACTTGATCTCTGGTGCACAATACGTGAAACACTTTTTCTAACCAGTTTACTTTTTGTATTCCAATTGGTGATATCAATACCTTACGGCTTGATAACCAACTATCGGTCTCAACAACGAAATAACGTACTACCCATTCGTTGTCATCAAATAAGAGATCTGTCACTTTACCTATATTGCCATCTGTGGCGGCAATACTGTAATCCCGTAAATCGTGCACGCTGTGTAACATAATCGATATCCTTTTATTATATTGATTGATAAATGTTTTTGTCTCATTTATTAAGTTAGTCTTCTTACTCAATCTTGTCGGTACGCTGGCGAACAGACTATAATCCTTTGAAATGTGAAGATAAAAAAGTTGTATTTACAGTGTTTTTTTCTAACATTCTGCTATGTCATTTTATTAATTAGATTGGTAAATAATTTTTACCTTATAGCAGGGTTAACGACTGATAAAATAAATTTATTTACCCTTACGTCATCATTAGAATACTGCTGTTCATATAATGTTTTTGACGCTATATCCTCATTAAAAAATATTCGATATTTAACTTTATTGGTATTAGAACTAAGTGTGTTGGCGTACATACTTCTGGCAACCTTGTAATGTAAACTTCTTAAATGAACTTTTTTTAGAGATAAAATTAATAAATTTTTCAAATATTGTTGTCTAGAACATTTGTCATAAGTAAATGAATTAATAATAAAAATAGAGGTATACGCTGATGTTACGGAGTCTAAATGAAATTATGCATCTTCAACTACAAGGTATCGATAAAGAAATAGGCAATTGTAAAGATTTTCTTTTTGATGATAAATATTGGGTAATACGCTATTTGGCAGTTGATACTAACAGGTGGTTGCCATTTTTGGGCAAAGTTCTGATTAGCCCTAGATCACTTGGTGAAGTAAGATGTGAAACGCATCAACTTTCGGTCAATTTAACTCGAGAGGAAGTAAAAAATAGTCCCTCATTTGATGAAAATCAGCCCATATCTCATCTATACGAAGCGGAATTATTTAAATACTATGGTAATGGTTTTTATTGGATGGGTGAAAGTCAGTGGGCAACTTGTACTAGTCCTGCTGAAATAGCCGAATCAAATTTATTTGCTAATAAAACTCAAAGTATTGCAACTAAAATTGAAAACAAATTAGAAGAACGGTACTTGCGTTCATCAATTGAGGTTAAGGGGTACAAAATCCACGCAACAGATCAAAGTATTGGACATATAGAGGACTTTATTTTGGATGATGGTAATTGGTCTATTTGCTATCTTATTATCAAGACTCGAAATTGGCTGCCAGGCGGACGTACAGTAATTATTAGTCCTAATTGTATTGAAACAGTGAATTGTATCGATGGTTCTATAACTATTAACGTAAGTGCTAAGGTAGTAGAGGATAGTCCATTATTCGATTCAAACCGACTTACTGATCCTCAATATGAAGCGCATCTTCATGAGTACTATGAAATTTCACAGAGCTCGAAATACTTGTCTGATCTGAAAGTGAGGTTATAAGTAATAATAAAGTCAAACGACCTTATATATATTTAATTTTCTTGTGGGTCTCAATCATGAATAATATGCCGTAACCCATTATCTATCTTGTTCCTACCTATTTGACATATCACGCTGGTATTATTTAAGACCCTAAAGGACGGCGCCTTCGAAAATTTCTGTAGGTCTGACTGGTTGGTATGACTAAGGCACTGTTATTGTAAATTTATAAATATACTTCATTTGAGTCTACGTATCAGCTGAAGGTTTGAATCTGGCTCCTAACCACATCAGAATTATTTCACTTTTGGATAATGATTTTCAAACCTTCTGATAAATGTGGATTTTGTTACGGAGTTGTTTTTTTTTGATGTTAAATTTTGAGAAAGTATCCTTAGAATGAACTATCTCCAGCAGAATAAAACAAAGATTAATCCTAAATTTTAGATTTGCTATTGCTTTATCAATGCTTAATTTTAGTTATTTGATCCGGTCAAATTTTAAGTATTTTTATTGACGTTAATTCTTCAACAACTTTTGTGTGTGCCAACGTACCGACGCCAATTTCATTTGGCGATATCGTTTAACCCTCTGATTGTTTTTGCTTATTGAATTTGATGCCTTGAATACATCATAGGCAAATGTCGTGAGTGAAAACAATTATTTTTCACGAAGATAATTTAACTGTCTTCCTAATCTTATTATCAAAAGGTGTCGAATATGTTATTAGAAGGTAAAGTTGCGCTGGTTACAGGGGCTGCTCAAGGGATTGGCCGTGCTATTGCAATGCGTTTAGCAAAAGATGGAGCAGATATTGGCATCGTCGATTTAAACGAAGATAAAATGCTCGCTGTTTGTCATGAATTAGAAGCATTAGGATGTAAAACAACTATTTTCAAAGCCGATGTTAGTGATAGGAAGCAAGTTTATTCTGCTATTGAGCATGTAGAAAAAACGTTAGGTGGATTTGACATCATGGTGAATAACGCTGGTATTGCACAAGTTCAAGCCCTTGCTGACGTCACCCAAGAAGAATTAGATAACATTCAAAAAATAAATGTAGGGGGAACGCTTTGGGGTATTCAGGCCGCGGCAAAAAAATTCATTGAGAACAAACAAAAAGGCAAAATAATAAACGCCTCTTCTATTGCTGGGCATAATGGGTTTGCTCTACTGGGTGTGTATTCTGCAACTAAATTTGCTGTGCGCGCGTTAACTCAAGCAGCGGCGCAGGAATACGCAAGTGCAGGCATCACTGTAAATGCCTATTGCCCAGGTGTAGTTGGGACAGATATGTGGATCGACATTGATAAACGCTTCTCTGAAATCACTGGCGCAGCTGAAGGTGATACCTATAAAAAATATGTCGATGGAATTGCGCTTGGCCGTGCACAAACACCAGAGGATGTTGCCAACTTTGTTTCTTACTTAGCGGGCTCAGACTCTGATTATATGACAGGTCAAGCACCACTAATTGATGGCGGTATCATTTACCGTTAACGAGCTAGCTTTTAAGGTTTTCTCATCTTATTTTTATCGGCGGTGGCTTAGTAATCGATTGAGCCTAAGTCCACCAACTTTATACTGCAATCCAACAATAAATTATTATGCATAAGCTTACAAACGTTAGGACTGTTATTTCACCGGTCTGATAGTGCTTTCGAACTCATTATGATTGTGTTGAAAAATGAGGGGTTGAAAAATCGATGCGTTTTAGCAAACGTCTTTTTCATCTGGTTCTCGAGCTGGCATGGCTAAAGAAGTAATGATTTGCTTAGGTATTGATGACAGGATTTGAATTTGCAAAACACACCTAATTTTAAAAATTAATACTATGAAAGGACACTTGTCATGAAAAATAACCATGACCAATCTAAAGCTTCTGATACGAAAAATACATCAGATAACACACGTGATCCAAACAACGACTTAAAATCTATGCCTCTAGAGGACCTAAAGGAAAAATTAACATCATCACCGGACGGTCTCCATCAGTCAGAAGCAGAAAAAAGACTAGAGCAATACGGGCCAAATGAGCTAGAAGAAAAAAAAACCAATGCTTTTCTTAAATTCCTTTCGTATTTCTGGGGGCCAATACCATGGATGATCGAAATTGCTGTGATCCTCTCCGCTGTTGCTCAGCATTGGCCTGACTTTTTTATTATTCTCGTTCTACTGTTAGCTAATTCTGTCGTTGGGTTCTGGGAAGAGCACCAAGCGGGTAATGCCATTGCAGCATTAAAAGATAAGCTGGCTACTAATGCGCATGTGAAACGTGATGGTAAATGGACTGTTTCGGCTGCTCGCGAGTTGGTACCTGGCGACATCATTCGCCTTAGGTTTGGTGATATTGTACCAGCAGATGCTCGGCTGCTTGATGAATCCTCGGTGGAGGTTGATCAATCGGCTTTGACTGGTGAGTCACTGCCCGTATCACGTAAACAGGGCGATCCGATATTTTCAGGTTCAATCATAAGACAAGGTAATACTGATGCACTGGTCTACGGCACCGGCGCAAACACTTTCTTTGGAAAAACAGCTGAACTGATGAAAGAAGAGAAAACCACAAGTCATTTTCAGCGTGCTGTACTGAAGATTGGTAACTATCTGATTATTCTGGCGATTGTGCTGGTGGCTGTGATTATTGTTGTTTCTATTTTCAGGGGGGATCCCATCTTAACTACGTTGCAGTTTGCCTTAGTGTTAACCGTGGCTGCAATTCCCGTTGCTATGCCGACGGTGTTGTCTGTAACTATGGCTGTTGGAGCAAGCTTACTCGCTAAAAAAGAGGCTATTGTGACGCGACTTGCCGCTATAGAAGAACTTGCGGGTGTCGATATTCTGTGCTCCGATAAAACCGGTACACTGACACAAAACAATCTCACGCTCGGGGAACCGTTCTGCATAAATGATGTATCGGCTGACCAGCTGATTCTTTGTGCTGCGCTGGCCTCGCGCGCTGAAGATGAAGATACTATCGATAAAGCTGTACTTGATGGTCTTGGAAAAGATCAAAAAATGTCCGATTGGCAAGTACTTCATTTTCAACCATTTGACCCGATAAATAAACGTACTGAAGCTACCGTAAAGAATAGCAATAGAAAAAAATTTAAGATAATGAAGGGTGCTCCACAGGTGATACTAGAGTTGTCAGCTAATGCGAAGGAAATCAAAGCGGAAGTTCAAAAAGCCATTAATGAATTTGCATCACGTGGTTTTCGGTCGTTGGGTGTTGCACGGACCGATGCAAATGATGCTTGGGAATTTATCGGCGTTCTACCTATGTTTGATCCTCCTCGAGAAGAAGCTAAATCGACCATAGCGACTGCAAAGAAAATGGGTGTTCAGGTTAAAATGTTGACGGGAGACCAAGTCGCAATTGCTAAAGAAACGGCAGAAAAATTGGGAATGGGAGCTAATATTCTCGATGCTAGCGGTTTTAGTGATTCAAAGCATCAAGAGTCAGATGCATTTGCAGATACAATCGAAAATGCAGATGGGTTTGCGCAAGTATTCCCCGAGCATAAATACCACATTGTAGACTTATTGCAGCAACGGGGGCATATTGTTGGCATGACTGGCGATGGTGTAAATGATGCTCCTGCATTGAAAAAATCTGATTGTGGTATTGCCGTATCTGATTCAACTGACGCAGCTCGAGCAGCGGCATCCATTGTACTTATGAAGCCGGGCCTTTCAGTGATCGTCGATGCTATTAAAGAGAGTCGTAAAATATTTCAGCGGATGAATAGTTATGCTATTTATCGGATAGCGGAAACACTGCGAGTATTATTATTCATGACACTAGCGATTCTAGTCTTTGATTTTTATCCATTAACCGCTGTCATGATTGTGATGCTAGCGCTACTCAATGATGGTGCAATTTTATCCATTGCTTACGATAATGTCAGATATGAAAACAAGCCCGAGATCTGGAATATGCGTTTGGTTATTGGAGTGGCTACGGTGCTTGGGGTGCTAGGTCCGATTGCTGCATTTGGACTCTTTTATATTGGCGACAGTATCTATCAACTTGATCGTCCACATCTACAGACATTGATGTATCTAATGTTATCTGTTGCAGGGCATTTGACTATCTTTCTGACGAGGACTCGAGGACCGTTCTGGTCGATTCGTCCGGCAAATATTCTTTTATATGCGGTGATTGGTACGCAAATTCTAGCAACATTGATTGCTCTCTTTGGAGTGTTCATGACACCACTTAACTGGGGTTGGGTGCTATTTGTTTGGGCCTATGCACTTGTTTGGTTCCTTGTGACTGACCGTGTGAAACTATTGGCCTACCGCATATTAGATCCAATAACCAAATCTGATAAATAACGTTAGTTTGTTTTGTTCCATTCCATTGATGTTGAGATACAGGAGCGTTTATTTAGACGCTTCTGTATCGATGGAAATAGGGATTAAAAAAAAGCAAAATTTATCAAATTTTTACTGAATATAAAGTGTCATAGCAGCCGTTTTAATGTGCGTAAATTGACGGTGTTAAACGTTTAAAAATGATGATATAGGAAATAACAAGAATCTAGTTAGAACCAAAATTTTCAACAGAGTATTGATGAGTTTTTGACGATAAACTGCCCAAAATTGATCATGTTTCACAATAGAACTAATAATATCGTTAGATCTCTATTATTTATCTTAGATCATGATGGCTATGCTCCAAGTAAGTTTAAATATCCAATATTAGAGGTCATATATCCATTACGTTTCAACATTCTAATTACATAATGATAAATAACAAATAGCAGGGTGATGACTAATCGCCGTTATTTGAAAAGAGAGCTTGAAAAATTTTCAGTTCAATAATACTTGTAATATAAACATTTTTCGGGATGTACATATTTGATCCCTACATGATAAATTTTTTTACTTATAATGATTTGGCGTAATTTTATTGTAGTTAGTCACATCGCTAATATTGCTTATTATACAGATAAAATAGTATTGTAAATGTCTACTGCAAAGTTAGTAAAGTTACTTTTGTGACATTAATTTTGGCTCCATCAATTAGCTACATCGAGAGCTATAAAAAAGGATGCTTTAAGACTATGTCAAAAATATTAGATTCCAAGATCACACCTTTAAAAAATCATCTATTATCTGCTTTGCCTTCCGAAGTGCATGAACGGTTATTTCCGTTTATTGAACTGGTGAAATTAGAATTAGGTGAAGTGATTTATGAGTCCGGTGATAAGCTTTTTCATGTGTATTTTCCTGTAAATTCAATCGTCTCTTTGTTATATGTAATGGAGAGCGGTTCATCGGCTGAAATATCTGTCGTTGGTAATGAAGGGATTATCGGAATTGCATTGTTTATGGGCGGAGAAACTACTCCTAGCCGAGCTGTAGTACAGAGTGCTGGTTATGCTTATCGACTTAAAGGGAAGTTATTGACAGAAGAATTTAATCGCCATGGGAAATTGTTAGACCTGATGCTTCGTTATACGCAATCTCTTATTACTCAAATGTCACAAACAGCTGTGTGTAACCGCCATCATTCTATTGACCAGCAATTATGCCGTTGGCTTTTATTGTCGCTTGATCGCCTACCTGATAATAAAATTACAATGACTCAAGAGCTTATTGCAAATATGTTAGGAGTACGGAGGGAAGGTGTAACTGAGGCCGCTGGAAAATTACAGAAGAATGGAGTAATTGATTATCATCGTGGACATATTACTGTGTTAGACAGGCATAAACTAGAAAAATTAAGCTGTGAATGTTATAGCGTAGTAAAAAAAGAAACTGACCGATTATTACCTTACGCAAAAACAAAATGCCATTACCATTCAAAATGAATAATTAATTATTAGGGGTAGACCTAACTGAATTCACCAATACGCTTTCTATGAAACCTTTGGCTATTCCAGGTAAAAAATAACTTCTGTCAACGTCTAAATTTGGTACTAATTAACAAAATTAAAAATATGTTTATACTGATCGGTGAAATATTATTTAGGCGGGGTATTTTGTAAGCTTTCAATATTTATATTATTTAATTCATGGAATGCAATAGCAATTGTAATGCATTCCTTCCATGTTTATTCTAATAATATGGTTATCAATATCACCATCGGTTTTCTATTCTTGATTTTTGATATAGACAATTAATAAGTCCGTGCTGACGATATTCGCAAGTTTACGCACTGAAGATAATAAACGACTCCAGAAATCATGGTGATGCCCACAAACTAACAGATCTGCATTTAATTGAACAACTGCTGTTGTTAATCTTTCCTCTACATCACCCATTACTACCAATGTGTTTTCCACCGGGTAATCGAGCTCATCAACTAATACGCGCAGCTCTTTCTGAAATCGCTGCTTCTCTTTATCATCATCTACTCTAGCTACACCTAAAGTACTCACTGGCCCTGAAATGCTTACATAATTCGTATCTACATAAATAAATGATAGCTTCGCATTAGTCTCTTTTGCTAGCGCCACAGCTTTGCTCATGACTGTTTCATTGGATTTAGTCAAATCAACAGCAACTAATATATGTTTATAGATCATTGAATTACTCCCTATTAAATATCTTATAAGAATAATAACTAGATAAAACAATTGTTCTAACTAGATCTCAATCTCTTATTACTTTTACACCTCAGTAATCAACTTACTCGATTAATACAGATGTAGTCGTTATGTCACCCTATCATATCCATTGGATAGACGTATTGTCATAAGGAAGCAAAATTATTAAGCGAAGCGTTATCTTTTTAGTTATCTAATTTTTTATTTAAAGCAGATGGCCTTTGATTCGGGTTTTAGTCTTATGAAGTTACTTTGATATATCCGCTTAATTAAAAATAAGTGATTAGAAATGTATTACCAGAGTGAAAGCCACTTACATTGTTTGTTAACTTAAAATAATAGGTAATTAACCTCTATTTTGTATTTGCAACCTGTTTTTATTTTTACTTGATAATTTAGGGATTTAATGAAATTTTTAATAAGTAGAATCGAGCGTGCCTTCAACGTTGCGGCACTCTATAGCGTATTTTTAATATTAAAATTCATTGAAAATAATAATTAATATTTTTATTTTCAATTATTTACATTGTTAGTGTGGTTATGATTCGTTGACAAGCTGGTCTACTAAAGACTATTGTAAAAAGCGATCGAATGTAAATTATTTGTGAAATTTTAATTATTTAATGTCTGAGTTTATTATAGTAAAAGATCTCTTCTTATACTGTTTTTTGTATTAACTCTTCAAAAAACAGCACCGCGTAATGAACGTCATGGAAAAATAATATGGAAAAAATAGTGATAAAAAACCTTTATAAGGTTTTTGGTTCTGAGCCTCAAAAGGGGGTAAAGTTATTAGAAAAAGTAAAAAATAAAGAAGAAATTTACGAAGAAACGGGACTGACGGTTGCTGTGCAAGGCGCAAGTTTTGAAGTTAACAAAGGTGAGATATTCGTTGTTATGGGGCTATCTGGTTCGGGAAAATCAACGCTCGTACGTATGTTAAATCGACTTATTGAGCCAACATCCGGAGAAGTGTTAGTTGATGGTGTAGATATTCTTAAAATGAGTAAGGCTGAACTGGTCAAGTTTCGTAGAAGCACGACTAGCATGGTTTTTCAGTCCTTTGCGCTTATGCCTCATCAGACCGTATTAGAAAATGCTGCATTTGGCTTAGAGCTTGACGGTATGGATAAGAAAGTACGTGAAGAACGTGCTATGGATGCTTTGAAACAGGTTGGACTTGAAGGCTGGGAGAAAGCCTATCCAGATGAACTAAGTGGTGGTATGCAGCAGCGGGTTGGATTGGCGCGAGGTCTCGCTGTTGATCCTGAAATTCTACTCATGGATGAGGCATTTTCAGCGCTTGATCCGCTTATCAAAACAGAGATGCAAGATGAACTGTTAAAACTCCAAGATCGACACGAACGTACGATTATTTTTATTTCCCACGATTTAGATGAAGCATTAAGAATTGGCGACCGAATTGCAATAATGGAGGGTGGACGAGTTATTCAGGTAGGTACACCTGAAGATATACTGCAGAATCCTGCTGATGATTATGTACGCGCATTTTTCCGAGGAGTGGACCCTACAGGTGTTATCTCAGCTGGTGACATTGTACGTGATACTCAGCCAACGGTGGTATGGCATACGAAAGCAGGTAGCCCAAGAGCTACTTTAGAAATGTTGAGTATGAAAGATCGTGAATTTGCCTATGTACTAGACTCTGAACATATTTTTTTGGGTGTCGTTTCTTCAGATTCTCTGCGTGAGGCTATCGACCAAGGAAATGGTACCAGTAAACTTGAACATGCTTTTATTGAACAAGCAAAATCTGTTCAAGAAACTGAGAGTCTTCAAGATATCTTACATTTGGTTTCATCGCACGCTTGGCCTATTCCAGTAGTAAATTCAGACAATAAATATCGTGGCGTTGTTTCTAAAAATCTTTTCCTTCGAACCTTAAATCGTGCCGAAAAGGGCACCTTTTTTGAAGAGACAACACCCTAGAATACTATCTTAAGGAGTTTTATATCATGTTCAGTTTTGATGAAAGAGTTATTCCATTAGATGTTTGGATCACCACTTTTGTTGATTGGTTGGTTGAGGGGTATCGATGGTTTTTCCAGATGATTAAATGGCCAGTCGATTTTACCCTGTCTGGTGTATCAGACGGTCTTCTAGCAACATCTCCTGTCCTCATTATTATTGTATTTGGCATCATTGCCTGGCGTGTTTCAGGTTTCAAACTGGCGGGTTTTACCATTGCTTCATTGGTTCTCATTGGTTTGCTTGGTTTTTGGCAAGAAACGATGATAACCCTCGCCATGGTATTTTCATCCGTCGTGTTCTGTACAGTTGTTGGAGTGCCGTTTGGTATATGGGCAGGTCGAAGTGATCGTGTTAATAATATTTTACGACCGGTTTTAGATGCGATGCAGACAACACCTGCTTTTGTTTATCTGGTTCCCATTGTGATGCTTTTTTCCATAGGTAATACCGCAGGCGTTCTGGCTACTATTATCTTTTCCTTACCGCCAATTGTTAGATTAACGAGTCTTGGTATCAGGCAAGTACACCCAGAGTTGGTAGAGGCGGCGCTCGCTTTTGGAGCAACAAGTTCTCAGGTATTGCTTAAGGTTCAGATACCGCTTGCTCTGCCGACTATCATGGCGGGGCTAAATCAAACAATCATGATGTCTCTTTCTATGGTGGTGATCGCTGCAATGATTGGAGCTGGTGGCCTCGGTGCACCCGTTGTACTTGGTCTGAACACATTAGATATTGGTCTGGCAACTGTTGGTGGTCTAGCTATTGTTTTACTGGCAATCGTTTTAGATAGAATTACTCAATCATTAGCTACAAAAAATCGTGGTAAAAAAAATAAATAAGGAAGTAAAGTCATGTTTAAAAAAATAATAATTGGAACCGCACTAGCTGCAATTTCATTTACAGGAACAACTGCTCTTGCTGATAATATCAATCCAGGCGAAGGTATAACCGTCAAACCTGCCCGCGCAACATGGGATACCGGTTTTTTTCAGGAGGCTCTAGTAAGACGAGGGCTTGAAACGCTGGGGTATGATGTGGACTTTCCAAAAACATTGGTGAATCCTATCTTTTACAAAACAGTGACGCTAGGTGATATTGATTACTGGACCAATGGTTGGTTCCCTATGCATAACGATCAATTACCAAGTAATTTCGCTGAAAAGGCGGAAAAGGTTGGTTACGTAATGAAAGCGGGTGGTTTAGGTGGTTATTTAGTCTCTAAAAAAGAAGCTGATAAATATAATATTGTTTCTTTGGATGATTTTAAACGCCCTGAGGTTATGGAAGCATTTGATACTAATGGAGATGGTAAGGCTGATCTGACCGCTTGTCCTCCTGGATGGGGATGTGAAAAAATAATAACTCACCATATGGATGTATACGATCTCAAAAATTCCGTCAATCCAGTGAAAGCAGCCTATGCAGCAGGAATGGCATCAGCAATGGCTGGATATAAAAATGGTGGGCCAATATTCTTTTATACTTGGGCGCCAAATTGGACCATTTTTAAACTGAAGCCTGGCAAAGATGTTGTCTGGATAAATGTGCCTGAAATCAATCCAACCAAAGCCCAAATGTCAGCAGTTGATCGCATGACGGTAAGTGGTCTTGAGGGGGCAGTTTCTGATCCTGTTAAACTTGGTTTTGTCGCTTCCGACATCCAGATAGTCGCCAATAAAAAGTTCACCAAAAATAATCCAGCAGCAAGGAAGTTTTTTGAGGTATTCACACTCGAGTTAAGTGATGTTAATGAGCAGAATACCCGTATGAACGATGGCGAAAAAAGTAAGCAGGATGTACAACGTCATGTAGATCAGTGGATTGCAAAAAACCAAGATAAATGGGACGGTTGGCTTGAAGAAGCCCGTAGCGCGGCTAAATAGACTGAACATTCTTTCCTCATAGCCTGAAGTGCACTAATGGTGCCTTTGGGTGGGGTTTTCAATTGCTTATTTTAGATCTTATTTTCAGTGCAACATCAATTTTTAATATTAAAACAGATAGATAGGTGATGGACCACTGCAAGACCGTGATTTTGTAAATAATATGTACAATTAATACTTCGTTAATCTCACTTCAATCTTAAACTCCAATTCCTAGTTAAAAGATAGTAAGTCTTAAGTGCGTTTGCGTACATACAGTTGGTAACTAATCAATGTAAAGTGAACAGGTTGCAATTTGTTACGTTAGAAAATATAACATTCTAATGTTAAATTTTACATAAAATGTTCGCTAAGACAATTTTTATAAGTAAATAAAGTCATAATAAACATAGAGGTATACGCCGATGTTACGAAGTTTGAATAAAATTATGAATTTTAAGTTACAAGGTCTGGATAAGGAAGTTGGGAGTTGTAAAGACTTCATTTTTGACGATAAATTCTGGGTAATACGTTATCTGGAAGTTGATACTAGCAAGTGGCTTCCTTTTGGAGGAAAAGTACTCATCAGTCCAATATCACTGAGTGAGCCTAATTGGGATAAATTTAAATTTGCTGTAAATTTAACACGTGAAGATATTAAAGGCTGTCCTCCTCTTGATGAACATCAACCGATATCTCATTTATATGAAGTGGAATTATTTAAATATTACGGTTATGGTGTTTATTGGATGGATGTAGGTGAGTGGGTATGCTTTACCAGTCCAGCAGAGATAGCTGATGCTAGTCTATATCGAAGTGAAACAAAGAATAAATTTGAAAACTGGCATCTGCACACTACAAATGAGATAAAAGGGTACGATGTCCATAGTTCTGGTCAGAATATTGGCAATATAGATGACTTTATTCTTGATGATGACAACTGGTCTATTTCTTATGTAGTGATAGATATGGGTAGTTGGTTACCAGTTGGACGCAAAGTACTGATTAGTCATAAATGTATCGAAACAGTGAACTGGGCTGATCGCTCCATATCTGTCAATGTAAGCGCCCATAAAATAAAGGCTAATCCATTATTTGATTTAAAACGACTTATTGATCTTCAATCTGACATCAATCTTGATGAATACTATGAAATTTCGCAAGAGCCAGAATACTTACATGAGACGAGGATTAGAAAGGTTAGATTATAAGTAAATCAACCGATAGGTTTAGACCCAATGAAATTAATAAACTGTTTAATATGACAGTTTTATTGGACCATCTTTTGAATACACCAGTTAGATAATTACACACAGAATCATTATTCTCTGATTTCTGCAATCTAAACTAGAATCCCTTTATTTTTAGCATTAAAACGTGGCACATCTAAAGTGTTAAAACCAACTTAAACAAATCATTAGTATATTTGTTTCCTCATTATTTAGTCTCATCATCATAGATATTAAAGGTGATATCGTAGCACATCCAATATATTACGAATGTTTAGGTAAATAGACTCAACAGTTACTAGTGTTTAGAAAAATGTTGTGAATGAAATAAACCAAAGTGTAATGTTACGGAGATTGGCTTATGAGTTATGAAATAAAAGAAGCAAATCGCGAACATGCCCCCCTAGAGCGAAGGTTTCTTAAATTTTCTTTACCTTTTGAATCATTTATTGATAGTCAAATTGTTGCGGGAGTTGCCTTACTTGTATCTGCCACAGCAGCTATCCTTATGGTTAATTTTGGGGGGCTGCATAGTTATGAAGAGCTAAACTCACTGAAGTTAGCCATGTCTCTTGGTGATTGGAATATAAGTCATTCTATACATTATTGGATAAATGATGGTTTAATGGTGTTATTTTTTTTCATTTTGGGCTTAGAAATCAAGTATGAATGTTTGGTTGGTGCTCTTAGTGACTTTAAAGATGCTGTCTTAGTTATTATTATGGCCATTGGCGGCATGGTTTTTCCTGCGCTGATTTATTCAGGTATTATCTGGATTAGTGGGGCTGATGCACATCAGGGGTGGGGGATCCCAATGGCCACTGATACCGCTTTTGCAATTGGTATTCTTACTTTATTAGGATCAAAAGCACCACGAGCTGCTTATGTTTTACTTACAGGCTTAGCGATTGTCGATGACATGGGAGCGGTAGCTGTTATTGGCTTCTTTTATACCGAACAAATCATTCTATCATCACTACTTTGGGCGGGTATCACGTTAATTACAATGTTTGCTATAAACCTTGTGGGCATAAGAAAACCTCTTTTCTATTTAGTTGGAGGAGTGTTTCTTTGGTGGTTTATTCTTCAATCAGGTGTTCACGCTACAACGGCAGGACTACTCGCAGCAATAATGGTGCCTACTCGTCCCTATACAAACAAAAGACGATTCCGTTATAAAATGCAAAAAATAGTGGAAGACTTTCAAAAAATAGATATGCCATCCACTCCTATCCTAGAAAATGAACAACAACATGCACTTGTTGTTCAAGCTGAAGACATTGCAAAGCAAACAACAGCGCCGATATTACGTTGGGGTTATACACTAGACAAACCAGTCAGTCTTATTATTTTACCTTTATTTGCTTTCTTAAATGCAGGAGTAATGTTACCTACTATGATACCTGAATTTAAAGATACGGTAGTCTCCATTGCCATTATTTTAGGGCTGGTGTTAGGGAAGGGAATTGGTATCAGTTTTTTTGCATGGTTAGGTTTAAAAATGGGCATGCTCAGGTTGCCAGCAGATGTGCAGTTTTCTCATATTGTTGGAATAGGTTTTTTGGCAGGTATGGGTTTTACAATGTCATTGTTTATATCAGCATTAGCATTCGAAGGGCAACCTGCATTAATCGAACAAGCAAAATTGGGGATTCTGTTAGGTTCATTAATCGCGGGTATTATCGGGACAGTTATTTTGTTATTTATTTCAAGAGAATAATTTAAGCCAAGGATGAAAAAAATCATCTATTGGCTAAAAATGCCAAGGAACTAATGAAAAGACAACATTACAAATAATAATTCAAAGTTTCCTTAATACGAAATAGCTGAATTAGTATTTATATAAAATAGCTTAATTACTACTATTACAAAGCTAATTTTAGAAAGCATTCTTTTCAATTTTTGAAATGATAAAAAACAGTTTTCAGTACTTCTTTAACTATTGAAAAAATTTAATATAGCCAGAGTGATATTAATATTTGAGTGCTAAGTTACCTATCGTACATAAACTTAACATTATTTGTCGTAAACTTTTAGCCTATCTTATTACAATATCGTAATTGATAATGATTCAGAGGTTTTTATGAAAAAGATAAGCCATGAGCTAAAATGTATCGCAAAAAAAACAATTAAACCCAAGAAAAAAAGCACCCCTCAAAAACCTGAAAAACCAACGATTATACTGCCTGATAAAAAACTTTAAAGCCAATAACCACCTACTAAAGTAGGTGGTTTAGTTTTATGGGGTAAAAAATCGTACAGTCAACATTTCCTTTTAAAATTATCATAACCTTTACCGTCAAAGCTGTGTTACCTACTTTAGACCAATTGAAAGAGACTAATAATGGCTAACGTTGATGTATACACTCATGAAAAGGGAGTAGGGAGACTACAGAAAGAAAATGTGGCCCACCATTATTCATATGACTTAAATGCAAAATATGCATTATCCCTTACTATGCCTATACGATTAGAAACCTATACATACGAAGGATTACATCCATTCTTTCAGGTGAATATGCCAGAAGTGGATTATGATCCTATTATGAATGACTCAAAGAAATGGATCATGCAGATAAGAAATTGGAAAACGGCCTTGAATCGTTTTATGGTAACATTCGAAGACCCTCTTAAAGATTACGTTTAAAAACCGCAGTTACACAGATTTTTGGACCGGGTCGAAAATAGGCTTGTCACATTTACAATTATAATTATACTATTTTACTTCCATGTACTTCCTTTGCTCCGGTCTCTTTTACAACTTGTACTAAGTTATCTTTATTTACACCGCCACCCGGAATAATGATGATTTTATCTTGCGCATACGTAATTAGTTTTTGTAAACATTGTAGGTTTTCTAAAGCGCTATTTTTTCCTCCTTTGGTAAGTATCCTATCTACTTTTAACGATACTAAAATATCTATCGCATCTTTTTTGTTTTCTATCTCATCGAATGCCATATGAAATGTTTGTTTAAGGTCACTTGCCGCCGCCATGATTATTTTTACCTTTTCTACATCTATTTTATTTTCATTATTTAACACTCCATATACGATCCCATTTACCATCAGATCTTTGCATATTTTTATATCATCTAGCATTATTTCAAATTCTTCATCTGAGTATATAAAGTTACCGCTCCTAGGCCTTATAATCACGTTAATAGGTATTGATATGTTTGAAACAGAATTTTTTATTGTCCCATAACTTGGTGTAGTTCCACCTTCTAACAAGTTATCACATAACTCAATTCTGTCTGCTCCATTTTCATAAGCTCGTTTAGCCTCTATGTAACTTCCTACACAACATTCTTTGACCATGTTCTACTCCTTTTAAAAAATTATTAGTAACATAGTATGATCAGAATAGTACTCGTCAAGTCTATAAAACTAATAGCATTTTTTAGCCTGTTGAAATTTATAGCTATTTTATTATTATTTGAATTCAAGTAATAATACTTTTAGTTCGTTTTTATGGTGATGATATATGGGACTGGCGATCAATAAAGGGATATGGACGCATATGTTCACTCCATGTGATCAAGGTTAAACTGTTTTTACTCCGTTTTTATAATCATAAATATTAAGCAAAAATATGTCGCCGCTTAAACATTACGGATGACGTTTTCTGTAGGAATGTGGACTCAAATAAGCTTTAACGACTCATAATTACTCTTCAATCTTTTAGTTATCTAGCTTATACACGCTAAGAAGAGGTAGTTGTTATGACTCAGTCTCGCTTCAATGACGGGATTAGAGTCCTTTATTGAATTGTTTGGCTAATTCAACAACAACAGTTTCTAGTGGCCGAAAAGCAAAAGGAGCGTAATATTGGCATTTATCGGCCCTGATCATAAAATTTATTTATGGCAATAATTTAATAAAATATCCATCACATGTATTCACATATTTAATGGATATTATTTTTTGGGGAAGATGAGAGGAGGAGCTATTATTAAATGGTCGAGATAATGGTCTATTGTGGTTCTAATAACACGAAACTAAATCTAAAAAGTATGCTTCACATCAATTTAATAATTGTTTATTAGAAATAATGCAATTAATTTTTCATCAAGTAAATGCAAATAATGGTGGTTTTCTGATGAAGTTAAATTGGCTTGAAATGAGCGACTCTACAGTCTCGTTATGAGGCACCCACCATTAAGATAGGTGTCTGTTAGAGTACGTATAAAAATGCAGTTATACAGGAAGCGTCTGTCTGTCGAGATCATATCTAACTGAAGGGCGTTCATGTTCACTAGCGCCGTGCTCTCCATCAACTGCTTCCAATTGAATGTAGTTATAATTAGCCGTGAAATTTAAAGACACATCTGCCCCTCCTGGAATAACAGTTAAAACATGTTTAACTTTAAAGATTGCTTCATCAGCACCTAGTACGTAAATCTTTATAGAACCGCCACTATCACTATGATGTAAATTCAGATTAATATCTCTACCTTGATTTATATCTGAAATAGCCATTGTTTCGGTTACTTGACCACTGTAAAGTTGACCTTGAATCATTTTGTTTTCCTCATTATTGTAGATTATTACATTTAATAAATTTGTTATATGTACGTAATGTTTCATCACATAACGTTTTATTTATAATCCCAATTTAGATCACCACAATTCATAAATTTAATTCACAAAAAAGCATGCAATCATAATCATTAAACAGCATATCATTTACAAAAAATAAATGTAAAATTAAAGTCATATTACTGACAGGGGATGGGTTGTTGCAATTGCTAAACTTTTAATCGAATGAATTACAGTTATTAAACAAATCGAGTAAGCTATTAAAACATGCAATTTCAATCATTTATTAACAGATGTTCGTGCCCTAAAAATTTACGAGTCTATTTTGAAAGATGGTATTCATCCTGTTTTGCAAGTTAATAAGCATGCAAAAACGCTTATTGCAAGACAAGAGCCTGGCTCAAAGTTTCATGCAACAGGTACCCGAATGGGACCATTTAATAGAATGGATTGGTTTAGATGTAGTCTGCCTTGAGCGATTACTCTAGCCCCAAGTGTCTTGTATTTGCATTAAATCAATAGCTAATCTCCTGCATTTATTGTTAATATTTGATAATAAATCAACTGCGTTCTATTCAAACGAGTTACATCTTGCTTTACCACATCGCTACTTTATTTTTTCAAAAAAGGGATTATCTATGGGCTTTCATAAAAACTTAATCGCAGCTGCATTAACGACGACATCTTTATTCTCAGCTTCAGCTTTTGCAGTAGAAAATATTGACATACTGATCACTGATGCAACTGTACTGACTATGAATGCAGAAAAAACTATTTATGAGTCTGGTACGGTTGCCATTAAAGATAATAAAATTATTGCTGTTGGCGATAAAAAATTAGCAGACCAATACCAAGCAACTAAAATAATGAATGTGGCTGGCGACATCGTTATGCCAGGACTAATTAATACGCATACACATGTCTCAATGACCGTTTTTAGATCACTTGCCGATGATGTACCAGATCGCTTACACCGTTATATCTTCCCGCTCGAATCAAAACTGGTTTCTCGTGATATGGTCCGTATCGGAGCTAACTTGGGTAACGTAGAGATGTTAAAGGGCGGTGTAACCACTTACGCAGATATGTACTATTTTGAAGATGAAGTGGCAAAAACCGTTGATAAAATCGGTATGCGTGCAGTATTAGGTGAAACAGTAATAAAATTTCCTGTAGCGGATGCAAAAAATGCACAGGAAGGGATTGCTTACGCTCTTAAATTTATCGAAGAATATAAAGATCATCCTCGTATCACGCCCGCATTTGCACCACATGCTCCCTACACCAATACAACAGAAGTATTGCAACAAGTTGCAAAACTATCCGAAGAAAAAGGTGTACCTGTATTGATTCATCTAGCGGAATCTACACGCGAAGAAGAGAAAATTGCAGAAATCAGCGGAGGTAAAAGTCCAGTTCAATATATGCATGATATTGGTGCGTTAAATAGTCAGCTTGTTGGTGCACATATGATCTTAGTTGACGACGAAGATATCGCTTTGGTAAAAGCAAGCGATATGGGCGTTGCACATAACATGAGTGCAAATATAAAATCAGCAAAAGGTGTCTCACCGGCACTCAAAATGTATGACCAAGGAGTTCGCATTGGCTTAGGAACCGATGGCCCAATGTCAGGTAATAACTTAAGTACCATTGCAGAATTTGGACAAGTAGCGAAAGTACACAAGTTAGTTAACCACGATCGTGCTGCAATGCCGCCAGTTAAAGTCATTGATATGTCCACCATGGGGGCGGCCAGAGCCTTACATATGGAAGATAAGATAGGATCATTAGAAGTCGGTAAACTTGCTGATATCATTGTTATCGATACTAAAGCGGTGAATATGGTTCCCATGTACAACCCATATTCAGCTTTAGTTTACTCAGCTTATCCGACCAATGTCCGTCATGCTATCGTAGACGGAAAAATACTCATGGAAGATAAGAAGGTTTTGACAGTAGATGAAGATAAAATTCGTGAAGAAGCATTGAAATTTACCGATGTCGTTAGAAAAACTATTATCGATAGTGGAGAAATTGTGCAATAAAAAGTGAAAGATAACGGGCTAAATAATTCAGTTTACCCGTTTTATTTACTCCAAAGACATACCATCTAATTTTACTGGCCGCTCTCTCTGCGATTTACGAGCAAATTGCTAAACCACTAAACCTCTATTTATGATCAGTTTAGCTTATAAATCCAAGGACTTATTTCTAGCTTAAAAGTGCTTAGTGATGAGCAAAGAACGCAATCGATTGAAACGTTAGATATATGTCCTATGGATTAGTGTTTATAGCCAAACAATAATCCATAGCCTAGTAAGATTTAATGCTAGATCAGTTAATTATAAACAGTTACATACTGGCTATTTATTGAAATTTAGTCAATCCGATTCGATAAGCTGAAGGTGTTCTTTAATCACGTTCAACACGCCATGATTGAGATTACTCGGCGCACTAAAACGGGCGTATGTTTTTACTTTTTCATGGGCATTTTCTACTGCATAAGAATGAAAGCTTGCTTGTAACATTTCGATATCGTTAAAGTAGTCACCAAAACTCATTGTTTGTTCGAAATTAAAGTTTAATGTTTCTTGTAAATATTTGATGGCATCTCCTTTTGATGCATTGATATTCATTACATCAAGCCAAACCTTAGCGCTTACCACTACTTTATGGTCAATACTGAATTTTTCATTAATTGACGGATATACGTGTTCTTGTGAACCATCAAAATGGCAGATAGCAATCTTAATAAACTCATCTTCTACCTCGAGTAAATCTTTTACAAATTCACAACGATGGTAGTATTTTTTTATTTCATTAAGTGCTTCAGGTATTTGTGTTTCAATGTATGCGGACTTTTTGCCACATAAAACAATATGTGCACCTTCGATTAATCGAGCCTCTTTGATAATGCGATGAATTGAGCTGGTATCAATAGTACAACTGTAGAGTTCTTCGCCTTTATGCATGACTAAGGTGCCGTTTTCAGCAATAAATATCATGCGTTCCTTAACCGAAGAAAAGGTTTGTAATAAGCTATAATATTGGCGCCCAGAAGCAGCTGCAAACATAATATCTTTTTGCTCTAATTGTTGGAATACGTCAAAAAAATCAGGTGGTAAACGACCCTCTTTATCTAACAAGGTACCATCCATATCGGTAGCAATGAATTTAATATTATGTTGTGCCATTGATGAACGCTCGCATATTTTGTAAGGGATTGATAATAGGATGATTATATGATTTTTCGTGATGCTTTAGCAAATGGATAAAAACCATGTAGCTAGCATTAAAAGAAATAATTTAGAAAGTGGCATTTCATGATCTGTTAAAAATCATCTAGATCGTGTTTTTGGCCTCATCCTAAATAAAGTATTACTTCTTGGCTTAATTTTTATCCAGCTACAGTGGCTAGCTACTGAATAATGAATTCCTTTTAAAAACTCCCATCACTCAATTTATTCAATCGATGAGAGAAAAGAAAATATCTTGTTGAGCATCAATTAAATATGAATTAATGTGGTTAAGTATTGAGCTATGCAAGAAGGCCGTTAGTTTAGCTTTTGAAATAGTTAGATGCTCATGCATCACCACCAGTCGTTAGTAAATTATAGCAATCGTTCCAGAAGTTTATTCTTTGTGTTCTTCTCGGTGTCAAGAAGAGCGCCCCATAAATGAAGGGGAATTACCATGAAAACGATAACTGCATCCGTTGGAGATAAAGGCGAAAATAACATTGAAGATGTTAAAATAGTGCAAGGCTTGCTCAATCAACATAAATTTGCTGGCTTTGCAAAGCCGTTGATAATAGATGGACAATCAGGTCCAAACACGATTAAACGAATACAAGCTTTCCAAAAAATGATGATGGATATGCATCAAGCAGATGGGTTGGTTGATGCTAATGGTGAAACCTTGAGACGCTTACAGACCACTAAAGAAGCAGTTGCATCGATTAGTTCGCTATATTTTGGTGAAAAAGGAATTAATCTTTTGAAGGAAATTGAAGGTTTGGCAATAACTCCCTACGACGACCAAACCGGCAAAGATATTAAGGTGTGGGTAGAAGGTGCTACTATTGGTTACGGCCATTTGATTGCCAAATCAGATTGGTCTAAATACAAAGCCGGTTTGAACGAGGCGCAAGCGATTATATTATTACAAGCAGATCTAAATCCTTTTATTAACACCGTAAAAAGTAAAGTGAACGTTGATGTTACTCAGCATGAATTCGATGCAATGGTAATATTTGCTTTCAATATAGGTCAAACAGGTTTCTCTCAGTCATCGGTGTTAAAAATGATTAACGATCCTGACGTGATAACTTCTTACCCTACGTTGGAAAAAGCTTGGAAAGCCTGGGATAAATCTCAAGGTAAAGTTAATCGTGGTTTAAAAAATAGACGGCAGTCGGAGTGGAACATCTATCAGAAAGGAGTTTATGAAAAATGGTAAAAAGATCACTTAATTATATGTATCGGATCCTTCTTGGCTGTTTATTCTCTATTAGCGTTATTTTTGGAGCGTGTGCAATTGATAACCCAGATGCCCCAGATTTGTTTGGCGAGTTTGAAAAACGAGAAATGGTCTACTTGATGGCGATTGATGATCCCAAAAATAAAACCAGAGATTTTTTAGTTGCTTATAATAACTATCTGTTATTTTTAGACAAAGAATTAAATAAAGCATTTTCACATATTAAGTTGAAATTACCCAATGCAAGGAAGTCCGATTTGATAACTGCGCAACTTGCTTGGTTAAAGTACCGTGACGCTGAGTTTAAGTTAATTCAAAGTACTTGGACTCGTGAATATTTTGGCAGTTCAGCGGGAATATCTCGGGGTGATTATCGAACGCGGATAGTCAAAGAGCGCATTGTTCAGTTGTTACACTATGCAAAAAATCTTTAACGTTAGATCGTACCAATAGTTTTACTATAAAAGTATGTTATTGCATGTATTGTTTAGGTTAAATGATTCAACACTAAACAAGTATACTCAGAGCTTGTATGGTCGCGATGCCAAATGATTCTTTTAAACTCACCTGCAGTAGCTAGGTTTCTCTATTTTTTTGCTCAAGGCTGTTCTTTAGCAAGCTAATACATTGCTAAAGAACTGATTAGTAAGGAAATAACTTACTAAGGAATTGATTTGCTAAGGAAAAAACTTGGCAAAGTAATTATTTTACCAAGCCATAATTTTATGATTACAAAGGTAAGTACAAAACACGTCTGCAGTGCAGTGTTTTTAATTAACAGCTCATTGTTTTAAATAGCAAGGTAATTAAGTTGGATGCCAAGTCTCAACGTATCTAAAACAGATTGTGTCGTTGATTTATGGGTTATTTGACCCGCTTTAAGCTCGACCAATGTAACTGCTGAAATTTGTTTAAAGCTTTTGCCCGCTAAAAGTATCTGTATTAATGCTACTTGAAGTGGTGGCAAACTCGGATTAAAAGCAACGTTTTCTGCATAAGCACCGATATAGATTGATTGATCATCGAGTTGAATAGCGATGCCACAGTAGTTTTCTGAATAGGGCGCATGGCTGATATTTAAAGCAGCAACGGCATTCGTAAGTAACAAATTATCATCAGATACAACATATTTTTGTGGTTTATCTTCCATTAACAGTGTCGTTATATTGAGATCTTTAGGACCAAATGATTCTGGTAGATAGTCTTGTAACGTTTTTGCTTGTCGATTTGGCAGTTGTACCATCATTTTATCTGCACTGCTTAGTTCATTCATAAACTGTCGGCAATGTCCGCAGGGACTATAGTTTATGGTGATATCTTGAATGCCCGTCTCTCCTTTCATCCAAGCATGGGAAATGGCAGATTGTTCTGCATGCACTGCTTGTGCTAGCGGTGACCCTGGAAATTCAATATTAGCCCCAAAATATAATATTCCTGAAAGGCCGCGCGCAATCGCTCCAACACAAAAATTGGAAATAGGGGAGTAGGAGTAACTTGCTGCAAGTGGCAGTAATGCAACACGTAATTCACTATCACTTAATGTAGTTATAGTCATTAATTCATTAAACTGTGCCACTGAAATAGTGGCAGAAAAGTCCTTATCTTCAACGATAGGTTTTAAATAATCGGCTAAAATTATAGGTAGTTCATTCAATGCATTTGCTAACAATTTATTCATTATTTTATTCCTAAGCTTTTTGATCGACCGTTTTCCGATAGCTGAGATTTACTATCGCTTGAGCGGTGCTCGCTCCATTTATGCAACTGTTCTCCGGTATAAGTCATGAGAAAGCCAACAATAGCACCAATAAATAAGGCAATAATAGTAACCATCCATTCTCCATTGGAAGAAAAAATGGCGGCTGCACCGATGAATGTGCCAGGGATAAATTTAAGCACATTAAATTTAGCTTGAAAACACATAGCAAAGGCAAAGATAGCCGTTGTGGCATAAGGAGCAAAATCAGCTGCAAGATAAGTGGAGAAAACAATAATTAACATTGCCCAAATTGTACCACTGAAATTAGTCAACCAGACTTGAACCAATCCTTTCATACCTTTATCAGTACAAGCAAAATAACTGGTTGCCCCTAAGAATACTAGCCAGCTTGCTATATCAAAAAAATCAGTAAGCCAAACTAACAAGCCGGATAAAATGCCAGTGCTAATTGACAATGCTAACAGTAAACTCATCGAATATCCCTAATCTTTGTAAATTAAAATAGTATAAAAAAATATGAAATGAAAGCACATGCTTTGAGTAAACATGTGCTTATTGTTATAGAAAGGAGAGGCAATAATTGATTGGTTACGTTACATAACCACTTGCTAAACATTAACCGATATTAGCGCACCATTTTTTCTCAATGTTTTTGTTAATAAACCTACAAAGAAATAGATTAATCATCATATTCAAAGGCGGTATCATTATTATTTACATCAAGCAGTGAGCATAATGTACATCAAACACTGCTTCAATAACTGCCACTCTGATTTCTTGTGCCTTGTTACAGGCTTTACTTTAAATATCTTCCGCGCGGATTTGCCCGTAAACATTGGGTGTCGGTTGATAAGCTTGGTCGCCTACCTTAATAGCCTGAAGTAGTGCTGCAGCAGCCTCTTGCCATTGTTCTTCACTGCGAGCATGAATAACAGCTAGTGGTTTTTGTTCGTTTGCAGTGTCACCTAAACAAATAAAGTTATCAAAACCAACAGCATAGTCAATAGTATCGCTAGAAACGCGGCGTCCACCACCCATACTCACTACGGCCATACCAATTGCTCTGGTATCCATTGCGGAAACAATTCCACTTTGTTTTGCATAAACAGGTTTGACAATTTGTGCTTTTTCTAGGTATTTGTCGTAGTGTTCAACAAAGTCTTTAGGTCCACCTAAGCCTGCAACCATCTTACTGAAACATGCTGCGGCAGAGCCGTCGTCTAGCACGGTTTGTAACTGTTGATGTGCTTGCTCGCTGTTTTCAGCTAATTTACCTAATACTAGCATTTCCGCACAAAGTGCCATGGTGATTTCATAGAGTCTAGGATTGCGGTATTCACCGGTTAAGAATTGTACTGCTTCACGTACTTCGAGTGCGTTACCTGCTGACGAGGCAAGTACCTGATTCATATCAGTTAAAATTGCCGTTGTTTTTGTGCCAGCACCATTAGCCACAGCAACAATAGATTTAGCCAGTTCTTCAGATGCTTGGTAGGTGGGCATAAATGCACCGGAACCCACTTTTACATCCATCACTAGTGAATCCAGCCCTGCTGCTAATTTTTTAGACAAAATTGACGCGGTGATCAAACTAATATTGTCTACTGTAGCGGTGATATCTCGAATTGCATAAACACGTTTATCGGCAGGGGCAAGGTTGCCAGTTTGACCAATAATCGCTACACCTGCTTGTTTGGTCACTTCGCCAAACACATCGTTGCTTGGAGAAATGTTGTAACCAGGAATTGATTCTAATTTATCTAATGTGCCACCAGTATGACCAAGACCACGACCAGAAATCATTGGTACAAAACCACCACAGGCAGCAACCATTGGACCTAACATCAGCGAGGTAACATCACCCACGCCACCTGTTGAATGTTTATCAACAATAGGGCCACCAAAATTCATGTGATCCCAGTTCATGACCATACCTGAGTCACGCATTGCACAGGTAAGGGCAATTCGCTCTGACATGTCCATTTCATTAAAGAAAATAGTCATAGCAAATGCACCAATTTGGCTTTCAGAAATAGTATCGTTAGCCACGCCTTGAATGAAAAAGTTGATCTCTTCAGTGCTTAGTGTTTGCCCATCACGTTTTTTGCGGATTATTTCTTGAGGTAAAAACATTAATCTCTCCATACTCTTTAACGAGTTTTAATTAATTGTTTGTCTGCCCCTCTATAATAAATAGAAGGACTAGCTGTAACGAAAGCGATGCCTAGTATGCTGTTGCATCGGCAGTTTGATTTGTCACTTCTAATGTGTTCAATAAATTAGTCAGTAGACTTGATGCACCAAAACGGTAATGCATGCTATCAGCCCATTGCTCACCTAGAATTTGATCTGCCATTGCTAGATATTGCGCTGCATCTTGTGCTGTTTTTACGCCACCTGCTGGCTTGAAACCAACGCGCTGAGCAACACCCATATCACGAATCACCTTAAGCATTATTTCAGCTGATTCTGGAGTGGCGTTAACTGCAACTTTACCAGTAGAGGTTTTGATGAAATTTGCACCAGCATCAATGCTCAACTCTGAAGCACGCTTAATTAACGCTTCAGTTTTAAGCTCTCCAGTTTCAATGATCACTTTAAGTAAAATATCACCGCAGGCTGCTTTACATTGTTTCACTAGCTCATAACCAACATTTTCATTACCGGCGATCAGTGCGCGATATGGGAAAACCACATCAACTTCATCGGCTCCATAAGCAATCGCAGCTTTAGTTTCTGCAACTGCAATCTCAATATCATCGTTGCCGTGTGGAAAATTGGTCACGGTTGCAATACGCACCTCTGGTGTACCTTGTGCAAGCAGTGTTTTCTTAGCAATCGGGATAAAACGAGGATAAATACAAATTGCAGCGGTATTACCAACGGCCGTTTTAGCATTATGACAAAGCTCGATAACTTTTTGATCTGTATCATCGTCGTTCAATGTAGTTAAATCCATTAGCTTAAGTGCACGTAAAGCAGCTGTTTTAATATCAGACATAGGGTTGGCTCCAGTTTTATCGTAAGTTGAAAGAGGTTTATGTGCTCGAGAGTACATCGAATAAAAGCATTGATATATACGATATAGGCAAAGCACTTTTTACGTATGGAAAAAGTGAAGGATTGATTAACGTTCTTGAATACTGTTTTTTTTGCCGCTATGTTATGAAGCTATGTTATGAAGTCAGGTTATGCGACTAGGGTTACAAAATTAGGTCTAAAAAATCGGTTTTAAACGATATAACAGAGCATAGAAACAGGCTCTGCTATTAAAGGGCGCTTTACGCGGCACTGGCACAAGAAAAAGCACTGACGATCACAACGAATAAATGAAAAGAAACGAAAGGTTTATTTAATGCGACTAAATGTTCTTCACCCAAGGAGCTAGAGCTAGATCCCAATAGGGCGGCGTACCAATATGCTCCTTTAGAAACGTGATCACTGTATTCAGCCTTTTGGGAAGGTGCTTTTTTCGTGGGTAGACGGCGTAAACCGGCATATCTAAATTAGCTTTCCAGTCTGGTAGGAGTTGGATAAGTTTGCCTGTTTCAAACTCATTGGATAATAAATAGGTCGCAATATAACCTACGCCGTGATCTCCGATAACTGCATCCCTTACTGCTTCAGAAAGGTT
This sequence comes from Psychromonas arctica DSM 14288, assembly GCF_000482725.1. Classification (GTDB taxonomy): domain Bacteria; phylum Pseudomonadota; class Gammaproteobacteria; order Enterobacterales; family Psychromonadaceae; genus Psychromonas; species Psychromonas arctica. The sequence continues at coordinate 46,243 of NZ_KI519483.1, forward strand.
GACACGGTAGTTGCCAGTGACATGGTTACAACATAATTGTTCGCCCTTACTAAATGGCCAATAGCTGTAGTCACGGGTATTACTATGATAGGTGACACAGTTATGATGCAATAAATCATCTGGGTGAATAGGTTTCGGGTTTTTATCTAAGTATCCCGGTGAAGCGGCAAGCACGAAATTACCATCGGCGACCCTTTGGGCTATATAACCTTCATTGATATCCGCATGGGTTGTTATCCATAAATGAATACCATCATTTAGCATGTCGATTTTTTGATCTGAAAAAGTGATATCAAAATTGATCTCTGGATACTGCTTTTGCATTTTATCTAATACTGGAATGACGTGCAGCGCGCCAAAACTTCGTGATAGTGCCAAACGGATGGTACCTGACATTTGTTCTGTTGCATCCATCATTGCCGCTTCTGCATTTTGAATATTTGCATAGAGTTGAGCACAATGTTCAGCAAACTCAATACCCGCATCGGTTAAGGTCAAATTGCGCGTGGTTCTTTGCACAAGTTGCACATTGAGTTCTGACTCTAATTGAGTTAATTGTTTACTAACATAGGAAATTGATACATCCAATCGTTCAGCCGCTTTAGTAAAGCTGCCACTCATTTTCAATATATGTAATAAATACATTTGATTAGCACGGTTTTTCATTTCAATTTCCAAGTTCTAAAAAAGCATCTTACAAAGATAGTAAAAGCAATGCCAGTAAAAGAGCTGAATGGTAGATAAGTGAGGTGAATAAGTTATATTAACCTGCTATTGATCAATATCTATTGTTCTGTGGCTAGTTAGGGGAGCAAGTAATTGCTGTCATCAAATTGATTTATTTAGATTTTTAACGCTATCTCTTATTATTAAACTTGGTTCAAGTTTGATGACGATAGACTCAGCGCGTTGTTTATTAATTTTTTCTAGTAACGTATCGACAGCTTTTGCACCTAACCTAAATTTAGGTTGATGAATGGTGGTCAGAGAAGGGGTGAAAAATTTAGCCATTTTAATGCCATCATAGCCAATGATAGAGATGTCTTCTGGTATTCTTATCCCTTGTTTATGGGCTGCATTAATAACCCCCATTGCCATCATGTCATTACCAATAAAAAGTGCGGAGGGCAGTGGGCCTTTTTCAAATAACTTATTAAATGCTTGAAAACCACCTTCAGCTTCAAATTCATCTTCTATGATCCATTCTTTGTTGACTGCAATATGTGCTTCTATCATTGCTTGTTTAAACCCTTGCAACCTTAAGTGAGCCGTATTTTTTTCTAACGGGCCTGTAATACAACCTATTTTTGTATGCCCACAGTCTATTAGGTATTTAGTCGCCATGCTTCCACCGAGAAAAGAGTGATCTTGGATTTGATCTAGTGAAGGATCAGCAGGCCCCCAGTCCATAACTATCGAAGGAACAGGTTTATGATGTTGAAGCAGATCAATATGACGGCCATCTACTTCTGCACACATAAGCATTAACCCATCAACACGCTTTTGCATTAACATGTCTACGTTATGCTGCATTCTGTCTAATGGACCCTTGTGGCATAAAACTTAACCATCTACTTTAGTAGGTGGTTGAGTTGGCTTCAACTGCGGTCATTATTTTCTTTATTCAGTTGAGCCCTTGTATCAGGACTAACTTATTGGGCCACTTCTTTATTCTTGATGGTAAACCATCAAGAATAAAGAAGTGGTGTATTTTAACCAGCAATATTAATTAGCTATTGAGCAAAATTGGTATTAATAACCAATAAGTCTCAACAAGTTCTCTGCTGTTTTTATCGCTTCTTTGCGATTTGCAATATTCAGCTTCTGATACAAGTTGCGAATATGTGTTTTTATCGTTGTACCTGCCACATCCAGCTCGAGTGCGACTTGTTCATTGCTTAATCCAGAATAAATCAAACCTAATACTTGCCATTCCCTTTGTGTTAAGGGACTGGTTCGAACGAGCTCAGGTATATCAGGGTGATTCACCAGTTGATCCACAAAACTTTCATCGAAGTGGATAGAACGGCTCTTTTGCTTGATAGAAATATCTTTTAATAATTGTAACGTACGGTGTTTTTCAAGTTCATTTAAGCTAGCGGAACTGCTAAGTTTTTGTAGTAAATGCTCAATATGTACACCATCGATCAAGAAGTTACTGACCATGCCTGTTTGGTTAGTTAAACTTAGTGCTTGTTTTAATGTCTCTAACGCTAATGTTTCATTACCTACTTTTGTCGCTATAATCGCTTCAATAATAAGATTACGATTATTATCCGTAATTAAATGTGATGCTTTGGCCTCAGACTGTAAAAACTTAATCGTTATTGTTGCTTGGTCATATTGTTCAAGGGCTATTTCAGCTCTGACAATGTTACGAACTTGCAGTTGCAAAAAGTGGTTATTTGCTTGGTTAGGGCGGATTGCGGTACCTAACCAATTTTTTATTGCGTCTAAGTCATTACGAGCTTGCCAGTATAAAAGCAATGATTGTGACGCATGTGCTGACCAATCATCATGATAGGTTGATTGTTGTACTAGGTGTTGTATTTTTTCAATAAATCGCATGGCCTTATCTAGCTCTCCACGACTTATTGCTATCATCGCTAGCATTGAATAACAGTGTAAGTGTTTGCTAGGTTCTATGTTTCCGAGTACATTGATTCCTTTATAAGCACATTCTTCAGCTTCATCTAAGCGATTCCAGCACCATAATATTTGCGCACGGTTACGCAATAAAAACTCATGTAACGGCAATTGCTGCAATTTTTGTTCAGTAATCAGTTTAAAAGCACTATCTTGTAACTCAAATGCAGCTTGTACAAAACCTTGTGCCAGCAGTATTTCACCCTGTTGCAATATTGCCCACAATGCTTGATGAAAGAGTTTATGCTGTCTCGCTAATTTCTCGGTTTGTTGCATTAAAGGTAGGGCTCTGTCTAACTGTCCCATTACATGATTTACTTCACCTACTATAGAGGTGGTGATAATTCGATTTCGATAACCATTAGAGTCTAATTGGGTTAATGCTAGTTCAGCTAGTTCAAAGGCTTTTTCAGGCTCACTTCTATTAATAGCAACTTGCGCAAGCAGCGCATTAACTTGACCTTGATCGTTTGTTGTTAACGTAATATTTCTCTTATCGATCTCTTGCTTAGCCTCCGCCAGCATATTCTCTACTGCGGTATAGCTATGTTGGCTTTGTGCAAGCCAAGCTCTTATTAATGGCAGTTTAATATTTTCGTATAACTTGTCAGGAGACAAACTGTTAATTGCACTTTCTAAATTAGTTAATTCACCATGATTAAACATTCTCCAGCCGTGCGCGGAAATGATTTTTGTCAGTAGTTCGCCATCATTTACTTTCTGTGCATGAAACATAGCCTGTTGAGGGATATCTAGTTTTAGCCATGCTTTAGCCGCTTTATGATGAAGCGCATTTTCTTCCTGCGGGATCCGTGCTTGACGTTCATGTGCTAGAAACTCTGCAAATAAATTATGAAACCTAAACCAGTTTTGTTCTCCCTCTAAGGGGTATATAAATAAGCCATAACGATTTAGGTATTCAAGCATACTCAATGCATCGTCTCTTTCTGTTAACTCACTAATAAGCGTATCGTTAAAGGTACTCAGTACAGAGCATTGCATTAAAAAGTGACGAGTATCATTATCTAAAAAGTCAAAAACTTCTTCAACAAGGTATTCCCAAAGATGGCCATTACTAAAATTTGAAACAGACTCAACCGATTGTGCTAGTGTTTTTTTGTTATGTTGTGCTTGTAACGCGATAAGTTGTAATGCAGAAGGCCAGCCTTCAACATAAGCACGAAGGTTATCTACCGTAGTATCATCTACGCCCTCGGAAAAACGTTGATTGAAAAAACGAGCTGTTTCATCTGCATCAAAAGCGAGAAGATCATTGTCTATTTCGATCATTAAGTCGCGTACTCTAAGGTTTGCTGTACCAATAGGAGGTGCAGAACGACTGGTTACGATTAATGTTATATTATCTGGCATATGTTTAAGGAAAAAACGTATCCCTTCATGAATCTCATTTTCTTTGATCAAGTGATAATCATCTAATACCAAATAACATTCTTGGTGATAGTTGGAAAGTTCACTAAATACTTCACCAAACAATGATTGCAGCGATGAAAATTGACGTTTTTCAACTAATGTTTGCGCATTAGGACAGGACTCGTTAGTTGCCTTGTTGATTGCTTGAATGAAATAGTTAATAAAATGAAATATATCATTGTCATTCTCATCAATGCTGTACCAGCCGACGGAGGATTTATCCGCTAACCATTGTGCGGTCATGGTGGTTTTTCCATAGCCTGCTGGCGAACGAAATAGAACCAGTTTATAAAATGGCGCTTGTTGCAATAACTCGAGCACGCGAGGTCTTAGTATTGCGTTATGTAATCTGCCTGGTCTTGTTAGTTTTGATGGGAGCCACATTTGCTTTCTCGTGTTATTAATTATTTCTATTATAAGGGCCAAGCGTACGCTATATTCACTAGAATTGACTACTGCAAGGCTTTACATTGCATGACATTACACACATTTTTTAGTGCCCTGTGTAATAGCGATGTGACTCTAATCTCGTACTGTATGGCATGGCTAATTCTCGATGATAGTACTGTTTTCAAAACCTCAATCACCAATCATCAAATTATGTGACCTAAAGTATACCTTAAGCTATTTTTGAAAATGATGATGCATATCAGTGTTTAAACCTAATATCATGAAAAAAAAGCTTATTTTTTTTTGTAAGAGTATTTATATTTTCAAATCAGCATTAAGATTAATTCATTTACTATCGAAGTGTCGAGACTACTTTATCATTGTTATTTTAAAAAGTGACTTGGCACTCATTATCCACACTAGTGCTATCTATTGATTATTATCGTAAAAGGTCATCGATTCTGTATTCATCGCCCTAAGCATAAACTTAGTTTTCTACGCCCTTAATACTCCTCCTTATTTAACCCTAAATTAGGAGGATGTTTTGCGTTTAATATAAATCCAGAATATGCCTCAGATAAATAAAACTTAATAAAGAGGCTTTACCATGAAACCTGTTCAACAAAGAGAATTTGATAAAACGTTATTTAAATCTGAAGTGTTAAATCACTTAAACACGACTTATGCAAAAACCGAAGAGACAGCGACGACGCATGACTGGTACCTTGCCTTAGGACGCGCATTAGCTGGGCTAACTACCTTTGATTTATTAGCGACTGAGCAAGATCCGAAAATTAAAAATGCGAAAAGTGTTAATTATTTATCCTTAGAGTTTTTGATTGGCAGACTGACAGGCAATAACCTAATTAGCATGGGTATTTACGATCAAATTAACGATGCGATGCAAGAAATGGGACACAGCCTATCGGATTTACTTGAAGAAGAGCGCGATCCGTCATTAGGAAATGGTGGTCTTGGTCGTTTAGCTGCTTGTTTTATGGATTCATGTGCAGCCCAAGAATTCCCTGCTATTGGTTACGGGCTACATTACGAATATGGGCTTTTCAAGCAATCCTTTGAACAGTGTCATCAAAAAGAAGCACCAGATGCATGGCGAGGTGTAGAAGGTTACCCGTGGGAAGTTGCGCGCCCAGAATATGCGCAGGAAATAGGATTTTATGGGCATGTACAGCCTGTAGTTGAAAATGGCAAAGAAAAGCGCCGCTGGGTACCTGGTATGTTCGTAAAAGGCATGCCGTGGGATCTTCCGATTGTTGGTTACCAAAGTAATACTGTTTATCCATTACGTTTATGGGAATGCCAGGCGATTGCACCATTCTCATTAGAAAGTTTCAATAATGGACATTATTTTGAAGCACAACATGCACTTATCGATGCTGGTAATATCACCAAAATTCTATATCCAAATGATAATCACGAAAAAGGTAAAACACTGCGTTTAATGCAGCAATATTTTCATAGTGCCGCGTCAATCAAAGACATTTTACGTCGTCACGATGAATCTGGACATAATCTCAAAGATCTTGCTCAATACGAATCCATACAGCTCAACGATACTCATCCAACGATCGCTATTCCAGAATTAATGCGTATTTTGATTGATGAAAGAGACATGAGTTGGGACGATGCTTGGGCTATTTGTAGCAAAACATTTGCCTACACTAATCATACGCTACTACCTGAAGCGTTAGAAACTTGGTCTGAATCGTTGATTCAAAGCTTATTACCTCGACATATGGAAATTATATTCCATATTAATCACTTATTTATGCAAGAAGTACGAGAAAAATGGCCGGGTGATGTTGAGAAACAACGTAAATTATCCATTATTCAAGATGGTTTTCATCGTAATGTTCGCATGGCAAACCTATGCGTAGTTGGCTCTTATGCGGTTAATGGTGTTGCAGCTTTGCATTCTGCTTTAGTTAAACGTGATTTATTCCCTGAGTTTGATGAGTTGTATCCTAACCGTTTACAAAATATCACTAATGGCATTACCCCTCGACGTTGGTTGAAGTTCTGTAATCCAGCATTATCTCAATTAATCACTGATAAAATAGGTGATCAATGGCCTGCGGACTTAAGTCAACTTAACCAAATCGCTGAGTTTGCCGAAGATAGTCAATTTCAAAATGATTATATGAATGTAAAAAAATTGAATAAACAGCGTTTGGCCAGTTGGGTTAAGGAACATATGGATATTGAACTAGATAGTGATGCTATTTTTGATGTTCAAATTAAACGTTTACATGAATATAAGCGCCAGCATTTAAATTTATTACATATTTTGTCGCTTTATTATCGTCTATTAAACGAACCTACCTTTGATATGGTGCCGCGAGTTGTTTTCTTTGCTGCAAAAGCTGCGCCCGGTTACCACCTTGCAAAAGAGATCATCTTCGCTATTAATAAAATTGCTGAAACCATTAACAATGATCAGCGAATCAACGGCAAGTTGAAAGTCGTATTTATTCCTGATTATCGAGTCAGCATTGCTGAAATCATCATCCCTGCTGCGGATGTTTCTGAGCAAATATCAACGGCAGGTAAAGAAGCATCAGGCACAGGCAACATGAAAATGGCATTAAATGGTGCGTTAACAATCGGCACAATGGATGGTGCAAATGTAGAAATTCGTGAAGAGGTAGGTGACGATAATATTTATATTTTTGGGCTCGACGTTGATGGCGTTGAAGCTGTACTAAGCCGAGGTTATAACCCCTTCGACTACTACCATACTAATCCGTTATTAAAAGCTTCATTAGACTTGTTACTTAGCGATGTATTTACACCTAATGAGCCAGGAAGGTTGCGTACTATTTATGATGCGTTGTTGGATGGCGGAGACCCTTACCTGTGTTTAGCGGACTTTGCATCATATATTCATGCGCATGAAGCGATGGATAAACAATACCGAGATAAAAAGGGCTGGGCGCGTAAAGCTATTATGAATACTGCATTGGTAGGCAAGTTTAGCTCTGACCGTTCTATTCGAGACTATGCTAATAATATTTGGAAGTTATCGGCAGTACATCGTTAATCGCATTGAGTGAAGTGTGCTAGGCGCACTTCACTTTTTAATTTATTAATCTATATGCCCATTTCACAGTAGTCGCCATTATAAATGCTGAATTCATTTATAAAAAAAGAACGAAAAATAATGGGCTCACATTAAGCAGTGATATTGATCAGCAAACATGCTTTGGTATTACGCTAAAAAATTTGAGTAGGGTTGATAGTCTTTTACTTACTAAATAAACCATGGTTTTACCATCATTTTTTGCAGATTGTTTTTACATTTGGATAAGGTATATACCATTCAATATTCTTATTAACAGTAGCGAGCTAATGTTTGGCCATGATCTTTTATTAACGAGTCTTGATATTATGCCCACGGAGAGAGCAATGAACGAACAATCAGTATTAAAAAAAGTAGCCAAAATGGCTAAAATCTCAGACCGTTACATTAGTGCCTGGGGAAATGAAGCTTATGTTAAAGATGAAACCATCGAACAACTATTAAGTGCGTTAGGCTACGATACGACTGATGATCAAACGTTGTTAAAATCTGCACAAAAAAGGCATAAAACCGAAATATTAGCACCCGTTAAGGTCATTAAGGATCCACAACAACCGATTGAAATTGAATTAAACCTTGGTTTAACCGTGCGAGAAAGCGAATTTAGTTGGCAAGTTATTACAGAGAATGGCGAAGTTTTAGAAGGTTATTTGCAATCACAAGTGATCAAAGATGAGCGCTCAAATGGAGGAGCGTTGATTTTTCAACTACCTAAATTACCGTTAGGGTATCACCAATTAACGGTTACTCGTAAACGCCGTAAAAACCCGTATCAAATGACTATAATCATTACGCCTGAATCTTGTTATAAGCAGTCTAGTTTACTTAAAGGTGAAAAACTTTGGGGTCCAAGCATCCAACTTTATACGGTTCGCACCGCATATAACTGGGGAATAGGAGATTTTGGCGATCTAAAGCAGCTAATAACAGAAGTCGCTTCCCGTGGCGGAGATTTTATTGGCCTAAACCCGATCCATGCACTATTTCCTGCCAACCCTGAAGGGGCTAGCCCATATAGCCCTTCTTCTCGTCATTGGTTGAACATTATGTATATTGATGTGACAGCTATCCCTGAGTTTGTATTGAGTAGCGCGGCGCAGCAAAAAGTCGGATGCATCAAATTTCAACAACGTCTCAAAAGTGTGCGTAAAGATGAATGGGTTAATTACAGTGAAGTAGCGGCATTAAAATTAAGTGTATTACCCCTTTTATTTAAAGAATTTGAAATTAGGCATCTTTCTAAAGAAACAGAGCGCGCGGAGGCTTTTCATGATTTTGTGGCGCAAGGTGGAGAAAGTTTACAGCATCAAGCGGCATTTGATGCGCTACATGCCCACTTGCATCAACAGGATCCTTCTGTTTGGGGCTGCCCAGTATTTCCAAATAAATATAGCAAGTTCAGCAATATAGAGGTACATCAGTTTATTACACAAAACAGATCACTGGTTGAGTCTTATTTATATTATCAATGGATTGCTGATACACAGATTAATGAAGCTCAACAGTTTGCAGAAGAATGCGGAATGTCGGTCGGCTTATACCGTGATTTAGCAGTAGGCGAAGCAAACTCAGGTTCGGCAAGTTGGGCTGATAATGGACATCTGGTACTTGATGCAAGCATCGGAGCACCACCGGATGTGTTTGGGCCGTTAGGGCAAAATTGGGGACTGCCACCTCTGAACCCTCAAGTACTTAAGAACTCAGGTTATGCTCCTTTCATTGCGTTATTAAGGGCTAATATGAAACATTGTGGTGCGTTAAGAATCGATCATGTTTTGGGTTTATTACGCTTATGGTGGGTACCTAAAAATAAAACTGCGGCGGAGGGGGCTTACATTTATTACCCTGTTGAAGACTTGTTAGCTATTTTAGCGCTTGAGTCACATCGACATCAATGTGCAGTAATTGGTGAGGATTTAGGTACTGTTCCAGATGAAATTGTCGATATACTGGCAAGCTCGGGTATCCATTCTTATAAATTGTTTTTTTTCGAAGTCGCTGAGGACGGTGGTTTTTTCTCACCTACCCATTATACAGAACAATCTATGTCAGCACTTTGTACACACGATATGCCAACGCTTAGAGGGTTCTGGCATTGTGAAGATCTGCGTATGGGTAAAGAACTTGGTTTGTATCCAGATCCTGTTCAATTAAAAGCTTTATATGATGAACGGTTACGATCTAAACAAGAAATACTTAATAGCCTTGCCTGGCATGGACTCTTGCCTGAAGGTGTGGGCAAAGATGCAGCCTTTGTTCCAATGGACAGTTACTTGAGTGAAGCGCTACATTTGCACCTCGCTGCCGGTTCATCTGCATTGTTTAGTGTGCAACTTGAAGATTTGTTAGAAATGGATATGCCTGTCAATATACCTGGAACGGTCAATGAATATCCTAACTGGCGACGTAAATTATCAGTTAACATCGATGATATTTTTCAAAAACAGTCGGTAAATCGCTTAGCTAAACAAATGACCCAATTGCGCTTAAAAGCTAGTCATTAATTGTTTGTGCTGGAGACTATATTCTCTCTAGCTCTATCGTTGAGCAATATAATCGGTAATAAAGCCTTTCTTAGCAAAGCTTTATTACCCGTTTTAAATTGCTATTCGTTTGGGATTTTCCTCTCAATTTAAGGACTCATTTAACTATTCACTTAACTATCAACTTAATTATCAACTTAGTTATCAATTCAATTTTAAACATTAATCATTAAACTCATCCATTTTCTTCATTTAACATTATCATTAAGCTGGTTGAGTATGGAGCTACCTAAATTTACTTAATTAAATACAACTACTTAAATACAATTACTTAAGTACAAGCCTAGATTCGTATAATAAGTGGTTTCATAAAATAATTTGATGTCGTCATTCTATATAGTCATTTCCTAAAGAATAAATGACATAAGCATTGTAAATAGAGTCTGTGGTAATAAATGTAATCGTTGAGTTATAAGCGATATCGAGTATTTGATTGTTTATAGACTGTGTCGGTTATGGGTTATTATTTTTTGTGTGCGGGAAGGGGGAAATCATCAGTTGTGAGTTATTAATGTATATTGCATTGCCAATGTTGGAACAAAAAGTGTTGGAATAGTAAATGCTGCACTATTTGCTCAGTATCTGTGAGCATTTACTATTGAATTTATATTTTTGTTAATTTTGTCTTTATTTTTCAGCGATCATCGCATCATAATCAACACCGCTTTCACGGTGAAGACGGCGACAGGCTATACCATCTCTGTGGAATAAATGACAACGATGCGCAGTTAAACCCACATTGTATTTTTGACCAACTTCCACATCAAGCGTATCTGCTGCTCTATATATAACATCTGCATCTGCACTGGCTAGGTTCATGTAAATTTGGGTTTCATTACCTAGCTTTTCTACGATTTGTACTTTGCCTTCGATAGTGGCATCAGCTTGTTCTGCATTCAGTAAATGTTCAGGACGAATGCCTAATGACATTCGATCGCCTATAGTCACTGTTTTACCTTCTACAGGTATCCAAAAGCTTTCATTATTTGCTAGTTTGACTTTGACTCGTTCATCCTCTGTATCTTCAATCGATACGCTCATGAAGTTCATCTTAGGCGAACCAATAAAGCCGGCTACAAAACGATTGATTGGATAGTGATATAGTTCAAGAGGGCGACCCACTTGTGATACTGAACCCGCATCTAATACTACGATTTTATCGGCCATTGTCATTGCTTCTACTTGGTCATGAGTCACGTAGATCATAGTGCAGCCAAGTTTACGTTGCAGTTTAGTAATTTCACTGCGCATATTGACGCGTAATGCGGCATCCAAATTAGAGAGTGGTTCATCAAGCAAAAAGACATTTGGCTGTGATACCAGTGTTCTGCCAATGGCGACACGTTGTCGTTGCCCACCTGAAAGTGCTTTAGGTTGACGTTCAAGTAAGTGAGTTAATTGTAAAATGTCCGCCACATGATGAACACGTGTATCTATTTCAGATTTTTTAGCTTTAGCTAACTTTAAACCAAAGGACATGTTGTCGTAGAGGTTAAGATGCGGATAGAGTGCGTAGGATTGAAATACCATACCGACACCCCGTTTTGATGGTTCAACATCATTCATGCGTTCTTCACCGATGTATAAATCACCAGAAGTAATTTCTTCAAGGCCTGCTATACATCGTAAAAGTGTGGATTTACCACAACCCGATGGACCAACAAAGACGACCAGTTCGCCTTCTTTTATTTCAAGATCGACATTTTTAGAGATAAGTAGCTTGTCGTAAGCTTTACATACATTTTTTAAGGTGACACTGGTCATGTAGTTTGTCCTCGATTAATTTTTATGTTTACGCTCATGATTTCTGTTGTTTATTCCTGAACTCTTATTTAGGAATTTTTATTTATGAAATTTGAAACCATTAATTGTGTTTTATATTAATAAATAATTGCTGCCGTTGATGTATCCTTCTTACAACATTTCTTTTTATTAACAACGAACTAACTAGATACACTTTATAAATACCGAGATTGCATAATTTGTTATGTAAATGGTAGTAAAAAAGTATAAATATTAGCGATAAATTGGTTTTATTGGCTATTTTTAGCCGCAGTTAGGGATCGCTGAAACGAAAACGTAAATAACACGATCTCAATCTATTACTAGTGATTGATAGTATGCTTATTTTAGACCATCTATACATCATCCTAGTGCAATAATTTGTAGGAGGAGGACAGAGGAGGGGAGGGATAAGACATATTCAACAAAGTGCAGATGTCATTCCACTAATTTGCATTAATTATGATGATTACTATCACACAAAAATTGAATTTGAGATCTTGATCTCGGTTATAGGTAGAGCTGTGTCACGAAAATAGAGTCGAACCCATGGGGCGTAGTGGATAGGATGATGATTAAGCGTTTTAACTTCTAGATAATAAAGTTCGAAATATGGCTTACCCAACGGCTAGCCCTCCATCACAACTAAAAAGGATATTAACATGAAAAAAAATCTAAGTATCGTTGCGCTTTGCACCATGGCTGCATTGGGTTCTTTTAATGCCAACGCGGCGATTGAAGAGGGGCAGCTTACTATCTGGATCAATGGCGACAAAGGGTACAATGGACTTGCTGAAGTCGGCCAACGCTTTGAAGAAGATACTGGTATTAAAGTTACTGTTGCTCACCCTGATGCACTACAAGACAAATTCCCACAAACGGCATCAACGGGCGATGGTCCTGATATCGTTTTTTGGGCACATGACCGTTTTGGTGGATACGCAGAAGCAGGTTTGCTAGTTGAAGTGACCCCTTCTAAAGAAGTGAAAAACGGTATTGTCGATTTTGCTTGGGATGCTGTGCAGTATAAAGGTAAATTCATTGGTTACCCTGTGGCTATTGAAGCGCTATCACTTATTTATAACAAAGATTTAATTGCTACGCCTCCTGAGAATTGGGAAGACATCACGGCGCTGAATACTAAACTGCAAAAAGATGGTAAATCGGCGATTATGTGGAACTTAAAAGAACCTTACTTTACTTGGCCTTTAATGGCTGCTGATGGGGGGTATGCTTTTAAGCCAACGTCTACCGGTTATGATATTAAAAATGCTGGTATTAATAATGCGGGTGTAAAAGGGGCAATGACGTTTGTAAAACAATTGATCGATAACAAGGTTATTTCTCCTGATATGGATTATTCCGTGTCTGAATCTGAATTTACTAAGGGCAATGTTGCAATGACTATTAACGGTCCTTGGTCTTGGGGCAATATTGAAAAAGCTGGCATTAATTATGGTGTGACTACTTTACCTAAATTTAATGGTAAAGATTCTAAACCATTTGTTGGTGTATTGACCGCGGGTATTAGCACTGCGTCACCTAATAAAGACCTTGCTGTTGAGTTTATTGAAAACTACCTACTCACTAACGAGGGTTTACGTAATATTAATAATGATAAACCGCTTGGTGCTGTTGCATTGAATTCATTTCAAAAAGAGTTAGCTGCTGATGCACGCATTGCGGCAACCATGAATAATGCAAAAAATGGTGAAATAATGCCAAATATCCCACAAATGGGTGCATTCTGGGGAAGTGCAAAAAATGCCATTATCAATATCGTTGATGGTCGCCAAGCAGTAGATGCAGCGCTTGCAGATGCAGAAAAACAAATGGTCAAATAATGACGTTGTTAAGGAGTAAACATCAAGTTTATTCCTTAACACTGGAGAAAGCATTGCTTTCTCCTCATTTTAATTTTTTTCGACTCCATCAATAACACATCACTACTATTAATCATGATGAAAAACAGTTAGTGGTGGCGTTGATTTTAGTAAACAGGGTTCTATATGCAGTCAGTTCAAGGTTCTGGTGCCATTGCACCATCTCCACTTCCTCTTAGTTGGGGAGTGATAATAAAATGGGCCATTTTAGTTTCAGTCGCTATCGTAAACGGTTATGCGTCGATTGTAATGTACTCTCGTGGAGAACTAGCATTTGCATTACTTACCGTCATATTAACATCACTGGCACTGTATATTTTTGGTAGTAAAAAGACCTATGCTCATCGCTATATTTATCCTGGTATTGCGGGCATGATCCTATTTATATTATTTCCATTGGTTTATACCACTAGCCTCGCATTTACTAACTACAGTGCTAAAAACCAATTAACGATAGAACGAGCACAAAGTGTCTTGTTGGATAGAACATTTCAGAGCGGTCAAAGTTATCCATTTAATCTCTATCAGACCGAACAAGGTTTTCGTATAGCGGTCATTGATAATGGCCAAACGCTCGCGACAGATGATTTTACAATGGATATTGTAGCCGGACAAAATGTTGAACTTAAGGCCGTACAAGAAGTTGATGGTAAAAAACAAAAAATAAAATCAATTATCAAAATTAGGGCAAAGCTCAACGACATTAATTTAACTATGCCAAACGGCACAGTGGTGGGCATGAGTGGGCTACGGAAATTTGCCGCCATACAACCTCTTTATAGCATGCAATCGGATGGCGAAACATTATTAAACAATGAAACTGAGCAGCGACTTAAAGCGAATATGGAAATAGGATTCTATCAAGTCGTTAATGAAAATAACGAATTTATAGGAGACCCTATCTCGCCTGGTTTTGTCGTCAATGTCAGTACTGCAAATTTTGAGAAGGTATGGAAGGATGAGGGGATTAAAGAACCTTTTATAGGGATCTTTATTTGGACCGTTGTATTTTCAGCATTGTCTGTATTTTTGACCTTAATTATCGGATTGGTGTTAGCTAGTGTGGTGCAATGGGAAGCACTAAAAGGGCGCGCAGTGTATCGGGTATTATTGATATTACCTTATGCGGTTCCCGCTTTTATCTCTATTCTTATTTTTAAAGGGTTATTTAACCAAAGTTTTGGTGAAATAAATATGGTGTTAGAAGCCCTGTTCGGCATTAGCCCAGCTTGGTTTTCAGACCCTATCACCGCAAGAACCATGGTGGTGATTGTTAATACTTGGCTTGGTTTCCCTTATATGATGATCCTGTGTATGGGGCTTTTAAAAGCGATTCCACATGATCTTTACGAAGCGTCTGCAATTGATGGTGCAGGGCCATTAAAAAACTTTACTAACATTACTTTCCCTCTAATGATTAAACCATTAACACCGTTATTAATTGCAAGTTTTGCTTTTAACTTTAATAACTTTGTAATGATTTACCTATTAACGGGTGGTGGGCCGAATATGATTGGCACTACTGAACCGGCAGGTTATACGGATTTATTAGTGAGCTATACCTACCGCATTGCATTTGAAGGAAGTGGTGGACAAGACTTTGGTCTAGCAAGTGCCATTGCAACAATTATTTTCCTATTAGTGGGCGGCTTGGCATTGCTAAATCTTCGCTTCACAAAACTTGAACAAGATTAAGGAGTTTTCCGATGGCTATAGTACAAGGCAAGAATTTAAAGTATAGAGTTTGGGCAACACACATAGCACTTTGGGTTTTTCTATCATTTATTATCTTCCCGTTATTAATGGTAATCGCAATTTCATTGCGTGAAGGTAACTTTGCAACAGGCAGCTTGATACCCGAAAATCCATCTTTAGAGCATTGGAAGCTGGCATTAGGTTTCTCTGTTACTAACGTAGATGGTAGTGTCACGCCGCCCCCATTTCCTGTATTAACCTGGTTATGGAATTCAATTAAGATTGCGAGTATTTCTTCAATTTTAATTGTTGCCTTGTCAACAACTTCTGCTTATGCTTTTGCGCGTATGAAGTTTGGTGGTAAGAGTGCTATTTTGAAAGCGATGATGATTTTCCAAATGTTTCCGGCAGTACTGGCATTAGTTGCTTTGTATGCGTTATTCGATAAATTAGGACAATACATTCCGTTTCTTGGATTAAATACCCATGGCGGATTGATCTTTGCTTATTTAGGGGGGATTGCACTGCATGTTTGGACCATCAAAGGATACTTTGAGACCATTGATAACTCGCTTGAAGAAGCGGCTGCTTTAGATGGTGCTACACCTTGGCAAGCATTCCGCTTAGTGTTGTTGCCTTTATCGGTTCCGATATTAGCTGTTGTGTTTATCCTTTCGTTTATTGCTGTAGTTGGCGAGGTGCCTGTTGCTTCACTATTATTATCAGATGTTGATAACTATACGTTAGCCGTTGGCATGCAACAGTACTTGTACCCTCAAAACTATTTATGGGGTGATTTTGCTGCAGCAGCGGTACTCTCGGCATTGCCTATTACTGGTGTATTTTTACTCGCACAACGTTGGTTAGTGGGTGGATTAACAGCTGGAGGTGTGAAAGGGTAGCATCCTTAACTTCTAGATAGCTTTAATAAACGCAATTTATCCCACCTTGTAAATTGCGTTTTTTTTTAACTATTTTAAGCCTACTTTAATCATCATTGATTGATTGATTGATTGATCCATGAATTAATTTTATGAGTAGCCGTTCTCCCTCCTTATTTGTGATTATACGAGATTATTACCCTTGTAATTATTTTTATGTGCAACTATAAACTAAATATTTATATTTTCTCCTCTGTTTTTATCTATGTTATTAATAGGCATTGATAATGAGAATTAATGTTTTTTAAGAAAAAATAAACTTAAATAACCTCGTCCTAAGTCGTTCTGACTGTATTTACACATATCGCTAAGCTAAAGGTACTAAAAGAAAATACTATTGAAAGTGAACATTTCTTATTCATGTTGTTGAAAGGTTTTGTGTGTTGAAATAGTTCTTGGTTGGTTTTTTTGATTGGTTTAGGGCTGGTGTTAAGGCTATTGATAGAACTAGATTCAAGGTTGGCTTTTGTTAATGTCTAAATGAACTAGAACAATTCGATTGTATTGTTACTCATGTACATACTCATGCTATCTTGATCGCGTTATTGCAGTGGTTTGCGCATCATGAGGGCATTAATAGGCATTGATTTATGACTATTAATTATTGGATGCAGCTTATTGATGTTTTTTATAAGCAGTTACTTATAAATAGAGAAGTGAATTGTCTCAACACTAAGTCACTTTTTACTGCATTGAGACAATTGATATAATCGGTTAATGGCCAAAAAAAGCAACCACAACGGTATCGTCTTTCAAACTTCTACTAAACACATAAGCATTATCGTGGTTGATAACGTTATGTTTTCCTGCTCCTATTGCAGGATGATTTTTTCTAAATTTAGCAATCGTTTTCCAATGTGTTAGCAAGGATTGACGATCTTTATCTAAATCCCACACCATGTCAGAGCGGGTGCCTTGATGAAAATCATCAGCATATGGACCAATTTTTCTTGCCACTTCATCGCCATAATAAACTTGGATTGCGCCAGGGGTGAGCAACAATGCATTTGCCGCATTTCTTTGCATCTGTAAAGAGTTAAAGCGACTAAAAAATAGCTCAGTATCGTGTGATGACATGTAACTGACCGGATTGAAGTCTTTGCTTTCCTGTATCGTATTGGCATAGTTTTGGTAGGTATTCTTCATTTGGCTGAAACAAGCAGCGCCTTTATCCATTTTCTTTTGCAAATCAAAATTAATCAAAGCGTCAAACCCATCATCAAAATAAGGACTACGATAAGCTGTATGCCCCCACACTTCACCCATCATAAAAAAGGGTAAACCTGATTCACCGTTATTGTTGCGCCATGTCTCTAAACTGTTAATACTTTCTGACTTTAACCTTTTCCAGACACTGGGTTCAACATGCTTAACGGTATCGATTCTAAATCCATCAATACCAAACCGTTTCACCCAATCGGTTTGCCACTCTATTAAATAATCTGACACAGTAAAATTAGCTCGTTTAGCAACACGAGTACCTGCATTATTGAGTAGCCATTCAGGTGGCGCTACCGCTTTGGTTGATTCTGTTATCATATCGGGTAATCCTGCTAAAGAGGACGAAATATCGCTGTTCCCCGGTGACTGATAACCGGGGAAAGTTGCTCTTATCCAATCTTTTCCCCACCAATGTTGCCATTGCGAACTTTTATAATTAATTTGCTGGTGAAAACTATGCCAGTTTTGTTCTGACATGGGCTTCCAAGCAGACCATTGAGGTGGCCAATTTGATTGAGGTGTCACAACATCGATTTTATCTATTTGAAGATCGGCTAAGGTAGCATAACCTGCATGGTTAATTACTACATCTAGTAGTACCTTCATCCCGCGTTGATGGGCCTGTTTGACTAACTCATTTAAGTCTTCATCATTTCCAAAATTTTGGTCAATTTTAGTAAAATCTCGTGTCCAGTATCCATGGTAAGCATAAAAGGGAAAGTTACCTTTCTCTCCACCGCCAACAAACCCATGTACTTGCTCGACAATCGGAGATAACCAAATAGCGTCAGTGCCTAAACTTTGAATGTAATCTAGTTTTTGAGTGACACCTTTAAGATCACCGCCATGAAATGTGCCGACTTCATCTAAACCGTCGCTAACACGTCCATAAGATTGATCATTACTAGTATCTGCATTATTAAAACGGTCAATCATAACAAAGTAGATATTTGCATTTCTCCAATTTAATGGGGGTTTCTGTTGAACTGTGCTTGCTGTTGGCAACTTTTCAAGTAGCACTAATCCACCGCTATCAGGGGAAGGTGTGAGCGTTACCTTATTGTTTTTAACTTCGACAATATGGCCCGAATAAGCATCACGTAATTTTGTCGATTCATTGAATAGATTATCCAGATTAATAGTAACTGCGCCTCCTGAATAGACTTCACACTGCAGATCAGGAATAGGGCGTTTAAAGGTAGTTTTTTGTGAAGTTTTAGGTTGCCGATTAATTTTTAAGGAAGGGGGGCTTTCATTAAATGTGAATGCATAATCTCCGCTAAAACGCACCCGTAAATCAAGCTCTGTTGGCTCACCACAATTTAATGCTAAAGGCTTATTAAATTTTACTTTTTGTGCATTTACTGAAGCACATTTTCCATTAACCTCAGAGATATTTATGGTGTAACTATCTTTTGAAAGCGGGACAACCAGGGGATGTTCGTCTTCAAGTGTAAACTGTCGACTATTTGTAGTGGTAGATATTGCAATATTGGCTGCGAAAACGTTCGGAGCACTGATTAATAACGTGAGAAAAAGAGTATTAAGTTTCATCATTTTACCTTCTTTTAATTAGCTTATTACATCATATAAAATTGTATCTATTGACACATCAACCGTCCATCTACGCCTCAGATTTTTAAAGTAGACCCCTATTATAAATGGTTTAAGGGTGATACTTCTGTTTATGTAAACAGGTAAACTAATAACATCTTGATCATTTAGTTATGCTGTTATTGCGTTTTATAGTTATTCAGTTAACCAACTATTCAACAATAAAGTAACCACGAGCCATTTATGAAAAAAACTGTTTTTACTTCTCTAATCTGTAGTCTATTTTGTTCTACGTTAACAGCTTATCCTAGTACTTTAAGCTTACCTTGGTTATCACCTATGTTAGGTGACAATATTCCCGGGTGGTCTGTTGATGTATTAAATAAAAATCAGGATCTATTTGATTGTGGCGAAAAAGAAGAAGGTAAAGAGTATTGCTCTGAAGTTGTTAATTACTATACAACGCCTGTACAGGGACATTTATGGTTAGCAAAGGGAAGTGTAAACAAAATTCAACTAAATGCGCCCTTTACCGCAAATAATTATTCCAAACTTCAACTCAATATTCGTAAGGATGGCTATGTTTTAGCTTGGGTTGAAATTGCAGGAAAACATATTGATATTATTGATCAACTTAAGAACAAACCGTTTCATATTGTTGATAGAGAAGTGATTATGTTTATGAACTCGGGCAGAATATCTTCACCTAGAAGGCTACTGTGGTACCCTGAGACACAATATCAACAAGCCAATCCAAGTCGATATGTTGAGTTTGTAAGTGATGGTGTTACGATAAATGTGAACTTTTTTAAGCTTTAAGGTCACTGACGGGCTCAAGCTATTGCTAATGATGGGTAACTATCAAACTATCAAACTATCAAACTATCAAACTATCAAACTATCCATCAATCAATTAATCTATCAATAGTAAGGTAGGTGGTTGCAATCAACGTCAGTAAAAATATCTGCTGGCGTTGATTTTAAACTAGAACATTATTTATTGATTAGTGAAGGTATTTTAACTCTTGGCGTAGGTAAGTTGCTGCACCTAGTAAACCTGGATTTTTGTGAGTAATAACAAAAGTAGGTATTTTCGTTAAATAGTCTTTTAAACGTCCTTTTTCTTCAAAATATTGTCTGAATTCACTGGCTTCAAAAAATTCAAGAAAACGCGGCACGATGCCACCAGCAATATAAACACCACCCGTACAGTTCAAGCTCATGGCGAGATTACCTGCAAAACTGCCCATTATTTGACAAAAGATATCCAAAGTTTGTCGTGCTATTACACATTTATGGTTTAGTGCTGCTTGGGTTATTTGTTTAGGCTCAATAAATTGAGGGTTCAGTTGCGATAAGTCACACAGACTTTGATATAAATTAACGATACCTTGCCCTGACATCACTTGCTCAGCAGAAACATGGCCAAACTTAGCTTGTAATTGAAACAAAATATCCGCTTGTTGGTGGGTGTTTGCAGTGAAGCTAACATGCCCAGCTTCACCTTCTAGACTGATCCATTTATCAGCGACTTTTATGATATGTGATACACCTAATCCAGTACCTGGCCCAAAAACAGCGGTGTTGCCATTTTCCTGAACTGTACCCGAACCAATTTTTAATTTATCTGATGGCGTTAAGAAAGGCAATGCCATAGAGATCGCGGTATAATCATTGATCACATATAAAGTGCTTAAGTTTAATTGTTCCTTAAGTGCCTTTTGTGAAAATGACCAACTTAAATTAGTCATGGTCACTTGATCATTTTCTACGGGGCAGGCAATACCGATACAAAGGTCATTAACTGCACTATGCAAGGTTGAGAAATAAGCTAACAAAGCTTGCTCTATGGAGGCAAAATCAGCGCAAACATACTCGACCAATTGGCTCAATTCACCAGTTTTAAGATCACAAACCGAAAATCTAATATTAGTGCCACCAAGATCGACTACAACCGCTGACATAGTTTCTCCTAAATACTTGTTAACTTTCAACTTAAATTTACCTTTTATCTTTTACTTATAACTATTGATTGCATCAACAAAAATTGTTTGTGCACCTTCTACTTGCAGATTTTTAGCTTCTTCTAAAAGCTTTAGTGCCTTTGGAATATCTTCATTTGCAACGGCATTTTGGATTGATTTTCTATAGAAACTTTCAAGGTTAATCCCAGCAGGAATATTATCACTGGTGTTAATGATGCGTGTTGTCACAACTTGATTGCTAGTAAGCGTTAAGCTTAAATTGCCATAGGCAACATGTTTAGCAAGCGGATCATCGATAATAGGTTGTACTGTATGCTTAGCAATGGCAAAGGCTTTTGCTGGGTGCAAAACTGGCGTTGAACCTGCTAAATCTTTTGCGGTGGTAAAGACCAATAATTTTAGATTATCTCCGCTCATATCAGGCATGATATTAAACTTAGTGGTAAATTTATCGTTATCTAATAATTTTGCCGGCTCGTAGGTAAAGTCGCTGAAGGGCTTTTGGTCAATAAGGTCGCCTGCTTTATTTAGGATAACAATATTAGGTGCATAAAAAGTGTTTTTGCTATCGACAAAACTTTCAATTTCTATATCTAAAGAACCTTTATTGCCAGGCAAAGTAAAGCTGGCGATAGGACCTGCACTTTCTCCGTTTAGCAATAATTGGTTTGACTTATCAATCGAAAATTTAATATCAGTTGGGATATCTAAGGCTGACCATGTGATCTCTGATATGTTCAATGCAACTTTATTTTCTTGAGGAACGTCGAGTGTCACTGTTTGTGTTTTTGCACAACCTACGATTAAAGTTGATAAAATAATTGGTGCTATCCATTTTTTCATGATTGATTATCCTAATTGTGAGTATCATTTCTGCCACTTTATATCTTCACTGATTAAGAGTGACCAATAATAAGTGTTTATTGTACCTGTATTTGAAAAGACGATTTGTGTTTATTCTTACCTATTATTTCATTCTATAGCTTTGTTAACATTGATTATTATTAGTTTATATTATTTTTAAATCATCCATGTCGCTGGATTTAAAATTTTATGGATAAAAATTTGGTTGGTTTAAAAATAATATCCCTTTAAAAGCTTATTTACTTGTTTTACTCATTCTACTTATTTTCAGAAGGCTAGGTTTCAAGAGTCTAGGTCTCAGGAGTTTAGATATCAAGAAGCCTTGTTTTAAGAAATCTAATTTTGATAAAAGATAATGCTCAATTAAGGAAGTAAACAACACAGTCGAGACATCGACTGTGTTGTTGATTAATAACTTACTGGCTTACCACCAAGCTTCAGCTTGAACACCAAACTGCATAGTACTGTCGTCACGACCACCGTTAAAGGCATTAGCACCGCTGTCTGCGTCTTGATTAATGTAGCTTGCATAAACACGGATTTCAGGACGTGCCCAGATGCTTGAACCTGCGGTCCATGCTTGCGCAATAGTTACTTTACTATTTTTGGTTTTATCACCGTCTGTGTCATCAATGTTATAACCTAACTCAAGGATAGTTTTATGATTCTCATCCCATTTGTAAACAGGACGAATAACCGCTGACATGGTTTTAGTTTTATCATGACCATCCCACATATCTTCACCAACGGCATAAACTAGCTGATGTAACATCTCAATATTTTCACCAAAACCAAGTACACCCCAGTTAATTACACGGTAGCCAGAAGCACCGTCATTTGCTTCAGCACCATACCAGTTACCGCTGCCGTAAAAGGCTAAAGATTTACTGTAGCCTTCAGTACCGTATTGGAATACTGTTTTATTGAAGCCATTATCTAAACCTTGTGTAAATTCAAAAGTTGTCATAACGCCATCTTGTGGATCACCAACAACATCATCAGTGTCATTGACCATCGCATAATCAAGACCAACTTCTAAGCTACCTTTTTCCCATAATGAAATCCCAGCATAACGAATATCAAATGTATTAACGTTTACTGAACCACCTTTGTTGCCACTATCGACAATATCACTACGGTCATTACGTACCCAAGCTAAAGAAAGTTTGCCTGGTCCAACTTGAATGTTTTCAACACCCGCACCTGCACCTGAAATATCCCAGTAGTAAAAATCCGTATGATGTACATCATGACGTTGGTAAAAACGCTTACCGGCCCATAAGGTTGCTTCCGGTGCTGCAGAAATTAAACCTTTTGCTTGGACGTTAAACTGACGTAAAGCGAATTGTGCGTCATCTTTACATTCTACTGCATCAGCAGAGCCTGAAGTGACAAGCTCACAAGAAGTACCGGTACTTTCCCAATCATTTGATCCGTTAGAGGTCATCGCAACCATTGAATCGAGATAAAATGTTTTGCCATTATCATTATAAACTTCAGACCCTAGCTGAATTTCACCATAAACATCGTCCTCATTACCTAAACGACCAATTTTATTTTTCTCGTGAGCAATTTGTTGTCCGCCATCTGCGTTCATGCCAACACCTGCACGAGCATAACCGTGAAAATCTACTGCAAATGCTGAGCTTGAAAGCAATGCGGTAGATACTGCTGCTGCGATTAAACTTATTTTTTTCATGTTATCAACTCCATTTTTAACTCGCTAATTTTAAAACGATTGGTTATTTATTATTTCTCCGTTATTCCTTTAACTTGTTAGATAGACAGTAAAAAGTTTAAGCAACAACAGGGTAGTGTTTAGGAGTTTCCTCCCTTCAAAGTGACTCAACGCTGACTATGTTAGGTGAGATAAAGATGGCTGACTTCCTCCACCTTTATTTTATTTAGGGGGGGGGGGGAAGGAGTAGAGTTACGCCATTAAAATAAAAATGTAGAAGGGGTCACGTATTTAGGGAGGAGGTGGCTGAAAAAGAGTGATCAAGGTAGTGTTACGGTACCATTTGAGCTTAAAATTGAGCGAAATTTGTAATCTCTTTCTAATTGTTTTACGCGACTAAATATTCATTAATGACGATAATATTGCGTTAAATCAAAACTCAATAAATTGCTAATATTAGCCCTTAAAATTAGATTGAAATTAATTCTAAAAAGAAGAGTGCACAATCGGCAAATAATGACCTGTAAGTTAACGTTGCAAGTTACTAGAGAAAGGCTTTTAATGCTTGGTTGCTGGTTAGTAGTTTGTTAAGTTGCTAAGTAGATACCCCTTTAGCCTTGAATGCTAAAGGGGATATAAATATAGTCTGTGATAGCATCAAATTAACATTAAATATGATTTTCCTTCTAAGATTAGATGTAATTTGTCTGATTCAATTTCAAACTGCTGCTCAGTCAATATATCTTGCATTGCACGATGCCATTGAAAGTCAATACAGATGTCTGCATCGGATTTGTTTATGACAACGATCCCTTTATCGCCTCGTGCAAAAACCAACAGATCTTGGTTAGATAAAATAGGGATCATTGGTTCACCATGGACATAATTATGAAATTTAATCATCTGTTGCATGCGTTTATTTTTCCAAGCGTTAACCCAACGTGGTTGTTGATTTTTACCTTCGATACCGCTGGTATTTAAATCCGCAAATATTAATGGCACACCACCATCCCTGCCTAATATATATGCATAAGCTAAGTATTCATTTTGTTCTGATAAAATCAAATCTTTAAAGCTATCGTTATTGGGAATATCATGGGTGATCACAAAGGTAATCGCTCTAAAGTTTACTAACGCCTGCCCAAAACAATAAGGGTCGATCAGTGATTCTATATTGCCATTTTCCTGAAACACGTCAAAAATAGTGTTAAATAATGGAAAGTCGTAGGACCCTAAGCTTGTTTTTTCAAGATAGGGTTGCAGAAATAACTCATACTCTTCTTCCGTCGCACCACCATCGGTTATTATTTCACCAAATACATGCATATTTTCAGTGATATCTTTACTCCAAACTCGTTGCAAGTGTTCGAGTGTCATGTGTTTTGCTGCATCGATTCTAAAGCCTTTTACGCCTAGCCTTTTAAGTGCTTTTAAGTATGACTGTTGTTGTGTTATCACATAGTCACATACTTTTAGCGTGGGTAATCCAGGGTCTTCTGCGCCGCCTGTTATTCTTCCATTTTGCACTTCCCAGCAATTTTTCCAGTCTTTAATACCAAAGCCATCAACAAAGTGTGTGCTATTAAACAGGGGTTTACTTAAATCACCAAAAAGAAGCAAAGATTGATAGTAAGATTTATTATCAGCATAGTGTTGAAGATCTTCCTGACTTGGGTACTGAAGATCAGTCCGTAGATAGGCTTCATTGGCCATATGATTAAATACAATATCGGCATAAACATGAAGATCATATTTAGCGAGTTGTTTTATCATATTAGAGAAATCGAGGGTATTACCAAGCTGATTATCAATAATACGATAATCCTGTGGTTGGTAGCGTTGCCACCATTCTGTGCCATTTTTATGTTTAAAAGATTTTAGTGGTGGTGAGACTAATACTGAGTGATAACCCATTTGGCTGATTATTTTTGCTTGCTTAGCAACCTCTGCGTATGACCAATCAAAGGCATGTAAAATTACATTTTCATTACCAAGTTGGTTACTTTCAATATTTACCCGTTTTGAACTGTCTTGATTCTTCAATACTTCGGACGTTGATATATCCAGTTCAATAGTGTGCATGTTAGATTGATACATCATTTTAGTTCTCCTTGGCTATTGCAGCTTGTTGCAATAAACCTAAATAAAATTCAACCCTACCTAAACTCAATCACTTAATTTTATTGTTTTTATATAAACGAAAAAGTTTGATGTAGTTTATTTTTACTCCCGTTCATCATAATTAGTTTTCAGAGCAACAGTACATTT
Source organism: Psychromonas arctica DSM 14288 (assembly GCF_000482725.1). Taxonomy (GTDB): domain Bacteria; phylum Pseudomonadota; class Gammaproteobacteria; order Enterobacterales; family Psychromonadaceae; genus Psychromonas; species Psychromonas arctica. The sequence goes on from NZ_KI519483.1 coordinate 72,224, forward strand.
ATTTTCTATTAGAATATGTCTCATTATAAACGCTGAATAATGGAAGCAATCCACCCGATATCTATATTAGTAGGTTGAATCGGCGGGCGTAGAAGTAGAAGTAGTAAGGTGTTATTACATTTTTATCTGATATCTGAGCTTATTTTAGCCTGTGAAAAGGTACGTGATTATTAACCCCTCATTAAAGTGGCCTACGCTTAAAATTTTTATTATCAATACTTTATAGCCTACCCATATAGGCTATAAAGTATTATTGTTTACTCCATTTAATCTGTACTACTATTTTCTGATCTAAGCGGTCATTTTTTAATAAAAACTTAAATCTTTAATTGAAATAATGTGTTTTCTACTTTTGTTGTACAGCAAGTCCCTGCCCTTGAGATTCTCCTTGTGGTTTAATAAACACCGCAGTCGATAAGGCTGGAACAGTGAATGTTCCCTCCGCAAATGATGCACTACTGTCGACTAATCTCTGGTGTAATGTAAAGCCATTAGCGTCTGAAATGGGAAACACTTGTTGTTCATTAGTCGCATTAATAATAGTCACGATGGCGTCTATATTAGGGTCTAAATCTATACCTGCTGTTGCCCCATCATCAATACTCATTACGATTAATCCTGTTATTGAATCTGCACCTGTATTGTGGAAATCAACGCGTGCTTGTATTTCTGATTCAGTGGTCAAGCTAAATAAAGGGGAACTAGTACGAATTTTTAAAAGTTCTTTAAATCGCGTATCGGTCCACTCTATATCCGCAGTTGTAGGTTGAGCCTGTGGATCTTCAATAATTGTTTGGATTAACGGCCAGTTATCACCATCTTTATCCTGTCTTGGTAAACCCACATTCCAATTATTATTGCTCATATCAAAATTGACTGTATTAAACCAGTCACCTGAATCATAACTATCACGTTGCATTGATTTTGAGCGCAATAATTCAGATCCCATATGTAAAAACGGAATGCCTTGCCCCAATACGTTGACACTGAGCGATAATATTTGCATTTGTGCTCGTTGCTCAGAAGTTACCTGTGACGCTACTTTGTACATATTATTATCCCAAAGTGTTTGGTTATCATGCTTTGAAACATAGGATATGTTCTCTTGCGGATCTAAGGTATAACCCGCTTGCTGACCGTTGTAATCAATTTCTTCACCTTTTTTAACTACCCCTGTCTGATCTATCAATTTAAAGTTAGCGAGGTTGCCTGCCATGCCTAAGCGGATCATATCTCCATCTTTTCTTAACTTGAGTGAAGCTGCAGTAATATCTTCCTGAAGTTCGTTCCATAATCCTGCTGTGGCAAATCCTTGGTTTTTACGTAGATCACTACCGCCATCGAAGGGGCCTCCACCTCGAACTGCATCACGTAAGCGGTCTGAAAATGTTCCAATACCAGTACCGGCCATATTTAATTGTGTGGCTTGTATAAATAAAGCATCATTAGCTACCTCTCCAAAGTTCCAACCCTCCCCATAAAAGTAATTATCTTCATCAACGGCTTGAACAGCATTAAGTGCATCAATCATTAACTGCTTTGGTTGATGTCCCATTAAGTCGAAACGGAAACCATCAATGTTATAGTGAGTTGCCCAAGTAACTAATGAATCAGTCATTAACTTACCCATCATGGTATGTTCTGTCGCTGTATTTGAACAACAGGTCGAGGTTTCAATTCCGCCTGCTGCATTAAGGCGTTGGTAATAGCCTGGTACTATTTTATCCAATACAGATTTATCATTAGTACCTGCTGAGTTGGTATGATTGTAAACGACATCCATCACTACTCGATAACCCATCTCATGTAGTTCCATAATCAACATGCGGTATTCTTCGACTCGTGTAATGCCGTTTGCATTTGTTGCATAACTGCCTTCAGGTGTTGTGTAATGAAAAGGATCATAACCCCAGTTAAAGCTGTCATAAGCCCTTAAGTCGTTGAGTAAAGCTTGGGCTGCCCCTGTTGAAGAATCATAACCTGCGAGTACATCACGTATTATTGAGCCGTTTACTCCTTGATCACAAATCGCTGCAGAGTCATTTATTCCACATAATTTAGCGACCGTGTCATCTAACTGAACTTGCTGTTCAGGATCTTCATTGACCGTGGCAATATCAAACATATTCATCAGATGAATTACATTCATTCCATTATCAGCTAGTGATACTAATTGTTTATAACTCGCTCTATCTGACTCTGTAATGGCAGTGTATTTACCGTCTAATGCATCAGTGCCTCCATCATTAACTGCAGAGGTTAAATCTCGAAGGTGTGTTTCATAAATAAGTAATTGTTCTGGTTCTGTAACAGATGTAATAGATTGAGTATCCCAACCGCTAGGTTTGGCTTGGTTTTCTAAATCAATTACCTGCGAATAGTGACTGTTAGCTGATAAACTTAGAGAGTATGGATCTGTGACTTGTAATGTTTCAACGCTATTTAACGCGGAATGATAAACACTGACTTGATAACGATAATACAGGCCAAGGGTATTGGGGATGTCATCAGTAGCCCATGTGCCATTTGCTTTTCGTGCCATCGTGATAGCTTGACCGACTTGTACAAAATTTTGATCATAAAGGTAAAGAGATACTTTTTTTGCTGTTGGGGCCCATAGTTTAAATGTTGTACTATCACCATTGACGATGGCACCTAATTGTTCTGTCTGCGCACCAGTATCGCCCGTGGCATAAATTGTATCCAATGCAGGTGCAAGTTGTACGCCTGTGACTTCAAGGATTGTACCTTTGGCATTTTTAGCAACGAGCACTAATTGGCCTGACACTAATGTGTCAATGGGTAAGGTTAAATCAGCTGGAATAGTAAATTCAAAGGCACGGTAATTGTTATAGCGTTTACTTGTATTAGAAGGTAGGTGCGAAGTTTCTGTTAGTGTCATGGCGATGGTTGATGATTGTATTTCACCACTCGCATTGTCGATTGTAAATCCACCATCGGCGAGGTAATGAAGCTCATAAGAGGCGGCATCACCCACTTGCCATGCGATAGTATTAGCATTAATTAATGCGCCTTTTAGATCTTCTAACTTTACGGTAATAGCATCGTTGGGATTATCTAGAATTGTTGTATAATCTGCGCTTACAAAGCCTTGACGATCTGCAATAGTGGCAAAGGATAATTTTAGGTCAGCTGACTGACTGCCATTTGCTCTGACAATGAAATTAACGCAATCTTGAGCGGTTTGTTTTGATAATGGCAGGACCCAATAGACACCGTTTTCATCTTCACCAGTTGCAGCAACCCCTTGGTCCCAAACTTCAAACCCTTGAATACTCTCTCCATCTAAGGCACTACAAGCCTCATTATTCCAGACATGTAACGTGGAGTCTAAGCGGTTTTCTGAATCCGACATGAGATAGATCACCGCCTCATTTTCCTTTGCTTTAATCGCATTTGTAGGCGTTTGATCAATTGGATCTTTTTCAATAGGTATTTTATCAGTGGAGTTACTACTCTCGATACATGCTGTCAGTGTTGAAGCTATTAATAAAGGCATGGTATAGCGTGCTAACGTACTGAGTTTAAATTTCATATAGATGTCCCATTGGTATAAATAAATATTGAATGAAGTGCTGATCACGGCTTATTGCAGATCCTAAAGAAAGCGCTACTTAGTTCCTTTAGTGAAGTGGTTCTAGTCATAAGCACTATTACTTCATCTTCCTTGTATCAAGCATTATGTTATTGGGATTTTAATTGGCAGACCTCCTCCATTGTCATCTAATATTGAGGAGGTGTAGAAGGGGTGATAAATAGTGCTGTAAATTTAAAATGTAGTTTGTGTCACTTATTGAAGGCTTAGGAACAAGTAAATATGTGAGCTTTACTATTTTTTAGACACTTAAGTAATCGAACATTTATTAATATTGACAGGGTAGGTGGGACACAGTGAACAAAAAGGCGAAGGTTATTTGTATATAAGCAGTTACATAGAATTATTTACAGGGGGCCTAATGACAATCTATTCATATAGTTAATAGAATTAGTAACGGAATGACTTTCCGTTACTAATTTAACGCCTTATCAACCTAAAGAAAGCAATCATTTAGAGCATGATTTAGTATCTTAAACGGTGATGGCTATAGTTAATACTTTACTGCGCTTTTTTACCCAGTTGAATATTGTAGATTGCAAAACCTAGCTCGTCTTGATTTGCTCTTTTACTTAATGAACGTTGAGCATAGGTTTTGATGAAGTGATCAGCCATTGGACTGTCTTGAGTTTCAAATCGAATATCAAGTTTTGTAGGCGTTATAATATCAACAAAATCCCAGTTATTATCAGCTGATGGATCAACCGCACCCTGAGTATTTGTTTGGGAAGTGATATAAGCGGCAAGTACATCGCGGTTGGTATCGGGCTGTTCCATTACAACATAGTTAGCACCCGTACCAGCAAATTTCCCACCAAAGGCTCTGTAGTTATTAGTCGCGACAATGAACTGTTGTTGTTCTAATTGCTCGCCTGTGATCTTTTGGCCTTGCTGATCGGTGTAAGTTAGCCCAACTATTCGCTCTGCCGTTGGGTTAATCACTGCACAATTACTGTCAAATTTACTGGCTTGGGTGACATCTATTTTATAGGTGACACCATCGATTACGTCGAAATTATAGGTGCGGTGATCTTTCCAGTTAATTAAATATTGCGGGGCACTACTGTGCTTGTCGATTTGATTAAATTGATTGGCGCTACATTCTAGCCAGTCTTTTAATTCAGCCCCTGTAACTTTAAGTGCTACCACGGTATTAGGGTACAAGTATAAATCTGCCGCATTTTTATAGGTCAGCGCTCCCTTTGGCACTTGCACATAAGCGTCTCCATCTGAAGCCGCGCTGTGACGACCACCGGCTTTGAATGGTGCAGCCGCAGATAATATAGGTAAACCTTTAAGCGAACTGTTATCTGAGGCAGCGACTTGATCCTTAACATATTGCAGTTGCGCATTTGATACAATTTGTACTGTTGGATCGTCTTGCACTAAGGTTAGGAAACTATACATATCACTGGTAGCTTTACCAATCGGAGCATTAACAAAGACTAAAGTACCTTTATGTTCAGCGGCAACGGCATCATGGATAGTTTTATCCGAAGCTACAACTGCTAATTTAGTACCTGTTTCATTGCGTTTATAGATTTGACGTGATTCTGATTTAGCACTTTTAATTGACCATGTTTGATGACTGTACTGTAGTTCGAAATCAATCACGCCTAGGTTATCACCCCATCGACCGGGCATTACCGCAGGTATGCCATTAATGAGGCCTTTGGCAATGTCTACGTTAGGTAAATTAGAAAATTGTTGGCTTGGAAATACAGAATGACTATGCCCAAACATAATCGCATCAATACCCTTTACGGTGGTTAATGCGTAGGTTGCATTTTCAGCATGAATATCACTTGGATTTTCGCTGGAGCCTATACCTGAGTGAGGAATGGCGATAATAATATCTGCACCTTGTGCTTTCATTTCAGGAATGAACTTTTGAGCCGATTCGACGATCCCTTTAACCGTGACTTTACCTTCAAGATTTTGTTTATCCCATTGCAAAATTTGTGGAGGAACAAAGCCGATATAACCGATGTTAATGGTTCTTTGAATGCCTTGATTATCGATAATAGGTGTTTTTTTGATGATGAAAGGGGTAAAAAGGTTCTCACCTGTTTTTTTACCCTCCCAACAATCGGATTCACAGTAAACGTTAGCATTAATGTAAGGGAAATTTGCTTTGTTAATTGCTTTGTTTAGAAAGTTAAGACCGTAGTTAAACTCATGATTACCAATATTACCGACCTCGTAATTTAATAAATTCATTGCTTTGTGAGTCGGGTGGGTGGAGAACTCATTACCCTTTTTAAATTCACTGGCAATATAATCTCCCATCGGGCTGCCTTGTAAAAGGTCTCCATTATCTACCAGCAAGGTGTTTTCAGATTCTGCACGTGCGGCTTTGATCAGACTTGCCGTACGAGCTAAACCAATGGTGATGTCTTGTTTGGTTTGATAGTAATCATAATCCATGACATTGGCATGGATATCGGATGTTTCCAGTACACGTAATTGTGCTGAATAGGTACTATCTAAAGACTGACACCCTGATATTGCGAGTGTTGATGAAATCATTACGGCGAGAAATGTTTTATTCAAAGTATATTCCTTTTTATTGAAAATAAGGGCCTGTTACTAAACGGTTATTCGTTCGCTGAAAGTGGAAGAATGGTACATTTTTGTTGTTTAATCAGTTATTGATGATCAGCTATAGGTCACTGGTGATTGTTAACTAGTATATAAAGATAAAACGTGAGGAAGTTTATAATAATGAATTTTACTATTTCTTTAATCATAATGAATAACAAAATATGTGGGAGATATTTTTCAGCTAGCCGTCTGTTGACTAGATAAATTAGGAGATACATTTAGTCGTGTTGTTTTGAGTAGGTGTTAATGTATAACCAATGTTGTTAAATCAATTTTAAATTTAACTGATGATTAGTAATACAAATGAGTAGGTTTTTATTTTTATTAGATAACAGTTGTATCAGCTGTAGAGTCAATTTACAGGTTTTTATATTGTATATTACTCATTATTGAGTGTGAGATGTTATCTATATTCAAGTCATAAATTTATTATAATTAATGCATTTTTATTGACTTCAATGATCTATTTTCAAGTGAATATTTTAAAAAAACTGTCCTTTATATTAAGCAGAATACTTTGTTTGTTGAGTTTTTGTGAGGTGGGCATCTAACTTCTTTACCCTTTGAATGTCTAAATTGAGATCTAGTTAAGACTTTATAACAAACATCAATGCTGTGTATAAAATCTTACGGTACGCTAGTAGTTGAAAAATAAAATCCAATAGACAGGTTAACTTTAAGCATGGCAGAGTATTCTCACCTCCAGGTTTAAAAGTATTATTTAATTATTAAATGGTAAGAAAATAAGGGATACAATGAAAAACGGAAAATTGAGTTTTGTACTAAGTACTTCTATTGCTATCGCGTTATCTGGCTGTGCGACAACCGATAACGCACCGATGGGGCCAATAAACCTTGCTGGTTCACAGGCACCACTATCGGTAGTGACAACTGAATCAAGCGTGCATGATGGGAACGGTCCAGATCGTTTAATTGATGGTGATATTTCAACGCGTTGGTCCGCAAGTGGTGATAACTCTTACGCTACTTTGGACTACGGTCAAGTTGCTGAGTTTGATGCTGTACGTATTGCTTTCTCTAAAGGGCACCAACGTTCTAGTAATTTCGATATCTTAGTAAGTGAAGATGGCAAAACATGGACAACTGTTCTTGAAGGTATGAAGTCATCAGGTAAAGTAACGTCCATTGAACGTTTTCCATTTACTGCAGTTAAAGCACGTTATATTAAATACGTAGGTCACGGTAATTCTAAAAACATGTGGAACAGTGTTACTGAGTTTTATGCAGTTAATTGTGCGGTTAATACTTGTCTTCCAAATGAATTTATTACTGCTGATGTGATTGCAGCAAATGCAGCAGAAAATAAAATTTTAGATAAAGCAGCAAAAGCTAAAAAAGCAAAAGAAAAAGCAAAAATGAAAGCATTGCGATTAGGCGACTTTGGAACTCACGTTCCTCTAAAATGTGATTCAGCTGTTTCTGATTGTAGTAAAAAAACCTGGTGGGATGTGCCATTAAAATCACCAACAATACCAGCGGTTCCATTAACAGGTAACAAACCTGGTGAAAACTTTGATTTAACAACATGGTACTTATCACAACCCTTTGACCATGATAAAGATGGTAAGCCAGATAATGTTGATGAATGGTATTTAAACCAAGGTTATGAACAACCAGAATTATTTTATACCGCTGATGATGGTGGTTTAGTCATTAAAACTTTCGTCAAAGGTACTCGCACCTCTAAAAATACTAAATATACGCGTACTGAAATGCGTGAAATGCTACGTCGTGGAGATAAATCTATCTCTACTAAAGGTGTTAACAAAAATAACTGGGTATTCGGAAGTGCTCCTGAAGCGGATTTAAAAGCTGCTGGTGGTGTTGATGGCGTTATGGATGTGACATTAAAAGTTGATCATACTACTTCAACAGGCGAATTAGGTCAGGTTGGTCGTTTCATTATAGGCCAAATCCATGATCAAGATGATGAGCCAATCCGCCTTTACTACCGTAAATTACCGAATAGAGAGACTGGTTCAGTTTACTTTGCACATGAAAATACACTCGAAGGATCAGATAACTACTTTAGTTTAGTAGGTGACTTAAGCGGTGAAGTAGATGATGGTATTGCGCTGGACGAAGTATTCTCTTACCAAATTAAAGTAGAAGGCAATAAAATGACTGTTACGGTTAAGCGTGATGGAAAAGATGATGCCGTTCAAGTTGTTGATATGAGTAAAAGTGGTTATGACCAAGGTGGTCGTTACATGTACTTCAAAGTGGGCGCATATAATCAAAATAATACCGGTGACCCAGAGGATTATGTACAAGCAACTTTCTACAAAATCAAAACATCTCATGATCAATACAAAAAATAACCATCTATAGTTGATAGCGATCAATTATTGATTGCCTATCAGTTATTGATTGTTTACCTACTATTGAATAGAAAGCCAGCATCTTTGCTGGCTTTCTCTTTTAAATTGCTTTGGACCAGTAGCGATATTTCAAATGCTAGCGTTAACCCCTCATAGAGGCTTTAATTGTTTAGCTCTTCAAATAAACTGCTATTACGAAGTAATACCAATAGTGATAAATGGTTTATCACTATTGTCGCTTAAAATGTATCGCTTGTGCATTAGCATTTTTGCAAAAAGGGCAATAATGCAGGGCCGTTTATATTTTAAATCGCTTCAGATTTTACCCCTACCTTTGCTCTCATATTTAGTTGTATTGTGAAAACAGCAGTATTCGTCCTCTAGGCTCAGCAGTTTAATTGTATCTATTGATTCAAATAGAGCATTAAAAGTGCTGTAATAGCATTTCTTTAAATTAATTTATTAAATTCATTCTGAAATGGTCGTGCGCAAATGGTAAAAGGTAAGTTTGTTACAGGTAATATTTTTAATCATATTCTTGTTATGTCATCCACTAATGCCATTGGATTAACTGCATTATTTTTGGTTGATTTAGCAGACCTTTTCTTTATCAGTTTGTTAGGTGAAACGGAATTAGCTGCAGCGGTCGGTTATGCTGGCACGATTGCATTTTTCACTACTTCTATCAGTATTGGTTTATCAATTGCAATGACAGCTTTGGTTTCAAAAGCCATCGGGCAGCAGGATCGAGAGAAAGCACAGCGATTAGTCATTAACATACTTGTCACAGGGTTCATCATCAGTTCAATAGTGGCTGCTGTAACTTGGTACTTCACGCCTGAATTAGTGAGTTTAATTGGAGCTAAAGGCGAAACACATCAATTAGCAGTTGAATATTTACGTATATTATTACCCTCGTTGCCTATTTTATGTTTGGGAATGAATGCAGGTGCTGCTTTACGTTCGGTAGGTGATGCTAAACTTGCAATGTATACAACGTTAGCTGGTGGAGGTGTTAATGCATTGTTAGATCCGTTGTTTATATTTACCTTTGGTTTGGGCTTACACGGTGCCGCTATTGCTTCAGTTATTGCTCGTTTTGCTGTTGCTTTGGTTGCTATTTATGGGGTCAGTAAAGTACATAAACTAATGGGGACACTTAATGTTAAGCATTGGTTAGCGGATCAAAAAGAAATTTTTAATGTTGCCATTCCGGCAATGAGTACCAATATCGCCACGCCTATTGGTAATGCTTATGTCACGATGATGATCGCTGGATTTGGAGACGGGTTTGTTGCTGGGTGGGCCGTAATAGGGCGTTTATTACCGGTAGCATTTGGAATGATCTTTGCCATCTCCGGTGCTGTTGGCCCGATTATTGGACAAAATTTTGGAGCCTTGCTATATGATAGAGTTCGACTAACTAGCAAACGAGCTATCGAGTTTACTGCTGCATACGTAATTATTGTCGCCTTGATTCTTTTCCTTATACAGGATCAGATAATCTCTATCTTTGGCGCTCAGAGCGATGCCGAAGAGATGATTCGTTTCTATTGTACATGGCTATCTATTGTGTTTGTTTTTAACGGTCTAATCTTTATTGCTAATGCAACATTTAATAATTTAGGTTTCCCTACTACATCGACAATGATGAATATAGGCAAGGCAACAATAGGCACAATTCCGTTTGTCTATTTTGGAGGACAATGGTTTGGTGCACTAGGTGTCGTTGCAGGGCAAGCTGTCGGGTCTATATTGTTCGGTTTAATTGCATGGTGTTGGTCTTTACGTATATTAAATAAATTAGGTAATGATCCTAAAATGCAATGCGAGCAAGAGGAAGATGTGAGTCTTAATTCTGTTCTACCTTTAACTCCATTTTCTTCTAGCCGTATTTACCTGTGCTCCGATACCGATGAGTGCCTAACTGAACAGCAATTAAAGGATATCGAAGTTATTGAGAGGAAAGAAACAACTAAAACCTGATTATGTTAGTTTTGTAAAAATACGATGCTTTAAAAATAATATTCATCGCCAGGATCAACGATGAATATTAATGGTCAATAATTTCTTTATAAGTTGGTTGTAGTGGTACAGGCATCAAAAATGACACCAAGCTTTTAAACTATTTTAAAAGGCTACTAAGGTTGATTGTTTGATCATAAGATTTAGTAAATAACGGTGAACTAATTTCAAAGTGTAACGGTAAATTTGGATTCGTTAGCATAGAAAATACATTACTAAACATATCACTCGGTTTAATGCTTAGAGGTAATTGTAAGCTGCTTTTGCCAGTACTGATTTTTTGACTTGTCAGTGCGCCCTTAAACAAATCATTACCCTTTGAGGTCACTGAATATGTTAGGTCGTCAAGTGGTAAATTGAAATCATTTTGGTTGTCTACATCAACACTTAAAACGATGTCTAGTTGCGAAAAGCTAGCATTAACTACTTTCATATCTGCGATAGTTACTTCTGGTATATATAAAGTCGCAGATTTTTCAAATGGTATCGCTAGACCGATTGTATTTACATTCCCTTTTACTTGGTAATCTAATTTTCTATTCTTAAATAATAACTGCTGTAAGGATGTTAGCGTTTCCTGAGTCAGTGCAATCGAAAAGCTGACATCTTGATTGCCATTTGCAGGTAAAGTTCCTATCTTATCAGTTTCACCATTCAACATTTTTTCATTATTCAGCGAAAGTTCATAGCTAATCGAATTGACAGGAATAGGATAACCATTCTCGTTAGTAATATTAAATGTAGGGTTCAGTTCAATACGATCCATTGATACTTGACCTAGTACAATTGATTTGTAACTCACTTGTGGCTGCTTAAAAAGACCTTCTGTTAATGTTGAACATCCAGATACTAAGGTTATCATGGCAACAACCATTAAATTTTTAATCATAATTTTTCCTGTTAATTTAAGTGATAGTAAAGCAGTGTTTACAACTTGTTATTGAATAGTGCTGTGTTGAACTCCCAACTCATGAGTTACAACTTGTCATTTATGGTTCATTTATAGTTTTCTATGTTTATTATAACAGAATCAATACTTAGTTCTTGGAATTGAAATCAGTACAAGATAAAAAGCACTAAATGAATTAAACAGATAAAACGCCCAAACCTGGTTGTAAACTCGTTATAAAAAACAGCAATTTCCTCATTACTTATACAAAATTTTGTTTATTTAAGTGAATTACAAAATCACACAAACACTATTCTGGTCAAGTTCTGCTTTGTCCGGAATACCTATAGGTTGTTGCAAATAAGCCAGAAGGTCAACAGGGCTTATTCATGTATAAAAATAAAACCCCATTGGAATCACTCCTGTATTCACGAAAAGTTTGTTTTTAATCAATGATGCGCTACTTAGTTGATTGATTAAAAAGCTATTTTTGTTACTGTTGGCTAAATATAAACGATTATAATTTACAACTTTCAGGAGGTCGTCATGGAGTACAATAGCTTTATCATTGCAAGAGCGTTGCATATTGTTGCAATTGTGATGTGGATTGGTGGTGTTGCATTTGTTACTACGGTTTTGATTCCCTCCATTCGTAGTGCAAAGTCTATTGATAATAAATTACATCTATTTGAAATGCTTGAGGGAAAGTTTGGTTTTCAAGCTAAATTAACAACTGTTATAACAGGTGTTTCTGGTTTTTATATGCTAGATGTTATGAATGCATGGGCAACAATGAACTGGTGGATTCATATTATGATTTTTGTTTGGTTTATTTTTACCTTAGTCTTATTTCTTTTGGAGCCACTCATTTTGCATCGATGGTTTCATCAACAAGCTGAAAAGAATATTGAAAAAGCATTCTTCTATTTGCAATGGATGCATACTATATTGCTTTCAATTAGTTTAATTGCAGTTTTTTGTGGTGTAGCTGGCGCACATGGTTTCTTTTTTTAATGTTAAGTAATGACACATTTGTTTTGTAATATAGTAAATATTCAGGCGCGCATTTGTAGTTGATAGAGAGCCAATTTGTGAGCAAATGTTGAATCAGCAATGAATTAATTTAAAGTTAATATTGCTTAATCATTGTCGTTATTATCAGACTATTAACTATTAACTATTAACTATTAACTATTAACTATTAACTATTAACTATTAACTATTAACTATTAACTATTAACTATTAACTATTAAGGAGTGATGTTTAAGGCGTACTAATCTAAACCTGTTTATAACTATAATAGCCATAGTAGGCAGGCTATTATAGTTATGTATTAGCGGCCTAGCAGTTTTTTAAATATGCTTGATATGATGGAGGCAAAACTAACGGTTTCAGCATTTGATGCACTTTCTGCACTTTCAGCTTTAATAGCGGCTTTATTATCAGGAATAGATTGTAACAATCTTGCTAAGCTGGCATCGTCAAAGACGAACCCATCACTGTCATTATCTTGCGCATCATATTTATCAATTAATAAATCCAGTATATTGATAATAGTACTCGTTTTATTGAGTGAACCGATATTATCGAACACGGCACCATTACCAAACGCCACAGTCCTCCTATGGGCACGGAATTCAGTTCGTTGCTGACTGAGTTCTTTCCAACTTAATTGATTAACGGAGGTGAGTATTTTATGGTCATTGCGCCAATATATTGCGTCTTTACCAATGATTAAACCTCTATGAAACTGAGTAAATGAGGTGCGCATTGCGGCTAATATATATTCTTGGTCAGGAATATCTAATACGGCACGTGCATAATGCTCGATTTCTTGTGGCACAAGAGGATTCATATTAAAATTATTTTCACCATGATAATAGGTCAAAATATTTAGCACTTCATCCAACATGTTCATTTGTAACTCCTTGATCAAATTAAGATGCCTATCTTACCTAGGTTTAACCAGTATAAACAGACTAAAAATAGACTTCACTTCTCGTTATTACTATCTTTTGTATGACAAATGTAAGTGCCCATTTTTGGCCATCTATTTTACTTATTAAAATTGATAACAATTTAATTAAATTATGGGTTGACTGATATCAACCAATAGATAGTAGAAGCATTACGGAGGGTTAATTGAGTGTAACTAATATAGATTTCAACCTGTTTTTATGCGCTAGTTTAGTGTAGAATTTCGCCTTTATTTTTTGAATAACTAACAATAAAAAAATCACAATTTAAAGCGTTATTATTTGATGCTTTCTTATCCTTTTTCTTCCATAACAAATAATGAAATAACCTCTATGAAAAAAATAACGATAGCAACGCACAATGGTAACTTTCATGCAGACGATGTTTTCAGTATCGCTGCCCTTAAATATATCTTTCCAACTTTTGAACTGGTAAGAACACGTAACTTAGATGTTATTCAAGAGGCTGATTTAGTCATTGATGTGGGTGGTGAATATGATCCGGAAGTGGGGCGTTTTGATCATCACCAACGTGGTGGAGCCGGTGAGCGTGAAAATGGTATTCCTTATTCATCATTTGGCTTAATTTGGAAAAAGTATGGGCTAACGATTTGTAATAATGATCAAGATGTTGCGAATTCAGTAGACGCAGGTCTAGTTTCTACTATTGATGCAATAGATTGTGGGCATGTAGAGGGGATTGCTCAAGGTATTAGTCTAAGTCAAACGATTTCGATGTTTAACCCTACCTGGCAAGAAGACGGTGATTTTGATAGTTGTTTTGACCAAGCTGTTGAGTTTGCTCACATCGTCCTATCTCGTTTTATTGCCTCTGCTAATGGTGGAATAAGTGCTAAAGCTATTGTAGCGAAAGCGATTACAGAAGCAGAAGATCCTCGCCTTATTGTATTGCAACAATATACACCATGGAAAAGAACGGTGCTGACTTTGTCTAAAGAAGCATTATTTATGGTTTACCCATCTCAGTCAGGGCATTGGAGAATTCAAACTGTTCCAGTTGAACTTGGTTCTTTTGAAGATAGGAAGTCGTTACCTAAATCATGGGCTGGGTTATCAGATGCAGCGCTACAAAAGGAAACAGGCCTTGCTGACGCAATGTTTTGTCATAACGGATTATTTATTGCTGGTTCTGAGTCTTTTGAAAGCACCATGAAAATGGCATCAATGGCACTTTCTGAATAATATTTTGAGTTAAAAGTTAACAAGCAGAGTGTTTTACTTGCTTGTTAACTGATTATTTAATATATCTACCGTTTAACACCACGTTTAACTATTTTGCTCAACCTGCTTTTTCTAATCGCCGTTCCTTCAATGAGCGAAATATGTATGCGCATCATGAAAGGTGAATTTGTTGCTCCAAGGCGGAAAATTGATCTGTATTAATTTATTTTACTGCATATTTGATTGGTTAATTTTAATCTAAAAATAAATAAAATATTAACATGTTGATTTTAAGATAAATAAAATAAAAGTTAAAATTATTTGCCTATTCCTTTGGTATTATTTTTTTTATGTTCTATATTTTCTGGGCGGTAAAGATTTACCGAATACTTATAAACTTTTCTCATTTAGATGTTTACATATTGTAGCTAGAAAAAGGCAAACTAAGGGAAACTTTAGGACGCAAAACCACCGGCCTGTCGACAATTAATTGTCTATGGTAGCGGGGTTACCGAGGCGGTAAATATTATCCCTCCACTTTTCAAACAAATAATACAATGTCACTGGACGCTGAATGATCACTTTTTGTGGAGGCAAAAATGAATCAGCACCTTTTTAGCGTAAAAAAATCATCTCTTGTTTTATTTTCACTTTTAGCAGGTAGCTCAATCGCTTCTGCTGAAAACCTAAAAATAAATTGGACCGACAACTCTACTAATGAAGATGGCTTCATTATTGAAAAAAGACTTCAAGAAAACAATCTATTTGAGATTGTTTCTACTCTTCCAGCTAACGCTAGCAATTTTACAGATTCAAACGTTATTGTTAATCAAACATACTGTTACCGTATTGCTGCATTTAACCAAGCAGGACAAAGTACTTCTGATGAGTCATGTTTAGAAGTTTATGAAGTTGCAAGTTCAGAAACGCCAGTAGAACCAACTACTCCAGCAGATACTTCAACTCCAACTGAAACTCCAACAGATGCAGGCATGATTTACACTGCGACTGATATTGCTATCTCACATGAGTTTACAAGCAAACCAAGTGTCATTGAAGTGGGTGAAAAAGAGTTGTACTCATTTAGAAGTGAAGCCGCTTATAACGAAGAATTTAGCGACGATAGCATTGCAAATAGTCAATTTTCAGTTAGCGAAGGAAAAGTTGGTTATTATGACCGTAACTACTTTAGTTTCCAACAAAATGGAACTGAATTGACTAATGGTTATGCGTTAATGAAATTTAATACCGGTAATAAATTATCATTTGATTTAGTAGGAAATGGCCAGGAACAAAATGCGACCTTGTATATGCAAGCAGGTGTATGGAGCAGAGATACGTCAAGTGTGATTGTCACTGTTGGTAATGAAGTAGAAACGATTACTATACCAAAAGGCTTCGCTTGGCAGTACTTCTCTGTATCTATTGCATATGACGGATCTACACCCGTTACCATTACTACAGATAGCGACCAAGGTGGTTATAGTTCAGTAATGTTTGCTGGTATTGTATTAAACAATGCAATAACAGCTGAAGTGGAAGTTGAAGCTGTAGAGGCTGTAAAATATGCAGCGCTTCTATCTGTTGATACAAAAGCAGGCTATACAGTTGATGTTGCAGATGCAGAGTTTATGAAACATGATATGCAGTCTGGAAATCATGACTTTACAGATGCGCAAGTTGAGTCAATCTCATTTTCTGGTAAAACTTATGATGTAGCGAAACGTTATAACTTTACCGACCAGAATGGTAATAGTTTTATTGGCTATAAAGGTATGAGCTGGAAAGAAGAGAATGGTGTGACACTTAAACTTAAAAGTGGTGAGTCTCAAGTTAATGTAGCTTCTCTATACTTTTCAGCGGGTGCTTGGACAAGAGAAACGGCTGCTGTTGAAGTTGTGATTAACGGTGTAAGCGAGATTATTGAGTTAAGCTCAGGTTATTCTTGGAAATATATGCAAGTAGACGTTGAATTTGAAGGTGAATTAGATATTGATATTCATCCAGTAGGTACGATAGGTGGTTACAGTGCCTTTAACTTTGCTGGTGTTACATTGAACTAATCAGAGTTAAAAGATTGAACATTAATAACCGAAGCTTAATCGCTTCGGTTTTTTTGTTTTAAGAAGTAATTGAGATACAGCACCATTGCATACTTTTATGTGTTTCCATGTTAAATTATTTCCAACAATACCTGCTATTGATTGGTTGATTTATCTTTAACTTTATAAAACTAATTTCACAATACTCCCTACAAAAATTAGCAGTTTTTGGGGATAAAAACATTTAAACATATCGATATTTAATTGTTCTATACCCAAGCTACCTCAAGATGCAAAATTGAAGGTTTGAAAGTTATCATTAATTCTACTGTCTAAAGCATCATCAAGATTGGGTAACGTGTCA
>NZ_AXWP01000030.1 GCF_000482725.1 Psychromonas arctica DSM 14288
GTCACCTCTTGAGATAATATGTCCAAACAAATGCTTGGATACAGTGCCAGGCTTCCCCAGTTATTACACTGACTCCCTGTTAGAAATGACCACCCTCAAACACAGTGTTGGTCTGACTGAGTATTGGACTTCGCGCTATTTTGGACGCTTATCCACCAACACTGCCGAAACAGGTTACGGTTAGTTGTGTACTTCTAACTTCCTATGGCTTCCTTCAGACCCCACCGTTAGCCAGTGACGCCCTTGCCATTCGGATTATCTTCCCCTCAATCAGGGTGATCTCACTTTCTTGCAAGTGAGCGGGTTTGCCAGCTTTGCTGGGCAAACAAAAACGCCATTTAATGGCTTCGTAAAGGCTCTACTTTCACTAATAACAGCAAGCACAAACTAAATTACCCCTTCTAAATATGATAAAGACGAGATATTCGAAAAGGAGTTTACTTGATTCCGTTATTTAGCCTTGGAAAAGAAAGGCAATAATAATAGTATATTTAAGATCAAAAAATAATCATAAATTTTATGTTTGACGCTATTCGTTGACGGGTGATGTCATTGATAAGAAAAACGTTTGTTTATATTCGAGTCTAGGAAGTCTCATTTTGTAAAAATGACAGGAAATGCTTTCGGTATGAAGTTGAATAACATCGTTAGTACTTTTATTGTTATAGGGGGTTAATCCAATGTCAGATCAATATCTTTTATTGAAACAAACATCGTTAATATCGATAGTCAGCACCTCTTTATTACTCTTGTTTTTTTCACCCTTATCTTTTGCACAGGAGTCAAACCTTAAACAAAAGCAGTTCGACGCCATGCTTGCAAAAGCAGAACAATGTGAGTCAAAAAAAATTCCATTAAATGAGAGGGCACGCTCACTATTAGAAGCTTGCCAGAATTATTGTGAACGTCTGCCACAAACTGCAGGATTTTCAATGATCAAAGGACAGGCAACAAGAGAGCAAGTAGCCGCCTATTACCAACAAGCCCCTCAACTTTGCGATAAAGCGTATATTGATTTTATGGCCGCTGCCAAAGTGATAGAAACAGCAGAGAAAGAGGCGGGTAAAAATTCAGTTTCAATCACTTACGGCCTAAAAGATAGTCGAGCCAGAAAGATGATTGATGACACTCATCAAACATGCTTAGCACACAAAAACTTCTCCGAGCCTGTTTGTCAATGTGCAACCAAAGCGGTAGTAGACATCACCAATACCAGTGGATTACCAGGAAGGATGCCAAGAGATTACTGGGTCTATGCTAATCGATGTAATGAGTAAGAAGTAAATTATCTTAATGACAATATAAATCAGGCTCTCATCTTGATTTGCAAGAAAGAGTTATCATATCGACTTGATGAACTTTAAAACTAGAAATATATCAGCAACTTATTATGAAAAATCACTAATACTTTTATACGTATGGAAGTATTAGTGATTTCTTTTTAATAAGCATTAATTTAACGATTACTTTTTAACGACTTCAAAGCTGGAATTATTAATAGCTCAATCTCAGTATTATAACCCCTATGAAAGCAGTAGCTAATCCTAAAAACTCTTGGCGAGTAAAAGATTCTTTTAAAATAATGCGAGAATACAACAGGATGATTAAGATGTTCATTCCAGAAATAGCTGATACTAATCCTGTGTTGCCAATTGCAAAAGCGGATATTATTGCAACCATGCCAGCGACATTAGTCAATCCAATAAATAAGCCGCAGGAAAATGTTTTTAATCCAGACCAACTAGGACGAGAGTCATTTTCATCCTCCACTATTTTTTTACGATTGGCTAACCAACTCATCGCAAAAAGAAAACTACCAAAACCAAACATTGAGGTTAATGTGGCGAACGTATCAGCCTCAAGAAGAGTGGACTGCTTACCTAATAAGTCATTAAATGAAAAGAATAATGCTGCAAGTAATCCCCATTGCGCACCTTGTAAATTGGTTATGGAAATTTCATTGGAGTAGCGGATAATATAAAGACCACCAAAAATGATAAAAAAGCCAATCAATTGCAGTGTGGTCAAGGTCTCTTGCCATAATAAAAAAGCAAAAATCAGTACAAATAAGGGAGTTAACCCAGACAAAATACTAATGAGGGAAGCCTTTCCAACAGAAAAGCCTTTATGTAAAAAAGCATTAGCGGCAAAAGAACCAAAGCCTAATGCTAAACCAACGGCAATATCCGCCCATCCATACCATTCTTGGTCTAGCAAGGCGACACCAGAAAGACTTACTAAAAATCCTACAAAAAAGACGCCAAATAAGAATAAATTTCGGTTCATCTTTTTCTGTGATGTCCATTGGTACAATATCCCTCGCATACCAAAAAAAACAGTAGCGAGTAATGCATATATTATCCACATAATAAAATGCTTCCTTTAAAGTTGGAATGAAATATTAGTGCTATCAGAGTTTGCTCTTCAATTTAATCGTCAACATGCCATCTTGTATTATTTTGAACTCAAAAATGGAATGCCATATTTTAAAAAGAATATTTGAAAATAAGCATTCATTTTATTTAGTCTTTATTTGGCTTTGCTTAGCTTTTGGCTTTACTTAGCTTTTATTTAGCTATGCTTTGATAGCCCTTTGGGACTACTACCCTTGTGTTGCCGAGATATAAAGAGCCATGATATAAGCGCAGCTATAAATTATTCGGTGGCATAGTGATCACCGAACTTTTTAATGTGACTTATCGATGAAGTTCGCCATCTCTCTCTGGTTGATACAGTATTTCTTTAATCATTACTTTGATTGTTCCCCCACCTGGTTTTGGCCATTCAATTCTGTCCCCAATAGAAAGCCCAAGAAGAGCACTTCCGACGGGAGCTAATATTGATATTTTCTCACCTTTTGAATCAATATCTTTGGGATAAACAAGGGTAAGCACAAACTCTTTTAGTGATGAGTCAACAGAGAATTTTACGGTAGAATTCATGGTAACTAGATCCGGAAGAATCTGTTCAGGATCGACTATATTGGCACGAGCGAGTTCCTCTTCAAGTCCACTCACTCCTGCCACACTGTTTTTAGGTAACAGATCAATGACGTTATATAATCGGTCTAAATCTAAGGACGAAATAGTAATTTCTGGTTTTTGATTCATTTTTATTCTCAGCATTATTAATACAACAATTATTTAAAGATCTAACACAGGTCAGAACATTTATTCGTAGAGACGTTAAAGATTAACTTAACGTTCGTTAACATAGATTGGGTGGGGTCAAAATAGAAATAACAAATATATTTCAATAAGATAAAATATATTTTGTTATTTACACTACGACGACACAGCACCTCATATACAATTTTTATAACTATTTTGACTATTGTTGTGTTTGATTTTCAATCGGTAATTTTTAAAATGAGGCCAATATATGGCCCCATCATTATTTAACCTTTTCTTTTTCTAGGTTTTACAATTTTATTGCTATTATCTTCTTTCTTAAGTTTCCGTTTTTCTTTCAATGATAAAACGGGCTTTTTCATTTCACTCTTTGACATATCATCACCTAAATAATAAATAACAGATTAATTACGTATTTTTGTAACAAAACTAAAATTTACTCAGATTCAACTCACATAGCCTCCTGATCTATTTTGATAAATATTAATCACATACGATTAGACAAAATGTATATAAAAAAGTCACAATAAACCTATTTATGGAGAGGTTTAATTGATCTCATAAGTTTGTTTTAAGTTTAATATTATTGGGAAGATTATCTGCAAATACAGATGGGCATAGACATATGCCCGCTTAAGAGGGGAATTTAAGGACGAAGCTCCTTAAGAAATTGATAGTATAAAATATTGATGTTTTCATAAGCTCAATATAACAACTTAAATAATAACTTCAAGCTTATCCAGTAAGATTTAACAAAAGAAAAAATTAACTATTTCAAGCAACTAATTTTAGAATCAAAAAGTAAAGTAAAAGAGTTTTTCTTTACTTTTAAGCTCTCAAATAAAAAGACAAAGCGGTGGGTAATACTACTCCGTAACAACCTTCTTATAAGCTATTCAAAGGGAGAAATAAAATCGCAGACAAGCACAATAATAAAAAATAAGACACCTCAATACTTGAATTCAAAACCAAGATGTCGAATCACCTAAAATAAAACAAAGTAAGCTAAAATCAACTAATAGCTTTAACAATTAAACTTTGTAAAGAGGCAGGTAATTCAATTTTCCCCGCTAAAACAAATTGATGTGCATCATCTGACATTTTTCGCCATGTTTTAAGAATAATACCAATCCATTTTTCTTCAGTATATTCAGGATGTTTTAGGGCAAAAGCTAACATGTAATATTCAATGAACACTAAGCCAGCAACATCTTCAACCAACTGACTATCAGGGTTTCGTTTAATTGCTTTTTTACCGACGGCATTTTTAACTTGTTCAATATCATCTGGTTCATACCCAACTTGCTGCATCAAGGTAGCAACACCATTTGCATGAAAGGTATAAAGCTCAGATCGCCACTGGTGATATCCCTGCTTACCCGCCGGATAATCACTACGCAATGATTTCCAGCGTTGAATATGTTGACCACGTACAGCTATTTTTAATAATTCACTGGCGTCAGGTTTAAAACGATTCAACATCTCACTCATGCGTTGAGAATATAAACGTTCCTTTGGCCACTCTTTATCCCCTACTAACTCTTTATTTGGATCTTCATTATTAACGTCATCAATTAAGCCAATGACTTGTTCAAGTTTTTGATTCATAACATGCTCCCTGCAACTTATCGCGATAGGTAAATACAGGCTAACTATATAAAAATACTTACAACAAAAAAATAAAAAACATTCACAACATTAAATAACCTCAGTTCTGGATAAGCAAAGCGATACAACACCTTTATTTCGCAGATTTATTGGTTAAATTATCTCTCAATAACCAGTTACTGCTTCAATAATTCGCCTTGTACTACGCAAAACTAACGCTACTGTATAGCCAAAAAACATAATCTTATGATTTTAAATATAATTCCACTTTCATTAGCCAGAATTGAGCTTAAATATTCATATTTGTGATAGAAAAAAGCTCCCTTGTACCAGGCACAAGAGAGCTTTTTATAAAGCCTTAATACTGGTTATATATTAGCTTTGTTTAATTCGCTCATCTATTACCTTTGGTTTATCTACTTCAGTTAATAACCCTTTCAGCAAACTAACACAGCCTAGCAGAAGAATAATAGTAAAAGGCAGTGCTGCGATGATGGTGATCGATTGCAACGCTTGAATAGACTGAGTACCACCAATCCACAGCATTACCATTGCGATAACCCCCGAGATAATAGCCCACACTATTTTTTGTTTCATTGGCACTTCTAGTTTGCCTCCCGCTGTCATGCTATCAATAACAATGGAGCCTGAATCTAATGTAGTTACAAAGAAAACAACAATTAAAACGACTGCGATAATAGATAAAACATCACCGAGAGGGTAAGCATCGAGCATATAAAAGAGGCTTAAAGACACATCTGTAATACCTTGCTCTGCACCTAATAATCCAACTTTATCAATTATCTGTTCAATAGCCACACCACCAAACACTGACATCCAAGCTGTTGTCACTAAAGTAGGGATAACTAGGACACAAACAAGGAATTCACGAACAGTACGCCCCTTAGAGATACGCGCTACAAACATGCCAAAGAAAGGCGCATAAGCGACCCACCATGCCCAATAAAATACTGTCCACCCATGTAACCATGTTGTATCGTCACGTCCTGAAGACTGGCTTAACGGAATTATATTTTTTACATAACCCACCACTGCCGTAGCTAAAGAATCAAGTACCGTTGTGAAATTCAAAGCAGCAATTAGCCCCAAGAATATAAAAGCAATGACCATATTTAGGTTACTTAACAGTTTAACCCCGCCGTCCATTCCTCGAGTGACCGATAGAATAGCTAACCCCATAATTAATAGAATAATGAACTGCTTTAGATAAAGGCTATTTTCAAAACCAAAAACATGACTAATACCACTAGCCGCCTGTGCACCACCTAACCCAAGAGAAGTTGCTAGACCAAATAAGGTCACTAATACGGTTAATACATCAATAATATCACCGGTTATGCCCCAAACTTTATCTCCTAAAAGCGGATAAAAAACAGAGCGCATGGATAGTGGCAGGCCTTTGTTATATACAAAATAAGCTAAACAAAGTGCTGTCATTCCGTAGATAGCCCAAGCATGCAGTCCCCAGTGAAAAACCGTCGCACCTAGCGCGAGTTCGCGGCCTTCTGGCGTAAAAGGTTCTGCATTCAATGGAGTTCCATACCAATTGGTAAAGAAAGCGGTCGGTTCTGCCACCCCCCAGAAAATTAATCCAATCCCCATGCCCGCTGCAAAGAGCATTGAAATCCATGACATTGTTGAATAATCAGTAGTCGCTTTATCACCGCCCAAGCGAATTTTACCCAAAGGCGAAAATGCTAATACAATGGCAAAGATTAATAAGATATTGGCCCCCCACATAAATAGGAAGTCAAAATTAGACAGGACAGAGCCTTTAATTGAGTCAATGGCTGCTTTTGCATCGGCAGGCTCTAGCATTAGCAAAGTGACGATGAAAAGGATAGATAACGCTACTGAAGCAGTGAAAACTGTGTTGTGGACATCGAAGCCCCATTTATTAAAATTATCCTGACCGACCTGATAATCTGTTGATTCAATACTGTACTTGTTTGGTTTAAATTTCATAAACTGTGGCTTACCTATTTGCATTAACAAATAGAAAGACCTACTCCATATTTAAGTTATATTTGACTAGTCAGCCCACCATAATAGACCATGGTCAAATCCTCTTATCGGAGTGATTTTAGGCTTTATTGCTAGTCCCCTAGCCGGCTACTCTACCATAGAAAGCACCCTCTACGAGCGTTAATATAACCATCTAATTTAATTGGAATTATTTGCAATATAGTGTTTTGACGTGAAGTTATTAAAATTAATAATATTAGTAATATTAATCTTCAGAAATAAAGATTACTTTTATTGCTTAGTGTCTAGTTCATGATTAACCGTTAATTATCTATAAATAATGAACTAGGCATTTTGTCGATTTAATACCATCATGATTGTCTTTATTTTTAAATCACCAGTTTCAAGAGAAAGCCTCTAAGTAATGACTGAGTATTAATAGCCCTTTCACCTCAATACCTTCTCTAATATCGATATTAACTGGCTATAAATAATGGCGGTTAAGCAGGTGTTAACGACTGAGCAAGATAATCATCCATCTCTTTTTTGGGTACCATGCCGCCACCCGTTGCCCACACTAAATGAGTAGCATTTTGCATTTTAATGGCATCTAATTGTAAGCGATTTTTATACTCTATATTTTTATTCACTATGATCGGGCCTACTATGCCAGCGAGTGCAGAAGGCTCAAGTTGAATGTTTTCTAATTCATTGATCTCAGCTAAATGATGATACATACGGTGATCTGAAATCGTATAATACCCATCCAACAGACGTTGCATCGCTCTACCTACAAATCCTGATGCTCTCCCCACCGCTAACCCATCTGCGGCAGTGATATTATCAATACCGAGATCTTGAACTGAAACCCCATCATGTAATCCAGTATAAACACCTAATAACATGCATGGTGAGTGTGTTGGTTCAGCAAAGATACAATGCACATTATCACCAAAAGCCATTTTCAAACCAAATGCAACACCGCCGGGGCCACCACCTACACCACAGGGTAAATAGACGAATAGAGGATGCTCTCGATCCACGCGGAAGCCCATTTCATGGAACTGTTCTTTTAAACGTTGACCAGCAACGGCGTAACCGAGAAAAAGTGTTTGTGAATTTTCATCATCAATAAAAAAACAATTGTTATCACTCTCAGCCTGTTGACGACCTTGCTCCACCGCAACACTATAATCTTGTTCATATTCAATAACGTTCACACCATGGTTACGCAGTTTATCTTTTTTCCATTGTCTTGCATCTGCAGACATATGAACAGAAACGGAGAAACCTAATTTAGCGCTCATAATGCCAATAGACATGCCTAAATTACCTGTTGAACCTACGGCGATACGATAACCTTTAAAAAACGCTCTAAACTGATCACTATCCAGTTTACGATAGTCATCAGACTCTTCTAATAAACCGGCAGTTATCGCTAACTTTTCTGCATGTGTTAATACTTCGTATATTCCACCTCGCGCTTTAATTGAACCTGATATAGGTAAGTGGCTATCTTTTTTTAACATCATTTTTCCTGCAATTAGTGTCGTGTATTCACGCTCTAACTGTGTTTGCATCTTGCTAATGCTGACCACCTCAGATTCAATAATGCCATTGCTTGCAGCCGTCTCAGGAAAGACCTGTGCTAAATAAGGTGCAAATCTTGTTAACCTATCACTGGCTGCTTTAATATCATTATAATTGAGCCCAACATAAGGCAGACCTTCTTCTAAACTAGTTATATTAGGGTTGAACCAACTTATTTCTTGCAATGCAATCAATTGCTCAAGTAAAGGGAATTCAGTAATAAGCTTTTGTATATTCAGCGACATTAGTTTTAACACCTTAAATTAAATAATCGAATACAACAGTCATCAATTGCAGCCTTGGAAAGTCACAATATTTAATGAAGTCAAAAAATGAAGGGTATAGATAGATTTATCATGAGGTTAATAAAAATGCAAAATAATGGGCTTTGGGTCATTTAAAAACGGAGGCTTCGGCCCCAAATAAGCAAACGTTTAGTACTGATGCGCTGGGACAGAAAATATTGCCTAAACTAATTAACTCATCGTAATGCCTAATCCAAATTAATTAAAGCCGATTATTGATAACACTTCAATGTTGAATCCGCCACAGATAAACTCACCTTAGATGGTGAAAATATAACGGTTTCATTGATGTAGGTACAGCTGCTGCGAGAAGCAGAGTCTAACCTGCTCTCTGTTAGCAGGTTAAACTCTCAATTTATAGCAGCTTTAACTTAAACAGTTTCAGTTTAAGGGCTTCAACTCGTGACAAACAAAAAAATCAGCGCAGTAAATTTAAATTAAATAGCCCTTAAAAAAGCTAATAATGCATCTTTTTCATCATTCGTCAGTTGAGAATAAGTTTCTTTAGCACTCTCTGATTCACCACCATGCCACAAGATTGCTTGCTCAATGGTGAGGGCTCGGCCATCATGTAAGAATCGACTTTTCTCATCACCTTCAATTAAACCTAATCCCCATAATGGTGGTGTACGCCATTCATCAGCCTCTGCACCGGACTCTTTTGCACCATCACTAAGCTCAGGGCCCATATTGTGAAGCAATAAGTCAGTGTAAGGGTAAAATGTTTGCTTACTGAGAATAGGGAATCTTTCCACTTCACCAGTACTTAACGTTTCTCGGTGGCATGCATTACAACCCGTAGAATTAAAAAGTGCTCTTCCCGCAAGGAATGTTTCATGATTATTAATTCGCCTTTCTGGCACCGCGAGTATAGTTAAAAAATCATTAATATCCTGTACCGACTTATCAGATACTTCAGGGTCACCTCCCGATGGATAAATATTACATATTTCTTGATTATCAGAGCAAGGTTCTGCTGGGTTCAACGTTGAAGTTAATCCCATATCCTGTTGAAGCGCACCTACTATTTGCCCATCCAATGAACAATGGATAGCTTTCCAGCCGAAACGACCAATACATTGCTGTTGTTGGTTTGCTCTACCAGATATGCCATTCATATCAGTATCATTAATATCTTGATACTCAAGAATAACCGATTCAGGCACTAGATCTAATAATCCCATTCCAATCAATTGAGGCGATAGTCTAGGTGCTAAAACTATGCCTTCATCAAGCGCATTTACATTATCGTTTAAATGGAAAAGGATCTCATTTGAACTTCCTTCGGACCAGCTTACACTTCCTTCGGGCACTCCATCTGCGGAATAAGTTTGCAGTTGTGCACCCAACATAGAATCTACATTGCCCTCTATATCCCGTAATCTGAACAATATTCCATTGCCAGTGGAACCATCACTTTTTAATGATTCAGCTCTACTTGAAGATTCATGGCAATTTGCACATGAGTCAGTGATTGCAAGCGGACCATAACCATCAAGTAGATCTCGCGCCCCAGGAGCAGGGCCCCAAGTAGCGATAAATAACTCTCGGCCTTGGGAAGCCCCATTATATTCTTGAATATCAAGGTCAGGAATGAACTGTAAAAAACCATTATTTTCTTGATATTCTACCGTTGCAACTCCCCCAGTAGATCCAAGTACTAAGGTGTTATCAACGACAGAGTCAGAAGTCCCATCTGAACCACCACAGCCCACCAATAAGATATTAAGTAATAAATATAATTTACTTTTCATTACTGATTAAACTCTACTTTTTGTGGAACAGTGTATCCCCAGATGTTGATTGGTTCTTTAATTCCTAACGATCCTTCGAAGCTCCATCCCCAACTAAATATAGAGCGATCTCTACGTAGGGCGATGGTATGTAATGCGCCAGGTGCAATATCCTGCACATTATTAAGATCGGCTATTGCGACAGTTGGAGAGATCGGGTCTTGATCAGATTCAAGGCCTAATGTCCCTGTTCCATTAAAACCCCATGGATAAATTAATTGATCGCTTTTTTCTACGAAACTTTGATTGCCATTTGCCCAAACTGCCTTAGCTTGTGTTATCCAAGGTAATTCAACTGCTTCGTAGATTTCATCAGGCCATGTATCTTCAACTGTGTTGCCTATTTGATTACTCGCATTTAATCCCCAACCGTAGACTTTTCCACTTTCACCTAGCGCAAGAACATGTGCTTTACCTGCTGCAACAGAAATAACTTTTTCGAGTAAAGGAATTTGTACTGGCGTATTATAATCGTTTGTATCATCACTACCTTGGCCTAATTGACCATTATCATTTTCCCCCCATCCCCAAAGAGTACCATCTGAATCGATAGCGTAAGTGGAATCTGAAGCGGCAGTGATTAGAACAATATTAGTTAACGTAACAAGTTGAGGATAGTCAGCGTCTTCGTTAGAGCTATTGCCTAATTGGCCTTTATCATTCTCACCAAATGTAAAAACTTGGCCATTTTTATCTAATGCAACGGTATGGTCATAACCACGAGTGATTGAAACAATGTCTTTAAGGGCGTTAATTTTTTGAGGTGTATAATAATCAACATCTAAAACTACACTATCTTGATCTCCTAACCCTAATTGACCGCCATCACCATCTCCCCAAGCCCATACCTCACCTTCATTATCCAATGCGATGGATGCATTTTGGTTAAATGCTAAAGAAGTAAAAGTAACTAGTTCTTCGTTATCTAAGACTTCAATTTTTTGCGGCGTGGTTGGATGATTTTCATCTGCATTTAATTTACTAGTAAACCCTACTCCGGTTTGACCAAGGTTATTCCTACCCCATGTCCAAATCTGACCATCTATAATGGCCCCAGAGTGAGCACCTCCAGCTGCAACTTGTTGTCCAAAATAAATACTATCAGTCATAGATGCTCCATTACCGGCAGCATCTAAGGCGATTAATTCATAATTGTTTAATCCAGGTGTTAAAACAAAAGAAACATCAAAATCCCCTCCATTAAAAGTTACGTTTTTGGTTAGATCGTTAACTTTCAACTGTAAAGAAGTTACCTCTTGATTGTCAGTAACGGTACCGTTAATAGAATAAGTGGAGGAATATATGCTGCGATTAGCGGCGAGTGTAGATAATGTGATCTCAGGTTCTGTCGTATCTTTATTAACTTCCGCAGAAGCAGGGCTATCGCTAGAATCGCACCCAGCAATAAATGTTAAAATACAAACCGATAAAAAACTATGTTGTAACGTCATGCAACCTTCCAATGGCCAATTTAATGATAATGAATATCATTATTGATCCAAAGATTGATGATTTCAAGCTCTTTTATTCTAGTAAGTTATAAAATTTGCTCTGCTTATTATAAAATTTATTAGTTTAGTTTAACGATCATAAAAGCAAATACCCGCTATCATTCATCACGATCAACAAACAACATAATGAGTAAATATCGGGTATAAGCGATCAGTAAAAATAGCTCTTTATTTTTTATTGTATAGCGCTTGTCCTGTTTTATCTTGGTCTGACCAGAAATTAATATTGAACTGTGCATCTTCACTTAACTCTATTCTATGCCAATATTGTGGAGGACTCGTAGCAAATTGTCCGGCTTCAATAACCACTGTTACTTCTGGCTCAGTCGCTTCGCTATCTGCAAAACCAAAATATGTGACAACGCCTTCCATGACACATAATTGTCCGAAAACATCTGCCGCCGTATTATGATGAGTTAATAATGCTTTTGGCACAGTATCAACAGTGAAAAAAGGGGTGGAGCGTTGAATTGTCCAATTTGTTGGAATTCGTAAATGACTCATAATATTCTCCTAATTTTATAATATGGCAGATTTGATCTAACGAACCTAAACCTAGATTTCCATCGAATAAAGATCAAAGTGCCGCAGGTAATTCTCTTAGTAATGGAAAAGCTTTTTTCATGTGCCCTTCTGTTACGATAAATCCAACCATTTTTTTGTCTTCGTTATACGCCTTTACTGAGCACCCCTCGGTATCGATATCCGCTTGCCAAGAAGTAACACCGTTTACCATATTGCCACCTAACTGCATTGGCATTTTCGGTGTTTTTACTTTAACTAACATCGCCGGTAAGGTGACCTCTGTAGCTTGTCCTAATAACGTTTTAGCTAACGCATTCGCGCTTAACATGATGGGTTGTAAGTACGACATCACCTTGCCATTTATCTCAGCACAATCTCCCAAGGCATAAATATTGTTGACAGATGTTTGTAACTGCAAATTAACAACCAAACCATTGTTGACGTTGATACCTGATTTTCGTGCTAAGCCTGTATTTGCTTTTAAACCTGCCGCAGAAATAACACAATCAACAATCTGTGTTTCACCTGAGCTAAGCGTGACACAAATACCTGTTTCGCTTGTATTTAATGCTTTTTTGTCTGATAAACAGTTATTCAATGAATGGACGGTTTTTCCCAATTCAAACACAACACCTGCGTCAGTCATTTTATTGCGAAGTTGATTCGCGACCAAGTCTGGTAGCATATTTGCCATCAAACCTTTACTAGGATCGACCACCAGCACCTTTTTACCGCTACTCGATAGATCCATCGCAATCTCAGTGCCAATCAGCCCTGCACCAATAACTAAAATACGTTGAGCTTGCTGCAACTGTTGTTGTGCACTTTCAAACTCACGTAAACTATTAAGCGTGATCACTTTGTCAGTTGCATCACCTAACATAGTCGGAATAAAGGCCCGTGCTCCCGTAGCTAAAACAAGTTTTGAATAAGGATACGTGACACCTGCAACCAAAATTTCTTGGTGTTCGAAATTGATCTGCTCAACTTCAGTAAATGCATGTAAATCAACATTAAATTCAGTGGCAAAGGCTTCTCCAGTTAGTCGGATAAGGTCTGCGCTACTCTGTCCGTTAGTAAATACATGACTTAAATCTGGTTTGTTGTAATCATCGCCTGCATCAAGGGTAAAAACAGAAATTGCTATCGTTTGATCCGTGCGTCTAATGGTTTTGATTAATTGGTAAGCGGCAAAGCCGCTACCAATAATAATGATCGGTGCACTCATGATGCTTTGCTCTGTGCAACCGCAACAAATACATCTTTACCTAATCCACATTCAGGACAAAGGAAGAAGTCCGGCACATCGTTCCAAGCAGTACCAGCTGCAACATCTTGATTTGGCTCACCAATAGCTGGTTCATAAACCCAGTTACAAACCGTACATAACATATCTTGAGCATCATCAACTTGAACAGCTTCAGTTTTAGAAGGCGCTGCTTGAGGTGCTGGATCGCCCTGTGCATTAGCCTTTACAATAGGTTCTGCAATAATAGGTTTGACAGTGATAGGTTGGTTAGCAGTGATAGACTGAATATTACTGATATCATGTAATGCCCAGCTTTTTGCAATGCCACGGCCGTATTCACGACATTCATTCATTGCTTTACCATCAGGACGCCATTTTGTTTTTAAACTGTCAGCAGTTTCAAAACCGGCATCCATTAAACGTATATTAATACGATCAACGGCACCACCATTCCAACCGTAACTACCAAATGCCGCTGCTTTTTTGTTTTTAAAACGCAATCCTGTTATCTCTTCTAACATCGCAGCGATTTGCGGCATCATCACGTTGTTCATGCTTGGTGATCCCACTAATACGCCCTTAGAGCGGAATACGTTAGACAATATTTCGTTTTTATCCTGGCGTGAAACATTGAATACTTTAACCGCAACACCTGGGTCAACGTCATGAATTCCCTGAGCCATGGCATCAGCCATCATGCGCGTATTATTAGACATAGAATCGTAGAAAATAGTGATGCGGTCTTCTTGATAATTATCTGCCCACTCTAGGTATTGATGAATAATTTGCGTAGGGTCATCACGCCAAATAACACCATGAGCAGTTGCAATCATATCAACAGGTAGGTTGAAGCTAAGTACCTCTTTAATCTTAGCAGTCACGAGCGAGCTAAAAGGCGTTAAAATATTTGCGTAATAACGTAAACATTGTTCTTTTAATTCATTTTGATCAACTTCATCATTAAACAAATGCTCATCACAATAATGTTGACCAAATGCATCATTACTAAACAGCACTGCATCATCGGTCAGGTAAGTCATCATACTATCTGGCCAGTGCAACATTGGCGTTTCTACAAATATCAATTGTTTGCCGTTACCAATATCCAATGAGTCACCGGTTTTTACGATATTAAAATTCCATTCAGGATGATGATGCTGACCTGTAATTGAATCAATTGCATTTTCTGTACAGTAAATAGGGGTATTAGGAATTTTTGCCATTAGCGCGGGTAATGCACCTGAGTGATCTTCTTCCGCATGATTAATAACAATGAAATCAATCTCATTTAGATCAATTTCCATCTCTAGATTTTGCACAAACTGTAAGCTAAAACGATGATCAACCGTATCAATCAATACATTTTTTTGTTCACGGATCAAATAACTGTTATAGCTGGTACCTTTTGTTAATTTAAATTCCATACCATGGAAGTTTTCTACTTCCCAATCACGTTGTCCAACCCAATGAATGTTATTTTTAATGTGAATAGTCATATTGTTACCTGCATAATTTATAAAAGATTTAAAAAGTTATCTCCTATATTGCAGATTACATGCCAAAACATAAACCACTGATTTAATAGTATTTATTATTTTAAATTGTCATTGTGACACCATTTAAACAATGTCATTTAAACAATAAAAGTGTCATAATGACAATAGTAAATCACTTTATATTAGGTTTAACATGAGTAATAAATACCAGGCATTAACACAATTAGCGATTGATCTAACGGTCAGCGTTTCTAGTCAGGATAGATTTGATCGTCTGCTGTCAGTTATCCGTAAGCTATTTAATTGTAATGCTTCAGCATTATTAGCTTTTCAGCACCAACAATTTTCCCCACTAGCGATTAATGGTCTATATGATGAAGTGTTGGGACGACGCTTTAATATTCAAGAACATCCAAGATTAGAAGCAATTGCTAGAGCAGGCGATGTTGTTCGCTTTCCTGCTGACAGCACATTACCCGATCCCTATGATGGGCTTATTCCAAATCATCATGGAGAGTTAAATGTTCATTCTTGTATCGGGCTACCATTACTTGCTAATGATCGCTTAATTGGTGCATTAACAATCGATGCTTTCGACCCTCACCAATTTGATCAATTTAGTAATGATGATCTACGTATTATCAGTGCCCTAGCTGCAGCAAGTTTGCATACTTCACTGTTAATGGAGAAGTTAGAAAACCAAGCTGGCGTGTTCAGTAATAACGACCCACTTGACGCATTTACACAACAAACAAGCGGCATGATTGGTCAATCACAGGGAATTTTAGATCTTAAATCACAAATTAAAGCAGTAGCTGACACTGAATTGTCGGTTTTGATCACTGGTGAAACAGGTGTGGGTAAAGAGCTAGTAGCCTCTTCCATCCATCAACAGTCTACACGTTGCGATAATAACCTGATCTATTTAAACTGTGCAGCATTGCCAGAATCGGTCGCAGAAAGTGAACTATTTGGACATGTGAAGGGGGCATTTACTGGAGCAATAAGTGATCGCAAAGGTAAATTTGAACTTGCCAATAACAGCACACTTTTTCTAGACGAAGTGGGTGAGTTGCCTTTATCGCTACAAGCAAAACTGCTTCGTGCTTTACAATACGGCGATATACAACGTGTTGGTGATGAAAAGAGTTTAAAAGTAAATACACGAATTGTCGCAGCAACTAACCGTACGTTGCATGAGGAAGTGAAAGCAGGACGTTTTCGTGCAGATCTTTACCATAGATTGAATGTATTTCCTGTGCATGTGCCACCACTGCGAGAGCGAGATAATGATGTTGTACTATTATCAGGATTCTTTGCTGAACGATGCCGTGCAAAATTAGGCTTTAAACGCTTGACCATTGACCCCGCTGCTATCAATATTTTACAACAGTATTCGTGGCCGGGTAATGTGCGGGAGTTAGAGCATGCCATCAATCGTGCGGCGGTGATTGCAAAATCACAAGCGGCAGATTCATATCTACAATTAAAGGCAAGCCACTTTCAACTCAATGCAGAACACCTTGCCACACAGGACCAAGCCTTAACAAATACAATATCAGCTGAAAATAGTAAATTATTTTGCACTGAACCTGATCAAGGATTACGTGAAGCAACTAATGACTTTCAAGCAACCATCATTAAACAGGCATACCAAGAAAATGCTAATAACTGGGCCTCAACAGCAAAGCAGCTTAAGTTAGACACAGGTAACCTCCATCGCTTAGCTAAACGACTTAATTTGAAATAAAGTTACAATGCTTATTATACGGAAGAGGCTTTACATATAATGATCAACACAATTTAGCATTGAAGAGCTTGTAAAAAATCGTAGTGCTTTGTTACAAGCTCAATTAGCAATAAAACAGTTATTTATTAATGATTACCTATTACCAATAATTTTCAGAAGTGAACTGTCCCACTTCACGGCGTAAATGCTTTTTATAACCCATTTCTTGCAATGTATCACGGCTGTCATGAACCATTTCAGGATTGCCACAGAGTAAAAAGAAGCTATTAATAGGGTCCAGTTCAACCCCTGCAAATTCAGATAAAGCACCAGATGACAATAATTGAGGGATCCTACCACTCAGTGCGTAGGATACTTTTTCACGTGAAACGACTGGAATATAATGAAAGCGATCACCAAAACGTTGTTCTAATTCCGCAATTCGTTCGCGATAAACTAACTCTTCTTCTTTACGCACCGCATGCACTAATACCACTCGTTCAAATCGTTGCTGGCAAACCGGATCGGCAAGTATTGATAGGAAAGGACCAATCGCAGTACCAGTGGATAACAACCACAAGTCACGAGCCGTTTCTGGAATTTCATCCAATGTCATAAATCCCGCGGGATCTTGACCAACATAGAGTTTATCTCCTGGTTGTAGAGTATCGAGCCGAGGCGATAAGTCACCTTCAGGCACAGTCACTAACAAAAATTCTAGTATTTTTTCATTAGGTGGATTGATCATTGAATAGGCTCGACGCTGCCACTCTCCTTCAGGCGTTGGCAATGCTAACTTAGTGAATTGCCCTGCTTTAAAGGGCATTATTGAAGCCTGTATTTTTAAACTGAAAAGCTTTGTTGTCCAATCAGTTCGCCCAACCACAGTACCTTCAATTAAACGCGGGGGAATAGAATTATTATCCATAGTGTTTCTCCAAGATTAAAATCCAAGGTAAACCATAATATGCATTACATATACAGGTTATACCCAGAAAAATTATCAAGCAATGAGAAAATTAAATTATGTTGATTTCTATATTGCAGATGAAGTTACGCGATACATGCTTTGTAGGAAAAGAAACCATTACCGCAGTCTAGCAATAATATAACCGCCACCAATGAATATTTTGTTACAAGCTGACTATCAATTAAAAAACCCAATAAGAAAGAGAGAAAAGAATAGTGAAAGGGAAGATATGTAAAACTTAAAGCTCACTCAATAATGCGAGCTTTAAGTTTTATGATGAATGGCAAAGTACTAACTTACAGCCAACTCTCCTTCAGCTTGAGATAATAACGCAAACTCTTCTTCTGCTGAGCTTGCTACTAAATTATTACGACCAATTAATACGTAATACAGCATGCCCACAGCAAATAATGCCAATGTAAAATAAAAAGCTCTTACGTCATAGGCATAGACACCGGTTAGTGCAAGTAAAGACAATACAAATGAAGTACCTGAAGTCACCATACCACCCGGCGTTTTATAAGGGCGATTTAAATTAGGTTGTTTAATACGTAACAATATATGGCTACCCGACATCATGGCATAAGATACCGTTGCACCTACTACAGCCATTGATAACATCAAGTCACCTTCGCCGGTTAATGATAATAGAAAACCTAAAATCCCAGGGAAAATTAACGAACGAACAGGTACTTTACGTTTGCTAGTTAATGATAATTTTTGTGGTAAATAACCTGCACGAGATAATGCAAATACCAAGCGGCTATAACCATAAATAATCGAGAAGAATGACGCAACTAAGCCTGCTAAACCTAACACGTTAACAACAGTAGCAAGGTTAGTATTACCCGTCATATTCAGCGCATCTACTAATGGTACCGCACTTGAGCCAGTTGCCTCTGCACCAGCAGCTCCAGCCACCAGCACCACCACTAATGTTGCAGTCCCTAATAAAAAGATCATGGCTGCAATAATCCCTTTAGGCACGTCTTTAGCTGGATCTTTTGCTTCCTCTGCAGCCAGCGGTACGCCTTCAACAGCTAAAAATAACCACATTGCAAAAGGTAATGCAGCCCAAACACCGTAATAGCCCATCGGTAAAAACTCAGTACCGTTGGCAAGTGGTGCAACATCAAATAAATTTTCGCTATTAAAAGCAGGTAATAGAACCACCCCAGTCGCAATAATAGCAATCACCGCTAATGCACTGATCACCATCATTACTTTCAACGCTTCGCCAGCACCAAAAATATGAATACCTACAAAAATCAGATAAAAAACAGCATAAACAATGGGACCATCCATGCCAATTAGTTCATTTACAGCAGAACCAATAAAAATAACAATGGCAGCAGGCGCCAGTGTATATTCAATTAACACAGCCAATCCAGTAAGGTAGCCACCAACAGGTCCCATAGCCTGACGAGCAAAACTATAACCACCACCAGCCGCAGGAATGGCAGAGGACATCTCAGCTAATGATAAGACTAAGGTTAAATACATTACCCCCATTAAAACAGCGGCAATAACAAAACCACCCCATCCAGCTTGTGCGATACCAAAGTTCCATCCAGCAAAATCACCTGAAATAACATATGAAACACCTAGACCCGCAAGTAAGATCCAACCCGCAGCTCCTTTTTTTAACTGTCTTTGAGCAAGATACTCTTTATTAGTAGACATAAGACTTCCTTTTTATTGTGGTTAGATAATTAATGATTAATCGGTAAATCGTTGTTATCACTGGTCAAACAGAAATACTGTTGTTCAGTGTTATCGAGTAACGAATCTTGTGA
This sequence comes from Psychromonas arctica DSM 14288, assembly GCF_000482725.1. Lineage (GTDB taxonomy): Bacteria > Pseudomonadota > Gammaproteobacteria > Enterobacterales > Psychromonadaceae > Psychromonas > Psychromonas arctica. The sequence continues at coordinate 19,690 of NZ_AXWP01000030.1, forward strand.
GCGATCTTTTAAGTTCACACCAGATAAAGATCTTCGTTTAGATTCGCTTAATAAATAATGACTTTTATGCACTGCAGCATCGTATTGCAGACCCTGAGGTCTGATATTAGAAATACAATTTCGTAGGGAGTCTTCAATGCCACGTTTGGCATTCCATGTCATATATAACCCCATGCTATCTGGCGAGCTTAAGCCTGGACGCTCACCAATTAATAAAACAACTTGCTTTGCATTTAAGGTTTCACAGACATCATCCCCTACCGCTACTCGCCCCTGTTGCACAACACAAATAGGCGCAATATGCCATTGAGGAACGCTTTTAAGCCTTCCTTTTGCTGCGTCTTCTTGCTCACCTTGTAGATCACTGTCTTGATGTAAGCGATGGATTAATTTCTGTAAAAAAGGCAATGCGTGATGGCTAATTGCATATGAAGACAAACCGTCTGCAATCACAAAAACCAAATCATAGGGGCGAGTATCTGAAGCAGGCTTTAAAGCAGACATTGAGGCATCATCTAACTGCCTCCCCAAATCAGGACGTTGCAAATACTCGATTCTATCCTTTGCTTTGCTATGAAGTTTATAGAGTGGTAAATAAGGCTTTAATAATTCACACTGGGCAAACTCTTCAGCTAACTGATTGACGTCTAAAGGAACGTGAACAGCATCCATTGCTTGAGCGTGAGAAAGTTGAAAACGCATTAATTCCGCTGTTGGAATACTGGTACCAACACGCCCTAAACCAATACGAGCATCGGTAAATTGACGTAACTTTTGCCACGCATCTTGATGCACTATTTCTTCACTTTCATCTATTTCAACGGGATCAGTTGGCTTATTAGATTTACTGTAATTCATGACAACTCCTTAATCATTTTAAGTGGTTGAGCAAAGCTATCCGGTAATTTTTTATTCAGTTGAGTCAGGTTATCTGTACCTGATATTTGCATCTTGTTAAGCCATTGGTCGAACTCTGGAGCGGGGCGTAAGCCCAATACTTGGCGCGCATACAATGCATCGTGAAAAGAAGTGGTTTGATAATTAAGCATGATGTCGTCTGAGCCGGGGATCCCCATGATAAAGGAACATTCAGCCACACCTAATAGTGTGAGTAGGTTATCCATATCATTTTGATCCGCGTAGGCATGATTGGTATAACAAATATCGCAGCCCATCGGCAATCCTAGTAGCTTTCCACAAAAGTGGTCTTCTAAACCCGCTCGAATAATTTGCTTACCATCAAAAAGATACTCAGGGCCAATAAATCCGACCACGGTATTGACCAATAATGGCTTAAATTTACGAGCTACCGCATAGGCACGAGCTTCACAGGTTTGCTGGTCAACACCATGATGACCATTGGCAGAAAGAGCGCTGCCCTGCCCAGTTTCAAAATACATCACATTATTGCCAATAGTGCCGCGCTTTAACTCTAGTGCCGCTTTATGCGCTTCATCTAGCACATTAAGATTGACGCCAAATCCTTGATTGGTGGCTTCTGTGCCGCCTATTGATTGAAAAACAAGGTCAACTGGTGCACCTAGCTCTATCGCTTCAATGGTATTAGTGACATGTGTTAACACACAAGATTGTGTAGGAATTTCATAGTGTTGAATAACATCATCCATCAACTTCATTAATTTAACCGCTTGTGAGACACTGTCTGTAGCAGGATTAATCCCTAAAACTGCATCACCGCTGCCGTACATTAAGCCATCAAAAATAGTGGCGGCAATGCCATTAACATCATCTGTAGGGTGGTTGGGTTGTAAACGGGTAGAAAGATGCCCCGGTAAGCCAATCGTGTTGCGAAATTGCGTCGTAATATTGCACTTTTTAGCAACTAAAATTAAATCTTGATTGCGCATTATTTTGCTCACCGCAGCAACCATCTCAGGTGTAATACCCGCTCTAATCCGCTTAAAGTCAACTTCTGTTATCGTTTCTTGTAATAGCCAATTGCGAAAATCGCCTACTGTCAAATGTGCGACTTCTGCAAATGCAATGGCATCGTGTTCATCAATAATAAGACGAGTGATTTCATCACTTTCATAGGGGATTAATGTTTCTTGTAAAAATGTACTTAATGGTAAGTCTGCTAATAACATTTGTGCGACAACACGTTGCTCCGATGAAAGCGCTGCCACGCCAGCCAGTTGATCGCCGGAGCGCATTGGTGATGCTTTGGCCATCAAATCAGCAAGATCACTAAATTTATAAACATGGCTACCCAGCTGATAACGGTAATTGGACATATAAAAGACCTCAAAAATAAAATTGGGCGCAAACATTGCAAACTAGATAAGTAATAATTAGCGAGGATCATTCCAATTGAGTGACGCTATTGCGCAAACAATAAAAAACATTTAAAACAGAAGGTTACATTTGAGTTGCATCAAATTAAGGCATCAAGATGAAAAGTGAAAAGTTAAAATTTTTAGAGCAGCACCAAGGTAGTACTACCTCTGCACTAGAGAGGTGCAAATCATTTACTTTTGACGTGAACCAACAAGCCGAAAGTTTGGTGCAATGGGAACAACGATACAATCAACATAGTAGTGGAACTTTTAGCGGTTATTTAGATGAATTGAAATTAGCGGGTATCCATTTTTTTGAAGAATTCACCAACCGGACATTACTACAACAATGCGCAGTAAAAGACGATAATTTATGGTTAGGTTTTTCGTTACAGACGCAGCGTCCAAAAATTAACAATTATGAAATAGAAGCAGGTCAAATAATGACACGCCCATCAGGCGTTGAATTTGAGTTATTCACTCCCGCCGACTTTCATATTTATGGTTTAGTTGTGAACAAAAAAAGCATAAGCCAAGAAATGGTTGGCCCTGATCAAGCATTATGGGAAAACCGAGATAATACAATGCAAGCTTCTGTACCCAATCATTATGTAAGTTATGAACTCGCTAAACTAATTAGTTTACTACTCAATAATAACAATTCACCAAGTGGAAAAAATAGCATTATCAATGCACATAACCTGTCTCGCTTAACCACTTTAAAGCCCTTGATTAGATCTAAAGTTGCCGACCTACTGGCTCAAACTGAGTATTCAAATGAACAATATATTGGTCACTACCAAACCACGCAAAGAGTGATTACAGAGATCACCAACTATATTAAGCAGACCAATCATTACCCATTAACGATCACCGAATTATGTCAAATTGCTCATGTCAGCAGACGATCATTACAGTATTGTTTTGAGCAAGGTTTAGGTATCTCCCCCATACAATATATAAGAGAATGCCGTCTCAATGAAATAAGGCGCATTTTATTAAGTAGTGAACAACAGATTACAATTGCTGACCTTGCATTAAATTTTGGATTTTTTCACCTTGGCACTTTTAATGCTCAATACAAACAATTATTTGCAGAAACTCCGACTCAAACATTGCAACGTTCAGAACGCTACCAAGATGCCAACATCAGCAAAAATACATTAAAGCCCTCAATTATTGATAAGTAAGCATTAACGTTTATGAATTGCACTCTTTAATCTACTATTGCTATGCTATTATATTGATTCTTTCACTGAAAAAGTACGTAACTATGTCAATAACGCATTCAACAATGCCACCAATAAAGCCATCTCCACTACTTGCTCGCGCTATCGATATTTGTAAAGCTAACAACGTACGTTTTACCGCAGTACGACAACAAGTCTTCACTCTAATGGCTGAACATAAAGGCGCGATCACGGCATATGAGTTATTAGAGCAATTACAAGCATTTGATAGCAAAGCTAAGCCACCGACTATTTATCGTGCATTAGAGTTTTTATTAGAAAACCACTTTATTCATCGTATAGAATCTTTAAATTCTTATTTAATGTGTTGTCATTTAGGTTGCGAACATGCGATGCAATTATTGATCTGTAATAAGTGTAAAAAGGTCATTGAATTGAGTGATCCTGTTATTGATGAGGCATTTTCTGAGAAAGCTTCACAGTTTGGCTTTAAAATTACCAATAAAGTATTAGAAGCGCATGGAATTTGTGAAACCTGCCTCTATAATTAGTAGCATAAAAAATTAACCCACTTAATCATTATGAGCAGTAATTAAACTATGAATGCAGAATTTGTTAACCCGTTTTTATCCTCATTTATTAACGTATTAAAAACCATGGCGATGCTAGATATTAAACCAGGACGCCCGAGCTTAAAAAAAGATACAGTCGCGCGTGGTGATGTTTCTGGATTAATTGGTATGGTTGGCCCAACGACTTCAGGATCATTTTCAATTAGTTTTGAGAGAGAATTAGCATTAAATGTATTTGAAATGATGGTTGGTGAAAAAATCGAGGATATCTCTGATGATATTACGGATATGGTGGGTGAAATCACCAACATGGTAGCAGGTGGTGCCAAGCGTCAATTGGGTGAAAAAGGCTTTGAATTTGACATGGCAACACCTATTGTTGTTACCGGTGAAAACCATTCGATTAGTCATCAAGTTAATGGCTCTAAAGTATTAATGCCTTTTAAATCTGATAAAGGTAATGCCTATATCGAGATTTGTTTTACCAAACCGAATTAATCCCATTCGCCTCCTTTGAGTTTACCTATGGTGTCATTCTGCACCCAAAATATACCTAAAAAATAGCCAAAAAAAACCCTCAATACACGCAACACATATTGAGGGGAATAAGAAGAAAGCATGGACAATGTTATATCTTCATATTATTTGTCCTGTAAATTTTAATTAAGTTCAAAATTAATGTGCTTCATCCCAATTATCTCCAACATCTGCATCCGCAATTAATGGCACATCTAATGCTGCAGCGCTGGCCATAATCGCTTGGATCTCTTTTGTATACTCGGTAACAAACTGCTCTTTAATAGCAAATACCAATTCATCGTGGACTTGCATTAATATTTGTACCGCACCATCCGGCTTTTGTTTCACCCACTCAGCCATTTTGATCATCGCTTTTTTGATAATATCAGCTGCGGTACCTTGCATCGGTGCATTGATTGCGGCCCGCTCAGCCGCCTTCTTCAACATACCATTTTTAGCATTGATATTAGGTAACTGTAGTCGACGTCCAAAAATAGTTTCTACGTAAGCTTTTTCATTAGCAATTAGACGCGTATCTTCCATATAAGTTAATACTCCAGGGTAGCGACTAAAATAACGATCCATGTAAGTCTGTGCTTCTTGACGACCAATATTTAATTGCTTGGCTAAACCAAATGCACTCATACCGTAGATTAAACCAAAGTTAATCGCTTTAGCACTACGGCGCTGATCAACGGTCACCTCATCGACACTAACAGAGAACACTTCAGCAGCAGTTGCTTTATGGATATCTTTACCACTTGAGAAAGCGGCCAATAACCCTTCATCCTGTGATAGATGAGCCATAATACGTAACTCAATTTGGCTATAATCGGCAGCCACAATTTTGTATCCAGGTTGAGCAATAAACGCTTGGCGAATGCGGCGTCCTTCACTACTACGAATTGGAATATTTTGTAAATTTGGATCGCTTGAAGATAAACGTCCTGTGACGGTGACTGCTTGATGATAAGAAGTATGCAGACGACCGGTATCAGCATTAACCATTAACGGTAGTTTATCGGTATAAGTAGATTTTAATTTACTTAAACCACGATGCTCAATAATCAACTTAGGCAATGGATAAGTTAAAGCTAACTCTTGAAGCACTTCTTCTGCAGTAGACGGTGCACCCTTTGGTGTTTTCTTAATAACCGGTATGTTTAACTCTTCAAACAAAATAGTTTGTAGCTGTTTCGGAGAACTTAGATTGAAAGGTTTACCTGCTTCTTCATAGGCTAATTCCTCTAACTCTAATAGACGCTTAGCAATTTCAACACTTTGTACACCAAGTAATTTACTATCAATTTCTACACCGCCTCTTTCTATCTCAGATAAGACGGTTAATAACGGCATTTCTATTTCATCTAATACCTTTAATAACTCAGGTGTTTCTTTTAATCGTGTTTGTAATTCAAGGTGTAAACGCAACGTAATATCAGCGTCTTCAGCAGCGTAAGGGGCTGCTTCTTTAATCGCAATTTGATTAAACGTAAGTTGTTTCTTACCTTTACCTGCAATATCTTCAAAGCTGATGCATTTGTGTCCTAGATATTTTAATGCCAAGGTATCCATGTCATGTTTACCAGTGCTATCTAACACATAAGATTCCAGCATCGTATCAAAAGCAATACCGCCTAATGTAATACCATGATTCAATAATACGCTGCGATCATATTTAAGGTTTTGTCCCACTTTTTTATATTCATCAGAACTTAATAATGGGGTTAGCAATTCAAGCGTTTCAGTTAAGTCTAATTGCGAAGGTGCATCGATATAATCATGTGCTAAAGGCAAGTATGCTGCTTCAATAATAGGAGCAGCTTCTTCCCCTACATTGGTTTGAATAGCAAAAGAAAGCCCTACAATTTTAGCTTTCATGTAATCTAAGCTAGTAGTTTCAGTATCAAAAGCAAAAACATCTGCCTGTTTTAATTTTTTAATCCACTGTAACAATTGACCTTTTGTATAAATCGTTTTGTAGCTTTCACGATCAACCATCGATTTAGCAGCTTCTATAGGTGCAATGAATTGCCCTTCTTGTGATGAAGAAGCTTTTGCTACTAAATTATCACCCGCTAATAATGATGCTAACCAACGCTTAAACTCTAATTTTCCAAACAGCTCAATCAATTGATCTGTATCTTGCGGAGAAGGTTTGAAATCTTCATAACCTTGCTCTAATTCAACATCTAACTTAATGGTTGCTAATTGATAAGATAAACGAGCCATAGCTTCGTTATCTTGCATCTTCTTAGCCATGGTTTTACTACCGCGAAAGCCTAAATCAGCTAACTTATCTAAATTTTCATAAATACAATCCATATCGCCAAGCCCCTGTAGCATAGCGAGAGCTGTCTTTTCACCCACACCTGGAACGCCAGGAATGTTATCGACTTTATCTCCCATTAACGCAAGGTAATCGATGATCATTTCAGGTGGAATACCAAACTTTTCTTTGACCCCTTCAACATCCAGTACGCTATTGGTCATGGTATTAATTAAAAAGGTATGATCATCTACCAGCTGCGCCATGTCTTTATCACCAGTACTGATCAGGGTCTTAATCCCCATCTTGCTAGCTTGTAAAGCTAACGTACCGATCACATCATCGGCTTCTACGCCCGGAATAGTTAAAATAGGCAAACCCATTGCTTTTATTACTGCGTGTAATGGCTCTATTTGACTACGCAAATCATCAGGCATGCTAGGGCGATTAGCTTTATATTCACCATACATATCATCACGGAAGGTTTTTCCTTTCGCATCAAAGACCACCACAATATGAGTCGGGCTAAATTGCTTTAATAAACTTTGCAGCATATTGACAACGCCATAAACAGCGCCGGTCGCTTCGCCTGCAGAATTAGTTAAATGTGGTGGAGAAAAGAAAGCACGGTATAAATAAGAGGACCCATCAACAAGGACAAAGGGATTTTCAGGAACTACAGCCATAGATTAACTACCAATCAGATAAAATTGTTACCTAGTATACCTACACGACATAAAATAGTGATCACGTTTTATTATATTGTCATCGACAAACGGCAAGTTATTAAAAAAGGCAAAGTAAAAAGTGCTAACCAATAGTAGAAATTAGCTATTAATTATCACCTACTAATAGGTATTAGCGGAAAATAAACATTTACTTTCAACATGGAACAATCTGTGGATAACTCTGTTAATGAATTTGTTGAAAATTTGAGGTAGCACAAAACATTGAAATTAAACTTTATCTTTCAAGTAGATAGAGGTGAAATAAAAATGAAAAATGCACATTCAACAATTTATTGAATGTGCATAACAAATAGAGTAAATCAGTTATTTAGTGGCAATTAGCTTGTGTAATGCCCTACAGGGTTTGCGTACATTTTTAATACGGTATCCTGCAACTCTGGTTTTATCGCTTGAATACGAGCCTTAAAGGCAGCAATTTCTTCTGCAGGAATATTATCAACATCTTGCTCGGCAGCTATCAAATTAGAAGGGTGTAAAAAGTAGTTCTGATAAATTTGAGCATCAATCTCTTCTGCTACTTGATCTGCATTTTCAAACTCACTTTGCAAAGGAGTACCGAATGAAACATGTACATGACCTTTTTGCCCTATAATACCGCTAACAATACTCTCGATATCTTCAAATTCAGTTTTTTTGTATTCTCCAAACTCTGCTTTTTCATATAACTCACGTGCTTTTTGTTGATCGCAGGGATCTAGCTCGTAAGAAACAGCAACGGGAACAATATTTAAAGAATTAATATATTCAGCAAAAGGTATTTTTTGTTTTTTACCATTCACATAAAACATTTTAATAATTGCAGGATCTGTTTTGTCAAAGCCATCCTTTGCACGTCCCTCTTTTTGTGCAATCCAAATACTGCTGTCTTGTTTTAGGGAATTACAAATATAATCTGATAAATGCGATAAGGATTTCATCATTTCACGCACGCCAACCACGGAACGTTTCACAATAAAGCTTTTATTCATACGCATTAAATCTGAAACAAATGGTTTACTAAGTAAATTATCACCTATCGCAATACGTACTGTTTTAAAATCCTCTGAATACAAAGCCCAGTTAACAAAAGAAGGGTCCATGGCAATATCACGATGATTGGACACAAACAAATAATTTTTAGTCGCATCTAAATTTTCTAATCCAGAATAAGTGAAATTAGTCGTGGTTGAGTCAATCATGCGCTGTACATAACGTCCCATGATCTTTTGCATTTGATCAATACTATTAATTTTTCGCCATTTATACAGTAAATATTGTCGCACTAAGGGTTTAAGCGCAAAACCCAAATATTTTGATAGCTTAGGAAAACGAAAACTTAATATCGCATCAATAAACTCTTCGCTATTAATGACACGCTTGATCGCGGGTTGTATCTCTTGGTCATTATATGGGCGAATATCACTAAACTTATCGATGTTACTTGGCATGTTTTAATTCTCTATAAAATGGATGACGTATTTTACACGATTTTGGCTATTTCAGCGAGCATATTTCAAACATCTACCAGTCGGGTTTAAATCGAAATAACTCTTGTTTAGACAAGAGTTTAAAAGTTGCTTTATCAATGTGAGCGGTCTTAAAATAACTCGCTAACCATTCATCTTTGAATAAACGAGCTGCGCGTAATTGCTCATATTTTGCAAAATAAACGGCTTTGGATAGAATTTGTCCCAACACAGAACGAGAGTCAAAATCGATATTTTTTACTTCTTCAGATAATGCAGTAACTAAATGAGGAAAGTCCTTGGAGAATACTGGAGTCGCAAGCGTAACGCTCATCATTAGATCTGATTTAGTGATCAATAACGCCTGCAATGAAGCAAGATCAGACTTAAGGTCATGAAAAAAGTCATGGCGCATGCTTTCACCTTGTTCACGAGCTTCTAAAATCAAGCGCGAGCGGACATTTTCAAATGAGGCTAGGTATTGATGAAAAGCGGCAGTATAAGCAAAATTGAGCATCGCAGATAACATCTGCCCTTCATAGGGATGACGGTATCCCGCCTCTAACATTAACGAAGTACAAGCTTGACCTAAGGTCAATTGATAGCGCCACAGCTTTTTAGTAAACAAACGATTATGCTGATTATAAATATTAATACGATGTTTAAACATCAATGCTGGAATTAAATAACGCAATCCATTAGTACCGATCATACCAACAGCGGTTTGCACATCATGAACAATACGTTTTTGTCTGCCTAATAAAGCCATAAAATCTTCACTCGAAACAAGACCAATCACATGATTACGCGCATATGGATTTAAGTCTAATAACTCAGCTAAGACTGAATAACGTGTCTCTTTAGCAATCAGCGCCGTTAGTAAATCAACACATTGTTGATGCATTTGTAGGTGTTCACACAATACACGTTGAGTATCCTTTAGCTTTTCATCAATAGTGGTTAATAGTAATTGCTGAAAATCACGGACTAATAACGCCTCACGCCTTTGTTGTAATTTTTTTTCCTCTAAAACACGCATTTTACGTTCTTTTTCAACGCTTAATAGAGTACGCTGATGCCAACCACTTTGCTGATTAGGATCGCTATTTTGTGGATCTATTTCTTGTTCATTTAGACCATCATTATAGTCTTCTTCTTTATAGACTTTACTTTTGCCGACTAAGAAGCGAAGAAATAACTGATCGGTATCTGTTGCTGCAGAGAGTACTTTATTTACCATCAAACGATTGAAATCCAGTAGTAGCTATTACCAAGTGATAACAAATGTTACCACTTGAAAGAATATTAAATGAATGCAAATGCATCGCCATAGATATGGTCGATTAGCGCCCCTTTTTTAATAAAATCTTCACGGGCTACTTTAGCCATTTCGAAACGACCAACAATATAAATATCAAACTCAGATAAATCATTAAACTCATCTAATACGGCTTGATGAACGTAACCATGTTTACCTTGCCAATGTATTTCAGGTAGCTCAACAACGGGATGAAAATGAATATTTTGATGTTCGACAGACCAGCTTTTGGCTTGTTCTTCAAAATAGAAATGCGAATACTCTTTAACACCCCAATATAAATAAACAGGATTCTGTAGATCTGACTCTACAATTTGTTCAAGCAATGATTTCACATAAGAAAAGCCAGTTCCCCCTGCCATTAAAATAATTGGACGAGGTGATGATTCACGCAGATAAGCATCACCATTAGCAATTTCAACTTCAATTGACTCACCCGATTGCATTTTCTCAACAACTTGCATTGCATATTTATTATCTTCGGTGGCACCAATATGTAACTCAATTAAATCACTTGAAGGTGTATTTGCAATTGAGAAATGGCGTTTATCGCCTTCTCCCATTACCACAGAAACATATTGACCCGCTTTAAAAGGTGCACTGCTGGTTGGCGCTAAAAACACACGATATAAAAACGCATTTAACTTCTCAATTGAAGCAACATTACAAGTAATTTGTGGCATTAATTTCTCTTTTAATTGTGTTGGCGGTAATGATTATTTGGATCATGATAGCTGACCATATCATTAACATTTAATCAACTATCTATCCTTGTGATCATTCAAGATATAATGAGTATATTATGACAAAATATCCAACTCATTCCAAAGATCATCTATTTTTTCTTTTACTGCTTCATCCATCACAATAGGCGTTCCCCATTCGCGGGTGGTTTCACCGGGCCATTTGTTAGTTGCATCCAACCCCATTTTTGAGCCTAAGCCAGATACTGGAGAAGCAAAATCTAAATAGTCGATAGGTGTGTTATCAATTAATGTGGTATCACGGCTTGGATCCATTCGTGTAGTCACTGCCCACATAACATCATTCCAATCTCGAACATTAACATCATCATCACATACAATAATAAATTTAGTGTACATAAACTGGCGTAAGAAAGACCAAATACCTAACATCACTCGCTTGGCATGCCCTGGGTAACTTTTCTTCATCGATACTACTGCCATTCGGTACGAACAACCTTCTGGCGGTAAATAGAAATCAACGATTTCAGGAAATTGTTTTTTAATAATAGGCACAAATACTTCATTTAATGCCACACCAAGAATCGCAGGTTCATCGGGTGGACGCCCAGTATAAGTACTGTGATAAATAGGGTCTTTTCTAGTCGTAACATGGGTTACTGTCATCACTTGAAAATCATCAACTTCATTATAATAACCGGTATGGTCACCATAGGGCCCTTCAGGTGCTTCTTCACCTGGCATCAAATAACCTTCCAAAATCATTTCAGCCGTAGCGGGCACATCTAAATCATTGCTTAAACAACTGGCGACTTTAGTACGTGAACCACGTAACAAGCCAGCAAAAGCATATTCAGACAAGGTATCAGGAACAGGGGTCACTGCACCTAAAATAGTAGCAGGATCAGCGCCTAAAGCGACACTTACAGGGAAAGGTTTACCAGGATTTGCTTCTTGCCACTCACGAAAGTCAATCGCACCACCACGATGTGATAACCAACGCATGATAATTTTATTTTTAGAGATCAACTGCTGACGATAAATACCTAGGTTTTGGCGTTTTTTATACGGTCCTCTAGTAATTGTTAACCCCCAAGTAATTAACGGAGCAACATCACCAGGCCAACATTTCATAATAGGTAATTTAGTTAAATCGACGTCGTCACCTTCCATAACAACTTCTTGGCAAGCAGGTGAACTTACCTTTTTGGTGGGCATATTTAAAACTTGTTTGAAAATAGGCAGTTTTTCCCACATTGCCTTTAAGCCTTTAGGTGGCTCAGGTTCTTTTAAATAAGCAAGCCATTCACCGACTTCACGCAATTCACTCACTTTTTCTTTACCCATTGCTAATGCAACGCGTTCAGTAGTACCAAAGAGATTAGTTAATACGGGTGTTGTATAACCTTTAGGGTTTTCAAACAACAAGGCAGGTCCGCCAGCACGTAGCGTACGGTCGGATATTTCAGTCATTTCTAAATTCGGGTCTATTTCTTGGCTAATACGCTTTAATAGCCCTTTTTCTTCTAGTTGATTTAAAAAATCACGCAAATCATCAAACTTCATATTCACCTGCTTATTATATTGAACGGTTAATCTTGTTATGTGGGTCATTATCTAAGATTAATACGGAAGATAGTCAATAACTGATCAAGTTTACTGATAAAAATGAGTAATGTCTTAATTGAATGAAAGCATAATCATAATTCCACTCAGTAACTTATCAAGTTTGGGGTGATCAGTGTCCAAGATAAAATTTAAAGTAAAAAAAACGCTACCTAAGTAGCGTTATTATTCAATAAAACAAAATCAATTATTTTGCTTTTTGATTTTTCATTGCATCAAAGAAGCTATCATTGGTTTTACTCAATCCTAACTTATCGATCATGAATTCAGTTGCGCCAATTTCACCCATAGGATGAACAATCTTACGCAGGATCCACATACGCTGTAACTCGTCAGACTTAGTCAATAACTCTTCACGACGAGTGCCAGAGCGAGTGATATCAATCGCAGGATAAACACGTTTTTCAGCTAATTTACGGTTTAGATGAATCTCTGAGTTACCTGTACCTTTAAATTCTTCATAGATAACTTCATCCATTTTAGAACCCGTATCAATAAGTGCAGTAGCAAGGATAGTTAAACTACCGCCTTCTTCTACATTACGAGCGGCACCAAAGAAACGCTTAGGGCGATGTAATGCATTGGCATCAACACCACCTGTTAGTACTTTACCAGAACTCGGAATAACGGTGTTATAAGCACGTGCGAGACGTGTAATTGAATCCAGCAGAATAACCACGTCTTTTTTATGTTCAACAAGACGTTTCGCTTTTTCGATAACCATTTCCGCAACTTGAACGTGTCGGCTAGCAGGCTCATCAAATGTTGATGCTACTACTTCACCACGTACTAAGCGACGCATTTCAGTTACTTCTTCAGGACGCTCATCGATTAATAAAACAATCAATTCAGCTTCAGGATAATTAATTGAAATACTTTGCGCGATATTTTGTAGCAACATTGTTTTACCGGCTTTTGGCGGTGCAACAATCAAACCACGTTGACCTTTACCAATCGGTGAAACTAAATCTAGAATACGTGCTGTAATATCTTCAGTACTACCACTACCATTCTCTAAACGGAAACGCTCATCAGGATGGATAGGAGTTAAGTTTTCAAATAAGATTTTATTGCGGGAGCTTTCTGGTTTGTCGAAATTAACTTGCATAATTTTCAGCAATGCAAAATAACGTTCGCCTTCTTTAGGCGGTCTTATTTTACCTTCAACACTGTCACCAGTTCGCAAGTTGAAACGACGAATTTGGCTAGGGGAAATATAGATATCATCTGGGCCAGCTAGATAAGAACTATCCGAGCTACGTAAAAAGCCAAAACCATCTTGTAAGATTTCTAAAACACCAGCACCGAAAATATCAGCACCACTTTTAGCATGGGCTTTTAATATTGCGAAGATAATATCTTGTTTTCTAAGACGGGCTAAATTTTCAAGCCCCATCGAACTTCCGAGCTCAACAAGCTGGGAAACGGGAGTATTTTTTAATTCGGTTAGATTCATAATTCTTTTGATGTTTTAATATGGATTAATTGGGTAGATAACGTGTATTTGGATAGCGTAAAAATGAATTGCTCATAATTTGAGCGTAAAGGTAGCATTAATAATTGGAACTGTCCAGAATGAAGATTAAGCTAGATTAACTTAACCTCATTCTGAGAAGAATATTTAAACGTTAGCGTCTAAAAACTCTGTAAGTTGTGATTTAGAAAGTGCGCCAACTTTAGTTGCTGCAACTTTTCCATCTTTAAATAATAATAAAGTTGGGATACCACGAATACCAAATTTTGGTGGAGTTTCGCTGTTTTGGTCAATGTTTAATTTACCAACAGTTACTTTACCTGCATATTCAACAGCGACTTCACTTAAAATTGGTGCAATCATTTTACAAGGACCACACCACTCAGCCCAAAAGTCCACTAAAACAGGACCAGCTGCATTTACAACGTCAGTGTCAAAACTTGCATCACTTAAAGTTACGATATTTTCGCTCATTTTTATCTCCAGAAAAGATTTACTAGTAGAAAGTTATTATAACATGCTCACTGGTAAAATATATTTTTTGATATTTGAATCGATCTCAATATTTATTGCAAGTATAAACTGCTATGCTCTGCAAATGAATAAAACACACCTAACTCAAACAAAATTTTCAGACTTGCCTCTAGAGCCAAGTCTACTTTCAGGTTTAACTGCTATAGGTTTTGAATACTGTACGCCGATTCAAGCTTTGTCACTGCCAATTACCTTACAAGGTAAAGATATCGCAGGCCAAGCTCAAACGGGTACAGGCAAGACTTTGGCATTTTTACCTGCCGTTTTCCATCACCTATTAACTAACGATGCACCTGAAAATCGCCGCAAGAACCAACCTAGAGCTATTATTTTAGCACCTACACGTGAACTTGCGATTCAAATCCATAAAGATGCAATCACACTTTCGAAATCAACATCTTTACGCCTTGGTTTAGCATATGGGGGCGAGAAAGTTGAAATTCAACAAAATAAACTAGAAAAAGGCGTTGATATCTTAATTGGGACTACGGGGCGTATCATCGACTTCGTAAAACAAGGTGTTATTAACTTAGATTCGATACAAAGTGTCGTCTTAGATGAAGCAGATCGCATGTTCGATTTAGGCTTTATTAAAGACATTCGTTATTTATTCCGTCGTATGCCTGCAGCAGAGCAACGTTTAAACCTATTATTTTCTGCTACCTTGTCACACAAAGTACAAGAGCTTGCATTTGAACATATGAACAGCCCAGAGCATGTTCAAATTGAACCTGAAGTAATGACTTCAGCTAATATCACTGAAGAACTGTTTTACCCATCAAACGAAGATAAGATGTTGTTGTTACTTAGTTTAATGGAAGATGAATGGCCAGAAAAAGCGATTGTTTTTGCTAATACTAAACATGCTTGTGAAAAAGTATGGGGGTATTTAGCGGGTGACGGTCATCGTGCAGGCCTATTAACGGGCGATGTACCGCAGAAAAAACGTGAGCATATTCTCGAACAATTCACTCAAGGTGATGTGGATATTCTGATCGCAACGGATGTTGCAGCACGTGGTTTACACATTCCAAAAGTATCACACGTATTTAACTTTGACTTGCCCGATGACTGTGAAGATTATGTTCACCGAATAGGTCGAACCGGCCGTGCAGGTGAAAAAGGATTAGCGATAAGTTTAGCCTGTGAAAAATATGTCTTTAATTTACCTGCCATTGAAGAGTATATTAAGCATAATATTCCCGTTAGCGAATACGATAAAGACTCATTATTAGATTCTTTACCAGTGATGAAAGTAACTAAATATAAAGTTCATCCAAATAATCGCAAAGACAACTATCATAGGTCACATAAAAGATAATATGGCAACAGCGCGTTATACCATTATTGATTTAGGCTCGAACAGTTTCCACATGCTTACAGTCACCAAACAAGCTAATGGTTTTAACGTCGTCTCAAAGCATAAGCAAAAGGTGCGCTTAGCCGCCGGATTAAATGGGCAAAAACAACTTGATTTAGGCACTATGGAAAAAGGTTGGGCTTGCCTACAAGACTTCAGACTGCTGTTGGATGAAATTCAACCTGTCTGCATTCTCATTACTGCCACGGCAGCCCTGCGTATCGCCACTAATAATCAACTTTTTTTAAGTACTGCACAAGAAATCCTTAACCACCCTATTAATCTTATTTCAGGGATTCAAGAAGCTGAAACGATTTTTAAAGGCGTTTCTTTTACTGAAAAAACAGACAAAGAGCTGTTAGTAATCGATATCGGTGGAGCAAGTACAGAGCTTGTACTAGGAAAAGCCAATCATATTCATGTCGCAAATAGTTTAGATATTGGCTGTGTTACCTGGTTAAATCATTATTTTGCAGATGGTTTATTAAATGAATATAATTTTAATAATGCAATAAATGCAGCAAAGCAGGTTATTTCAACGGTTAAAACACAATACGCACAACACCAATGGCAATTAACGTTAGGCGCCTCAGGCACTGTTCAAGCAGTTAATGAAGTCAATCAAGCACAGCATTTAAGCCAAGCGTTGTCATTACAACTACTGCACAACATTAAGCAACAATGTATACAGTGCCAAACCATACAGGGGCTGAATATTGTTGGCTTAGAAGAGTCCAGAATGCCTGTTTTTGCAAGTGGGTTAGCTATTTTAATCGCGCTATTTGAATCCTTAAATATTCAGTCGATGCAACTTTCCAATGGCGCACTTCGTGAAGGTTTAATCAGTATGATGTTTAATGGTCAAACGCATTTTTAATGCCAGTGTGAACACACTTTCACTCTTTCTTGTACTAAAAATAACTTGATTCTATTGAAATGCTTAATTGTTAACTATTAATATTCCTCATTCTTGATTCGACACCAAGCTGTATTAGGTGTGGTATTAAAGATCTGTATTAAAAATCAATCTTCAAGGCAAAAGTCATCACCGTTTATTAAAATATTGATTAATGATTTGATACGACTATTAGAGCCAACTCACGGTTCAAACAACCTTTTCTGTCATCATGTTTTACATTACAGCCAGCATGCTAGATTGTTTATTGATAGGTGCATAAAGTGCATCGCTGAAACATAGTTGAATATAATTGGAACATAGCCCATTATCGCTCTGCTTATTCTGAGTAGAAATACATTAATCAAAGGGTCATCAATCTTACGCGATGAATAAAATTTTTAGATTAATTAATGAGGATTTATAATGAAATATCTACACAGATTCGCCCTACTTTCATTAATACTTTTTATTTCGGCTTGTTCAACGCTTAAGATAGACACTAAAACAACTGCTTTTTATCAACAGAATTACCATAGCTCAGGTAAAATATTTGTGGTGTCTGCGGATATTGATAAAAGCAACTCACTAGAGTTTGCTAATTATAAAAAGAAAATTGAAATCCAACTCGCAATGGCTGGTTATTCAATTGTAAATAGCGCAAACGCGGCCCAGTACATTGCTATTGTGGCCTATGGTATAGATAATGGTAAAACTTCCGTTGTACTCACTCCCATTTTTGGCCCCTATGCCTTTTATACAGATGAAGATGATAAGCGAAGCGCCTTTCCTGGTCGGCGCTATGTCATGCCGCAATACGCTGCAACCAGTAACCCTACCAGCTTAATTACGCTGTACACTATTTCTTTTGCATTAGATATTGTTGAAGCTGAATCCTTAAAACTTAATTCCGCATCAACCGACAATAAAAACCAAGCTAAGAAAGTCTATGAATCAAGAGTGAAGAGCATCGGAGAGTGCGATGTTATTGCAGGTGTATTCGATCAATTATTAGCAGCTATGTTTAAAGATTTCCCTGGAGAAAATGGTAAAATAAAAACTCAAACTATTCGTTATGAAGGTGAATGTTAATTTTTACTTTTACTTTTACTTTTACTTTTACTTTTACTTTTACTTTTACTTTTACTTTTACTTTTACTTAAATAACTACAAAGATAATAAAAAGTGAAAATTAACACTATATCGATACTTTAATTTTAAGTCTTAGATTACAGCGCCGTGCAATTTTGTTCATTATTAACTAGCCCTAGCAAACCAGGATAATTTAAAAAATCTAGAACTGCCTAGAGCCACATAGAAGGATCTAAAATGATAGTTTTTGGGCAAAATAAATAATAATATATGAATCTTAATGGACCTTGGCATTTAAACAACGACACCAATCAACACACCTCCTAAGATATTAAAATCTTCCCAGACCATTTGTCGTAATGACTTAAAGAGCTCAAATTCTCTTTCAAACGCTCATATTCGAACATTTTTTCAACCAAGTAATACATCAAAGATATAACTAATCATTCACAACATCACCAACAAGCATAAAAAGTAGATAAGCTTCTAATAAAAAAGATAAAATAGATAAAAAAACCATCTAACCTCACGTAAAAAATAATTTAAACTTTACATTCAAGTAACAAATAAAACATTCCAAAAGCACATAAAAAGTTCGATTTAGAATAAAACATGACCGAACGCGCAAAAAATGATTGAGAATGTAGCTAATTTGTTAATCATAAGTATCTTTGCTTTATCTAAACACATCCATACATTGAAACAAAGATAAGGAAGCAAAATGAGTAAACAACATTCACTACTAGGCCAATGCATTGCAGAGTTTATAGGTACAGCGCTATTAATATTTTTTGGTGTAGGTTGCGTTGCTGCACTAGTATTAGCAGGTGCTAATTTCGGCCAATGGGAAATTAGCATCATGTGGGGGATGGGTGTAGCAATAGCCATTTATTGTACTGCAGGCGTTTCTGGTGCTCATATAAATCCAGCTGTAACGATTGCTCTAGCTGCTTTTCATGGTTTTGATAAACGTAAAGTTTTACCTTATATCGCTTCTCAAGTATTAGGCGCATTTTGCTCTGCTGCACTCATTTATGCTTTATATAGCAGCTTATTCACTGATTATGAAATTGCACATAACTTTGTTCGCAGCAGCGAAGCTGCACTTTCAACTGCAGGCATTTTTTCAACTTATCCGCATCCATCAATCTCTTTAATCGATGCTTTTGCTGTTGAATTTGTTATTACAGCCGTATTAATGTTTGCTATTTTAGCATTAGGTGATGATAACAATGGTGCATCACGTGGTGCATTAAACCCTGTATTAATCGGCGTTTTAATTGCCGTTATTGGTGGCTCTTTGGGTCCACTAACAGGCTTTGCAATGAACCCTGCCCGAGATTTTGGTCCAAAGCTTTTTGCTTATTTAGCAGGATGGGACTTTGCTCTTACTGGCGCAAAAGAAGTTCCTTACTTTATTATTCCTATTCTAGCGCCAATCGTAGGTGCATGTTTTGGCGCTTGGGTTTACCCGAAAGTAATCGCGCAATATTTACCCGTAGTTGGACAAGGATGCACGATCCCGAACGATTGTGACTAAATAAGATATAGCAGGAGACTTATCTCTCAGTATCCTGCTAATTCAACACATACACATTAAAAGTATCTATATCATTAAATAATTAATAACCAAATGAAAATAAAAGGACAACATCATGACCAATAAAAAATATATTGTTGCGCTGGACTCAGGTACAACTAGCTCTCGCGCAGTAATTCTTGACCACGATGCCAACATTGTCAGTGTTTCCCAGCGTGAATTCACACAAATTTATCCACATTCTGGTTGGGTTGAGCATGACCCTATGGAAATTTATGCGACACAAAGTGGCGTACTAACTGAAGCATTAGCAAAAGCAAGTATTGGCAGTGATCAAGTCGCAGGTATTGGTATCACTAACCAACGTGAAACCGCAATTGTATGGAACAAAGAAACAGGTAAGCCAGTTTATAATGCGATTGTTTGGCAGTGTCGCCGTACAGCAAGCATCTGTGAAGAACTGAAAGCACAGGGATTAGAAGAATACGTACGTGAAAATACAGGCTTAATGCTTGACCCATATTTCTCAGGTACCAAAATTAAATGGATATTGGATAATGTAGAAGGCGCGCGTGAAGATGCAGAAGCTGGAAAATTACTGTTTGGTACCGTTGATACGTGGTTAATTTGGAAAATGACACAGGGAAGAGTACACGTAACTGACTACACCAACGCATCACGTACGATGTTATTCAACATCAACACATTAGAATGGGATGAGAAACTATTAAAAGATTTCGGCATTCCAAGATCAATGATGGCTGAAGTGAAAAGCTCTTCAGAAGTTTACGGTAAAACGAACATTGGTGGTAAAGGTGGAACCCGTATTCCTATTGCCGGTATTGCTGGTGACCAACAGGCAGCATTGTACGGACACATGTGTGTAGAAAAAGGCCAAGCAAAAAACACTTACGGCACAGGTTGTTTCTTGTTAATGAATACAGGTAAAGAGAAAATAACATCAGCAAATGGCCTATTAACAACAATAGCTTGTGGTCCTAGAGGTGAAGCAGCTTACGCACTGGAAGGTGCAGTATTCATGGGTGGCGCTTCAATCCAATGGTTACGTGATGAACTGAAGTTAATCTCGGATGCAAAAGATTCTGAATACTTTGCAACTAAAGTTGACTCTTCTAACGGCGTTTATGTCGTCCCTGCCTTTACAGGTTTAGGCGCACCATATTGGGACCCGTATGCTCGAGGAACAATCGTCGGTTTAAATCGAGGCACTAATTCTAGCCATATTATTCGTGCAACATTAGAAAGCATTGCTTACCAAACACGTGACGTACTTGACGCAATGCAAGCAGACTCAAATATCCAGTTAGCTTCATTACGAGTTGATGGTGGTGCAGTAGCAAATAACTTCTTAATGCAGTTCCAATCTGATGTATTAAATACAGCGGTTCATCGCCCTGCAGTTACTGAAGTGACAGCACTGGGTGCAGCTTACCTTGCCGGTATTGCTGTTGGTTTCTGGGATGGTTTAGAAGAACTAAAAGATAAAGCAACCATTGAACGCTCATTTGAACCTAAAGCTGTACAAGAAAAACGTCAGCAACGTTACAACGGTTGGAAACGAGCAATAAAATGTGCCATGGTATGGGCTGATCTTCACAACGAAAATAACGAAGACACACCATAAGCCACGCATATAAAGTTAATTTTATTAATGAGAAAATTGATTAATTAACAATAAAAAGAGCATCTTAGGATGCTCTTTTCGATACTCTCCCCCCAATTGTTCAGAGCCTCATCAACACATGCAAAAACCCAATTTATTTCTAATTCGAAAATAAAGCATTGCCTAGTGCTCATAAATTTTGTAATTTCTTGCTATTCATCGCTAGCGCAGTAAACTTGTTTTATTGAATTTAGCCAGTAACACAAGGAATAATATTCGTGAAGCAGACAACAAGACATAAGGAAATAATAGAGCTAGTACAAAAAAATGGATATGTCAGTACCGATAATCTAGTTGAACACTTCAACGTTAGCCCCCAAACTATTCGACGAGATCTTAATGAACTCGCAGATGAGAATAAAATACGCCGTCATCACGGTGGAGCAACAACACAACAAAGCTCTGTTAATACTGCTTATAGTGCCCGTAAAGTCATGCAATCACACGAAAAAGACGCCATTGCAGAGGCATTAGTCAAACACATTCCCGATGGCGCTACTTTATTCATTGATATTGGTACAACACCGGAATCAATTGCTAAAGAGTTGGTCAAAAAACATAAAGATTTACGTGTTGTAACCAATAATATCAATGTTGCAGGTATTTTAATGGGTAATGAAGACTTTAAAGTCATTCTTGCCGGTGGCGAAGTACGCAACAAGGATGGTGGTATTGTTGGGGAAGCGACCCTCGATTTTATTAAACAGTTCCGCTTAGACTTTGGCATTCTAGGAATTAGTGGGATTGATTATGACGGTTCTTTATTAGACTTTGATTATCATGAAGTGCGCGTTAAAAAAGCCATTATAGAGAATAGTCGTCGCATTTATTTGGCAGTAGATCATACTAAATTTGGCCGTAATGCGATGGTTAATTTAGCAAATATCAGTGAGTTAGATATGCTAATAACGGACCTTACACCACCAGATGAAATTGTTGCTATCTTAAAAGAACATAACATTCCCTTGCAAGTGACTTCGTCTACAGCCAAGGTTTAACCGCTCTAAAAACAACTTCATGTGAACCTTTTATAGGCAAAAATAAAGCACTTACAATATGCTAAGTGCTTTTCAGATTAAATTTTTCACATTAAACTTCTTTCATTATAAGAAAGACGCTCAATTTATTGTTTAGCTTGCTTTAAAAAGTTAACCGCACGATCAGGAAAGTCAGTAAAAACACCATCAACATTGGCTTTGTTATAGAAAATATCTAATAAATCTTCAAAATTTTCTGCATAGTCTGGAATTCTTCCTTCATCCAATCTGAAAGTATAAGGGTGAACTTCCATACCAGCTTGATGTGCATCTTTAACTAATGAAGTAAATACAAGCTTATCTTTAGTGGACTCAGGTGCAACTACCATTGGCTTCCATGGACCCACACCATCTGCATACTCAGCAATCTTTTTCATTGCATCAGGTTTAAACATCCAATCATAATTATAAGGTTGCGCCTTACCATCTTGATACTCCATTGTCTCATTCCAGCTGGTTTCTGCCATCAATTGAACTAATTTAACATCCAAGCCTAATTCAGGTAATAGCTGCGTTTTAACACGCTTTAATTCATTCGCATCAAAGGATTGAAAATAAGCTAAGTCGGATTTTTTAGTATAACCATATGTTTTAAAGACCTTTAATACTGCGGCACTAATATCCTTACCTTCGTGAAGATGTAACCAAGGCGCTTTCACTTCAACATAAATACCTACATTATTACCTGTGCTAGCATTCATGCCTTGAATCAATTCAATCTCATTTTCTAAAGTATGCACTTTGAACTGCGATTTCCAAAGAGGGAAGCGTTTAGGATAGACAGCCGTAGCTTTACCATCTTTCATCTTAAAGGCTTCTGTCATACTTAGTGTTTGAATTTCAGCCAAGGTGAAGTCTATAGCGTAATAACGACCATCTTCACGTTTACGATCTGGGTAAACATCAGCAACGTTAGTAACACCATCTAGATAATGATCATGTAAAATAACTAACGCGTTATCTTTAGTCATCACGACATCTTGCTCGATATAATCAACGCCCATAGCATAAGCCATAGATTTTGCTGCCATGCTGTGCTCAGGCAAGTAACCACTTGCACCACGATGGGCAACCACGATTTTATCTGCATAAGCACTGCTGATAATAGGTAATGCTACAATTATTCCTAAGCATAATTTTTTTAAACGGGGTAATTTTGTAAACATCGTTTGATCCATCCTTATCATAAAATGTAACCGTTAAATAACGGCTGACTTATACCAACTTCATCAACTATATGATCAATTATTGGGTAAAAAAAAGGCGTCAATTTAAAGCAAAGATTGCATGAAATTGACGATCTATTACAAAACTTCTAAAGCAGAAGTGAAGCATTCTAACCAACAAAATGATCAGTTATTTAACAGTATTGGCATTATTATCAATCCTTCATGCAATTAAGCATTCATCGATTGCTACGGGTAAAAAAACAAACCCGTATTAGCAAATAACCAACACGGGCTTTAGTATTCATTTCAGTAAGTTAAGGCTGTTCTAATTCATATATAAAACATTTAATTATATATACTTAAACGGCTGCACTTTCTAAATCTAACTTACGTTGCTTATGAATTTTATTTTCGCCAAGCATAGCAAGTGTTAAGAAGAATATAGATAAACCACATGCAAGTACGATCACTAAAAATCCACCATCCCAACCGAAGATATCTACTGTGTAACCTAATAATGCATTAGCGGCTACCGCACCACCAAGGTAACCAAATAATCCTGTTAAACCCGCCGCTGTGCCCGCTGCTTTTTTAGGAGCAAGTTCTAACGCGTATAAGCCGATTAACATAACAGGACCATAAATTAAGAAACCAATCGCAACTAAGGCAGCCATATCAACCATTGGATTTCCTGCAGGGTTAAACCAATAGACTAATACTGCAACAGTTACTAGCAGCATGAATAAAATACCAGCTGGTGCACGACGACCTTTAAACAATTTATCAGAAATCACACCACATAATAACGTACCAGGAATTCCAGCCCACTCGTATAAAAAGTAAGCCCATGAAGATTTATCAACAGAGAACTCTTTTACTTCACTTAAATAAACAGGTGCCCAGTCAAGTACACCGTAACGAATTAAATAAACAAATGCATTAGCGATCGCGATAAACCATAATAATTTATTATTAAACACATACTTAAAGAAGATTTCTTTTGCTGTCATCTCTTTTTCAAAAGACTCAGAATAGTTATCTGGGTAATCATCTTTGTATTCTTCAATAGCCGGTAAACCACAAGATTGCGGTGTATCTTTCATGGTTAAGAAAGTAAATCCAGCCACTAATAATGCAAAGAAAGCAGGAACATAAAAAGCAGCACGCCAATCATCATTAAAAGCCCACAAGCCTAATAGGAATAACGGACCGATCAAACCACCACCCACATTATGTGCAACATTCCAAACCGAAACGATACCGCCACGCTCTTTATGTGACCACCAGTGAACCATTGTTCGACCACAAGCAGGCCACCCCATTCCTTGGAACCAACCGTTTAAAAATAAAAGAATAAACATTGCGGTAATACTGCTGGTTGCCCAAGGCATAAAACCAAAACACAGCATCACTAGAGCAGACATCATCAAACCAGCACTCATAAAGTATCGTGGATTAGAGCGATCTGAGATATTACCCATTAAGAATTTAGATAAACCGTAAGCAATAGAAACAGACGCCAATGCAACCCCAAGATCGCCGCGACTATAACCATATTCTTCGATCAAAAAAGGCATCGCTAAACTAAAGTTTTTACGTACTAAATAATAACCGGCATATCCTATAAAAATACTTAGGAACAATTGCCAACGTAGGCGTTTGTATAAGGGATCAATTTGGCCTTCAGGTAGGCGGTCGATATGCGCCATTGGCCTAAAAATGTTTAGCATAATGTTATTCCTTGGGATAAATAAGAGCAGTTTTAAAATAAGTGATTAGTTTTTGTTCGGAGTCACGAGACTACCTTCACATCAACTATTTTACGAGCGAACTATAGTTCGAACGAGCACAGACTTCTGATAAATAGATCACAATCGAAAACAAAATGATTTAAATCAACAAAAATAATTTTGCGACATGCTAATGGAACCTAACCTCTTGAACAAAATGAATAAAAGGAATTAATAGACAGTAAAAAGATAGCAATAAAGCAATCACGAGCGCTTAAAAACAGCATAATAAAATGAACACTAATAATATTTTCGCTCGAAAACGAATATAAAATAACGCAACGACAATAAGCAAAACAAAAAACAAACAATATCTAACACAACAGGTAAATATGCCCGTTAATAAAAGTATTTTTGTCGATAGGTCAACCCAAAATAGACCAATTCCGTTTAATCACAATCCCATTCCTTAAAACTTAATACCTGCACAAATGGTCATCAAAGCCGAACTTAACCACCACTTTATTAAACTTAATTTAGCCGCTGCCTACGTGTAAATATGATTAATAAATCATTTTTCTTGTATTATTCCGCCATAAAAACCAACTAATTTAATTACAACAAAAACTATTTCATCTGTAACTATTTTGTTACATTTAACTTACAGCAATCGCGCGCAAAACAAATAAAAACAACAACTTAAACAAACAAACAATGAGTTACAAGTGACGGTTTAGGTACACCTTGTTAACACAATATGTTAATGGAATTTAAATGAACCCTTGATAGTTAGTGCACTAATCATTAGAATTGTTATTAATTGAACGTTCAATTAATAACGTTTTATGAAGCATAAACATAAAAAGGAAGTTATGTATGGCAAGGCCAGCGGTCAAAGAAGCGAGACAACAACAACTGATCGATGCGACATTGATGTCCGTAGAACGCCATGGTTTACAGCACACCACTATTAATACCATCAGTGCAATGGCAGGTATGTCATCTGGCATAATCAGTCATTATTTTGGTGGCAAACAAGGGTTAATTGAAGCAGCGCTTAAATACCTTCTCGACCAATTGAAACAAGCGTTATTAATCAGAATATCAGGTAAAAATTTGTCCCCAATAGATCGTTTATCGATGATTGTAGAAGCCAACTTTACCGAGCTGCAACGATCCAGTGCAGCAACAAAAACATGGTTAAGTTTTTGGTCTCAAGCAATGCATGAACCTGGTCTAGCAAGACTTCAACATATCAATAGTCAGCGTTTATACAGCAACCTCCTTTTTTGCTTTAAACAGCTACTACCTAATACCGCTGCCATTAATGCAGCCAAACAAACTGCAGCTGTGATTGACGGTTTCTGGTTACGAAGCGCCTTGAGCTCGACACCAGAAGAAGAATTCAAACAAGCTCAAATTTTATCTAAAGCCTTTATAAATACTGTTCTTACACAGTATGGAGAAAATCAATGTCATCATTAGTCGTTTATCAAAATTATGTACATGGCCAATATATCGCCAATGGTACCGGTGAAACATTTGAAGTGATTAACCCTGCCACTGGACAAGTTAGTTACTTAGTAGAAACAGCAACAGAAGCAGTACAACAAGCAGTGATTGCAAGTTCAAAAGCAGGATTTGCAACTTGGTCTGCAATGACCGCTATAGAGCGAAGCCGAATCCTACTTAAAGCCGTTGCTTTATTACGTGAACATAATGACGACCTAGCAGCTGGCGAAGTATTGGATACAGGTAAACCATGGCAAGAAGCATCGGAAGTTGATGTAGTAACAGGTGCTGATTCAATCGAATTTTTCGCAGGCCTTGCACCAAGTATCGAAGGTAACCAACAAACGGTTGGTGATGACTTCTATTACACACGTCGCGAACCATTAGGCATTTGTGCTGGTATTGGTGCGTGGAACTACCCAATACAAATCGCTTGTTGGAAAGCAGCACCCGCTTTAGCTTGCGGTAATGTAATGATTTTTAAACCATCAGAAGAAACTCCACGTGGCGCAATGCGTTTAGCAGAGATCTTCACTGAGGCTGGCGTACCTGATGGTGTGTTTAATGTTGTTCAAGGTGACGGACGTGTTGGCGCATGGTTAACCGGTAATGATGATATCGCAAAAGTATCATTCACTGGCGAAGTCGGTACCGGTAAAAAAGTAATGGCCGCAGCCGCTAGTTCATTAAAAGAAGTGACCATGGAATTAGGCGGTAAATCACCGTTAATTATCTTTAATGATGCAGACGTAGAAAACGCAGTGTCAGCAGCCATGCTAGGTAACTTCTATACACAAGGTGAAGTTTGTACTAACGGCACACGCGTATTCGTTCAAAAAGATATCTACCCGCAATTTATTAAACGTTTAGTAGAACGTACAGAGCAAAACATCATCTGTGGTGATCCAATGAACCCAGAAACAAACTTTGGTGCATTGATTTCTAAAGACCACCAGCAAAAAGTACTCGATTACATTGAAATTGGCAAAAAAGAAGGCGCAACGTTATTAACAGGCGGTAAAGCATTACAACCTGAAAATGCGCCAAACGGCTTCTTTGTAGCACCGACTATCTTCACTGACTGTAATGACCAAATGACGATCGCTAAAGAAGAAATATTCGGTCCTGTTATGTCTGTACTTACTTTCTCTGAAGAAGAAGAAGTAGTGAAACGCGCAAATGATACACACCTTGGTTTAGCGGCAGCAGTCTTCACCCAAGACATTACCCGTGCTCACCGTGTGATACATCAAATTAAGGCGGGTATTTGCTGGATCAACGCTTATGGTGCTTCACCAGCAGAAATGCCAGTGGGTGGTTACAAAATGTCAGGTATTGGCCGAGAAAATGGTAGTGAAACATTAAAAGCTTATACCCAAATTAAAGCGGTATATGTTGGTATGCAAACACTTGAAAGCCCATTTTAAGGATGACTATGACTACAACAAATTATGATTATATTATTGTGGGAGCAGGCAGTGCAGGCTGCGTGCTGGCAAACCGCTTATCAGAAAATGCTAATAATAAAGTACTACTACTAGAAACGGGTGGCAGTGATAAGAGCATTTTTATTCAGATGCCGACTGCATTATCGATCCCGATGAACACCAAAAAATATGCATGGCAGTTTGAAACAGAAGCTGAACCGTTTTTGAATAATCGTCGTATGCATTGCCCTCGCGGTAAAGTACTGGGCGGTTCTTCATCAATCAACGGCATGGTTTATGTTCGTGGTCATGCTCGTGATTTTGATGAGTGGCAACAAGCTGGCGCTGAAAACTGGGATTATGCACATTGCTTACCTTATTTTAAGAAAGCTGAAACTTGGTCATTTGGCGGTAATGATTACCGTGGTGATTCTGGTCCACTAGCCGTTAATAACGGTAACAATATGAAAAACCCGTTATACCAAGCTTTTGTTGATGCAGGTGTAGACGCAGGCTATTTAGCTACCGCTGATTACAACGCTGAACAACAAGAAGGTTTCGGTCCAATGCACATGACCGTTAAAAATGGCGTACGTTGGTCTACGGCAAACGCTTATTTAAGACCTGCGATGAAACGCAGTAACTTAACAGTTGTGACGCACGCTCTAGTACACAAAGTATTACTTGAAGATAAAAAAGCTGTCGGCGTTCGTTACCAAGTAAAAGATAAAGTCACTGACGTACTGTGTAGTAAAGAAGTATTGCTGAGCGCCGGTTCAATTGGTTCGCCACATATCCTTCAATTATCGGGTATTGGTAAAGCAGAAACTTTAAAAGAAGCCGGTATTGAACAGCATCATGAGCTACCTGGTGTGGGTGAAAACTTACAAGACCATCTTGAGTTTTACTTTCAATTTAAATGTTTAAAACCAATTTCATTGAACGGTAAAATCGATCCACTGAACAAGCTATTAATTGGCATGCGTTGGATCTTAAATAAATCAGGTCTTGGGGCAACCAACCACTTTGAATCCTGTGGCTTCATCCGCTCAAAAGCGAGCTTAGAATGGCCAGATCTTCAATACCATTTCTTACCAGCAGCAATGCGTTATGACGGTAAAGAAGCGTTTGCAGGCCATGGTTTCCAAGTACATATTGGTCATAACAAGCCGAAAAGTCGTGGCGCAGTGAAAGTCGTTTCAAACGACCCACATGCAGCACCACAAATTCAATTTAATTACTTATCACATCAAGATGATATTGAAGGCTTTAGAGCTTGTGTTCGTTTAACCCGTGAGATTATTAATCAACCGGGCTTAGATGAATATCGTGGTGAAGAGATCCAACCAGGATTAGCGATACAAACAAATGAAGAAATTGATGAGTTTGTAAGAAGCTCAGTTGAAAGTGCTTACCACCCTTCTTGTTCATGCAAAATGGGTGAAGATGAAATGGCCGTGGTCAACTCAGAAACTAAAGTGCATGGCATTGAAGGGCTTCGTGTTGTTGATTCATCTATTTTCCCAACTATCCCTAACGGTAACCTTAACTCACCGACCATTATGGTCGCAGAGCGTGCTGCAGATATTATTCTAGGTAATAAAATGCTGTCACCCAGTACCGCTAAAGTGACGGTTGCAGAAGATTGGCAACATAGCCAACGATTAGCAGCACCAAAACGAAAGACCAGTTAATTGTAAATCAGTTTCACTCCTAGTGAGTCGTTGATTGCAACATCAGCGAATCACTAAGATGAGGTGTAAGGCCAACCTACGCAAATTATACAGCGATGTAATTTATGTGTAACTTTGTAAATGGCCTATTAAACTACGTTATTTTTCAGGGTTTAACTATCGTCATCTACATATGTCATTTATTGGCATTATCACTACGATACTTAAGGTTTGAGGACAAGATTGTCTTAAAAATAATGGCGTAGCGTTTTAAAACATAAAACAAGGAATTATCTATGTTTATCAACACTATCCACTTGGAGGCCAAATAATGACTCTTTGGCTATCAGCCGGCATCTTATTCGTTTTTGCCGCTATTGCGTTCATCCTGTACCGTTGGGGTAATATGCAATGTATTGGTGTCACACCAGTGCGTAAGTTTACTTTTATCGCGATCCTATTTACTTCTGGTTTAGATGTAGGTTTGATCATGTTCCCGCTGACTGAGTTTGCAGGGTATGCAGATTTAGCGACCAGTCCAGAGTATGGCTTCACTAATCCTCTCTCTATTGAGTTTGGGTTTTGGGCCTTCTTAATTTGGGCCTTCTACTTTGTCACTTGTTTCTACTTTTGTGTTATTGAACCAAGAGTTAAATTTTTCGAAGTACCACTGATCAAATTCATTAATAATGTGGTTATTATCGGTACGTGTGCCTTTACTGCTTATTTATTATTAACCAACTTACCTTGGTATTTACCTGGTCTTGGTGATGGCGAATCCATTGTCGGTAGTTTCTACTTAATTGTATTCTTAGCGATTGCCGCTGCAGTATATTCAAGTACAAGCATCCGTTATGTTCGTATCTTGAGTCTAGGTAGTAGCTGGTTATTTTTCGCGTTAATCATCATTATGTGGGCAGGCGCTTTCTTATCTGATAATTCAAGTGTAGGTGAGTTCTTTACTACCTTTGGCTTACTAGGTGACTACTTTGGTAACCTGCATCACTTTGTATTACCGATCAATGATTACCATGAGTTTTACCTTTACTGGTGGTTTGCTTGGAGCATAATGATTGGCCAATTTACCTCTCGTTTTGTAAGTGGTATGAGAACTTATCAAGTACTAGCGGCGATGATGATCTTCCCATCTATCCCAATTGCGATTTGGTTTACTGTGCTTTATTACTACAGTGCAAATGCTATCTCAACAGCAGGTTTTTATAACTTAGCGATGGTGATTGTCGGTATTACGTTTGTGATCAACTCATTAGATTCACTAGTTCGTTTATACACTGATAACTTAAACTTAACAGTACAACGCTTTGGTAAAATACCTTATATCGTTGGTAATATTGCTTTATTAAGTGGCCTAACATTATTGTTTAAATTAGACTTTTTACAAATTCAATGGGTTGGTGCATTAGCAATCGGATTAATCTTAGGATGTTTTGGTTATATATTACTAAGCCATTACCGAAAAGTATCTGATATTGAACGTTCGCCAAAAGAGAACAAAATTGACTTTACTAAAATTGAGTTAATGGATTAATACAGACCACAGCGAATACCATTAAATAAGGTGAAAGCCCACGTTTAATGGTTAAGCGGATGATCCAAAAAAGCAGAATAGTGATCTTCACTATTCTGCTTTTTTATTACTTTGCACATGAGAGTTACGATTATTTTTGTTATGCTACGCAAAAAATAGGGTTGGGATTTATGGAAAAGCACGAACAGTTATTAATTTCTTTACGCCGAGTGATCAGAGCAATCAGTATTCACTCTCGCCAATTAAACAAAGAGTCAGGATTAACTGGCCCACAGTTATTAGTCATGAGAAAGATTGATCAACTTGAAGCACCGCTTGCCAAGCAAATTGCCCAAGAAATAACCCTCAGTGCAGCCACAGTGACAACAATTATTGATAGATTGGAAGCACGTGACTTTGTGATCAGAACGCGCAGTAAAACAGATAAACGTAAAGTGCATTTATCACTCAGTGAAGCAGGTAAAGCCGTTTTAAGCTCTTCCCCTCAGCCTTTACAAGAACACTTTATTAAACGTTATCAACATCTTGAAGAGTGGGAACAAAGCCAACTATTATCAGCCGTAGAGCGAATTGCTTCAATGATGGATGCAACTGAACTTGATGCCGCTCCAGTATTACTAGTGGGCACCATTCAAGACGGCGAGTCTTAAGAAAACAATACAACCCTTTTTTCCTCTCTATCAATCAGCTCGTTGAGTAAGAAGTAACGAGCCATCTAAGACTACTTACTAACTGATTGCCTATTAACTCATTGTCAAAAGCCAATCAAATAACCTGTTTGACTTGTGCTAGTTGGTGTTTAAAAATTTCATCTAACGACTTAATGCTGTTAGTGGCTAGAGCAAAGTATTGATCCTGTGTGATAGTTATTTTATCCGCCTGAATTAAGTCGCTTTTAATCGTTTCCATTAAACACTGCATAGTCGCAAAGGCAGTGGTTAATAACGCCTTATGCTGTTCGCTTTCACTGTCTAATGAACCTAGTTTAGGTAAGGTTTCATTAATTATTTTTTGCATATTTTGTTGTAAAAAAGATAACCGAATTTTATCGACACTAGAGCATATTTTACGGGTCGCAATCCCTGTTCCAATCGCTCTAGACTGCCCAATCATCTCCGTGGTTTGCACCAATTCACGCCACACAAAACCAATATGAGCTAGCGCTTGTAATGACATCGCATTAAGATGTTTATGTTCTGCTTCATCTTCCAAAAGATATAATAAATTAGCAATCATTTGCGTATGTTGTTTAAAGTTATTATCGGCATCATTGGTATTACCCGGTTGATTTATACGCGCCCAATGGTCAACAAAGGAGTCCCAACGTCCATTTTCATCCGCCGCCATATCTTGTTGTAAATATTTAATGTCACTATCAGCTTGTTGTTCAAAAGTCAGTAACATCGCTTGTTTACTTTGATCTCCATTTAACCAAGCAGAGCTTAATCCTCGATGTGTTTGTACTGCTCCAATCAACGACTTTAAATAAGCTATATTCGCCAGGCCTCGCACTTGTAATGCTTTTTTCTGTTTGGTTTTATAGTGATGTAACAAGATTACAACCAACACCATCAGCAATAAAATAACAATATAGATTGCCATATCCATCCCTCTTAACTTATTTTTTGTTAAATTATTTGTGTTAATGATTTGAGATGAGCCGCAACCGTTTCAGCTTGTTTTGCAACATCAGCATTAGCAATTGCCCCTTGTACTACTCGCTCTATATGTTCACTAATTTCATTGGTGGCGAGAGTCTGCTGCGCAACATTATCAGTGACAGTTTGCATCTTCTCTCTCACGTCTAAATTTGCACTCTCTATTTCTTGTAAAGATTGATCCACTAAGTTTGCACCTTGCTCACACTGCGTTGATTGAGTAACCACTTTCGCCATACTCGTACTTATTTTATGACTTTGGTTTTTGACCAAATCGACATTTTTAACAATATCATCAGCTGCAATACGTGAACGCAAAGCGAGCGCTCTAACTTCATCAGCGACCACCGCAAAACCTCGTCCTAATTCACCAGCGCGAGCAGCTTCAATAGAAGCATTTAATGCTAATAAGTTAGTTTGATCTGTGATCCCTTGGATAGATTGAGATATCTCAGCAACGCTGTTGGCTAATGTCATTAAAACATCGATATCGCCAGCCGTTTGATTTGCTTCAAATACAACACTCTTTAAAGATAATTTAAGATCAACAATAGATGCACGGCCTTTTTCAGCAGTATCAAATGCATGTTGAGATGAAAGATGTACCTCACGAATCCCCCCATTTACCTCACTTAAAGAAGCACTCATCTCAGTGATAGCAGCGGCGGTTGAATTAGTCGCATTAGATTGTTTTTGTACGTTTTCTGCAACGGTATGTGCAGTATCGATCACTTGAATGGCAGAGTAAGAAACTTCATTTAATCTATCTTTATATTTATCATTTACTCGCCCTAATTCTCGATAAGAAGCGAGCAGTTGGTCAATAAAATGTGCTGTAATTAAATGACTTGTTTGCAGGCCTCGGTAATCGAAGCTATCCGCATTTAATAAACGAAACATTTGCTTAAAAGAGTGCAATTCATTATTGATCGCCATCACTAGTGCAATGGATAAATAAAATAAAATGGCTAACTCTATTGATAACACATGCACTGAAATTTGTTCAGGGAAGTTAACGATCACAATCTGTGTAGCAATAATCACAGAGAGCAGACCCATATAAATACTGAGCATGGCTTTAAAACCAGCGAAATGAATAATTTTTTGTACGGGAATAGAGAATAGTTGATACATTTTTCACTCGACAATGATCATGATTATTACTAATTAGTTACAAAAACCGTACCACAATTTAAACCCATGATAACTAAAGATAATAATATTTATGTTGATTAACGAAGGTGATAAATTGGTGCATTACTTTAGAAAAAGTATCAGATTAGTGCGTAACCACAGAGCAGCATTACAGTAAGATAGTACTAGTCAGATATCGAAAGTTAGATAACGGCAGTTTAATAATCTCAGTTAGATGCTTTTTATTAGATAATTGGCGTTAGATAGTGCCAGTTAGGTGATTGCGAATAAATCACTGTAACCAGGTAATAATTAGTAAAACCAATGGTAGAAATAGGTCATTCAGACCTTACAAGTTTAATTGCAATAAACCTTGTAAGGTCTGCTCTACTCATTGAAAAATCTGCCCCAATGACTGAGTAAAGGTATGAGTAAAGATGTTGAGTAAAGTTAATAAATAGAGCTGTTGATTAATCGCTAAGCAAATTCTTTTTAATAATGAAAAGACGATTACTATCTATGGTGTTTTTATCCAGATACTTTTGCTCTAATTTCCCGTCCGTTGACCAAGTCGCAAAATCATCATCATTTAATACGCCTAAGTGTTGATCATCAATAATCCATAAACCTTCCATTTTATCGTGTGCGTAACCCACTTCATTAACCATATCAATGATCAACTTTTTAGTGACCGGTTTAATACCCTTTTCAGCGAGCGCATCCCAGCCTTTTTCCTGTGCATACTGCTCTAATGTCAGTCCATCAATCAATAATCCACGGCTCTCATCATGCATAATGGTTGAAGATAAAGCCACCTTAGATAATGCGGTTCCTGAGCGAAGATCAATACGATAGATTTGCTTTTGTGCATTAGGGTTTGCATTTTTAGGCCCGCCAAACAGAAAACTGCCATCTCGTTCAATGACTAAAAACTTATTGGCTGTCAATGCGGCGATTTCAGAGTTTGCATTCTCATTTTTCTGTTGGCGATACAAATACTGCTCAGTTTCACCATTATTTAAATTGATACTAACAATCCGTGTAAGGTCGCCTTTTTGTGCTGCTTTATTAGGGTTTTTCATGGTGGATTGCATAATACCCACCAGCGTACTTTCATCAGGTGTGATCGCCAACCCTTCCATACCGCGATTAGCACGACGATGTTGAAAGACAGCAGGTAAATGCAATAAAGCACGACTATCATCTTTGAACGCATTAATACGAGTCATCTCTATACCATTATGATCAAAGTGAACAATATGTGGGCCGTATTCATCACTTACCCAAAATGTGCCATCTTTTAAAGCGACTAATCCTTCACCGTCCAGCCCATAATCATCTAACTTAATAGGGTTTGAGGTTACGTTAT
The DNA here is from genome assembly GCF_000482725.1 of Psychromonas arctica DSM 14288. Lineage (GTDB taxonomy): Bacteria > Pseudomonadota > Gammaproteobacteria > Enterobacterales > Psychromonadaceae > Psychromonas > Psychromonas arctica. The sequence continues at coordinate 55,216 of NZ_AXWP01000030.1, forward strand.
ACGGTAATTTATCATTAACTAACACCGGGTTTCCATCTGCATGGTAAGGTGTTTCACCTGTCCCTCCCAATGCAGAACTATTAGGTAAACCAGAGATCAGACTGCCATCCGGACGTTTTAATAAAATGTCTTTTAACTGCACAATCTTGCCGTTAGTTTTTACTTCAAATAAACCAATGCGTGGCGTGAAATCTGCCACTGGAAAGCTTTTACCTTTTCCATAATCACCTTGGTGGTTCGCATTGGGGCCACGATCTGTTAACGCATAAAACTGGTTAGCTTGTGTAGGGTGAGCAGTCATTGCTGAACCATAGCCTCCGTTGCGGATCTCAAGGGGCAATTGTGTTTTTGCATCTTTTAAGTCGGCACGTAATACAGAATGGGGTAATTCACTGCCTAGCTGAGGAAACGTTTCTAAAATCTCATCCATCTCTGCGGCTATCCCTCGATTAACATAACCAAATAACACCACTGCAGAAAGCACACTCACTAAACCTATTTTATTTATTAACATTGGAGACCTTAAGGTTGATTATTTTATGCCTTAAAAGTACGTAATAAATATGACGATTTAATGAATTCTGTAGATAAATAACGAACAATGGCGATCTAAAACATCGCTAATGTGGGTTTTGATGAAGAAGAGAAATAAAGCGAATAAAGCATAGTTAATCGATCTATTTGGAAGTACTTAAAACAACCATAACTTAGTAGCAGAGTCACGGAATAGTGAGTCATAAAAGAATCTAGTCATTAATCTACTTTACCAAGCTCTGATTCCTTGAGGGATGTTTCATTGTCGATTAATGCTTCATTACTACCGAGTGATTGATTGCGATTTATTTGATTAGAATCTGACTCATAAAAATGAATCGAGCTTCGCTCTGGATCTTTTGATTGATACATAGCATGGTCAGCTTTTTCAATTAAATCAACCGATGTTGTCGCATCATCCGGATATATCGCGATGCCAATAGACGAGCCTATTTGTAGATGATTATCATCGATTTCAATAGGCTCTTTAATGGAATTAATAATACGTTCAGCAAGGTGCAATATTTCCTCTTTATGTAACGGATTATCCATCACAAAAATAAACTCATCCCCACCCAAGCGAGCGACAATATCAGACTGCCTAACCAAGTCTAACAATCGACTAGAGATAACTTTAAGTAATTCGTCACCAGTATTATGACCAAAGGAATCATTAATTAATTTAAACCCATCGAGGTCTAAAAACATGACCGCGAGTTTATTATGCCTACGTTTACTACCAATGATTTTTTGACCCAAACGTTCCATTAACAAAGTACGGTTAGGTAAATCTGTTAATGCATCATAAAAAGCTAAATGCTTTAAACTCTCATCTTTATGCCAAAGATCGGTAATATCACTGAACACAGAAATATACCTGATTGTTTTACCCTCTTCGTCTTTCACCATACTGATATTTAAACGGACTAAAAAGATATCTCCACTTTTACGACGGTTCCAGATCTCGCCAGACCACTTACCATGTTTTTTTAGTTCTGCCCATAAAGCCGTATAAAAATCATCATTTTGTCGATAAGACTTCAAAATATTCGGAGTTAAACCAATCGCTTCTTCAGCGGAATAACCAGTAATATGAGTAAAAGCAGGATTCACAGACAAAATAAATCCGTTAATATCGGTAATCAAGACGCCATCAACAGTACTATCAAACACACAGGTTGCTAACTTTAATTGCGCCTCTGTTTCTTTTAATTCGGTCACTTCGCTGGATTGAATAGCAAACCCGATTACCGATCCATCACTATCAAAATCAGGAATATACTGCGCAAGGATACTACCTTTAGTACCATCTGTTTTTTGCAGTGTACGTTCAAAACGCTGTGCTTTTCCGGCTAAAACATTTTTAATGTGTGGTTCATTTAAGCTATACAGCGCTTCCCCTGCCAACTCCTTAAAAGAGATACCGATAAGGTCTTTAGGGTGTTGAGTATGCCATTCACTAAAGGCTTTATTTGCAAATTGGCAATTGAGTTCTTTATCCCAATAACCAATCATATTGGGCATAGAGTCGATCAATTTAGTAATAAACTGATGCTCATGTTGATCTGATTGATGTGCCTGTTTGGATTGTACTAATTGTGCTTTATAGCGTTGCAATAAGCCGTGTAAGTAAGAAATATAACTGCAAATAATAATAAATAAGGACATTTCCAAAAGATCGAAAACATTATTAATCAGGGGATATGTCGATATTAAGGGCCAAATAAAAAATAACGTAAAAGGCGTTAAGAAGGTTGCGATAAAGCCTGCGGCGATACCACCGTATAATGTTGCTAATATGACCGCTGGATAAAAAATAAACCAAGTGATCTCTTTTTCAATAAACGGTAACGACCAAGTAAGTAACAGAGAAGCAAAACTGATTAACACCAGTGCAATGATAAAGTGTTTAACATGTTTTAAGCAAAAAGATTGCGCATTAACGATGCCGATATTTTTCATTCCATTCATGCCCACCTCTTTTATTATTAGCATAAATATAACATTGTACTAATAAATGACATTCACCAACGACATGTTTATTTTGATTTAGTAGCCCCAAAAACATAGAAAAAATTATAAAAAAGAACAAATATCGTACAATAAAATAGCCTATTTTGAGGTAAAAGTTAATTTAAATACGTTATCTTGCTAAGGAAGATTGATCCGTCATTGATTATTACTCTCATTGCATAGAATAAATGGGCCTTCAGCAGTGGCTTGTAAGATGACTAAGATGACGATCATGTGATTGTAATGAGAAGAGCTTGTTATCAAAGAACTTTACAATAAAAAGACCCTGTAATGGAAAAGCTGAGGATTATCATGAGTCATCTTTAAGTACAGGTATTATTAAATTAAAATAGATCTGCGATTGGTATAAGCATCTGATTGTTTGATAACCAGGCTTGATTGGTGCCAATTGTTAATTTCAAATTTTTTATCTTCGATTTTATTTAAAATTAATTTCGACATTCCTTGACCAACGGTATGTTTTTTAGTCTAACCTGATTATGGTAAAAGAGTATTTGAACTAGAACCCGTTATAGAGCAAAAATAAAACCTGTTCCAGTGATTTTTATTAGTCACCTAAAAGGTTAAAACCATCGGCTTTAGCCGGTCAGCTTTAGCTATAATCTCTCTATTAGTGTTAGGAGGTAGTTATAGATTATAGATATGGCAGTCATACAGTTTTTAAAATTCAATATCACTTTGTTTTTGTGACTGAATATAGATACCAAGTATTACAAGGTGATATTGGTTTGAAAGTAAGAGAATTAGTTCTGCAAACATGTAATGCCTTTTCAATTGAAATTTTGAAAGGAGTTGTGAGTAAGGATCATGTTCATCTTGTAATTTCAGCGCCACCGAATATGGCACCCAGTGAAACAATGAGAAGAATTAAAGGGCGTTCATCTGCTAAATTATTTGAGAGTTTCCCCGATCTTAAAAAGAGATATTGGGGACATCATTTCTGGGCTAGGGGATACTTCTGTGTAACATCAAGAGATGTTACAGAAGAAATAATTAAAGAATATCTAGAGCACCACTTTGAAGTTAAAGGTGACGACAATTTTAGAACAGAAGGTTAATTCAACGGGTCTTTAGTCCATAAAACAAAACCAATAGAAATAAAAAAGCGCAGAACACGTCAATCTGTAGCAAGTAAAAGATTGCCAATGAAAGAAAGTTAATTCGAATCACTATAGCGTATTTGAGAGATTAATATGGTGGTAGAAAAAAGCTTGAAAACAATATTTTCAAGCTTTTTATTTATCGAAGTATTAAGTAACACTTTGAAAATTTATAATAGACTATGAATCATGGTTTATAGATCAAGAGTTAGGTTAAGAGATGTTTAAGTTATAACATTTTCCACACCACAAACGTCACTGCAAACCCCACTAAATACAATAAGCCCAGCCAACTTAAACTACGTAGTAATAAACTATGTTTAATACTTGCTTCAGAACGTACTAATTTAAAGTTAAGCCAAGCAAATACCGGTGTGGTCACAAACGCCAGGGTCATCGCAAACGTCAGCATCGGAGCAAGTGACGATTTAAAGAATAAAATAACCGCCATCCCTGTAAAGGATTGTAATAATAACCAAATATTCAAACTGTGTTTAGACTGCTTAAAACCTAATAGTTTATGAGATTCGTTAAGGGTACGAGCATAACCATCTAAGACGGTCAAAGTCGTACCAAACAGGCATAAAAAAGCAATCACGGACACTAAAGGGCGAGCCCATTCGCCAATGGTAAGTGCATACATATCGATAAGTTGCTTAGCAAATGCCACGCCCCCTAAGACAACAGTACTACTTTGCCCATATTGAACCAATACACCTAACCCAAAAAAGACTAACGCAAGCCCCGCCGTTAACCAGTAACCAACATTAAAGTCGAGCAAACCTTGTTTTCTTGTGATCACTTGCTGCGCTTGTTTTTCTTTCAACCATAATGAGCTCAATGCAGATACTTCAATAGGTGCTGGCATCCATCCCATCAACGCCACCATGAAGCTAAGCATCACTAATTCATAGGGAGAAGGACCCACATAATCAACAGGTGCCATCGCACCATTATTGAATGCGATAATAAAAGCAATCACAGTGGTAATTGTTAGGATAACCATAATCACTTTGGCGACATTATCTAACGCTTTAAAGTGCCCGAGTAATAAAATGACTAAACATACAGCTAAAATCAACCAGCATAATAAAGTAATAGAAACACCTACGGGTAATGCGTAATGCAACAGGCTAGCGGTTAATAAAATCACCCCAGCCGTATTCACTATCGCGGCGATTATATTAAGTACAATAAAGCTATAGAAAAACCATGGGCCTCTACTTTGATAACCTTCAATTAAACTTTTACCTGTGGCCAATGTATATTCAACACCGAAACGAAAGAAAGGGTATTTAAGGACATTAACAGCAACAATTAACCATAATAATTGCCAACCAAAAATAGCACCAGCTTGGGTTGAAGCAACGAGATGGGAACCACCAATGGCAGCAGTTGCCATTAATATACCGGGGCCAAAAGCATTAAGACGAGATTTGAGAGTTGATACGGATTGATTCATGAAGCGCTCTAGATGTGCATTAATATGGCCAGCTAAGATACAGAAATTAACAGCAATAAAAAAGAGTAAGTCACTACTTTAAAAGACTTAATGAAAGAAAAGCTTAAAGATAAGTTTACCGGTTTAACTATTTTTATATTTGATCCGTTACTCGACATCTGCACCTTCAATCCCCCTCAACAGCAGCACAACAATATGACGGACTGCGCTCTAATTCATTGAAAATAGACACTATCAATAAACTGTACCGTTACAGTTGCTGATAATGGCTGTTTCACCTTATTTTTGGCGTTTATTATTTTTCTTAAAAACATTTCGATCAAGATAAACGGCTTAAATACTCCAATATGCTTAGTGTAATCAATCACCCATTTCACAACTTTAATTTATTATTGATTGCGAACAAGCTAACTCTCTCCACCCCGCTGAATGCAAGCCCTGCAGATTCATTTGAACATCTAAAAGAAGATGTTATTAAAAGTAGCTTCTATATCAGTAACCTATAAAAACTGGGTGGAGATGAAAACTGAACGAAGGTTCAAGATATTTATTGATAATCGCTTGATTATGGTTTGATTGGGACTTGATCATAAAAATAGGGTTGATATAGAACACTTTATTTTGTCAATTAATCATGTAACATCAATTTTAAACCTCATAAAGTAATGGTAATAATGGATATAACCAAAATTTTGATCAATTATGCAGATATATGATTTGTTGAATAACAAAATCAGCTTAAAAGCTTTTAACGTTTTTGTCTTCGTTAGTCTTTTCATCGTTATATTTTCAGGTCTTTATTACCAATACAACGCCGCCAATCACAGCACCTCAGCAAACTTCCACAATAACAACTACAACAAATCATTAGAAATCAGAGAAAAATTCAGGTTAATTTTCGATAAGTTAGAATATCAGTTTATCCAAGCGGAAGCTGAAAATCTTGAAAAGCTTGATTTATTATATGAGTTATATGGCAATCAAAAAGAAAATTTCGACTTAAAAAATGCTGAAAATATATTAAACAAAAATGTACAGTTTGGTAAGTATGAAATTTTCATGATCAACAAAGATTATATTATTGAAAAAGCATCATATGAAAAAGAAATAGGGCTAAATTTAGGGCAATTTAAAATTGTAAAAGATCTCTTTGACGATATGTTCAGCAAAAAGATAAAAGTAGACATCTCTTCTCCTAAACTAGATATTGATTCAAGATTAAAAAGGTATTTAATTAAATTATCTGGTGATCAAAAATATATTCTTCAGATAGGCTTTTCTCTGGATTATAGTTCTGAAATAAATAAGCAATTACATTACCTTAGCTCAGACACGAGTAAGACGAGCTTATATCTCGCCACTGAGTTTTTTATACAAGATATTGATGTGAAGTCCGGAGATTTTAAGTCTAAAGATGAGCATAATGAATATTGCAGGAAGATCACAAAAGAGTTCTTATTGGATATTAACATTGCATTAAAAGACCCAAAAATAGAGCAGCTTGCCAATATAGATACAAGAACAATCAGCTTAAATAAAGCATTAGAAAAAATAATCCCCTTAAATGAAACATTAATAAGCTTTGTGGATAAACAAGACAATAAAGTCAATTCTTACTCGGCTACCGGCTCATTATTTGGCAAAGAAAGTGGCACTTTGCTATTTATTAAAACCTCTTTTCCGCTAGCCCCCTTAGATAAAAGCTTAAAAAACAACCTTAATACATTTTTGTTTATAACTATTTTAGTATTACTTTTTTTGATTATTTTTGAGTGTTTTAAACAAAAACAAATAACATCAAAAATAACCTCAATCACCAAAGTTATTAAAAATAATGAAATGATTAATGATGAAACATCTGCGATTAAAGACATCAGTCTATTAATCGATAGCTATAATCAGATGTTAAGTGAATTAAATTACCAAATTAAAATGAATAAAGAACTCTCCTATATAGACTCGCTAACAGAGATTAAAAATAGAAAAGCTTACGATGAAAAAATAGAGGAATTAGTTTCTTTATATAAAAGATATGGCACGACATTTTCAATCGCTATTTTTGATGCCGATGATTTTAAAGAGATAAATGATACTTACGGTCATAGCTTTGGAGATACTGTATTAAAAAATATCGCGAAAGCATTACAATCTAGCATTAGAAATGGCGATATGGTTTATCGCATAGGGGGAGAGGAATTTATTGTCATCTTCCCAAGTACTACCTTGGAAGAAAGTAAAACCGTTATTGAAAAAATAAGAAAGAAAGTAGATATTAGCCTGAATACTGAGAATAAGGTTAAAATCACGCTCAGCATTGGCTTAACAGAAATTAGTGATCAGGATTCTAAAGATTCCATTTTCAAAAAAATCGATAGATTCTTATATGTCTCTAAAGGAAGTGGCAAAAATTGCGTCACATCAGGTTAACGACAGATAATAAATTGTAAGTTTAGCTTAGCTCCGTCTAGCTCAGTTCCATCTAGCTCAATATAGTTCGATTTAATTCAGTTTAGCTCAATATGGCAGCATCAAACTCCCCCATTAAACCTCTTATTAAATGTTTAACAATGCGCTCCCAACAACTCTAGCTCAACCGTTCTAGTCAAATCTCACCCACTAATACTATGGATAACTGCGTTGCACTGCATAAGCATTAGAATCTTTAGGGGGAATATTTCTATTCATTCGCAAGATGAACAAGAGGCGCACGAGCGGCGTTAAGTGCAGCTAAAGCAGCAATCACAGCGGCAACATAAAAGGCAGTTTGAAACGCTGCAATAACAGGCTCCTGTGGGCCACTTCGTAACACTTCAATACTGGTATTATGGTCAAACCCGGGCAATAACGAATAAATCAACGCCCCAAATAAAGCGGTGCCTATCGCAGCCCCTAAGTTACGACACAAAGAAGCTAACGCAGTAACTGAACCCACATTGGCTTTTCCACCAACCGTTTGAATCACTAATTGTGTAGTGGGCATAACGGTACCAAACCCAATACCACAAAGCATACCCAGTAACCCGACAATAAGTGGCTCAGGAGTCAATGACCCCAGCGCGATAAAACCACACATAGATAAAGACATTCCAACCACAGGTATCCATTTAGGAATGCCTGTTTTTCCCATAATACGTCCGCTTATTAACGCCCCTGAAATCTGCCCTATCGTTAATGGTAAAAGTAATAACCCAGAAGTTGCCGCATTAGTCTTTAACCCCAATTGTAAATAAATCGGTAAGAAAAATATCAAAGCAAACATACAGGCTGCAAATAACATTGAGGTGATCAGTGGAATATAAATAGCGTTATTTTTAAGTAACTCATTGGGTAAAAATGGCGTTGCATGACGATGTTGATTACGATAGAACAAAGCTCCTAGTAGCAAAATTAAAAGTAAGTAATAACCACTTGTTGCAGATATCCACTCAAAATCTTGCCCGGCAACAGATGCCCAATATAAAAACAAAGTACATAATAATGGAAATATGACTAACCCTGTCCAATCGATAGGTTTGTGTCGATGTTCAAGCGTAGCTTTAGGCGTTAAACGAAGTAATCGCCATACGGCAATTAACGCTAAAGGAATATTCGCCCAAAACAACCAATGCCATGAATAATGGGTGACGACTAACCCTCCAATAACAGGGCCACCAACACTTGCACAAGCAAACATAGCCGCGAAATAACCCTGGTATTTAGCTCGCTGTCGCGGAGGTATTAATTCAGCAATTAAGGCCTGAGAAAGACTCATCAAACCACCGCCTCCAAGGCCTTGAATCACACGCCCACTAATCATTTGCGGCATATCTTGCGCTAATGCTCCAATCACGGATCCTAAGCTGAATATTCCCAGTGCCCAAATCAATATATTACGACGCCCATAACGATCACCTAACCAGCCATAAACAGGCACTGATGCAGCCGTCGCTAATAGATAACCTATCGCTATCCAAGAAGATAAATGAAGCTGCCCAAGGTCGCCGACAATACTCGGTGTGGCCGTGGCTAAAATAGTTTGATCAACCGCCGCTAAAAACATCGGTAGAAATACCGCTGAAAAGAAAACGAGGAAAGCTTGTCGCGTTAGAGGAGAGCTCATGATGCTGGAATAAATAGTAGGAATAACAGATTCAAGTCGACGCTCATTATTTAAAGAATTAAGATATTAAATAATGACATATTAACAAAACACATCAATCTATTTCTGATAACCATTGCACAATAAGATGACCTAAATTTTACGCAGTTAAAATGGAGTAATTTAAAAAGTAAGTGAATACACTTCGCTCAAGAATTAACGTAGAAGATATCAATCCTTTAATAATAACGAGACAGTTTAATTTTTAGCTTTTTAGTTTTTAGTAATACTGTTATCAATCGTGATCAAGCGAATAAGCCCTTAAGTAAGCCAAGGATTGCCTTAAAAAAGTAAACATCGTAACATCCCTGCAATAATGCATTTAATAAAAATGTATGTAACGACAACATATTAAACAATAAAGAGAAACACAATATGAATAGCGATGACAAGATTATTTCAACCCTAAAAGAGTTAGAAAATTTTTTAAAACTCGTTGAAAACGGTGGACTAGGGCTTACGAACATCGAAGGTGTGGCACTGGCAACTAACAATAAAGATGGACGCCGCTTCGTCGCAGTATTAGATGATAAACACCAATTACTGCTATCACGCTGGGTTACAGAAGAGGTTTTTCAAACAGGCCAAGATTTAGTACGCAATGGCACCAACCCTACTCAGCATTAATGCCAAGTATTTAAATCAAAAATATTTTTAAATGTAATAATGAGGGCTAACAATAAGTGCTGCCCTCATTAGCATTGATAAAAAGGCAAAAAAAAAGACCTGCCCCTCGGCTTTCTTGCAGTTTTGGTGTAAAAGTTAGTGGGCACCTCAATTTCTCCAAGTCGCTTCCGAGAAAAAGCGAGCACCATGATGATCATTGATTTATCTGATAGTACGGGTTATCCATGAACCAATGAACTTAGATGCTTCTAAAATTATAGAAAAGTGATTCGCCCCCTCAATTGTTATTATTTCTTTATCAGCTTTTATATTGCTATTCTCTTCTGCAAATCTAGTTACTTTCACGGGGTCAAACGCTTCATCTTTGTCTCCAATCCATAACCCAAACTGTTGTAATTCTGATAATTGAGTATCTGGGGAATAAGGTGTTGTCGATTTAGACATGTTGACCGTATTAAAGGGCACTATTTCTGGATTTTTTTCTAAAATGCTTACGGGATAGTTGAATTTAACTGCTTTTGAATGACCTAAAAATAGCCCTCCACTCATACTGTTTATCAGAAAAGATGAAACGCTTACTGTCGAAAATTCATATCCGCCATTTTTATCTTTATCGTAGCTGGTTTCAGAACGAAAACCAAAATATGGTGCAACAAATACATATCCATCAATAGGTGACCTTTGCTCCCAACTAGAATAATTAAGCGCCAGACCTGCTCCCCCTGAATGCCCGCCTAAAAAGATAGGGAGGTTTGGATGCTGAACACGGACATGCTTAACAATGGTACTAATATCAGACCAAACTTGTTCTTCACTCGGGGCATCACCTCGAGCGCCACCTGAACTTCCATGCCCCCTTAAATCGGGCATATATACTACAATGTTAAATTCGTCTCGCAACCCCACACCAATGTGGTTATAGGAAAGTCCGCTATGTGCACCAGCACCATGATAAAAAATCAAAATAGCTTTAGCTTGCGGCGGAATATAAGCGCGAAATGCCAAAGAGGTATCATCATTCGATCGTATAAACTCCAATGAACTTGACTCTTTTTTCTCAGCACTTTTTATCTCTTTAAGTGAAAAGAACTTCACCTGCGGTTGAGCCAATTGATTTGCATGTGACTGTGTAACTAAAGCAAATAGCGGAAAAATCACTAGAAAAATCATCATAATAGAACTTAATTTCATCATCATTCCTTTAATTATTTTTGTATTTACTTATATCCAAGCTAACGTATCGCTACTTCAAGGGGAGATAAATGTCGGTAATGACTTCCGTCTCTGCAACATCAGGAAAAAAACTGACTCTTTCGAAAAAAGCGGGAAATCACGTAACCCTTCTTTACTTTGCGTAAGCCATTGTGAATATAAGTAAGCGATAGTTTCACTAATTGTATCGTCAGAGCCTACATGGCGAATAAGCGCGCAACGCCCAGCAGGTATGATCTTTGTTATGACACCATGGTCGTTTTGTTGTACATCCGATTTCACTGACGCACATATATCACAGCGGTATTTGTCGGGTTCGGTCACTGCTGGATCATCATAAGCAATGTTAAATGTTCTACTTACCTTCGGTGATAAGTTATTATTTATACGCCAATTAATAAATAAGTTAATCGTATTGCCAAGCAATTCGAGGGGGCCAAGGTGCTCTATGGCGGCGACTTTAATTTCACTAAAATTTATAACTTCAACGTGATGCGCACATTTATTGGATTTCATACGGCGAACCCTTAACTTCTTGAATTGTGAATATTTTTCATTCCACGGAGTCCATTGTGGCTGATCTCTAAATTGGGATGGATTCTGGCCAATAGACTGACTAAAAGCGCGAGAAAATGCTTCTGAACTTTCATAGCCATTAGCAACGGCAATATCAATAATCCGCATCTCCTTCTTAAAAGCCAATTGGTATGAGGCACGTTTCATTCTTGTCTGTCTAATATAAGCGAATGCAGTTATGCCAAAGAGTGATGAAAACTGTCTGTGGAAATGATATTTGGATAAACAAGCAATACTGCTTAATTTATCCACGCTTAGCTCCTCATCTAAGTTAGCATCTATATAGTTTAGTAATTGATGAAAACGGTCCTGATAATTCATTCTTTATAAATAACCCTTAGATAAAATCGCTCGGTAACAACAAATTACCATTTGCACTCGCTGAGACATGATGAAAGTTGCGGTGTTTTCATATAAACACCAAAGGCGGCAAAAAGATGTGCGTGACTTCACCACTTACTAGTAATGGCCGATGCTTTAACAAGTAAGAAAAAGTATCGTCAATCCTTCCTTACGTCCTTAGTGGTAGAGATCTTACCCTATAGGTCTTAGTGCTTTTTAATAGCAATAGGAGCAGTAATTGCAGTGACTGGTAATTTACCCAAAAAAACCGAGGGTCAGCTTTTTCTTCTTGCCTTTACAATAATTATATTGTTTTAGGTCATTAATATTTAGGTCGAATGTAATTAGCTAATTACGCCCACTTTGATCCTTCGCTCGTAAACAAGCGAAAAAATCTGGATACCCAAGTCATATATTCACAGTAAAAACTCTATAACTCTCTCTGTTCCCCTGAGTTAAACTCGATCTAGTAAGTTCAGTAATGGATGCAGAAGAATAGAATAGCGGACAGGTGCTTTGGGGTTATAACGACAAAAGATACCATTATAGATATTGCGATACTTAGGATCGCTTTATAAAGCAAAGATAGGATGTTCTGGCAGTGTTATAGAGATTGCATTAATCAGGTAACTTAATTCCTGATAACTAAATAGGAATCGATTTTAGTAAGTTAGATTTTTAAATCATGAAGTTCTGAGGATAAATTAAGAAAGCTAATTAAATTGAATAGTAATTGATATTGGAAGTAAAGTTTTTGATGATATGGAACAGGGGAATGGTGCGATAGGCAGCTTCGAACCCAAAAAATAAACAAAGCAAAAACAATAAATTAAACAGATAAATAGATTAAACTTTCACTTGGTATTACTTATGGTATTACTTTATATCGAAGTAACACTATTTAACTAAAGGCTGATATCCACCAGCCTAACCACCATTGTACTATGTTTTTTTCACAATGAACTTAATATCTTTATTTTGGAACTCGGGTAACAACAATCCGTTTTCTTTTAGATATCTTACAAACACACTTCCGTGCTGCTCAGAGAGAGTTTTCCCCCCGACCAGAGCACTTCCACCAAACTGACTGCAAAAACGATATGAGTACATTTTTATTTGATACTCAGCAGTCCAGTACCTTGCATGTAACCCTTTTTCCTTGATCTGTTCGGGTTGCATGAGTAGAGGAAATTGAATGCATAAATTTTCATGACACCATTTTGCATCTATGAATTGCTGTAAATACTGAGGACTGATCACACAGAAAGAAATGATACTGTCAATATGCGCTTTGATAAATTTACCAATCTGAATTTCAACTGTACCTTGATCAGTAGCTTTGGTCTTCGGCTTTTCCGTAAAGAGAATGAGTTTCAAAATACTCTTTCTTTTCCAGTCTCTCAGCGGACCAGACCAAATGTTTGCTCTTAGGTTGGATGTTTCCTTGAATTGGCTAGCAACCCACTCTTCGACTTTGACTGAGCCATCATTGAAATGGAGCTCTTTCCAGGCAGACTTTTTCTGTACCAGATGTCGCTTAAACTCACTTTCATTAGGGACAAACTTAACAACAGGTCTGTCTTGATTAAGTTTATCTTCATAGTGGTCTAATAACCTTTCTATTACCTGTTCTTGAGTTTCAAAGCCAACTCTATGCGTACTTAAGCGTTGGTTTACCTCTTCACTGATTTCGATATTCATCTATAGGTAACCTTTAATGTAACGGGCTTACTTTCTATGTAAAAGCTATACATTACACTGTAGTAGCTATTCATATCTTGTCAAAGCCTGTTTATAACACTTTGATGTGGACCTGTAACCAAAGCTAACTCAGATATATTTCATCAACCTGGATAGACCAATAACCAGGAGAATATAATGGAAATTATTCAGAACCGTAATGACCGCTTTCTTCGCCTACGCGATGCCATCGAAACGACAACACTCTGCCGTAGCAGTATTTACAACCAGATTAAAGCGGGCGAGTTCCCTAGTAACTACGCCATTATGGGCAAGCGCAAAGCTTGGCTTGAAAGTGAGGTGCAAGCTTGGGTGCTCGCAAGAGTCAGTGCTTCTTATTAGAGGAGTGCAGATAAGAGGCCATTGCTAATCTATAGCAGGTTAGCGATGGCTTTTGTGATTCTAGGATTTTAATACCTAGATCATCTAAATCTAGCATGAGATTTTGAGCTTTTTTTTCATTTTTTGCCTCGCGACCTCAAAGGTATCATAAGCTTTTAGCAAAGCATTTCGTTATTAGGCCATCATCATACTGATCTAAGCAAGAACAATCACTAATGGGACTTGATTAGAGTTTTTCTGGTCCATTTAGCTGTTCAAATTCTTTATCAATAAGCTCTTTTATTACAGCATTAATCTTTTCACCTTTATGTTCAGCGAGCCAATCTAAACGTTTGCTAGTCCTATCAAGCATTGATATACCACGAGACTTAGGGCCATTTTTCTTACTTCGGGCTGTCACTTGGTTCCAGGCCAAGCGAGCTTGCATGAACAAGTATTTTCTCTCTTTTGGATCTTGTAAAAATTCGTAATCAAATTCCGCTTGTAAAGCTAAATAACGCTCTTCGTCATTGATAGGTTCCCAAGGTAAGTAAAACATATTGTCTTGTTTTTTCTGATACTCACATAACCATTCCACTTTTTTATTGTCTTTACCATTGAGCCACTTGGAGAACTTTTTGTTGGTTTCTTCTTGTAGGCTCGTTGTCCAAGCTTCTTTAAGTAGATTCATGATGTATTGCTGTCCACTAAGATCAATTTCACCATAAAGAAAAGTGGATTCAATTATTTTAAATCTATCATTATGGCTGTGAGGCATTATTACCCGCGTATGAATTTCGAAGAGATTCAGTGAATTTTCGCGTTTTAAAATTGCTTTTAAATCTTTCCTTTCCGTTTCAGTTTTTAACGCATAACGTTTCCATTTTAAGACCTCACTATCCTCTTTACGGGGAGTATGTAGAGAGCTTGTTTTTAAAAAGTAATAGCAAAAAGCACAGATTCTGGAGTCATCCTTTATCCATTTGAAATCATCATTTTTAAGCTGTTCTTTTTCATTAAAGGTCTTCTGAAGGAAAGAAATCAGCTCAGCCTTAAGGTCATTCCCAGCTGATTTATGACTCGCACTTGCTAAGGCTTTTTTTATGCTCTCGGGACTAAAAGAAGAGATATCTCGACGTAAAAAATCATCTGCTTGTATTAAATCAACGGCGCTACTGATCAACTCTTTTGAATCAATATCAAACATATTTTTAAGCTGATAGGCATAGAAAACAGCTTCCCTCCAGCTTCTTGATACTAAAAAATCATTCATTTCAACCTCACTATGCAAATGCTATTAAGGTAATAATAAAGTGATAAGTAGATAACTTAAAGATAATTGTTCCATAATTATTACATAATTGATAACTTGCTTTCTCTTAGTGTTTACAGCCGAGACAACCTATTTATCGGTACATATTGGCCTTTTTTCCACTTTACTGACGTTAACGGTTAATCTAGGTAATCAATAAAGCAAAGTTAATCAGATAGAGTGCCCTCGATGAATTCATGAAATAACGCCAGACCAAAAAAGCTACTTTTGAGGTGATTTATTGCTGTTGCTATAATAAGAAGGAATTGAATAACAAGCTCACCTAAACGATGTCGGTATAGTTATATACATACCTCTCTCTTAGTAACATACCTTAGTATGGTCGCCTGATAATCCAGTAAATAAATACAACAAATCTTACTTATGATAGCCAACCATAGGTAAGTAAAAATGAACAACAACTACTTCAAAGGGTTGCCCATTCTAGGCAACCTAAATGACTACAACGAAAGATACTTAGATAAAACAATAGATACGTTGAATCACGCATGTGATGAGAACAAACGCGTCTATGCAGTACGGATTGATCTTAAGATGCCACAAGCTCCTCAAGAGCTTGATTGCTTAAGTAGAGATGAGATCGTCAACCATTGTCGATTTAGAGATAGGGTTATCTCACGGTTCACCGAATCGCTTAAGGCAAAAATTAAAGCAATGGACCGCAGGTACAAAAAAGCGAATCGAAGAGTACGTCCTTCAAGCGTTCGATTTATTTGGGGCAGAGAGCGAGATACATCAGTAAATGATCATTACCACATGGTATTGCTTTTCAACAAAGAGAAATTCCATAATCTAGGCGACTGGGAAAGGCGGGATACCTTATCAGGGATGATTCAGGATGCTTGGGCTAGTGCGCTAGGCATGGATTATCACAATGCTATTGGCTTGGTGCATTTTACCAAAAATGGTGGATATTATTTACATCAAGGTACCTCAGAGTTTTCTCGTCAGTATGAGGAGCTATTTTACCGTCTAAGTTATCTTGCAAAAAAAGAAACCAAACACTACGGCGAGGGGCGCCGCAATTTTGGTACCAGTTACAGGTAACGGTTAATGGAGGGTGTTTAGCCCTCCAGTAAGTTAATCAAACCATGATGTAATGGCACTCCACGTGTTACCCACCACTTCAATAGGTGCAAAGACGACATCAACCGCAGTCTCTACAGTGCCGGATATAAGCTCGCCAGTGGCAGCGATGATTTCACCATCACTCAGTTTATCGTAAGTATTACTCAGTGTATTAACGGTACCTGTGTAGGCGACTTCTATAGGCTTGGCCACAAGATCCCCTGGAGCCCCTACAACGGTGTTTACACTATCAGGCAAGCCAATGTATTCACCCACGTACTTGGCCCCTGTTGAGGCGATAGCGATGGTGCCTAATGGACCTTTAGCAAACTGTTTAGCCGATTGACCGAATAAGCCCTTCCTAGCTGCAATATGAGCGATGACATGACCGCAATTACTCACTTGGTTAGACGTGTGTTGCTGCTCAATGCAGCGATTTACGAAGTGCTCACAGTTATTGGTAGCCACATCATAGCCAAGTTTACCTAACTCATGCCTTGCGTAATCAATGGCATCTTGTGGATAGGGTGCGCGTCGTTTCACTCTGATCTCTTTCTCCTCAGAAAACGTCGCTATGCAGCTGAGTATGACTTGCTTAGCGTGAGCGCATAGGTGGATGACTTCACCATTGCCGATGTGTAAACCGTGATGCTCAGTAATACCCAATACATCAACGTTCACCACCAGGTGATCACCTGGTAATAAATATTCCATAATAGAAACCTCTCTTAGTTACAGTTCGAGTGATACGAAGTCTTTATCAACTTCATCTTGAGTGATACCGATATAACGAAGCGTCACGCCCTCTGAGGTGTGGCGTAGCATCTTCATTACGCGACCAATATCTTTTGTCGCTTGATAAAGAAAGTAACCTCGCGTTTTACGCATTGAGTGCGTACCCAAAGCAAGCTTAAGTTCTTGCCCTACTTCCTTAAATGCCATTGATACCGCACGCCGTGAAAGCGGCTGTGGTGCTTTATGCTTTAACTGCTGACAACGGAATGATTGAAATAGATAGATGTGTTCAGGATATTGAGCTCGCACCTTTGCAATATGCTCGCGTGCTTTAGTGTTTAATTGGATGTTGGCTAACTTTCCTGTTTTACTTTCTCGAATCATAAGACGGTCATTCTGAATATCTTCAAATTTAATAGAGAGTAAATCAGATATCCGTAATGCCAGGTTTAAACCAATGTGCCAAACATCAGCCATTTGCGGATTACAACGAATACCCAACAAATGACCAATAAGGTGAATTGAGTCATTACTTTTAATTGCATGTACCTCTGCCATGGTCTGCTTCCTTTTTTGTTTGTAGATGGGGGTTTGGGGAAGCACAGAGGCTCCGATATCGACAACCCCTTACACAGCAAGGGTTTGATGCTTCCCGTTTTAACAATATGGGAAGCAGGAATATCAGTGCACTGTGCTGGTGGGTGTAAAGATAGAAATGTGGAAATGAATTTAAGTAATCGAATAAATGAGAACTTTTAATGACTACGTAATTCTATTTGGTCATAAGCCTTCATATCCAAGTAATCGATAAAATTGCTTTCCCATAATTTATACAAGTTGGACATGCTAGGTGATGCAATACCCTTCCAACCAGAGTGACGAGTAAAGACCGCTGCATTACTTAAATCAAAATCAATATCACGCTCAAGTTGAGGATATCCATTAAAACTAAAGTCAGTGATGTACATAATTGAATAATGGTTATTGGCGTCTTTACTCAGCGCTATTTCTACAGGGTGGTAACCTCCCCTTTCTACGGAATAGCGTTTATCTCTAAAGTTAATAGTGATGTGATTGTCGTTAATGACTTCGGGGTGTTTATTTAGCACATGACTTAGTTGTTCCAATAAACTATTGGAAATAGGTAAAGACATTTTATTAAATGAAGCATCCGATACAGGTAGATAATTATTCATATCCATCCCCTCTCAGCAAAAGAAATGCAACTCTCTCCCACGACAATATGGTCAAGTACACGAATATCAATCAATGCTAATGCATCAACCAATTTACTTGTGATCTGCTTATCTGCTTGAGAAGGTTCTGCAATACCGCTTGGGTGGTTGTGCGCCAAGATAACGGCTGCTGCATTAGCATTCAAAGCAGATTTTACAACTTCCCTGGGGTGAACACTCGCCGCATCAATAGTGCCAAAGAACAACTCTTCAAAGTGAATAAGCTGGTGTTGGTTATCAAGTAACATCAAAGCAAACACTTCACGGTCATAACCACCAAGCTTAAGTTTTAGATATTCCTTTACGTTCTCTGCATTAGTAAACGAGCCTTCACGCTTGTACTTCAGTGCTAATGCTTCTGCTGCTTGTTCTAGTAGTTGGTTAAGGTTAGATGTTTGATGAGCGGGGTAATGAGTAGTTTTATTTAAGTTAGATGTACGCATAAGTGCCTCCTTAGTTTTATTAATAGGGTTATGCGTATGGATGAAATATATCTGAAATTATTTACTGTCTAGGTAATCCATTATTATTTTTTAATCGTGCACACATCACATGAGCAGAACAACACAAG
Organism: Psychromonas arctica DSM 14288; assembly: GCF_000482725.1. Taxonomy (GTDB): domain Bacteria; phylum Pseudomonadota; class Gammaproteobacteria; order Enterobacterales; family Psychromonadaceae; genus Psychromonas; species Psychromonas arctica. The sequence continues at coordinate 74,244 of NZ_AXWP01000030.1, forward strand.
GAAACTCTCATGAGATTAATGAAACTAAAAGAAGTAATGAACAATACTGGTTTGAGCCGTTCAAGTGTTTATAAATATATTTCAGAAGGCCACTTCCCTAAGCCTGTGCCAACAGGTGAGCGTTCTGTCGCATGGTTAGATAGCGAAATTGATGACTGGATATTGGAACGAGTGGCACAACGTGATGAACTCTTAGTATAAAAGAGTTTATATAAATATAAATGTTCATGAAACTATCTATCATTAACTAAGTTTGAACGTATCAACTCTTTCGCGGCACAATATCCTCATCAGCAAGATCAACTTTACATAATAAAAATGCCCCTTTATCTTTTTGATATTAATGGTTTATGGTAATTTAAATAATACTATTTTTTATTAAGCGTAAACCACATGCCTGTTCCCCAATACCAAGCTTATATGCGCTCAGTTCTTGAATCTATTGCAGATGAGCAAGAGCATCATGTACGAGAGGTAACTGAATTTATTTGTAATAAATTTAACTTTACTGAAGCTCAACGTAATATAAAAATTCCAAGTGGTAAATCTACTTATGTCAATGGCCGTATTGGATGGGCTAAGACTTACTTAGTACAAGCAGGATTAATCAAGCAACCTAGACGAGCTCACTGCCTAATCACTGAACGAGGCTTAAAAGCTCTCAATAGTAATTTAGAAATTAATAATGATTACTTAAAGCAATTCTCTGAATTTACTGCTTTTAAACAGCGTAATAATAAAATCACTATCCCATCTGAAATAGTAACAACTAAAGATGAAGAAGATGGTAATCAAACCCCACATGAACTAATTGAAAATACGGTTAATTCATTAAATTACAACCTCGCAAATGAACTACTACAAGCAGTTTTAACTACTTCACCACAATTCTTTGAAAACCTAGTAGTCGATTTAATGTTGGCAATGGGTTATGGCGGATCGCGTAAAGATGCAGGACAAGCGACCCAATACACGCAAGACGGTGGTATTGATGGTATTATTAAAGAAGATAAGCTTGGGCTTGAAATGATCTACCTGCAAGCTAAACGCTACACAGATAAAACCGTAGGTCGCCCAGAGATACAAGCCTTTGCGGGTGCGCTGGATATGCATCGTGCTAAAAAAGGCGTATTTATTACCACTAGTAGTTTCAGCAGAGAAGCACTTGAATTTACATCCTTAATTGAAAAACGCATCGTATTAATTAATGGCGAGCAATTAACCGAGTTAATGCTTGAACATAACTTAGGCGTCAGCACTAAACAGGTATTTGAAATAAAAACTTTAGACAGTGATTATTTTTTAGAAGATTAAAACCTTTACAGGTTTATTTATATATTGATAAAAATTAACGAGCAAAAGCACTCTTTTTAAATATTAGGAACAGTTTTATTTATGAACAAACAACAACTAGCCGCCAAAATTTGGGAATCAGCAAACCAAATGCGTTCGAAGATAGAAGCGAACGAATACAAAGATTACATTTTAGGTTTTATCTTCTACAAGTACCTAAGCGATCAATTAGTGCAGTTTGTTACCAAAGAAGGTATGACTCCCGAAGACATCAAAGCGCTAATCGAGGCCGACTCAGATACCGTTAAATACATCCAAAGTAATCTCGGTTATTTCATTGCCTACGACAATCTATTTTCTACCTGGGTAGAGCCAACATCTGATTTTGACGAATCTAACGTACGCGATGCGCTTTCCGCTTTTAGCCGGTTAATTGATAAAAACCATAAAAAATTGTTTGACGGTATTTTTACCACGCTCGAAACAGGCTTAAGTAAACTCGGTGAAAGTGCAGGTAAGCGCACCAAAGCCATTAGTGACTTACTGCACCTCATTAAAAGCATCCCGATGAATGGTAACCAAGGCTATGACGTACTGGGTTACATTTATGAATATCTTATTGAAAAGTTTGCAGCCAACGCCGGTAAAAAAGCGGGGGAGTTTTATACTCCACACGAAGTATCGTTACTCATGTCGCACATTATCGCCCATGAATTAAAACACAAAGACACTATTAAAATTTACGATCCAACCAGTGGCTCTGGCTCCCTGCTGATCAACATCGGTAATGCAGTAGCGCAATATGCCAAAAGCAAAGACAACATTACCTATTACGCACAAGAACTAAAAGCCAACACCTACAACTTAACGCGTATGAACTTAATTATGCGTGGCATTAAAAGTAGCAACATTAAAACCCGTAATGCCGACACCCTAGAAGACGATTGGCCATATTTTGATGAGAGCGACCCCCAAGGCACATACGAAGCCCTATATGTAGATGCCGTGGTTTCTAACCCGCCATACTCACAAAGCTGGGATTCAGCCCATAAAGAAAGCGATCCACGCTATTCGCGTTTTGGCCTAGCCCCAAAAACCAAAGCTGACTTTGCCTTTCTATTACACGATTTATATCACCTAAAACCAGATGGTATTATGAATATTGTATTGCCTCACGGTGTATTATTCCGTAGTGGTGAAGAAGCGAAAATTCGCACCCAGTTAATTGAAAATAACCATATTGAGGCCATTATCGGCTTACCTGCCAATATCTTTTTTGGCACCGGTATTCCTACCGTTATTTTAGTGTTAAAACAAAAGCGACAAAACAACGATGTATTGGTTATAGATGCATCAAAACACTTTTTGAAAGAAGGAAAAAATAACAAGCTGCAAGCCTCTGACATTAAACGCATTACCGATGCTGTGATTAGCCGTGAAAATATCGATAAATTCTCGAAACTGGTCAGCAAGCAAACCGTGCGCGACAACAGTTACAACCTTAATATTCCCCGATATGTTGATTCATCAGCAGCCGCACAAAGCTGGGATTTACATGCCACTATGCTAGGCGGCATTCCTAACTGTGAAATTGCCGACCTTCAAAACTATTGGCAAGCCTTACCTGCTTTACACAAAGCGCTGTTTACGCCAAAGTCGGCCAGCTATAGCGAACTAGCTATTGATAAAGGCGCTGTTAATGCCACCATTACCCAGCATCATCAGATTGTTGAATTTATTGATGTCTACAACAAAGCATTTAACGGTTTTGATGCGTTTTTAAACCGCGCCCTAATACAAGGTTGGGAAACGCTAAACCGAAGTCAGATAGAGTCCGAGTTAAGTGTTGAGCTGTTTAACCGACTAGCAACTATTGCGCTGGTGGATAAATACCAAGCTTACCAACACCTCAACAACCAGTGGCAAATCATTAATGCAGATTTAGAAATGATGCAAACTGAAGGCTTTGCCGCCACTAAATTGGTAGACGCCAATATAGTGATAAAAAAGAAAAACGGTAAAGAAACCGAAGTACAAGACACGGTAACGCCTTGGAAAGGCCACATACTACCCTTTGATTTAGTACAACAAACGTATTTAAACAGCGAGCTACAAGCATTAACAAAACAAGAAACTCGTTTAGCAGAGATCACGTCGTTATTCGAAGAGATTTTAGAATCATTGTCTGGTGATGACAAAGAGCAAGACACCGTCAAACAAAGCAAAGACGCCTTTGTAAATTCAGAGGTTGGTAAGGCGGCTAAAAGCTTCTTAAAGGAACAAAAAGACAACAAAGTTAAATTTTCAACAGACAGCCCTGAGCCTGAAGAAAGTTATAAAGCGAAAATGATTAACGCCAGTAAGTTAATCGACGAAGAAAAAGCCCTTAAAAAATCGGTGAAAGAAGCTGCTACTGCTCTGCATCTTAAAACCAAAACCATCATCGAAGGTTTAACAGACGAGCAAGTGAATATCTTACTTAACCTAAAATGGATTGCGCCATTAAGCACTGAGATCGCCGCTATGCCAAGCGCAGTTATTACTCTGCTTACTAGCCAAGTACAAGCGCTTGCTGATAAATATGCCGTGACTTATTCGCAAGTCGCCAACGAGATAAAAACTACCGAGCAAGAGCTGGCCGAAATGATGGGCGAATTGACGGGCAATGAATTTGATCTGCAAGGTTTGAATGAACTCACCAACTTATTGAAGGGCGAATAAGATGAGTGTAGAAAAATATGTGCCACAAATTCGCTTTAAAGAGTTTAGTAGGGAGTGGGACAAAATGCTTTTGGGTAGCCTTTGCTTAATTGGAGATATAGACCATCGTATGCCAGAATCGAAAAAAACGGGCATACCATACTTAATGACAGGCGATTTCTATGGCATTAACGGCCTCGACTTTAATAGTGCTAAGTTAATATCCATGGATGACTACGAGCAGTTATCAAAAAAAATAAAGCCTGAACTTGGTGACATATTGTTTGCTCGTTATGCATCTGTTGGGGCAGTGAGATATGTTGAAACAGATACTAAATTCTTGATTTCATATTCTTGTGCAATTATGAAAACGAATAACACCACTTATGGAAAATATTTATTCTATTTTTTTCAGACTGAAAGAACACAAGGCCAATTAGAATTAGATATCAATACTGGATCTCAAAGAAATATTGGAATTGATTCACTAAAATCTCTGTTGGTGGCTTTGCCTAAACCAGCGGAACAAACCCGAATCGGAAACACCTTCCAAAAGCTCGATAGCCTAATCAACCAACACCAACAAAAGCATGACAAGCTCAGCAGCATTAAAAAAGCCATGCTAGGAAATATGTTCCCTAAAAAAGGCGAAACTACCCCAGAAATCCGCTTTAAAGGGTTTAGAGAGGTGTGGGAGGAGAAAGCTTTAGGGGATTATACAATATTTAGAAGGGGTTCATTCCCTCAGCCTTACGGTAATAAAGAGTGGTATGGGGGCGAAGGCTCAATGCCATTTGTACAAGTTGTTGATGTAAGCAAAGAATTGTCTCTTGTTGAAGATACAAAACAGAAAATAAGCTTAAAAGCTCAGCCTCTTAGTGTGTTCGTACCCAAAGGAAGCGTTGTAGTGACTTTACAAGGAACCATAGGACGAGTTGCGGTAACTCAATATGATAGTTTTTTTGATAGAACAATTTTAATTTTTCAGAGTTTCTCTAAAAATACAGATTCCTACTTTTGGGCTTACACCATTCAAAATAAGTTCGATTTGGAGAAGAAGAGAGCACCGGGTGGAACAATTAAAACGATAACTAAAGACGCTTTATCTTCATTTGAGGTGTTAATCCCGTCAATTGAAGAGCAAACCAAAATCGGCAACTACTTCCAAAAACTTGATGCACTGATAAACCAACACCAACAACAAATCACCAAACTCAATAACGTCAAGCAAGCCTGCTTGAGTAAAATGTTTGTATAGCAGGGAGCGAATATGACTACGTTTAAAACAGAAGCGCAATTTGAACAGGCCTTTATTGAACTACTCACCCACAAGGGGTGGGAGGCTGAGGTACTAAAAAATAAAACTGAGGCGGATTTACTGCAAAACTGGGCCGATATTTTACTTAAAAACAATAGTCAGCTTGACCGTTTAAATGATATACCGCTAACCAGTGGTGAAATGCAGCAAATTATTGAGCAAATAAAAGAATTAAAAACACCGCTAAAACTCAATGGCTTAATTAACGGTAAAACCGTGGCCATTAAGCGCGATAACCCAGCTGATACCTTGCATTTAGGCAAAGAAGTCAGCCTTAAAATATACGACAGACAAGAAATATCTAAAGGCCAAAGCGTTTACCAAATTGTGCAACAACCCAAATTTGAACGCGGCAGCCCACTGCGTAACGACAGGCGCGGCGATGTGTTGTTACTCATTAATGGTATGCCGGTAATTCATGTAGAGCTTAAACGCAGTGGCGTGCATGTTAGCCAAGCGGTTAATCAAATTGAAAAGTACAGTGCAGAAGGAATATTTAGCGGGATTTTTTCGCTGATCCAAGTATTTGTGGCGATGGCCCCAAACGAGGCAAAATACTTTGCCAACCCTGGTATGGACGGTAAGTTTAACCCTGATTATCAATTCAGCTGGGCTGATTTTATGAACGAGCCCAAAAACCACTGGAAAGACATAGCTTCAGACCTACTGTCTATTCCTATGGCGCATCAGTTAATTGGTTTTTATACCGTGGCTGATGATACGGACGGCGTACTTAAAGTCATGCGCAGTTATCAATATTATGCAGCCAATGCGATATCAGACAAGGTAGCTAAAACCAACTGGCAACAAATGGGCAATAGTACTAATAACCCTGAACGCTTAGGTGGCTATGTATGGCATACCACAGGCTCGGGGAAAACCATGACCAGCTTTAAATCGGCACAGCTTATTGCACAATCGAAAGATGCCGATAAGGTCATTTTTTTAATGGACAGAATTGAGTTAGGTACGCAATCGCTCGCGGAATACAACAACTTTGCCGGTGATGGCGAAGAAGTACAAGCAACCGAAAATACCAGCGTATTAATTACCAAATTAAAAAGCACCGACCCCGCCCAAACCTTAATTGTTAGCTCCATTCAAAAAATGAGTAACATTGTTGAGGCCGTTGATGATGAAGGAACCGCGGCTAACTCGGCAGACATCGACACAATTCGCGGCAAGCGGTTAGTGTTTATTATTGACGAAGCGCACCGCTCTACAATGAGCAGTGGCAGTGACGATAAAGCAGGTATGTTGATTGCTATCAAAAAAACATATCCTACTGCGTTGTTCTTTGGTTTTACTGGTACGCCGATACAGGATGAAAACCAAGTTAATAAAAATACTACCGCTGATGTTTTCGGTAATGAGCTTCACCGTTACAGCATTGCTGATGGTATTCGTGACCGCAACGTACTAGGCTTTGACCCCTACAAAGTAAGTACCTTCAAAGATAAAAAGATTCGCCAAGCTGTTGCCCTTGAACAAGCCAAAGCAGAATCCGTCGCTGATGCTATGGCCGACCCAGCCAAAAAGAAAAAGTTTAATTACTTTATGAATGATGTGCCTATGGCTGGCAAAAAGGATGCAACAGGTAAATACACTAAAGGCATTGAAGACTATGTACCCAAAAGCCAATACTTAACCGATGCCCACCAAGAAAAGGTGGTGGAAGACATTTTGGGCGAGTGGGATGTACTCAGTCAAGGCAATAAATTTCATGCCATTTTTGCCACCAACAGTATCGCCGAAGCCATAGATTATTACCGCCTTATAAAAGACGCCAACCCTGAGCTTAAAATCTCCGCCTTGTTTGATCCAAATATTGATAACGATGGTGGTAGTGGCGACCGAGGCCCTACATTTAAAGGTGATGGATTAGAAGAAATCATGAGCGACTATAACGCACGTTATGGTCAAGATTTTGATTTTGCACGCCATAGTGCCTTTAAAAAAGATTTAGCTGCTCGCCTTGCCCATAAACAACCCTATGAGCGTATTGCTAAGGACCCAGCAAAGCAGCTAGATTTACTGATAGTGGTAGATCAAATGCTCACAGGGTTTGACTCAAAATGGCTCAATACCTTGTATTTAGACAAGGTGATTAAATACCAAAATATTATTCAAGCCTTTTCACGTACTAACCGCTTGTTTGGCCCAGACAAACCCCACGGTATTATTCGTTATTACCGCTATCCGCACACGATGGAACAACATATTGAAGATGCTGTAAAACTCTATTCGGGTGATAGACCTATTGGCTTATTTGTAGACAAGCTTGAAAGCAATCTAGAAGCCATGAATGAATTGGTGGCAGACATTACCGAGTTGTTTGTTAATGCCGGTGTGCAAAATTTTGAAAAACTGCCAGAAGACGATACCGCCTGCGCTAAATTTGCCGATTTATTTAGAACCTTTAACCAACATTTAGCAGCCGCCAAAGTACAAGGTTTGCATTGGGATAAACAGACATATGCTTTTGGTGAAAACGATGAGCGTGAAGTTGATCTAACCATTAACGAGCAAGCGTTTTTAGGCTTAGCGCTACGTTATAAAGAATTAGTCGGCAAAGGTGAAGGTGGCGGTGGTGAAGGCGGGGATGTGCCTTTTGATATTAGCGGCTATTTAACCGAAATTGATACCGGAAAAATAGACGCCGATTATATGAACAGCCGTTTTGATAAGTTTTTAAAAGAGCTGAATAAACACCAAGACCAAGCGAGTATTGAACTCACCTTAAACGAGCTGCATAAATCGTTTGCTTCACTTACTCAAATAGAGCAAAAGTTTGCTAAGCTATTTTTACACGATTTACAGCGTGGTGATGCCCAGCTAATTGAAGGCCACAGCTTTAGAGATTACATCAACGACTACAAAGACAATGCAGAAAATGCGCAAATCAACGTAGTGGTAAACGCTTTAGGGTTAGACAAAAACAAACTGTTGGCGTTAATGGCTGACAAAGTAGACGAGACAAACCTTAACAACTTTGGCCGTTTTGATGCTTTAAAAGAAACGGTGAATAAAGAACAAGCAAAAGCCTATTTTGAGAAACAAGACGGTACAGTTATATCGACCTTTAAGTTGAATATGCGCATAGCTCAGTTTTTAAAGCAGTTTATTTTTGAACAACAAGTTGAAGGTATTTTAGATGATGATTTGTCTAATCAATTTGCAGAAAAGGAGGCTTATGGAATACCGATTCCATTGGTTTTTGGTGATAAGACGTTATATCGAGCATCTCAAGTTTCTAAACTGGAGAACGCTCAAGAATTAGGAACTATAATTTTTAAAACTGACTTACCCTACAAGCATGATCCAGTATCATTATCTGCTATGGGGTATTACTCTGAATTAAAAGAGCTTGGGGTAGTTTCAGCTTCTGTATTGGATACAACACTGACAGCTCTTATTGAGCTTGAGGGTGTAACCAAAGAGCTCGACCTTCCTTTGTATCAAGACGGTAATAGTGGAATAGTTTGGGCACTTAAAGAGACGAGAGAAGGTAGCCAAATTGATGAGTTTGTTGCTTATGCTATCCAACTAGCTGGAGATGAAAGTTTTAAAGCTTATATCGAAAGTGGTATTTATGATGGTGGTAAATGGCTGTTTACGGAAGCTTTTGGTCCAACCTTTGCTTCAATCTCTACATATTTTATGACAAAGAGAGCTCTGAAAAAAAAAGAAACTGAACGCAACGAAGATATGACAAATGATGATTCGGTTAATTCTATAAAAGAGAAAATAAACGGCTCTCCAAATGTTGTTGATTTTCGTGTAAATGAAAAATTAGCAGAAAAATGGAAAGAAAAAGAGCATTGATAATGTAATCGTTGCGGTTAAATTATCTATAAACGAAAACTGTTATTTTAATTTAAACTAACTATTAACCACAACTCCCCAAATTAACAGTTTGGGAAGTTGCTAAGCCTCAATCCATAAGGTGATAGTTAAAATAACAGTGCTGAAGTTCCTTTTTTACAGTTTTTAAGGCGTAAAAAGTAGTTGGACACAATAATTTCACTAAGTAGCTTTCGCCCGAAGCACTTCAGAAAATAAAATTAGAGTTTGTAAAAATCCAATATTAAAGGCCTGGCACCGCTGGCTACTTAGTCTTTATTATCAGCTTTAGCTTGAGCTCTGTCTAGCTTGGCTTCAGTTGGTTCGTGGTATAAATCAACACAGTAATGGTTCACGTAAAAGTCAGAGCCAGTGCCACTATTAAGCTTATGTGCAGTATCAAACCTCAAGCTATCTTCACGTTTATTATTAATTACAAAACCTTTAGCTTCTAAGCCTTGATACCATTCTTTCATCGCATACGATGCACCGCTCGCAATCTGAGAATAGAAAATAATCCCCCCTTTACAATTATTTACACCACCTACGGCATAACTACCGAGTAATTGATTATTTAAGCCACTGTAGACATATTCAAAGCCCTTCCAAAGTTTGGCTTCCATAATCCACTTGTACAGACTTCCATCGGAACCTTTAGTTTCAATGTAAATGTCGCAATGGCCACCGTGCTGGGCATCGTGATGCACAGATGAGTAATCACGCTTTAACTGTACAATGATATGCTCTGTAATTGCATCCTCGCCTTTTTCTAAGTGATGCTGTCTCCCAGACTCTGTAACACTAATTATGTTGTTAAGGTCTTTGTCTATTTGATTTACAAACACATTGTAAGATGCAGGTGTTCTACGATTAAGCATTTCCTCCAACTCTACGGCAATGGCCAGTAAATCTTTCATACTGTTACCAGAAGGAATAAGCACATTTATAAGTTCTGACATTAGGACACCTTTATTGAAGCTTGAACTTCCATCTCTTCACACAACCTAAAGAGGTTAATAAAGTATGGGAAAACTCGAGCATTAAGGTCATCAATTGCAATATCATTACCTTCATCATCAATAAAATGCTGTTCTGATACGGCTTGCATGTATGTAGAATGGTTTAGCTCTTCTAATACATCTTCAATTTCTTTATCGTAAAGCTTGTAACGAACTTCAAGTGCTTGGAATGGGTGACTTACCAACGTAAATGCACTCTGTATTAACACATTATCATCTTGATCTGAACGATTCAATGCAGCTCGTAAGCCACCAATGGTTAAATTCCGTTGCTGTGGATGGTGCTCTAGGTAAGAAACTATTTGATCGCAAACAGCATAAACTGGTGAGTCTGTTGACCTCACCAGTTTCTCCAACAATTCTTTCACTTGAGCTACATTATTCATTTTTTAGCCGAGTTATTATGAATTCGGGACGAGGGACAATACTTTATCAATCGCAAAACTCAAGTCTTCGAGTCTTTTTGATTTATTGATCGAAAAATCACTCAATGGTTGAGCAGTATCTAGCATTTTTGGCTGCCCCATTAGTCCAACTTCAATGTCTACAGTTCGAGATGAATCATCAATCTTGAACACCCATTTCTTTGCTACTGCAAACTTCGCTTGAACGTGACCGCCACCTTCACCAGCTTTGTGGTAATGGTCTTCCTTAAGACACTTTTGGTTGCCCTTAAGTGGAATACGTACAGGGTTACCATCAGTCGTTACATGACCAAGCTTTGTAACATAGCCATCGGCCGCATTGTATAATGGCTCGATAACACCAAATACGTTAGTTGCAATGCCAGGATCTACACGTTTTGCCATCAAAAAACGTCTCAAAACAAATAGCTGCTCTTGGGTGACAGTCAAAGATAATGTATTTCGATCTACAGATAATATTAGCTTAGAAAGATTGCAACACCAGTAAACTGCATGAAATAACTGGGTACGAACTTGGCGCTTCATCGTGTAGGTAGTATGGCTGTTCCGGTGTTGCAGACCTGTTTGCGAAAGGTGTTCTACTGGAACTGATTCTTCAACCTCTTTATCAATTACAGTGCAAACCACTAATCGATTATATAGGTCGGTGCCCATGGCTACAGTATCCGCCAAGATAGGGTAGACAGTGCCTGCTCTAAGAACAGTAAGTTTTGATTTATCTTCGATCGGAAATGGGAATGCATCGTTGATCAGGGCTTCAGTTGTGAGTTGAACTTCCGTAAACAGTGAATCCAAAGCAGACTTAGTAGCATTAACAGTAATGTCGAATATTTCAACTTGCCGAGTGTCTAACTGCAAAGCTAGCAACCCTAGCTCATTAATTTTGCTTTTTAAGCATTGATTATCGGCAATAACAGTCAGCACATCATTCTTGAATAGATCCTTTGACCGAGATGTAATCGGTATCACTTCCTTAATCTGATTTTTGGTAAAATGAAAGTTAAATCTCTCTAGTAGAGTATCAAGTTGATGTTCGTATGATGTTGGCATATAAGCCCTTCTTGTTACTACCGAAAATAATTATAGGATTTATTATATTTACGAAATAATATCATCACTCTACTAATGATGTCTGTGTTTTATAACATAGTTTTTAGTTGTTTAATTTACCCCTAAAAAATAGAAGCCTTTTATTTAATAAGTGAAATATCATTTCTATTGCTTTTTCAATACTTCCCTTAAGTCCTGCATTCTATATGCCCCTTTACGACTCAGAATACTGAAGGTTTGTTGCCCAATAATACTTAGCCACATCAATATTGAATATAGAGTTTATAGTGGTAATTATTTGTATTTAAATGGCATTTGATATGATTAAACTCTACCAACCAAAACAGAAAGATCTCTTTCATGATATAAACCATCTGCAATAGAGAGTTCCTCTATATGTTTACTCCACCAAGCCATAATATCTATGCGTTGATTTAAGTAAGTTGAATGATTATAAGATTGGCTCACGGAGTTACCTACCTTATGCGATAAACAAGCTTCAGAAGGCTCATAAGCAAAGCCTTGATCACTAAGTGTCGTTCTTGCTAAACCGCGTAAGCCATGAGCTGTTTGCTTACCTTGATAACCCATACGCTTTAATGCCATGTTCGCACTTGCTTTATTAGCATGAGAAGTTGGGTCTCGATCAGCTGGAAAGATATAAGGTGAAAAAATTGAAATTAGTTTACAGTCATGTAGAAGCGATAGTGTTTGTTTTGTTAAAGGTATTTTATGTTCGCTCCCAGTCTTCATTCTATTCGCAGGTACAATCCATAGCTTATTGTTGTAATCAATCTCATCCCATTTAGCGAGAGCTGCTTCGGCAGGTCTCGTCATCGTATGTAATTGCCATAAAATTAAATTTCTAGTTACTTTTTTGATGTTAGCTGTAGCTATAGATAAAAGCAGCTTAGGAAGCTCTTCAGGGGGGACATGAGGATTGTTTGTCACTTTATTAGCCATGAACACCTCTTTAATACCAGCAAGGGGATTAGAGTGGATTATTCCGTGATTTGTGGCATAGCGCATAATCTGATTTAAATACTGACAAGCTCTAGCAATAACCTCAAGGTTGCCTTTAGCTTCGATTGGTCTTAATGCTTTGATCGCTATAGGAGCTGTAATAGCCGTAATTGGCAATGAACCTAAATGTGGAAGGATATGGTTTGTTAATGTTGTTTCAATTGTTTTAAGTGTACTTTCTTGAACTTCTGACTTTTTCAATACTAACCATTCTTGAACAACTACATCAAAAGTATTTTTGTGTATTCGCTCTTTAACTAAACTTTCTTCATCTCTGTGTTCTTTTGGATTAATTCCTTGAACCAATAACTCTTTCGCTGAGTCACGTAGTTTACGAGCTTGCCCTAAAGTAACAGATGGATATGCACCAAGTCCCATTAAAGCTGGTTTTTTATCAATAGGTTTATTAAAGCGTAACTGCCAAAGCTTAGAACCATTGGGCTTGATACGTAGTTGCAAACCACCACCATCCGACAAAGTAATAACTTTTTCAGAAGGTTTAGTTTGTTTAATTTGTGTATCAGTAAGAGGTGTAGTTTTAGCCATAAGTAATACCAGTTATCCAATCAAATGAGCGGTATTACTTATGGTATTACTTTTAATCTAGGTTGTCACTGAACACTTTAGGACCTTATTGGACTACAAAGTTAAGAATAGCTCGTAAAGCATTGTATATTAATGGATATAAAAGACGTTATGGGATGTTAATAAACTTGAGGAATTTAGATGTGGTGCTGATAGGCGGATTTGAACCGCCGACCTCACCCTTACCAAGGGTGCGCTCTACCAACTGAGCCATATCAGCAAATGGGGATCTGATAATGACCTACTTTCGCATGGGGAGACCCCACACTATCATCGGCGCAGCTGCGTTTCACTTCTGAGTTCGGCATGGGATCAGGTGGTACCACAGCGC
>NZ_KI519484.1:0-13479 GCF_000482725.1 Psychromonas arctica DSM 14288
GCTGTAAAAAGCAGGGAGTAAGTGGCTCTACTGCTTTAACGCTATTGTTGAATGGCATGCTACCTAATATTTTTATCCCTGCTGAGTAGTTACATAATAAATAAGTTATAATTTCATTTATTATTTATCTCAAGATGTAATTATGTCTAAATCATTAAAGCAACCCGAGTCACTTAAGTACCTTTCTGCGTATTCGCATCAGGTGCAAACTCAAATACAGACCCTACTTGATCAAGATAAATTAGGGGAATTTTTGTTCAAAAAATACCCCCATCAACATAATATTAATAACGATAAATTATTGCGTGATTATGTAATGGATATTAAAAACCGCTATTTACGTAAGTCATCGCCGCTTAGTAAAATCATTTATGATAAAAAAATTCACGTAGTGAACAACGCACTGGGTTTACATACTTTTGTTTCAAGAGTGCAGGGTAGTAAATTAAAAAGTAAAAATGAAATCCGAGTGAGTGACGTTTTTAAAGTTGCACCTGAACCATTTTTAGAGATGATTGTGGTTCATGAATTGAGCCATATTCGTGAGAAAAATCATGATAAAGCTTTCTATCAGTTGTGTGAGCATATGTTGCCGGATTATCATCAATTAGAGTTTGAAATGCGCTTATATTTAACGCAGTTAGAGCTCAAAGACGGGATTTACTAGTTTATCTACAGCAAGACTATATAGGGTTGTGATGGCAGAAAGCTAATTGACGGCTACTTATTTGTTCCTAAGTACGCTTTTAATTGCACCATCCCTTGATCTATTGACACTAATGCTTGGTAGTTAAAATCTTGTTTTGCGGCACTTATATTAAAGTAATGGCTGGTGGATAGCTGCTTTGCTACAAAGCGCGTCATGATTGGTTCATTGGTGTTGCTGGTGCGTAAGTACCACCATTCTAATAGAGTGCCAACTAAGTAAGCGAGGTGACTCGATATTCTAGCGGTGACTTTCGGTAAATTTGCTGCTGATAATATTTTATTGAGCATAGTCGCCATTAAAATAGGCTCATCGTTACTTAAAAAGTAAGCTTTTCCCGCACACTGTGAGTTTTCTTTATTCAATTCTACTGCAGCAAGCAGATGCCCATAAACGGCATTATCAATATAAATAGTATCCACCAATTTATCTATCTTACCTACTAGTTTTAACTTACCTGCTTTAGCACGCTCAATTACTCTAGGCACTAAATGCGGATCGTATGGCCCCCAAATAAGATGTGGCCTTAAGGCAACTGTTTTTAAATTTGCTGTATTTTGTTGTAGTACTTTCTGTTCAGCGACGGCTTTCGATAGGCCATAAAAATTAAGGAATTGTTTTGCGTAGGGCTGCGATTCATCAATGTTAGTTTCATCTTCGCCACTAAAAGTGACACTGGGTGTACTGGTATAAACTAGTCGCTTAATATTGTTTATTCGGCATGCTTCAATAACATTCTCTGTACCCAGTACATTGGGTGTGAAGTAACTTTTTTTATCTCCCCATACACCAGCTTTTGAAGCAACATGAAATACAATCGAGCAACCTTGCATTGCATCAATCAACGATTGTTTATCCTGTAAGTCACCTTGAATTAATGTTATACCAAGAGCTTGTAAATGTGGGTAATGTCCACGACAAAATCCAACTACGTTAATATTCGCTGCGCGTAAATAACGACATAATGCCGTCCCTAAAAATCCACCTGCACCAGTAACGAATATACAATCAACTTGCTTACTGAGTTTAGACAAAATGGACTGTTGCTGAGGGTGAAGATCAGAAAAGAGAAGGGGAGTTATCGCCATAATTTATCTCGTTGTAGTTAGTACTTGGCTATGTGAACCATATAGAATTTACTCAATTTGTTGCTGTGCCCATATCGCCAGTTTTTCTCTGAATATCTTAGCATTATGCCGAATATCCATTGGAAATTTGTTATGAATATAAAAAAGCTCAATACCTTGTGTTTGTGTGTGTTGTTTAGCTATTTCTTGTAATTCAGGAAATAAACGAGATGAATCATAAGTATTACTACTTTCAACTTCGATGCAAATAGCGGGAGTGACTTTTCTATCTATAACAACCGTCACTAGTGCACTTCGTTTAATACTTTTATGTGTATTAAATATTCGTTCACAAGGAATAGAATAATAAGGTTTATTGTACGCTAGGTGATTAGATAAAACTTGATGGGCTTTGCGACCACACATCCATAATTTACCTTGGTCGTCCAGATAACCTAAATCACCCATACGGTGACGTACACCGTTACCATCTTTAATTTTAGCTTGTTTTGTTGCTTGCTGACGATGGTAATAAGCGGCACTTACTTGCGGACCTTTTACTACAATCTCACCTATTTCAAAGGGGGCTAATATTAACTGTTGGTGCCATGTATTTATATTTTGCTCAGTGTTCTTAATAATTTTTATGTCTACATGTTCAATAGCATGGCCCACACAAATGCCACCACCTTGTTCGGTAATGTTAGTGGTGGTTAATAATTGCTGACTACCGATTTTACTTATAGGTAATGATTCTGTCGCGCCATAGGAGTTAATCACCTCAGCATCACCGCTTAACATTCGGCTAAATAGATTAATTGCGTCTAAAGAAGCAGGTGCTCCTGCGGAAATAACACGTTTAATGCTAGACAAAGTGTGCTGTTGTTTTTGTCCTGCTTGGCCTAATACGTCTAATAAAGCCGGGTTCGCAAATAGGTTGCTACATTGATACTTTTCAATAGCGGCAAAAATATAGTTTGGGTTGGCTTTAATTGGTTGGCTGGCATCCATATCTGGCACAATAGATGCCATTCCTAATGCAGGACCAAATAGTGAGAATAGAGGAAATGTCGCTAAGTCCGCTTCACCCGGTTGAATTTTGTAATCATTTTTCAATACGCTGATTTGCGCCTCGAACATGCTATGGCTATAAACCACCCCTTTAGGGGTTCCAGTGCTACCGCTGGTAAATAAAATAGCAGCCAACTGATGGGGATTAAGTTGCTGTATTGAGTAGTGTTTAGCGCGAGGGTATTTTTTTAATATACTTGATAGTTGAATACCACCAAAAATAGCCGGACCATTAACATTAATAATATGTTTAATGGTTTGCTTACCCCATGAAAAAATCAATCTTGCAAGGTGTGCTTTGGGGATGCCGATAAAAGCATCAGGTTGTGACTCTTCAAAGCATTGCTTGAGGTTGTTAACTCCCATTCCTGGATCAACTAAAATGGGAATAATACCTGCTTTAAAAAGAGCAAAGGTAAGGTTAAAAAATGCGATACTTGGGGTAACCATAAGTACTGCTTTGTCGCCTGCTTTAAGACCCCATTGATTTAGTGCATAGGCGATATCATCGCTTTGTTGATGTAATTCAGCAAAGGTTAGCTGTTGATAAGTTAACCCTTTTATCGTCTTTTTTTGTACACTAACCGCAAGATTTTCAGGAAACTTTTTTGATGCTGTCACTAAGTGTCGGCACAAGTTCCCTTGTTTGTTATTTTGGTTTTTATTGGATATTTTTTGTGGTTTACGTGCATTGGACATTTATGTGTTCTTACTCATAAATGTTTTCACTATATCGATTACTTCACGACTTGCGTCTTCAAGAATATAATGACCGCAGTCTGCGAACTCGTGCACCTGTGCGTGTGGCATTTTTTGTTTCCAAACACTTAAAAAGTATTTATCAAAAACAAAATCCTGTAATCCCCAACAAATGACAGTCGGAACATTCTGAAATTGTTGCAAACCTGCATCAATACTTTCTACTAACTGGTAGTTGCGGTGATGCGGTAATAAAGGAATATCTTGTACAAATCGAAGTGTTGAAATACGATTTTTCCAGGAGTTAAAAGGCGCAACATAGGCTTTACGAATTTCATTAGGCATTTTATTGCGTTTTACACCTACGTATGAAGCTACTGACGAGAAGGCATTAAAACCACGTACAAGTACTGTGCCTAAGTACGTATTTCTACAAATCCATAATGGGATTGGAAATTTTTTCGACTTAGGTAAATTAAACGCGGCCGTATTTAAAATAACTAAACGTTTAATTCGCTCTGGGTGACGTGCTGCATAACCCATTCCGATCATGCCTCCCCAGTCATGTACGACTAAGGTAATATTTTCTTTTATATCTAGGCTATCCAGTAAGGTTTCAAGGTCATCGATACGTTGTGCCAATGTATAGTCATAGTCTTTATCTAATGGTTTATCTGATAAGCCACAACCGATATGATCCGGTACGATACATTGATAGTTTGAACTTAACGCGCTTACCAAATTTCGGTAATAGAATGACCAACTAGGGTTACCATGTACCATCACAACTGGCTCGCCAGAACCTTCATTTATGTAATGGTATTTTTGACCATTTAGGTCTAAAAAATTGCGTTTGAATGGCAATAAATTATCAAGACTCATGTTACCACTCCAATCCAAGCATCATACAATTCAAACCACTGCCTATTCCTAAGAAGCTGACATTGTCACCTTTTTGTAGAAACCCTTGTTCATCTGCTAATGCAGCGGTAACGGGCAGTGAAACGGTTCCCATGTTACCGAGGTATTGATAAGTCGGAAATTCTTTTCCAACGGGAATATTTAACGCAGCAAGGACCTGTTTTTGATTTGCAGAACCTACTTGATGACAAATTACTTTATCGACACTATCTACTGTCCATTGTTGCTGCGTTAAAAAATGTTGCCAAGTATCAAACGCTAAGGCGACACCTTCTTTCAGTAATGGGACTGCATTGGTACGCATAAACTCTCGATGTAATTTAAGACCAACTTCTTGTAAACCCCATTTACATAAATCATGATGTTGTGGAGCAGAAAGGTGGCTAGCACCTAATAGTTTGTGTTGACGTTGATTATCTAACTGCAATGAACCATCCGTCAGCAATACTGCAACAGCACCAGAGCCACCAGTTAACGTTGCCAGCGACTGTGAAAAATTTTGAATGGTAGGATTGGATATCATATTGTCGATAGTGATATCAACAATATGCCGTGCAGATTCGCAAGACACAACTAAACCGGCTTTGATTTGGCCTAATTCAATGCGGTTTGCGATGTCTAAAATACCCGATAACACACCTAAACATGCGTTACTAATATCGTAAATAGCGGTACTCTTATTAACACCAATTTCTGCAGCGATACGACAAGCTGTCGCTGGCTCATGTTGGTCGCGACATACTCCCGTATAAACAACTGCACCAATATCTTCTACATTAATGCCTGTTTCATTTAATGACTTTTTTGCTGCTTCGATGGCACCATCCGATAACCGATGATCACTTGGCCACCAACGTCTATCTTCAATGCCCGTTAAGGCAGCAAGTTGACCAGCTGGTATACGTAACTTTTGATATAAAGGCGCAAGACGAGCTTCTAAATCTTTACTTGAAACGACTTCTGGGGCTAATTCATAAGCCATACTATTGATATAAACGCGGGAATATTTCATTAAGTTGTAATTTTTCTCATTAATGCTTCAAAAAGGACCAATTTAATCAACCCTTAAACCGGAGGCGTAGGTTACCGTATATTCTGACTTTAACAAAGTCCAATCCTAAACTGACCGCTAAATACTGTTAATTTTGATCAAAATTAGCTCGTTTTAAGACTTTAACGGTTTGTTTTTGTTTATATAACTTAACCATTGACGCGGTATTTTCATTTTTTCATCAATATACTTTGCTACAGGTAAGCTTTCTTTATTTATTTTGCTTGCTAAAATCTCTGCTAATAAAGGGG
The DNA here is from genome assembly GCF_000482725.1 of Psychromonas arctica DSM 14288. Taxonomy (GTDB): domain Bacteria; phylum Pseudomonadota; class Gammaproteobacteria; order Enterobacterales; family Psychromonadaceae; genus Psychromonas; species Psychromonas arctica. The sequence continues at coordinate 5,767 of NZ_KI519484.1, forward strand.
CGCTACATAAACCTCGAGAACCTAAACCTGTTAATAAGTAAGCATTAGGTAACGATGCTATAGGGTAGTTGATAGACCCATTCATTTCATAACTTTTTTTAAGACTATCATAATCGGTTAATTCACCTACATAGGGGAAATGATCTCGGGTTGTACAGCGAATGGCTGTATGAGCTTGATCATTTAACACAATATTATCTACCCATGTTTTGTCTGAAATACACTTTTTTAATTTTTGGTGGTTATCGTTTTGCTCTGTTTCACGATACGCCGTATCACTATCATGGCGCTTAAATGTAGCTCCCATACAATGTTGGACTGCTATTGCTGGTGTTAAATAGCCTTCATGACACAGGGTTCGTTTTAATGCAGTAAGTTCAGGCGTCGACTCGATATGGCTGACTTGGCCACGTGCAGCGGATAGGGGGACGGCTCGACACTGTTGAAAGTTAAGTGAATCAAAGCCCGCCGCAATAACCAGAGTTTGATGCTTAAAAATACCTGTATTCTCTGTAGCACTTTCTGTTTGGTTTTGATGAGCCATCGCGTGTATTGACAAATCTATCATATCTTTAGCTGAGGTGTTTGTTGAAGTACTTGGCAGCTTTCTTTTTAATATCCATTGATCATTATTTTTATTTTTTGCATCTTGGTCATAGTAAATCTGCTCGATATGATGATCGCAATGAATAGTGACATTGTCATATTCAGCTAACAAGTGTGCTAACGAAATTATTAATTGGCGAGGACTTAACCATCCTGCTCGAGGATAATATAAAGCAGGGTGGTCAATTTCGACACCAGCTAATTGGTTTGTTGAGTTTGCATCTATCCAATGTACTAATTGTTCAGGTAAACCTGCCGTTTTTATTTTTTGTAATTTCTTAGTCGAACTTGAGTCGTATGCGAGCTGAATTAAGCCATTAAACTGATGTGCAAAAGGGTGACGTTGATTAATATCTTGGTAAAAATTTAACGCGAACTGGTAGGCATTACTGAATAATTGCCCGAGTGCATCATGCCGTTCATTCAAAAGAGGATATAAGGCTCCTTGTAAATTACCTGATGCTCCACTGCCTAGTGTTTTATCCGAACAATAAACTGTTACCTTGTGATCGCGTTTTGCTAATGCAAGTGCTGTGCATAATCCAGCAATACCACCACCAATGATGGCTATGTCATTTACTACGTTAGGTACCGTTTTAATCGCTTCTTTTATGATCGTTCGACGGTCATCAATTGGGTTAATAGCATGGCCATCTATAGAGGTGCTTTCAGGTAGTTGTCCTACTAGCATTTCACGTTTTTTTCCGTAACCTTTACGTTTTAGCATAGTAAAACCGGCTTCATTTAACGCTCTTCTTACAAAGCCTGCCGCAGTAAAGGTGGCTAATGTTGCTTGTGGTTTAGATAGCGCCACCATTTTTTTAAATAATATTAGATGCCACATATCCGGATTGGTATTGGGGTTAAAACCATCAAGATACCAAGCATCTGCAATACCATTGTGCTCGTTACTCAGATTGTCTATTTGTTTATTAATATCACCAAACCATAAATCCAAAATAATATTACCACCATCAAAGAATAATCGATGACATCCGAGCAGTGGCATCGGATATTGCACCACAAGCGAGTCAAGTAATTCGCTAAATTGTGGCAATTTTTGCAGGCTTAACTGGATATCATTGCTAGTAAGCGGGTATTTTTCAAAGCTAATAAAATGTAAACGTTGCAGTGGTTTGTCTATATTATTTTTTCTAAAATTGATGAACTGTTGTGCGCTATTAACAAAATTGAGACCCGAACCAAAGCCAGTTTCTACGATACAGAACTGTTTTTGTTTAAAATTACCCCATCTTTGAGCTAAATCGTTGCCTTCAAAAAAAACATATTGAGATTCGCAGTGACCTTGATTATTATTAAAATAGATATCATCAAACATAGTCGAATATGGCTCGGACTGATCTGACCAGTTAAGTTGTGCATGCTTAATTATATTGTTTTTGGCTTGAGACAAGTTATATTCCTCTATATATGCGATCATATTTCATAACAGTCAGGTTGATTTAAGAAAATTGGTTAACTTTTGATGATCATATAATTAGTCCCTCAAGCAATAAAGGCTTAATAATGAAAAGAGCAGTAATTACAGGTATCGGTATTGTTTCTAGTATTGGTAACAATAAAGAAGAAGTATTAGCATCACTTAAAAGTGGCAAGTCAGGCATTACATTTTCTGAACAATTCAAAGAAGTTGGAATGCGTAGCCAAGTTTGGGGTGATTTAAAAATCAATCCTTCAGAGCATATTGACCGTAAAGTAATGCGTTTCATGGGTGATGCTGCGGCATATACTTATCTTTCAATGCAACAAGCAATTGCTGATGCACAATTACCAGAAGACATGGTTTCTAATGTACGTACTGGTTTAGTAGCAGGCTCTGGCGGTGGTTCTTCAAAAAACCAAGTCGATGCATGCCAAATTATGAAAGACAAAGGGGTTCGTCGCGTTGGTCCTTATATGGTACCGCGTACGATGGCGAGCACAACTTCAGCTTGTGTAGCAACACCTTTCAAAATTAAAGGGATCAATTATTCAATGAGCTCTGCATGTGCGACAAGTTCACATTGTATTGGTCATGCCCTTGAACAGATCCAACTTGGTAAGCAAGATATTGTTTTTGCCGGTGGTGGTGAAGAATTAGATTGGACTATGGCTTGTGAGTTTGACGCAATGGGCGCACTTTCAAGCAAATACAATGAAACTCCAGATAAAGCATCTCGTACTTATGATTCAAAACGTGATGGTTTTGTTATTTCTGGCGGCGGCGGTATGGTTGTTGTTGAAGAGTTAGAGCATGCTTTAGCTCGTGGCGCTAAAATATATGCTGAAATCGTTGGTTACGGTGCAACGTCAGATGGTTACGATATGGTTGCTCCTTCTGGTGAAGGTGCGGTACGTTGTATGCAACAAGCACTAGCTACCGTTGAAGGCAAAGTTGACTACTTGAATACACATGGTACATCAACGCCTGTTGGTGATGTAAAAGAGTTAGAAGCGATCAATATTGTTTTTGGTGATAATGCGCCAAAAATCAGTGCTACTAAATCACAAACAGGGCACTCATTAGGTGCGGCCGGTGTTCATGAAGCAATTTATAGTTTATTAATGATGGAAAATGACTTTATTTCTCCTTCTTGTAATATTGAAGAAGTCGATGAGAAAGCGCTTAACCTTCCAATCGTTAAAAACAAATCAGAAGCTGCTAAACTAGATATTGTTATGTCTAATAGCTTTGGTTTCGGTGGAACAAACGCAACATTAATCTTTAAACGTTATCAATAAAGTTTAATATTGTAATTAAAAAAGGAGCTTAGGCTCCTTTTTTTGTTTTACTGGTTTGTTAAAGCACTTAAGCTTTACGTGGTTTTTGCTGATACGTCATTAAGATCATTTAACTTAAGAGCTAAAAGTGGTTGTTATAAGTAATCCTTTTGAAAAGTTGAAACGAATACTGGTTACTTGAATATAATATATGATTTGTACAAATTAAATTGGTTAAATAAATATGAAAATTTATATTGACGAAAATATGCCGCATGGCAAAGATTTCTTTGACAGTTTTGGGGAAGTCATTACTTTCTCAGGCCGAGATGTAACTGCAGAACAGTTAAAAGATGCCGATATCTTGTTAGTACGCTCAATTACTAAGGTGAATGAAAGCTTACTCGCTTTGAACGAGCGTATTCAGTTTGTGGGTACTGCAACTATCGGTACAGATCATATTGACCAAGCTTATTTAAAACAACGTAATATTAGTTTTAGTAGTGCGCCGGGCTGTAATAAAATTTCGGTCGCGGAATATGTACTTAGTGCGCTTTTAATTTTAGCAGAGCATAAACAGTTTGTGTTAAATGACAAAACAGTGGCGATTGTTGGTGCAGGCAATACTGGTAGTGCTGTTTACGAGTGCTTAACAGCAGTTGGTGTGACTTGTAAATTGTATGATCCACCATTACAAGCCGCTGGCGACCAAAGGGCTTTTTGTGATTTTGATGACGTTCTCGCTGCTGATATTATCTCTCTACATGTGCCAAAAACCATGCGCGGTGAGTATAAAACATTTCATCTATTTGACCATGAAATACTGCAGAAATTAAACTGCAATCAAATTTTAATCAATGCTTGCCGTGGCGAAGTAGTTGATAATAAAGCTCTATTATCTCTTGCACAAGAAGAAAAAGCCCCCATATTAGTATTGGATGTGTGGGAAAATGAACCTAATATCGAAAAAGCATTATTACCTTATGTTGAACTTGCAACGCCACACATAGCCGGTTATAGCTTAGATGGTCGTGTACGAGGTACTGAAATGTTATACCAATCACTTAACCAACATTTGAATCTACCGACAACTTTAAATAGTATTGATTTTAAAGCTAAAGCAAATATTACCGACATAACTATTTCGAATAACATTAATGCAGAATTATTAAAATCTTTAGTACATTTAATATATGATGTGCGCAGAGATGATGCGTTATTTAGAGCAAAAGTAAATGATCTGAATGGCTTTGATCAAATGCGGAAAAATTATCCTGAACGTAGGGAATTATCTACATTATCAATTACTTTAATAGATCCTATTAATCCTAGTTCAAAAGCAATTGATTTAAACAGAACCGGATTTACAGTAAATAAAAATAAAAGGTAGACATGAACAAAGAATATAACATTGCACTCATTGGTGAAATTGATGGTTGTATAGAAGCAACACTGGAAGTACTTTTAAAACGAGACTTCCCAATTAATAACCTGTTCCCTCTTAGTATTGGTGAATGTGATACAAACTCAGTGATGTATTCAGGCAAGCCTGTTGATGTTATTGAAATAGAATCTTTTGATTGGGAACAAGTGGATATTGCTTTATTTGTTTCTGACCGTGATGTGGCAATGCAATGGATACCAGTAGCCAAAGAGCATTGTGTCGTAATTGATATCAGTGGTTATTACTTAGAAGATCCATCTGTGCCATTAGTACAAATGGGGATTAATGAAGATGAAATAGCTCGTTATGGTGAATCAAATATTATTGCGATCCCAAGCCCTGAAACAGCACAATTAACACTGGCTATTAAACAAATCCATCAAGAAGTAGGTATTAAACGTGTCACTGTTGCAGGATTTCAATCAGTTTCTTGTATTGGTAAAGTTGGTGTCACGGCATTGGCGGGAGAAACGGCACGATTATTGAATGCAAAAGGAGTAGAGCAGCATAAATTTAAGCAACAAATTGCTTTTAATGTTGTTCCACAAATTGATGAGTTTAATGAAGATGGTATTGCTTTTTCTGAGCTACGTTTAATGGCTGAAACAAGGCGCTTACTCAATGATCCTGAAATGGTGGTATCGACAACACAGGTTGTTGTGCCAATGTTTTATGGTTGTTCACAAGCGGTTCATATTGTAACCCATTATCCTGTTGAGCTGAGTGAAGTTGCAAACGCGCTACACCATAGTGACAATATTATATTATCAGAATCAGTTGGTGATTACGCTAATATGATTGATGATGTGGTTGGAAATGTTGAAGTTCACGTGGGGCGTTTACGTAAAGATACCTGTGATGCTGCTGGTATTAATATGTGGGTTTGTGCTGATAATGTTCATTACGGAATTGCAACGAATGCAGTGTTAGTAATGGAAAAATTAGCTTTTACCTATCTATAAAGTTGTAGTAATTACGTTAAAGTGGGCTAGATCTCAATTCTAGCCTTATTACTTGCTTTAAACATCTTCTATTACTTGTCCTAGTTTATTATATAATCATTATTATTCAGCTTTTCCTCACAAGGAACGTTTATGAAGCGCATTTTGCTTAGTCTGGTTTTCTGTTCTCCGTTGTTATTCAATGTACCTATTGTACAAGGTGTTGATTTAGTTGGTCCTAATGATGAAGACCAAGTAATACAACCCGCTGAAACAATTAAAACACCTTCGTCAAATACTACGTCCACAGTGGATACTTCTCTGGCAATTTCAAAATATGGACCTATCTCTTCTCGAGAAACTTTGTGGTCTATTGCGTCAAAATTACGTCCTGATTCAAGCGTGTCTGTATTTCAGACTTTAGTGGCAATATACAAAGCAAATCCAAGTGCTTTTTATCAAAGTGACATTAATAGAATTATTCCTAGATCGATGATCACAATACCTAGTAAAGCATTCATAGCACAACAAACAAACAAAGAAGCGGAACAATTATTAAGACCCAGTAAACCTGCACCAAAAGTAACAAAGCCTGTTGTTCTGAAAGAGGTGATCGAAACAGCTCCCGTTGAACCAGTTATTGTAGATACTAAAAATACTGACGAAAACCTGAATGATGATAAAACTAACAGTGAGTCAACCGAGGTTGTTGAACCTGAAATTATTGACCAGTTGAAAAAAGAGGCGCTAGATAAAGCCGCCGCTTTAGAAGCAAAAATCCAGTTGCTAGCCGATCAAGAAAAAGAATTTCAATTATTGAATGAGCAACTGATAGTTGCCACTGAAGCTAATCAAAGTTTAAAACTAAAACTACAACCATTAACAGATCAAGTTAATAGCCTTGCACAACAAGTAGAGGAAGATATTGCCACACAGAAAGAATTGCAGGCGATAATTGATCAATATCGTCAACAAATAGAGGCATTTGAAGAGCCTCCTTTTAGTGGGCCTGGCTTATTAAATGAAATGTTACGGGCCATGACTGGTTCCATTTCTAGCTTAATGTTAACTATTTTGGCTCCTCTATTGTTCTTGATTGCCATTTTCTTAATCATCTTACGTTTGAAATCTAAACGTGAGCTTGCGTCAAGAGAGCAAGAGATTGCAGAGTCTACTTCTATTCTGATGGAGGAAGATGGACAGTTTGATTCCCTATTAACAGATGATCTAGATGAAGATGCGGTAAATGAAGATGCGTTAAATACAGAAACTAGCAGTGATATCGATTTCACTGAAGATGCTGATCTTTCGGTAGTGACTCCTCTCGAAACTGAACAAGAGCAATCAACTGAAGCTGAAAGTGAGCTTATTACAGAAAGTGACAGTGATTTCGATATTGTTGATAGAGAGACGTTTGATGATAACGAAGTTACTGACAGTAAGAGCTCTGACGACATTGAACTAGAAAGTTCATCGATTGAAAGTACTGATGAGTTTACGCAACCGGAAACTAGTGAAGATGACCCATTTGGAATCGCAGGTTTAATTGATAGCGAAGATTTTGACATCGATTCTCTAATTGAAGGTAAAGAAGAGGTTATCGAGTTATCTGAAGTTGATCTTTCATTAGATGCCAATATTAACCAAGAAGATTTAGACCTTGCGGCGGAATGGGAGACACAACTTGCCGAAGACGTTGATAGTGACCCAGATAGTGCTATAGAAGATATTGGTCCTTCTATAAATGACGCTAATACAGAAGAAGAAGCTAAACCTGAAGATTTAAGTGAAGGCGTTGATGATATCGATGCGCTAATAGAGCAAGAAGCAGTAGCTAAACCTGATGTTGTAAATGAAGCCGTTGATGATATCGATGAACTGATCAATCAAGAAGTTGAAGCAGCAAACGAGACTGTCGTTGAATCAGCTGAAGAAGTTAAACCAGAAGTGGAAAGTGAAACTGTTGATGATATCGACGAGCTAATCAGTCAACAAGTTGAA
>NZ_KI519484.1:13850-86193 GCF_000482725.1 Psychromonas arctica DSM 14288
CTGAATCAGATGCAGAAGTTAAACCAGAAGCGGTAAGTGAAACTGTTGATGATATAGAAGAGCTCATCAATCAAGAAACTGAAGCGGAGAAAGAGACAGTTGCTGAGTCATCTGAAGCTATTAATACAGATGACATTATCGACGATGATTTAAGTGAATTTGAAAATGTTGATCTTTCAACTTTAAAAAGTGTTGACCAAAGTATTTCCGAGTTAGATGCTGCAGAGGAAGCTCAGACTGATGCAGAGCAATTAAGTGATCAACTAGATAATAATGAAGTAAGCGAAGAATCAGACGATCAGGACAGTGACAGTGAAGGCAAATCATTAGCAGAACAATTAAGCCAAGGTGCCTTTGATGAGGATGTTGAATTACCTACAATAGATAAAAGTAAGCATGATGAATTTATTGATATCGACACATTATTAACAAGTAGTGGGGGTGATGCGATAAATGAAGAAGACTTCAATCTAGAGTTTGGCCTTGATGAGTTCCCGGATGTGGTAGAGTCATTCACTGAGTTTGACAGTGATGATGATGGTATAGCCGCACAATTAGATTTGGCTCGTGCCTATTTAGAAATAGATGAAAAAGAAGGGGCTAAGGACATTTTAAACAAGTTATTAACTACTGCATCAGATGATAAATTAAAAGAGGTACAAAAATTACTCGCAAGAATTAAATAATATTTTGTAAATCAATCTGCTAAACAGATACACTAAGTATTTTAATTCGCTGAGTAACTTAATCGAGTGAAATGCTAGAAAGCATACCTCATTAGCGTTATCACCCTATATTTGTGTATCTAACAAGCCAGCATTGCTGGCTTTTTTAAATTGGAATAAAAATAGTATGCGACCAATTATTTTGGATGTGGAAGGGGTCTCATTAACACCTTCAGAACAAGAGTATCTATCCCACCCGTTAGTGGCGGGTGTCATTTTGTTTACCCGTAACTTTGACAACCGTGTACAATTGAAAGAGCTCGTGCAGCAAATCCGCTTTTATGCAAAACATCAGATCATTATCGCTGTTGATCACGAAGGTGGACGAGTGCAACGTTTTCGAGAAGGGTTTACATCGTTACCTGCATGTGGAGACCTATTAACACAATCAAATGATTTACAAGTAGCGCTTAAATTAGCAAAAGCCAGCGCTTTTGTGATGGCCAGTGAATTGATCGCCTGTGATATTGATTTAAGCTTTGCTCCAGTGTTGGATATTAATGGTATCTCCGATGTAATTAGAGAGCGTAGTTTTAGTAAACATCATGATCAAGTTAGTATTATTGCGAGTGCTTATATTGATGGAATGAGAGAAGCGGGTATGGCAAGCACTGGCAAGCATTTTCCCGGACATGGTAGTGTCAAAGCAGATTCTCATATTGCATTACCCGTTGATAAACGCAGTGAGTCGGAAATATTTAACAATGATATGCAACCCTTCATCAAATTAATTAATGCCGGTCAGTTAGATGCGATCATGCCTTCACATGTTGTTTATTCACAATGTGATGATTTACCCTGTGGATTTTCTGAATATTGGCTACAGAAAATCTTGAAGCTGCAATTAGGCTTTAAAGGCGCAATAATTAGTGATGATATTTCAATGCATGGTGCTAGTTTTGTCGGAGATCACCTTTCAAGAGCTAAAAGTGCTATCAATGCCGGTTGCGATCTTATTTTAGCGTGTAATGACACACCTGCCGCAATGCAAATTTTAGACGGATTAACATTAACTAACAGTAGAAATAATGAACCACTAATTCAGTCGTTACTTGCACAAAAAAGCAAACTTAAATTGCCATTACAAAAGAATCAAACTTGGCTGGAACATAGACGCTTACTACTTGAATTTGCTGATCAAAGTTAAATACTGCTAAGCGAGTCTAATTAGTATTAAGCAAGGCTTGCACTCTTTAACAATTTACTTAGACTAGATTAAAAGTTGCTGTGCCTATACTGAGAGAATGTTTTAATTTAAGCACTGACAATGAGATTTAGTTATACTACTAATATAATAACAATACTTGCCCATTTATTATCAAAAAATAAAATGAAGTTGGCAATGTTTGTAGACTCAAAAGACAGATCGCTAAATAACAGTTAAGAATAATAAAGGCGGAATTTAAAAATGATCATATATTTACACGGTTTTGATGCAACGAGCCCTGGTAATCACGAGAAAGTGATGCAATTAAAATTCATTGATCAAGATGTTCGTTTTGTTCATTACAGCACTATTCATCCTAAGCATGATATGAGCCATATTCTTAAAGAGGTACATCAACATGTGCAAGATAGTGATGACAAATCTCCACTTATTTGTGGTGTAGGCTTAGGAGGATATTGGAGCGAACGTATAGGGTTTTTATGCGGTATTAAACAAGTTATTTTTAATCCAAATTTGCATCCTGAAGATAATATGGTTGGCCGTATTGAATGGCCTGAAGAATATTTAGATATCTCAACTAAATGTGCTAGTGACTTTAGAGAACAAAATAAACCTAATTGTTTATGCATTTTATCTGCAACGGATTTGGTCAGAAACACCGAAATTAGTGATTATGAGTTATCGAATTATTACCCTATTATTGTTGATGATAAACAAAGTCATAAATTTTCTGATATTGCAGCCCACCTTCAGACAATTAAAAAATTCAAAGATGATTAATAAATAAACGGTATATGTAGTTATTTTGCACAGGATTTGTCTACTCAATAAGTATTATATCCACAGGCGTTAATCACTTCTTACGGTAAAAATTTTACTTTTTACAACTAAAATCGCTTTCAAGTAACATTATTGATAATCAAACCATAAAAAAAGGTGACTTGAGTCGCCTTTTTTTATAACCTTAAATTCTTAATAATAAGATCTAGGTCAGTTTTTTTACAAAAGAATACTTTTTGTCACAAAATAAGTTGTTTTTTGTAAAAAAATTAAATTATTGAGGTGGTTATGAAGAAAATAGTAATAGTTGGTGGTGGTGCTGGCGGGTTAGAGTTAGCAACTAAATTAGGCAATAAATTAGGGCGTAAACAAAAAGCGCATATCACGCTAGTGGATAAAAATAGTACTCACCTGTGGAAACCTCTTTTACATGAAGTTGCAGCCGGTTCGTTAGATGACGGTATTGATGCGGTAAGTTACCGTGCTCACGCAACTAATCATCATTTTAACTTCAAACTTGGCGCAATGCGTAATCTTGACCGCGTTAAAAAAACTATTTCAATTGACCCTTTGATAGATGAAGAAGGCACTATGATATTACCAGCTAGTGAAGTTGAATATGATATTTTAGTGATGGCGTTAGGTAGTGTCAGTAATGATTTTAATACTAAAGGAGTGCGTGAACATTGCATTTTCTTAGACAGTCCACAACAAGCCAAAAAATTCCATCATCGCATGTTAAACAAGTACCTGCAGTTAGGGGTTGAAGAAACAAAATCTGTAAATGTTTCAATTATCGGTGCTGGCGCAACGGGTGTAGAGCTATCTGCGGAACTATATAATTCACTTAAACAAGTTTCTAGCTATGGGTTCTCACATATTAAAAGTACAGATTTACATGTTAGCTTAATAGAAGCGGGTGATAGTATTTTACCTGCCTTACCTAAACGTATTTCAGCATCAGCGCATCAAGAGTTACTAAAACTAGGTGTAGATGTACGTATTAATACTATGGTTACTGAAGCAAACTCTGAAGGGTTGTTAACTAAATCTGGTGAGTTGATCAAAGCAGATCTGATCGTATGGGCGGCAGGCATTAAAGCACCTGATTACATGAAATCATTGGCAGGTTTAGAAACCAATAGAATTAACCAGTTAATAGTTAAACAAACATTGCAAACTACCTTAGATAAAGATATCTATGCGATTGGTGACTGTGCAAGTTGTGCATTACCAAGTGGTGGCTTTGTTCCTCCTCGAGCCCAATCTGCTCATCAAATGGCATCGTTAGTGGGTAAAAATATTTTAGCGACATTGAATAATAAACCACTAGTTGATTATAAATATACTGATTACGGTTCATTAGTTTCACTAAGTAACTACAGTACAGTGGGTAGTTTAATGGGGAATTTAATGAAAGGTTCTATGATGATAGAAGGGCGTTTAGCTCGTGTTGTCTATATTTCCTTATATCGTATGCACCAAGTTGCATTACATGGTTATATTCGAACTGGCTTAATGACTTTAGTTGAACGTATTAACCGTGTTTTACGTCCACGCCTAAAGTTACATTAAATCTAAACTCTTAAAGTTTCATTATTTATTTCTAATGCGACTTATTTATTTTTAACGCTTTCAAAATTATAAAATGCCTCACTTTATTGAGGCATTTTTAATTTGTAATGTTAAAGCAATCTCTTAGTTGTTTACTTTTGAACAGATATAAACAACTCCAGGTAACCAACACTATTTGTAAAGATGCAGCGACTGAATAGGTAAAATGCATCATATATAAATAATATAACTGCAATGCTAAATCACTGAAAGTGGTTAATAAAATAAGAAAGAAACACCAAGGCCAACAACGTATTGCCCATTTGTCCTGTGCGTGACGACGTCCTGAAATAATAAAAATAAGTACTGGGAGTACGCCGACTGATAAGCCTAAATAGAAATGACTTTTTTCAGGATAAAAAATTTGTAGTAGTGTATTACCTGTTTGTTGTGAAGCGACAGAGATAATTAATAATACCCATGTCCTAGAAAGGAATAACAAAATAAATAACAGTATGGGAGGCGCCTTTAAATCACCGGATTCTGTATAATGTTGTAATGCATATAAACGTTTTTTCATAGCTGACCCAATAATTTTTATCTCATTATTATTGAAAGTGCTGGTGAATACTAATAGGAATTGTTAATGAGCGAAAATAATCTAATTAAAAAACGCATTGCGATGGTTGGGCTAGGTGATATTGCTCAAAAAGCATACTTGCCGATCATTTCGCAACATCCACTAATAACGCCCGTACTTTGTTCTAGAAATATTGACACGTTGTCATTATTAGCAGATAAGTATCGAATTGCAGAAGTGTTTGATGATTATCAGATGTTACTTAAAAGCAAACCTGATGCGATAATGATCCACGCCGCAACATCTGCTCATTATCATCTCGCAAAGCTTGCTATTGAGCATAATATTGCAGTCTATGTAGATAAACCTTTAAGCGATAACATTCAGCAAGTTAATTTATTAATACAATTAGCAGAGCAACACAATGTTTTAATCTATGTTGGATTTAATCGGCGTTATTCGCCACTGGTACAGGAAATTAAATCTTCATTAAGTGAAAATATGACTGTAAATAAAGATATTACAGTACAAAAAAACAGATTTAACCTACCCGCTTTTGCTGAAACATTTATTTTTGACGACTTTATTCATGTTATTGATACTGTACGTTATTTAGATTGCGAGTCTGATTTTTATCCCAAACATATAAATGTGATGGCTCAATTTGAATCTGATTTACTAGCCAATTTACAAATATCATGGCAGAGCCAATTTTCAATTTTGAATGCCAATATGAACCGTATTGCAGGAATCAATCAAGAGCGGTTATTGGTAACAAGTAAAGGAAGCAGTTGGCAGGTAGATAACCTAAATGAAGGTGAAGTTTACCAAGAACAACAATTTAAACGCTTATCTTTTAATGATTGGGAGCAAACTCTATATAAGCGAGGCTTTGTTTCACTAATTGAAGATTGGTTAGAGCAACTGCAAGTTGGTTTATTTAATAAAAGAATTGCTGAGGATATCCTGATCACGCATCAAATTTGTGATCAAGTATTAAAGCAGGTAAACACTTTAGCGAAAATTAATAAAGCTTAACTATTTTGACTGGCTTTGGGGTTAAAATACTTGCCTCACCATTATTGTATTAAGTAATGGTGAGGTAAATTTAAGTTTATTCTATTCTACATTGGGTACAGTAAATAAAATGATTCTTTGGATCATTTAAGCGGGTAATGAAGTTGCTTTGTTTTTCTAAACGAAGAAAAGCCTCAATTAAAGGCGAAGATTGCATGATCGTTGACGGTAAAAAGCTAATCGACTGCGATAGTAATTTATTAATAAATAACTGCTTTGGTGATATCTCAGGTTGGATTGATACAATATCATATTCACTTAACGACGCTAATTGTGCTGCTGAGTTGATCGCAGTTTGTAAATTTCCCAATTCATCAACCAAGCCTAGTTGTAGTGCATCCACACCTGTCCATACTCGACCCTGAGCAACTTTATCTACTTCCTGCTTGGTCATATCTCGCCCATCCGCTACTACCTCTAAAAAGCTTTGATAGCCGTGTTCGATGCCTATCTGAAAAATTTCAGCTAATTGAGGGTTAAGTGGTTGAGTTATACCAACGTCAGATAAAGGGCTAGTTGAGACACCATCTTGATGAATGCCTATTTTATTTAAGGTTTTATCAATAGTGGCAAACATACCAAATATACCAATCGATCCCGTCAATGTAGTTGGGGAAGCAATTATTTTATCGGCAGCAGAGGCTATCCAATAACCACCTGAAGCGGTCACTGACCCCATTGAGACAACGACAGTTTTTCCCTGTTTTTTTAATGCAAGTATTTGTTGACGTATCAGCTCTGAAGCGGATGCACTACCACCGGGTGTATCCAGTCTAATAACAACGGCCTTTATCTGTTTATTTAAGCGTGCTTGTTTTAATAATGTATTAAAACTTTTATCTGCAATCGTTGTTGCATCACTAGTGCCTGACACTATTTCTCCAGAACCATGAATAACAGCGATTTGATTGTTACTACCGGTAAACGTATAAATTGGAGGTAAGCTTGATGCGTAGTGGTTGTAATCAATACGATTTAGCGGTTTAGACTTTGTTTCTGCTTTGAGCGTCAGGTTAGCAATAAACTGCTCATGATAGGCAAGTTCATCTACTAAACCTACGCTCATTGCATACAGGGCTCCGTCGCCAGAAACTGTACGTAATTGTTGTTTAAGTTGATCTAAACTTGGGTTGATGGATTGTGCACTTAATGAGTCAATATTATTTCTTTGTAATAGCACTGTATCGATATAACCCTGCCATAATTGGTCCAACCAATGTTTGTTTGCATCTTTACTGTATTGAGACATTTTTGTTTCAGTAAATGGTTCAACAAAAGATTTATAAGTGCCGACTTTGAAAATATGCGGTGTGATCAATAGCTCATCTAGTAAATCTTTAAAATACAAACGATTAACTGCGTAACCTTGCAGGATCACTAACCCATTGGGAGCAAGAGTTATATGGTCAGCATAGGCGGCTAAATAATATTGCGTTTGGCTATAATTATCTGCATAAGCGTAAACTGGCTTACCTGACTTTTTGAATTCATTGATTGCATCACCAATATCCGAAAGTTGATCTAAACTTGCTGATCTTAACCCGCTAAGTTCTAACACCAGCCCAGTAATTTTATCATCATGTTGTGCATGCTGAATTGTATTAATTAGCGCTTGTGTTTCGAATTCTTGTATTTGCTCTTGTTCAGTACCGGTTAGCTGATTTGTTATTTTTTGAGAAAGATCTGCAGGTTGCCTTTGTTCTACGATATAACCATTTAAGTTTATTTGCAGATAAGAGTTATCTGCAACATAGATTTTTTCTTCTGTTTCGTTGAATGAAACAACAATCAACAAGACGATAAAAATAAAGATGGCATTAAGTATGATTAAACGGAGACAATTAATCAGTTTAAATAATTTTCTAAAAAACTGATTAATAAAGCGAAATATAATAGCCATAAAAGATCCTTCAAGTGCAGTGGTGATTAATGTTAATCGATAGAAAAAGGTAATTGATAGTAAATCAGGCAACAGTGATATTGCCCTTATAATGGAGTTATCATAAACTTTTTTTTAGCTAAAAGTACGATAAAGGCAAAATGCTAGCTAACTTTTGGAATATGGTTTGGTATTAATGGCAATTCTGGTTCATAGCAGATCATTATTGTTGCTTAAAATTGATCCCTTTGGGGTTAGAAATTTTGTAAGAGGGACAAGCTATTTGATGCGATTTCTACCTTAAATTAATGCATTTTTCTTTGCCAATAATGGTGCACCTAGTTAATGAAATTAACATAAACACAGATAGGGCTTAACAATCTCTATAAAAAAGCACCAATTACTTGAGTAATTAGTGCTTTTCTTCGTTAAAATTTCTTAACTAATAATTGCTTCCGATAATTTAAATCTAACTAAATTAGTTAGACCTAGAATTAGTATCAGTATTAGAAGCTTGAAGTATCAACAAATAAACCTACTTTTAGATCTTCTGCTGTATAAATAACTTTACCATCTACTTCAACAACACCGTCTGCAATACCCATTACAAGTTTACGCATAATTAAACGTTTCATTGTGATGCGGTAGGTTACTTTCTTCGCGGTAGGCAATACTTGCCCCGTGAATTTTACGTTGCCTACACCTAGCGCACGTCCTTTACCTGGACCACCGCTCCAACCTAGGAAGAATCCAACTAGTTGCCACATAGCATCCAGTCCTAAGCAACCAGGCATAACAGGGTCATTAGGAAAGTGACATTGAAAAAACCATAAAGCTTTATCAATATCTAATTCAGCAATCAACTCACCTTTGCCATGCTCTCCACCATCGGAAGTAATAGAAATAATGCGATCCAGCATAAGCATATTATCAACAGGTAGTTGACAGTTACCTTCACCAAATAACTCACCTTGACCACATTTAATAAGTTCTTCTTTGTTGTAAGAGTTTTTACCCAACTCTTTTTGGGATACGATTTTAGTCATAATCACTTTTCTTAAGATAATTGATAAGGTGAGGCATTAAAGAGGAAATTAACTTAATACCACGAAATAATGAGCGCCATACTGTATATGAGCTATTAAAAACAATCAAGAATAATCAAAGTCCTTGATTGTATTTTGTTTTTTATTCTACTAATTGAAGATAGAGTCTTTTAACCGAGAAAACAAGCCAGCTGATGTTTCATCCATCTCTTCTTTAGCGGTGATCTCAATTCTTGTATTAATTGCTTTAATTACTTGCTCAAAAGATTTTCCTAATAATAAAGGAAAAGCCTGATGGCAGTGTGAAACTGAGTGAATATTAATTTTACCTGATTCTACTAACGCTAAAGTATTCATATTCAGTGTTAAATTTATTTGATTGGCTTTTGGCATAACAATTGAAATAGGCGCATCTAACAAGCCTAATTCAAATAGACGCGCAACAGCTTCTATCTTTTGATTGATACCTCCTATAGCTAGTACGTTACCATGTTGGTCTAATGAGCCTGTCACAAAGATATTTTGCTTCACTGGAAATTGTGCATAACAGGAGCTAACAGCTAGTAGGATAGCTAATGAAGCGCTATCGCCATCACTTTCTTGATATGACTGTTCAAAAACTAAATTACAAGAATACGGGAATGCACTGATATGGCTAAAGAAATGATTTAAATAACCTTGTACGATCAATGTACTTTTTGCATGGATATTACCTGCAAGTTCTACTTTTCGTTCAACATCTATAATTTCACCATCGCCAATCATATCACTGGCCGATATTCTAAATACTTCACCAAATTCACAGGGATAACCTAATAGTTCAACAACTGCTAAGCCATTAATTTGTCCGATGTTTTCTCCGGATAACTGCAAGTTCACTTGTCCTTCAAGCAAAGATTGCTCACTGTATTTTCTGGCTAATGACTGGGCTTGATCTATCTCTTCGAAATAAGCAACCAAATCAAGCTTAGTGATTTGTTTGTTGTCAGTGAAAAGGTTTGCATATTGTAATATTTGTTTTATTAACTCTGGTGAAAATAATAACTGTTTTTGATGTTCACATTGAATCGATAAATAGTTTAATAATGTCGCTAATGCTTCATCTTGTAATGATTTTAACCCCAATTGCTTCGTTAAATTGTGACAATAACTCACAATAGCATTAACAGAGTTTTGAGATACTGGCACTTGGTTTGCTAATTCACAAAATAATGAAGACACTTGTGCATATTCTGGATCGATTTGAATTAACTCTTCAAGCTGCAACCGACTGGCTACTAAAATGATTTTGGTCGTAATAAGCTGAGTTGATAAATCAGGTAATATTTGCTTTATTTTTTCAGCATTAACTGCGTCACTCGCAAGTAAATATTGACGTTGTAATACTGACTTAAGTTTAAACCAAAGACCCGGTTCAACTAATAAAGGACTAATATTAAGAACAAGTAGTCCTCCATTAGATTTTTTTAATTGTCCATCAGCAAAATTTAACTCGCCATCATTCATTAATGAGATGCGCCCAAATAGTATCTCTTGATTAAAACTTAAAAGGTACTGAGTGGGGTAAGTATCTGGAATCACCTGCTTAAGCAGTTGCTCCGCACTTAACCAATGACGACTATTAATCAACAACAGTGGTGTAGGCAGCTTTAAATAGTGCGAAATAATAGAAACAGCATCGGAAAATAGCTCTGCTAATTCACCCTTTTGAATTTCTTTATACTGTTTAAGGTAGACGTCAAAATGTGTTGTACATTGCTGTGCTGACAGGGGAGTTATTTGCTCACTAATCTGATCTTTCTTGCTAGAGGCATTGCTTGTAGTTAAAGGCGAAATAGTTTTGATCAAAATGTATGCTCTAGTTAACGTTAAAGGAGGGCAATTTATCACATCCCTCCTAATAAAGTTAACAATAAAATGTACTTATAGTTTAAAACCCTTCACCTTTTGTTGTTGGTATTTAGTTTCACAACTATCACAACGTTGTTGGGTTGGACATTTAAAGAGAGCATCGATGTCTAATGCAGTTTCGCAATCAGAGCATAAACCATATAACCCTAATTCCATACCTTGCAGCGCTGCATCTATGCTTTTTATTTGTTTTTTGTAAAGGTTAAGTGAATGACTTTCGCTGTGTACTAAGCTATCTATCAAAGTATCCGCATTCATATTATCCACCTGCTCAACTAAGTCATTAAGGTATGGCTTTGATGAAGTAGCTAATCTTGCTTTCACTTTTTCTTTTAACACCGCAAACTCAGACAATAGGTGCTGCTGTAAAATATGTTGCTGCTCAGTTGTAATTTCTTGCATAGCAATTGCCTTACTCATTATTATGTATCCTTATAATAAGCAAGATTATTTAAAAGTTATTGATTTGTATCAAATTAAATATCTTTTTTAGTACTATTTTTTGACTTATTACTAATCGACATGAAGTGCAATCTGAGCGCATAAAGAACATCCAACTTGAGATGGTGTGATTTTGATTTTTAGGCTAATTTATAATCGCTGCAAAAGGGCAAGGATTACCACTTTTTCCTTTCAGCAAATAAAGCATCTAAATCATTTTCATTTTCTGATTCTTTCTTTTGTATTGCTTGTAACTCTTCATTGCTAGCTTTAGCTAAATGCGATCGAATTTCTTCTGCATATTGTTTCAATTGTTGTTCTTTATTTTGCAGATAATTATCTTTGGTGGGCACAGAATCAATGGCCTTTAATACTTTATTTATCATTTGATTAGCACTGCCGAATTGCTGCGCAGCTTTAGATTCATTAATACGTTTAATACTATTTTCTAAGTTTATTTTTAGCTGCATCATCTCGATTTGTTGTGCTTCTGCAACGAATATATCTGTACTGATTTTACCTTTTGCATGCTCCGAGCGTAACACCGCACGTATCTTTTTTGTAACTTGCAATAACGCTAGTGCTTCTTTGTTATCTTCTGGAGTTCTAAAACTATTAGTATCGGGTGTAGTGTAATTTTCTTTTATTTGCTTAATTTGTGAATCTGTATTAGTTAGGTGTTCTCGAATAGCAGGGGTGCTTGGAAATAGATTTACCATGGTTAATAGCGCATTTCTAATTCTATTTTGCATTATTAATAGCAATGATTTGGTGAATGGAATTTTTGTTGCGGTTAATAGGAGTTCGTCGACCTCTGTAATAATAGCCCGTTGCTTACTCATAGTAATACGTTTTTCAGCTTCACCTTTTTGTTTATATTGTTCAATTATATTGTAACCAATTAAAACAAAAAGCAATAAAGCAATCAGACCAAAAATTATTGTATATAACATAGAAACTCTTAAATAAAAAATTGCGTAGAAGGCAGATTATAGAACATTACCAACCCATCATGGGTATTATCTTTAAGGTATATATAAGGTAAATATACTGCCGCGATTATTAGGTTTATTTTCAAGAGAAATATAACCTTTATGTTGATTCGTTATATGCTGCTCTGCTATTTTTTTTGCGAATAAAAGCCCTAAACCACTGCGACCTTTATTTGCATTAAACGAATTTGATGCCCCTTGATTAACATCCAACATGTGCTGTGGGTAGCCATCACCATTATCCTCGACCTTAAATACTAAATAAGCAGGCGTTTGAACAACGGTTATAGCAACCAAACTTTTAGTATGACGTAATGCATTAATGAAAATATCTGAAAGAAGATATTTTACTAAATCTAAATCAAAATATGCGAATAAGTGTGTATCGATCTTAAGTGAAACATCGATATGACGACTTTGAAAGTAAAGTCGATGACGCTCAACAATCTCATCCATTAGTTCATTAACTGAATTCTCTTCAATAAAAATGGGTAATTGTTGTTTTTCATCCCGGTATAAGGCTAACAACTGCATTAAGGTGCCGTTAACACGAGAGGTTTGATAATGTAAATCAGCAACGGTTTGATGTTGATGTGCAGTCAAATTATCTGCTAGGTCTAAACCTTCTATGGACTGCATTAACATAAATAATGAATTTTTCATGTCATGGATGCTAGTCGCTAATATTGTGCTGAAATCTAATTGATCATGATTATCCATAGACATACCTCACGTTACATTATTAATTGGATCTATTTTACAGAGTTAGGGCCGCAAAAGTTGGGTAATTTTGGCCTTCATAGTAACGGTTATAAATAACAAAACGAAACATCTAATTCAATATTTAGTGTAAATATATGGTGATAGGCAAAATAAGAAAGTATAACTTTGTAAATATTAGAACTCTGATAGAATTAAATGGAATAAGCCCTAATTTTAATTCATTCAATGATAAGCTGATAACATTATGAAATTACAACAATTACGTTACATTGTCGAAGTATTGAATCACAACTTAAATGTATCAGCAACTGCTGAGAACCTATTTACCTCTCAACCAGGTATCAGTAAACAAGTTCGTATGTTGGAAGATGAACTTGGCATTCAGATATTTGAGCGAAGTGGTAAACATCTCACTAAAGTCACCCCAGCAGGAAAAGAGATAATTCGCTACTCAACTGAAATTTTAGGCAAAGTTGAGAGTATTAAAGCGGTGGCTAATCAATATACTATGCCAGATCAAGGAACCTTGAATATTGCTACTACCCATACTCAAGCTCGTTACGCGTTGCCAGATGTTATTAAAGGTTTTATCAAGCGTTACCCGAAAGTTTCATTGCACATGCATCAAGGTACACCGACACAGATCAGTGAGTCTGTAGTTAAGGGTAAAACAGATTTTGCAATCGCAACGGAAGCATTACATTTGTATCAAGATTTGATTATGTTGCCTTGTTATCATTGGAATCGTTCTGTAATTGTCCCAAAAGACCATCCTTTAGCTAATATTAAACATTTAACGATTGACGACATTGCAAAACATCCAATTGTTACTTATATATTCGGTTTTACAGGTCGTTCAGAATTAGATGAAGCCTTTAATGCAGCTGGTTATAAACCAGATGTCGTGTTTACCGCAACAGATGCTGATGTAATTAAAACCTATGTTCGTTTAGGTCTCGGTGTTGGCGTGATCGCGACTATGGCGATTAATGAGGATGATGATTTTTGCGTGTTGGACGCAAGCCACATCTTTAAATCTAGTCTAACTAGTATCGGATTTAGAAAAGGGTCGTTCCTACGTGATTATATGTATGATTTTATGGTTCGATTCGCACCACACTTAACTCGACCTCTAGTTGAAAAAGCCATCCAACTTAAATATACCGCAGAAGTAAATAAATTATTTGAAGATATCGAGTTACCAACCCGTTAGTTTTGCAATGATATCATTTCTAATGGTACTAAATACTAAAAGCCCATCATGGGCTTTATTATTTGGCGGATTCAAGTTGAATCTAAATCAGCTAATCATTTTTTGTGTTTTTATTTGGTATTGGTTAGTTTACGACTCAACAAACCAGAACATATAACAGAATAAATAATCACTCCCTGATAAGGGTATAAATCAGTGATTGAGCTTGGCTAGTATGGGAAGAATTTTACTCACTTTATCGAAACACTCTTTATATTCACTTTCAACATTTGAATCCGCAACGATACCTCCGCCTGCCCAACAATATATCTGTTGGTTCTTACACACTAAAGTACGAATGGTTATACTGCTATCCATATCGCCATTACCATTAATGTAAGCAATGCTGCCACAGTATATTTCACGTTGAAATTTTTCTAGTTCACAAATAATCTCCATTGATCTTATTTTAGGCGCTCCAGTAATAGATCCACCTGGAAAACATGCTCTTAGTAGATCTTCACAACGGTATTGAGCATCTAATTGTCCTGTGACGGTACTCACCAAATGATGTACAGCGGGAAAGCTTTCAATATCAAATAACTTAGGCACTGAAACGCTGCCTGACTTACAAACTCGACCTATATCGTTACGCAATAGATCTACAATCATTAAGTTCTCTGCTTGATCTTTTTCGGAATCCAATAACTGTTGTTTGTTAATTAAATCCTGCTCAGGCTCTACATGGCGTGGTGTTGTGCCCTTAATGGGTTTGGTTTGAATCTGTTTGCCTGATAGAAATAAAAAACGTTCAGGTGATAACGATATAATTACTTGTTCTGGTAAACGAATGAAGGCGGCAAAGGGCGCCTTATTTTCCAGTAGCAAAGCTTGATAGGCCTGATATTCATCGCCCTGATAAGGTGCTTGAAATCGTTGTGCTAAATTAACTTGATAGCAATCCCCACTCAAAATATAGTTTTGAATTTTGTTAAATGAAGCTCGGTATTCAGCCTCGGTATAGTTAGAATGCCATGACTCTTTTAAATTGAATGTACTAGCCGTAGACTGAGCACCTAACCTTTCCTCTGCAAGTCGTTCAAGCCAACGATATCTAGACTGCCAAAGATCTTCGACCGTTTTATTTTGATTGGTTGTACGTTGCTGCACTAAAAAATATTGTTGCTGTTTAAGATGATATAAAATAGCCCAATCATAAAAGCCGCAATGAAATGGACCTAAGTCTAACCCTGAATTTTGTTGTTGTTTATGCAGTGACTCAAACACTTCTCCCATCTCGTAATGATAAGCTGCGATCACGCCACCGGTGAATGGATAATCGGATTGGTTATCATGGTGAAATAATTGTTCACGCATCTTTTTTTGTGCCGTTAAAGGATCTTTTCCCATATTGCTTTTTGTATCAGCAAGTCGGTCATGAAAAATTGCATCACTATCAAAAGAGGTGAGTGTGGCTATCGGATCTGCAGTGAAAATAGACCAATTACTATCAACATGTTCGGGGCTAGCTGATTCCAATAACATTGACCAATCTAAGCAAGAAAGTTGTTGCTTAATAAGAGTGATTATCTTTTCAGAAAAAAATAGTGGTTTTAAGAGTGTATTAGTTGATATATAAGTCATTTTTTCGTATTTAGTCAACATTTTTATAACAAAAAGTTAGGCGGATAAGGTCATCAATATTACCATTGTTTTATTGAAAACGGTTTACTATTTATTGGGAGCGACTGATGACAGTCATTAAAGAGCAAGATTTTATTAACAGCGTTAAAAATTCACTGCAATTTATTTCATATTACCACCCTTTGGATTTTATCCAAGCCATGGATAAAGCCTATCAAGCAGAACAAAATCCAGCGGCTAAAGATGCAATAGCACAAATACTTATCAACTCACGTATGTCAGCGGAAGGAAAACGTCCGATTTGTCAGGATACGGGTATTGTGACCGTATTTGTTAAAATTGGTATGAAAGTATCCTTTGATACTGAATTAACTGTACAAGAGTTAGTGGATGAAGGCGTAAGACAAGCTTACAACGACCAAAGCAATCCGTTACGAGCTTCGATTGTGGCTGATCCTGCTGGCGCAAGAAAAAACACTAAAGACAATACGCCTTCTGTCGTGCATGTTGAAATGGTCAAAGGCAATAAAGTAGAAGTCATGGTTGCAGCTAAAGGTGGTGGTTCTGAAAACAAATCTAAGATGGCGATGTTGAATCCATCTGATTCTATTGAAGACTGGATTGAGAAAACGGTTCCTAGCATGGGGGCAGGTTGGTGCCCACCTGGTATGTTAGGTATAGGCATTGGTGGTACTGCAGAAAAAGCGGCAGTTATGGCGAAAGAATCATTGATGGAACCGGTGGATATTTTTGAACTACAGGCAAAGGCAAAAGCAGATCCTGAATCATTGGATACCGACGAGAAACTACGTTTAGAAATTTTCAAAAGAGTAAATAACCTTGGTATTGGTGCACAGGGCTTAGGGGGCTTAACCACAGTACTTGATATTAAAATCAAAAGTTGCCCAACCCACGCAGCCTCAAAACCAGTGGTGATGATCCCTAACTGTGCTGCCACAAGGCATGCGCATTTCACTTTAGATGGTTCAGGTGAAGCAACATTAACGCCACCATCTTTAGATCAGTGGCCTGAAATTACGCGAGAAGTCGGCGAAAATGTTAAACGCGTTAACGTCAATGGTTTAACCAAAGAAGATATGAGCCAGTGGAAGAGTGGGGATACTATATTGCTGTCGGGCAAAATCTTAACCGGTCGTGATGCTGCACATAAACGTATTCAAGAATTAATCTCTAGTGGTAAAGGTTTACCAGAGGGAGTTGATTTTAAAGGTCGCTTTATTTATTACGTAGGGCCAGTTGATGCAGTACGTGATGAAGTGGTCGGTCCAGCGGGTCCCACTACCGCAACTCGTATGGATAAATTTACTGACTTTATGTTGGAAGAAACGGGCTTACTCGGCATGATTGGTAAATCTGAGCGTGGTCAACAAACAGTGGACTCGATTGCCAAGCATAAATCAGTATATTTGATGGCAGTGGGCGGTGCGGCTTACCTAGTGGCTAAAGCCATTAAGAAATCTCGCGTTGTTGCCTTTGATGACTTAGGAATGGAGGCTATCTATGAATTTGATGTTGAAGATATGCCCGTAACTGTCGCTGTTGATAGTCAAGGAAATAACGTACATGAGCAAGGTCCAGCTATTTGGAAAGCTAAAATTGCCGAAATAGACAGCAAAATGTCAGAATAGTCATGAAATTGATTGATTGAAAAAGTAGTAATGGTATAAAAGCATCAACGTATATAACTTATCATTACTAATAAAGGAATAAGTATGTTTGAACAAGTAAGTATGGCGCCTGCAGATCCTATCTTAGGTTTAACGGATGCATTCAAAAAAGACGAACGCGATTATAAAATCAATCTGGGTGTTGGTATTTATAAAAATGAAATGGGCCAAACCCCAATTCTTGCGACAGTGAAAGAAGCTGAAAAACGTCTACTTGCTGAAGAAACCACTAAAAGCTACTTAACCATTGAAGGAATAGCTGCTTATGGTGAGGCTGTTCAGACATTATTATTTGGTCAAGGCGCTGAAATAATATCTTCGAAACGTGCTCGAACTGCACAGGTCCCTGGTGGAACTGGCGCGCTGCGTACCGGTGCAGATTTTGCTGTAAGCAAACTAGGCATTAAAAAGATTTGGGTAAGTAATCCAACATGGGCAAATCACGGCAACGTGTTTAAAACCGCTGGTTTAGAAGTGGTTACTTATGATTATTATGATCCGGAAACAAAAGATTTAGACTTTGATGCCATGATTGCTTCATTGCAATCTGTTGAAGCTGGAGAGCTAGTATTATTTCACGGCTGTTGTCATAACCCTACAGGTATTGACCCAACACCAGAGCAATGGGATATTCTTGCAAAATTAATCGCTGAATTAGGTGCTATTCCATTCTTTGATTTTGCTTATCAAGGTTTTGGGAATGGCGTTGAAGAAGATGCACAGGGTTTACGTAAATTTGCGCAATATAATAAAGAGCTTTTGATTGCTAATTCATTCTCTAAAAACTTCGGTTTATATAATGAACGTGTTGGCGGTATAACACTGGTAGCAGAAAACAGTGAGATAGCAGAAGCTGCATTTAGTCAGATTAAATCAGGAATACGTTCTAACTACTCAAACCCTCCTTGTCACGGTGCTGCGATTGTCACAACAATTTTGAACGATCAAGTATTGTATGAACAATGGGTACAAGAAGTTGCTGATATGCGTAACCGTATTCAAGAAATGCGCGATTTATTTGTCGCAACACTTAAAGAGAAAGGTGTTCCTGGTGACTTTAGTTTCATTAGTCGTCAACTAGGTATGTTTTCGTTTTCTGGTTTGAGTGTTGAGCAAGTGAATCAACTTAAAGAAGAGTTTGCAGTTTACATTGTTGGTTCTGGCCGTATTTCAGTAGCCGGTATGACAAAAAATAACATGCAACCATTGTGTGATGCATTAGCAAAAGTTATCTAATTAATAACGATCTATTGATGTGATTCAAAAATATAGCTAGATTTAAAAGCGAGTTCAATTAGGACTGTCGTCAAATAACAGTTAACTAACAACTCGCTTCTTACAATCAGCACTATTGATCATCTATTCATTTCATTGTTCCAGTGATCTTTTGGCTGTTAAGTTTATCTTTTTGTGTTTTTTCTGATGATTTATTAATCATTAATAGAAACGTTTACTAGTTGATAAAAGCAGCACATTATTGCAATCAAAATATTGTTTTTATTCTTTTTATCTAGCTACACGAGATAAAGAGGATATGACATAATAGAGATCTATGAGTAAAAAAATAAATCAAAGTCTTTCATTTTTAACTAAATTGAAAAAGCTGCCAATATCTGCAGATGAAGTAAAATGCTTATTAACTACCACTGCATTTAAAACTGAGTTATTCAATCAAATTAATACTGCCACCAAACGTATCTATATCGCAGCTCTATATTTAGAAGCGGATGAAGCGGGTGCTGAAGTATTGAATGCATTATATGCGGCAAAAATACGTCATCCAGAAATGGATATAACCGTCTGTGTTGATTTTCATCGAGCACAACGAGGTTTGATTGGTTCAGTAAAGGGCGGAGAAACAAATACAACGTGGTATCAGCAGATTGCTAGTTTAAAAGGCCGTGGTGTTAAAATTATTGGTTTACCTGTAAAAAGAAAAGAACTATTTGGCGTCCAGCATTTAAAAGGTTTTATTTTTGATGACATGGTTTTTTATAGTGGTGCTAGCATTAATAATATTTACCTTCATCAACAACAACGCTACCGATTTGACCGTTACTGGCTGATCAAGGATCATGCTCTCGCTGATTCAATGGTGGATTATCTGCAGCAAGTTATCATTAACAGTGAAGCCGTGGTTGAATTAAATGCGCCTAGTGTTCCAAAGTTTAATGAATTTAAGAAACAACATAAGAATTTAAGCCGCAATTTAAAGTTAGCAGGTTACCGTTTTGACCCCGTTTACACTGATGGTTTAGCAATTCGACCGTTAACAGGGATTGGAACCAATAAAAATCTGTTAAATAAAGTTATTCGTGCCATTTTTCATTCTACAGAGAAAGAGTTAGTGTTATTCACACCATACTTTAATCTACCCACTGCATTGTCACGCGATATAACTGCCTTACTAAAGCGAAAAGTAAATATCACTATCGTTGTTGGCGATAAAACGGCTAATGATTTCTATATTCCTGAAGATAAACCATTTAAAACAATTGGTGCATTACCTTTTTTATATGAAGTGAATTTAAGAAATTTTGCAAAAAAACATCATACTTCTATTCTGCAAGGACATCTTAATTTACATTTATGGAAGCATGATACTAATAGTTTTCATTTAAAAGGTATTTATTCAGATCACCGATTTTCATTATTGACGGGGCATAATCTTAACCCTCGTGCATGGCGATTAGACCTAGAAAATGGATTGTTAGTGGATGATCCAAATCAACAGTTAGCAGGGCAAATGAATGAGGAGCTGAGTAATATCCTTGAACATACTCGACAAATTGGTAGTTATAAAGGTATTGACGACATTCATACTTACCCTGACAAAGTTAAGCAACTTATCTCTAGATTAAGAAGATTAAAAGCAGATAAGATAATCAAAGGCATTATTTAAGATAGTGCTTATTGAAACAATGCTGCTTTAAATATTGAATGTAGTAATATTAGGCAGCATTGTCCTATAAGCGTTGTCATCAAATAACATTATCCTTAATGATCATTATCAATTTATTGCATCAATTTAGGACTTATTTTTTCAGTTGATAAATTAGAAGCTAACAGAGATGTAGTTTAGTCTTTGTATACCTAAGTCATTAAATAGGAGTAAATAATTAAACAGGTTGCTCTGTGCCGCAGGTTTAATTTTTTTACATTCTCTCCATAATCATACGCCACCCTTTAATTTGTTTTCATAGCAAATCAATATTCCTAAAAAAATCACTGCTACGTTAACTATTCTCTAAAAATGTACTGCTATAGTGAATAGTTTTATCATGTTAATGCTCATATTTTGTGCTTATAAATTAGTAAAAACACTTATTTTTCAATAAACTGCTGACTATTTAATCGTTTGAACAGAAAACTGTTATTTATCTATTGAATTATCAATTAGCTTACGTATAATTCCTCGCATCAAGTGTTAAGACTTGATGCAGTGACAATGGTAGGCCTCTTGGTTTCTCGCATTGATAACTTATTAACCTGGTCAGAGCCGGAAGGCAGCAGCCATAGTAGGTGATTCAAGTGCCGAGAGTTTGCTGGGAGGTCTACCACCCACATAACTTCAGTCGAACAATTTTACTCACTTAATTGAACTCGCATAGCTAAATCCATATAATCATATTAAAACACTTCTCACTCAACTTTAGTCTCTTAAGGTCTAATTATGACCCAATATAATTCTCGATTTGATACATCTCTCAAAGCAAAACATTTTCTACCGAAATATTGGGGAACATGGGTTTTGTTGGGCCTACTATTTATAGCTAGTTTTATCCCGGCTAGTATTAGAGATAAATTTGCAGGGTGGTTAGCAGATCGCTTTTATAACGCAAAATTTCTCAATAAACGAAAAAAGATAGCATTTATAAATATTGGTTTATGTTTTCCTGAATATAGTGAACTTGAAAAAGATTTGTTGATGCGTGAAAATTTACGCTCAGTGGCACAAATTACCCTTGCCTTAGGTGAAATTGCATTTCGTAGTCCATCATTTCTAAAAAAACGTATTAACTTTCTCGGCGAACATTACGTTAAAGAAGCGGAAGAAGCAGGGCAAGCGATCATCTTTTTAGCGCCGCATTGTTATGGTCTTGATTTTGCGGGGGTCGCCGCTATTTCTGCACGTGGTTATCCTCTATCAAGCATGTTTAATGATTACAAAAATCCAATTTTCGATTGGTTTGTTACAAACTATAGAACGCGTTTTAGCCGTCTTAATGATAAAGGCACTTTGTATCACCGTAGTGAAGGTTTGAAGCCTTGTATTAAAAGTCTACGAGATAAAGCACATTTCTACTACTTGCCTGATGAAGATCACGGTCGTGATAGTAGTCTTTTTGCTCCATTTTTTGCTACACAAAAAGCAACCTTACCTGTTATTGGCCGATTAGCTAAATTAGGGCGCGCTATCGTTATCCCTACTTATACGTCTTATAACGCCAAAACAGGTAAAGTTGATGTGATCTGTCATGCGCCATTAAGTGACATTCCAAGTGGTGACGAGCAAAAGGATACTGACCTGATGAATGAAGCTATTGAACGGGTTGTTGATGAAAATAGGGCGCAGTACATGTGGACTTTAAAACTATTTAAAACAAGACCTGAAGTTGGTTTGAAAATTTATAAGCAAGGATAATGCTATAGGGAGTAATGCCAGTTATTCTCTTTCAAAGTCTATAAACTATTCCTTATGCATAAAACAATGGAAGACAGGTTGCTGTCTTTCACTGTTAGCGCGATTTCATAATAATTTGTAGCGTTGTTTGATTTACATTACTAGTGCTATCTAAGAGTTCACCATGGACTATCTAACCTCAGTTCTGGATAAGCAAAGCGATACAACACCCTTATTTCCGCGGATCTCTTCGTTAAACACTCTCTCAATAACCCGTTATTGCTTCAATAATTCGCCTTGAACTACGCAAAACTAGCGGCACTGTATAGCCCAAAAAATATAGCCTTATGATTTTAAATACAATTCCACTTTCATTAACAAGAATTGAGGTTATCTGAGATAAATAAAAGTGCTATAAAACTATTTTATTGTGCGTTAAACCGTTGTCCAGTAACTTCAATGCTTTCATCACCTAACAAATATAAATAAACATCTAATATTTGTTCTGGTGTTTTTAATAAACTCACATCTTCAGCGGGATAAGCACTTGCTCTCATTGCCGTTTTTGTTGCACCTGGATTAATCGCATTAAAGCGTAAGGTGCTATTCTCGTACTCATCAGCGATAACTTGCATCATGCCTTCAGTTGCGAATTTAGACACGCTATAAGGGCCCCAGTAGGCTCTTCCTTTGAGGCCAACACTTGATGTCGTAAAAATAGTACTCGCATGTGGTGCTTTTGCCAACACAGGGATCAGGTACTTGGTCATTAAAAAGGCAGCATTAACGTTGGTTTGCATTACTTCATCCCACATTTTACTCTCAACTTGTGTAAATGGACTTAATACACCTAGTTGACTGGCATTATGAACAAGGGCATCAAGTTTTCCATATTCACGTAATACAGTATCGGCAAGGTCTCGATAGTGTTCTTCTGATGCTCCGTTTAAATCCACAGGTAAAATAGCTGCTGATTGCTTATTTAATGCTTCAATTTGGTCATAAACAGCTTCTAATTTACTGACTGTTTTACCTAAAAGGATAACGTTAGCACCTAGTTCTGCACATTTTATGGCTAAGGTTTTACCTATACCTGCACCTGCACCGGTGATCAGGATAGTTTTATTTTCTAATAAATTATCAGGCGCTTTATAATCCATTTATTATTC
Organism: Psychromonas arctica DSM 14288; assembly: GCF_000482725.1. Taxonomy (GTDB): domain Bacteria; phylum Pseudomonadota; class Gammaproteobacteria; order Enterobacterales; family Psychromonadaceae; genus Psychromonas; species Psychromonas arctica. The sequence continues at coordinate 37,044 of NZ_KI519484.1, forward strand.
TCTTGTTGTTAAAAAAAACAATATGATAGCTTTTTTTAAAAAAAACTCACAATCTCTTTTGTAGGTTGAGACATTTTTTGTCATTATGAGCACAATTAATTTATAAAGAGGATTTATTTTGGATTATTTAATGCAGTATGGGCTATTTTTAGCCAAAGCCGTGACATTTGTGATCACAATAGTGGCTATTTTGATTGCTATTATTGCTTTAACCAGCAAACAAAAAGCAAAAAAAGGTGAGTTGGAAATTACCGATTTATCAGAGCAAATTAATGAAACTAAAACATCAATAAGCGAGCAGTTATTAACACCCGCTCAATTAAAAGCAAAACATAAAGAAGACAAAAAAGCACATAAAGCAGAGCAAAAAGAACAAAAAGCATTAGCTAAAAAAGAAGTTAAAGCGACCATAAAACCGCAATTATACGTACTTGATTTTAAAGGCAGTATTGATGCTAAAGAGGTTGCTTCACTACGTGAAGAGATCACCGCGATTGTTAGCGTTGCTTCTGAAAAAGATGAAGTATTTGTGCGCTTAGAAAGTGGCGGTGGTATGGTCCATGGTTATGGACTAGCGGCTTCACAATTACAACGTTTAAAAGACAAAAATATTTCATTAACGATTGCCGTGGATAAAGTAGCAGCGAGTGGTGGATATATGATGGCATGTGTTGCAGATAAAGTCATTGCGGCGCCTTTTTCTATAATTGGCTCGATTGGTGTGATTGCACAAATTCCAAATTTTAATAAATTACTTAAAAAACATGATGTTGAATTTGAACAATTAACTGCAGGTCAATACAAACGCACGTTAACTATGTTTGGTGAGAATGATGATCTTGGTCGTGAAAAATTTAAACAAGAGCTTGAAGAGACGCACCAATTATTTAAACACTTTGTGAGTGAGCATCGTCCGCAATTAAACATTGATAAAATTGCAACGGGTGAACATTGGTATGGTACTCAGGCATTGGATTTAGAGTTAGTGGATAAGATTCAAACCAGTGATGATTATTTACTCGAACAGCTCGAATCTAAACATATTGTGCAAGTACAATACAAAAAAAGTAAAAAATTAGCTGAAAAGATAGGTAAGAGTGTCGCAACCTCTGTAGAATCCAGCTTATTAAAAATTATGCACAGTAATATTTCTAGACTCTTTAAATAGTTTACCTTGAAATAATTGCAAAAGCCGACTAAGAACCAGTCGGCTTTTATTTTTATTGTACAAAATGAAAGAAATAGGTTGCTATTCGTTAAAAGTTTGGATTATATAAAAAGAGAAATTCAGTGGACATGTTTACATTCCGTCTAAGACAAGACAATTTAGGTATCAAAGCAATATGAGCAAATCTCTAGTTATCGTAGAATCACCTGCCAAAGCAAAAACAATCAATAAATATCTTGGTAACAATTTTATTGTTAAATCAAGTGTTGGTCACGTACGTGATTTACCAACAAGCGGCAGTGCCAAAAAATCAATCGATGCTAAAAAGAAAAAATCTTTAGCTGGCCTAACACCCGCGCAAAAAGCAAAAGAAACAGCAAAAAGAACGCAAGCTGCACTTGTTACGCGTATGGGTATTAACCCAAATAAAAACTGGGAAGCGAATTATGAGATTTTGCCCGGTAAAGAAAAAGTTGTCGATGAGTTACTAAAATTAGCTGCTGATGCACCTACTATCTATCTCGCAACCGATTTGGATAGAGAGGGTGAAGCAATTGCATGGCACTTAAGAGAAATATTAGGTGGTGATGACAGTAAATATCAACGTGTTGTTTTTAATGAAATAACCGAATCTGCGATACAAGAAGCTTTCAAGCATCCAACTGAATTAAATATTGATGGTGTGAATGCACAACAAACCCGTCGTTTCTTAGACCGACTTGTTGGTTTTATGGTTTCTCCTTTACTTTGGAAAAAAGTTGCGCGTGGCTTGTCTGCAGGACGCGTTCAGTCTGTTGCAGTAAAGTTATTAGTTGAACGTGAACGTTTAATTAAGGCGTTTAATCCTGTTGAATTTTGGGATTTACATGCACAAACACTTGCGCAAGATAAAACACAGCTTCGCCTAGAAGTTTATAAATATAACGATAAAACTTTTGCCCCTGTGACTGAGCAAGAAACTGCTGCTGCAGTGGCTGCCTTAAAAGAGGCGACCTTCACGTTACATTCACGTGAAGATAAGCCAACTAAAAGTAAAGCAAGTGCCCCTTTTATTACTTCTACACTGCAACAAGCAGCGAGTACACGTTTAGGTTTTGGTGTTAAAAAGACCATGATGTTAGCACAACGTCTGTATGAAGCGGGTTACATTACTTATATGCGTACTGACTCTACAAACTTGAGTAAAGATGCGGTTGCCTCTGCACGTGATTTTATAGAAAAAGAGTTTGGTAGTAATTATTTACCGGAAGCGGCTGTTTCATACAGCAGTAAAGCAGGAGCACAAGAAGCCCACGAAGCGATTCGTCCATCGGATGTATTACAACGTGCTGAACTGATTGATATAACTGATAAAGACGCAAAACGTTTATATGAATTAATTTGGCGTCAGTTTCTAGCATGTCAAATGTTACCTGCACTTTATGATTCTTCTACCTTGGTGGTTGAAGCGGGTGATTACAAACTACGTGCAAAAGGGCGAACATTACGTTTCGCGGGCTGGACAAAAGCGCAACCAGTTACAAAAAGCAAAGCAGATGAAGTTAATTTACCGGACTTAAAAGCGGGTGAAGTATTAACATTAGTTGAGCTTGAGCCTTTACAACATTTTACTAAACCGCCAGCGCGTTTTTCAGAAGCAGCATTAGTAAAAGAACTTGAAAAGCAAGGTATTGGACGACCTTCAACTTATGCGAGTATTATTTCTACAATCCAAGATCGTGGTTATGTAAAAGTAGATAAACGCCGTTTCTTTGCTGTGAAAATGGGTGAAATAGTAACGGATCGCTTAACAGAAAACTTCACTGATCTAATGAGCTATGATTTTACTGCGGCAATGGAAGAAAAATTGGATGCGATTGCCGAAGGCAAAGCTGATTGGCATAAAGAATTAGACCGTTTCTATAAAAACTTAACGACTCAACTTGATACTGCAGAGTTACCCGTAGAAGAAGGTGGTATGCGTCTTAATGATCCGGTGATCATTGATGATGTCTCATGTCCAACCTGTGGACGACCAATGGGTATTCGTACCGCGAGTACCGGTGTATTTTTAGGATGTTCTGGTTATGCATTACCACCTAAAGAGCGTTGTAAAACAACCATCAATTTAGTTGATGGTGAAGAAGTTGAAGATATTTTAAGTTCAGAAGATCTTGAAACAGCCGCATTGATGGCAAAACATCGTTGTCCTAAATGTGATACTGCGATGGATAGCTACTTAATTGATGAAACACGTAAATTGCACGTTTGTGGTAATAATCCATTGTGTGATGGACATACGGTTGAAGTGGGCGAGTTTAAAATTAAAGGCTATGACGGCCCAGTTGTTGAGTGTGACAAGTGTGGTTCAGATATGCAGCTCAAAGATGGACGTTTTGGTAAATACATGGACTGTACTAATGAGGAATGTAAGAACACTCGAAAAATTCTACGTAGTGGTGAAGTTGCTCCTCCTAAAGAAGATGCGGTTCATTTGCCTGAATTAGAATGCGAACAAAGTGATGCTTACTTTATTTTACGTGATGGGGCTGCTGGTATCTTCTTAGCGGCTAGCACATTCCCTCGTTCGCGAGAAACACGTGCACCTAAAGTGGTCGAATTAGCGAAATTCCGTGATAGAATTTCTGAAAAGTTTTACTATTTAGCCGATGCGCCACAACAAGATCCCGATGGAAATTTATCAATTGTTCGTTATAGCAGAAAAAATAAAGAACAATATGTGATGACCGAAATCGATAAAAAGGCGACAGGTTGGACTGCAAAATATATCGACAATAAATGGGTCGAAGAGATCCCTAAGAAGAAAGTGGCTAAAAAAGCGAAAGCTAAAAAGTAACTTTTTTTGAATTTACAATGGCAGCTTTCGCTGCCATTTTTATATCTAATGAATTTTATAACTAATCAAAAAGGTGAATTAAGTATTTACTGTCTATGATTGCTTTTCGCGATATAGCATTAGCTTAGTGCTTGTTTTTTCATCATCTAGTAAGAATGTTATTCGCTTCAGTATGCTTGCTTGTTTAATTTTTTAAACATTTGTATATACTAGCGTTTTCTAAAAGGGTGGTTTCAAATGCGCATTGCTTTAGGTATTGAATATGATGGTGCTAACTATTACGGTTGGCAAAGACAGAAAGAAGTGAATTCTGTACAAGAAGAACTTGAAAAAGCATTATCCAATATCGCTAATCACCCGGTCAGTGTTAATTGCGCAGGTCGTACCGATGCCGGTGTTCACGGTACGGGGCAAGTTGTACATTTTGATACCGATGCAGACCGCCAAACCGGTGCATGGACCTTAGGTGTTAATGCCAAATTGCCCGATGATATTGCAGTACGTTGGGTAAAAGAAGTCGATCACTCTTTCCATGCCCGCTTTAGTGCAACGGCGAGACGCTATCGCTATATTATCTATAATGGTGTTTATCGTCCTGGAATTTTAAGTAAAGGCTTAAGCCATTATCACTGTGATTTAGATGCCGATAAGATGCATTTAGCCGGACAACAATTGGTTGGTGAACAAGATTTTACATCGTTTAGAGCATTACATTGCCAAGCAAATAGCCCTGTACGTACCATTGAATATTTAAATGTGACAAGACGTAGTAACTTTATCGTTATTGATATTAAAGCAAATGCTTTTCTGCACCATATGGTGCGTAATATTGCGGGTAGTTTAATCGAAATTGGCCAAGGTAAGCAGCCCGTTGATTGGTTAAATACTTTGCTAGATTACAAAGATCGTTCAAAAGCTGCTGCAACAGCAAAGCCCGGTGGTTTGTATCTTGTAGAAGTAGATTACCCAGAACAATTTGATTTACCGAGACCTGCTTGTGGGCCTTTATTTCTAGATATTTAATGTGGCAAATTTATTATGACTAATAACACCATACAATCGGTTTTCAGTTCAGAAACATTAAGTGAATGGTTAATGCACTTAGAAAAATTACATCCCAGTGCAATAGAATTAGGATTAACACGTATTACTGAAGTGGGTAAACGTCTTAATTTAATTCATTTCGATGCTAAAGTGATCACGGTTGCTGGCACCAACGGTAAAGGGACAACCTGTGCTTATTTAGAAAAAATATTAATTGATGCCGGTTTTAAAGTTGGCGTTTATAGTTCTCCACATATACATCGTTATAACGAACGATTACGTATCAATTTAAAAGAACTCGATGATAAAGCTCACTGTGAAGCTTTTGTCATTATTGAACAAGCTAGATTAGATATCTCATTGAGTTACTTTGAGTATGCTACGTTAGCTTGTTTATATTTACTTCAACAGCAACAATGTGACTATATTTTATTAGAAGTAGGACTAGGTGGTCGTCTAGACGCTACCAACATGGTTGAATCTGATTTGAGTGTTGTTACTACCATTGGCATTGATCATATTGATTGGCTTGGCAGTGACAGAGAAGTAATAGGTTTTGAAAAAGCCGGTGTATTTAGAGCACATAAGCCTGCTATCTGCGGTGAGTTAGATGCACCTGTCTCCATTTTAAAACACGCGACTTCCATTTCAGCTGACCTTAAACTAGCGAATAGAGATTTTAGTTTTTCCGTTATTGATCAGGAAAATTGGTCATGGCATGGGCAAAAAGAATTGTCTCCAATTAAACAAACATTGATGCCAATGCAAAATGCTTCAACTGCCTTAGCTGTGATAGAAGCGTTAGCGATAGACATTGCTCCTAAACAACTCATTAAATCCGTTGAAACGGCATCGTTAGCAGGGCGTTTACAAGCTATATCGGGTTATCCTTGTGACGTCTATATTGATGTGGCACATAACCCGCAATCTGCACAATATTTGGCGACACAATTACAACGCTTAAAAGCAGAGAAAGGCGAAGATTGTAAAGTGCATGCTGTCGTGGGCATGTTATCTGATAAAGATATGAGTGCTACTTTAGCGGAAACTAATTCATCTATATCAGATTATAGCTTTGTTGATTTGAATTGTTTTAGAGGCGCATCTTCAGCTTTACTTTTAGAAGCTTATCAACATAGTCAAAATCATAATACCGTTACTAACAACATTAATAATAACGGCAACAATAGGCATAATGTGACCTGTTTTAAAAATGTACAGAGTGCTGTCAATCAAGTCGTCAAAAGTGCAGCAGCTTCTGATATAATTATTGTATTCGGTTCTTTTCATACCGTTTCTGATATTTTAACTAATTGGCAAGGGTAAAACGTGGCAACTCAGTTTAAAAACCGTTTAGTAGGCGTCACCATCTTAGTTGCCCTTGTGGTTATTTTTTTACCTTCATTGATAGACGGTAAAAAAACATCATACCAACAAGAGTTTGTTGCAACGCCGATTAAGCCTGAATTAAAACCTCATACTAAAACTTTCGCTGATCCTGCGAGTATTAATGATCCTAAACTGGTTGTTGACCCCATCAAAGTGTCTCAATCTATTAAAACTGTTGATCAAAAAATATCACAGCCAGTTAAAGAAAATACCAAAAATGCTGAATGGAAAGTAGAAGAAATTGCTGCAGTCGAAGAAACAAAAGCTAAACAGACTGCGGCACCTACTCAACACAGTAATGCTGTTTCAAGTTATGAAAAAGTGAACTTTACTGATCCTGCATGGACTATTCAACTCGGTGCATTTGAAAATAAAGCCAACATTAATGCCTTATTAAAAAAGCTTAATAAAGCTGGATTTAGAGCACATACCATTCCAAAAGTTGTAATGGATGGGCAATTAACACGTGTATTTGTTGGTCCAGACGTTTCTAAAGAAAAACTTGAAGGACAATTACCTAGGTTAAAAAACTTGACTAGTTTAAACGGAAAATTAGTACCGTTTACACCGATTGAGCCTTAGTTTTTGAAGCCTTTCTAAAAAATCTCTGTTAGAATGCGCGCGTTTAATACTTACTACAAATTAGGGATCTTATGAATTGGTTTGATATCGCCATTCTTGGTGTAATTGGTTTTTCTTCATTAATCAGTTTAGTTCGCGGTTTCACCAAAGAGGCCATCTCACTTGTTACTTGGTTTGCTGCATTTTTTGTTGCCAGCAATTTTTATCCTGAAGTTACACAATACTTAACTCAAATCAATGACGATAAATTACGTAATATTGCTGCTATTGGCATTTTGTTCGTTGCGATTTTATTAATTGGCGCTTTAATTAATTACATCATTAATCGACTTGTTGCTGTCACTGGGTTATCAGGTACAGACCGTTTGTTAGGTGTGATTTTCGGTGCAATACGTGGCATTTTAATTGTCAGCGCGGTACTCTTTTTTATTGATTCCTTTACTTCATTCCATGACAGTGCGTGGTGGAAAGAATCTACATTGATCCCTGAGTTTGGGATTGTAATCGAATGGTTTTTTGAACATTTGGAAGGATCGTCAAGTTTTCTAAAAAATATTAAATCGACCACTATTTAATGGTTGGTTTAAATTAGTTACTCAATTTTAAGGTACATTAATTTGTACTTTTTTGTGAACACTCTCAAAAATAGAAAGGCTTTAACTTATGTGTGGAATAGTGGGTATCGTTGGTTCAACTCCTGTCAATCAAAGTATTTATGATGCATTGACCGTATTGCAACACCGCGGGCAAGACGCAGCGGGAATTGTTACGACATATGGTGGTAACTTTAAACAACGTAAAGCAAACGGTTTAGTTAAAGATGTTTTTGAAACTAAACATATGCAACGTCTAAAAGGTAATAGTGGTATTGGCCACGTGCGTTACCCTACTGCAGGTAGCTCTAGCGCTGCTGAAGCACAACCATTCTACGTTAACTCTCCTTGGGGGATTTCTCTAGCACATAACGGTAACTTAACTAATGCCAAAGAATTACGTGCTGCGTTAATTAAGTCGCGTCGTCATATTAATACTACTTCTGATTCAGAGCTGTTGTTAAATACCCTAGCTGCTGAATTAGGTAAAACTAAAACAGATCATTTATCCGCTGACGATATCTTTAATGCGATTTCAGAAGTACATAAACAAATCAGTGGTGCTTATGCAGTGACTGCTTTGATCATTGACCATGGTTTAATTGCTTTTCGTGACCCAGACGGTATTCGTCCTTTAGTACTTGGATCTCGCCAAACAGATGAAGGCGATATTGAGTACATCGTTGCTTCTGAAAGTGTAGGACTTGATACCATTGGTTTCAGATTTTTACGTGACGTTGAACCGGGTGAAGCAGTATACATTACTGAAAATAGAAAATTATTTACCCAGCAATGTGCTGAGAAAACATCGTTAACGCCGTGTATTTTTGAATATGTCTATTTTGCACGTCCAGATTCAACATTAAATGGTATTTCTGTGTATGAAGCGCGTTTAGAAATGGGCCGTAAATTAGGTGCCAAAATTAAACGTGATTGGGCAGATGTGGATATTGATGCTGTTATTCCAATTCCAGAAACCTCTAATGATATAGCTTTAGAAATTTCTGTTGAATTAGGATTACCGTATCGCCAAGGCTTTGTAAAAAATCGCTACATTGGTCGTACCTTTATCATGCCGGGTCAAACCCAACGTCGTAAATCTGTACGTCGTAAGTTAAATCCAATTACTGCTGAATTTAAAGGTAAAAATGTTTTACTAGTTGATGACTCAATTGTACGTGGCACAACATCAGAGCAGATCATTGAAATGGTAAGAGAAGCGGGTGCTAAAAAAGTATACCTAGCTTCAGCTGCGCCAGAAGTGCGTTTTCCAAATGTGTATGGTATTGATATGCCAACACCTGAAGAATTGATTGCACATGGTCGGAATGTTGAACAAATCAGCGATTGTATTGGTACTGATAAATTAATATTCCAAGACCTACAAGATTTAAAAGATGCGGTTGGCAAGCAAAATCCATCAATTAAAGAGTTTGAGTGTTCAGTATTTGATGGTAAATACGTGACTGCTGGTATCAATAAAGAATATTTTGATTATTTAGCAAGTTTACGTAGTGAAGATGCTAAGAAAATCCAAACTCAAAAAGAAGAAATTGCTAATTTAGAGATGTACAACGAATCGTAATCCCATTGATTAGTTTTTCTTAGAATGATCTAAAAGCACAGCTTCGGCTGTGCTTTTTAGTGTTAGCCTTAATGAGAAATCTATCTGACAAATTAAGTGATTTATTTCCCTACGTAACAATTGATCACATATTTGTTGGTAATAATAACTTTATTTGTAGCTGAGAGTTTGTAGGTAAAGTTTACTGGCTTACTATATTACTAATAGATTTATTTTAGCTGTAAAAAAACCAGCCGTTAAGCTGGTTTGATTTTTTACTAGAACAAATTACTGACGTAATTTAGAATTCAGCGCTGCCTGGAGCACGTGGGAATGCAATAACGTCACGGATATTTTGAACACCCGTTACGTACGACACTAAACGCTCAAAACCAAGTCCGAATCCAGCATGAGGAACCGTGCCGTATTTACGTAAATCACGGTACCAGCTGTAATCTTCTTTATCTAATCCCATCTCTTCAAGACGTTTATCTAAAGCTACTAGGTCTTCTTCACGTTGACTACCACCAATGATTTCACCAATCCCCGGTGCTAATACATCCATCGCTGCTACCGTTTTACCATCAGCGTTTAATTTCATGTAGAAAGCTTTAATATCTTTCGGGTAATTTTGTAGAATAATTGGCGCACCAACATGTTCTTCAGCAAGGTAACGTTCATGTTCAGATTGTAAATCTACGCCCCATTCAACAGGATATTCAAAGGTTTTATCGCATTTTTGTAGAATATCAATCGCGTCTGTGTAATCCATACGTACAAATTCAGAGTTAACCATATTTTGTAAACGTGTGATTGCTTCTTTATCTACACGCTCAGCAAAAAAGGCCATGTCATCGGCACGCTCTGTTAACACTGCATTGAATACATATTTCAACATATCTTCAGCTAATTGCGCTGCATCAGATAAGTCAGCAAAAGCAATTTCAGGTTCTACCATCCAGAATTCAGCCAAGTGACGAGTAGTGTTTGAGTTTTCGGCACGGAAAGTTGGACCAAAAGTGTAGACATTACTTAACGCACAAGCATAAGTTTCTGCGTTTAATTGTCCAGAAACGGTTAGAAACGTTTCTTTACCGAAGAAATCTTTTTTGTAATCAATCTTACCTTCAGCATCACGTGGTAAATTTTCTAGATCTAAAGTACTTACTTGGAACATTTCACCAGCACCTTCACAGTCACTACCTGTGATGATTGGCGTACTGATCCAATTAAATCCTCGCTCATAAAAGAAATTATGAATTGCATGAGATAAACAGTTACGTACACGCGTAACTGCACCAAACATATTAGTACGAGGGCGAAGGTGTGCATGCTCACGCATATATTCAATACTATGGCGTTTAGCTGACATCGGGTAAGTATCTGGGTCTTGTACAAAACCATGAACAACCACTGATGTTGCTTGTAATTCAAACTGCTGGCCTTTTCCTGGGCTTTCAACTAACTCACCAGTGACCGCAACACTACAACCTGCCGATAAATTTAATACGTCGGTAGTATAATTTTCTAATTCAGCAGGTACAACAGCTTGAATTGGATCGAAGCATGAACCGTCATAAATGTTTAGAAATGATATGCCAGCTTTTGAATCACGACGAGTTCGGATCCAACCTTTTACTGTCACTTGGCTGCCTAATGCAAATTTGCTGTTGAAAATATCAACAATGGGTGTTTTTGACATCTTAAATAGTGCTCCATAATCACAGTCTTAACTGTTTTATACTAAAAATATTGATAGCTGCTTATATTACCTTGGCCAGTTTTAGATACAAGTCTCTCATTCTATATTAATGCCACTATTACCCTATAAAAGCGCATTAAATAGTCAGCTTCGATAACTACAAGCTTTTATTCTCTTAATGGTGTTTAATTATTGATAAACACAAGACGAAGAGAAAAGTTAAAGCTAATAAAATTTTTACTCATCGATTTTTTTACATACTTGGTAAATAGCATCACATAGTTTATTAATTTGCTTCTTGGATGCTACGTAGGGTGGCATCACATAAATAAGCTTACCAAAGGGGCGGATCCAAACGCCTAAGTTTACAAACTGTTTTTGAATGTTAACCATATCAACAGATCGGTGCAATTCAACCACACCAATTGCACCTAATACGCGCACCTTATTAACACTTGGTAATTGTTCACAGCGTAAAAGCTGACTATTTAATTGTGACGAAATAGAGAAAACTAATTGTTGCCAATCTGTGCTTAAGAGTTTTTTAAGGTTGGCGTTGGCAACCGAACAAGCTAAAGCATTTCCCATGAAAGTAGGCCCGTGCATAAATACTCCGGCTTTACCTTCACTAATCGTTGTGGCAACTTTTGTAGTAGCAAGCGTTGCAGCAAAACTCATATATCCACCAGTGATAGCCTTGCCTAGACATAGAATGTCAGGGCTGATGTCTGCGTGTTCACAAGCAAATAGTTTACCAGTTCGACCAAACCCCGTTGCAATTTCATCGGCGATCAGCAGCACCCCGTATTGATCACATAAAGATCTTGCTGCTTTGAGATAATTAGGATGGTAAAAGTGCATGCCGCCAGCACCTTGGACAATAGGCTCGAGAATTAAAGCTGCGATGTGTTGATGATTTTCTGCTAAAAGAGTAGAAAGATCGTCCATTGCACTTTGTTGCCAAGGTTGGTCAAAGTTAATACTGGGTTGCTCAGTAAAGTAGTTTTTAGCAACAAAGTCTTGATATAGTTCATGCATCGAACCTTCAGGATCAGTCACACTCATGGCAGCAAAGGTATCGCCGTGATAGCCTTTTTTAAGTGCAATAAATTTTGTTTTATTTTGTCCGAGTGATTGCCAATATTGTAGTGCCATTTTCATGGCAACTTCCACAGCAACACTACCTGAGTCGCTAAAGAATACTTTTTCTAGCCCCTTTGGAGTGATCTCTATTAATGTTTTTGCAAGGTCAACAGCAGGTTGGTGAGTTAAGCCGCCAAACATCACATGTGACATTTTTGCGAGTTGTTGTGTGGCTGCTTCGTTTAATTCTTTAACATTATAACCAAACAAACAAGCCCACCAAGATGACATACCATCAACTAATACTTCACCAGATGTTAATGAAATAGTGCATCCATTTGCACTGTCTACGGGATAACATGGAATAGGGGTTGTCATTGAAGTATAAGGATGCCAAATATGCTGTTTATCATAAGATAAGTCGATTTCTTGCTTATTTATCTGTTTATCGTTCATTTTGCGACCACATGTAAAGTAAAAGTAAGCTTTAAAGTTGACAGTGTAACTTTCAACATTAAACTAACCAAATATTTTTCTGCACAGGGTTATAACAATGAACAATGCTATTTCAAGTAACATGGTTAATAAAACACAAATTCGACACGATTGGTCTGTTGCAGAAGTGAATGCGTTATATGCATTACCTTTCATGGATTTAATGTTTCAAGCACAAACAATACATCGTGCTCACTTTCCTAATAACCAAGTTCAAGTTAGTACTTTATTGTCGATCAAAACCGGTGCTTGCCCTGAAGATTGTAAGTACTGTCCGCAAAGTGCACGTTATGATACGGGTCTTGAAAAAGAAACGTTAATGGAAGTTGAAAAAGTGATCAAGGCTGCTAAAGATGCAAAAGCGACGGGGTCTACTCGCTTTTGTATGGGCGCTGCATGGAAAAACCCAAAACAACGCGATATGCCTTATTTAGTAGAAATGATTAAAGAGGTTAAATCGTTAGGCTTAGAGTCTTGCATGACCTTAGGTATGTTAGATGATAATCAAGCACAACAACTCTCCAACGCCGGTTTAGATTATTACAATCATAACTTAGATACTTCACCTGAATATTACGGTGAAATTATTACGACACGTAGCTACCAAGAAAGGTTAGATACTTTGGACAACGTTCGTAGTGCCGGTATGAAAGTATGTAGCGGCGGTATTGTTGGTTTAGGTGAAGAAGGCAAAGATCGTTCAGGCTTATTAGTACAATTAGCTAATTTACCCGTACAACCTGAAAGTGTACCGATTAATAAGCTAGTGAAAGTGAAAGGCACACCATTGGATAGTGTAGAAGATCTTGATGATTTTGAGTTTATTAAAACCATTGCTATCGCGCGTATTTTGATGCCTAAATCGCATGTTCGTTTATCAGCGGGTCGGGAAGATATGTCTGAACAAACACAGGCATTATGTTTTATGGCCGGTGCTAACTCTATTTTCTATGGTTGCAAGTTACTAACCACAGCAAATCCTGATGAAAACTCTGATATGCGTTTGTTTAATAAGTTAGGTATCAATAAAGAAGAGATAAATCTATCGCCTTACGAAGCTGAAAAAACAGTGGATGCCGCTATTATTCGACATAGCGAGAAAGATGAATTGTTTTACGATGCAACCAGTAAAGTATAAACATGGCTTTTTCTTTTATTGCTGAGCAACTTGCTCAGCGTAAACAGCAACACTTACACCGCGCTTCTGTTCCAGTCACGGGTAAACAAGCACGTTATATTGAAGTTAACGGAAAACAGTACCTTAACTTTTCTAGCAACGACTATTTGGGCTTAGCTTCAGATCCGTTATTGATTAATGCTTGGAAGAAAGGTGCTGATTTATTTGGTATTGGCAGCGGTGGCTCCTATTTGGTGACCGGGTATAATAAAGTGCATCACGATGTGACGCAGCAACTGCAAGAGTGGTTAGGGTTAGAAGCCGTTGCACTTTTTAGCTCTGGGTACTCGGCGAATCAAGCTTTAATAAAATTACTACTCTCAAAAAATGATTTATTAGTTCAAGACAAAATAAATCATGCTTCTTTGATGGAAGCCGGCTCTATCAGTGCTGCTAAAATGCAACGTTTTAAGCATAATGATATGCAACACCTTGCCAGCATTTTAAATACCCACCAACAAACCGAAAACAAGCTCGTTATTTCAGAAGGGGTATTTAGTATGGATGGCGATAGTGCCCCTATCAACGCACTTAAACAACAATGCAGCGCGCATAAAGCTTGGTTAATGATTGATGATGCACACGGTTTAGGCGTATTAGGTAAAGAGGGTAAAGGTACGGTTGTTGATCAGCAGCTTGATAACAGCGATGTAAATATTTATATGGCCACTTTCGGTAAAGCCTTAGGTGTGGGTGGCGCTTTTGTCTCTGGTTCATCGCAACTTATCGATTATATTAATAACTTTTCAAAACCTTATATTTACACCACAGGTTTACCGCCGGCAATGGTGTATTGCATTGGCCAGGCTGCTCATTTAGCACAAACACAGCAGTGGCGTCGTGACCAGTTATGCGAATTAATTCGTTACTTTAAGCACTTATCTGCACACTACGAAATTCCTTTAATGCCTTCAAATACTGCTATTCAACCGGTATTAATTGGATCGAGTAATACTGCCTTAGCGGTTAGTCAATACTTAAAAGATAAAGGCTTTTGGACAACGGCGATACGTCCGCCAACAGTCGCTAAGGGCAGTGCTAGATTAAGAATAACGCTTACCAGTCAGCATCTAAAACAAGATATTGAAATACTTGTCAAACAGATTAAACAGGCTATTGATGCAAATAACTTCTAATAAAAAACTCGTAAAACGACAGTTTGTAATAGATTCTATTAATCAAGCAAACATGGCTTTAGCTAATACAAGTAAAAAGGCGATAAACAAAGAAGCAGTCAAAGCCTCTTTTTCAAAAGCGGCCGATCATTACGATCATTTTGCAGAGTTACAAAGAGAGATAGGGCACCATCTATTTGGCCTGATGCCTGTTACGGCCAAGCAATCTACTTCGATACTCGATTTAGGTTGTGGTACGGGTTATTTTTCTGCTTTATTACGTGATATGAGCATTAAAGCATCACTTACCTGTTTTGATTTATCTCCACAGATGTTGCAACAAACTGCGCAAAGAAAACTATCTCAATGTTGTTATATAGAAGGGGATATTGATGCTCAGCCATTTATCGCAGGGCAATTTGATCTCATTTTTTCAAACTTAGTATTACAGTGGAGTGAGCAACTAAGTTTATCATTACAACAAACTAATCAAGCCCTTAACAACGGTGGCAACTTGTGTTTTTCTACCTTACTTGATGGATCACTCTTTGAGCTTCAACAAGCTTGGAAAAGTGTTGATAGCGCGGTACACGTTAATCACTTTTTAACTAAAGAACAGGTTTTGATTGCTGTAAAACTAGCCGGTTATCAGCGAGTTAATATCTTCACAGAAACACGTATTAAAAAATACACAGATGTTATTAGTGTGCTCAAGGCGCTAAAAGGGATTGGGGCTAATCATGTACATGATAGAGACACCAAGCAAACATCAAATAGGCAATTATTAAAGCAATTAGAGCTTGGTTATCAACCATTTAAAGACCAAGACGGTTATTATAATTTGAGTTATCAAGTTTGTTATATTATTGCACAAAAATAAGCTAATGCCGGTATTGCTAGCATCGCTTCTTAACAACCTTTTAAAAAATGAGTAAACAATGCCACAATTTACTTTAGACGCAACACGATCAAAAACTGACCTCAGTACGCTTGCTAGGATCAACACAAAACTTGCTTCTACTACGTATTTTATCACCGGAACAGATACAGACGTGGGTAAAACTATTTGTACCAAAGCATTATTGCAAGCGGCTAATGAACAAGGTAAAAGCACCTTGGCCTATAAACCTATATCGGCAGGTTGTAGTCAAACTGAACAAGGGTTACGTAATGACGACGCGTTAATTTTACAGCAAAATAGTAGCTTACAAGTAGACTATACCGCGGTTAATCCGATTGCTTACCAGCAACCTATCGCCCCACATATTGCCGCCAGTGAAACTAATCAGCCTATTAATCTCACTACGGTAGATCAAGGTTTAACATTCTTACAACAGCAGTTGCCTCAATGCTTATTTGTAGAAGGTGCGGGTGGGTGGCACTTGCCAATTAATAAGCATCAGTTATTTTCAGAATGGGTCGTTGCAAATGAAATGCCGGTTATTTTAGTGGTGGGTTTAAAACTAGGATGTTTAAACCATGCGTTATTAACTGCTCAGAGCATTCAACAAAGTGGGCTAAATATAGCTGGTTGGATTGCCAATTATCTACAAGCGGAAATGCCCTATGTGCAGCAAAATATTGGCACTTTAACAGATTTCATTAATGCGCCATTACTTGCTGAAATACCCTATTTAGAGGATATTGAACAACAGAATTTGGCGCAATATATCAATGTAACCTTTATTTAATTTAGTTAATTTAGTTAATTTAGTTAATTTAGTTAATTTAGTTAATTTAGTTAATTTACCTGTCACTTTACATAATGTTAACTATAAACAGTTAACATTTAAATGCTTTCAAACCAATCTGGCACAGCGCGTTTAGTCCACTTTGCAAACTTTGCTTTATCTCCACGATAAAATTGTCGGTAAGCCTCGACAGCATTACCTTCGACTTTATAAATGTCTGGCATTGCTTGGGGAAAGGGAGTTAAACCGATAGCAGGAAAAGTATATTGCTCAATAATTGGTAAAACGGCCATCGACTTATGGTCGTGTTGTTTATTATAACGATACTTATACTCATCATTTAAAGCGACGCTTAAATCGCGTAACCAAATAAAATTGTCGTAGGACTCCTCTACCCATAATACACTGGGATGTTTAATGTGTGTCGACTTATAAGGGGTAACAAATCCTTTTTTATTTAATGCAGTACAAAGTAGTTGTACACTTTCTAAGATCATTTTTACAACGTGTTGATCGCAATGGTATTGAGCGCACTGTTTAATATCTTTATCTAATATGAATATGTTCATTACAGCCTCTAGTAAATTTTTTACCTATGCTGCTATACGCATTAAATCAATTTTAGGATCTGTTTTTGAATAATTAGCGCGCTAGATTCATACTTTATCTTATGAACACTGGAACTGTGAAAATATACAAATTTAGCATTTTTATATCGCACGGGTTTTACTAAGTATAATAAGAATTTGAAATGCTTGGAGCCCAGTTATGCGGATACTGTTTAAACGGATACTATCTGAGACTATAATTTTATTAAGTATCCGTTTATTTAAACTTGGAAGCTTTCGAAACTAATAGCTAATACAACAAACTATAAAGTTTACGACGGTATTCTGACACCAAAGTTGTATCATCTACGGAGGCTAAAATATCTAACATGGTTTTTTTAGCATCGCCATTTTCATAGCCTAAGTCGTGACATAACAAGCTATATAAAAGAGCAAGTGCTTCACTAAAACGTTTGGCTTGATGGTATTGAATAGCAAGTTGGTATTGAATCGGTTGTTTATCCGCAGCATCCATTAACGCATTTTCCAATGCGGTTATTTCTGGCGTTTGTGCTGATTGTTCTGCGAGTTGTAACTCTGACATCAGATTATGATAAATCATATTTTGATCTGCCATAGGAATAGCCGCTAAAATAGGTTTTGCATTTTCAAATTCACCCAAGGCTAAATAAATTTGTGCCGTTGCAAGTTTAATTTGGTTATCTTCAGGGCTTAGCTTTTGTGCTTGTATAATGGTTGCTTTCGCCTCACCTAATTTACCTTGAGCAAATAGTGTTTGCGCATCACCTAGCAATGCCAGTGCGGGGGCGGGCAGATGTTTCTTGATGAAGTTATTTATAAAGTCGGTCGTTTGCTCTCCAGCAAAGCCATCAACTCCTTGTCCATTTACAAACATATATACCGTTGGCACACTTTTAATTTCAAAATGCTGCACAATTTGTTGCTCTGTCTCGCAGTTTATTTTGGCGAGTGTAAAGCCATTAGCATGTTCTCTTTGTAGTTGCTCAAGCAAAGGCAACAAAGCACCACAGATAGTACATTGGCTTGACCAAAAAACAGCCAGCACAGGTTTATTTACTGAACCTTGCGCAATTATAGTTTGGAAATCTTGCACGGTTACATCAAATATATCTGCTTGCATATTCGGTTTTTCCTCTTTAATAAATATTCTACGAATGTTTGGCAATGATACGTGAAGATTACTGGACAGCAAAGACTATGCGTTTGATATTAGCGCAATTATCAAGTCATTAACGTAGAAAAAGGTGAGCATCTGCAACAATGTTATAAATATTCGCTCAGAGAAGTAATCAGTTGATTTTTCTTCTTGTTTTTAAAGGCTTGCAAAAGTAACATTAGACGCTCAATAAAAGGAGCATTTACATGTTAACAGGTAGTATCGTAGCACTCGTAACCCCAATGGATGAGACCGGCGAAATTGATTATAATGCATTAAAAGAACTTGTAGAGTTCCATATTAAATCAAAAACTGCAGCCATAGTTGCTGTAGGGACATCTGGTGAGTCAGCAACTTTTAGTGTTGATGACCATGTTAAAGTTGTTGAACGTACTATCGCTTATGCTGCGGGTCGAATTCCTGTGATTGCAGGTAATGGGGCTAATTCAACATCTGAAGCAATTGCATTAAGCAAATTATTTACTAATAGTGGCATTGTTGCAGGTTTAAATGTAACTCCTTATTACAATAAACCAACTCAAGAAGGTTTATACCTTCACTTTAAAGCGATTGCTGAATCGTGTGAATTACCACAAATTCTATATAACGTACCTGGCAGAACTTCCGTCGATATGTTGCCTGAAACAGTTGCGCGTTTAGCTAAAATTCCAAATATTATTGGTATTAAAGAAGCAACCGGTGACTTACAACGCCTTGCTGAATTAAAAGCAATTTTGCCTGAGGATTTTGTACTTTATAGTGGAGATGATGCAACAGGTTGTGACTTTATGTTACAAGGTGGTCATGGAGTCATTTCTGTATCTACCAATATTGCTCCCGTTGAAATGGCTGAAATGTGCGAACATGCACTGGCTGGTGAAATTGAAAAAGCACAAGCTATCAATGCTCAATTAATGCCTATTCATACCAACCTTTATCATGAAGCAAATCCAATTCCAGTTAAATGGGCCTGTGCGGAGCTAGGTTTAATTCCTACTCCTACGTTACGTTTACCATTAACAACATTATCTGAGCAGTATCAGGGTACTGTTCGAAATGCCTTAATAGAAGCAAAATTACTGTCATGATAAAAAACAACGCACTGACTAAAATTGCTAGTTTGGTGATCCTAAGTTCAGCGATCACTAGCTGTGCTAGGTTTGATACTAGAACACAAGCAGAAGGTAATGATGATTATCTACAAGCGACACTCATTGAAAAATTTGATAGTGGAAATTTTTCAACATTAGAAAATCGTTCTACTTTTGATATTCAAGCACTTTCAACGCAGCAAGAAAAGCTAGGATTAAGTGGTAAAGATGTAGATGTTCGCCCTCCAAGTCAATTGATGGCTGTACTTGATGGTGTTTTACTGGATCCTGATCTTACCCAGAGTAAAGTTTGGTTTAATGCATTTAAACAAGAAACCAATATTGAACAAAAAGTGTGGGACTTAGCACTACAATATTTAGCATCTAAAGATGCTAAGAATGTCGTTGCAGATAGAACAGCACTAAGTATTGATACAGGCCTTGTTGTTAACCAACGTAGTTATGGCAGTTTAAGCAAGAATACAGTGCGTGAGGAAGGTGCTTATCAATTACAATTAGCGGAAGGCGGAGATGGGCGAAGTATTTCTTTATCTGTTGACGCAACAAGTTATCAACAGTCAAACGATAATGAGCCGGTTAAAGAAATTTTAGAAGGCCGCAATAAACGCAGCATAGAAATTCGCTTTATCAATGACATGCTTAATTTTGCCTACTTGAAGCAAGAATCTGAAGCGTTAATCTCGGCTGACAATAAGCCTTTACCGATTAAACTTGGTTTTGATGAAAGTCATCAAACGGCTTGGATTATTGATGCAGAATTTACAGAAGTATGGCGTAAACTGCCTGCATTATTGCAGTTAATGAGCTTTAGTCCTGTTGATAATGATAAGAATCTAGGTTACTTCCTCGTTAAATTTGAATCTCAAGATGCACAATATTGGCAGAAAAGAAACTTGAATCCAATTAACTTGGAGGAAGGTGAGTACTTTGTTCAATTAGGTGAATTAACCGGTGGGGATACATCTTTAACGTGGTTAAACGCTGATAAAAAACAATTATCTGACCAGGAAGTGACTGAGTTATATTTAAGTATCACTGATAATATTCGCAGTGTTATTTTAGAAAATGATATTCAGACTAAACCTTTATAAAAGTTGTATTTAAAAATTTAGAGCCTGACTTGTAACGAGTTAGGCTTTTTTTATTTATATGCACTGTAGCTCTTTAAATATGTTATTTCTGATAACACTATTTATCTTATAACTTTTAATGCTATTTGTTATCCTGATTTTTTTGTTGTTGAGCCTGTTCTTCTTCAAGTTGTTTCTGTTGCTCTAATGCTTCTTTTTCTTTTTTATCTTTGATCGCTTTCACTACACTATCCGGTAGTTTCATATTAGCACTTTGTTTTAACAATAAAATATTGCTAAGGATGATCCCTAAGACAATCACCACAATAAAAATAACCCACCCAGTAGACATAATCATTTCTCCAAACGATAGCGATAAAAAAAGCAGAACCGAGTTCTGCTTTGATATTAACCTTTACTAGTAGATTAGCTAGCATTAGTCGATTAGATTGTATTGCTCACGAAGAATATCGATGATTTCTTGTTTTGGATTCTCTGAAAGTACAATTTCTTTACCAATGATCTTTTCTGCAATAGCTGTGTAAGTTTTAGATATTTGCATTAATACAGATTCAGGTAACGCATTATCTTTTGCCAATGCAAAACGTTCAGGCATACGCTCTTTATTTAATAAGATATCTGGATCTGGGAAATGCTTAAGTAATAATTGACGGAAGTCTTCTTTAGAGTTTTCAACAATTTTACCATCTCGGTAAGCAGCACCATCCCAAATTCGTGATGAATCAGGTGTCCCCACCTCATCCATGTAAATTAATTTTTCGTTACCTGATTTATCTGTTACGTAACCAAATTCAAATTTTGTATCAACAAAAATTTGATCAAGCTTCGCTAATTCTGCACTAATCAAATCAAAACCTTCTTTTAAAAGTTTCTCGTAGTCGTTGATATGGTCTGCACAAGTAAAATTAAATGCTTGAAAATTATCTTCAATGTTATGACGTGTAATATTAACATCATCAGCTTCTTGAACACCTGGAATACCTTTTAAAATCCCTTTAGTAGAAGGAGTGATCAGTAATTCAGGTAATTTTGTATTGTTAGATAACCCATCGGCTATTTGAATGCCACAAAATTCACGCTCACCTTTTTCGTAAGCTCGCCACATTGAACCAGTAATATATTGGCGAGCAATCGCTTCGATCATTATTGGACGTGCTTTTTGTACAATCCAAACGAAGGGGTGCGGGATATCTAAAATGTGGCTGTCTGCTAAACCTTGTTCTTTAAATAGTTTAAACCAGTGATTAGAGATTGCATTAAGTGCAGCCCCTTTTCCAGGAACACCATTCATACCACCTTCACCGTGCCAAATACAGTCAAATGCAGAAATACGGTCACTGATAACCATAATTGCTAGAGGCGCGTCTGCTGCTACATTGTAGCCTTTTTCTTCAATTAAACGTTTGCTATCTTCAGTTGTTAACCAATAAACTGAACGCACTTTACCACTGTGGACTGGCTGGTCTGTACGAATAGGTAAATCGTTGTTTACAGCTAATACTTTGTCGGCAAGACTCATGAAAATATCCTATAAAAAGTCAAAGTGAGCAGATAAATCTGCTGGGAATAATAAAGCCAAGATGATAGCAGATACTATAAAACTTATCATGTCAAAATGGCTCATGGTCATTATAATAAGCACCGATTAAAATGAATACTTAAGCACGACACGTTGATGACAAATTAACAACCAATGGTAAATGGCATTGTGCCAATAGGATAATAAATAAATGGCGAAAGACTTTACCTTTAAACAATTTCATATCAATGCATATCAATGTGGAATGCCGGTGAGTACCGATGCCATTTTGCTAGGTGCTTGGGCAAATATAAACTCAGCTAAAAAGATCCTAGATATTGGATGCGGTACCGGGTTATTGGCCATTATGTGTGCACAACGAAACACTCTTGCACATATTAGCGCTGTCGAAATTGAAAAAAATGCATTTAAAGCGGCACAGGAAAACGCAATTAATTGTCCATGGGCAAGCCGTTTAAGCATTCATCATCAATCAATCCAAGACTTTACAAATGAAGTGACAGCGCACTCGAACTTCGATGCGATTATTTGTAATCCGCCATATTTTAATAATGGGGCGCAATCTAGCAATTCCCGACGTGCGGTAGCGAGACATACTTCTGCTTTATCACACAACAATCTTTTAAGTTACTGTGCGCTGTTATTAACAGAACAAGGCACAGCAAACTTTGTATTACCAAAAGAAGAAGGGCTCAGTTTTATCAATTTATTACAAAACACAGATGCTGAACATTTTTTGAAGCTATCGTTAACGCGATTAACTTACGTTAAAACCACCAGCAGTAAACCGGCTATCCGTGTTTTAATTGAATTAACAAAACAGTCGACAACTAAAGGTACTTTAAAGTCATCCGTTTCAGATAAACCAGATTTACTAAAAACAGATCGATTAAATGAAAATTCATTAAAGGAACGGGGATTAAATTCAGCAATGTTAACGCCAGAATGGCTAAAAAATGAACTTGTTATTCATGATGGCCAAGCTTATTCAAAAGAATTTATTGAGTTAACGAAAGCCTTTTACTTGAAGATGTAGTATTTGAAGGTGTCGCTATTTAGCACTTTTTATAACTTACTATAACTAATTGTAGCGTTCTTAATTAAGATTTAAATGAGGAAGTACAAGAACACTAGCCTTAATCAATGTAATCAATCATTGTTAATGTAATCAAAGAATTGTCGATGCTCTTTTCCAGCACTGAAACTGCTCACTTTATTGGTATGTTTGTAGGCTTTCCAATTTGCTACTTGTGCTCCTTTGTTCAGGTGTGGAAATTTGGTGCCATCTTTGTAATCCAATGAAAGAAAAGTACAAAGCTCGATATAACTATTTTCATGACTCAAATTAATGGTCAATAAATTTTTACTGCCTTCAAAATATTGATGAACCTGTTTTTGATGACATAAGTAACATTCTGTAAGATGCTTTTCTGACCCCCTTAATTGATGATCTTCACCAAAGGAAATATTTAAAGCCCGTTTTAAAACGGGACTAAAGTGACCGGTTTTAGTTAATAAGTGAGGTGCCATTTTTACTAATAAACGTTGCATGGACGGGATCCATTGCGATAACTCTCTTTCTAAATAGATAAACTTTGAACCGGGAAACAGTGTATCTAATTGTTGATAATCAGAAAAACACGGGGCATCAGATATAACATCTGCTAATTCAAAGGTGTGCTTGGTAAACGCGGTGTGTGCAACTTTAAAACCAAGTTCCAGCATGGCAACACTAATACTGGTTGTACCCGTACGTGGTAACCCAATAATGAATATTTTTTGCTTAGCAACATTTGCCGCGGTATCAACGGTTGAAATTGGATTTTTTAGAAGTGAAGTCTGCATAATGGCTATGAGTGGCTTTTAAGTTGATGAATGAGGAATGTATAACAGTAAACTTTTAATGGTATGGAAATGCCCATCAATATTCCTCTAAAAATAAAGTGATATAAGATGCAATTATGGACTAGGTAATGTTATTACCCAAACTTATTAATATTAAAAATGGCGCAAAAAGAGTTACCATATTAGAGAGAGCTGCATATTAATCAATATTCTTAATATTAAATTAAGAAAAGTACTTAAACTTAACACTCAAAAAAATAAATAATTCAAAGCTATATGGTTTTTAATGATTTAGCGGCTTCGCGAGCGAACGCTTCTAATTGCTTCTGATCCATAACTGCGTATTCTTTTCCAAATAGTAGGATTATAAATAAGCAGTTACACAGTTTTTATTACAGTCTCCTACTATTTTTATTGTGTTTACTTTATAGAATATGCTTTATTTAACTTCCTTTATTCAACTAACTGATAACGATTAACTCACCCTGACATACTTGCCATAGTGACGCAATACGCCGCACTGTAATGCGCTCTTTGTTCCAACCAGTTCCTGTCAATAACTCTGAGTTTTGCTGTATTCAGCTTTACTGTATTCCCGCTTACTGCATTCACCTTCACTGTTTCGATTACTACTCATTTCTAATCACCTTAACTGACTTTTTAATGCTCAATTTGTGCGATTTTTGTATTATCTATTGAGAAAGCTAAGCGCCTAACAGTACTAACCACAACTTTGTGACATGACACCATTGTGTAGTTACAGTTAAGTGGTAATCTTTTGCGGGTTACACATCTATAACAAATTGATAACAAGATACAAATAGACTAAAAGGGATTAATAAAATGCAGAAAATTAAAATGCAGAAAATTTTTAAAAACGGAATAATTGGATTAGCGTGTTTATTTTCATTCAATGCGATGGCGGAAAACTACACCATCGGTACGGGTAGTCAAAGTGGCACCTATTATCCTCTCGGTGGCATACTGGCTAAAATCTGGAGTGAAAATATAGAAGACTTTGATATGCGTGCGGAAGTAACGGCAGCATCTGTTGAAAATACTATCAAAGTGTCAACAAACAAGCAGCTTGCAGGTATTGCCATGGGTAATGTTGTGCTACAAGCGCATGAGGGTGTTAAACCTTTCCCACGTAAAATGGATGTCTCTGTACTGTTTGCTTTATATCCAAATGTTGTGCAGTTTATTGTGCCTGCAGATTCTAAAATTCAATCTATTCAAGACCTTAAAGGTAAGCGTATTTCACTAGGTGCGCCGGGTTCAGGTACACGTGTAAGTTCAACTAATATTCTTGCTGCTTTGGGTATTACGGAAAAAGATATTGATGCGCAGTCACTTAACTACACTGCGACTACCAGTGCAATCTCTGCAGGACAAATTGATGCTGGTGCTATCGTAGGTAGTATTGGCGTAGGTGCTATTACAGAGCTTGCTTTTACTCACAACATTCGTATTTTATCTTTTACGCCTGAAGAACTGAAAGCAGTCACAGCAAGTAATGCTTCTTACCAAGAAATCGAAGTACCTGCTGGTAGTTATAAAGGTGTAAACGCATTTAATGCACCAGCAGTGTGGAACATCTTAGTCGTTAATAAGAACTTAGATACTGATTTAGCTTACAAAATGACTAAAGTTGCTTTTGAAAATATGAGCAAAATTAATCAAGTGATCAGTGTGACTAAATTCACTACATTAGAAAACATGAACAAATTAAAAGGGATTGATTTACACCCCGGTTCACTTAAATACTTAAAAGAACAAATGCAATAATCTCGATAGATTTCGCTTAAAGAACAAGTTCAACGTGAATAATCTTTGAGAGAATAATTAATAAAACGGTTAATAGGTATTTATTAGCCGTTTTATTTTGTGTAAAACAATAAATAGATTACATGTAACAAGCAACAATTAACGGTAAGTACAACTTTTAACATCAGTCTTTTAACTTGATTTAATCATTAACGTAATCAAGAACCAATCTATAAATCTAATAATATTTGGTGACCCTGTGGAGAATAGCATGAGTGAATCTACTACTACGTGTAAATGGATTTCGGACAAAATAGTATTAATTGCTGCACTAGCAGCTATATCATTATCAATCTTTCAAATATGGCAAGGAATAACAGCTGACTTAGCCGCTACCATATTTAGACCCATTCACTTAAGTTGGGTATTAATCCTAGTGTTTTTTACCCTACCACTGATTAAATCACAACGTTCGACAGGGTTATACCTAATTGGACGAGTCATAGACTTCATCTTTATTGCCGCAATAGCTTGGGCTTCTTACCATATTGTTGCCTTTGATTATGATGATATTTCATTCTTATTAGATGGCCTAACCACACTTGACCAGATATCCGGTTTAATAATTTTAGTATTATTACTGGAAGCAACAAGACGAACGGTTGGTCTAGTCATGGTGTTTATCGCTGCATTATTTTTAGTTTATGCGATTTTTGGTAATTACCTACCTGGGTCAGTGGCAAGTAAAGGCTTTGCGATTGAGGAGATCATTAGATTCCATATCTATTCAACCAATGGTGTTTATGGCGCACCACTTGCAATTGCTGCCGGTGTGGTCTTTATTTTTGTATTGTTTGGTGCTTTTTTACAGGTCACTGGAGCCGGTAAATTCTTTATCGACGCATCATTCTCGATTGCAGGTAAATATCGTGGTGGTCCGGCAAAAGCGAGTGTTATTGCTTCAGCCGCGTTAGGTTCAATTTCAGGATCTGCTATTGCTAATACTGTGACTACAGGCGCATTAACCATACCAATGATGAAAAAGTTAGGATATAAACCAGAACAAGCGGCAGGTATTGAAGCGGCTGCATCTACCGGTGGTCAAATCATGCCACCTGTTATGGGAGCGGGCGCGTTTGTAATGGCTCAGTTTACGGGGATACCTTACAGTGAAATATTATTAGTATCGATTGCTCCTGCTATTTTATACTTTGCTTGTACCTTGCTTTATGTTCATCTAATGGCGTGTAAATTAGGCTTACAAGGCATGGAAATAACTGAAAAGATTTCCGTAGTGTTAAAAAATGGTTGGCATTTCCTGGTGCCATTAATTTTAATCACTAGCTTACTGTTAATGAGTTATTCTCCTATTTTGGTCGGTATTTCGGGCTGTGTTGCTATTTTGGTGGCTGCCATGTGTAGAAAACATAGCCGTATCACCGTAGGAGTCTTCTTTGAAGGCATGAAGGAAGGGGCTTTATTAGCATTACCTATTTCTGTAGCCTGTGGTACTGCGGGTATTGTAGTCGGTGTGGTAGGACAAACAGGAATTGGTTTACAATTTACACAGTTCTTGATGGCATTATCAGGCGGTTACTTATGGTCTGTATTGGGCTTGATTGCAATCGCAGCGGTGATCCTTGGAATGGGATTACCAGTAACCGCAGCTTATATCGTTTTATCTATTATGGCGGTGCCAAGCTTAACTGAGTTAGGTGTAGGTTTATTAGCGGCGCACATGATTGTATTTTGGCTATCGCAAACCTCTAATGTAACGCCACCTATTGCATTGGCTGCCTTTGCCGCTGCAGGTATCGCTAATACTTCGCCGATGCGATCCGCAGTTCAAGCATTTAAGTTAGCACAAGGGTTTTTCATTATCCCTATTATGATGGCTTTTTCTGGATTGATTTGGATGGATGGTCAAAATGTCGACTTTGTTATTGCTATCGTATTAACCATTGGTTTAATCGTTGCATTTGCTGGCACTATAGAAGGGCGTTTAGCCACTAAGCTACCATTGCTTGCGCGTGGTTTATTATTGATTGCTGGTTTTACTATGTTAGTGCCTTATCTTTACATCAATATAGCCGGGATTGCGATCATCGTGATGGTTTGCTTGATTAACTATCGTTTATCTAGAACTGAAGATGAGACTGTTATTGCTTCAATTTAAAGTTCATTGATTTAACCTTCATAACCTAACACCTATAACTTAACCGCTATCACCTAAAGGGGTAATAGCGGTTAATATCAAATCCTAGTGTTAATAAATATCACTGTTAATGTCTAACATTCAATTCCTAGTTACCAATGTTCAATACCTACTAACTAATCATTAATACCTAGTAATTAATGCCATATATTACACTCGTCATAAATTGCAACGGTAACTGTATATACATACAGGTAAATGAGTGATTTTGATTTTAATAGTAAACTCTCAAACATTTAACACATATTTGAAGCATTAATGTTCATTAATTGAACAAATTATACTAAATCAGTAGGTTAATGTGATTATCCGCTTTTCATTGCATTCTCACTTGACTGTTTATTTATACAGTTAATGTTAAATGTATCACTTTCAATATTAATTTTTAATAATCTTTTAAATTGTATTGAACGATCGTTCTATCTGTGTTTCAATATTATGCTCATAAAAAGGAGCATGACATGATCAAGTTTTATTTTCACCAAACACCAAATCCGATGAAAGTGGCTTTATTTTTAGAAGAAACTGGCCTTCCCTTTGAGTTAGTTGCACTTGATACTTTAAAAGGAGAGCAACATACTCCTGAATATCGCCAAATAAATCCAAATGCAAAAGCACCTGCTATTGAAGATGATGGCACACGTGTTTTTGATTCAAATGCGATTTTGATGTACTTATCTGAAAAGACTGGAAAATTAGCTGGCCAACCAGGTGATCGTGCTGAAATGCTGTCTTGGTTAATGTTTATTGCTTCTGGTCTTGGTCCATATTCTGGTCAATGTGTTCATTTCCGTCATGCTGCACCTGAAGGTAATGATTATGCAGTTAACCGTTATTTACGCGAAGCACAACGTCATTATGAA
The DNA here is from genome assembly GCF_000482725.1 of Psychromonas arctica DSM 14288. Taxonomy (GTDB): domain Bacteria; phylum Pseudomonadota; class Gammaproteobacteria; order Enterobacterales; family Psychromonadaceae; genus Psychromonas; species Psychromonas arctica. The sequence continues at coordinate 65,662 of NZ_KI519484.1, forward strand.
GTATTAGATACACATTTAGCGGGTCGTGAATTTATTGTTGGCGAAGAGTATACTATTGCTGATGTTTCAGCTTGGGGCTGGATTGATAAAGCGGCCGTTGTATTGGGTGAAGAAGGGCTAACACCTTACCCTAATCTTAAACGTTGGTTTGATAGTATTAATAGTCGTCCAGCAGCTGCACGAGCTAGAGAAATGGGTAAAGACATCACATTTAAGAAAGAGTTTGATGAGGATGCTAAACGGGCATTTTTCCCATCAAACTATCCTAAGGTTTAATCATTACATTGCTAAGGAATTAATATGACCGAACAATATACACCGCCTAAAGTTTGGGTTGAAAACACCGCGGGTGGTAATAAATGGGCGAGCATTAATCGTCCTGTTTCTGGCGCAACTCATGAAAAAGTATTGCCTGTAGGTAATCATTCGCTGCAACTTTATTCATTAGGCACGCCTAACGGACAAAAAGTCACTATTCTTCTTGAAGAGTTACTAGCCGCAGGTGTTAAAGAAGCTGAGTATGATGCTTACTTGACCAATATCGGTGAAGGCGAACAATTCTCTTCAGGATTTGTAGGTGTAAACCCTAACTCTAAAATTCCAGCGCTGGTGGATAAATCGGGCGCTCAGTCTGTTAACGTTTTTGAGTCGGCTTCAATTTTGGTTCATTTAGCAGAGAAATTTGGACACTTTTTACCAACACAAGGGGCAGCGAGAACAACTACCTTTAATTGGTTATTTTGGGCGCAGGGTTCAGCTCCTTTCTTAGGTGGTGGCTTTGGTCATTTTTATGCTTATGCAGATGAAAAATTTGAATACCCGATCAATCGTTTTGCGATGGAAGCTAAACGTCAATTAGACGTTTTAGATAAACAACTTGCTAACAATACCTATGTAGCGGGCGAAGAGTTTACGATTGCTGATATCGCAATATGGCCATGGTACGGAAATTTAGTACTTGGTAATTTATATGATGCTGCAGAATTTTTACAAGTTGACACTTACACGCACGTTTTACGTTGGGCTAAACAGCTTGAAGCGCGAGAAGGTGTGCAAAGGGGACGTATCATAAATCGTTCTTGGGGTGAGGAGTGGGAACAAGTTCCTGATCGTCATTCAGCTGCAGATATTGATGCAGTATTAGCTAAAAAACCAAAATAGGTTTAAAGCTTAGGCGTCTAGTGGGCGTACGTGCTAAAGAAGTACTATAAAAGGCCAAGTAAGATAACCTCCTACTTGGCCTTTTTATATTTTGTAATCTAACTATTTAGCATCGGCAGGCAATAAAAATAAGCCAGTGGGATTAATTGTTAAAAAAGCACGCTCAGCTAAGGACGCATTGAATTGCGAAGAGTTAAGCTGCAATAATATTTCATGGTCTTGCCAAGTCACACTCACTTCGTACATCGCCCCCATATAAGCAACCTTATTTACTTGGCAACGTTGACTTTCATCACCTTGATTAGTTAAAAGAATAGCTTCTGGCCTAACACCAATTAAATAATTTCCACTTTTAAAACCTTCAACCATGGTCGGATCGGCAGGGGTCTTGTAACCATTAATATTAATTTGTTCGCCATCAAACTGACCTGGGAAGATATTAGCTTCACCCATAAAGTTTGCCATAAACATTGACGCTGGATTTTTATAAAGCTCAGTAGGAGAACCTTGTTGCATAATTTCGCCATCTTTCATGACTATCACGGTATCCGACACGGCAAACGCTTCTGTTTGGTCATGCGTTACATATAAAGATGTGATATTAAAACGCTGCTGCAGTTCTCGAATAGTTTCACGCATGCTCCGGCGTAAATTCGCATCTAAATTACTGAGTGGCTCATCAAACAACAATACTTTGGGTTTTAATACTAACGCACGGGCAAGTGCCACACGTTGTTGTTGACCACCGGATATTTGATCCACATAACGCTCACCAAAGCCTTCTAAATCGACTAATTTTAATGCTTCGTCAACACGTTGTTTAGTTTCTGCTTTAGAGATACCTAACATCTTTAATCCATAGGCAACATTTTGGTGTAATGATAAGTGCGGAAACAATGCATAGGACTGAAACACCATACAGATATCACGTTGTTGAATCGAAGTATTGGTGACATCCTCGCCATCAATAAATATTTGACCGCTGGTGGGCTTTTCTAGACCGGCCACTAAACGCAACACCGTCGTTTTCCCGCAACCAGAAGGACCTAATAAGGTGACTAAACTGCCTTTTTTGATCTCTAGGTCTAAGTTACCGATGACTTCTTTGTCGTCAAATTTTTTGCAAATATTTTTTAATACTACAAAGTTTTCATTTTCCATTTTACTGTTTTCCATTAGTCGTTACTCCAGTCATTATTCTTGGTTGGTTGCTTTAGAACGAGATACACGAGTATCACCAACAAGGAAGTCAAAAATCAAAATAATTGCTAACATCACCACGATCAGCACTGACCCGTAGGAAATAGCGATACCGTATTCACCATCTTCAACGCGATTCAAAATATAAGAAGTGGCAACACGAGTTTCCGGTGTAACTAAGAATATAATGGCGCTTACTGTGGTCATTGCACGCACAAAGCTATAAATCAGTGTCGATAAAATAGCTGGTTTTAATAACGGTAATAGAATATGGGTAATCGTTTTTAAAGAATTAGCACGTAAACTTAATGAGGCTTCATCCAATGATTTATCCAATTGTCCGAGTCCTGCTATACCAGAACGAATCCCAACGGGGACATTCCTCATCACCATTGAGATCACCACAATAGCGGCCGTTCCCGTCAAATAAATAGGGGCATCATTAAAGGCTAATATGTAAGACACACCAGCAACTGTTCCAGGTACAGCAAAACAAAGCATGGTTGAAAACTCAATGACTTTTTTGCCACGGAATTGTTGTCTAACCACTATGTATGCAATCAATAAACCGAAGAAAGCGGTGATTGGTGCGGCAATACCAGCATAAGTCATGGTAGTAATTAAAGAAGGCCAAGCTCCTTCACTCATCCCCATACCAAATAGGTTGATATAGTTATTAAATGTAAGACTGTAATCGACACCCCAGTTAACAGTAAAGCTGCCATAAAAGATGCTGCCATAAAGGAGTACGTTAAAGGCCATCCAAAAATACAGGAGACCTGATACACCTAGTTTCAACGATGGTGGTAGTGGCTGAACATCACCACGGTAAGACTTACCTGAAATAGTCACGTATGAACGTTTACCAATCCATAGATACTGCACGACAAAAATAGCTAAAGAGAATAATAGTAAAATTGCACCTAATGTACTCGCCGATGCATAATCAAGTTGCGCACCTGCAATGTAGAAATAAATCTGCGTTGCTAAAACATCGAAACTACCGCCCAGTACTAAGGGATTACTAAAGTCAGCCAGCGATTGTACAAAGATGATTAAAAAGGAGTTAGCCAATGCAGGTTTTAATAATGGCATCACAATTTGAAAAAAGGTTTGGTAACGGTTAGCGCGTAATGTATATGAAGCCTCTTCTAATGAAGGATGTAAAGATTTCATTGCTCCGTCAATAATCATGAAAGACATAGGCGCAAAAGCAAGTACTTGAGCCATCCAAATACCAGTAAAACCATATAACCAGTTAGTTTGTTCCAAGCCGAACCAGTCGACCATTAATTCGGTAATGTAACCAGAACGACCTAACATTAGTGTTACGCCCAAACCTACAACAAAGGGTGGAGTAACAATCGGTAGAATAGAAAATATGCGCGCTATAAAAGCAGAACGTTTTGCAATACGCGTAGTATAAATGGCAAAAATGAGGCCAAAAAAAGTGGCTCCGATACCAACTGATGTGCCTAACATAACCGAGTTTAATATAATTTGTATAATGTGCGATTTAGTCAGTATTTCAAGGAACTGGAATAGTACAAAATGGCCAGAGTCATCCTGAAACATAGGTACAAAAATAGCAATACTTGGATAAATAATAAAAGTAGAGATCAATATAATGATGGAAATGAGTGAAGCAATAATAAATACATCGCCACCAAGGTATTCCATTCGAGAAAAGGCGAGAGTCATGACTGCGCCAAGGCCAATGAATAAAACAATCGTGGAGTAACCTAAACCTTGTTCAGTATACCAAGACGAAAGTAATGTTATAAACATACATAAAATAGAAAAAACAATATCAAACCAGTGTTGTTTTTTGGCATATTTATTTTGGATTTTACGAGGACGAAGTAATAAACCGAGCGGTAAGATAAACCATAACCAAGAAATATTAGCTGAGCTCCAGCCCATGGCCATGTTAATTTCTTCAAAAGTGGAATCGAACACCCCATAATCGAGTGAAAAACTGGGTAGGAATATAAAGCCGGCAAGTAGCACTAAAACCCAGTAAAAAATAGGATCTCGATGTTCAGGAGTTGGCCGGTGACGGGTAGATGATTTATCTGTTATATCATTCATTGTAAAGTACCGAGTTAATAAAAAGTTATTTTTAATCAATTTGTTAGATTAAGTATTCCCTATCTGCTCACTGCAAGTGGAAATGAAATTTGTAATCATGATTGAGAGTAGAATTAACATAAAATGTTAAGAGAAATGAGCAGTACTAATACTGCTCATCTAAGTGCAGGTTATTCCCCCATTTTTACTTGGTTTACCCATTTATCGATTAAACGTTTACGCTCACTAGATGATCCGTATTTATTCATATCGTAATTAATTAAGGTTAGCTTTTTAGGGTCCAGTGCATTAGGTGATTGCTCTGCCGTTGTATTGGTTAAAATTTGGAACGATTGACCTTTGTTCCAAGCTAACTCTTGGCCTTCTTTGGATAAAACATAATCGACAAAAAGTTTTGCATTATCTAGGTTACGAGCACCTTTAATAATACTCACACCACCAATTTCATAACCTGTTCCTTCACAAGGAGAAATAAGCTCCAGCGGTGCACCTTTAGATTGTTCAAGTGAATAGTCATGTAAGAAGCCTACACCGATTGCGATTTCACCACGCGCGGAGTTACGAGATGGTGTTACACCTGATTTAGTGTATTGAGAGATGTTTTTATCTAATGCTTTGAAGTAATCAAACGCTTTATCTTCAGTCCAAAGTTGGATAAAGGTTGCTAATGCAGTGTAGGCAGTGCCTGAACTTTGTGGATCAGAAATTTGAATTTCATCTTTGTACTCTGGCTTAGTCAGGTCACTCCAACAACGTGGGATTTCTAACCCTTTCTCTGCAAGACGTTCAGTATTCACACCAAAACCAAGAATACCCATATAAACGGCAGATGAGTAATTACCTTTACGCTTAGCTGGATCTTTGTATTGGTCCATAATGAACTCAAGCTGTGGAGATTTATAAGGTTGCAGTAAATCCATTTCACCCGCTTGAGATTGTGGATCTAGCGTGCCACCATACCAAACATCGGCACGAGGGTTCTTTTTCTCTGCTTCAATTTTAGCAAATGTACTACCAGAACCGTTACGTACAAATGAGGTTTTAACATCATATTTTTCAGAGAATGCTTTGGTTTCTGCAGAACACATTGCATTGGTTGCACTACAGTAAACAACCAGTCGACCTTCGGCAACGGCTTGTGGTGCAATGGTCATTGTGGAGCCTAGAACACAAGCGGCTAATAAAGTACGTTGAGTGCTAATTTTCATATTCTTCCCTTCCTTTTTTTGATAAAAAACTAATATTTCACTTCGTGAATAAATAATGCCAAAGAATTTAGTCTCGTTATTCCGTTCAACTATTCTGCGAATACAAATATGAATAATGGTGTTAGAACAATCTGATTTTTATTAGCGAGAAAGCATAAGTATTAGCAACTAAGATCAAAAACATGACTAGCCATTCGCGTTATCTCGCACATCCTGTGCTTTTACAAAAGGTAAGATCAGTAAGCCAATACAAGCTGCTGATAACGTAATTACACTGAAAAAACCTTCCCAATTAAATCGTTCAATAATTAATGCAAGCGGGTAGCTAGCAAGTGCTGCGCCTAGATACCCGAATAATCCTACAAACCCTGTTGCTGTCCCTGCTACATCCTTGTGTGAACATTCTGCTGCGGCCATTCCAATCATCATTTGAGGGCCAAACACAAAGAAACCAATGGAAAAAAAACATCCAGATAGCACCACAAAATTATCTACAGGTGTTAACCACAGGGCAGAAACAGAAGCAAAAATACCCAAAGCAAAAATCAAAATCATCGGAGCGCGGTTGCCACGGAAAAATCGGTCTGAACCCCAACCTCCAAATAATGAACCAAGAAAGCCGCCTATTTCAAACATGGAGACAGCCGCATTCGCTGAAAAAAGTTCAAAACCATGTCGTTGCATTAAATAAAGGTTTCCCCAATCATTAATAGCGGTACGTACGATATAAACCAAAAAATAAGAACTGCATAAAATCCAAATATACTTATTACCTAATACATAAACAGTCAGAATTTTTTTAAAATTTAATCCTTTACCTTCTTGTTCGTGTTGTTTTTCAAGTGCATCATTTCGCCACTCACCGACACTGGGTAGCCCTAAACTGGTCGGTTTGTCCTGCATTCTGAAACATAAAACAATACCAACTAATATCGCCGCACTCCCTGGAATAATGAACCCATAACGCCATCCCCAGGAGACCGCTATAAATCCAATAACGATGGGGATCAACGCGCCACTTAAGTTGTGGCATGTATTCCAAATCGACCACCAAAAACCACGTTCAGAACGAGAGTACCAAGTGGTTAATAGCTTGGCACAAGGCGGCCATCCCCAACCTTGAAAAAACGCATTCGCTACCCACAATGTGGCAAACATGAATAACGATGAACTCAAGCCAAAGGCAATATTAATCATGCCCGTTGCGATCAACCCCAATCCCATAAAATAACTAGGCTTTGATTGATCACTGACCATCCCGGAAAAAAATTTAGATAGGCCGTAAGTAATATAAAAAAGTGTCCCTAAAAAACCGATATCAGAATGTGCTAACCCAAGGTCGGAAAGTAAAGCTGGCATCGCAAAGTTCAAACTTTTACGCGTAAAATAAAACATGCCGTAACCGAGGTACATAGATAACATTAAGTGCAATCGCCAGTATTGATAAGTGGCATTAATCTGTACTTGATTAGTTATCGTTTTAGCGGGTTGCTCAGAGGTTAAAAAACCCATCATGTGTAAATTCTCCTAACTGAAAACGATGGTACTCAATGGTGTTGGTGAAAGAGTGAGACTAGTTTTTAAATGTCTAAGAAAAATTCCTAGTTTTGCTGTGTAAGGCGAAAAGTTGTGGTCTAGGTAACATATTAGTTGTCTACTTAACGGTCTATTAGCTCATTATTAATAGCTTTAGTTGTTGTCATTTTAGTCTGCGGTGGAAAAGGCTTTGACGGGTAAATGAATGACTATTAGCGTGCCAGGGTAAGAGGTTGCTAGGTTTGTTAACCTTATTGTCGGTTGTTGAAGTTCAGCTGCTTTTGCTTCTCGGGTTTGTATTCTTATTTTCCCCCCCAATGCACTGGTCCGTTCTTTAATGCCTTTAAGACCTTGTCCATTACTTTGCCAGTCATCGGGGAGACCTATCCCATTGTCTCGTAATTCTAAGGTAAACACTTCACCGGGCAGTAAACTTAACTGCACTTCACTTGCCTGCGCATGTTTACTGACATTGTTTAATAATTCTTGCACGATACGGTATAGCGTAACGGCGGTAATATCATCAAGCTTAGTAGCCGATAAACCAAAGTTTAGTTTAAAATCGATATGCCTATCTGCAAAGCGCATCTCTGCACTCAGCTGCCTAATGGCATCTTCTAAGCCTAATTCATCAAGGGAATGAGGGCGCAACTGAGTCAATAGCTGCCTTGTAGAGCTGTGTATTCTTAATGCTAACGTGTTAATAGTCGTTGCGATATCTTGACTATTTTTATCCTGACTCACTTTGCCAGCAAGCATCGCCTGGATTTGAATCGCTGTAATATTTTGGCCAATTTCATCATGTAATTCACGAGCCACAGACTTGCGAATATTTTCTTCCGCTTGCACGAGTTGCTGTGTTAACTGTTGCTTGTTAGAAAGCTCCATTGCTAAATCAGAGTTAACACGATGTAGTTGCTCAGATAATAAAAACTGCCTACTGATTGCGATCCCTAAACCTAATCCAACTAATGCTTGGCTAGTCATAAATATTTGTAACTCTTGATCTGATTCAAAGGTACCTGTGATCTGTCTCGCGGTGGTTAATAGTATGCTGTTAATAACACCTGCTAAAACGCCACCTTGCCAACCGTATTTATAGGCCATAAAGATATTTGGTAGTAATATAATTAACAGCACCAAGGGTTTCATTGTTTCTAATAGCGTTAATTCAGCAATCAGTCCGATACTAAAAAAGCCTATTCCCCAGATGATAGCAGACGGCCGTAGGCGGATCTCTTGATGAACCAGAATCGGACTTAATGGTAACCATATTTTATGTTGAAGATAGTCATAAAGCAGGTACAAAAACGGAGCGAGTAAAATCCCACCAGTTAATGCGGACATGGTCGCTGAAAACACATAACTAAAGGGTAAATTAAAGGGGGTCACAAGCAGTAAAATGGCTAAGCCACAAAGTAAACTGTAAAGAATAGTAAGAGCAGATAGCGCAAGCAACTTTTGCCAATAAGTATCTAAATACTTCCAATAGTGACTAAACGGTATGGCAATGATGTAGGGTAAAAAAACAAATATGAATAGTAAATTTTCGTGTTCATTTTCGCCCAAGAGATAAAGCAAACTAGCAACAATGAACAGTTCACTAATTATAAAAAGGTGCCACATGCTACGAGGGGCAAGGGTGAATGTGATTAGTTTTAACCCTGTTGGCAGCAATAAACCCGCTAATAAAATATCCGCTGATAAGTAACGGCTAATGTTCCATAAACAAAACCAGCTAATGCTATAAATTAAAAAGCTAAATATATAAACAAAAGCGAGCTTAGAGAGGCTGTGTTCACCAATAATGTAATGATTGAAAACATCTTGTTTGCTTTCAGGTAAAGGGGACTTAATAGCCATTTGCTTATTCTGCCAATAGTTTATGCCGAAGTGCAAAACGAATAAGGTCAACATTATTTTGAAGGTCTAACTTACTAAGAATATTCGCTCGATGTACGTGTATAGTTTTGTGGCTAATGAAAAGCTCATTACCAATATGCTTCACATCTTTACCTTGAATAAGGTGGTTGAATACTTCTGTTTCTCGCTTTGTTAACACATTCAATGGTGATGGAGTTGATGCTGCATTACTTAAATTAAATAATGCATCCGCGCATAAATAACGGTCACCTTTAGCCACCGTTCTAATAGCCGCAACTAATTCCCCTGGACCACAACGTTTCGATAAATAACCGCAGGCTCCTGCTTCAATAGCTTGGCTTACAAAGGAGGCTGAGTCATAAATAGATAAAATAATCGCTTTAAAATTTGGTTGTACTTTGCGTAACTTTCCTAATAACACCAGGCCACTTTCATCGGGCATTGAAATATCAATAACAGCAACATCTAATTTAGTATTTGCGAGTGCTTGATAAGCATCTAAAGCACAACCATGTTGGCTATGTACTTCTATATCAGCTTCAACACTCAATAATTGGGCAAAGCCTGAACGTACCATAAGATGATCATCAACTAACGCGACGGAAATCATGTGAAACCCTTGTAATAAAAACATCTAAAATGCGCATGTTACTGCAAGGTATTAATCGAGCTTAAGCTTGTAGTATCGCGGGAGTTTGTTAATGTAATCAGTTGTTAATTAAGGAATAGTAACTGACAATTTTTCAAATTGTATCCTAGTTAATTTTTCGTTAAATGTAGTTTCATCATAGAAATTAAATTTATAATGTTAATTTTTCCTGATTAACGATAAAAAAGTCAGCGTTATAGCTCAGATTAGGTGCACTGTTCAAGTTTAGAGGTAGGTTAGGTGACTAGACGAAGAGTCTATGTTTCAATATTCAATGGTTAATAGTTGATAGTCAATAATCACCAACCAGATATTCGTATTAAATTAAAAAGTAAAAGATAAATAATAGCTAAATAAAAATAAAATTGAATACAAAACAGAAGAGGTTGTCATGCCGTTATTTGGTGCAATAGAAGCAGGTGGCACAAAATTTGTTTGTGCAATAGGTAGTGAAGAAGGTCGTATTTTAGAAAAAGTGACCATTCCAACATCAACCCCAGACGAGACACTTACGCAAGTGATCTCTTTTTTTAAAGATAAACCTATACAAGCATTAGGTGTGGGTTCTTTTGGACCAATTGATCCCAATATTGATTCTCCTACCTATGGATACATTACAAAAACGCCCAAGCCACATTGGAGTGACTACAACTTAATAGGCGTATTGAAACAACATTTTGATATACCCATCGGTTTTGATACCGACGTTAATGGTGCCGCACTTGGAGAGTTAAAGTGGGGGGCTGCAAAAGGGCTATCATCTTCATTGTATATCACTGTTGGTACTGGAATTGGAGCTGGTGCGGTGATCGAAGGAAATAGGGTGCATGGTTTATTGCATCCTGAAATGGGGCATATTATTGTAAAAAGGCATCAAGACGATACTTATCATGGCACTTGTCCATTTCATGGTGATTGTCTTGAAGGATTAGCCGCTGGCCCTGCTATTCAAAATCGTTGGGGTAATTTGGCAAATACATTACCCGCTGAACATCAAGCTTGGGAAATGGAAGCTTATTACCTAGCACAAGCACTGGTTAATTATATTTTGATCCTCTCTCCAGAAAAGATAATTATGGGAGGAGGGGTAATGAAACAAGCCCATTTATTTCCTTTAATTAGACAAAAAGTGAAAGAAATGTTGAACGGTTATGTTCATAAAGCAGAAATTTTAACGCATATTGATCACTATATCGTACCTCCGCTGTTAGGTGATAATGCTGGCATATGCGGTGGTATTGCACTTGCAATTAAAGCTTAACTATTTTGACTGAAATTAATCCCAGTAAATAATTAAGCCATAAATTGCCGAGCAAGCAAAGATGAAAAAGGAAGTTGATCTTCTTTATTGTCGCTCTTTACTGCTCTTTAGATACAGACTTAAGGAGCAGACTGCTTGTGCTATTTTTAATAAAATAGATAAAGCAGTCTGCCATTGAATGTTGGGTAATAATTCCTTCACCTTCCATCATGGTCAATGCATCGTAGCCTTCTTTACCTTTCATTGTATAAGCAGAAGAACTGCCATAATAAAAGGTCTCATGGTCAACCTTTTTCCAACCGCTTTCTTTTGTATAAATAACTAGTTTAGCAATACGTTGACCCATTGGACGTTCATTATAATAGCGAAAACTCAGGTTATGAGTATAAGGGTAACTTCCCGAACCACTTCCCATCACTCCATTATTGATCGCATTATTAATAGCTCCCTCTAAGGCCTGAGCAATATATTTTCCTTTGATACGATAAACGCCAATAGGCACAACGAAAGGCAGCAATTTACCTGCAATATCTGCTACTGAAATATTACCGCTATTTAAAGAGGATCTCACGCCACCTGCGTTATGGATTGCAAAGTCAACTTGATGCCCATTGTTATTCATCATATGCACAAATGATTGAGCGACTAAAGGCGCAATTTCGCTTCCTCCCTCCACATCCGGTATACGAATATGACGCATACTCTCAGCGATAGTTGCAATCACTGTACTTTGTAACTCGCGTACTCTGGGGATATATTTATCAAGTAGCAAACTTTGCAGTTGTAGGTCTTTTTTACACACAACCACATTTTCATGTTGCACGAGATAAAGGCTGGCTTTGTTATGGAGCTGATCCTCATGTGTGGTCAACAAGGTTTTATCAATACATAAGCGACGACCTATTAATAACTCGTTTTTACCATTAAAAGCAGTTACAGAACCGTCGGCGGCAAAGTCAATTTCACAGTGGCCAAGTACCTGTGAATGACATCCTGCTTGAACAATATAAGTATCATTAATTTTTAAACCGTATTCAGACTCTTTTTTAAACCCTAAAGTACTGAAATCACCTTGTAATACATGAGTGTGACCACCTACAATTAAACTAATACCATCTACTTTATCTGCTAAATCACAATCGCCCTCAAAACCTAGATGACTTAATAATATGATTTTATTAATACCGGTTGCTTGAATCGATTTAACAGTATTAATAGCTGTTTGGTAAGCATCAACAAAGGGCGTATCTAGGTCTACATTGGCAATATCTGCCATCTTATCGATTGAAAGTCCAAATATTGCAATCGGCTCGCCATCTACAATACGCGTGATCCAGCGTGCAGTCTGATCCTCTGGTTGATAAGAAAGTAAGTTTGACCGACCATTTAACTGATGAGATTTAGTGGTTAATTCGTTCGATAAGTCCCAGTTACCCGCTAACAATGGAAACGTGATCCGATCCAGAAAGGTCGCAACAGGTTCGTTACCCATATCTAATTCATGGTTACCAATCGTCATCATATCAATACCTAATGCATTGAGCATATCGGCATTTGCTTTACCTTTGAACAAAGAGAAATACAATGTGCCTTGAAAACAATCACCGGCATGCACAAATAGAAAATCTCGCTTATCTGCTAGTGCGTTAGCTTTAAGTTGTTTAACTCGTGTAGCAATGCGTGAAAAGCCACCATTACTAACATAGGGAGAGAGCTTTTCCCCGTCGATATTCAGTTGTAACTGCAATGCCTGTGGTTCAAAGTAAGAGTGTGTATCATTGATATGTGCCAATGTTATCTTCATTGGCTTATTGTTTTTTATCATAAACCTTCATTTTTATTATTTGAATCTAAGTACTGTTTCATTTGATAGTAACGTATTAACCATGACAATATTATTAATACATTAATGACTGTTTTTTCAATTTAAATTAAATAACCATGCCAGCTCAAAGCTCAATCTATATTTAATGAGTCACACTCTACCAATAATAATAAACTAATCAATTAGTTAAAATTATCCGTCACCCCTTAATCAGTTGAATAGATAGAAGTAAGCTTACCTTCGCAATTTAGATACCGCCCCTTGACTGTGTATTCATATTTACAGGTGTGTTTAACAATATATCGATATTAAGCGAAGTAGGGAGGGAATAGAGGTTTACGTCCGATGGTTCGAAGAATTAATTATTACTGACTTACTTATCAGTATAAAAATTGTATGGGTATCGATGCAATGTATGAATTGATATTATTTACAGGAGCTAATAAAAGTCCTAATTATATTCAGCTATAAAAAAAGGGTACTTGTTGATGTCAACAAGTACCCTAAAACTAAAGCAATAGTTTGCTAAGTTTCAAACCGTTATCACGTTTGTAATTACTTCTTCCAAGCAAATGATTCAAACATTGTATCTACAGGTGTTTGAGCAACATGGTTGACATAGTTACTGATCACTTTTTGAGATAAACCAAGAATAACTTCTAATACTTGTTGTTGACCGTAACCTGCTGCGAAGAATGCTTCCATTGCTGCTGCTGGCACATTACCGCGGTCACGTACCATGCTTAATGTGAAGTCTTTTAACGCTTGCAGTTTTGCAGTTGGTAAAGCAGTGTCATTACGTAAAGCTTCTGTAATGGCAGTATCTACTTTCATTGAATGTGCGATTGCAGTGTGTGCAGGTACACAGTAATGACATTCATGTTCAACATTTATTGTTTGCCATACAACCGTTAACTCTTCTGCATTAAATGAAGTACCTGCAAATAATTCATGTAATTGTGTGTAGGCTTTTAAAAGATTTGGAGATTCAGCCATCGTACCAAAAAGGTTAGGCACAACGCCCATTTGTTTAACCGCACCTTCAAGAATTGCTTTGCTGTCTGCTGGAGCTGTTTCTACTGTATGGATTTTAAATTCGCTCATTCTTTTACTCTCTCTAGTGATTAATCATTATTGAAGTTAGTTTCTAATGAGAAGTTAATTCTCTTAAGTGAAGATACTATAAACAACAATGAACGACTGTTCAAGTTAATTCTGAACAAACGTTCAAAATGTGTTTGTTTATCGTTTAATTAGCATTTTAATTCGTATCATTATTTCAATAATCATAAAAATGCTGATGAACACAAGAGAAATAGATTGGCTTTAGGCTATTAGTTTAGGTTAAAAGGGGATTAGCTATTTGAGTTTGTTCAAGGCAGTTTAAAGTGATTCAAGGTAGTTCAATGTAGTTCAATTTATTTGGAGAAGTTAAAAAGATAAATAACTTAATATAAAAAGCCCGTTTCATCACTAAACGGGCTTAAATGTCGTTTAAAAGTTTATGTGCATATTAATGGAAAGGTGCGCCCACAAATATTTCATCAATAAACTTGTTAACTATTTCTTTATTATTGTTTAGCTGAGCATAAGTTCTTAAACCTATGATTTGAACTTGCAGATAACTTGCAAGCTCCATTGCATCTTTGCTTTTGTCTAACTCATCGGCATCAATAGCATCTGTAATAATACCCGCCAGTCTGTTTTCTATATTAGAGAGTATTTTTTTTACTTCATCTAAAAGCTCTTTGTTATCATTTTCAGTTAATTCAGACAGCGACTTCACAATCATGCACATACAACTAGGTTTGCCATCTAGATTATCTATAATAAGTTTCTTAATAAATAGTTTTAGACCTGTTAATGGTGTTGCAGATTGATCTAAACAATCTTGTAATAAGTTACCTGTTTTAGCAGCGTAGTGATGTATTGCTTCTTTGAATAAATTGTCTTTGCTACCAAAAGTCGCGTATATGCTACCTGGACGTAGATCAATAGCCGTTTGTAAGTTACGCATAGATGTACCATGGTAACCTTTTTCCCAGTACAAATTAGTCGCTTTTTCAATTACCTCTGTACGATCAAACTTAGCATTTTTACTCATATTGATTTCTTAAATTAATAATAGAACACTCGTTCATTATACATTAACAAACTAATCTTTCCATGGTCTTTAATCATGATTTACTTTTTACTCACTCAATTCAATTTATTCAAATGACCCTAACTATTAATGAATGACCGCACTTTAGTGATCTTTAGCTAATCGTATTTTCTACCTATTTGAGTATTGTTTTGAAGCGAAAGTATTAAATGTATAAATAAAGTCACGAATAAATTATTTATATGTGACTTGGTAACCTGTACTTGATGATTGATAGGTGTAGGTTTTCAATGCAGACAGTGATTCGTAAGTGACATATTTAGAACGTCGGAGTTGTTATAAAGAGGTTGAAGAATCATATCATGTGTACAGTGACTACATAATGCAGATGATAGTCAAAAATAGTTATTTAATGAAGATATGAGCCTGCTCTTTTTGTTTGCAAGATATTAGTTTAATTAGAGACAATCATAAGGAGAGTGTTATGTACTTAATTACTAATCGTAAACTATCTAAAGCAAGCAATTTGAGATGTTTTGGTAAATCCCCTAATGTTAAAGGACCTAATGAATTGCGTTTAGTTAGGGTCGATAAATTAGAAAATGGATGGAAAGTAGAGCCGCTTGATGACCAACTGACGGCCAGCAAAGTCAAACAACTAAAATCAAAATATCATCTTGATATTGATACTGACAAGGAATGGTATGCCAGCCTTGAGGTCGCCTGCGAACTCTTTGAACGTGCTAGCACAGAGCAAAAGTCTATTTTATTTTTTGTACATGGTTATAACAATGATGTCGAGGATGTTTTAAAAGCCGCTTATGAGATTGAATCTTTATATAATGTGATTGTTGTGTCATTTACTTGGCCTGCGAATGGAGGAGGTGTTATTTCCGGTACCGGCGCATACCTTAGTGACAAATCTGATGCACGAGTTTCAGCTGGTGCACTTAATCGCACCATTGGCATTATTCAACAACTGCATTTATTACTGACGCATTCTTTACAACTTAGGCGACAAAAAGAGGCGTTTAGAAAACATCCTAATAACCCAAACGCAGAAGCTTCTCTTTTTACCAAATTAATGGCATCTGACTGCTCTGTTACAATCAATTTACTCTGTCACAGTATGGGAAACTACGTTTTGAAACACACGCTTTCAACCAGTGAAAACCAAACATCAGGATTGGTGTTTGACAATATTTGCTTGGTTGCTGCTGATACTAATAATAAAGACCATGCTAATTGGGTAGAAAAGCTTGATGTAAGGAAAAGAGTTTATGTTGTGATCAATGAAAATGATTCAGCACTGAGAGCATCACGCATCAAACCGGGTAAAGAACAAAAAGCGCGATTAGGTTCGTATCTCAAAAAACTAAATAGCCCCAATGCGGCGTACATCGATGTTACCGATGTAAATGGTATTGGTACCGATCATACTTATTTTAAGGGAGAGTCGGTCAATGAAGACAATGCACTTAAAGCTATTTTTGAAGGTATGTTTAACGGAAAAGTCGTTGAACCCTTATTAGATTACCAAGTTGATATGAATACCTACAAGTTATAATTAACTATCTGATGAGGTATAACTATCTGAATATTTCTCTGAATAGTTTTCTCTGTTGAGGCATCGTTTCTGTAAATATAAAAAGGCCACTAATTGGCCTTTTTAATTTTAAGATATGAACTTTAAAAATAAGTGTCTCTAGATCGCTGCTCATTTATTATTTTTTATCAATTTCCTTCTTAACCATTTGCTTCTTAACCATTTGTTTCTTATCAATAAAAGCACTTGGCATTACTTCAACACCGACTAATCGACCTAACTTTATAATAATTGGGATGGTGATAGGGGCAAACGGTAAAATAGCAAACACCCCTAAACCTAATCCTTTTAATACATTAACCATTTGCTCATTGGCCATTTTCATCTCAGCTTTGCTCGCTAGGCCTTGTGTATAATTTTTATAGGTGGTTAACATCAAGATCGTTTCTTGTTTTTCCTGGGCTAAAGCAATCTTTAGCTTAATCATTGCACGCCTAGTTTTTAATCTAAGCGATAGTTTTTCGATACGCAAAACGCGTAATGGCGCTTTGTGAAAATAACGTAAGGTTCTCATTATTGACTCATTATTTTTTAGTTAATAATAATAGTAATTTTGAAGCTAACGTTAGTAATAATAAACATACACCACCCGCAACAATACCGACTAGCCCTGTTAATATGGTTGGGGCAATATATTCAAAGAGATAACTGAGAGAAAAAAAGTAATGCTCAATATGGTGAACAAGATCTGCGATGAAAGAGATGTTATGAACGAGAATGCCACCGCCTACTAAAAACATCGCGATGGTGCCTACAATGACTAGAAATTTCATTAATAACGGAGCAAAAGCTAATAGAAAATTACCTAGTATCGTTTTTAACGTGTTTTCATTTTCAGTATTTGCATTTTTAAGCAAATATAGGCCTAAGTCATCGAGTTTGACGATCGCAGCTACTAAACCATAAACAAAAACAGTTAAACCAATGGCTAAAGCAATCAGCACCAATACGCGAGTTAATATGTCTGCACCGGCAATAGTACCTAATGCAATTACTACGATTTCAGCTGATAAAATAAAGTCTGTGCGTATTGCCCCTTTAATTTTATCTTTTTCTAGAGCAACGAGGTCAATATTTTTATCTGCATTTGCTTTGATACGTTGTTGTTTAACTTGCTGATTTATTTCTTTTTTTTGATTGGGAGCAAACAAAGAATGTGCTATTTTTTCAAAACCTTCAAAGCATAAATATAATCCCCCCATCACCAGTAAAATAGTGATCGCTGAAGGGAAAAAAGCACTGAGTAGCAATGCAACAGGTACGATAATGGCTTTATTTAATAAAGAACCTTTAGCAACCGCCCAAACCACGGGGAGCTCTCTATCGGCTTTTACACCTGAAACTTGTTGCGCGTTTAAAGCAAGATCATCGCCTAAAACACCTGCTGTTTTTTTAGCCGCAACTTTGCTCATTAATGCAACATCGTCTAATACTGCAACAATATCGTCTAGTAACGCTAATAAACTTAATCCTGCCATCGTTATCCTTTTTTATATGAAGTATTAAATATAAGAATTTATCTGAGTAAGGGCGGTGAGATAATTAGTCAAGCCGACCCGTCACTATATAACAGTAATGTCCAGAGGCTCAGTGTTATCTTTATGATCTTTAAAAAGTTTATTGAGTAAAAAAGACATGAATAAAGACCAGCCATCAAGTAGACATCGAAATTAAATTTTGGTTTACATTAAACTCTGTATCTTACCTTCTTATGAAAAGGTCTTTTTAATATAACAAGTTGCGAATAAATAGAAGTTTTATCATTAGCCTGAATTGACTGTCATTTTCAGTTACTTTAATTGCTTAAATTTAACATCAGTAACATCAGTTTTATCTTTGTTGGTTTAGTTTTTCGGGGTTATTTAGTTTTTGGATAGCAGCTAAGGCAAATAACACGACAAAAGTTGTTGGTTTAATTGTATTAAATAGTTTTTACCAAACGGGCCGTCTTCAAGGTCTCGTGATAGAAACTCAGGCAAATCTTTATCATATTCATCACTGAAAAATGCAATACCACAGGCAATAGAAGCAACGCTGTCAGTATCTCCCCCGAGTCTTATCGCTTTATCTAAAACTTCTGAAAGGGAATTAGATTGAGATAATACAGTTAATACTGCGTCGATAGTATCAATAGCATTACATTCAGTTCGATCGACTTTATCTTCAATAAAAAACTCATTGGTCTGTAAACAGACATACTCAAACAGACCATGTTTATTACCTAGTTTGTTAACAAAATAATAAACAGCTAATGCGACGGCTTGAGAGGCTATAATTCCTTCATGAGTGTTATGCGTAACAGCAGCTTGCATTCGCGCTTTTTCTAACATCTCGGTTTTGTCTTTTATTAAGCCTAATGGAACCGAGCGCATGGCTGAACCGTTGCGCACACTATCTGCATAGATAGTGTCAATGAATTCAGCCGCGGACTTTGTTTTTAATAAAAAGTGGTAGAAGTTATCTGAGTAAGTTTGTCTTGGGTCACGTTTAAAGACCTTTAAAAAATACTCAGCAACTAATAACTCGTTCCATACGTTTTGCTCGTTGAGCATTAACTCACAAATTGCTATCGTCATCTGAGTATCATCGGTATAAGAACCCGCAGGGCGGTTATCTAGCCAAGGACGATGATATTCTGTAAGACAATGCTTTTCTTCAATATAATCGGTTTCAGTAAATTCAAATCCGGCTCCATAAGCATCGGCCATTGCAATAACTAATAACATATTTTCCTTCCTTGGCCTTTCATCACACATTCCTTGTATCTATCAACTGGTATTGTCGAAACACTATATAGTTAACTTCAAAAATATCGATTTACGTTTAATTAATTTCAAATACATTGATTTTCAAACAAAGCGATATTCAAACAAAACAACATTCAAACATTGTAGACATAATTAGGGAGCATCAATAATATACATGGTTACTTATAACATGAATAATAACAACAGCATAAGAGTTAGTTGCATCTTGTTAGCTGCATCAAGTTTCAAATAAATTATATTTTTATTTATATAAAGTTTGCTTATATTACTTTGATAATCAATTTGCTGTGATCGCGTTTTGTCTTTACTCCTATCAGTAATACCTTCATTAATAGACACTTCGACATCATTGACCGGTTTATTCCAGTATCGCCTACCTTAATCTTTTATTATCGAAGCTGATGACATATAACTTAATAATTAATAATTAATTGTTAATTGTTAATAGGTAATAGGTAATAGGTAATAAGTATTCAGTTTTTTATAAAGTATTAGAACATACCCCTTAAGAGAAAACGTGATTAATGTCAATTTTTACTCTGCAAGTAAAATATCTCTATGCCGATGATATTAAACAGACTTTAACTAATGTATATTAATTGTCATACTTTTGTGAAGTTGGTTGAAGCGTTTTATTTTATAAATCTAGGCTCGGTTAGTCAGGTGTTCATTACTATTACATATACGCAAAAGGATCCGCTGTGTTTTCAGATGTTAATGTTAAGGTCATTATTGGTTTATTTTGTTTATCTATAGCAGCATTTTTATCGCACCGTTTAGGAATATTGGATACTTCTTATTCCGTTCTAGTTAATACTGAAGATAAAACAAAAAATTTAATTACGAGTAAACATGCTGATGCTTATTTAACTGAAAAGCGTAACATATCGCTGCAATGTAAACTGACCGAAAACAATGGATATACCCGTGATCTTTGATAATGCTTTTCATTTGTAAAAAAAAATTGAAATTTAATTTTAAAAGATCACACTAAGGAAATGCAGATATCATTGACCGGCCAAGAGAAGCTAGCGTTAGAATCACGCCATAAAAAGTGCAGTGATAAACGGGAGTGCGACCGAATTAAAGCGATTCTATTATCGGATGAAGGTTGGTCAACGATAATGATTTCTCAGGCCCTACGAAAGCATCAATCCAGCATTGTTCGTCATTTAAATGAATATGCCGATAGTCAGAAGAAAACTTCAAATAATGGCGGCTCTGATAGTTACTTGGATA
>NZ_KI519485.1:0-6145 GCF_000482725.1 Psychromonas arctica DSM 14288
AAGGGCAGTACAGCTTAACTTGTGGAAGAAGCCGAGTCGGCTACATCGACGATTAAAGCAGCTGAAATATAAGCCACCCTTTAAGTTCATTAAAATGAACTCGTGGCGAAATTCGAGAAGCCCCTTATCAAGTTTTGCGATGCCGAATAGTTGGTTTGAAGGGCTTGGTTTGTATAATATAGAGAATGTAAATACAGGTTGGCTTGCTCCATCAGCGTTTATGAAAAGCGGATGATGGAATAAAAGAATACAGGAGCCGTATACGAGGCCCGTACGTACGGTTCTGTGAGAGGGATGAGGCAAAAGCCTCACCCTACTCGATATTAACTAAAATTACCTTATTTTTATTCTTTTATTTTTATATAAAAAGAATAGTAAACAAATAAAGAAAAAGCAGTTATGCTCCAGTTTTTGTGACTAAAAAACAGCAATTATAAGCACTTTGTCGACAATAAGTGCCAGTTGTAGTAGCGTTTGCTAGGATCATTCTTACTTATTATTAATGGCTAGGGAGTCGAGTGTTAATTTCAACTTTACCAATTCGTATATATTACGAGGATACCGATGCTGGTGGCATTGTTTATTATGCCAACTACTTGAAATTTTTTGAGCGAGGCCGCACTGAGTTTCTACGTGAATATGGTATTCAGCAAGATACGCTTTTACAGCAAAATATTGCATTTGTGGTTAAAAAGGTAGAAATGGATTGTATTAAAGCAGCACGTTTCAACCAGCTAATTGATGTCGAAACAGAGGTGACATCGTACCGTAAAGCTAGTTTGATGTTCACACAGAAAATTTTCAATGAAAGCAGGGAACTTCTTTGCCAAGCCGATACTCTAATCGCTTGCGTAAATTTACAAAAAATGAAGCCAAATGCTATTCCAACAGAAATAATTGAGGTAATTACTCGTGCAAGCTGATATGTCATTTTTAGGGTTATTCTTACAAGCAAGTTTGCTTGTAAAGTCGGTTATGTTATTGCTCTTAGGCATGTCTATTTATTCATGGACGTTGATTTTTTCTCGTTCGAGAATGCTAAAAGCTGCCAAAAGTGCGCTTAGCCATTTTGAAGACCGTTTTTGGTCTGGCCATGATTTAAGTCGTCTATATAAAGAAACGGCAGCACGCAATGAGCGTGTTAATGGTGGCGAAAAAATATTTTATATGGGATTTAAAGAGTTTTCCCGTTTACACCGAATGCCTGGACGTAAAGTTGAAGGTGTGATTGATGGTGCACATCGTTCAATGCGCGTTACTTTATCTCGTGAAATGGATGAGTTAGAAACTGGGTTGCCAGTGCTTGCTACTATCGGATCTATCAGTCCTTATATTGGTTTGTTTGGTACCGTATGGGGGATTATGAATTCATTCATCGCACTTGGTGAAGTTCAACAAGCTACATTGTCGATGGTTGCTCCTGGTATTGCTGAAGCTTTGATTGCAACAGCGATGGGGCTATTTGCAGCTATTCCAGCTGTTATGGCTTATAACAAATTTTCTACTCAAGTTGGGCAACTAGAAACGTCTTACATTAATTTAATGGAAGAGTTCACTTCAATATTACATCGTCAAGCAATGACTGAGGGTGAGTAAGTTATATGCAACATTCTTATCGTACTCCTAGACGCAAGCGTGTCATTGCAGAGATAAATGTTGTGCCTTACATTGATGTAATGTTGGTACTACTGATTATCTTTATGGTAACCGCTCCTTTAGTGACACAGGGCGTTAAAGTTGATCTACCACAGGCAGTGTCTGAATCGTTGCCTGAGGATACAAAGCCACCGTTGATCGCCTCTATTGATAAACAAGGTCAATATTACTTAAGTGTTGGCGATAGTGCTGATACACCATTAGGTGCAGAGGAAATGTCAGTACTTGTTGAGCGACAATTGGAACTTGACCCTAACTCTCAATTTATTGTTAAAGGTGACGGTGATGTGAATTACAAAACCGTGATCGATTTAATGGTGTTGCTGCAACAAGCGGGCGTTCCATCACTTGGTTTAATGACAGAGCCTGATCAATAAATGAAAACAAGTACAAATTTAATCGCATTTATTACCGCGCTTTCTTTGCATCTTATTGTTGGTGGATTGTTGCTCATGAGTGTCGACTTCTCTTTGCCTAAAGATGAGCCTAAAGAAGCGGTATCTATTATTGAAGCAACCATCATTAATCAACAAATGCTTGATGATCTTGCCAAAAATGTACAAAAAAATAAGCAAGCTAAACAACAAAAGATAGATGACGAACGTCAACAAAAAGAGCGAGAACAAGCAGAGGTAGCTCGTCAAGAAGCACTGCTTCAAAAGCAGAAAGAAGATAAAATTAGAGCAGATAAAGAAGCAATACAACGTAAAGAGCAAGAAGTTTTAAGGCAACAACAGGAAGTAAAACGATTAGAAGCTGAAAAAGTAGCGGCTGCTCAAGCATTACAGGAAAAACAAAAAGCCGAAGCAGAGGCAAAGGTATTACAAGAAAAGAAAAAAGCCGATGATGCAGCGCGCGCTTTAAAAGAGAAGCAAAAAGCCGAAGAAGATGCTAAAGCCCTAAAGCTAAAACAGGACGCTGAAAAAAAAGAGGCAGCTAAAAAAGAAGCGGAAAGAGTAAAAGCAGAAAACTTAGCCAAAGAAAAAGCGGCCGAAGAAAAGGCAGCAAGAGAAGCTAACGAGAAAGCTGCGAAGGAAAAGGCTGAAAAAGAAGCTAAAGAGAAAGCAGCGAAAGAGAAGGCTGCGAAAGAAAAAGCTGCAAAGGAAAAAGCAGCCAAAATTAAAGCAGAGAAAGAAGCAAAACGTAAAGCGGCGGCTGAAAAAGAGCGTTTAAGACAAGCTGAGCTTGATAGGCAAATGGCGGCAGAGTTCTCTGATGATTTCTCTAGTGCCAGAAGCGCGAAACAGCTATCTGAAATTGCTAAATATGAAGCTCTGATACGTGCCAAAATTAGTCGCAACTGGAAAGTTGACCCGAGTATGAAAGGCAGTAGTTGTACGTTAGCAATAAAATTGGCTCCAGATGGATTAGTGCTCAGTGCAAGAATGAGCCGTGGAGATAAAAGGTTATGTGATTCTGCGCGTCGTGCCACCATACAAGCGAAGACACTTCCTATTCCTAAAGACCCTGAAATTATCTCTCAATTTCGGGATTTTGATATTACATTAGAGCCTGAATTATAAGGAATGCAGATGTTTATTCGATTTATTATGACATTAGTACTGGTGACTGCTTGTAGCAGTGCATCAGCTCGATTAGAAATATTGATTACAGAGGGTATCAACAGCGCGCGTCCGATTGCCGTTGTGCCATTTAAATGGTTAGGACAAGGTAAAAAACCACAGAATTTTTCTGAAATTATCGCTGCTGATTTGCAGCGTAGTGGTAAATTCAATCCATTATCTATCAATAACATGCCTAAAACGCCGTCTAACAGTGCTGAAGTCGATTATGCTGCTTGGACAAAGCTGGGCATAGAGGCGATAGTCATGGGCGAAGTGAAGCCTGATACTAAACCGGGTAATTATATTGTGACTTTTGAATTATTAGATGTGTTAACTGGAAATGTTAATATGGCTGATTATAATCCAATTATGGATAAACGACGTAATACCGTTGCTACAAATCAACTGCGTCAATATGCGCATCGTATCAGTGATATTGTGTATGAAAAATTAACGGGAGAAAGAGGGGCGTTTTTAACTCGTATTGCTTATATTGCCGTGGATCGAAAAAGCTCTCACCCTTACCAATTACGTATTTCAGATTATGATGGGGAAGGGGAGAAATTAGTATTGCGTTCAAAACAGCCTATTATGTCGCCTTCATGGTCTCCCGATGGACGTAAATTAGCGTACGTTAGCTTCGAAAATCGCCGTTCGCAAATTTATATTCAAGACTTGTACACACAGAAACGTGAATTAATGACTTCATTCCCTAAAATCAATGGTTCACCAACGTGGTCTCCTGATGGGACGCAGTTAGCATTGGTTTTATCTAAAGATGGTCAGCCTGAAATTTATACTTTTAATATTTTAACAAAATCATTGCAACGATTGACTAAAAACCGTGTCATAGATACTGAACCGAGCTGGGCTCCAGATGGGAAATCTATTATCTTCTCGTCAGAACGTGGCGGAAGAGCACAAATTTATCAAGTATCGCTCACAACTGGTAAAACAAAACGAATTACCTGGGAAGGGGAGATAAATTTAGGTGGAACAATAACCCCTGATGGTGATAATCTAGTGCTGGTTAGTCGTCACAATGGGAATTATATGATTGCCGTGCAAGACCTTGATTCGGGAGAATTAAGAACGTTAACCAAAACACAGTTAGACGAATCTCCAAGTATTGCCCCAAATGGCAGTATGATAATTTACAGCACTGTTTACCAAGGTAAACAAGGTTTAGCATTAGTTTCGATGGATGGGCGATTTAAAGCAAATATTCCATCGAATAACGGTGATGTGAAGTCTCCGGCATGGTCACCATTTTTACAATAATTTAATTTTAACGTACTAAGGAAATAAAATGAATCGTTCAATAATTTCAAAAAGCTTGTTAATAGCATTACCAATGTTAGCGCTAGGTGCTTGTTCTTCAAATTCTGATGTGGATGCAGAGTCTGCAGAAAAAAATGCAACTCAAGCTGTTGAACAAGTTGTTGATGATGTGCAAACAAACACTATTGAAGCAATCGAATTAACAGCTGAAGAGCAACTAGCTCAGCTTTATACTGATGCTATCTTAAAAACAACTATTCGCTTTGAGTTTGATAAATCTTTAATCATGCCTGATTACGCTATGATTTTAGATGCACACGCAAAATACTTAGTAAATAACACTGACAAAACAATTACGATTGAAGGTCATGCAGATGAGCTAGGAACACCTGAGTACAACATCGCTCTGGGTGAACGTCGTGCTTTAGCAGTGTCAACATACCTAGAAAACATGGGTGTTGCTGCTAGCCAAATTACAGTAGTAAGCTACGGTGAAGAGAAGCCAGTTAATCTTGGACATACCAAGATGGCTCGTATTGAAAACCGTCGTGCTGAATTAGTTTACTAATCTGCCTATGAATAAAAGTACTATTAAGGCGGCCATGTTAATGGCCGCTTTTATCTCTTACCCACTTTATGCCGCTGCGCCTATTTCAGATGCAACAGTAAATACTGCTACTAACGCAGAATTACTGAATCGTATCGACGAATTGACTCGAGTAATGACTGCTCGCAATAAAATGCAAATTCGCTTTCAAACTCAACTTAATCAACTCGGCCAAGAAGTAAGCCAGATGAAAGGCTCATTGGAAGTATTTGCTAATCAATTAGAGCAAATAGAAGAGAGGCAGCGTAATCTTTATCAGATGATAGATGAAGTTCAGAAAGGTTCAACTAATCCATCTAGGGTCTCTGCTCCTGTTAATCAGGATACTGGTGACGGAGTTGATAGAGCAGCTTATCAATCTGCAGTGGATTTGGTTCTCAATGATAAACAATACGGACAAGCTATCACCGCGTTTGAAGCCTTTGTGATTGATCATCCTAAATCAAGCTATGTGCCTAATGCACAATATTGGTTAGGACAGCTCTTATATAAAGAGAAAAAACGAAATGAGGCACGTGTTGCATTTTTAGTCGTGACAGATAAGTATCCAGACTCGAATAAACGTGCTGATGCAATGTTTAAAATTGGTATTATTGATGAATATTTAGGTAATAAAGATTCAGCAAGATCTTTTTACCAAAAAACCATTAACGAATACCCAAGTTCTTCGGCAGCAGGGTTATCTGCTAAACGTTTAAAAGCATTATAGAATTAACAATATACTTTGAATTAATAGTGCATTAATTGCATTTTGTTTAATTTCTCAGCAGATGAAATAAAAGTGGCAGTTTTTTGTTGCGCTATTAAAAAATTTCTATATTATACGCCGCAGTTGAGAGGGACATGTGACTTAGCTCATGTTGTAACTATTAACAAAAAGCTCATATGAAGAGTTGAAAATCATAACCATATAAAACTATATGGTTGTTAGCTTAGTTGGTAAAGCTATTGAAGTACTTTTGATGTAAAAGTGAATTTTAAAAAATAAAACCAAACCATATAAAACTATATGGGCCGTTAGCTCAGTTGGTAGAGC
>NZ_KI519485.1:6453-18573 GCF_000482725.1 Psychromonas arctica DSM 14288
TGATATGGGCCGTTAGCTCAGTTGGTAGAGCAGTGGACTTTTAATCCATTTGTCGAAGGTTCAAATCCTTCACGGCCCACCACTCCCCTGATTTATCCTGTTTATATTCCCTTAAATTTTTCATTACAATTGTTGTTTCAAATTGTTATAATTTGCATCTATTTTTCCATTTCTAAGAGTTAAGAATGAGCCAATTATCCCCGCTTGTTGGATCGGATTACCCGTTTCCAGGTAAACCTGTTGAATTATCTTCACAGGAAAAAATCGATTACAAAGCCAAAATCAAACAATTACTTGTTGAAAAAGATGCAGTACTTGTCGCTCATTATTACACCGACCCTGAAATACAAGCTTTGGCTGAAGAAACAGGTGGCTATGTAGCCGATTCCTTAGAGATGGCGCGTTTTGGTCGTGATCACCAAGCTAAAACACTTATTATTGCTGGTGTACGCTTTATGGGGGAAACTGCAAAGATTTTAACTCCACATAAAACAGTATTAATGCCAGAACTTGAAGCAACTTGTTCACTGGATGTCGGTTGTCCTGTAGAAGAGTTCTCAGCGTTTTGTGACCAACACCCAGATCGTGAAGTAGTTGTTTATGCCAATACATCTGCTGCAGTAAAAGCTCGTGCAGATTGGGTCGTTACTTCAAGTATTGCACTCGAAATTGTTGAACACCTTGATAGCGAAGGGAAAAAAATTATTTGGGGGCCTGATCGCCATTTAGGTAGTTACATCGAACGTAAAACTAAAGCTGATATGATCATGTGGCAAGGCGATTGTATTGTGCATGATGAATTTAAAGCAAGTGCTCTGCGTGATATGAAAGCTGTGCACCCTGATGCAGCTGTTTTAGTGCATCCCGAGTCACCTGAAAGCGTGGTGAAGTTAGCTGATGCGGTTGGATCTACAAGCCAATTGATCAAAGCGGCGCAAACGTTGCCTAATAAGAAATTGATTGTTGCAACCGATACAGGCATTTTTTATAAGATGCAACAAGCTTGTCCAGACAAAGAGATGATGGCCGCGCCTACTGCTGGAAATGGCGCAACATGTCGCAGCTGTGCACATTGTCCTTGGATGGCTATGAATGGCCTTAAAGCGATTTATAATGCGTTAACTGATGCCAATGGGCATGAGATTGATGTTGATGCTGATGTTGCCAAAGGAGCATTAGTGTCGTTAGATAGAATGTTAAACTTTGCCGCTGAACAACAGTTAAAAGTTAAAGGTAACGCATAAGCGTTTTACTTTAACTACTGTTCATAACAGTGTTTATTTACACAACTTATTGAGAATATATGATTACTAATGATGTTTTACGTCGAGTTCGTTTTGCACTGCAATTAAACGATACTAAAATGCTCGCAATTTTTGCTTCTGTTGATAACGAAATGAATGTTGATTTCTTACATAGTATAATGGCAAAAGAAGATGCAGAAGGTTTTGTTTTTTGTCGTGACAGCGTATTGTCACTTTTTCTTGATGGCTTAATTTACGAAAAACGCGGCCGCCAAGAAGGCGCTGTACCTGTAATATTACCGGCTAAAGCTGTATTATCTAATAATGATATTCTTCGCAAGCTACGTATTGCTTTAAACTTTAAAGATGAAGATATGTTGAATGCATTGAAGCTTGCAAATTTCCCTGTTTCTAAAGGTGAATTATCAGCTTTATTCAGAAAAGCGGATCACCGTAACTTCAAACCTTGTGGCGACCAATTATTACGTCGTTTCATTGATGGGATCACCGTGCAATTCCGTGGTACTAAACCAAGCACCGATGCAGTAGAAGTAGAGTAAAGGTTACTGCTTTGAGCCAAAACTTAAAAACCGAGCAAATTAGCTCGGTTTTTTTATACCAAGTATTTATTAATTAGTTACTGATTGTCATTGCTGCGTTAGTTTGGGCAAAAAGTAATTTACCTACTAAAGTTGTACCTGCTACCTGATAAGACGGTAACAGCGAAGATTTATATTAAATCTAGCCTTGACTAGAATTCATTTATTTATGTTTTATTTTGTTCGCTTATTTGTCCAGATACAATATGTAGATCTCGCTGTGGAAAAGGTATCGATATATTGTGTTCTGCAAGGATTCGATTAAAACCAGTGTTAATAGCATGCGTCATTGGTAGACGATGCTCAGTTCTTTCAACAAATACTCGCGCTTCAAAATTAAGCGAGCTATCACCATGTTCTAAAAAGAAAACCTGTGGCGCAGGTTGAGTTAATATATCTTCTTTATCCGTAAGCACTTGCATCAACAGGTCTCGGACTTGATCCACATCAGATCCATAAGCAACCCCTATTTTAATCACTACGCGCGTAATAGCATCATTTAAGGTCCAGTTAGTCACGTTCTCTGTAATGATCGATTTATTTGGAAGAAGAACTTCACGGTTGTCGAAATCAGTGAGCGTTGTGGCTCTAATCGCAATATTGGTGACGGTACCCGATTGATCGCCAATGGTAACTAAATCACCGACTCTAATCGGCCTCTCAAATAAGATGATGATACCCGAAACAAAGTTAGCCACAATTTCTTGTAAACCAAAACCTAAACCGACACCCAAAGCAGCAACAATCCATTGTAATTTTGACCAATCTATACCTAATAAAGAGAAGCCAACAACAACACCTGTCCCTATTAATACATAACCTAAAATAGTTACTATTGCATAACGCGCCCCGTTATCCATAGCAAACCGTTCAAAAAATCCTATTTCAATGACGCCACGAATATTTCTGGCCGCGACCACGCCACCAACCATAAAACCAATCCCTAGAATAACTTGCCACAATGTCACACCGCTAGATAACTCTACGCCACCGACAACGGTAGTTTGTTGCCAAAGCACGATGTCTTCAACAATACCTAATGCAGGCAATAAGGGTTTCCAGACAAACCACAAGCAAACGATAAACAGTAATCTGGTGATCCAGTGTATAACTGCTCTGCTTTGTCGAACAACTTCGTCTTTATTTATATTGTTATTTATGGCCTGTGGTGGCATTAAATCATCACTGTTTTGTGCTGCAGATTCTTCTTTCTGAAGTTTCGCTTCTAATGCTTCTAAGCGTTTCTTTTTTACTATATAACGTCGAAAAGTAACTAAAAAGGTACGCAACATAATGCCGTATGCCACCGCAGCCAGCACCAGTAAGATACCTGATAAAAATAATTTTGATTGCAATTCGACTGCGGTATCAAAAAAGCCAAACAATGGAAGTAACCCAATCGCGAACGGAGAAACAACAACAATTGGGAAAGATAAAAGAGCTAAGGTGCTGGCTGCGGTACGTCCTTCGACACTGGTTGCTACACCGCTTTTAGGTTGAAAGAACTGATAACTGAATACTGTAATAAAAAAGGAACCAATGATGAATGCAAGAATAGCGATACCATATCGTAAATCTGGTTGATCGCTAGCCATCGCACTTGCGAAGATAAACGTGACCAAAGACTGTACCCACACAAACCACGTCAACATTTTTCTAAGTTTATCTCGTGCAATATCACTCCAACCAAAATGTTTATCAAATATGCCATCTTCACAGCTCATTGAATGAAAAAATAGTAAAATCAAACTTACAGATGCCATTGATGCTAGGCCTGTCGCAATGGCTATTGAAAAGCTGCTAGGTTCAGCATTATTGAAGATAATTCCTGCCATTGTAAATAAAAAAATGGGTAGTGGTAAGGCTAATATAAAGGTTAACAGCAGAGCAAGGGGGGTTGTAAGGTAAGTATCTCTTCCTACCCTACCAACTTGTTTAACCAATGACTGTAAAACAGCTTTAATTCTAGACTTTAGTAGCAAAATTGTGATGGGGAAGGTGAGTAAAAGTAAAACTGGTACCGTTAATATGCCTGCATACAAGATATTTATTAGTTTCCACCAAGAGTTTGGCGATGTATACCACTCAATATTATTAACGAAATTAATGAGCAGTTCACCGGATTTTTCTGAGTTTGAGGGTAACCAAATAAGTCTTCGATCTAGGAGTTCTCTCAGCTCGGCACTTGATAACAATAACTGATTTATAAGTAGTTTCTCTTCTGTGATGCTATCAGATTGCTCACTTGATACTTCAATTAAAAGGGTTAATAACTCACGACGCGCTTGCACCAGATTTTTTGCCGCTTCTATATCCGAACTTGTAAATTCAATATCTATGTCACTTTTTTCTTTTACTAAATTATCTTTTTTTTCTTGACGTGCATCGGTCAGCAACTGTTTAGCGGCAACTTCAACTTGAGCTGTATTGCGTAAACTTTCTTGCCACAATATGACGTCAAGTTGGTTACGAACTGAATCTTCCTCAATTTTATATTTACGTTTCTCAATACGCGCTTCATTGGGCAAAGACCTTCGTAATCTACGTAGCAATTCTCCTAATTCATCGGTTACTCTTCCTGTTGCTAATACGCGCTCTATTGTTTCAGATGATTGTTCAACTTCTCGTTTTTGGTTACGCAAAATACTTATGTTTTTTTTGTTATCAGATGAATTGGCTTGCTTGTTGACAAGTAACTCTGCAAGCGACAAGTTTTCTCTTGCAATAACAGAAAGCGTTGGCTTTAGTTCAAGTTGACTCAGCATTTCTTTGCTTTGCTTTAAGGTGCTCTCTACTTCTACATTACGACTTTTCGATAAATAATTTTGTAGGCCCAAAATTTTATTTTCAGAAAATTCACTTTGTAACCGCATCTGCTTAAGCTCTGCATCTACCAATGCTTCTCTTACAGGGATGGTCGCTATTTCTCGCTCAAGTGTTTTTATTGCTGCTGCAAGCTTTTCAATAGTCGCACTTTTTTTATAAAAATCAGCTCGGTCATCAAGACTTGCATCTTGGTTTGGTTGCTTAGTGATCGTATCACTAATTGCTTTTTTATCTGCTAGGGCTGCGCTCAGTTCATTTGCAATTTCACTCGCGCGAACACTCAGGTTGCTTTGCTCTGTTTGCTTTTCACCAAGCGCTCTCAAACGGTTTTCTTGGTCTGCAAGGTCAATCAATAGCTGGTTTTCTAACTTATCAATTGATTGATCGGAGGCAATTGTTATTGTTTGATTTTTTAAGCGATTATTTTCATTTTGAATGGCTAATATTTTTTGAGGTGCGGTAGCTGCTCTTTCACTGAAGGTCTTAGCTAACTTTGTTTGCTCGTCCGCTTTGTTAAGTATTTTTCGAGCATCTTCAAGTGTCGTGAGGATTTGTTTTTTTTGTTCATCGAGTAATTCGGTATTTTTGTCTAAACGCTCTATATCATCAACTATTTTTTTGTCGAGACTATTTTGCTGTGCAGATCCAAATGGGACAAATAAGGTAAGGCTCATCAATACGAGTATAAAAAACTTTATTTTTAAAAGTCCGTTGTATGATTTTTTTATCTTGTACAAAAATACTCCGAAAACGCTAGTTATAATTTTATGGTGCTTACTAAATAGAAGGAATTAATTTGTTATCATAATTAATTTACCTTAAATCTTCATGGTTAATCTACCCCAAACCCTAAAACTTATTTCATGCTACGGTCACAGGTAAGCATTTTGATTGGTTCAGATATAAATATTATTAGCATCGAAAAAAACTCGGACATTATTGGGGATTGGTGCATTAAAGTATTTTCAGAACACTAGTTGTAGCAGGTAATTAGTATTGATATATATACAGCGGCTTAAAGTGATTTCCCAATTTACATTAATATTCTCTCATATCGAAAAAGACAGGATTTGGCCACTAGCACTACATTTATAGGTAGGCTGGAACTAATACGTAAAATTACGCTTATGTTAAATCGCTGGTATCTACTAAGAAATCGGCTTTGGTAATCGATGCGTGATACGTTTTAAAAAGCTCTGCTTGTGCTTTTTTATTTATTAATAGAGTCCCTCAAATATCCCTCTCCTCAATCAAGGAGGTTGCACTGTAACTTTTTATTTCGAGATAAACAAAAATTTACCTATTTGGTGTGATTTTTGCATTTGTTAGGGTAAATATAAAAAAGGGTTTCTTAATATGAATACAACAATCATGTCCTCGATACCTAGTCCTTTTATGAGTAATGTTGAAAGTGGGCAAAGCACTGAAGAGACAAGCGCCAGCAAAACATTAGAAGGTACTGAAAAGAACCCGACTTCTGTGGAGATAAAGGCTACAACGAAGGAAGACTCAGTCAGTTTTTCAAATAGGGCAATGAAAATTCAGAGTATTTCCAAAGATTTTTTTAGTGGAGGGCAGTTGTTATTGGCAGATATCCCTCAATATATTAAAAGACTTGAGAGTGATGGTTTTTTGACTGCAGCGGAAGTCGATAAATTGAGTCATACTGATGAAAAGACAACAGATCAGCTTTCGGATAAAACCACTAAAGTACTGGATTGGATTGATAGCTTTCGGGAGAAGGTGAATCAAAAAGACCCTCAAGATGGACTTGTTGACGTCTTAAATCAGGTAGAAAAACACATTGAAAATTTAAGTTCAAACTACAATTCATCAATGACTACGGATGTAAAAAAATCATTGTTGGAGCTCGATAATTATCTTAAAAGTGACAATATGATGCAATGGGAGAAACAAGATATTGAAGCATTAAAAGATGTGAAAACTATACTTTCTCTGGCCAATCAATTGCATTTTAATAAAACAAATTCAACTGCTATTAATAAATATCTTCAGTTTTCTGGGAAGTCTTACGGGTAGTTGATTAGAACGAAAGTGAAATGGCATTTATTCGCCTTTTTAGTCGCGCTTAATGACTATTACGCACCCTATGGTATTTTTTCTTATACAAATAACCGCTTCACTCTTAAATCAACATAAAATACCAAAAGCTATTAGCTAACTAATGGATATCAACTTTTAATTGGTATGGTGAAATTTGAATTAAATGAGTATTTTTCATCTTAAGTATACTCTTTTCATTTAGCTCCTTTCCCAATCACGAGTAGCTAAATAAGCCTATTTCCTTGCCGCATTTATGGAGGGAAACGAAAAGGTCGCTAAGGTGCTTTTGAGGGGGATAAAGTTAGTTAATTGCCCTTGCGACCGCTACTTAAAAAGAACAAGGGTTAATACAACATGCTAATTAATGTACTGAAACGGGATTAAATTCTGAATCGCTGGTTTTTTCTTTAAATGCTTTTTGAAAGAGAGTACTCACAAAAGTTTTCTATTAAACAACTCTCGCATTTTGTTTTTTCCAATTCAGGTGTAACTACCATATAAAATCAACTAATGATGTACATAGACTTTAAACTCGGGAAGGGGACTACTTTTAGATTAAACCATCAACATCATTAAAAATTTTATTTATGGTTAACTTAGCACGCCCAGATGCACGGAAAATAAGTGTATCAAGAGCAGTAGTTGGCTAACCATAGGTGGCATTTAACATTATGTTTGCGGTTTTTTAGATTTGCAGTTTTTCTGCCTACTGCTGTTATTTTTTACAATATTTCTATTATTATTAAGATTCAAAACTCTTAACTCATGATAACTCTTAACTCATGATAACTGTTAACTCATGATAACTATTTTGAAATTAACGGGTTTCTACTTCAATCACCTTTAAACTAAGTAATTTATTAGTCCAGCTTGTTTTGTCGATGCCATCAACCCAAATGATTCGACTGTTTCGTGTTTCGTCTTTTCGTAAATATGTTTCAGGTAATCGATAGCTTGCTTGCCAAACATTAACGGTTTGTTCTGTTATTTTATTAGTTTTATCGTCATAAAAACTGATAGCCACCTTAACAATAACAACGCCATCAGCATTGTTACTGGAGAGTATAAACTTCAAACCAAGTGCTTTGTCTCGCCAAATAGAATCACTATAGGTTACTTTCACGTCATTTTTAACGCTAGTATTCAATAAACCTGAGCGTAGCAGTGAAGATCTATTTTTTAAAGCTTGTTCCGGACTCACAGGGTTCACTGCATTTGAATTAACCATCTTTGATGAACTCGCATTATTCACTTCATCTGCAGCGTCGGCACTAATGGCGACATATTCCCAAGTGTAATCATCGTGGAATGATATTATGGCGCCATTATCAAGTGTAGCCGTGCCTATGCTAGCTGCGGATAACCCTAAAGTGACTGAGCCAAGCAATAAAAATAGTGTGTACTGTAGATAATGAAAAGGCATAAATTTCAACTTTTTATATGGTTTGATTTGATATCAAACATACAGGATATCTATATGTTCAATCAACGTTATGGAACTCAATGTATTAAATTCTCTGTATTAACCCAGATGCTTAGATAAAGTTTTGAAAATAAATCTTTGAAAATTGATATTTTCAATTATTCTCTTGTCTCCTTGTAGCAACAAAAAGTACTTTGCTAGTTATGCTGCTTGGGAGATAAGCGAACGTTAAAAGAGTATTAAAGCTTATTGATATTGTATCAAGGTGAATGTGTTAATCGCTGGTTTTTTCTTTGAATTCACAGAGATCTTCTATTAAACATGAACCACAGCGTGGTTTTCTGGCAATACAAGTATAACGGCCGTGTAAAATCAACCAATGATGAACATCCACTTTAAACTCAGCGGGTACTACTTTCAGCAGTTTCTTTTCAACATCGTCAACATTTTTGCCCATGGCTAATTTAGTACGATTAGATACACGGAAAATGTGTGTATCAACGGCAATAGTTGGCCAACCGAAGGCGGTATTTAACACCACGTTTGCAGTTTTTCTGCCCACACCTGGCAATGCAACCAATGCGTCTCTGTCTTGTGGCACTTCGCTGTTATGAAGCTCGATCAACATTTTACAAGCTTTGATGACGTTTTCAGCTTTACTGTTGTATAAGCCGATAGTACGAATGTATTCTTTTAACCCATCGACGCCGAGTGCATAAATGCTTTCAGGGGTATTCGCGACAGGGAATAGCTTATCGGTGGCCTTATTAACACTCACATCAGTTGCCTGTGCAGATAGTGTTACCGCCACTAATAATTCAAAAGGAGAGCTAAAGTTCAACTCAGTTTCTGGGTGCGGGTTGTTATCCCTTAAACGGGTTAAGATCTCTCTGCGCTTTACTGTATTCATTTGTTCACTATCTTATTGTCGATAAAGTTTTTAAGGGCAATGATTAAGCCCATTAGAATAAATGCACCTGGTGGTAACGCCGCAAGTAAAAAGCTGGTATCGGTATTGTAAAGGGTGATGGTCATAAAACTTGCCCAATCGCCTAATAACGTTTCAATACCATCAAATAAGGTACCTTGCGCTAAAATTTCTCGTCCTGCACCTAATAATATTAATACTGCGGTAAAACCTAAGCCCATCATCAAACCGTCAAATGCGGAGTGTTTTACATTATTTTTAGAGGCGAAGGCTTCTGCTCGCCCTATTATCATGCAGTTGGTTACGATCAATGGAATAAAGATACCTAGTGATAAATAAAGCTGGTAGGTATAGGCATTCATCAATAGTTGTATACAACTAACTAAGGAAGCGATGATCATTACAAATACAGGAATACGTATCGCTTTAGGTACATGATGTCGAATTAATGAGATCAGGATATTAGAGGCAATAACAACAAATAATGTTGCCAAACCTAAACCTAATGCATTGGTTAAAGTATTGGTTACTGCTAATAGTGGACATAATCCGAGTAACTGTACTATGCCTGGATTGTTTTTCCATAACCCTTGCCAGCTTAAGTCCTTATAGATTTGAAGATCTTCATTCGCTGGAATGACTACTTCATCTGCCGCTATATCACTCTCGAGATCTGCATTATTTGCCGTATTATGTACTGTTTCTTGTGTCATTATTTATCTCCACAATTTGCAGTTGTGTTAAATAACTGCGTTTTGTGTTTTTGAAAGTAAATAAGCGTATCTTTAACTGCATGAACAACGGCTCTTGGTGTAATAGTTGCACCAGTAAATGCATCAAAACTACCACCGTCCTTTTTCACTTCCCACTTACTAGCGGCGCTTTCTTGATACTTTTTACCATCAAAAGAATAGATCCAATCAGATTTATTCGTTTGGATTTTATCACCTAATCCTGGTGTCTCTGTGTGGCTATTAATGCGAACACCTGCAATTTTTCCATCGGTATAAATGCCTACTAGTAGCTTTATTTCACCAGAGTAACCCTTAAAGGTACTGGTCTGGATCAACGCGGCGATCGGCTGTTTATTTTTGGTTGCAATAAAGACTTGTTTGGGTTGTTTGTCACCTAATAATTCTGAGTCAACCACGGTGAAACAACTGTCTATAATTTGGTTGTCATATTGGTCAGGTTCAATCAGTTCATTAATATTATTTTGCAGTGCAATCTGCTCCTGT
Organism: Psychromonas arctica DSM 14288; assembly: GCF_000482725.1. GTDB lineage: Bacteria > Pseudomonadota > Gammaproteobacteria > Enterobacterales > Psychromonadaceae > Psychromonas > Psychromonas arctica. Next base: position 16,776 of record NZ_KI519485.1, read on the forward strand.
TGCAAAATAATCGGTTGTGTTAACACGTTAATTAATGCGATTGCCCCAGTACAAACAACGGCAAAAGTTGCTAGTAAGAAAGCATTGCGACTGATAATGGGTAGCATCATGTGCGTTTTCTCCCGTAAACTTTGGGTTTGCTGTAATAATCGATTAATGGCACACACATATTGGCGAGTAATACTGCAAAAGCAACGGCATCAGGATATCCACCGACATTACGGATCACCACAACTAATAAAGCACATAATAAACCATAGATGATGCGTCCCTTCACCGTGGTGCTTGCCGTAACTGGGTCGGTTAGAATAAAGAAGGCGCCAAGCATAGTGGCACCTGAAAATAGGTGGAACAGAGGGGATGAATATAAATCGGGATCACTTGCAAAGGGAATAAACGAGAAAATGGTGATACCTACAATGAAAGCCACTGGGATATACCACATGATGACTTGTTTTTTCAGTAATAGAAGTCCACCGGCTAAATACGCTAAATTAACCCATTGGCTACCTTGTAGTGAATCCAAACTGAATAAGGTTGTTTTCAATGTTTCAGATATTGTTTCACCCACGTGTAGCGCATTTCGAATCGTTTCCAATGGCGTTGCTAAAGTGAATCCATCGATTGACGTTTTAATTTGCGTGACACTATAGCCATCAACACTGAAACCGGTAAAAATCAGACTTAAGGTGTCAATGAACGTGACAGGAAAAGCTTGCATGGATTGCACTGGCAACCATGCTGTCATTTGCACAGGAAAAGATATTAATAATAATACATAACCGGCCATTGCAGGATTAAAGATATTTTGTCCTAGCCCACCATAAAGATGTTTAACGATAAGGATGGCAAACAGGGTGCCAATTACAATTACCCACCATGGTGCAAGAGAGGGGATTGCAATGGCCAATAAAATTGCAGTAAGCACTGCACTATAATCACCAATACTACTCATCACAGGGCGTTTACGCAGGGTCATAAATAATGCTTCGACAGCGACTGCGGTAACGACAGCCAATACTATTTGTACATAAATAGCTAAACCAAATAAGTAGCTATGTACAATAATCCCTGGCGTTAACCCTAAAATAACCATTTTCATTATTTCGGGGGTACGTCTTTTGATACGTTGGTGTGGCGAGGTCGAACTAAAAAGTGCCATGGGTTATTGATCCTTCTGTGCCAGTTTTTTGGCTTTTGCTTTGGCAATGACAGCCGCTATTTTGGCTTTTCTATCATCTTGATTATTATCACTGACAGGCTCATTGGATGGTATTACTTGAGTCTGTTGAGTATCGTCTTCGTTGTTCGTTTCTGAGTGTGTTTTTTGATCGTTAATTTTTGGTGTTTCTTCTGCCGCTTTTTGCGTTTCTGCCAATTGTTTTTTATGTGAACGTGCTTGCTCTTTACGTATAGCGCGTTGTTTAATCACTTCTGTATTATCAGGCTCTGATGGATTGTTTGTTTGAGCCGTCTCAGCCTCTTTTGCTAATTTCTTTTCCTTGGCGCGTTTGATTGCGGCTGCAACGGCGGCTTTTTTAGGATCTGCTTGTTGAATTGTTGGTTCAGTCGCTGATTCAGTAGCTGTCTTTGAGTCTGCATTTGCAGCAGCTAATTTTTTCGCTTTTGCACGGGCAATAGCGGCTGCAACGGCTGCTTTTTTAGGATCTGCTTGTTGAGTTGTTGGTTCAGTAGCGCTCTCTGAGTCAGCATTTTCGGCAGCTAATTTTTTTGCTTTTGCACGGGCGATAGCAGCCGCGACAGCTGCTTTTTTAGGATCAGCCTGTTTTTCGGTTGA
>NZ_KI519485.1:18673-85175 GCF_000482725.1 Psychromonas arctica DSM 14288
CGCATTTGCAGCCGCTTGTTTTTTTGCTTTTGCACGAGCAATTGCTGCGGCGACTTGGCTATTTTGAGAACTTGGTTTTTCTACATTGGCGGTATCAGCCTCTTTGCTGACGTCTAAATTAGCATTAGCTTGCTTTTTCGCTTTTGCTCTAGCTAATGCAGCGGCAACAAGGTCTTCGCCGTTATTGTTGTCTTTCATTTGTTGTTTACGTTTTTCAGCGGCTTGTTTATGTTTAAGTTGTCGCTGTTTTTTCTCGTTTTCTAAGCGTAATTCTCTGTCTTCATGGCGTTGGCGTGCAATTGCTGCTTTCTCTGCTTCAACTTTTTCGGTTTTAATCTGTGCTTTAGAGACGCGATAATATTCTACTAATGGTATATGGCTTGGACAAACATAAGCGCAGGCGCCACATTCAATACAAGCTGATAGGTCGTATTCTTCTAATTTTTTATGGTCTTCACTTTGTGAGTACCATAAAAGTTGTTGTGGTAATAGCTCAACGGGGCAAGCCTCTGCGCACTCGCTACAGCGAATACAGCTCATTTCCTCTTTTGGTTCTGGTAGTTCTTTAATCGTTGGTGCCAATATGCAGTTACAAATTTTACTCACGGGCATTTCAGGATCGCTCACTGTAAAGCCCATCATAGGACCGCCGATAATAAGCTTCTGATGGTCTAATTCATTTAACCAATAAGTATCTAGGAGATGCTGGATCGGTGTCCCGACACGTACCCGCGCATTACCTTTTTTAACAAAAGCGTCTCCGGTGACCGTGACTATTCTCGATACCAGTGGTTTACCATTGATGATGGCTTCTTTTACCGCAAATATAGTACCGACATTGAGCATTACGATACCAAGTTCCGAAGAGTGTTTGTAAGCTGGTGTTTGCTCACCGGTTAATATTTCAATTAATTGTTTCGCACTACCAGAAGGGTAGCGCGTCGGGATCACTCTGAGTAATATCTTTTCGCTGATGCTGTCAGGTAATGCTAATAATGATTTAGTAAAAGCTTCAATGGCTTCTGGCTTGTTATCTTCAACCGCAAAAATAGTCAGCTTAGGTTGTAGCATATACTGCATTATTTGAATGCCTTCGATAATCTCATCGGCATGCTCTTGAATCAAGCGATCATCAGAAGTGATGTAAGGTTCACACTCAATAGCATTAATGATTAATAAGCGATTTTCACTATGCGCTAACTTTAAATGCGTGGCAAAGCCTGCGCCACCTAATCCTATAATGCCTGCTTGTTGAACTGCTTCAACTAAGGTTGCGGGGTTTTCATTACGATAATCTTCAAAGCCTTGATATGGATAAATTCTGTCTAAGCCATCAGTGGCAATTACAATAGATAACACGGGTAAACCTGATGGGTGGCAATCAGTTCTTGGTTCAATCGCTTTTATTGTGCCTGAGCTACTGGCATGCTGAACTACTAATGCACCATAAACTTTGGTTAAAGGTTGGCCTTTTAATACGTGATCGCCAACGTTCACTAATAGTTCGGGGATATGACCTTTTTGTTCAACGGCAATAATTAATTCGTCGGGAATGCCTGCATCGGTAATGGCACTTTGGTTGCTCTGCTGTTTGTTTTGAGCAGGGTGTACACCACCGTGAAAATCCCACATTTTACCGGCAGCAATTTGTTCTAATTTTTTGTCACTTAATAAATAATTAGGCTGGGTCATGTTACGGCTCGTCATTGCTTTCAGTTGGAATTGTTTTAGTTGGAATTGTTTGTAAGTTCCACTGCCAATTTTGGGTAGTAATTTTGATAGGTAGCATGTCGATGCAATCGGTTGGACAAGGTGCGACACATAATTCACAGCCGGTACATTCATCGGTGATCACCGTATGCATTTGTCTTGTTGCGCCTAAAATAGCATCAACGGGACATGCTTGAATACATTTGGTGCAGCCAATACATTCGTCTTCACGGATAAAGGCAACTGACTTCGGCTTTTCTTCACCTTCTAATTTTTTAGGTTCAATCCCCATACGCTCAGCTAACTGCAGCATGACTGCTTCACCGCCAGGTGGGCATTTATTAATGTCGTCACCTTCTGCAATAGCTTTTGCATAGGGTTTACAACCTGGGTAACCGCATTGACCACATTGTGTTTGAGGTAACATCGCATCAAGTTCTTCAACAATGGGGTCTTCTTTAACTTTAAATCGAATAGACGAGTAACCCAATAAAGAGCCAAAAATAAGTCCTAAAATACCTAGCGTTAAAATCGCAACAATAATACTTATGATCATTTAATTAACCCAGTAAAGCCCATAAATGCTAACGACATTAAGCCGGCCGTAATCATTGCAATCGATGCGCCTTTAAAGGGTAATGGTACATCAGCCGCGCTTAAGCGTTCACGTATTGAAGAGAATAAAACTAATACCAATGAGAAACCTGCACCGGCACCTAACCCGTAAATAACTGATTGTGCGAAGTTGTGTTGCTCAGTTAAGTTTAATAATGCTAAACCAAGAATGGCACAGTTAGTGGTGATTAACGGTAAAAATATACCCAGCAAACGGTACAAAGTTGGGCTGGTTTTATGCATCACCATTTCAGTAAATTGCACCACCACTGCAATCACTAAAATGAAGCTTAAGGTTTGCAAGTAGTGTAATCCTAAAGGCTCTAATAAATAATTGTTTACAATATAAGAAAGCGCAGCCGTTAAGGTCAATACAAAAGTGGTTGCTAATGACATACCAACAGCCGTTTCAATTTTATTTGAAACGCCCATGAAAGGGCATAAGCCTAAGAATTTTACTAACACAAAGTTATTAACTAACACTGTGCCAAAAAAGAGTAAAAAATAATCGCTCATAAATAATAATTCCACTACTTTCGTAGGTGATTTGATGCGTTGAAAATGAGGCGCATTATAACAATAAAAGTTGATAAGTTCAGCGTAAAAGTATTATCAATTTTAGTGGTCCTGTTATTTGCTGTGTCAACCAATTAAAGCACCCGATTAATTGAGATTTCAATGGAGTAATTTGGGGGAAAGGTATCACGTTGATAAGTATTAATTAATGATAATTAATGTAGCGATTTAACTTTTTTACTTATTTTTGGTTGTTAACTTTGATCATAAACCGAGCACTTTTAATAAATATTGTCGGAGTTATTTATTTCATTCAGTTGAATATTTAAAGCACAAATTGAACATGGTGTTTTCAAAGTTGATTTACATCAATATGCTACATATTGTGCTAGGTATAGTTCACGGGCACTATATATTGTGTCTTGTGAATTAATTATTGGAGCTGTAAATGAAACCTGTTGTGATCAAACGAGATGGTAGTCAAGTCCCTTTTAATGCTTTACGCATTGCTGAAGCCGTTTTGAAAGCCTCTGGAGCTGCTCGTTGTAAAGGTGTCGATGCTTTTGCGATTGCTGCTGAAGTTGAAACAAGCTTGGTAGGACAAGAGCAAGTAGATATTCATTACATTCAAGATGCGGTTGAAGCGTGTTTGATGAAAAGTAATCATATTGAACTGGCGCGTATATATATTGAGTATCGTCACGATAGAGATATTGCACGAGAACGGAAAAGTCATTTAAACAGTGAAATAGACGGATTAATTGAACAAAGTAATGCATCATTATTAAATGAAAATGCCAATAAAGATGGCAAAGTCATTCCTACGCAACGCGATTTATTAGCTGGTATCGTCGCTAAGCATTATGCCAAGTCGCATATTTTGCCGCGTGATGTCGTGCGAGCACACGAAGCGGGTGAAATTCATTACCATGATTTAGATTATGCCCCTTTTTTCCCGATGTTTAATTGCATGTTGATTGATATTAAAGGCATGTTTACCGATGGTTTTAAAATGGGTAATGCAGAAATTGAACAGCCTAAGTCAATTTCAACCGCAACCGCAGTAACAGCACAAATTATTGCACAGGTAGCAAGCCACATTTACGGTGGAACCACCATTAATGGTATCGATACGATACTCGCTCCCTATGTAACCAAAAGCTTTGATAAGCATTTAAAAACCGCACAACAATGGCATATTGAAGATGCGCATGCCTATGCAACGCAGCAAACAGAAATAGAATGTTATAACGCTTTTCAATCGCTAGAATATGAAGTGAATACGTTACATACAGCTAATGGACAAACCCCCTTTGTTACCTTTGGTTTTGGCTTAGGAAGTGATTGGCAGTCGCGTTTGATACAACAGTCAATTCTTAAAAATCGTATCGCTGGCTTAGGTAAAAATCGTAAAACAGCTATTTTCCCTAAATTAGTTTTTGCTATCAAAGATGGCTTAAATCATAAAGTTGACGATCAAAATTATGATATTAAGCAACTTGCACTCGAGTGTGCATCAAAGCGTATGTACCCTGATATTTTAAATTACGATAAAGTAGTAGAGGTCACTGGATCCTTCAAAACACCAATGGGGTGTCGTAGTTTCCTCGATGTTTATTACCAAAAAAGTGGCTTAGATAAGGGGGAGTTAATTCATGATGGCCGAAATAACCTGGGTGTGGTGAGTCTCAACTTACCGCGTATTGCATTAGAAGCAGATGGTAATATCGGACGCTTTGATGAATTATTAAATACACGATTGCTATTAGCTAAAAAAGCATTAGATACGCGTATTGAAAGGTTAAGTGAAGTTAAAGCCAGTGTGGCACCTATTCTATACATGGAAGGGGCTTGTGGTGTGCGTTTGAAAGCTGACGATTGTATTGCTGATATTTTTAAACATGGCCGAGCGTCAATTTCATTGGGCTACATTGGCTTACATGAAACGGTAAATGCCTTATACGGTAATGAAAAACATATCTTTGATTGCGCCACTAAGCAGCAAAAAGCATTACAAATCATCACCCGTTTAAAGCAAGCAACACAAGAGTGGAGTGAGCAATCAGGTTATGCATTTAGTTTGTACTCCACACCCTCTGAAAATTTATGTGATCGTTTCTGTCGTCTAGATGCTAAACGCTTTGGTGTATTAGAAGGGGTTACCGATAAAGGCTATTACACAAACTCCTTCCATTTAGATGTCGAAAAAGCAGTCAATCCTTACGATAAATTAGACTTTGAAATGGCATATCCACCGATCGCTAGCGGAGGTTTTATTTGCTACGGCGAATACCCGAATATGCAACACAACCTGAAAGCTTTGGAGGATGTATGGGATTATAGCTATACACGTGTTCCCTATTACGGCACCAATACACCAATCGATGAATGTTATGAATGTAGCTTTACTGGCGAGTTTGATTGTACAAGTAAGGGGTTTGTTTGCCCAAGTTGTGGTAATTCAGACCCAGATAAGGTGGCAGTTACACGCCGAGTTTGCGGCTATTTAGGCAGCCCAGATGCACGGCCATTTAATGAAGGTAAACAAGAGGAAGTTAAGCGACGCGTCAAGCATCTATAGTTTGTGGTTATTGTTCGCTGTCGTGGTTGTACTTTTAGCTTATTCGTCTGTGCTGATAAATTATTAGGACCGATTTTCTGTGTTCTACTAAAGAAAATGAACACACTGATAAAGCGGGCTCCAAGGATAAGATTCCATTGAATGCTTTGGTGGGCACTGACGAACTTAATATTAAGCAACTAACATTAAACAGCTAACACTAAGCAAATAAGAACTACTTATGAACTACTCAAAATATTATCCAATTGATGTATTAAACGGAGAAGGTACTCGCTGTACTCTTTTTGTGTCCGGTTGTATTCATAACTGTAAAGGTTGTTACAACCAATCGACTTGGTCTCCTGATGCGGGCGAGTTGTTTACTGATCAAGTTGCCGATCAAATTATCCAGGATCTCAATGATCAACGTATAAAAAAACAAGGGTTAACGTTATCCGGTGGAGACCCTTTGCATCCAGCAAATGTTGAGCAAATTCTAAAGCTTATTCAGCGTGTTAAACGTGAATGTGAAGGTAAAGACATTTGGATGTGGACGGGGTATGTATTGTCGGAACTTAATAAGAAACAAAAACAGATTATTGAGCTGGTGGATGTGTTGATTGATGGTAAGTTTGTAAAAGATCTTGCTGACCCATCATTAGCATGGCGAGGTAGTTCTAACCAAGTGGTACATTACTTGAGAAAAGCCTCTGTTAATGAGTAATAATAAATGTCCAGCAAAGCAATCAACGAAAAACGATGATCGATAAAATAATGACTGATACAGTAATAACCAATAAAGGAATACCCAGTAAAAGAGATACTAAAGTCGTGGCTTTAGGTGACGCTCAATTTACCTTTGCTGTGTATATTGCTAATCAACCGAAGATGCCTGAGTATGAGTCTTTGAGCTGTATTCAGCCTTTGCAAGTTGAGCAAATAGGCTTAATTGGAAAGGCGTGTGGTAATGGGTGGCGTAAAGTATTTAATGTTTATGCCAAGCTTTTGTATGCGCTAGATGCTACACATTTTAATTTTTCGACATTGGTACCAACGTGGCAACAATATCGAGATCAATTTTTATTACAAGCTCACAGCGGTACTGCATTAATATTTAGTCCTCCTCATCTAGCGTTTACTTCGATTTCGTCACAATCTGCGTTTTCAGAGCTTCATCATAAGGCTAGCAACAGTACCGATACGAAAACCCATACCAATACTGATAACAATACCCATAACAATATCCATAGTAATATCCATAACAAGACACTCCATATTATCTGTGGGCGAACTTATGCTAAAAAATTAATAAATGATGGTTTATTGACTGTCGACTTATCATGGTTGAATGAAGAGTTTGCGATTAATTTTGAACATGCGGTTATTGTTTGTCCTTATTTTGATTATCGACAATTATCCAATCAAAAAATACAGCGTTTATCTTTCCTACTAAGCGCGCTTGTAACAGGCTCTGACGAAGGTGTAATAGACACTACAGAGTTCGAATAAGCTATTGATTATATTTATATCTCAGCTTTTTAATGGTTCATAATTTGGTTTAAATTCAATTAATTCGTTTATGTTTCTAAAACTTCGCTCATTTTTCGTTAATCCGTAGTATCTTTTCTATAAAACGAACTAGACTTAGCGACTCTGAATTTTTTTAAAGGAATGTGTATGGCAAACTTAATGGATACAGTTGATCAGCGTACGAATTTGGTTGGTGAAAATCGGTTAGAATTATTATTATTTCATCTCTTAGGTCGTCAACTGTTTGCTTTAAACGTATTTAAAGTAAAAGAAGTGGTGAAATTACCTTACCTTAATAAATTACCCAACTCTCATCCACATATCGATGGTGTTGCTACTATTCGTGGCGAATCCATTCCCGTTATCAATTTAAAAGCGGCCATCGGTCTGCAACCCTTGGTGCCCGATGAGCAATCAAATTTAATTATCACCGAATATAACCGAAGTATTCAGGGCTTTTTGGTTGGGCCTGTCGATCATATTGTCAATATGACTTGGGGGGAGATTATGGAACCGCCTACTACGGTAGGTAGAGGACATTATTTAACTGCGATAACAAAGCTTAAAAGAAATGATAATGAAGAACTAGTTGAAATTATCGATGTAGAAAAGGTATTGGCTGAAATACTCGTTTATAAAGTGGATATTTCTGATGGTGTATTAGATGAAAGTATTATACCTGAATTTGTTGGTCGTAAAATTTTACATGCAGATGACTCTCCGACCGCTAGAAATCAAGTTGCTAGTACCTTAGAGCAATTAGGAGTTGAAATTATTCCTGCTAAAAACGGTCTAGAAGCATTGAATATTTTAAAAGGGTGGGCTGACCAAGGTAAAAAGATTGAAGATGAAATATTAATGCTGATCACCGATGCTGAAATGCCTGCAATGGATGGTTATAAATTAACTTCAGAGATTCGCAATGATCCGCGTATGTCGGACTTATTTGTGGTGCTTAACACTTCCTTAAGTGGTGACTTTAATAAAGCCATGGTAAAAAAGGTAGGCTGTAATGAGTTTCTCTCTAAGTTTCAGCCTGATTTGTTGGTAGAGTTAGTGCAGCAACGTTTAAAAGCAAAATTAAGCGAATAATTTAATTTGTTCGTTAAACGAACAAATTAGCAAACGTTGTTATGACTACTTCACATCGCTATCGCTTTTTGCCTTTACACGATTGCACATTATCTGCTTAAGCTTTACTCTAGCTTTTAATAGCTGCGTTGATCCTCGAATCAATAGCTTTTATAAATAGGTTTATACTCAGTAGAATATAAAAAATGAGATGCTGGTAACGTAAATCGCTTTAATAATATTAACTATTTCAATAACTTTAATAATGAAGACTAGACTAAAACATGAGTGATCAAAATTCTCCACAAACGGGAAGTGAGTCGGCAACAATCGAATCCCAAGAAACAAAACTAGTGCCGCCGCCACTGTATAGTGTGTTATTACATAATGATGATTATTCACCAATGGATTTTGTAATTGATGTGTTGCAACGCTTCTTCCGATTAGACCATGAAGCAGCTACGGAAGTAATGTTAAATGTACACTACAAAGGTGTCGGTGTTTGCGGTACATTCAGTGCTGAAATTGCAGAAACAAAAGTAATGCAAGTTAACAATTATGCAAAAGAAAATGAACATCCATTGAAATGTACGATGGAAAAAGAGAGTTAACTAAGCCGTTTTTTATTTCCACTCTCCTAAGGAGTCTCCATGCTAGATAAACCTTTAGAACATAGCCTCGATTTAGCTTTCCGTATTGCGTATGAAAAATACCATGAATTTATGACATTAGAGCATCTATTATTAGCTTTATTAGAAAATGAAGAAATAAAGAAAATTTTGCTAGCTTGTTCTGTTGATATTGTTTCTCTGCATATTGAATTAACGGAATTTTTAGATACTAACCCCAGTTTGCCCGAGGTTAAAAACCAAAAGCTAGAAATACAACCTACGATCGCTTTTGAGCGTGTACTGCAACGTGCTATTTTCCATGTGCAATCATCGGGAAAAACAGAAGTGAGTGCTGCTAACGTGCTAGTGGCTATTTTTAGTGAGCAAGAATCACAAGCGGCTTACTTTCTTAAAAAGTCTAATGTGTCACGCTTAGATGTGGTTAATTACCTTTCCCATGGCGTTGAAAAACACCCTGATACGGTGATCTTTCATGAACCTGAGCAGATTGAATCTAAAGTAGAAGAAAACGATGAAATGCCCTTTACCATTAATCTTAATGAGCAAGTGGTTGCTGGTATTATCGATCCCTTAATTGGTCGCGAAAAAGAATTAGAGCGTTGCGTGCAAATATTGTGTCGCCGCCGTAAAAATAATCCGTTATTAGTTGGTGAGTCCGGTGTTGGTAAAACCGCCATCGCAGAAGGGCTTGCGTACCGTATTGTACATAATGATGTACCGGAAGTAATTGATGACCATATTATTTACTCTTTAGATATGGGGGCATTATTAGCAGGTACAAAATACCGAGGTGAGTTTGAACAACGTTTTAAAACCGTATTAAAAAAATTACAAGATCAAAAAAATGCGATTTTATTTATTGATGAGATCCATACTATTATTGGTGCAGGGGCCGCAACGGGTGGGCAACTAGATGCTGCTAACCTATTAAAACCTTTATTAACGGGTGGCAAACTTCGTTGTATTGGTTCCACAACTTATAAAGAGTATGGCCAGGTTTTTGAAAAAGAGCATGCCTTGGCGAGACGTTTCCAAAAAATAGATGTACTTGAACCTTCGGTTAAAGAAACTAGCCAAATTCTACTCGGTTTACGTTCACGTTACGAAGAACATCATAATATTCGTTATACTAACAAAGCATTGATGGCTGCCGCTGAGTTGAGCGCTAAATATATCAATGATCGCCAGTTGCCCGATAAAGCCATTGATGTGATAGATGAAGCCGGTTCGCAAATGCGTTTATTGCCTGTCAGCAAACGCAAAAAAACCATTGGTGTGGCTGAAATTGAAACCATTATTGCTAAAATCGCACGTATCCCAGAAAAATCCGTGTCTAGCTCAGACAAAGATGCACTGGAAAAATTACACGGTCGTTTGAAAATGACGGTTTTTGGCCAAGATACTGCTATTGATGCATTAACTGATGCTATTCATTTAAATCGTTCTGGTTTATCTGATGAATTAAAACCTGTGGGATCTTTTTTGTTTGCTGGCCCAACGGGGGTGGGTAAAACAGAAGTCACGCAGCAGTTAGCTAAAGCATTAGGCGTAGAGTTGTTACGTTTTGATATGTCCGAATACATGGAGAAACATACGGTATCAAGATTGATTGGTGCTCCTCCTGGTTATGTAGGGTATGAACAAGCAGGGTTATTAACTGATGCGGTAGTTAAACATCCCTATTCTGTGGTGCTGTTAGATGAAATAGAAAAAGCACACACTGACGTTTATAACATTCTGTTACAGGTAATGGATCATGCGACATTAACTGATAGTAACGGGCGCAAAGTTGATTTCAGAAACGTTATATTAGTCATGACAACCAATGCTGGGGTACAAGAAACAGTAAAACAAAGCATTGGCTTTAAAGAGCAAAAAGAGGGCGCTAAAGCGATGGATGAGATTAACAAAATATTCTCTCCTGAATTTAGAAATCGTCTTGATAATATTATTTGGTTTAATCACTTAGACTTAAAAGTAATTAGCCAAGTTGTAGATAAATTCATTGTGCAGTTACAAGTGCAGCTAGATAAAAAACAAGTGTCACTAGAAGTTGATAGCAAAGCCCGTCATTGGTTAGCTGAGCATGGTTATGATAAAGCAATGGGGGCGAGACCCATGGGACGTTTAATTCAAGAGAAGCTTAAAAAACCGCTTGCGAATGAAATCTTATTTGGTGGATTACAAGAGGGTGGTAGTGTCTCAGTGCGTTTAAACGAAACCGCAGATGGTGTTGAGTTTATCTATGATAAAAAGACAGAGAAAGAAGTGGAAATGAGTAACTAATCATTTATTTGCTAATTTTTCTTTGCTCATGACGAATTTTAATTGTGACTACAAATTTTAGCCATAAAAAAACCAGCGATGAAGCTGGTTTTTTTATGACTACTTAAAGCCTGAGTTTGTTTCCGGCTAATTAACGAGCACGGAAAACAATACGACCTTTTGATAGATCGTAAGGGGTCAATTGAACTGTCACTTTATCGCCAGTTAGAATACGGATGTAGTTTTTACGCATTTTTCCTGAGATATGTGCAGTAACAACGTGACCGTTTTCTAATTCCACACGGAACATTGTATTAGGCAGAGTATCTAAGATAGTGCCTTGCATTTCAATACTGTCTTCTTTTGCCATTGGCGATGGATCCTTCGTATAGGTAAGTTGTGCTACTTTCAATCGGCGCATAATGCCAGAATAATTGGGAGTGGTAAAGGATTGTTGCTCATTAATCAAACTAAATAGTGAATGAAACTCTAATCAAAGGACTTCCATTGTTGGTTTATAAAGCGCTGATGTGGATTAAATTGATTTTTGTAATTCATTTTTTGGCAGTTGTGAATGTAATAGCCTAAATAAAGAAACGTTATATTTTTTTGTTTTGCTAAATCTAGCTGTTGTAAAACAGCATATTTTCCTAACGAATGTTCACGATAGTCTGGATCATAAAAGCAATAAAAAGCACTCCAATCGGTTGCTGAGCCTGTATATAATTGGTCTGTAACACTGACTGATATTAACTGTTTTGCATCATAGACTTCAACAAACAGCATTTCTCCCCAACTACATGCTAAAAAAGATTCAAATTGTTCTGAGCTAGCAGGATACATGACACCTTCTTTGTGAACCTGATTAATGTAACGTTCGTATAGAGGGTAGTAGGATGCTTTAGGGGCTGTGCTTATGGACGTTGTGAAATGTTTGTTTTTGTTTACTAAGCGTTTTTGGCTTTTGGACAATTTGAAATTTTGACTATTCACACGTAATGATTCGCAACCATTACACTCCGGGCAATGTGGTCGATATACTTGATCACCACTACGCCTAAAGCCTATCGACATTAATGCAGGATAATGTTGTTTTGCATGTACTTCAGGATCAACTAGCATAATGAGTTGTTCTTCTTTATCGGCTAAATAGGAACAAGCAAAAGCAGCGGTTAAACCGACTCTTAGATCGGAAGCATTAGACATGGTGAACTTTATCCTTATTTTTAATATGATTAAGTGTTGGTTGGATATTTTGCTATATCTAGGATAAACAAAATTTTAACCCTGTCTTTATTTAAATAATACTTACTTCAGTGTATCGTAAAATAGATAAATTTATTGTGCGAATTTGAAGGCTTTAATGCACTGTCGGTAATTAAATTAAATAGCTATGTCAGCATGTTGCATCAAATTTTACTTCTGCATATGATTTTTATCATTGCTAATGAATGCAGAGGTTAACTATTTTTCCTTAAGCATGTAACATAAACTGTTTTCCTTAATTATCGATAAACATCAGCCAACTTCTAGCCATAAATTAATATGTGAGGCCTTATGACCGTTCACCAAACCATTCAAGATAAGCTAAAACAACGCTTTCAAGCTGATTATTTACAAGTAGAAAATGAAAGCCATAATCATTCTGTTCCACCTAACTCCGAAACTCATTTTAAGGTCACCCTAGTTTGCGAAGAGTTTGAAGGGGTGCGTTTGATCATGCGTCATCGTTTAGTTAATGAATTACTTGCTGAAGAACTTGCTGGACCGGTACATGCATTAGCGATGCATACTTACACGCCTGCTCAATGGGCCGAGAAAAATCAAGTTTCACCTAATTCGGCACAATGTTTAGGTGGTGGTAAATAAAAGCGTAGTATTGCTTTTCTATAAAGCGCGAGAGAAAAGCTAAATTGCCAAAGTGTTAATGGACTCTCTACATTTTGTTACACTTTTTTTATTAAATTTGAACTTACTACGGTTAGCTTTTTATTTGATATAGCAATTAGCCCCTCTCTAATGTTAATATTTGCGAGAATTTTTTAGCGTACGTGTTAATTGTTTGTTAATAGCAATCGATTGCATGTAATGTTTTATTGCCGAAAGGCATCTAACTTTCCTCCCGTAACATAGTGCAAGAGAATATGATTACTATAAAAAAAGGACTGGACCTCCCTATATCAGGAGCGCCAGAGCAAGTCATTCAAAATGGCCCTGCCATTTCTGAAGTTGCTATACTGGGTGAAGAATACGTTGGTATGCGTCCGTCAATGGCTGTTAAAGTCGGCGACAGCGTAAAAAAAGGGCAAGTTTTATTTTCTGATAAGAAAAATGAAGGTGTACTTTTTACCGCTCCAGCGTCTGGTGTAGTGAAAGAAATAAACCGTGGTGCTAAACGTGTACTGCAATCTGTTGTGATCTCTATACAAGGCAATGATTGTGTGCAATTTGCTAAGTATGAAAGTAAACAATTAGCAAATCTTGAGCGCAGTAAAATAGTTGCAAACTTAGTTGAATCTGGCGCGTGGACTGCATTACGTACTCGCCCATTCAGTAAAGTACCTGCTATTGATGCTCAACCGACTTCTATTTTTGTGACGGCAATGGATACTAATCCATTAGCTGCAGATGCAACGATTATCATCAATGAAAATCAACAAGCCTTTACCGATGGACTAGCGATTTTATCGCATTTAACATCGGGCAAAGTGTATGTTTGTAAAGGTGAAGCTGCATTACCTAAAAGCGCGGTGGCAACTGTTGAAGAAAAAATCTTTACCGGTGTTCATCCTGCTGGTTTAGCGGGTACACATATTCACTTTATCGATCCTGTTTCTGCTACTAAGCAAGTTTGGTCAATCAACTACCAAGATGTGATTGCATTTGGTCAGTTATTTACCACTGGTGAGTTATACAGTAATAAAGTGATTTCTATCGCAGGCCCTGCTGTTACTAAGCCTCGTTTAGTACGTACGTTAGTCGGTGCATCGGTGTCTGAACTTACCGCTGGAGAGTTAATCGCAGGACAAGTTCGTGTGATTTCTGGGTCGGTACTATGTGGTGTTACAGCAACAGGTCCACATGCATATTTAGGCCGTTACCATAACCAAGTTTCAGCATTGATTGAAGGTTATGAGAAAGAGTTATTTGGCTGGGGTGCGCCTGGTTTAAATAAACACTCTGTTTCTGGTGCATTTTTATCTGCGTTAAATCGTGCGAAAAAGTTCGCATTCACTACCACCACTGGCGGTAGTAAGCGTGCGATGGTACCAATCGGCCAATATGAACGTGTAATGCCATTAGATATTTTACCAACGGTATTATTGCGTGACTTGATCGTTGGTGATACCGATGGTGCACAAACGTTAGGCTGCCTAGAGTTGGATGAAGAAGATTTAGCACTATGTACTTATGCTTGCCCTGGCAAATATGAATACGGTTCAATCTTGCGCTCATGTCTAAGTAAAATTGAGAAGGAAGGCTAATAATGAGTCTTAAGAACTTAATTGAGAAAATGGAACCGCATTTCGAAGCAGGGGGCCGTTATGAAAAATGGTACGCACTGTATGAAGCTGCTGCAACATTTTTTTATACTCCTGGTTATGTGACCAAAGGTATTACTCACGTTCGCGATAGTATTGACCTTAAACGCATGATGATTTTTGTTTGGTTAGCAACATTCCCAGCCATGTTTTACGGTATGTACAACACGGGTGTACAAGCTAATGAAGCAATTGTTGCCGGTTACTCTGCTCTAGAAGATTGGCGTGTTGCGTTATTGGATATACTAGGAGTCACACTTGGCTCTGGTGCAAGTTTATTTGATAACTTTCTGTTTGGTGCCGCTTATTTCTTACCTATTTATGCTGTTACTTTTATAGTTGGTGGCTTCTGGGAAGTGTTATTTGCGAGTGTACGTAAGCATGAAGTAAATGAAGGTTTCTTTGTTTCTTCTGTCTTATTTGCTCTGATCGTACCGGCAACCATTCCGCTATGGCAAGTTGCTTTAGGTATTACCTTTGGTGTCGTCGTTGCTAAAGAGATCTTTGGTGGTACTGGTCGTAACTTCTTAAACCCTGCTCTTGCGGGCCGTGCATTCTTATTCTTTGCTTACCCAACGGATATTTCAGGTGATGCGGTTTGGACTGCTGTAGATGGTTTCTCTGGCGCTACATCATTAAGTGTGATGTCTCAAGGTGGTTTAGAAGCTGTTCAATCTAACCTATCTTGGATGGATGCTTTCCTTGGTAATATGCAAGGTAGTATTGGTGAGGTTTCTACGCTGGCTATTTTGATCGGTGGTGCCTTTATTGTGATCACGCGTATTGCTTCATGGCGTATCATTTCAGGTGTGATGATCGGTATGATTGCGACCTCATTATTATTTAATGTGATTGGCAGTGATACAAACCATATGTTCCAATTACCTTGGTACTGGCATTTAGTTATGGGTGGTTTTGCCTTTGGTATGATATTTATGGCAACCGACCCAGTATCAGCATCATTTACTAATAAAGGTAAATGGTACTACGGTATTCTGATTGGTTTGATGGTGGTATTAATTCGTGTTGTAAATCCAGCCTTCCCTGAAGGTATGATGTTAGCTATTTTATTCGCTAACTTATTTGCACCGTTATTCGATTACTTTGTGGTGCAAGGCAATATCAAACGGAGGCTAGCACGTAATGTCTAATCAACAAGAAACATTTGGCAGAACGATTATTGTAGTACTGGCTGTTTGTCTAGTATGTTCAATTATTGTTGCTGGTGCTGCAGTTGGCCTACGTCCAATGCAAATTGCTAATAAAGAGATCGATAAGCAAAAGAATATTCTTGCCGTTGCTGGTTTAACGACCGATAAATCAACCAAAGAAATTTTTGCATCAAATATTGAAACTAAATTAGTTGATATAGAAACGGGTGAATTTGTAACTGATCTTAGTAAAGAAGAAGTTGCTAAATATGACCAACGTAAAGCATCAAAAGATCCTGAGAAGAGTGTTAAATTAACTGCTGATCAAAATATCGCTAAAATAAACCGTCGTGCTAATTTAGCGACTGTATATTTAGTGTCTGATGATAACGGTCAATTACAACGTATTATCCTGCCTGTACACGGCGCTGGTTTATGGTCAACTATGTATGCCTTTGTTGCTGTAAAGCCTGATGGTAATACGATTGATGCTATCACTTACTATGAACAGGGTGAAACACCTGGACTAGGTGGTGAAGTTGAAAACCCTCGCTGGCGTGGGCTGTTTGTTGGTAAAGAATTATTCGATGCTGACGGTAACCCTGCTATTAAAATTGTTAAAGGACAAGCTGCTGCTGGTTCTAAACATGAAATTGATGGTTTATCTGGGGCAACACTAACCAGTGTTGGCGTAGAGCATACCTTTACTTTCTGGTTAGGTGAGCAAGGGTTTGGTCCATTTCTTAGCAAAGTTCGTAAAGGAGCGCTAAACAATGGCTAAATCAAGTGAATTAAAAGAAGTACTAACTTCTCCGGTAGTAAGCAATAACCCAATTGCGCTGCAAGTGTTAGGTGTTTGTTCTGCATTAGCGGTAACAGCTACCTTACAAAACGCAGTCGTAATGACCTTAGCGGTATTGTTTGTAACGGCTTTCTCTAACTTATTTATTTCGTCAATACG
This sequence comes from Psychromonas arctica DSM 14288, assembly GCF_000482725.1. Classification (GTDB taxonomy): domain Bacteria; phylum Pseudomonadota; class Gammaproteobacteria; order Enterobacterales; family Psychromonadaceae; genus Psychromonas; species Psychromonas arctica. The sequence continues at coordinate 35,227 of NZ_KI519485.1, forward strand.
TAACTATATTCCTAACAGTGTACGTATCATCGTACAGATGGCGATTATTGCTTCGTTAGTAATCGTAGTAGACCAAGCGTTAAAAGCATTTGCTTTTGGCATCTCTAAGCAGTTATCTGTTTATGTTGGTCTGATCATTACAAACTGTATTGTAATGGGACGTGCTGAAGCATTTGCAATGAAAAACAAACCTTTCCCAAGTTTCATGGATGGTATTGGTAACGGTTTAGGTTACGGCTTAATCCTTGTTTTAGTGGGGGCTGTTCGTGAACTATTTGGTTCAGGTGCTCTGTTCGGTATTGAAATCTTACCGTTGATTTCAAATGGCGGCTGGTATCAAAGTAATGGTTTATTACTTCTACCTCCTAGTGCCTTCTTTATTATAGGTGGCATTATCTGGGCAATTCGAGTAATTAAACCAGAACAAGTTGAGCCAAAGGAGTAATTTGAATGGAACATTATCTTAGTTTATTTGTGCGTTCTATTTTCATTGAAAATATGGCACTCGCTTTCTTCTTAGGCATGTGTACTTTCCTTGCTGTTTCTAAGAAAGTTAAAACATCAATGGGTCTAGGTGTAGCAGTAATTGTAGTATTAGGTATTTCTGTACCTGCTAACCAAATTATCTACTTTAACCTATTAGCACCTGGTGCACTTGATTGGGCAGGTTTCCCTGATGCGGATTTAAGCTTTTTAGGCTTTATTACGTTTATCGGTGTGATTGCTGCTTTAGTACAAATTTTGGAAATGGTATTGGATAAATACTTCCCAGCTTTGTATCAAGCATTAGGTATATTTTTACCACTTATTACTGTTAACTGTGCCATCTTTGGTGGTGTATCGTTTATGGTTCAACGTGAGTATAACTTACTAGAATCAGCTGTTTACGGTATTGGTAGTGGTGTTGGTTGGACGCTTGCGATTGTTGCGCTAGCAGGTATCCGTGAAAAAATGAAATACTCTGACGTGCCAGATGGTTTACGTGGTTTAGGTATTACATTTATCACAGCGGGTCTTATGGCATTAGGTTTTATGTCATTCTCTGGTATCCAACTGTAATCGTTGCTGTTTTAGCTTAAATGAATTCGGGGGAATTTATTCCTCCTCAAAACAAGGAAAAAGTCGAAGATGGACAATAATATTGAAATCTTTCTCGGCGTTGCCATGTTTACAATTATTGTTTTGGCGTTAGTCGTTATTATTTTATCGGCAAAAGCAAAACTTGTAAGCACAGGTGATATTACAATTTCTATCAATGATGATGCTGATAAAAGTATTAAGACTCAAGCAGGTGGCAAGTTATTAGGTGCGTTAGCTAATGCTGGTGTATTTGTTTCTTCTGCATGTGGCGGTGGTGGTACTTGTGGTCAGTGTCGTGTGAAAATTAAATCAGGTGGTGGTGACATTTTACCAACAGAGCTTGATCACATTACTAAACGTGAAGCAAAAGAAGGTGAGCGTTTATCATGTCAGGTTAGTGTTAAAGAAGACATGGACATTGAATTACCAGAAGAAATCTTTGGTGTTAAAAAATGGGAATGTGAAGTTATCTCCAACGGTAACGAAGCTACCTTTATTAAAGAACTTAAATTACAAATTCCTGATGGTGAATCTGTACCGTTTAAAGCTGGTGGTTACATTCAAATTGAAGCACCTGCTCACCATATCAAATATAAAGATTTTGATATTGAAGAACAGTACCGTGGTGATTGGGAACACTTTAAATTCTTTGATTTAGAATCAAAAGTTGACGAAGAAACTATTCGCGCTTATTCAATGGCTAACTATCCTGGTGAAGAAGGCATTATCATGTTGAACGTGCGTATCGCTACGCCACCGCCACGTGATCTGTCATTACCTTGTGGTAAAATGTCATCGTTTATCTTTAGCTTAAAAGCGGGCGATAAAGTCACTATTTCTGGGCCATTTGGTGAGTTCTTTGCTAAAGAAACTGAAAATGAAATGGTATTTATCGGCGGTGGTGCGGGTATGGCGCCAATGCGTTCACATATCTTTGATCAGTTCCGTCGCTTAAAAACAACGCGTAAAGCAAGTTTCTGGTACGGCGCGCGTTCTAAACGTGAAATGTTCTATGTTGAAGATTTTGATGCGATTGCGGCGGAAAATGAAAACTTCGAATGGCACGTAGCATTAAGTGATCCACAACCTGAAGATAATTGGGATGGTTACACTGGTTTCATTCATAACGTACTGTATGAAAATTATCTTAAAGACCATGACGCTCCTGAAGATTGTGAGTTCTACATGTGTGGTCCACCAGTGATGAATGCAGCGGTTATTGCTATGCTTAAAGATCTAGGCGTAGAAGACGAAAACATCTTACTTGATGACTTCGGCGGTTAACCCTGATGATTCAATCATCAATTAAATGGCTAGCCTTAATAGGGCTGGCCTTTTTTATATCTTCGTGCTCAAAACCCGAACAGCAGTTATTGCAGATCCAGGGGCAAACCATGGGCACTTATTATCAAGTCACTTATGCGCTCTCTAGTGAACAGTCAGAGGATAAGCAATATTCAATTCAACATTTACAGACTTTAATTGATCAGCAGCTAGAGTTAGTTAACGATCAAATGTCCACCTATCGTCCTCAATCAGAGTTGTCATTATTTAATAAAAGTGAACGCGCTTTTGAAGTTTCCGATGCGACGATTAAAGTGGTTAAACGTGCCCTTCAGGTTTATCAACAAAGTGGTGGTGCGTTTGATGTAACAGTGGGGCCGTTAGTCAATTTGTGGGGATTTGGGCCAGACAAAAAACCAAATAAAGTACCTAGTGCTGAATTAATTGAACAAACTAAACAAAAAATAGGTAGCCAATACTTGTCTATCGAAGGTAATCGTTTAGTAAAAGCAAAACCAGAACTCTATGTTGATCTGTCTTCAATCGCTAAAGGGTATGGGGTTGATGTGATTGCAGAGTTGTTAACTAAACAGGGTATCATAAACTATTTAGTGGATATTGGTGGTGAACTACGAGCAAATGGAACTAAGCTTAATAACGCACCATGGACATTAGCTGTAGAGCGCCCTGAGTTTGGACAAAATGTACAACGCTTACTACATATTGGTGATAACGCGATCGCTACATCCGGCGATTACCGTAATTATTTTGAGTTTGATGGTATTCGTTATTCGCATACGATTGATCCTGCTACAGGTCGCCCTATCAGTCACAAACTTGTTTCTGTCACCGTAATCGATAAAAGCAGTATGGTTGCCGATGCATTAGCTACGGCTATTACTGTATTAGGACCTGAAAATGGGTTAAAATTTGCTAATAAGCTAAATCAGCCTGTCTTTTTGTTGATCAAGCAAGACGATGGATTCATTGAATCTTATACGCCAGCGTTTGAACCATTTTTTGTAGAGGAAGAATAATGATCTATTTTGTTGCTACGTTTGTTGTTTTCTTATTAGTAATTGTTGCGATGGCAATAGGCTATATTGTTAATCAAAAAACGATTGGGGGAAGCTGTGGTGGTTTAGCCTCTGTCGGTATTGATAAAGAATGCGATTGTCCTGAACCTTGTGATAACCGTAAGAAGAAAGAAGCAGAAAAAGCCCGTTCTCAGAAACTTCAAGCTGAAACTCGTATTATATAATCTTCTTGTACATTAGTATCAAAAGGTAGCCTTGCTATTCTTGTATGTCATTGTGTGATGATACCAAGTAATAGTTAACGCTATCTTTTTGCTTTTTGTAACCAACGATCTAATGAATTAGCAAAATTCTGCTTATCTTTGTCTGAAAATTTATTTGGTCCTCCACTGATTTGGCCAACACTACGTAGTTCCTCTGCCAGATTGCGCATTGCAAGCCTTTGTCTGACATTGTCAGCTGTATATAGCTCACCGCGAGGGTTTAGTGCTATGATGCCTTTTTCCACTAATTCCGCGGCTAATGGAATATCTTGAGTGATGACAAGATCCTTTAAGGCAACGTGCTGGCTGATGTAGTTATCAGCAACGTCAAAGCCCTGTGATACTTGAACTGTTTTTACTAATGCTGTCCTTTTTACAGGAAGGGGGGAGTTTGCAACAAAGACAAGTTCGGTTTGTGTTCTTATACTTGCTCTTAATACCATTTCTCTTACAGATACTGGACAAGCATCTGCATCAATCCAAATTGTCATAGTCATTCCTTGATCTTTAAAAGTTAAATATAACAAAAAAAATATTATTAATTAACCATTATATTCACTCATTATTTAATCTTAAATTCGAGCATTTTGTTAAATATCAATTGGTTAGCTGTTTTTTGTTGTTGTGTTGCTGGTTTACAGTATGAAGCTCATTATTTTCAGAATATACGATTGATTTTTCTTTTTGGTCATTACCGGTGTAATCGTAAAGATTAATCATAGTGATGGCTTTGATAATGACGTGTTAAAAGAGCTGTGGATGGTATAGAAGAAAACCTTTCATTGAATAAGCTGTGTTTGTTTGAGAATTAGTTTAAGAGGGAATAGTGCATACATGTTTATGCTAGTTTAAATACATCACTGCAAGGTCGTTTGCTTATTTTTTACAAACAAACACATTCCTAGTTTCTTACTTTTCTACTAAATAATATTAATTCACATTCTTTTATTTATATATCTTATTGATAAATAAAGATTTTAATTTATTGTTACGAATATATTTAATGTTTTTTTTATATTTTAATTAAATACCTATTGACACCTTTTTAAACCCATATATAATCTTTTTTAGCTTGAAAGTTCGTTTTATATTTATGTACTTTGTTCCGTATTAATGTACCGAATCCTATACATCATAAGTAATAGCAACACTTCTAGCCAACTGCCTTGATTTTTTAAGGTTAAATTACTCAAATATATTAGGATATACACATGTCTACTACTACTGGTACAGTTAAATGGTTCAACGAATCTAAAGGTTTTGGTTTCATCGAGCAAGAAAACGGCCCTGACGTTTTCGCACATTTCTCTGCTATCGCAAGCACTGGTTTTAAAACTCTTGCTGAAGGCCAAAAAGTACAGTTTACTGTTACTCAAGGTCAAAAAGGTCCTCAAGCAGAAAACATCGTAGCTCTTTAATATTGCTTCGATGAGCGTTTATCGCTCATTCTGATTGAAAAAAAGGTAGGTTACTGACTTGCCTTTTTTTATACCTAAAAGAAAATATTTTGTATCACGAACCCACTCAGCTACCTCTTAGCAATTAACATCACTACTTTTTTATTGTTACACCTCTTCATTGTTATTATATCAATACCATTTTCAGTCGTAGGTAGTTACAAGACGTCGTATATTGGTATTAAATGCTTTTATCAATTAAAACTACCCCTATAGTTGTTATTAATCAACATTTAATCTTTAGTCGTACTCGAACATCTCGATCAAATGATAGATATGATCTTGCAAGTAATTAACGACAGCAATTCTCTTCATTACTGTTATAAAGCCTTATAAATAGGCGTAAAGTCCCTTTTTAGCTAGTTTCAACTTTGTTCACTTACCGTCTGCTTGTTTTGTATCTTGAATGGCAATAGGCTTATATACAGATCCAATAAAATATGTGGCTTCACTAGGCACAATAAGGATATTTTGATTAGAAGGCGTAAACTTAAGCGATTAATTACGTATTAATTTTCGCTTTTCAAAGGGCAATATAACGGTGAATATTGAACCTTTACCTATTTCACTACTGACTTTAATTTCACCATTATGTTGGTGAATAATTGAATAGCTGATTGATAGCCCTAACCCTGTTCCTTTCCCTAACGCTTTTGTTGTATAGAATGGGGTAAATATATCGTTGATTTTATTAGGATCAATACCAGATCCCGAGTCTGATACTTGAATGTATAAGTTATTATCTTGTACATGAGATTTGAAGAAAACAACTTTATTCTGTGATGTTTCAACTGAATCTTTTGCGTTTATTAATAAATTAATAAGTACCTGTTCAATTTGTGTCTTGTTACAAAATAAAGCTGGTAGGGAAGGTGGAATGACTTGCCTTAGTTCAACATTATCCTGATTGTATTGATTAATAACTATGCCAATCACATTACTGAAAATAGTATTTGGGATTTCCTTCTGATAATTATCCAATTCACTATCTCGTCCAAAACTACCGACTTGCTTGACTATTTTTTCTATTCGATCACTTTGTTCTACGATCGCTTTACAGCTTTTCTCAAGTAAATGGTAATTTCCATTATGTAAATTATCTAGACACATATCGGTGTGTATACAGATAACTTGTAAAGGTTGATTTATTTCATGTGCAATACCAGCTGCTATCTCGCCTAATGAGGCCAACTTATTAGACTGAATAAGCTTTGTTTGGCTATTTTTCCATTCTTCATTAATGCGCTTATATTCTTCTTTATCCGTAATATGTTTTTTATTCATGCTGTAGTATAAAGTTAATAACTTCACTGTAATTGCAGCCAGCAATGAAATAAGCAATGAGAAAATAAGGAATAAATCACCATTTGGAGGAGATATATGCGACCAAATCATAAGTTGCCATTGATGCCCATACAAAGAGATTGTGAGTTGATTGGTAATGTCATTAATGTGTGTTTTTTCTGGCAGAGAACTAAATAATGTAATCCCATTTTCAGACAAAGCAAAAGGCTTGGTTATCTGATAGGTATCTATTTTATGCCTCATTAACATATCTATACTTAATGATACTTCGATATAGCCTGTCAGCACCTGTTCTATGATCAAGGGAAATTGCAAATTAAGTTCTAATTTATTATCTTCGGAATAACTAGAGCGGCTAGTATAAACAAAGGTTGAAATAACCTTTTCTTTTTCCATAGGGAGGTGACTACGAGCCCGTAACTGTTGCTTTCTAAGCATGGGATCTGTGTGCTCAATCAGATCACCTGATGGTAACGAAAATTTACTTTGCTCAATCAGTGGGAATAATTGTATTTTTTTAATAGTCCGGTTGATGCGTTTTAATGCATTTGTATCACTTTGCCAGTGTTGATTAAGGTCTTCAAGAGTTAACCATCGGTTGATCACTAATTGAATTATTTCAGCATTATTTTCAATTGCCCCTCGAATATTAAAACTAATACTTTTACCTTCAATTTCAATATTGTTTTGTTGTACTTTGGTTTCTTCTTTAATAAGTTGTGCTGAAATAAAGTATGAAATACTTAACCCAATTAAAAAAACAAAAACACAGTAAATATTTGACTTCAATTTATTTCCTTAAACCATCTAATGCTATATCACTCTAGATTAGGCATAATACGTTAAATTTATAGATTTTGAGATCAAAGCGATCATTATTGAGATTAAAGGCAAGGAATTTAAATGACAGCGTTAGGTTTTACTACAAAAATAGTACATGCGGACCATCAATTAGGATTAGAAGCAGGTGCCGTTCATGCTCCAATACATAACTCAGTACCATTTGGTTTTAAAGATGTTCAAGGGTTAATTGACGTATTCCAAGGTCAGCCTGGTCATGCTTATGCTCGTTCTTCAACACCCACTTTAGACGCTTTATGTAAAAAAATTCAAAAGATAGATAACGGTATAGCAACGGCTGTTTTTTCCTGTGGAATGTCAGCTATAGTGGCTACGTTTTTGACACTTTTAAAATCTGGCGATCATTTAATTTGTAGTCGATTTTTATTTGGCAATACAACATCGCTTTTAGGAACGTTACAGGACTATGGTATCGATGTGACATTAGTTGATGCAACGGATATCAATGACGTCGCTGCTGCGCTAAACAGTAATACAAAAATGGTTTTTGTAGAAACTATTGCTAACCCAGTAACTCAAGTGAGTGCGTTAGCTGAAATTGGCGATTTGTGTGAAGCCAATGGTCTTGTGTATGTTATTGATAATACAATTACTTCAAGCTACTTATTCGATGCGACTAGCGTTAAAGCAAGTTTAATTGTCACTTCATTATCTAAATATGTTGCCGGTCACGGTAATGCGATGGGGGGATCTGTTACGGATACTGGTTTATTTAATTGGGAACACTATCCAAACATTTATGAAGGTTATCGTAAAGGTGATACTAAAATGTGGGGGATCAGCCAAATTAAGAAAAAAGGATTACGTGATATGGGAGCTTGTTTAAGCTCACAGGGGGCACACCTTATTTCAGTTGGCAGTGAAACTATGGAGTTACGCATGGATCGCCAAGCTATTAATACCATGGCGCTAGCTAAATTGTTAGATGCACATCCTAAAGTGGCTAAGGTTTATTACCCTGGCTTAGAAAATCATCCTCAACATCAACGCGCTAAAGCATTATTTAATGGATATGGTGCACTATTAAGTTTTGATTTAATTGATAGTATTGATTGTTGTGATTTTTTGAATAAATTAAATCTAGTCATTAGTGCAACACATCTAGGTGATAACCGCACCTTAGCATTACCTGTTGCTCCAACGATATACTTTGAAATGGGACTAGCGCTGCGTCAACAAATGGGGATCAGTGAAAATATGATCCGTTGTTCAATTGGCATTGAAAATACAGCTGACTTGATTGCTGACTTTGAACAAGCATTGGCATAATTACCAGTCATAAAAAAGAGGTTACGGCCTCTTTTTTGTATGTTTGGATTAATAGTAATGATTCATTTTATTGTTTTTGGCTTAAGTTTGTTATTACTCTCCGTTGACGTTATTGCAAAGGAAAGTAGCTCCGATACAGAGTTAAGAACACAGGGATATACACTTGCGAATTATGAAGTCTGTGAGTTATTAGCAAAACAAAACAATGACCCTGTAATGCGTTTTTATTATGCAGAAATGCATCAGTTAAGCCAGCTTGAATATCAAGGCTACACTGAAGATAAATTACAGGCGATTGAAAAAGAAAGAACTAAAGCACTCTCTTTATTAAGAAAAGTGAGCAGCACTAGTATGTTCCAGCTCTGCTCAAATAGGTTTGATCCTGTTTCTCGTCAGCATTATCAAATAAAGTTATCTGAATAATAAAGTAGAGAGTAAGGCAGATATTAAGACAGACAATAAGTGTTAGGTATCAGTAGATATTTTGTCTGTTTAATTAACCTACTTGCTTTACTCTTCTTTCACTTCACCCCAGACTGCTGCAGGGTCAACCATTGTTGACTCTTGATCCGCAGACTCCGTTTCTTTCTTTTGTTTTGGTTTTACTTTTACGGTTTCAATTGCAGGCGTTTCTTCAGATTCTTTTTTTACTTCTGCTTTTTTAACTCGTATTATATTACCCGCTAATTTATATCCGTTTAATTGTTTAATAGCAGCTTTTGCTTCACCTACTTTAGGCATTTCAACAAAAGCAAACCCCTTTGAAGCACCTGTTTCTTTATCTAATACCAGATTACAAGATTGTATATTGCCGTGCTCTTTAAACAGAGACAGTAGTTTTTCTTCGGTGGTAGCTTTTGCTAGATTACGGACTAATAATTTCATTGGAACTCACTTAATTGGATAATTTCTCTTATTTTAGCAGGAACTTAAATCGATTGCTGATTAAAGCGTAATGAATAAAGCTTATATGTTATTTTCTGATAAAAGGATGTAACAAAAAGTGCGTATTTATCTATGTTGTCAATTTTATTAGTCAAAGTGGATGATTCAAGTATTAACCATTTCACTCTTAGGTATTACACCTGTTATGTGAACCTAGGTCCTGATTGACTAAGTTGTTTGTTGATATTTATATTTCATTATGTGGATGCCTCGAGGATTAAAAATGTTTTTATTGAACGGCTGTATGCAAGATGGAAGTGCATGTTAACCCTAACTTAACCTTGTGAAAATTATAATATTAGATGTCTGGTAGGTGGGGGAGTGAAAGTCGTTATCATAACAAGAAGTTAAGTTTACAATTTCACTGGGCTGTATTACTTCACTCATATCCTGTTGAGGTTATTAATTGGGGCGGGGGGAAGTGGAGTGAATGGTATGATTTAATCCTTTTTTACAGACAATTACACCTTATCAAAATACCGCACCATTTTTAAAAAAATTCAAGTGGAGAAAAAATTGAAACAAATACAGCCAATTTTAGGGCGCAAAGGCACATTGCTGTTTTTAGTCATCATTAGTGCTTTCCCTCCGCTAACGATGGACCTTTACCTACCTGCATTGCCACAAATGGTCGAGGTATTAAATACTAATCAAGCAATGGTCAATTTAACGTTAAGTGCCTATTTTGTCACCTATGCAATTGGGTTACTCTTCTGGGGACCCTTAAGTGAAAAATTTGGCCGTAAACCGATCCTATTAACCGGTATCATTATTTATATCTTTGCCAGTGTATTTTGTGGTTTATCGGCTTCAGTTGAACATTTAATTTTTTCTCGTATTTTCCAAGCTTTTGGGGGGAGTGCTATCACAGTGGTCGCTACCGCAATTATTAAAGATCTTTATGATGGCAGAGAGCGCGAGAAAATCATGGCAACGATTATGTCATTAGTGATTATTGCACCGATGGTTGCTCCAGTTTTAGGTGCATTTTTGTTAAAAGTTGCTTCTTGGCACATGATGTTTTTTACGCTTGCTGCATTTGGTTTGTTTGCTACGTTATTTGCACTATGTTACCGCGAAACACTTGTCTCTCAATACACAGGCTCTATGTTGCGCTCATGGGGACGTTTGGGAACAGTATTAAAAAACCCTCAATTTGTTTCACTATTAGCCGTTTTTTCGATTGTACCAATGGCTCTAATGGCTTTTTTAGCCGCTGGTTCTTACATCTATATTAATGACTTTGGGCTTACAGAGCAGGAGTTTAGTTATGCATTTGCCTTTAACGCTTTTTTTGCTTCATTTGGACCGGTTATTTATATCAAGTTATCAAAAATCATTAACGTACAAAAAATAATTACAGGTTGTTTTTTACTATTAACGGTCTGTGGTTGTATAACTTACACCTACGGATTTTCATCACCTTGGTTATTTGCTTTTTTAGCGGGACCCGCCACGTTATCTGTGATCATGATGAGAATACCTGGTACTAATCTTATGTTAGATCAACATGATAGCGATACTGGCTCGGTTGTCGCTATTATACAATTTTTAAGCATGATCTTTGGCGCATTGGGAATGACATTAGTATCGCTACGACCTGAGTCATTGATCGAAAATCTAGGCTTAATCCAATTAATTATTGGCGTAACGGGAGGAGGACTTTGGTTGTTGATAAAAAATCGTCCACATGTTGCTGATAAACTAGTTAAAGTTGTTGGCTAATACATTAATTATGCGGTTTATCTTGCTCACCGCGTTGCTGTTAAAGAATCATCGCCGCTAAAAATATTTTAAAGGCGATGACGCTAGGGTGTTTAATGCATTGCTTATTTGGCATCGAGAATGTTTTGTCTCATTGAACAATTAAAAGTTCCCCTTTGTTGTAAAATTGAACGTAATAGGAAATGAATTAGTTTTCTCAATTTGCTATAGTTCAGCGAAATTTACAAATCACTCATTTTCGCAAAATATAATTATGTACATAGCTATGCGCGTAACTGTGCATGTAGTTATCTACATATTAAGAGAAAACTAAAAATGGCAGACGCTAAGTTCTTAGAAGCCGTCAACTGTAGACGCACATTCGCAATCATATCGCACCCTGATGCCGCCCAGCCTTTCAACGCTTAAAATCACCTTTCATTGCACACCACAATCACATCTCTACGCACTGAATTTAAAGGCTTTTTGTCTTTTTCTCGTTTCTTTGCTTTTCAATGATGTTCAAGCGTAACCTCGGAAAGTGTGTACAAACTTGAGTACAAATCGCCATATTTACCGTTTTTAGCCAAATTCCATGACACAAACCTAGCTGTAGGCCTTGTTCCTACTGGGTTTTAGCCAAAACTTGCCTATATTTTTTATGCCAAAAATCGAGAAATGATGGTAAGACGTTCGCGATTATCTCTAATTGTTTGCCGGTTGAGTTGGTTACCGGTTGCTTTCTTGCTGTCCTAAAAGTTCATTTGTATGGGCCTGATCTTCTGAACAAATCATGCATCTTTCTGACCATCAACAAGTGATGAATCAGGCGATGATAGCTTTACATTGATTTTCAGGAGAATGCAGATGACAGCAGTAGCGCACCAAGTAACCCCTTTTCTAACGTCTTACGAAGTTATGGCTCGTTACCACATTAGCTATACGACGCTCTGGCGAAGAATAAAAGATGGCAGCTTGCCGCAACCTCGTATCAACCGAAATACACGAAACAAGCTGTGGCACATTGAAGACTTGGAGGAGTATGAGAAGAATTAGGAATAGATAGCGTAGCTTAGTTTTTCTGTTGGAGCTTGGACTAACGCTTTGAAACGCCGGCTTGTGCCAACAATATAGTTAATATGTACACCAACTTAGGCTAAGATAGCAGCATGGATTTTTTATTGATTGGATGGATAGGTAAGTGACGACTCCTCAAGAACGGACAACAGGTATTACAAATGCGTCGATAAAAAAACGTTTCGGCTCAATTCCCGCTTGGAAGATGTTGAGTGAATATATCTGGAACGGTTTGGATGCTGGTGCATCAGATATTGATGTCATTATTAACACCTGTGATCTCGGCGGGGTGGAGTCAATAGAGATCCATGATAATGGTGAAGGAATTGACTTTCATAACCTAGACCGAAATTTTGATAATTGGGATGACTCATCCAAAAAACAGGTTACCCAAAAAGGCAGTCAAGGCAGAGGGCGGTATTCATTTCATAAATATGCTGCAACAGCAACCTGGCTTACGAGAAGACAATCTGAGAATGCACGTATTACCATAGACTCGTCTCGTATTAAAACGTACAAAGTTGAGTTGATCGACGATAAAGAACAGCATAGTAGTATTCTTTCAAATGGAAGTGGGACATCAGTATTTCTTACGGGCATTACGAGTGAAAAATCTCAAAAAATCCCTAATATTGAAAATATCATGGAGGAGCTTTCAAATGAATTTGGTTGGAAGCTAATAGTTTTTTCTAACCTTAAAATATCAGTTAATAGAGTCCGAGTGACGCCTCCCCAACATAGGTTGTTTCAAGAGCTTATAGATGTTGATGGAAATATATTTAGTTCAAGTATCATTCAGTGGATAAAAAAACCATCTGGTGAAAAGTCATACAATTATTTTAGAGATTCAAAAGAACATCAGAAGTATAGAAATCTGACTGGTTTTAACTACAAAAACAATTTTTTCATAAGTGGATATATACAATCTGAGTGGTTCGATAATTTTCAAGATACCTCATCTCCAAATGCTGATCTCTTCATTAGTGAAAAGAGTGATGGGAATAAAGTTTTAGCTATGCTGCTAAAAGAACTGCGCAACAAAACAGCCGAGATTTATCAGGGGTTCCTTAGAGAAAGAGCTGTTCAGCTTGTCGATTCTTTCGAAGAAAAAGGATATTTTCCTGTTTACAATTGGGAGTCTGACGAAGATCGTTCCTTTAGAATTGCACATACGAAGAAATTAGTAACTAGTATCTGCGTTGCTGATCCAGCAGCTTTTAATGGGCTAAAGGCTAAGCAAACAAAAATTATAATCGGTTTGCTTGATAGGCTATCTACATCAAGTGAAAATGATAGTTTGATAGATATATTGGAAGGCGTTTTAGACTTAAATAAGGAGCAAATGGATGAATTTGCATCTCAAATAAGTAAATCTAAACTTGATTATATAATTAGCACGATTGGACACATTCATAAGCGAGATCTAGTCGTACAGAAAATGAAGTACCTTTTTAAAGAGCACGCTAAAGAAGTTCTAGAAACACCAGACTTACAAGGTATTATTGAGGCTAATACATGGTTGTTTGGCCCTCAGTACACAACTATAGGTGCCGAAGAGGATGACTTTTCTAATACAGCTAGAAATCTTCGGAATTCAGATATTGAAATATTGGATGGGGACGATATCAGTACCAGTGATCTTATTGAAGGCGCTACCATAGAGGGGGCAAAAGGCCAAGTAGATTTGTTTCTTGCACGCAAAATGGTCACAATTGATCATTCTACACAAGAAGAATTTATTAAATGTACGATCATTGAAATAAAAAGACCAAGTGTAGCATTGAATAAGAAACATTTAGCTCAAGCTGAACGTTATGCTGAGGTACTTGATAAGCATCCTGCCTTTAATGATGAGAGAATGAGATTTGATGTTGTTCTTGTTGGAACTAAAATCTCCCAGAATGATACTCAAATTACAAGGCGGTTGAAAGACCTTGCTGGTAAGGGCGGCGCGGGCCTTGTTTCCGGGGCGGATGAAAGAATTCGAGTATACGTTAAAAGTTGGTCTACAATTTTTAATGATTTCGAGGTGACTCATAGTGCTTTATTACAAAAGCTAAAAATAAAGAGAAGCGAGCTAGAGTATAAATCTAAGCAAACCCTTGTGGATGAATTGCAAATACCTCTCTCTGAGGCGTCGTGAGACTTATAATAATTATTCGATAAGTTGTTTTTTTGTAACTGGAAAAACAACTAATCTAAACCGAGCCAAATGCACTACTTGACTCGGTCATTTGTACTAGCTCAGTCTCTTCCTTAATTCAGCTACCCCTTATTGTCCGAAACGCCAGTTGAATGGAAAGCCTGTCGGCTCGATGATGGTTTCTAGTTGTTGATACCAAACGTCGTAAGCATGACGCATTTCGTCCAGGTACTGATATTGGTTGTAGATAGCATCCAGCCCTTTTTTGCTGTGGCCAATCATCAACTCGGCAACTTCTTGCGTCGTGATGGCAGACATTCGCGTTCGCATCGTTCTGCGAAGATCATGCATAGACCAATGCTCCATCTCAACACCAAGCGATCTGCGAGCCCAGATTTTCACATTATTAGGAATAGTGGTATCAAACCCATTTGTGGCAAGTTCTTCTTGTCCGTTAGCGGGAAACAAGTAAGTTGATTTACTCATTTGCATCGCCAGTTCAATCAGCTCGATAGCTGGTTTGATTAATGGCCGCATGATCGGCGCTCCTATTTTCTCACCTTGTTTGCGGATCTCTATGGGCACTGTCCACATTGCAGATTGCAAGTCAAAGTGATGCTTTTCAGCTTGAATGAGTTCGCCCTTGCGACCGCCCAATAGCAGAAGCAATTTTATGTAGATGCGATTCTTCTCAGTGATTTTTGACTCGTGTAAATAGCGCCAAAGTATCCTGATCTCGTTATCGTTTAGCACCCGAGTTCGTTTGCCTTTCTTGCCACCGACTTTCTTTGCTGTGATCCCTGCGGCAGCGTTAATTTCCAAAATTTGTTCATCAATCAGCCAGTCATAGAACTTATGCAGTACAGACACTAGGCGCTCTGTGTTTGAAGGGGACGACTCCGAAACCTCACGAAGACAGTTTCGCAAGGACAATTCATTGATGTCAGTTAATGGGTACTTGCCAAGTCGGGGTAGCAAATATATTTCACTGCTGCGTTTTTGGTAGTGCCACGTTTTCTCCTTTAGCCCTTGCTTACCGGCAGAGTCTATCCAGTCTCGAAAAATCGATTCGAAGCTTTGGTTGGCAGAATACTTGGCCCGTTCCTGCTGTAGGTAGAGCTTAGGGTTTCGGCCCTGATCAAGTACTGCCCTTAACCTATCCAGCTCATTCCTGGCTTCAGCAAGCTTCATAAGGGGGTAAGTACCTATGTCTACCCGCTGTTGCTTGCCATCGAACCGATAACGAAACTGAAAAACAATTTTGCCCTTAGGCGATACCCGAGCACTTAGCCCATCTCGGTCGGCTTTTACTACGGTTTCTTTTGCTTCTTTATTTAATCTGGCATCGAGCCAGCTAACTGATAACGCCATGTTATAAGCCCAGCCCTAGTTTTGATTTTAATGATTGTTTACGTGATTCTGCTTTGGGTTCAGGCGCTTTACTCACAGAAGTAATTTCAACTTCTGGAGCATGGCCATCCACCTGTACAGATGTCGTGGATAGATTGGGTTGGCTCATGTGAATTAACCCAAAGGTGGCCAGCATCCTCAGACGCTCAGCGCGTTCCCGTGGTGGCGTCTTTTCCAATTCTTTGAGTAGTTCTGGGTGGCTCCCTGGGGGAATGTTGACGACAACTCTCATGATCAGGCCCCATAAAACCAGAAGCCTCGGACGTTCGCCAAAACAGACTGCTCAGGCACGATGATCTTGCTTCGTGAAAAAATCTCCTTGGCCGCTTCCTTATAAGCCAGGGCTCCACCTCCGGCGATCAATACCAAGTCCGCATTGATGCTTTCGTCACGCATGGATTGGCGCATGGCTGTAAGAGCAACAGGCGCTACCTTTTTCATGGCAGCATTCAGATAAGGTGAAATATCGACTTTTTCTCCAAATAGCAGCACTTGCAAGTCGCCGGTTCTCATGGCTTTTTCAAGTCGATCCATGCCGACTTTGGCACCATGATCTTCCGAAATCAGCTTATCAATGGTTTCCAGTAGCACGGACATTGCCTGAAGACTGGTTCCTGATGAGCTGTAGCGAATTTCTCCGGCCTCAAGGGCAACCCAATCAACAGAAAAGAAGCCGGGATCTATGACGACGACGCGACCTTCTTCAATCAAGCCCAGATCACCACCTGTTTGAACCAGATCCATATAGGCACCGGCAGGCTGCGGCAGCACTTTGACGTCATGAACGGTGATGCTGCGCTTAGGCGTCACTTGATGGACACCTTTTAAACGTTTTACAAGGTCAGACTTACGTTGCGGTTCATGAAACTGGGAAACCGGTAATCCAGTGACAACCAAATCGATGGACTCAGTTTCAGCCATCAACAAGGCAGCATGAAAAAGCGCCTTATAGGTTTTTGTGGTCGGATATTCCGGGTGGAGCTCTCGTTCCCAGCCTTGAAGGCGTCCAGCAGGCACACCAGCGGCCCAACGCTCATTATCCACAGATACATACAAACAAGTGTCATCATCGCCTCCACCGATACGCTCCGGCATACGATCCGCAGGACCGGCACCCGCAGGCAGAATAATGGTTTTCGGTTCACTGCCTGATTGGCCAATTGCCAGCTTCAGGTTCGAGTAACCGATATCTACGCCTAGTACAAACATACTTATCTCCTGTGCACTTAAAGTGCTCTAACGGTTTTCAATTAACCGCACTGGTCACGCTTGGGCTATTCCAAGTGCTCTGGCGGTTCACTCAAATGCCATTATCAGGATTCGGTGCACTGGCGGTGGGCAGAAAGGTGACAAATCCTTTCATCTATCTGCCTATTGCATTTTCGCAAAAGTATGAGAATAGGCTCTGTTTGGCGGCGGATGACTGAGCCAAAAAAATCGAGACGCCAAACGTCGTTTGCATTCTGGCCTGAACTCGCTAAACGGTTTGTATCTTCATGACGATACGTCTTTTTAGGCGTTTTTAAGTGAAATCGGGCTGTATCCCTTGTCAGGTATGGGATTGCGCGGGTTGATTTATATCGAGACACCAAACAGTGATTGTTACGGCAGTTTTACGTTTGGCGTTTCGATCCAAAAGCCAAACGGATAGTGGTTTTGGCTTTTGGGGTTAATTGGATGGGGAAATTGGTTTGGTAGAAATCGTCAATGAACAATGGAAAGCAGAGGTATCAGATTTACTTCAACAAGAAACAGACAGGCTAAAAGCGCTGGCACGAGCTGAAGTTGATGACTTTTGGGTTACCCATTACAAGGTTCGCGAAAATGCGTCCTTTAAAGATTGGGGGCTGCTTGGTGTCCGTATCAGAGACTTTAAGTATGGCTTTGGCATCGAGTGGTACATCAACAGTTTTCACGGTCAACGAGGCAAACGCGTGGTATTTAGCAAGGGGCTGCGTATCTCAAAGACGAAGCTGAGATACTCATTTTTGGACTGCCAAGGTTTGGCCAAAGAATGGGAGTTAGCGCTGGCCATGGAGAAAGAAGAATTCTTCAGTGATATTCGACGCCAAGTTGATAAGCTCAACATGCTTCGTCGAAGAGTCAATGCATATTGACGTATTTGATTTTCTAAAGCAGCAAAAAAACAGAAATGGCGTATATGATTTCCTTAAAAATCAAGGAGACTAGGTTCTCCAGTTGTATAGTTGTTTGAAAATTTAGGCTTAACAGGAAGAGTTATGGCAAGGAACAAAAAAAATAATCGATATAGTTATGTGCAAAAGCAGGCAGAGCACACTAAATTTTACAATAAAAACTTCGTAAGTGTTCACCAAGCCCTATTGACATAAAAACTGTGACATCTAGCACTTGATCCCACTTTAGGTATTGAGTGATCATTTTAGAGCGTCATCATAGTTGCATGACTAGAAAAAAAGCTCCTAAATACCAAGACGCGCCACCTAAAGTCTCTGATTTGAATGAGGCTAAGGTGCTTATTGATGAGCTGTGGGAACAGCTCCGACATTATGAAGATAAGCTTACCACTAGCTCCAAAAATTCTTCAAAATCGCCCTCATCAGACAGTCCTAAAGATCGCCATGAGCGAAAAAAGATGAAAGCTCTGGTGGTCGCAATTCGAGAGGAGCTAAAGAAGGCCACACAGGGCATCAACGAAAACTCTCCCCATTAAAAGACACGGATATCATTATCGATTGCTTCCCTGATAGTTGTCCTTGTTGCGATCGGTCTGACATTGATGTTCATGGTGGCCCTTACTACCGACACCAAGTCTTTGATATTCCCAAGCCCACTGTCGATATCACTGAATACCGTTTATTCTCAGGTCAATGTCGCCACTGCAAGGAAACAGTGAAAGCTCAAAAGCCTGACAATGCATCACAAGGGGTTATTGGTCCCAATTTATTAAGCTACATCGGTGTGCTTGCAGGACAATATCACCTTAGCGTTCGAAAAATCCAATCACTGCTCAAAGAGCAACTCGGCACAACATTTTCTGTTGGTGCGATTAGCGAAGCGCAAACGAAAGTCGCTTCAATGCTAACGCCATTGCATCAAGCGATAAAACAAGCGTTAAAAAAAGCGCCTTTGGTTCATGCTGACGAGACCTCGCATCACCGAAATGATGAAACGAGCCTTCGTTGGTGTTGGTTAGTGGCAAGTGATGACCTTGTCTATGAACAAATACTTTATTCGCGCTCGACCTCATCAGCGAAAAAGGTCATTGATGAAGACTATGCAGGAATTGTGGTCAGCGACCAGTGTCCAAGCTATAACTGGATAGCCGCAGACCGTCATCAGTTATGTTGGGCACATGTGAAGCGTAACCTTCAGCAAATGGCGGATTATAGTGGCGGTGGTCACACCGCTTATATTGGCAGACATCTTTGTTTGCTGACGAACGTCATTTTCCATACTCGGCATCGTTATGAACAAGATGAGTTAAATTATCCGCTGTACTTACGAAGAATGCGTAGGTTGCAGAAATCGTTCGATCATTGGTTGAGCAAAGGGACTGATGTCATGGTCAAGCGGTATCGGGGGCGATGCAAGTTATTGCTCAAACATAGAGAGAGCTTGTGGGTTTTCCTCAAGAAAACGTCAATCCCCTTAACCAATAATGAAGCTGAGCGATGTATTAGAGGCTTTGTAATCCAAAGGAAAATCAGCTTCGGAACGGCCTCGGATGCAGGCGATAAATTCCGCAGTAGGATACATACCCTCATCGAAACCTGCAAAAAACGTGGCTTATCGGCAATGTCCGTATTGAGTGAGATCATCACGGCTGTTGTGGCGAAGAGGCCGTACCCCAACGTCTTTGACTTATAAACCACACGGTTCTCTTCAAACATGGTAAGTCAAGATACCTCGGTGAACGCTTACAAAACTTCAATAAAACTTCGAGTTTTAGCTCCGTATTCAGCGGGTCACATTTCAAAAATACATCTCTGGTTGGTGCAAAGTTCAAATATTGCAATCTCAATAATGTGAGATTTGAAAACTGTTTTTTACAGGGAGCTCATTTTAAAAAGTGTACACATGACGGCCTTAAGTTTGAAAGATGCATATTGATTTCAACTTCCTTTGAGCGTATGCAGTTACATGGTGTCGAATTTGTTGATTGTTATATTTTAAGTACTAACACTCATGCATGTAAGCAGTTTCAAAACAGCAAGGTATATAACAGTTTTCCTGATGGTGCTCAGTATCCTTCTGATTTAATGAGTATTGTTGATGTTTTGAGAGAGAATCCTTGTATAAGAAAATCCGGGGTGCTTCATAGGAAGGGCGGCAAAGTAAATACAATTGCACTGGATTTTTTGCTTGATGAATTCGGAGTTAACTACCTAATCAATAACTTGTCGAAGCTAAACACACTAGAGTCCGAATTCTATACATTGAGTTATATTTCGGCATTCTTGCGGAGGGTTGGAAATCCTGATAGCTTAGACATTACCCGGCCCACAGCAACATAGAAAATACCTACGATAACGGACGGATACCAGTCTACGGACCGATGCGGGTTGAAAGTTGAAGTCGTTAAAACGTTAGTGGAGGTGATGCCTATGGTGTTGGATTTTATGACAGTGACAGCATTTTTTGTTCTTTGTGCCTATAAACTTTTAGTAAAGCTCCTTTCTATGTCTAGCTGTGTGGTTAATTTACATTTATTTCATTATTTCACTCGCGGTAACTGGTCCCAGCGTGTTGTATAAGCGGGAGACAAATGCTCTCGCTTCATCGACCAATCTTTCTTCGTACCTTGTCCAGCAAAGAAAACCTTTCCGGCACCGCTTTGGTTAATGGTGTCCAATACAGACATTAACTGTTGGCTATTGGAGCGGGTCGATACGTCATCGAATAGTCCTGGTTGAAACATGCCTGGATCGTAAAAGTCAGACAGCATGACGCCCGCTTTGGCATAACGAAAACCATCCTTCCAAATCCGCTTGAGTAAGTGATTGGCCAGCTCGATAAAGTCCCGCGTATCGCAACTGGGGATCAGCAACTCACCCGATGCAGAGCTGCTGTACTGCGGCTCGTTGTCCTTAAAGGGGCTGGTACGTATAAACACGGTCATCACTTTGGCTTGCTGCTGTTCTTTGCGAAGCTTCTCAGTGGCGCGGGTTGCGTATTCGCATACGGCTTCACGTAACAATTCAAAGTGCGTCACTTTTACGCCAAATGAACGGCTACAGACAATTTGTTTCTTAGTTGGCGGGATCTCTTCAAGTTCAATGCACGACTCACCATTGAGCTCTCTGACGGTTCTCTCTAAAACCACCGAGAACTGGTCTCTGATGGTTCTAGGAGAGGCATTGGCGAGGTCTAAGGCTGTGGTGATACCCAACGCATTTAAACGCTTAGAAAGCCGTCTACCAACGCCCCAAACATCATCAACCGGGACTAATGCGAGCAATCGACGTTGCCGATCTGGATTGGTCAGGTCTACAACCCCCTGAGTGGCGGGGTATTTCTTGGCGGCATGGTTAGCCAGCTTGGCGAGTGTTTTAGTCGGTGCAATGCCTACACAGACGGTGATCCCAATCCAGTGGCCTATGCGCTCTCGCACTTGTTGTCCGAACTCGACAAGGGATATGGCAGACTCAATACCGGTTAAATCCAAAAACGCTTCGTCAATGGAGTAGACCTCTACTCGTGGTGCCATCTCCTCCAAAGTGCGCATCACTCGACTGCTCAAATCTGCGTACAGCTCATACAGTTGGACGAGAATGCCAAAATACCATGGCGCTGCATTTCAGCTTTGATTTGAAAAACGGGTACGCCCATTTTAATACCGAGTAACTTAGCTTCACGCGAGCGTGCAACCACGCAGCCGTCGTTGTTGGACAGCACCACAACCGGCGTATCTTTTAAATCAGGACGAAACAGCTTCTCACAACTGGCGTAAAAGTTGTTGCAGTCCACCAAGGCAAATACAGGCATGGGACAGTCACGACTTACGGCGCATGTTTCGCACCACATTGGTGACCACACCAAATATCTCTAACTCTGTCCCTTCAGGAATATGAATGGGCTCATACACCTGGTTTCTTGGGATCAGCATGACGCACGGCCTTAGTTGAAGCTCCTTTACCGTGAGTTCTCCATGGATTCCCGCTATGACAATGTCACCGTGTTCTGCTTGGACAGAGCGATCAACCACCAAAATATCATCTGGGTGAATCCCGGCATCAATCATTGAATCACCTTCAACACGCACAAAGAACGTTGCAGCCGGTCGTTTGATGCACAGCTCGTTAAGGTCGAGCGTTTGCTCAACATAATCCTGCGCTGGTGAGGGAAAACCAGCAGAAACACGTTCCATGAACAATGGAATACGAAGGCGCTTGGCTTTGATGAAGGCAAGTGCGCCGCTACGGCCTATCAGCGAGACACTCATGACGAACCTCGAAAAATCGCAATTGATACTGTTTGTTTATACAGTATCTAATGCTATGCTGATTTCTACAAGTAAAATTGTAGGTAAAACTGTAGTTGTTCGAGTAAGACGTTGTGTCGTGGGCGATTTCTTTTTTGTGTTGAAAAGCTTGATGTGGGGGACCGCTCGCCCTCGTCAAAGCCTGCAAGGCTTGGACAATACTGCTTCTGCCTACTGCTCTTGTTTCTGTTACTGATCCTGTTACTGCTACTGGTTAACGCATGGGTCAAGTAACCGTCAAACAAGGCTTGTTGAACCCTTTGCAAAGGGTTTAAAAACAGTTAGTAAAATTCTGCTTCGTATTGAATTTACTGGCTTAAAGCGAAGTCAGGAGCATCATTAAAATGCTCAGTCGAACTCAGTTAAAGCCTTTTTCAACCGTTTGAAAAGGGGTTGGCTAAGCCATACGTAAAGGGTATCGGTAAGGGTTACCTAAACGGTTTAGCTAAGGCTTTCTGAAAGGCTTAGTCAAAGCCTTCATACATAGGTTCACCCAGTAGAAAGATTAAAAAAACGCTGAGGTATCCAAGGTGCATTTTGTACAAATGCGTTTATAAACGAACAGGGCACAGTGAAATAACCCAAAGCGAATAATAGAATTGAAGAGGAACCATCAATGACAAGAGCCCCTGCGCCATTTCCGCTAGAGCGCCTGGCGGATATCCCAGAAAGACCAGAAGATTTTAGATTGCTGGAGCGCATTCCATTAACGCGTGAACCGCAGTCCTGGCCACTTGAACTTTCTGCTATGGTCGGTGATGAACAGCCAATGGTGCTGCTCGATACAGAGACAACTGGACTGTCTGCCGATGACGAGTCCATTATTGAGCTTGGTATGGTTAAGGTGCTTTACAGCCCCTCGGCTAAGCGGATTGTGTCGATTGTTGATGTGATCAGCTTGTATGAAGATCCCGGCAAGCCAATCCCCGAGCTGATCACCGAGTTAACCGGTATTACCGATGAGATGGTGCAAGGCCAGCGCATTGATGATGCACTGGTTGCGAGTTGGTTCTCCGATGATCCGCTGGTGGTTGCGCACAATGCACAGTTTGATCGTCCTTTCTTTGAAAAGCGGTTTGCCGCATTAGGCCATCTATCTTGGGCCTGTTCAGCCAGTGGCATAGATTGGAAGGCGCTGGGTTTTGAAAGTCGAAAGCTTGAGTACCTGCTGCTTCGCTTAGGTTGGTTTTATGAAGGACACCGAGCTGCAACCGATTGTTTGGCGATGGCCTGGTTGTTTCATTTGTTGCCCGAGTCCGTTGCAAACTTGTTGTCTGAAGCAGACAGGCGAACTGTGTTAGTTCGTGCGTTTGGTGCGCCGTTTGACGTAAAGGACTATTTAAAAGAGCGTGGTTACCGCTGGCATGACGGTGTTAAAGGTGCTAACAAACATTGGTGGCGCGAAATCAGCGAAGACGAGTTGCCGCAGGAACAAACTTACCTGGATGATTTGTATCATCGTGGTTCAGAACATGCCCACTATGACTACAAAGATGCTCGCAATCGATTTAAAGCCTTGTAGCTTTCTACAAGGTAAGCCTTGCATATTTGAAAACCTCTGGAAAATGGAAAGTGAACTTACGTTATACCCAAACTACTTGGTGTTGCAGCTAGGCGGCAAGTGAGCGAGTCCCCATGAGCATAGATCTTCTATGTGATTGGGGTGAGCGAATGCAGGTAACACCGCTGCGGCTGCAAGTAGGCAGGGTATATAACCAACAAGAGGAATCTTTCCATGTACCAAGACACCTACATTGAATACTGGGGCGAAATCTTCGTCTCTGCCCGCATCATTGAATTTGGCATCACGTTCGAGCGCTTTCTTAAAGATCCATGGAAGCATTTGATGTCCTGTGGCCAAGAGTCTGCACCGGACGCGATTGCTGAAGGGATGCTGCCATTGCTACCAGCCCAGGCAGAAGTTGCTAGGCGCGTTCGGGAGAGTGAGCAACGAGCCCTGATGTCTAAAGAGACGGATAAAGGGGGATCTCATCGCGGTAACATCGTGGTGTCACTGGTTCGGGTAGCGCATTGAACTCGGCTATCACCAATGACACGAAACAAGGTCTTCATGCCCATGCCTGAGCGGCAATTGCAATCCAGATCAAAAAGTTGCCGCTTAGTCTTCCCTACAAAATAATTTGTGATAGGATGATACCTAATAAAATTAATTAGGTTGAAGCCTATTCAGTGTTTTATGGCCATCTGTCCAGCTTCAACCAATAGAGATTGATTAGTCATTGCGGATAAAGAGCAGCATTGAGTGACGCTTTTCAATGTGATTACGCGATGTCTGACCGTACTTTATAAACAGAGTTTTAAGAATCTGGTTGAATTGGATAAACAAGACGCATGACAAATGATGCTCTGAAACAAACGGTAGTGGCGAAGTCAGATAGGCTTTCGCAGATAGCGCAGTTGCCACAAGCAACCAGGGATCGCATTGCCCACATCGATTTCACCTTACTGTTTAAGGGAGAAGCTGTACGGGCGGATTTAGTCGATCGCTTCAGCATAGCCGCTGCACAAGCAACGAAAGACTTCACAATGTACCGAGAGCTTGCGCCAGGCAACATTGAGTATGACCAAAAGCTCAAGTTGCATAAGCGCGGTGAAGCTTTTGAGCCCTTGTTCGACTACGACGTTGTGAGAACACTGGCAACCATTAGCCAAGGGTACGGAGATGGCTTTACTGGAAAGGTAAAACCACCACTGGCTTGTGAAGCGCCTTATCACCTTAACAAGCCCAGTTTATCGATAGTGGCGAAAGTCACCGAGGCCATACACAAAGGCAAAGCCTTGAGTATCACCTATGTGTCGTTATCGAGCGGTGAAACAACGCGTGAAATTGTACCGCATACGCTGGTGGACAATGGCCTGCGTTGGCACGTTCGTGGTTTTGATCGCAAGCATAATGAGTTCCGTGACTTTGTATTGACCCGCATTAAAGCAGCGATTGTGCTTGAAGACTCCACTTTATCTGAAACCGAGCTCGAAACCCAAGATCGGCAATGGAACCGATTTGTTGAGCTGGAGTTAGTGCCGCATCCACGTATTGAACACAGCGAGGCGATAGACCTGGACTATGGCATGACGGGTGGCGTTCTAAAGGTTGAGATTAGAGCAGCAACCGCTGGGTATTTGCTTCGCCAATGGCATGTGGATTGTTCCAAAGCACACAGCCTTCAAGGCACTGAATACCAACTTTGGTTAAAGAATACTCCGACACTCTACGGGGTCGGAAATTTGAATTTAGCTCCAGGGTTTAACGAATGATGTTCGACGACAGTGAACATTGCGTAACCCATAAACGAATTATGACGAATTAAAAGCAGGAATTAACAAATGACAAGTTTACAACAACGTGCCGAACTTCAACGCCAAATATGGGCGATTGCCAACGATGTAAGAGGCTCAGTGGATGGTTGGGATTTTAAACAATATGTACTGGGTACGCTGTTCTACCGTTTTATCAGTGAAAACTTTGTCAACTACATCACAGGCGGTGACGAGAGTGTTAACTATGCTGCCATGTCTGACGATGATGAAAACATCAAGTTTGCTAAAGAAGATGCCATTAAAACCAAAGGCTATTTTCTTTACCCTAGCCAGTTGTTTAGCAATGTGGCGGCTAATGCACACAAAAACGAAAATTTAAATACGGATTTGGCAGCAATTTTTGCTGCAATCGAAAACTCAGCCAATGGCTATGATTCAGAAAAAGACATCAAAGGCTTGTTTGCGGATTTTGATACCACCAGTAATCGTCTGGGTAATACGGTAGAGGCAAAAAACAAACGCCTGGCAGCTGTGTTAAAAGGCGTGGCAGGTTTAACTTTCGGTAACTTCGAAGACAACCAAATTGATTTATTCGGTGATGCCTACGAGTTCCTGATTTCAAACTATGCCGCCAATGCGGGTAAATCCGGTGGTGAATTTTTCACCCCTCAGCACGTTTCAAAATTGATCGCGCAGCTGGCCATGCACGGCCAAACCAGTGTGAATAAAATCTATGACCCGGCGGCGGGTTCAGGCTCGTTGCTCTTACAAGCCAAAAAGCACTTTGATGCGCATATCATTGAAGATGGTTTTTATGGCCAAGAGCTCAACCACACTACCTACAACTTGGCGCGTATGAATATGTTTTTGCACAACATTAACTACGACAAGTTTAATATTCAGTTGGGCGATACCTTAACCGAACCTCACTTTTTAGACGACAAGCCCTTTGATGCCATTGTCTCTAACCCGCCTTATTCGGTTAAATGGATTGGTAGTGACGACCCAACCCTAATCAACGATGACCGCTTTGCGCCCGCAGGTGTTCTCGCGCCAAAATCAAAAGCAGACTTTGCTTTTGTATTACATGCACTTAGTTACCTATCAAGCAAAGGTCGTGCAGCGATTGTTTGCTTCCCCGGTATTTTTTACCGTGGCGGTGCTGAGCAAAAAATTCGCCAATATCTGGTTGATAACAACTATGTTGAAACAGTGATTTCACTGGCACCTAACCTGTTCTTTGGCACCACCATTTCCGTGAATATCTTGGTGCTGTCTAAGCACAAAACCGACACCGCCACCCAGTTTATTGATGCCAGCGGTTTGTTTAAAAAAGAAACCAATAACAACGTACTGTCTGATCAGCACATCGAAGACATCATGAGAGTGTTTGCCAGCAAAGAGAACGTGGATCATTTTGCTAAATCGGTTGAATTGGAGATCATAGCAGGCAATGGTTACAACCTTTCGGTGAGCAGTTATGTAGAGTCCGAAGATACTCGTGAGTTAGTAGACATAAATAAGCTCAATGCTGAGCTTAAAATTACCGTTGCGAAAATAGACCGACTTCGCAGTGATATTGATGCCATAGTTGCTGAAATTGACGGTGAGGAGGTTGAGGCATGAACGATTTTAGTTATGTAGAGAAACTACTCGATGGTGTTGAAGTGGTTTGGTTTCCGATCAGCGAAGTTACTGAGCGAACTACAAATATAAAGTGGCGTGAAACTTCTGAACGCCATCAGTATATTGATCTAACTTCAGTCAGCGTTGATACAAAAAAAATAATAGAAACAACAGAGGTAAAAGCTAGCAATGCGCCCAGCCGTGCTCAAAAACTTGTAAAAAAAGACGATGTATTATTTGCAACAACTCGTCCGACACAAATGCGCTATTGCTTAATTGATGAGGAATATGATGGAGCAGTTGCGAGCACAGGATATTGTGTATTGCGAGTGAAAAGGGATGTGACTCTATCTAAGTGGATTTTGCATTTGATTTCCTCAAGTGATTTTAAAAAGTACCTTGAAGAGAATCAGAGTGGTTCTGCATATCCAGCTATTTCTGATGCGAAGGTCAAAGACTTTAGTATCCCTATCCCATGCCCAGATAACCCAGAAAAATCGCTGGCAATACAAGCTGAAATAGTGCGTGTTCTGGACGCATTTACCGCCATGACCGCCGAGCTGACCGCCGAGCTGACCGCCGAGCTTAACATGCGTAAAAAACAATACAACTACTACCGCGATAAGTTGCTAAGTTTTGAAGAGGGTGACGTTGAGTGGAAGGCATTAGGGAAAATCGCAGAAATAAATACTGGTCAGAAGCCATCTGAAATCTTGGATACAGAGGCGGAGTTTGATTACATCAATGCGGGGACAACTCGGTCTGGATATTGTGCTCTGAGTAATTGTGAGGGCGATACTGTGACGACCCCATCAAGAGGGCAAGGTGGCATTGGCTTTGTTGGTTACCAAAATAAGTCATTTTGGTTAGGCCCCCTTTGTTACAAAATACGCTCTATAGATAACAAAGCACTAATCAATAAGTACCTTTTTTATATTCTTCAGTCGAAAAATCAGCTGTTATTAGGATTAAAAAAAGAAGGTGGTGTTCCAGCAGTGAATAAATCTGATTTAGCTAAGTTAGAAGTTCCAGTTCCTTCTATTACAGAACAGGAGCGAATTGTGGAAATTTTAGACAAGTTTGACATGTTAACCACTTCAATTAAAGAAGGTCTTCCACGCGAAATCGAGTTACGTCGAAAGCAATACGAGTATTATCGTGACCTGTTGTTGAGCTTTCCCAAACCTGAAGAGGCGGCAGCTTAATATGGGTAAGGAACTAAAGAATATAGCTAAAGACTTAATCCGCAAGAATAAAAAAGTACAGTTGATCTATGCCTTTAATGGAACAGGCAAAACGCGTTTGTCACGAGCTTTTAAGGAGGAAATAGTTCCTTCTTCACAGGATGATGAAGCTGACGTAGATGTTGAAAAATCTCGTGATAAGTTCCTGTACTACAACGCCTTTACGGAAGACCTGTTTTATTGGGACAACGATTTATTGAACGATATAGAGCCAAAACTGAAAATACAGTCAAACACATTCACTGACTGGATTCTTAGGGAACGAGGCGATACCGATATTGTAAAAAACTTTCAGCGCTATACTAGCGATAAGCTTATGCCGTTATTTCACGAAAATGATGTGATTATTGCAGGCAAAAAAACAGGAGAAAAAACATACCCTGAAGTGACATTTTCTTTTGAAACTGGCTCTGAAAGTTCAGGGATTTTAAAAATATCAAAGGGTGAAGAACGAAACTTTATCTGGAGTGTTTTTTATACATTATTGCAGGAGGTCACGTCGATTCTCGAACAGCCTGACCCGGCCAAACGAGATGATAGTAAATTTGATAAGTTGGAATATGTGTTTATTGATGATCCAGTGAGTTCATTGGATGATACCCACCTTATTGAATTGGCCGTTGATTTAGCTGACTTAATCAAAAGAAGCTATTACTTTGAAGGACGCGGTCTAAGATTCGTCATCACGACACATAGCCCATTGTTTTATAATGTTTTACACAATGAGTTAAATAACGACCTTAAAAATCCATTAGTAGGTAAAAGCCCAAGGTGGTTGTATAAACGAGATCAATCAGAAAAGCATCGGCTTGTTAAAAATATTGACGAAACTTTCGAACTGTTCAGTTCGAATGATCACCCCTTTTCGTATCATCTATTCTTATTATCTGAAATTCGTGAAGCTATTAAAAATAAACAAGTAAGAAAGTATCACTTTTCATTCATGAGAAATATTTTAGAAAAAACCGCTACTTTCCTTGGGTATCCGCGCTGGGAAGATCTTTTGATAAAAACCGCTGATGGCTCACCTGATCCATTTTCAAACAGAATTCTTAACTTGGCCAGCCACTCTGCACATGCTGGGGAAGAAATTACAGATATTGAAGAAAAAGATAAGGAAAATCTTGAAGCTTTAGTCAATCACTTGTTTAGAACATATGGCTTCAAGAAGCAGGAGTTACAATGACCAGCTATAAAAGTATTGCAGAATCGAATAACTTTATTGTTTTAGATAAATACACACGCCAAGACCAAATTGCTGAGGGCTACCAGAGCGAAGGTGATTTAGAGCGTGAACTGATCCAAGACTTAGTTAATCAGGGCTATGAATATTTACCTGCGCTAACCACGCCCGATGCCATGATGGCGAATGTGCGTAAACAATTACAAGCCCTCAATAAGGTCGAGTTTACTGATGCCGAGTGGGCTCGCTTTTGCGAGCAATACCTGAACACACCCAGCGACAATATTCTTGATAAAACCCGCAAGGTGCACAGTGACTATATCTTCGATTTTGTCTTCGATGATGGCCATATAGAAAATATCTATCTGTTCGACAAGAAGACCATTGCTCGTAACAAAGTGCAGGTCATTAAGCAGTTTGAGCAAACGGGAAGCCATGCTAACCGTTATGATGTGACGATTTTGGTCAATGGTTTGCCTTTGGTGCAAATTGAACTGAAAAAGCGTGGTGTGGCGATCCGTGAGGCGTTTAACCAAATACATCGCTACAGCAAAGAAAGCTTTAATGCAGAGAACTCGTTGTACAAGTTCTTGCAGCTGTTTGTGATCTCTAATGGCACCGACACGCGCTATTTTGCCAATACCACTAAACGAGACAAAAATAGCTTCGACTTTACGATGAACTGGGCGAAGTCAGACAATACGCTGATCAAGGATTTAAAAGACTTTACCGCCACGTTTTTCCAGAAAGAGACGCTGCTTGAAGTGATCTTGCGTTACTCGGTGTTTGACGTCAGCAATACCTTACTTGTAATGCGCCCCTACCAGATTGCGGCCACTGAGCGCATTTTATGGAAGATAAAGAGTGCGTTTAACGCTAAGAACTGGAGCAACACCGAGAGCGGTGGGTACATTTGGCACACCACAGGTTCAGGAAAAACACTCACTAGCTTTAAGGCGGCACGTTTGGCCACCGATTTAGACTGTATCGATAAAGTCTTTTTTGTGGTGGACAGAAAAGACCTCGACTATCAAACGATGAAAGAGTATCAGCGCTTCTCACCCGATAGTGTGAACGGTTCAGACAGTACCGCAGGGCTTAAGAGTAACCTGGATAAAGACGATAACAAGATTGTCGTCACCACGATCCAAAAGCTCAATAACTTAATCAAAAGCGAAAGCGATTTAGCGATATACAACAAGCAAGTTGTCTTTATTTTTGATGAGTGTCATCGAAGCCAGTTCGGTGAAGCGCAGAAAAACCTGAAGAAGAAATTCAAAAAGTACTACCAGTTTGGTTTTACCGGTACGCCAATTTTCCCTGAGAACGCCTTGGGTGCTGAAACTACGGGCAGCGTGTTTGGCCAGCAGTTGCACACGTATGTGATCACTGATGCCATTCGTGATGAAAAAGTACTCAAGTTCAAAGTGGACTATAACGATGTTCGTCCTCAATTTAAGAGCATTGAGACCGAGCAGGATGAGAAGAAACTCAGTGCGGCGGAGAACAAGAAAGCGTTCTTACACCCGATGCGCATTCGTGAAATCTCGCAGTATATTCTGAACCATTTTAACCAGAAAACGCATCGAGCCTATTCTGGTGCCAAAGGGTTTAACTCCATGTTTGCGGTAAGTAGTGTTGATGCGGCGAAAGCGTACTATGAAACCTTCAAGACATTGCAGGCCGAGGCTGAGAATGGACCCACAAGTAAGCCTCTGCGCATTGCGACTATCTTCTCATTTGCAGCCAATGAAGAGCAGGACGCCATTGGTGATATTTTAGATGAGAGCTTTGAAGTTAGCGCGATGAACAGCAGCGCGAAAGAGTTTTTGAGCGCCGCGATTAACGATTACAACGCCATGTTTAAATCTAACTATGGCGTGGATAGTAATGGCTTCCAGAACTACTACCGTGACCTTGCCCAGCGCGTGAAGAATCAAGAAATAGATCTGCTCATAGTGGTCGGTATGTTTTTAACGGGCTTTGATGCGCCTACGCTCAATACCTTGTTTGTTGACAAGAATTTGCGCTATCACGGCTTGATGCAGGCGTTTTCTCGCACTAATCGCATTTATGATGCAACGAAGACCTTTGGCAATATTGTTACCTTCCGGGACTTGGAACAGGCAACCATTGATGCCATCACCTTGTTTGGTGACAAAAACACCAAAAACGTGGTGTTGGAGAAGAGCTACAAAGAATACATGGAAGGTTTTAACGATATTGCTACTGGGCAGGCGCGTCGAGGTTTTGTTGATATCGTCAAAGAGCTGCAAGAACGCTTTCCAAACCCAGAAAATATTGAAAAAGAACAAGATAAAAAAGAATTTGCCAAGCTGTTTGGTGAATACCTAAAAGCAGAAAATATTTTACAAAACTACGATGAATTTGCTGGCTTGAAAGCACTGCAAAACCTAGATACCAGTGATGAACAAGCTGTTGAAGAGTTCAAATCAAAGTACTATCTGGACGATGCTGACATCGAGGCAATGCAAACCATCGATATGCCGAGCGAACGTGCTATTCAAGATTATCGCTCTACCTACAACGATACCCGCGACTGGTTGCGACGCGATAAAGAAGGTCAGGACAAAGATAAGTCAACGGTAGACTGGGACGACGTGGTCTTTGAAATTGATTTGCTTAAATCTCAGGAAATAAACCTCGATTATATTCTTGAACTTATTTTTGATCACAATAAGAAGAACAAGAGCAAAGAAGGCTTGATTGAAGAAGTCCGCCGTATGATTCGTGGTAGCCTTGGCAATAGAGCGAAAGAGAGCTTGGTGGTTGATTTTATTAACCAGACAAACCTAGATGAGATCAATGACAAAGCCAGCATTATCGACGCTTTCTTCAAATTCGCCCAGGCGGAGCAGAAGCGTGAAGCCGATGCCATTATTGCCTCTGAAAAGCTCAATATCGATGCTGCCAAACGCTATATTGCGTCATCACTCAAACGTGAGTACGCCTCTGAAAATGGCACTGCACTTAATGAGGCGCTGCCCAAACTTAGCCCATTGAACCCACAGTACCGAACCCAGAAGCAAACGGTTTTTCAGAAAATTGCCGCTTTTGTTGAGAAATTCAAAGGTGTGGGTGGGCAGATATAAGTATTATTACGTGCTGTTCAGGAACGAAGTCAAATAGCGCAAGCGTCTGAAATTTATTGATTTCTAGGCTGGTTATCTTTTACGTGGAAGGTGAATTAAAAAATGGAAAATGAAAACATAGTAAGGTTTTTGTCATCAGACATAAAAAGGAACTCCGCGTCTTCGAAGAGAGAGCCAATAGAAATTGATCTTTCTAATGATGACTTAGATGACGAGCTGGCCACATTTTTTCGTTTTATCAATAAAGTTTTAGATACTGATAACTTAGTCATACTGGCTGGTTCAGGCACGTCTTTAACATTTAATAAGCTTTCTCAGCAGAACAAAGCGCCTATCGCTCCAAGTATGTGGCACCTTTGGGACTATTGTAAAAAAGCAGATGAGAATCTTTTCCAATTGGTTTTGAAGGCAACAAATTATGATGCTCTTCAAAAACATCGTGAAGAAAACGGAGATGCAAAGCCTGACATTGAACTATTATTGTCTCTTTGCGATTCCTCTTTAGCCGTTGGGAACCTTTCAAATCAAAGAATTAATCAAGTAAGTAAGTTCCTTGAGCAAGCCAAAAACATAATTTTAGCTAAAACTACCTTTACTGAATCGATCCCTGAATCAGACTGGGTTAGTCATGATAAATTTATGCGTGCAGTAGGTAGAAGGAGTGCTCAGCAACAACGACTTAAACTTTTCACGACTAATTATGACTTGGCTTTTGAGCACGCGGCATCAAATACTGGTTTTGTTGTTATTGATGGTTTTGAGTTTTCTAACCCCTCTTTTTTTAATCCTATGTGGTTCAAGTATGACATAGTGAACCGTGGACACTCCAAGAGCAGTGAAGGCGCATACATATCCAATGTGGTTCAGCTATACAAGATGCATGGCTCTGTGGACTGGAGAAAATTTAACGGCAGAGTTAGAAAGCTAGGTTCTGATAGCAAAATTGGTGAACCTGTTTTTATCTATCCAAGCAGTAGCAAATATCAGACATCTTATGATTCTCCTTACTTAGATATGATGACTTCTTTTTTGGAAGTAGTTAAACAACCAAAAACGGCTGTATTGTGCCTAGGTTTTGGTTTTAATGATAAGCATATAAATAATGCGCTAACTATGGCGCTTAGGACTAATCCTGAGTTTATGCTGATGGTTGCAACGAAAGACCCATTCAGTGTAACGGGTTCATTTAATAATGAGATTAGGAATCTGCTAATGGCAGCTATTGACCATGGGGATGGCAGAATCGCGATAATGGATTCAACGTTTAAACAGTTTTCTAGTCTGCTACCTGAACGAAGATCAACAACTCCCGAGGACGAACTCTTCAAAGCATTTGAGAAAATCACAGCGAGTATTAAATAAGGGAGACTATTCATGGAGCGAAAAAAGTGGTTTTCCCCGTACGATCCAACAAGACGGATTGGTAGCGTCATTAGCGTATCTGCAACCGAGCTTATCATTAACTTATCTAAAGCGGGATCTGGTGAGCCCAGTTGGTCATTCGGAAATCGAATAGCCGCTGGAGAAGTAAATGAATTTGTATTCATCGACATAGGTGAAACAGCGATTCTTGGGCGCTTAGTGAAAGTGTGGATTGAGGGGGGTGAGAGATTAAGTGTCGACGGTTTGGCTGATAAACCATCTGAAAATCATCCAATTGGACTTGTTCAATTATTGGTGAGTTTGAACCCAGCTAATGGTCGTAACTACAAAGGAATTAAGCAGCATCCGAGATTAGGTAGCCAAATATATTCAGCTCACCCTTATCTGGTATCAATAATCGCTGAAGGTAAACAAGATGAAGAGCCTGGCCAAATCCATTTACCGTTAGCCTCACTTCCGCATGATGAATCCGTAACAGTTCACGTTACCCCAGAAAAATTATTTTCACGCCATTGCGCTATTTTAGGAGCAACAGGTGGCGGGAAAAGTTACTCGATGACAAACATCATCGAGCAAGTGATTAAGGCCGGAGGCAAAGCAATTATTATTGACCCGACGGGGGAATATGAGTCACTTGGCTGTGACAGTTACTATGTTGGGAATCATGCAAAAGCAACTCCATTTAATCAGTTAACTTTTCCACATTGGCAGTTTACAGACTCAGATATTAGAGCCTTTTTAAGGCCTTCAGCGCAAAGCCAAGCGCCTAAACTGGAGGCAGCTATCGAGAGCCAGAAAATAGTGTGGCAATTTTGGCAGAAACAAAATCATGGCCTTGATATCAATGCAAATTATCTTTTGAACAAATCTGGCCAAGCAAAGGCTCCTTACGAAGCTGCTCTATTATCTATGAATAGCTCTATCCAGACAGCTCCATGGATGTTTAAAAACATTGCTGACCAGATTGTAAACGAGTGTGTGTGGCCCAATGGCGGTAATGCTAATAATCCTAACCCCACTATTTGGGGAGGTAGAGCTGATAATGATGTTGGCCACTGTTTAAACCTGATAGCTCGGATTAAAGCCTATTCAAACAACCCAAATTTAAAATGGATGATTGACCCGGATGAATTAAAGACATTACCTAATCTTATTGATGATTTCTGTTCGCCAATAAGTAGCAATAATGTGCTGAGATTAGATCTTTCTGAAGTTCCATTTGAAGCAAACTCAAGAGAAATACTTGTTAATGCCATTGGTAGAAAGTTGTTATCTGTAGCCAGGCAAGGTGCAATAAATCATGGTGCACCTCTATTAGTATTTATTGATGAAGCTCATCAATTTCTCAATAAGCGAATTGGTGAAGAAACGAACAGGTTTGAGTTGGATGCCTTTGGTAATATTGCTAAAGAAGGTAGAAAGTATGGTTTAAATACCATCATTGCTACTCAGCGCCCACGTGACATTCCTGAAGATGTTTTAAGTCAGATAGGTACACTTATTGTGCATAGGTTGACCAATCAGCTGGACCAAGAAATTGTAAAAAAGGCTGTTGGGGCTATTGATCAACGTTCAGCATCTTTTCTCCCTGTCTTGGGTCAAGGAGAAGCGTTGTTGTTAGGAGTCGATTTCCCATTTCCTATGACTGTGAAAATGAAACGTCCTGCAAATGCGCCAACTTCGAAAAGCGCTGGCTTTTCTAAAAGTTGGAAACCTTTGCAAAATTAGTTTCAATTAAGACAAAGCTGCTTCGCCACTTCCTAGTCAAATAGATGCGGTTCTTTTACATCTAATTCACCGCCGGTGAGTTTATGAACCTCCACACTATCGTGTCGGAGGTTCACTATGTTCAAAAACCTATTTTTTCAAACAAAAGCACTACCGGAGCTGTCATCGCAACTGGATGCGGAAATTCCACGCTACCCGCCATTCCTGAAGGGGTTGCCAGCTGCGTCACCCGAGGATTTGCAGTCCACACAAGACGAGCTAATTGCCAAACTGCGCCAGGTACTTGGCTTTAACCTGCGTGATTTTCAAAGGCTAATTCAGCCCTGCATTGATCATCTGGCTGCTTATGTTCATTTGTTGCCAGCTTCTGAGCATCATCATCACAGTGGCGCTGGTGGTTTATTACGTCATTCGTTGGAAGTTGCTTTCTGGGCTGCACAAGCAGCGGAAGGGATCATCTTTGTTGCCAGTGGCACACCGGTTGAGAAAAAAGAGCTAGAGCCAAGGTGGCGTGTTGCAGCGGCTCTTGGCGGTTTGTTTCATGATATTGGTAAGCCCGTTTCAGACTTGTCCATCACGGATGAAGATGGACGCTATCAGTGGAACCCTTTTTTGGAAACCTTATCTCAGTGGACCACAAATAACAGCATTGAACGCTATTTCATTCGCTGGCGCGACGGACGGTGCAAACGGCACGAGCAATTCTCAATTCTGGTTTTAAACCGGGTGATGACGCCTGAGTTGCTCGCCTGGTTAACACAACCTGGCCCTGAAATTTTGCAAGCCATGCTGGAAGCAATTGGCAATACCGATCCAGAGCATGTCCTGTCTAAACTGGTCATTGAAGCCGACCAAACCAGTGTCCAGCGAGACCTTAAAGCTCAACGAATTTCCGTTGACGACAACGCCCTTGGTGTCCCAGTCGAACGCTATCTACTTGATGCTATGAGGCGATTGCTTGCCAGTTCCCAGTGGTTGGTCAATCAGCGAGATGCCAGAGTTTGGATACGAAAATCGAATCAATCAACCAATCTTTACCTGGTTTGGAAAAGCGCGGCTAAGGAAATCATTGAGCTGTTGGCCAAAGACAAGATACCTGGCATTCCAAGAGATCCCGATACCCTTGCGGACATCCTCATTGAGCGAGGATTGGCCACTAAATCTGCCTCAAATGAGCGATATGAAAGCTTTGCCCCTGAAGTGCTGATCAAAGACGGCAAGCCAATCTGGCTACCCATGCTGCATATATCTGAGGCCGATTTATTGTTCAGCTCGAATGTACCAAGTGGTGTGACACTGTTTAACAAATCTGAGTGGGAAGCAACACAGCAAACACAAGCAGAGCCACAGAGTCACTCCAGTGAGCATTCAGACTTGCCTGAAGCGTCATCATCAATCGAACTCAGTAATTCGGCTGAGTCGCCATCGTCAAAATCGTCCGACCAACATGATGAACTTCGTCTTGCCAGTGATGTTAATCACCTTCAGGCAACTGAAAATGCTCTAGGTGATGAATGCGAAAAGCCTAACAATTCATATGATGGCGCTATCTCAAATAACGTAAACCAGCAAGATGCAGAGGCATTGAATCTCCCTGAATCTTTGGCGTGGTTCCCAGAGGCCAGCAGTGCGTTGATTATGGTTGGTGAACAGCTTCTGATCCGCTATCCCGATGCCGTAAGACCTTGGTGTGCACCTCGAAAACTGCTTGCTGAACTCAGTCGATTAGACTGGCTTGAACTAGATCCCGCAAACCCGACACGTAAGGCCAGAACTGTTACTACGAAAGATGGCGTTCAGGAGCAAGGGTTGCTGCTGAAAGTATCGATTTCTAAAGGGCTTACTGCACTGATTGACCTTCTCAAACAAGACGCAGAATCAGCGGCAGCAATTCAGGACGAAGAGGCTTCACCGCGACCGAGTCGAACTGAGACAACCAATGCCCAAGCAAAAGAGCCCGCCACAAGAGCGGAGCGTAAGCAAAAGCCGATTGCGCCCAATGCGAAGTCAAGTACTGACCCCAAACACGCGCAGCGCCAACAGATGGTTAATTTTGTGAAAGATTTGCCCATCTTACTGACCGATGGCGATTACCCAGACGTGGATCATAGTGCCGATGGTATTCGCGTCACGATTCAAACCTTACGCCAAGTCGCCAATGAGCATGGCATTCCAGCCGGACAGCTGCTTCGGGGGATCTCGGCCAGTGACCAATGCCAGTTTGATGAGGGGGAAACGGTTCTGTTTACCGCTCACGCTAAACGTTAATCCATTTGAAGTTAAGCGGATTGTAAACGGTTATTTTGCGGAGCATGAATGAAAGAAAACGCATACGAGATGCCTTGGCGCACGAACTATGAAGCCATGGCAGCAGCAGGTTGGCTGGTTGGAGCAACTGGGGCAATTGCCGCAGAAATACTGACTGAGCTACCACCTGAGCCATTTTGGTGGATGACAGGGATTTCCTCGGGCATGGCGTTGTACCGCCTGCCTGAGGCTTATCGCCTTTATAAGTTGCAGAAGGGATTAAAAGGTAAGCCATTGGCTTTTATGGAGCTGTCGCATTTACAAAAGGTGATGGCAAAACATCCTGATGAATTGTGGTTAGGGTATGGCTTTGAGTGGGATCAACGTCATGCCCAACGCGCTTATGAAATCCTAAAGCGGGATAAGCAAACCTTGCTTAACCAAGGTCACGGCAAACAAATGGGTTCAACCTGGATTCATGGTGTTGAGCCCAAAGAAGAAGATGTGTACCAGCCAGTTGGTCACA
This sequence comes from Psychromonas arctica DSM 14288, assembly GCF_000482725.1. Lineage (GTDB taxonomy): Bacteria > Pseudomonadota > Gammaproteobacteria > Enterobacterales > Psychromonadaceae > Psychromonas > Psychromonas arctica. The sequence continues at coordinate 73,854 of NZ_KI519485.1, forward strand.
CAGAAGGCCATACCTTAATTGTCGGCACAACCGGTGCCGGAAAAACCCGTTGCTTTGATGCGATGATCACTCAGGCCATTTTGCGTAATGAAGCCGTGATTATTATTGACCCCAAGGGAGACAAAGAACTTAAGGATAATGCAAAGCGAGCCTGTATTGCCGCCGGTAGTCCTGAGCGCTTTGTGTATTTTCATCCGGGTTTTCCTGAGCATTCAGTACGACTTAATCCTCTGAGAAACTTTAACCGGGGCACTGAAATCGCCAGCCGAATTGCGGCCTTAATCCCATCCGAAACCGGTGCTGATCCATTTAAAGCCTTTGGCCAAATGGCACTGAATAACATAGTGCAAGGTTTGTTGCTTACGTCACAGCGTCCTGATCTGAAAACACTGAGACGATTCTTGGAAGGTGGCCCAGAAGGCTTGGTAGTAAAAGCCGTCACGGCCTGGGGGGAGCAGGTGTATCCGAACTTTAGTGTGGAGATCAAGCGCTTTACCGAAAAGGCAAACACCTTGGCTAAACAAGCTATGGCGATGCTGCTTTTTTACTACGAACGCATTCAGCCCGTTGCCGCCAATACTGATTTAGAGGGGCTATTGAGTATGTTTGAGCATGACAGAACCCACTATTCTAAGATGGTGGCTTCACTGATGCCGGTACTCAATATGCTCACATCAAGTGAACTAGGTCCATTGCTATCACCGATTGCAAACGATGTGGATGACAGCCGGTTAATTACGGATTCTGGCCGTATTATCAACAATGCCCAAGTGGCCTATATCGGGTTGGATTCATTGACCGACGCCATGGTTGGCAGCGCCATTGGTTCGTTGCTTTTATCCGATCTCACCGCCGTGGCCGGTGACCGCTATAACTATGGTGTTGAAAATCGTCCCGTAAATATCTTCATCGATGAGGCGGCTGAAGTCGTCAACGATCCCTTCATTCAACTGCTCAACAAAGGCCGTGGCGCAAAAATGCGTTGTGTGATTGCTACTCAGACCTTTGCTGACTTTGCAGCTCGTACAGGCAGTGAAGCTAAGGCTCGCCAGGTGTTAGGAAACATCAACAACTTGATAGCCCTTCGGGTGATGGACGCCGAAACGCAGCAATACATAACTGACAATCTGCCTAAGACTCGGTTGCAGTACATCATGCAAACTCAAGGTATGTCGTCCAACTCGGACAGCCCCGCGTTGTTTACCGGCAATCATGGTGAACGCTTGATGGAGGAAGAAGGCGATATGTTTCCACTGCAGTTATTAGGCCAGCTCCCCAACCTGGAATACATCGCCAAGCTTTCAGGTGGCCGCGTGATCAAAGGTCGCATTCCTATTTTAACCAGCTCTACACAGGCAGCATAAGGAGTCTGTATGCATCATTCTGTCTGTCTGAAAATGACAACACTTACCATTAAAGAAATGCTCGCTCAGTGGCAGCAACATAACCCCCAGTTCAAGGAAACCTTAAGACTGCTTGAAACCGACTGGCCTCATGCTTTGGCCTCGGTGTATTGCTTGGCGGACTACTTAACGGATGCGTTCACGTTAGATGGCCATTCCATCTTTGATTTGTGTCTGTGTAATGGTTTGGGCAGTTATGAAGAAGTCAGTTGTGATGATGATAGTGTGCGCCTTTGGCATTTCATTGAGGCACTGACCTGGACTGCCGCCAGTGCTTTAACGGGGATTCGCCTGCGTGATCCTGACCATTTCGAGTGGGCTGCCGTAGATGGTGTGTATTTCCACACATGGATTCGTAATCGTCCAAATCGAATGGCGTATTTGGCTGAAGGACGCATCGATGTGCGTTATGTCAGTGGCCATACGACGACAAAACGGCTTCAACAAGTGATTAAAGCCCGGATTATGACGCCAACCGTTGCAGCCATGCTGGCGCGAGTAGAAGAGGATATTTGGCATGAGCAAGCATAAGTCGGTTTGGCTGCTGTGTCTGGCACTGATGCTGGAGATTATTGCCATTGGCGTGTTAGTGCCCGGTGATTGGACTGGCCGGGTCATTAGTAAAGAGAAGCAGATGATCCAAAATCAATTGGGCGCACAAACGAGCTATTGGATTGGTCAAACTAGCCATGGCTGGTATCAATCATGGGTTGTGGATACGCAGATGGAGCAATCTGTGCGTGATTTTCTAATCCCCACTGAAGAGCAGCGACTGCGCTCTAAAGGGATGGAGAACATGGGAGGCTTTTGGTTTGTCTGGGTAGAAGACCGTATTCAGGCATTTTTTGATGTGTTGTACCAAGTGTTCACTCGATTTGCTTTACTGATGGTCTGGTTGCCCTTTGCGCTTATTCTCATGTTACCGGCGTTGTGGGATGGCTTAATGACCTGGAAGATTAAGAAGACAACCTTTGATTTTTCGAGCCCTATCATTCACCGCTACAGCATGATTATCCTGGGCTCAGGTGTCATTTTGCTGTTTATGGGATTGTTCGCCCCGCTGGCTATTCCTCCTGTGGTGTTACCGTCGCTGATCATCGGTTTGGCATTGATGGCGGGGTTGGCGTTAAGTCACTTGCAGAAGAAGATATGAGGCCCATCAGGCCTCATCTTGTAGAGCTAAAACCTTACGCCTACGGTATTGCCATTCTCGTCTTCCGCTGGCAAATGATAAGTATCAATAAGGTGGCCTTGAAGCCAAATATATTGAGGCATCCAAAAAGAGTACTGTCGTATAAGAGCCAATACTTCTTTTAACGGTTTGTTTGCATGAGGCTCGGCAAGACGAAAGTACATGAATGAGCAATCATCTCGAAAGTACTCCTGAAGCTCTGAATCCGATAGCGTTTCTTTTAGCGGCCTGTTTTGTTCGTCGTCCTCATCAGGGGAATTGGCATAAATTTCAAATAGCTGCTGTTCAGTAAGCATCTCCAAGAAGTGGTCTTCAATTAAAACCCCATCACTGGTATCGACATCCATACCATCTTTGACATCAAAAGCCATGACACATCCAGAAGATAATGCCACTTCTGATGGTTTCTGTACGTCATTAGCTTGTATAACCTGATGCCAATGATTAAAACCAGCTGATACTGCAACTTCATCGAGTGCTTCAGTGTGTGGAATGGATTTTTCACGTTTAAGCTTTCGTGCTTTTTGCTTTAAACGTTCAACCGAGGCAGAGGAAATGATTTTAGTAATTTGCATTGAGTTTCTCCTATTAGCGAATACGGTGCCCACTGCCGAGGTCGCAGAAAAAACCTAAGCAAAAATAAATTTGATATGCATGTCGTCCCGTCCGGGTTTGCTAAAGTGGGCAGCTGGTCTCGACACGACCAATATCTCCATCATATCAACCGCATCAAAAAGATCAATTGTTAGTATTGTCTGAGTAGAACCCTCAAAACCTTCAAGAATTCGGCATCTAGCTGACCACTGAACCTGCCAATCTCAAGGCATCCTTCACTTCTCAATTCAAACAACGAGGAGTGACTATGGAACCTGTGAGTATTCCGTCCTATATCGATGACCCGCCGCACTTCCTGCTTTGGAGTGCCGATGAGATGGCTCCCATTCTGTTGGGGCTAGTGATCGGCATTTTTACCGGTAATGCCTTGGTTTTATGCCTGTTGGGGTTGGTGACAACCAAACTCTATCGGCGTTTTCGTGATGGTCGCCCAGATGGTTTTATTCTTCACGCCATCTACTGGGCCGGACTGTTGCCAACCAAAGCCAAGACGATCCCTAACCCATTTATCAGGAGCTATCTGCCGTGAAGTTCGACGTGTTTTTAAAATCATGGCAAGGCACGCAATTAGAAAACCGATGGCAACGGTTCCTGATTGCAGTGCTGGTGCTATCTAATTTGCTGCTTGCGGTAGCAGCATTTTCTCGCAATACCGTGGTAGCCATTCAACCGCCAACCTTGTCTGAAACGGCTGAAGTGTCACGAAACCAGGCTACTCAGCCTTACTTGGAATCCTGGGGGCTCTACCTAGCTGAGCTTATGGGCAACGTGACGCCGGGCAATGTGTCTTTTATCCGGGTTGCTATCGAGCCGCTACTTTCACCTGCGGTGTACCAGCAAGTGGTCGATGCACTGGAGATTCAGGCAAGACAGATCCGTGAAGACCGAGTCACGCTCAAATTCCAACCCAGACAAGTGGAGTATGAGTATGAAACCGGCCATGTCTTTGTGACCGGTTATTCCTTGGTCTCTGGACCATCTGGAGATGAACAGCGTCAAACTCGCACCTATGAGTTTGACATCGACATTGAGCAATACCGTCCAAAGCTCAATTGGATGGATACGTATGAGGGGCAAGCTAGAACGAAGCGCGTTCGTGAAAAGTTGACCCAAGAGCAAAACCGGAGGGTGAATGATGCGAACCAAAATTAGTCGATGGCTGACTCCAAGCTTAATCGCAATCAGCTTGAGTGGCGTCCTGTTATCTCAAGCGTCGTATGCAGACGTGGAATTGCCGATTGTGCCAGCCAGTGTGATGAAGCAGTCTGCTACTGCAAATCCACCGACTCAAACCAATACGGCTTCAACGGATGTGCCAACAACGCTAATGATGACACCGGGAGTTAATGAACTGATCCCTGTAGCTCTTGGTCATCTGAATCGGATTGTGACGCCGTTTGAATCGCCTCAGGTGAGAACAACCAGTGATGCTCAGACGCAAATCAAGGGGAATGTTGTATATGTAGCCACTGACAAAGAATCACCGGTTTCACTTTACATCACTCCGCCTGGTCAGGAAGCGCCCGCATTATCTGTCACCTTAGTACCTCGTCGTATTCCACCGCGTGAAATTACCTTAGCTATTGATGGTCAGCAGTGGCCTATTAAGGGCGTCGTGAACCGAAAAGCCGCCACTTGGGAAACGGCTCAGCCATACGTCGATAGCTTACGTGATTTACTCAGACGCCTTGCACTAAATGAGTTACCACAAGGCTATGACATCCGTTTAGCTGGCCAAACTGACACAAGCCCGAAATGTTTTCAGCCAGGTTTAAAGTTTGGTTTTAAGCAGGGGCAAATTGTGACGGGACATTACTTCACCGTCTATGTAGGACTGGTTGAAAGCTTTGCCGATGAGCCGATAGAAGCCAGTGAAATAGCCTGTCATACACCAGATATAGTGGCAAGCGCCTACTGGCCTCGCAATATCTTGTTGCCGGGTGAAAAGACTGAGTTGTATGTGGTAGTTCGCAATCATCGTGAAGAAGCGTTGGAAAGTCAGCGACCTCCGCTTCTTGTGGGAGGTGAATAACGATGAAAGCACAATGGGAACAAATGAGCCCGAATATGAAGCGGGGCCTATTGGTTGCCGGTATTGCTGGTGGTCTCATCCTGATGGTGATGGTGTTTTCACCTAATCCTGACGATGGCTCAAGCAGTCGGAACCGACAGGAAACGATCCGGCACATTCTTACGGATACCAATACTCGTGATGTTGGGGTCGATAGTTTGGCTGCGAACGTAAAACTACTCAGTGAGCGCAATGAACAGTTACGTCGTGAAGTTGAGCGCTTGCGTCGTGACGTCGATTCAGGACGGCTAAGCCCAGGTTCGCCTTCTATACCCAGTGAGGTCAATGCGGAGTTGGCTCGGCTTAGAGCGGAACTTGATGATGTTCGCGCTGGGGGAGATTCAGTAGTTGAAGGCACAAATAGCCGTTTTGAAGTGCCTTTATCTGCCATGGAATTGCCTAATGAAGAAAGGCCACTGCCGTCTAACCCAGACGACTATTTTGCCAATGCGCCGCTGCCTGATCCGCTCTATCAGCAGCCAGCCAATGGCCAAGGTACACGAGCTCGGGATGTTCCATTGCCGCCAATCACGATTCGTATGATTGAACCTGAAGTGGTTGCTGAACCAGAGGTTGTTGTGCAAGAAGCGCCGCCTTTGTACCTACCGGCGGGCAGCATCATCTCAGGTACTTTGATCACGGGTTTGGATGCCCCTACTCACGAGTCCGCAAGACGCGAACCTTTTCCTGCATTACTGAGGATTCAAAAGGAAGCCATTTTACCCAACCGATTCAGAGCGGATATCAAAGAGTGTTTCTTGATCGCCGCAGGTTACGGTGATTTGAGCTCTGAGCGTGCCTATTTGCGAGGCGAGACCATTTCATGTGTGAGAGAAGATGGTGGCGTCATTGAAACACGACTGGATTCTTATGCCGTGGGTGAAGACGGTAAAGCCGGTATTCGTGGCCGATTAGTGTCGAAACAAGGCCAGCTGGTGGCCAAATCGATGATGGCCGGATTCCTTCAGGGCTTGGCAGGCGCATTTGATGTGAATCCTGTACCAACGATTCAGACGGGTAATGCCGGTGATACTCAGCTGTACCAACAAGTCATGAGCCAAGAAGCATTACAAGGCGCTGCGATTAAAGGCACCGGTAAAGCATTGGATAGAGTGGCCAAGTTCTATTTGGACATGGCTGAAAATATGTTCCCAGTCATAGAAGTAGACGCTGCGAGGAAAATTGAAGTCATAGTCACTCGTGGTGCCTCGTTGTCGTTGGCCACTTCGCAAGGGGGAGGTGCAAGAAGATGAAAAAATCCTGCATGTTGCTAACCGATCGAAGTCCGTTTCAGACAATAAGATGTGTATCCAGAGGAGAGTTAACCATGACGACATCAATGCAGAACAACCCAAAGCACCAGTCAAAACAGTGCTCTAAAGCTGGATTACTTTTATTGGCAGTCGGCTCAACCTTATTGTCTGGCTGTAGTTCATTGGGTCTTGGGAGTAGTGAATATGGATGCCCAGGTATGCCTGACGGTGTGCGCTGTTTATCCGCTCGTGAAGTCTATGAGCTTACAAGTAATGGGGCTGCACCCAAGACGATTGATGCTGTGGCGACTCGAATTGGTTCTCCCTCTGGGTATTCACAATCTGATTTAGAGACAGGACTGCTGAGCCATCCAGCATTACCTGAGACGCAGCAATCTGCACCTCTTCGCATTCCTTCAAGGGTGATGCGGATTTGGATTGCGCCTTGGGAGGATGATCGTGGAGATCTGAATTTATCCAGCTACGTGTTTACCGAAATTGAACCGCGCCGGTGGGATATTGGGGTGTCAGCACCTCGAACGGTTTCGCCTGTGCTACGTCCACTTCAGACTCAGAGCGATTCAACCACAGCGGGAGCTGATGGTAAGCGCGATAACTTGAGTATCTACGGAGAAACTAACGAATGACAAATGCAGTTCGCACCATTCAAACTCAGCGCCTAATGACCATTGGTGCGCTTGGTTTGATGGCGTTAATGATTTCGGAGCCCTCATTTGCGGGCACCGGTGGTGATGCTTTCACTGATGTGTGGGATACCCTAAAAGATTGGACCCAAGGTACTTTGGGACGGATCGTAGCGGGAGCCATGGTTCTGGTGGGTATTGTGGGCGGTATCGCTCGCCAAAGCTTGATGGCTTTTGCCTTGGGCATTGGTGGCGGTATGGGTCTCTACAATACGCCAACAGTCGTTGAAAGTGTTATGTCTGCAACTTTACCTGTTGTTGCCAGCACTCAAGAAGTCATTGGCACAACAGTTCCAGCAATCAGCGCCGTCTTACTGGGCACCTGAATGTGAACCACAGTAAGCAGTTCACTTAAGGTAATCAAACTAGGTCTACACAACATCGGGTTGTTGGTGATGTTGTGTAGACCTTTTCATTTCAGCGACGCCACATTAACGAACTTGGTTTACAGTGTTTGGTATATTAATACCTAAAGTGTTAAAATTCCTATCTTAATAAACTATATGGTTTATACTGTTCGTGATATTCATACTTTGGGTGTTAAAATGTCATCTAAAATAAACTGGCTTGTTGCTCATACTTCTCCTGGTGCGCTAGTACTTCAGCAATGGCTGACTGAAAACGGCGTGAGCTACTCGTTGGCTCAAAAGTACGCGCAGAACGGTTGGCTGAAGAAGCTTAGTTCTGGTGTGTACTATCGTCCAAATGCGCAGGGCGATATAAAGCCAACTTGGGTTGATGCCATTCAAGCATTGGATGTGCAATTGGGCGTTTCAGTTCATTTGGCTGGATTGAGCAGCTTAACTCACCAGGGACTGAGTCACTATTTACAGCTGAACAAAGAGCAAGTTTGGATTTGCGTTAAAAACAAGTCGTCCTTACCGAAATGGTTTCGTGAATTCCCTTATCAGAATTGGTTTTACTGTGGAAACCATAAGCTTGAAGTGAATCCCGAGAAAGATTTGAAAAGGATCACGGTCAAAGAGAAAGAACTCACTGTCAGCTGTGCAGAACTTGCTGCCTATGAAGTGGTAGACGCGATTGGAAAGCTGATTTCATTTGAGCATGTCGCAGAATTATTTCAGGGTTTAGTCAATCTTAGCCCTAGAAAAGTACAAGATATTCTTGAACGAAGCAGCTCTGTTCAGGCAAACCGAATATTTCTATTTCTGGGTCGATACTACGATCACCAGTGGGTCAATCGCGTAGATGAAACAAGAATTAAATTGGGCGCAGGAAAGCGGCAGGTTGTCGAAAAAGGACGTTTTGATGAGCGATATCAAATCACAGTGCCAGAGATATTAAGCGTCAAAAAAGGTGAACAACATAATGGATAAAGATAGCCCATATTACAAACAGGTTTCCTTGCTCATAAGAATGCTTCCTGTGGTAGCAACAGGGGGTTCTAGGGATTTTCCCCTCTAAAAAGACATAATCCTCTGTAGACCACACCAATAAATGGCTGCGGAGGTGGTTTACTTTCAGCTTGGAGCCTAATCATCCACTATCGGCCTTGTTATTTCGCCAATATTGGGCAATTTCCCAGTATTAGTGAAGTTATACGTTCCGCTTAAGTTGATATTTTGCCACGCAACGGGCGAAACAGCACGAGTGATACCCGCTTTCTCTTCATCTCCTCTCGCTTCAAAGTGTCCCAGCAGATGACTCAGTATCGCGGAGTTGAAGTAGATGATCGCGTTGGCAAGCAATCTTGCACATTCATTCCAGATAGCGATTTCACTCTCGTTTTTGCCTCGGAACTGATCGCCATTCACCGACGCAATAGCCCGTCTCAGGAAGTGCCACGCTTCTCCCCGGTTAAGGGCACGCTGAACGTACTGCCGCAAACTGGCATTGTCTATGTAATCCAGTAAATATTGCGCTTTGACCAGTCGATTATACTCCGTCAGCGCCTGTAATGTCGGGTGCCCCGAAGGATAACCAGACAACTTTCTTACCAGCATTGCCTGTGTCGTTCGCTTTGTCTGAAGTGACAGAACAATGCGCCTAATATCCTGCCATCCCGTTTCGATGACATTCGTCCTGATGGGCTTTTTCAGGGCAAGGTTGGTGCCGCCGTGTTCATTTTCAGTTACGTCAAACAGATCATTGATGACACTACTGAACTGCGCGTATCGCGGTGCAAAACTGTAACCGCATAGATCCAGTAAGGCGAAGTTAACATGATTGACACCGTGTGTATCTGTCGAGAGTACGTCAGGTTTGATTTCACTGCTGTTGGATTGTAACAGGTCATAAATATAGTGTGATTCGTGCTCGTTGGAACCGATGATCCGAGCATTGAGGGCGCTGTGGTTGGCCACCAGTGTCATGGCCGTGATCCCTTTGTTGGTGCCGAAATACTTAGAGGAGTACCGGGTTTTAAAGGTTTCCAGATGGGTTTCGAATTTCTGACCATCCGCACTGGCATGCAGCTGGTCCTCCTGAATATGGTAGTGGCGGAAGATGGGTAGCGCTGCAACCGCATTATTGATCACGTCGCTGGCGTCATGCAGCGTTTCAGGCCGGATATAGTTGGCCTGCACCGTACTCAGGTGTTCATAGCTTCGATCGGAGATCTGCGCCATGCCATACACACCACGGTGAGTGGCGTTGGCAATCAGAATGGCCAGTAAATCATCCTGATGAGTGAACCCTTGTTTTTGTATCGGAAGTACATGAGTCAGACATTTCATGAACCCGGTTTCGCGCTCTACATACCGCAGTACATCCGCGATACCGACCGGTTGCATTCGCTTAAAAAAGGGATTGTTGACCAGAGATGTAGCGCTTTTGGTCGGCAGACGCCAGCGGGTACCGGTACGATTTTTCATGATCACATTTCGATTGTCTCCCTCATCAATATGGAGAGCAACGTCTTTGAGTGCACTTTCCAGCCGGTGTTGTTTCTCCTGTAACAATAACTCTGCGGGCTGTTTTAGTCTGTCCAGTGTTGATGAGGCCAGCAAGGTATCCTGCGATGTCTGGGGGATCAGGTCGTCTTCCAGTGCGCGGTATTTGGTAACATTTGGCAAATAAATGCGTCCATTCAGTCGTGAGGTTAACTGCCGGTAGAGCAGCCATTCGTAACGTTGCGGGTTAACGTTATCCTGTTTAACCAACCATGGGAGGTGCTTTTTCGGGATGAGCGACGTATCCATCGTCTTCAGTGGTCCACCGAATGCGATTTCCGTCTGCATCTGTTGAAGTTGGGCGACGACGGCTTCTGAGCCTTTACCGGCCTCACATTCAAGGCACAAGAACACCTGCCTTAACAGTTGCTCCAGGAGATTGCATTGTTCATCGTAATGTTGCCACTGGTACTCTTCCACGGTCCGTTTCTGTTTTTTCAGGTAAAGGCAGAGGGTCTGGATATCCCTGTCATTCATGACCTTCAATGCCTGTTGTCTGACTACTGAGAAGGGTTGATTATCATCAATGTTCTCATCCACAAACAGATGCAGTAACTCTGCCGCTTTCGTGACATTGTCCGCGGCTGACTGCCAGGACAGGAACACTGCTTGTTGTGCAAAGGTGTTGGCAGCTTCTTGTTGCTTGCGGATATGGTAAATGAACCCATCAGTTAACCGTTCCAGTGCCAGTTGTATCCGCTCTGTCAGGTGACATAGCAACCATAGATGCTGCTGTGCGCGTTTGAATCGTTTGAGTTTACTACCGTAATAGTTGATGAGCTCACCGAAGTGTTGTCGATTTTTAAGAGACAGATTAAGCCCATCGATAACGCCATTGATTTGCGTGCGCCATGGCGCTAACTGATGATAAAGGGCAAGCTCTTTTTTAAGTTCAGGTACGGTCAGACTTTTTGCACCGCCTCTGAGCTGGTTCAGGCTTAGTCCGTCATCAATGGCTGTTATGCTGTCCAGAAAGACGTGAAGTTCAGGACTGGTGAGTTGATTAAGTTGGTGCGCCAGGTCTTTTCTGACCTGCTGCATCGCTCTGCTTATCAGTCTCTGGAGTACGGTGTACCTAGGGATAGCAATGCTGTGACTGGTTAGGAATTCAATAGCAGTATCAAAGAGGTAACGCGGCTCCAGCCAGGCATTGCCCACCTGAACAAGGTGGT
>NZ_AXWP01000036.1 GCF_000482725.1 Psychromonas arctica DSM 14288
TAATGCGGCTGAAAATGCTATTCGCCCGTTTGTTGTTGGCCGCAAGAATTGGTTGCATTCGAACAGCGTCAAAGGAGCCAATGCAAGCGCCGCGATCTACAGTATGATTGAAACCGCGAAAGCCAATGAACTTGAGCCGTATGCTTACCTGTCATATATCATCAAAGAACTACCATTGGTTGAAACAATTGAGCAGTTTGAGAGTTTACTTCCATGGAATGTTAAAAATGAGCACTTAGCATACTGGCATTAATTCGTGCAGGTGGGTTAAATTTACGCTTACGGTGTAACATCAGTTGGTGAAATAGTTGTTATTTAATAAAATATATACAAGCATTACTAATAGCTAAAACTTCAATTTCATAACACGCCTAACGGCCACTCAATATAATACATTGGAGCAATGCATAAATGATTAATACAATCGATTATCATCATATTTTTTCTGAAATTGCATCTGAATTCAAAGAGGTTGATGACCTAGGTGCGATCGCAAACTATATACCTGAATTAGGTAAGGTTGATCCAACTAAGCTGGGAGTTCACCTTACTACTGTTGATAACCAACACTATGCATTTGGTGATGCTGACGAACCATTTTCAATTCAAAGTGTGGCAAAAGTATTATCACTGACATTAGCGTTGAAAATTATGGGAGGAGATCTTTGGAGTCGGGTTGGTGTTGAACCATCTGGTTCACCTTTTAATTCTTTGGTGCAGCTAGAATATGAAAAGGGCATCCCACGAAATCCATTCATCAATGCTGGCGCGATTGTTATTTGTGATATTTTGGTTACTTGTTTGGATGACCCAAAGGAAGACTTACTGGCGTTTATTCGAAAAATATCAGGCATTGATAGTATTAACTATTCTGCAAAAGTAGCAGAGTCAGAGAAAAAGTGTGGTTATCGTAATTATGCACTAGTCAATTTAATGAAAGATTTCGGTAATATTCATAACGATGTAGATATTGTTTTAGACCTGTATTTCTACCTTTGCTCGATTGAAATGACTTGTAAAGAATTGACTAATGCTTTTATGTTCCTTGCTTCTGGTGGTATAAATCCTATTACAAATGAAAGGGTTATTAGCCTTACAAGAACAAAACGAATAAATTCAGTGATGTTAACGTGCGGATTTTATGACGAAGCTGGTGAGTTCGCTTTTAGAGTTGGTTTACCTGGTAAGAGTGGAGTCGGAGGTGGCATTGTAGCCATACACCCTGGTAAATTTTGTATTGCAGTATGGAGCCCAAAGTTAAATGCCAAAGGTAATTCTTACAAAGGAATGAAGGTGCTTGAAGCACTCACGACCAAAACACAATGCTCTATATTTTGATCTGGGTTAGTCATGAAAACTGCTATTTCAAATGAATTGGTAATGATAATAAAAAATTATATGAATATTAGCTGCTATATGAAATTTAAACTGTACGTTCAGGTGTTTAAATAGAATTTAATTAAAAGAAATTTAAGGTAATACTGGATCTTATGGTGGAACAATTTAAGAAACCAGGAATGAAAATAGAATAAGCAACTTAATATCAACTAAATGCAATTATTGTCAGTTATGATTTGAATTAAAGAACGAAATAAGTAGGTTGAAGATGAAAGATTCAGCAACCTACTTAAGCGGCAACTTAGGAGTATAGTTTTACATGTCTGAACTAGTTATTCGTAGAGCAAAGGTCTGTGACTTAGATCGATGCTTTGAAATCGAAAATGATGCTTACGCTGGTGAAGAGGCGGCTACAAAAGAAAAAGTATTAAAAAGAATTAAAACCTACCCAGAAGGTTTTATTGTTTTAGAAAACGAAAAAGAAATTATTGGATTCATTAATTCTGGTGCAACACATACAGTCGAGCTGTCCGATGAAGAGTTCAAGGAATTAATTGGTCATGACCCTGAGGGTAAATACATTGTAATAATGTCAGTTGTCATTCATCCTAATTATCAGGGTAAAAGCTTTACTAGTTTGCTAATGAGAAACTTTATAAACGCAATGCAGGCAATGGGAAAAACTGAAATCTATTTGATATGCCAAACCGAGCTGATAAACATGTACGCCAAATATGGTTTTATTCATTTAGGGGAATCAGATTCTGATCATGGAGGTCTTAGTTGGCATGAAATGTCTCTTGCATTGTAAGACACATGATAAACATAATGAGTTAATGTAAGGGCTAAGCTCTGATATTTATAATCCTCTATTTAATAATCTAACAAAGCTGTTTAGTATATGGGTGACTCTAAGTATCTTGTTCAGGTCAAGCTGATAAGTTGCATTAGTTGCTTAATGGTTATGTGATTCAAGATTGAATCTATCTATGATTACTCGACGCTTTCTTTATTGGAATTCCAGCGTTTTTGTTTTTTTACTAAAGTTGATTGGTCTATACAAAGTGCTTTAGCAGCTGACCGAGTAGTGCCATATTCTTTTATTGCCTCATATATTAACTTTTGCTCTAGTGCTACTACTTGAGCTTTTAAAGAGCTTTTTTCACAAAGAAAAGTTTTTTCCAAGTTAAATTCAGCAGGGAGTTGCTGCAGAGTAATCAATGATTGGTCGGCCGTAACTACTAATCTCTCTGTGAGATTTATAAGCTCACGAATATTGCCGGGCCATTCATATCTACTTAACTGTGTAATAACTTCTTTATGCCAGTGACAATCTAGCCCATACATACTGTTGAAATGTTGAACATAGTACTCAAGTAGTGGACCGATTTCATCTTTTCTTTCTCGTAGTGGAGGTAATTTTATAGGGACAACATTTAACCGATAAAATAGATCTTCCCTAAACAAACCTGCATTTACTTGTGTTTTTAAATCATGATGTGTAGCTGAAATTAAACGAAAGTTTGTGACCTTAAATTCATTGCCACCAACTGGTATGAAGCGATTTTCTGCAATAACTTTAAGTAATTTAACTTGTAGACTTAATGGCAAATCACCAATTTCATCTAAAAATAAAGTACCATTATTAGCCGCTTCAAGTAACCCAATTCTTCCTTTTGCTGAAGCCCCAGTAAATGCCCCTGGCATATATCCAAAAAGCTCTGCTTCCATTAAAGATTCTGGCATAGCTGTGCAATTAAGCTCTATAAATGGACCATCAAAAACCTTACTATATTTATGAATGGTATTAGCTAATAGTGTTTTTCCTGTACCAGTTTCACCTTGAATAAGTATCTTAGTATTAGTTGTAGCAACTTTTTTTGCTAATTCATAGCAAGCTCTGGTATTACGACTAATAATTAGGGGTTCTTGATTATCATCGATTGCATCAGATCCATCGTATAAACTTCTTAATTTTAATAATTGTTCAAGCTGATCTTCAGTACGCTTTGCCTGTAGAAGCTCAGTAATATCTCTTACTGTAGTTACTACATACTCAATACTGCCTTTTTTATCAAACATCGGAGTTCCTGTAACAAATATCTTATGATCACCATCGATAGCTTGAATCAGGGTCACAACACGCAACTCCTTAAGAACTTCGAGAGAAACAGAACTCGAGATGAAACCACCTTCTACCACTTCAGACATGTGAAGACCAATTAAGCGATCCTTCGGCAATCCAGTAATCTTTTCATAGGACTTATTCATGGTAATGGTTATACCGTTACCATCAGTTATATAAACGCCATCACTAAGAGCATCAATTATTCTCTGTAAGTCTTTACCAAATACCATTTTTACTCCACTACTTTCCTAGAAAGCGCCAACAAAACGTAAGCCTGAAAATAATTATATTAAATATCTGAAACTTAGAGAACAAAAGTCCATTCTATTTGCGACTTATCTACTGTAAAAAAGTGATAATAATTATCATACAAAGAATAAAGCCATTTTTACTCGTTACTTAAGTTGAGAGATTAATTTGGGGCAAGTGAAATTAAATTGCATTAGCTAATACAAAACTCGAACTGCTTGGTCGATGCTTCACTATGAAATTAAACATTAACAACAATAATGCAAAATATACGGAAAGAGTGACCTATTAAAACCTGTCTAAGTCTAAGGTAATAAAAGATTCTAATTACGAAGGTGATATTAGGTGAACAAACTTCTAAGGTTAGAGGGGGATCTTTCTTAACAAGAAACCGTATAGAATACATCTTATATGTGTGTGATTTAATAACTGTAAAATAGATGTAGTACATATAACACTTAAGTTTCTTCTTGTAGTGGCTCCGATGAGATAGTCCCATTAAAATATGCTTTTATTAAACACCTCAAATATCATTTTTCATCTGCACGGAACCAAAAGCAAACTAATTCTCACACGCTTTAGCCACTTTCCATGCGCGATGAAAAACATCATCAAAAACTACTTTTTGATGCATAAATTCATCGATATATTGAGATAAAATCAAGTTATTCAAATGTTATTTAAATGTTACAGTAATGTAAATCAACAACTTAACTTAATATTGACAGGTTGGCTTCAAAGTTGCTTTGTATGGAAAACCGTTTAACTTGAATTAAAAATAGCGCTCGTTTTTACTTATTCAAGTTATACAGTTCCTATATAAATAATAACAAATAAGGTCAGGCTCATGCTACATGATATGTCACTTCTAAAAACACGTTGTTTGGTAAATGGTAAATGGATAGAAGCTAAAACAAAAGCAACGTTCCCCGTATTAAATCCAGCAACAGGTGAGCTCATTGCTGAAATTCCAGCCCTTTCTCCAGAGGAAATTCCTGCTGTTATTGAATATTCTCGTATAGCACAAAAAAAGTGGGCATTATTCACAGCAAAAGAACGCTCTAACATCCTAAGACATTGGTTCGAACTAATTGTCGAAAATACTGATGACTTAGCACTACTGATGACTATCGAACAAGGTAAACCTTTGGCTGAAGCAAAAGGTGAAATTGGCTATGCTGCGTCTTTCATTGAATGGTTTTCAGAAGAAGCAAAACGCATTTACGGAGACACAATTCCAGCAACAAGAACAGATCAAAGACTCTCCGTTATTCGCCAACCAATTGGTGTCACCGCCGCTATTACACCATGGAACTTCCCAGCCGCAATGATTACTCGTAAAGCTGCACCGGCTCTTGCAGCAGGCTGTTCTATGATAGTACGTCCTGCTGATTTAACGCCACTTACCGCACTGGCTATCGGAGAATTGGCTGTGCGAGCGGGAATCCCAGATGGCGTTTTTCAAGTGGTTACAGGTTCGGCGAGCGAGCTTGGAAAAGTATTAACTGACAGTAATGTGGTTAGGAAATTGTCTTTCACTGGATCTACCGAAGTCGGACGTTTATTGATGGCACAATGTGCACAAACCATAAAAAAAGTTTCCTTGGAGCTAGGCGGTAATGCACCTTTCATCGTTTTTGATGATGCTGATTTAGACAAAGCAGTGGAAGGTGCTATGGCATCTAAATATCGTAATGCAGGTCAAACCTGTGTCTGTGCAAATCGTTTATTAATACAACGGGGTGTATACGACGCGTTTGCACATAAACTAACAGAAAAAGTTAAAGCATTAAAAGTCGGTAATGGCGTAGAAGCAGGAACAGATATTGGCCCTATGATCGAAGAAAAAGCGATTATAAAAGTAGAAGCACAAATTCAAGATGCAGTCACTAAAGGTGCCACGTTAGCTTTTGGAGGACAGCGTTTAGGTGGACTTTTCCTACAACCAGCCGTTTTAACTGGGGTTACATCTGACATGTCAGTCGCACAAGAAGAGACTTTTGGACCGATGGCTCCGTTGTTTGTTTTCGATACTGAAGAAGAAGCTGTTGCGATGGCAAACGATACTATTTTCGGACTTGCAGCCTATTTTTATACTCGTGATCATGGTCGTATGGTTCGTGTTTCAGAAGCGCTTGAGTATGGAATGGTTGGCCATAATACTGGATTAATATCCAATGAGGTTGCACCTTTTGGTGGTGTAAAGCAATCAGGTTTAGGAAGAGAAGGTTCAAAATACGGCATAGAAGACTATCTTGAAATGAAATACATATGTAGCGCTATTTAATTAATAAAAGATAATAAATTTCAGAAAAACATGATGAATGGAATCAAATGTTTTTCTTTTAATACACTTAGTGTAGGCACCTTGAATAGGGTGGAGCAGACATATTGGTGAACTGCTTAGTGAATGGTTCAGAAAATATAATCTATCGGCACTTAAAGATAATTTTTTAAATAAATAAGTCTACTGAAACGTCGTTGGAAAAATATGGGGTAATTTATCCATGTTTGATGATGTGGAGGGAAGAAGGTGTAAAAAACACTCAATCTAAGATTGTTGGGGGGGGCGGTGACGGGGCCTCTATGGGCTTTATATCTAAGTGTTGATCATTCAATAAAAATCAAAATAATTAAAAAGGAACGTAGAGATGATATTTAATTCTCCTCAACAGATTATGCATGGCTTAGGGTGTTTAAATGAGAACACATTTAAATTGTCTAAGTTAAACCTAAATCGAGTACTGATAATTACTGACTCAAACATATTAAAAGTAGGCATTATAGCTAAAGTTACGGACTTATTACTAGACTCAGATATTACAATTTTTAGTGATATTCCTCCTGAACCAGCTTTGGAAGATTTAGTTGCTTGTGTTGATGTCATCAAGAAAGGTAATTTTGATTGTATCGTAGCAATAGGGGGAGGGTCGGTTTTAGATGTCGCAAAAGCAGGTAGAGTTTGTGCGAAATCAAACAAAACGATAGAAGAATTATTTGGTGAGAATTTAGTCGATAACGCAGGTATTCCATTGATTGCAATTCCTACAACGGCTGGTACCGGAAGTGAATGTACTGCAATATCTATTTTTAGTGTTGGTGATATGAAAAAAGGTATTGTCTCTAAATACCTTTTACCAGAACTTAGTATTGTAAGTCCTGAAATGACACTAAGTTGTCCTCCTAACATAACAGCAGCGTCAGGTGTGGATGCATTAGTTCATGCAATTGAATCGTATACATCAAATAACGCAACGCCAATGACAGATGCGTTAGCCATCAAAGCTGTAAGCCTAATTGCTAATTCAATTGTGAAAGCATACACATATCCCGATGATTTAGCCGCTAGAGAAAGTATGGCAACGGGCAGTATGTTAGCTGGGCTTTCATTTGGCAATGCAGGCGTTGGCGCGGTGCACGCGCTTGCATATCCATTGGGGGGTAAATACCATCTTCCACATGGTGTTTCAAATGCATTATTGTTGCCATTTGTTTTGAAATATAACATCACTCTATCAACGCTGGTTAAATTTACTGATATTGCTGAAGCTATGGGGTTAGAAACTCCGGCTGACGATATGTCTGATAAAGGTAAATTGCATCATGTATCAGAAACGTTAATTAGCCATCTGCATGGGTTATGTCGCGCAGTAAACATTCCTGAAAAAATTTCTGATTTAGTGCCTCTTGAAGATATTGATGTTGAGTATATGACTACTGAAGCAATGAAAGTGGAACGATTATTACGTAATAACCCGTACAAAATGACTCATGATGATGTCAGATCTATTTATCTAGCAACCGTTTGATTATAAAGGGATATATATATGTCAAATAACAAATTTAAAATAAACTTACCGTTTATCAATTACCGTTTTGAATTTCCTGATTTTTGCCAGGGATTACTAATGTGCGCAGTAGATCTTGCGGCAATACCATTGCTCATATCATTATTTGGTATGCCCATGGAGGTCGCTTTAGGTGTTGTTCTCATTAATGGCTTATTCTATTTATTACATGCTACTTTTAATGATGGTGTTGTACCAGGTTGGATAACACCAGCAATCCCCTTGATAATGGCTTTTGTGTCGGTCTTTCCTGAAGGCACTGAACGAATACATGCATTAATGGCATTACAGATGATGGTCGGTTTTTTATCTGTTTTTCTTGGCGTTACTGGCTGGGCTTTACCTGTAATTAAAGCTGTTCCTGCATCCATTCGTTCTGGAATAATCATGGGAGCCGGTATTGCATCAGTATTTGCTGTTTTTAAACTTGGTGGTCGATTTGATATTTTCCCTTACACCATTTCAATTGCGGTTGGTTTAGCATTTTATTTGATTTTTTCTGACCATTTTAAAGAATTATCGCAAAAAAATAGATTTTTCATGTCTATTAATAATTTGGGTATTTTCCCGATTATAGTTTTAGCTATTGTGATCGCTCCTTTATTTGGGGAAGCTCCTTGGCCAACGATTGAGTGGGGAATTACATCACCTGATTTTGGAACGTTATTTAGAGAGTATTCAGTTTATGGTATTGGATTCCCTCCACTTGAGACATTTATTTTTACTATTCCCACTGTAATGGCAATCTATTTAGTTTTGTTTGGTGACGTATTACAAACCAAAGCAATCTTAGATGATGCAGAATCAGCTCGCCCAGATGAACCATTAAATTATAGCCCTAATCGAGCTCATATTATTTTTGGCGCACGTAACTTAATCATTTCAGGAATTTCGCCAGATCCTACAATGGCGGGTCCTTTGTGGTCAGCGATGACCGTTGTAATATGCCAACGTTATAAGCAAGGTCAAAAATCAATGCAGAGTATGATTTCTGGTGTTGGTTCTTTTAGATTAGGGACCAATTGTGGGTTGTTAATGCTTCCTATCGTGTCACTTGTTCAACCTATATTGGGTATAGCACTTGCACTGACCATGATTATACAAGGGTATGTTTCGTGTAAAGTTGGGATATTAGAAGCTAAAAGTGAAAAGGATTTAGGGATTAGTGGTATCGTTGCTGGAGTACTTGTTGCCAAAGGGGCTGCTTGGGCATTTGCAGTCGGTACTGCAATTTGTGTGCTAATCTATGGATTCAAAATATTTAAGCCTCTGATTTATGGTTTTAAAAAAGGTGTTTACAAAAAAGAAGTTAGTACAGAAGAAGAACCAAATTTATTATTCAATCATTTGGAAAAATAATTCATTAGATACTGCCTCCTGATAAACCATAAAGCTCCACTATTTCAAGAAAGATATAGCTTCTCGGAGTTACTTGATGACTAGAGTACCGATGAACAATGTCGACAGGCATTGTTCAATTGGAAATCTAAAGGTAGCTTTGTGGTGTTATCAACCTCTAAATCAATTATGCGATAATCTGCTGATGAAAAATTCAATTACCTACGCAGGTTATCGTTATTCTCCAAAAATATATCAGCTATTCAGAGATTAGAAAACGTATATTAACCTATATAAATCTAATTATTAGCTGCCTTTTGACTTATTTTCGTCCATCGTTAACGATTGGTTATTGCTTTGCCATTGCTACTTCAAGGTATCAAGCTGACTCATTTGAAAAGTTTAGAGCATAAAAAATAACTTAATCAGATCGTTTCTGGTTATCTTGTTAATATACTACTTGGTATGATTAAAGAAGAGTAATAATATTATGGTGAATAAAACTTACGCTGCACGGCCAAGATAAATCCTATTTCTAATAAATCGTCAATGACAAATATATCGTCTTATCCATTTTTCAAAACAGTGAGAAGTTAAACACAAGGCTTAAGACTTTCAACCTCCATAATAGAACCTAATTAGCCTCATAAAAGCCTTTACAACTCGATTTAATCAATCATCTATTAAAAATTCAATAATCTATTTGAATATCAAGCAAATATAAAATACTGTATTTTTATAACTAAAATTCGGGCTGAGAACGAGAAACTCTACAGTCTCATTATATTTTTTGAGGGATTCATGAAACTAGCAATTAATCATCATGCGACAAGAATTGATAAAAATAGTAACTATATTTTTGGACGTGAAGAGTTTGCTGTAAACTTGAAAAATATTTTTACAAATACAGATGGTGGATTTGTTCTAGCAATTGACGCAAGTTGGGGCGAAGGTAAAACGTCATTCACTCATCAGTTAATTTATGATTTAAAGTATTCAAATAATTTGATTCCAATTTACTATGATGCATTTTCTAATGATTTTTCAAGTGATACTTTTTTGTCCATAGGAGCAACAATATCTCATGAAGTGGAAAAGCATTTCCAAAAGAAAGGGCTTAATAACAAAAATAAAATACAAATTACACACTTGAAAAGTGTAACAAAAAAAACTGCAGTAGAGTTAGTTAAACTAGGGACTAATTTAGCTGTAAGGTCATTGACTGCCGGGGTTGTGGGCAGCTCTGAGCTAGAAAAATTTGCGTCTGATGCATTTAACTCTGTGACATTTGACACTCTGGAACTCGATTTAAACAAAAAGTTTGAGGCATATGAGAATTCTAAAACTAGTATTCAATCTTACGTTAAAGCACTAGAGTCAGTTTGCTCTGAGAATGAAAAAGTCGTGTTTTTCATTGATGAACTTGATCGCTGTAGACCAAATTTTGCTGTTGAAGTCTTAGAAAAGATAAAACATCTTTTTCTTGCTAAGAATGTTATTTTTGTTATTTCTTACAATAAATTACAATTGTCTAAAATTATTTCAAGTGTATATGGTGTAGACGCTGAAGATTCATTTAAATACTTAGAAAAATTTATTCATATTGAAGCAAAATTACCAATGATCGATAGTAAGTATCAAGAAAGTTCTTATAAATTACTATTTAACAGTTTTGTCGATGAGTTTGATATTCAACTTCCTAGCGACGAATATTTAAGAAACATGTTTATTTCCTTATGTTCAGATAAACACTTAAAAATGAATAGTCGTGAAATTGAGCGGGCTTTCAGCTATGTGAGCTTTTGTTTTGCTTCTTTACCTCAAAACGATGGATTAGAACTGTTTAGATTTTTCTTGCCTGCTGCCATGATCAAAGTAAAAAATAGAGAACTTTTTGAAAGTGTTAAAGGTGGTAGTTTTAACTCTTTAAATGGAAATAACTCTCAAAAATGGGTGTACAATTTTTTTGACAAATATTTTTCTGATTATCTTGAGCAAAAGGCATCTAATGTATATTACGTTAAAGCTTTTGAAGAAGCATGTACTATTGTATCTATATTTAAACTACCTGCAGATGTCGAGTAGGGTATAAAACTATAAGGCTTTTAAATAGAACAAAAACAGCGGATTTCGTTTCGCTACACATTTTAACCGACTATTTTTGTCAGCTTAATGGTCAAGAGATTCAACTGAACGCTCGATAAATATTATTTGAAGAATAGAAGGGCTGTTAGATTAATATTTTTTATGAATAGTATATCGTTAAAATAAAATAAAATAAAATAAAAAATAAAATATCCGTTATTTAAATGAAAATTCTTCATCAACTGTAAAATTTTTTCTGGTTATGAGCTTATTTATTATGTAAATCTAGGATAAGAAAATATTATTACTATATGTAAAAATATTGGTGTGTATATATGATTTTTGATATCCAGAAAATTTAGTTAGTTAAAAATTTATTTTGTTTTTCCAATAGTAAAAAATTTAATCGCAAGCCAAGTGTAATTAGTAAAAAATATTTGAACAGTATGAAACTATAAGCATATACAACCTGTTCATCACTAGTCATTTAATAATATCCCACATCAATAAGGTGTGATGGAGTGTCTTACCTAATTATTTTCAATTACAAAAAATTAAGTAACTTCAATAACTTATGTTTGAAGATATTACAATCAAAGTAAAACTTCATGCTAAGAGTTTAGTATTAAGATTAATCTGGTAGCGGAAAATTTTCAAAAACGTTAGTCTATACTGTACCACTACATACAGATGATTTATTAGGTTTGGCAAGCGAGGTTTATTCTGGTCAGGGTGTAATACAATTTGTATTACACCCTTTGGACTTTACTTTTAAGTAGTTAATTTAATCATTCTACTTATCACTAGAAACGATATTCAACACCGATACTAGCCTGCTTAAAGTCTGTTTCTGTATCGGAACCGTTAGATACATTATCCAAATTAATTTCTGCATCATACCAAGTGTACTCGGCATTAATTAAAAAACGTTCTGTTACTTTAAACGCTACACCCGCACCAGCAAATACACCTTCATCATCTTTATTGCCAGAAAATCCGACCACGTTATAATCTGTTGAATACCATAACTGACCACCTTTAGCATACAACTCTACTCGATCAGCAACAGGCAATATCACCTTTAAGCCAGCGGTATAACCATCTGTTTCAGCGCTAGATAAGTTGTTGCCGTAACTACCAAAATCAATATAGCTACCTTCTAGAGCTAAGTAGTTGTTAAAGCGATAACCGACTATACCCTGGAGAACATCATTATTGTCGTCAAAATCATCTTCGCCATCTACTTTTAGGTAACCATAATTACCACCGACATAAATACCATGTTCAGCTACGTCTTTCTTGAAGTCATCAGCGTGAGAAAAAGTACTAACAGAGGCTAACGAAATAATTCCAGCTAAAGTAATAATCGTATTTTTCATAAGATACTCCTAGTTAATTGTGTAAATACATCTAACTAGTTACAAAATGGATGCCAACTTTATAAAAGTAACCGAGAGCTGTTTATCTTAGTTTGACATTTTGCTTAATATCAATGGGTTACGTTTGTTTATTTTTTTTGAGTGAATGTTGGAGAACAATATATATGCAATCATACTGCTTTTTTTTACTCGCTCAATGAGGTTGTGGTAACGTAAAATGGTAAATTTTTCTGATTAAATTGTAATATTTTCAAAGGATAAGTGAGGTCAAAGTAAACTTTATTCTATTATTTTATACCTTAAAAGGGCGTCCCATTTTCTTTTGATGCATACTTTCACCCGTTATTTTTCTATTTGGTCTTTAAATATGTCGCTGTCGATTACCATGCCTTTATTGGAAGAATTAATCAAAAATATCGAGTTGACTAATACGTCACTGAAAATAGTTCTGAGTAATAAATACAGCTTTAATGTCAGTTTTGTAACTGACGATGTAACATTTCAAAATATAAAATCGATTTTAAATGTTTAATCACCATATGAATTGTATAACAATGCATTAAAAATTTAATAAACAGTGAGTTGCGTTTCGTTTATTGCATCAGGAGTTTCAACTGAACACTCTAGAAATATTTTTAAAAAATAGAAGGGCAGTTAGATTAATATTTTTATGAATAGCATGTAGTTAAAATCAGATAAATAAATATCCTATCATTGAAGATAAACTTTTTACTAATAATAAAGTTGGTTCTGGTTATGAGGTTGTCTTGAAAATATAGGAAAAGAAATTGTCATTATCTATAAAAATATTGGGGAGTAAATAGTTTTTTTAATGCCAATAAAATTTATTTATTTAGTTAGTAATAATTTTATTTTACTAATCGTAAAGTAAAATTATTACAAGCCAAGTTTAATGAAAAAAAAATTTGTACAATATTAGTTATTAGTTATTTAAAAATAACTACATCAATGGGTGATGAAGTGTATTAATTATTTTTTCATTGAAAAAATAGTTAAGTAGCTGCTGTAAGTTAATGTTGTAGAAAACATTAGAATTCAAACATTAATCTATATGGCATAGAAATTAGTATTAAGATTAATTTTTTAATAAAAAATATTCGAACAATATTAAAACTATAAAGCTAGTTAATGTGATAGTTGATCATTAGGTTATTTAAAAGTATCCATATCAATAAGGTGTGATTAAGTATATTAATAATATTTTCCATGAAAAAACTGATTAAGTAACTGTAGTTGAATCGCCTGAAGAACAGATAGCAGCAGTTTAAAGTAGGTAAACTTCCTGAACTATCAGTTTGGGAAGCTGTAATACTTTCAAGTTAATGTTTAGAAGATATTACAACTCAAAAGTAAAACTTAATGACAAGAGTTTAAGGTTAATCTGGTAGCTGAAAATATATGTAAACATTTGTTAGCAGATACCGATGATTAATTAGGTTTGGTCAAGCCTGGCCAAGCTTAAATTAAATACGAATTTAGGAATTCAAATTATTTAATTATGCCTACGTAATATCAGACTGCTAATAAGTGATCTCATACTTAATTTACATAGTCTTATTTAACAAGCGGATTAGTTATAAACGCCAAAGCTTGAAAAGCACAAAAAACATAAAGGATAACAGTAGGTTATACATTTTATGTTAAATAGGATTATGGTAAATAAAAGAAAGTTAAGGTGATACTGGATCTCATTCTTAATTTACACTGACACAAGTTAATATTGAGAATAGCTATATTAAAACCCTATTTAACATAATATACATTACACGAAGTCATGTTAATGCTTGTGGCTAGATGGTATTTGTGTGGTAAAAATCATTCAATATGAGATTTTCCTCAACCGTAAGATTTTATAGTTACTAATTAACCTGTTGTTTTTATTTGAAATTAAATATCGCGTACGTATTTAATGAACTCTCGCTAAGTTGAATAATTATTTCCAAGTTAATCTCTATTATGTCGTTTATACTCGTTTCCTTATTTATTAAACTTACTCATTACTGCTAGCTAATACTACTGGCTAATAATGAGTCCATTACTTAGTCATTAACTAGTTTTTTCATTTGGCTATTGTCGGCCTAATTGTGATTTTTCTTTATTATATTGTTAACTCGTAACTTGAAAATTAACTGTTAGCTTAGCTTATTACATTTATCACATGAGTTTTAGATAGTTAAAACTACTTATTTTGTTATTTCTTAATGTAAATACCCGACAATTACCTTATAAATACTGAAAACATTTTTTTACTATCAACATTGCTAAATTTGATTATAAATTAGGCGCTCTGTGTTGAAATCTGAGATGTTATCAAGGCATTTATCTATAAGTAGGAAATCTCAGAGCCATTAATAAATAACTTTTTATCTTTAATTAGTTAAATATCATGCCTAACTACTTTTTATTGTCAGCTCTTAGACCAGAATATTTTTTATTACTTTAGATAAATACTATTTTTATTTTTTAACGTTAATGCCAATACTTAATCCTTATGCTTTTAAAATTATTTTAATGTTTAATAAAATTTAATTGTTATTACTGCTTCAATACTAATTTCTCATCTAATGTTATTACGACTTAAAAATTAATTACTTTTATTGATATTATTATTTTAACTTTTTTGATAACAAAACATTGTGGGTAATTTTTTATTGGAATTTTAAAATTAACTATTTGTTATATGCCAGTTACCTATAAAGCCAGATGTTATTCAATGATCGTTAAAGTTTAGCATTCTCCATTTAATTTTTTATTTAATAGATAGCTGAATTAATTATTTTAATGACACGCACGCATAAAATTTAATTCAGGTTAAGTAAATTTTAATAAAATAACTTTAACAAAGTGTCTTTAAAAATATTACTTTAACAACATAGTCTGGTTATTTTATCTATTTTAAATATCACACATAGATGGCAGACTATCTATTATTGATAGTCCATGAAATTATTTAGTTATTATGTTTTATAGTTTTATTTCATTTATTATAAAAATAAACTTATGTGTCATGCAGCCTTTAGTGAATTGAAATCTGTTTAGTTGTATCGTTACTGCCAAGATTTATATTTGTTATCTTGTATTTATGTATTTATGTATTTATTAAAAAATTAAAAAATTGACAGCCACCCTATCAATTACAATATTACGCACACGTTACAATTACATATTTAGAAACTTTAATTATTTATTCGTCTGATTTTAAATTATATTTTTCTCTAACTTAACAATTACTGAATAACAGCACAGGCCTATAAGTATATTTTCACAGGTCTCTATTACCGGTTATGAACTTAAATTTTAATACCCGTTCTCTTTTATAGCAGCTTGTAATTTTTTCCTTCAGAAAGTCCAAGCAAGACAACAGCAAGTGGTATAAGAATTAATATTTTTTGAATAGGCTAAACTTATTTAAAAACTTTTTTGGGGATGTATATAGTGACACATCAATAAAAAATTTTATGGTTTAATTCGTGTCACTACTTCAGGCTTAATTCCTTCAGAGCCAACTACCGAATTTATTGTTATCTAGTATAGGGCTCTAATGTAGTAACTGGCTGATAAAAATATTTATACTTACTACTATCATCCTCATCTTTTTTTACTTTTTGATGAATACTTATAATGCGTCAGAAAAGCCATATTTTAAATTATAGACTTTGCATTTTAGCTCAATATTAAATCAAGAACATTAACAACTCCCCTTCTCTATATGCTGGTTATTTATGTAATAAATTCGCTCTTTTATATAAAAAAATCACTTATATATAGCCGGAAATAAAGGGGGGGAATGAGTGTTGAAATAGTTTCTATTAAAATTTTTTAAATTTACACTTTATAAAAACGTGTTAGACACAATCTCTAGATATTAAATTAATACATTTAAAATCAACACACTAGGCTCACACCCTTAACAGGCTAAATTCATTTCAATACTATTATCTAACAACCAATTTTAGGGATATCTTTCCAATGAGTTGTGTATTGTGGTGTTAATAACTCTCTGCGCATTAACCATTTTTCTTCAGTGCCTTGTGCTGCAAAAAATAAGCTATTTGTACCATAGCGGTGATTGATTTCATCTAACATTTTCATCAATGACGCGTTATGTTCACTTGGATTGAATAGATCAAATTGTTGGTGTTTTTGACTACTTAAATTCAATAACGCAACGCCAATCTTGTAATATCGAACACCGGGTTTAAATAGCAGATGTATATTCTCGCTGATTACATGTAGCAGTTGCGAAGTGTCGTTAGTGGCCTGAGATAAGTGGACAATTACTTTATAACTCGCCGGTGATTTATCAAAGGGGCTACTTGATGCAAACGCTAATAATGTACTGCATAGTGAATATTGTTCTCTGGCTTTTACGCAGGCAATGGCAATATGTTTGGCTAATGCTTGATTTAGGCTTTGAATATCCGTAATACGTTTCCCAACACTACGTGTTGAAAATATTTGTAGTTTATCTGCCCTTACACCATCCCATATCTTACAAGGTTGGCCATTTAGCTCATTGATTGTGCGTTGTAACTCGACATTAAATAAACTTTTGGGTAATAGTTTAAGGTTAGCTTTACTCAGTTGTAATACAGTTTTGATACCATTTTGGGCTAATTTTTGATTGGTTTTTTTACCGATTCCCCATACGTCAAGCGGTGATAATTGTGCAAAAACATCTTCTTTAAACTGATCATTATCTAGCAAGCAGACACCGTTAAAACCAGGCCATTTTTTGGCAACATGATTAGCGACTTTTGCTAAGGTTAAGGTTTCGCCTAACCCTACACAAACCGGTAAGCGAGTTTCCTTCCACACGGCACGACGTATTTTTTCTGCCTGAATGGTTAAATCTGCAATGTTATGGCAACAGTGACTAAAATCTAAGAATGATTCGTCAATCGAATAGATATGTTGCTCTGGTGCAAAGCGCCCTATTATTTGCATCATTTTATGCGACAAGTCTGCGTAGAGTTCATAGTTTGAAGAACAGACGATAATACCTTTTTTTTCACAAAGATAACGCACTTTAAAAAAGGGTTGGAATTTTTTAATGCCCAATGCAAGCGCTTGTTTGTTGGCGGCTACAATACAGCCATCATTATTAGACAATACGATGATCGGCTTTCCTCGCCACTCTGGCCGAAACACTTGTTCAGCGCTGCAATAGAATGAGTTAGCATCGACTAAAGCAAACACTATAGATTGGCCGCTAATAACTGACTGCTTCGGTGGCAACGAATTGAACGTGTGACCACACCTTCGATTGTAAATTGATCGTCTTCATTAATAGGGATAGTTTTATAGCGAGGGTTAGCCGAGAGCAACAAACGCTCATTTATATTAATGATTTTACAAATAAACTCACCGTTATAATTAGCGACGATCACGTCGTTGTTTTTAACCGTGACATGTCTATCGACAATAAGGATATCACCACTGTATATACCAACACCTTGCATGGAGTGACCATCTGCTTTACCAATAAAGGTGGCATTTGGGTGCTCGACAAGCAGTGCATCCAAGCTTAATGGTAATTGTAAATAGTCACTTGCCGGGCTTTCAAAGCCGGTAATGCCTGCACTTGCTGTAATCAGAATGAAGTTCATAATAACGCTCACAATTTAACTGTATAAATAAACAGTTAAATTATAAGTGAGTTTGTTATAAGTACAAGCAGAAGTTAGTGCATGGTGATAGTATTACTGGCGAATTGATGTGCATCTAATCCTTGCCTTTAGCTCAATCGTTTCCCTAGTAATAACCTGACTAACTTTATATTATATTTTTGTTATCATGGTTTTACATTATTCCCATTCGGCAAAGCCGTTAACTTATTAAAGGCACAATGTGTTAAATAATGTTTCAGAGTTGTTATCCATCAAGTTGAATAATTTTATTCATCGTATCGATTCTAAAGCATTAATGGTAGAACTGGCTATTCAACATCGATGTAGTTTAAAGCGTATTCGTCGTTCTAAAAATTGGGGGTTGGTAGGGGCTAAAAAAGATCTTATTCAACTCAGTCTATATTTTAGGGAAAATAATAGTCTTTGGATTGCAGAAGCGATTGATAAAGCATTACCAAAAGCAAGCGTAGATTTATCACTCTTATTGAAATCGAACCCAGATATCACAGTCAATGAATTAGTTGCAGCATCTGGTTGTTCATTGGTTAAAGCGAGAGCTGCGATTGATTCAGCTGAACAACTTATTTGATGTGGTTAGTTAATAATGGAACTTTTTATTTTGAAAATACACCGTGGCGATGATAAAGCGTGGCTTTGTATAACGCGTAGAAAATGATTAAAATTACCTTTAGTTCATTGAATCAGAAACAATAAAATTCCCATTATTTTTATGCTCCTAATAAATCTAAATGTTTAATTTTCTTGTAACGTAAAGACATAGAAATACAATGTGCTAACTCTTGAGGTACTGGTTGGTCAATTTTTAAGATGATTGCGCGATTACCATCATATTTAAAAATATCGCCATAGACTTCTTTAAATGTATCAACGAGTGATGTTTTACAATTAAAGTAAATACAATACTGCTCAGGATGATTTGCTTTCCAATCAAATCGAACCGTACTCCCTGTTTTGCAAACGTAACTCGGTTCGCCCCACTTTAAGGTTTCCGTGATATCAGTTATTCCATCTTGCTTAGCAATGCTAAAAATTATATTTCGAATTGTATTCAGTAAAACAGCAATATGTTCAGGGTAGGTTTCAAATTTTTGTTTAACACTTAAGTCCATTAGAGAGTCCGCTTTACCAAGAAGTTTAATAGGGGGGGTGAATATATAGTCAAAAACTATGTTCCCCCTCTTGTACAGTCTGATGATTGAGCTAACCATTTAACCGTTTGCTTCATTTATAACATAAACAAAAGTGCTCTTCACTCAACTTGCCTTTACTGCACCAACTAAACATCTCAGTTTGTGAAAAAAGATGGCGCTGTAATTTTCCATAAGAATTAACCTATTAATTTGTGTATCTTGAATCATAATGGGATCCATTCATATTAAGTTATCTACCTAGATCCAATGCTGCCTAGCCTCAATGCTACCCATTATTAATGCTAATTAGCGAATGTAAAGTGTACAAAAATGAATAAGGTACAATAACGGACTTTTTTAAACTCCATATAAAACTGTTACTGTTAATTTTTAACCCATAAACAGTCTCTTTAATAATGCAGTAAATTCTGACCTAGCGAGATCTTCATTGATATGTTTGAAATCGCTGATCACAGGTTTTCCTGCTACGTAAACATGCTTGATTAGGTTTTCATTACAAGCAAATAACCAACGGTTAATAATATCTTCATTGTTACTTGCAGCAATAAAAGGGTGTTGATTATCTAGCACCATAAAGTCAGCTCGGTGTCCTACTGCTAAACCTAATTTTACTTGTGCTGCTTGATTCCCGCCAAGTCGTGCTTGGTTTAATAAAAAGTCACCTACATGATTCTGTTGATCACTATAAAGCCGATTACGTTGTTGATCTCGTAGTCGCTGGCCGTATTCCAGCGATCGCAATTCTTCTACTAGTGACAAACTAACATGGCTGTCCGAACCAATTCCCCAACGCCCTTGAGCTTCCATAAATGCTACCGCAGGGAAAATACCATCGCCGAGGTTTGCTTCTGTTGTTGGACATAAGCCAACGACTGCTTTGCTTTTAGCGATTGTGAATAATTCATCTTTATCAAGGTGTGTGGCATGCACTAAACACCAACGTTGATCGATGCCTATTTCATTATTTAACCATTGCACTGGACGTTGACCACTCCAGGCCAAACAATCTTGTACCTCTTTTTGTTGTTCTGCTATATGGATATGAATAGGTATTTGATTGGATGTCGCGCTTAATACTGTTTGTATTTGCTCTTGAGTGACGGCTCTTAATGAATGGAAGCAAATGCCTAAACGATGTAATGGATGATCTACGAATTGTTTTTCACAGGCCTGATGCAATGCTAAATATTGGTCACTATTGTTGATGAACCGCTTTTGTCCGCTGTTAGGCGCTTGCCCTGCAAAACCTGAATGTGCATAAAGCACAGGTAGTAGTGTTAAACCTATTCCAGCTGTATCAGCGGCGTGCATTAATTGTTCTGCCATTTCATTGATTTGAGAGTAGGCTTGGCCATTTTGTTGGTGGTGTAAATAATGAAACTCTGCAACTTGGGTATAACCCGCTTTGAGCATATCAATATACAGTTGGGTTGCAATAATACGCACATCATTGGGAGTGAGTTGCTCAACCATTTTATACATCAGGTCTCGCCAACTCCAAAAGCTGTCTTTAGGATCTAAGCTAACTTCAGCCATTCCAGCCATAACGCGTTGAAAAGCATGTGAGTGAAGGTTTGCAATTGTAGGTAACACTGGCCCATTTAAACAGATTGCCTTGTTTGCCACTACGTTGGTAGCGATGCTTTTGATGCAACCATCGATGACGTCGAAGCGAACATTATCTGCCCATCCATTTGCTAACAATGCTTGTTTTGCAAAATAAACCTGTTCAGTCATAAAACAATTCCACTATAATTTATTAAAAATACACACTAAAAAGTGTTTATGAGTGTAGCCTAACCTATCTTGTATATACAAGATAAACTTGAATCTATCTCCTATCTGTTATAACTACAAAATACTGGGTATAATTGCTTATTAAACCGTTTTATTTTTAAACGTTGTATTAATTGCCCCCTCTTTTAAACAAGGTAAAATCGTGACCGAAACTACCAGTAGCATGATGAACAAGCTTTCTCAGTCGATAGAGGACTCTCCAGCCCCTATTTATGCGCGCGTGAAACAAGCAATCTGCCTAAAAATTAACAGTGGTGAATGGCAAGCTAACCAACGTGTACCTTCAGAATCGGAGATGGTTAAAGCACTAGGTGTAAGTCGAATGACGGTGAATCGTGCGCTTAGAGAGTTAACTGATGAAGGGATCTTAATTAGACAACAAGGTGTCGGTACTTTTGTTGCGAAGAAGAAAACCCATTCAGCACTTTCTGAGATCCATAATATCGCCGATGAAATTGCGCAACGGGGTAATCAACATCGCGCGGAGTTAATCGAGATAATACGCACTAATGCGAGTATGGAAGAGGCTATCAACCTTTCAGTACGCACCAATCATACGATATTTCGTGCAACCATCGTACATTTTGAGAATGATCTACCGATTCAAATTGAAGAGCGAGTAGTCAATGCGACCCTGGCTCCAGACTATGACAAGCAAGATTTTCAACAGAATGAGACCTATGATTACCTGATGAAAGTGGCACCTATGACAGAGGGTGAGCACCTTGTTGAAGCAGTAATGCCTTCAGCTAACGAATGTAGACTATTACAAATTCAAGCTAATGAACCTTGTTTACAAATAAAACGCCGCACCTGGTGTGATGACCAATTAGTAACGACCGCCCGCTTGCTTTCTCCTGGCTCACGGTTTCAACTCTTCGGCCATTTTGGCGGTAAATAGTCTTATATTTGAATGACGTATTATTTTATCGTATTAAATGTATAGCTCTTTTAGCCTTTTGATATAAAACCCACTTATCCATTTAAGTAATAGCAGACTGCAATGTTCTGCTATTACTTTGCCACTTTGTACTAATCATACTTATTAAAAGCACTGGCTTTTTATTGAATTTTTTATCAAGAGAACAATTTTTGACATTAACTGACGTATTAAACTGAGCCACTTTTCCTACGTAAAAAGTAAGATCACATATTTACTAAAATACACATCATTACTTTTACAAATGACTTGCACCGAATATTAAATGCTATTAGTATCAAATTTATAGTTGTATATACATGTACATTTAATTGCGTGTAATTACATTTACTGAACAAAATACAAGTTTTATCTATCTTCCAACAGATAGGTAAAACTAAGTAACGCATGTTATGGAGACTTACACTATGTTTGAATTGACCATTAATCCAGGAAAACTGACGCTTAATGAATTACGCAAGATTAGCCGTGAAGCCGTAAAAATATCTTTGCATGAAAGTGCCATTGAAGGGATCCACGCCAGTAATCAGATAGTTAATGATGTTATTGCCGATGACCGTGCCGTCTACGGAATTAATACTGGATTTGGTCTACTCGCCAACACCCGTATTAAAACTGAAGATTTAGATGAATTGCAACGTAGTATCGTACTATCGCACGCTGCAGGTATTGGTAAATTAATGAGTGATGCTACCGTAAAATTGGTGATGACATTAAAAGTAAACAGCTTAGCACGTGGGTACTCTGGCATTCGCTTATCAGTGATTGAAGCCTTGATCACCTTGGTTAATAAACAAGTTTATCCATGTATTCCACAAAAAGGTTCAGTTGGTGCCTCTGGTGACCTTGCACCCTTAGCTCACATGAGTGCCGTACTTTTAGGTGAAGGTCAAGCACGCTATAAAGGTGAGATCATCTCTGGGCAGGCTGCATTAGCGATTGCTGGCCTTCAACCTATTACACTGGCACCAAAAGAAGGTTTAGCGTTACTTAATGGTACGCAAGCCTCAACAGCTTTTGCTTTAGAAGGTTTATTTCATGCCGAAGATTTATTTGCTTCTGCCATTGTTTGTGGTTCGTTATCTGTTGAAGCTGCACTAGGTAGCCGCAGCCCTTTTGATGATCGTGTTCATCAAGTTCGTGGCCATCAAGGACAAATAGATGCGGCCGCTGCGTATCGCCATTTATTACGTGACAGCAGTGCAATAAGTGAATCTCATGTTGATTGTGAGAAAGTACAAGACCCTTACTCTTTACGTTGCCAACCACAAGTCATGGGGGCTTGTTTAGATCAAATTCGTAATTCAGCTAAAACATTACATATTGAAGCAAATTCAGTTTCTGATAATCCGTTAGTGTTTGCACAAGATGGCGACATTATTTCAGCGGGTAATTTCCATGCTGAGCCTGTTGCGTTTGCCGCAGATAATCTAGCATTAGCAATTGCTGAGATTGGTAGTTTATCGGAACGTCGTATGGCCTTATTGATTGACAGTGGCTTAAGTAAGTTACCGCCATTTTTAGTTAATAATGGCGGTGTTAACTCTGGCTTTATGATCGCGCAAGTGACGGCAGCGGCATTAGCGAGTGAGAATAAAAGCTTTGCGCATCCAGCCTCTGTAGATAGTTTGCCCACTTCCGCAAATCAAGAAGACCATGTTTCGATGGCAACTTTTGCAGCGCGTCGTTTAAAAGATATGTCTGAAAACACACGGGGAATTTTAGCCGTTGAAATTCTGTCCGCAGCTCAAGGTATTGATTTCCGAGCACCACTTAAATCTTCTGATGCATTAGAACAAGCAAAAGCAGAATTGCGCGCACAAGTCGCATTTTATGATAAAGACCGTTACTTTGCGGCAGATATTGAAAAAGCGAATAACTTGTTAGCACAAGCCGTACATAATGAACTGATGCCTTCACAATTATTGCCGAGTCTATGACCTCGTGATTAATGAATAACCATACAAAAACTTGTTTTGGTTAATTAAAAGTAACGCTAACAATTTGATGGTGTTTGAGGGAAGTATACTTCTATTGAAGATCATTTTTTAAGCTTAATATTTCAATATAGCTGCGGGGCATTTATGGGTACTTCTCTAAAATTTGATTCACTTTGGACAGGGTTTCATGCTGCAACAATGCGCAGTGGTCAATATCACTGCATAGAACACGCAGCAATCGGCGTTACAAAACAACGTATAAGTTGGATTGGAAAGGAAGCCGACTTACCTACTCATCAATCCAAAATAGAGCACAACCTTGGCGGTGGCTGGGTGACTCCTGGATTAATTGATTGTCACACACATTTAGTTTTTGGCGGTAATCGTGCCACTGAATTTGAACAGAGGCTAAATGGCGTGAGTTATAAAGCTATCTCTGAAAATGGCGGCGGTATTGCAGCTTCAGTTAAATCAACACGAGAAGCAACCGAGCAACAATTAATACAATCTGCACAAGCTAGGTTACAGGCGCTGATCAAAGACGGTGTGACTACTGTGGAAATTAAATCCGGTTATGGGTTATCTACTGAACACGAAATAAAAATGTTGCAGGCAGCTCGTGCTTTAGCAACCAAACTTCCCGTTGAAGTTAAAACCACTTGCTTAGCTGCGCATGCTTTACCTCTAGAGTTTAAGGGGCAAGCAGATGCTTACATTGATTATCTATGTGATGAGTTGCTACCTGAAGTCGCTAGATTAAAACTGGCTGATGCCGTCGATGCTTTTTGTGAAAATATTGGTTTTAGCAAAGAGCAGGTAGCACGTTATTTCAGCACCGCACAATCTTTAGGGTTACCCGTTAAAATCCACGCTGAACAATTATCTTATCAAGGTGGTGCAGAGCTGGCGACCGACTTTAAGGCACTTTCAGCGGATCATATCGAATATATAACCGAACAAGATGTAAAAGCCATGGCCGACGCAGAAACGGTTGCGGTGTTATTACCGGGGGCGTTTTTTACCTTAAAAGAGACACAAAAGCCACCTATTGCAGCACTGCGACAATATAACGTGGCAATGGCTATCGCTACCGATTCAAATCCAGGGACCTCTCCTGTACTTTCACTACGATTAATGATGAACATGGCTTGTACTTTATTTTCTCTTACTCCAGAGGAAGCCCTAGCGGGTGTGACCATTCATGCAGCTAAAGCACTTGGTTTAGCTGAAACACATGGCGAATTAACTATTGGAAAAGTCGCCGACTTCGTTTGCTGGAATGTACAAAGTCCCGGTGAATTAAGTTACTGGATAGGTGGTGAACTTTTGAAAACGCGTGTTAAAGCAGGAGAAATTACTCATGGCTAATGACTTAGGAGGGGTAGTAGAAAATGAAGGAAATAAAATACTATCTCCCTTTAATTTTTTTCAAGGTGATAGTCCGATCCTGGTCAGCATGCCACATTCAGGTACCAAACTTATTACTGGTATGCAGCAAAGAATGACCGAACAAGCGAAAGTATTACCAGACACAGATTGGTTTATACCTGAACTTTATGATTTTTTGCAAACGATGAATATCAGTAATATTAGTGCTAATTATTCTCGTTATGTGATCGATTTAAATAGACCTTCTGATGATCAGCCACTGTATGCCAGTAAAACAACAGGACTATTTCCTGACATTTTGTTTTCTGAGCAGCCGGTATTCTTAGCCGATCAAATACATTCAGAAGCATTGAAAATACAAATAAAAACAAAAATCTGGGCACCCTACCACCAAAAAATCAATGATGAACTAACACGTATTAAAAATAAGTTTGGTTATGCGATTTTGTTCGATGCACATAGCATCGCAGCATTTGTGCCCATGTTATTTACAGGAAAATTACCTGATTTCAACTTTGGAAATAATGATGGGGTTGCTTGTGCACCTACGTTGTTAAATATTGTAGACAAAGTCATCGCTGCAACCCCCTATCAGCAAGTGAGTAACGGTCGCTTTAAAGGCGGTTATATCACTCGTTCATTCGGCAAGCCGCAACAGCAGATTCATGCCATTCAATTAGAGTTATCACAGGCAACTTACCTCAAGGATAACGCTAATAACTATCAACTCGATCCTGCTAAAAAAATACAAGTAAGTGCGCTTTTACAACAACTATTTCAGGCTTTACTCGCAGCTGGTAACCCAAGCGATTTAAATATTAAGGAAAACAGATAATGAATTTTAAAGAGATGATTTTAGAAGGGATCCCAAACACGCTACCAGAAAAAAAACAGCGTAATATCGAGTTGAGCCACGCCCCTAAAAGAAAAGATATTTTAACTCCCACTGAAAAAAAATTAGCGATAAAAAATGCATTAAGGTATTTCTCTCCTAAACATCATCAAGTTCTTGCTGAGGAGTTCTACGAAGAGCTACAAAATCACGGTAGAATTTATATGTACCGTTTTATCCCAAATTATAAAATATCAGCAAGATCAATTGATGAGTTTCCACATCAATCAAAACAAGCAGCGGCTATTATGTTGATGCTTAGTAATAACCTTGACGCTGCAATAGCACAACACCCTGAAGAATTAATTACCTATGGAGGCAATGGGTCTGTTTTTTCGAACTGGGCGCAATATCTTTTGACCATGAAATATCTGGCTGAAATGACTGATCAGCAAACCTTAGTTTTATACTCTGGGCATCCAATGGGGTTATATCCATCACATAAAGATGCACCTAGAGTGGTCGTAACAAACGGGATGATGATCCCAAACTATTCTAAACCGGACGATTGGGAAAAATTCAATGCGCTTGGTGTGACTCAATACGGTCAAATGACCGCAGGTTCGTTTATGTATATTGGTCCACAGGGTATTGTTCATGGCACCACTATTACGGTATTAAATGCAGTACGAATGATCAAGAACCGTGACCAATCTGTATTGCCTATCTTTGTTACTTCAGGTTTAGGTGGCATGAGTGGTGCACAGCCAAAAGCTGCGGTTATTGCGAAAACGATTGGTATTGTTGCTGAAGTTAACCCTAAAGCGGCTTATAAAAGGCATCAACAGGGTTGGGTTGACGAAGTACATGAAGAGATGGATAAGCTGATTGAACGTATTCGTTTAGCAATCAAGGAGAACACCCCTGTTTCTTTAGCTTATCTTGGTAATATCGTTGATCTGTGGGAACGCTTAGCAATTGAAGATATTACAATTGACCTGGGTTCCGACCAGACTTCGCTACATAACCCTTGGGCTGGTGGTTATTACCCAATAGATTATAGTTTTGAAGAAGCCAATGAGATGATGGCTAATGACCCAGAAAAATTTAAACAAGCGGTACACAATACTTTAAAAAGACACGTAAATGCAATTAATACATTAACTACTAAAGGCATGTACTTTTTTGATTATGGTAATGCATTTTTGTTGGAAGCAAGTCGTGCTGGCGCGAATATTTTAAATCAAGATGGTTCATTTAAATACGCTTCCTATGTGCAAGATATTATGGGTCCTATGTGTTTTGACTATGGCTTTGGCCCCTTTAGATGGGTATGTGCATCATCTGATGGTAAAGATCTTGATACCACGGATCAAATTGCAGCAGAAGTATTACTGGAAATGCACAAGACTGCTCCAATTGAAATAAAACAGCAGATTGCTGATAACTTACTTTGGATCCAAGAAGCGAAAGAAAATAAAATGGTGGTTGGGTCTCAAGCTAGAATTCTATATGCCGATGCTGAAGGCCGTATGAAAATTGCCATCGCTTTTAATAAAGCAATCAAAGAAGGAAGATTAACAGCACCAGTGATTTTAGGGCGAGATCACCACGATGTATCAGGGACAGACTCGCCCTATCGCGAAACATCAAATATCTACGATGGTTCTCAATTTACTGCTGATATGGCAATTCATAATGTGATTGGTGATTCATTCCGTGGAGCAACCTGGGTCAGTATCCACAATGGAGGCGGTGTTGGTTGGGGTGAAGTGATCAACGGTGGTTTTGGCATGATGTTAGACGGTTCAGAAGACTGCGATCGTCGTGTTAAATCGATGCTGCATTGGGATGTAAACAATGGTATTTCAAGAAGAAGTTGGGCGCGAAACGACGGTGCAGTATTTGCGATTAAACGCGCCATGGAAATGGAACCAAACCTTAAAGTAACTATTCCAAACATTGCAGATGATGCGCTGCTTGATGAACTTATAAATTAGCCATTAGGATTTACTGTATCAAGTCGAAGCGAAATAGCTATTTCCCTGCTCATATGAAATCTTGTATGGGCAGGCATGAGATGAGTAATTCCAACCAAGGTAAATAACGTGCTTGAATATCAAATACTATTACCACAGCAATACAAATCGATGCCCTGGAAAAATGGTCTTGGCACTACGCTTGAAATTGAACGTTACGACGATAAAAACGGGTTATGTTTTCGCATTAGCCAAGCGAGTGTGGTCGAAGATGGCATTTTTTCTGACTTTAGCCACTTACAGCGGACTCTAGTGCTGCTGTCAGGTCAAGGAATAACACTTGAACATTCACATCAACAACAGGATCATAGCGCTAGCGATGTACATGAATTAACCAGGCCATTAGATATGGCTCATTTTGATGGAGGAGATAAAACCTTAGCAACTCTTCATGATGGAGGAATTGAAGATTTGAATATTATGGTTAGAAAAACGGATACAACGGCAAAGGTTACTGTCATGAAGCTTGGGCGAACGTTAGTAATATCAGGTTCTAACCAACGGTTATTTAGCGCCTATTATGCCAATAGTGATTGTAACCTGCACCTAAAAACAAGTAATGGAAATGCTTATGTTGTTGAGTTACCTAAAAATAGTTTATTACGTTTAAAAGTAGAACCCTGGTTAACAAACAGTTTTAACAGCAAATCTGCAGCTCCCTTGAGTGATACAAGCACAAGTAATAACATCACTTCTACTACTGTCACCGCCAAAATAGTAACGACGAAAACGTTAACGACATTAACAGTAACTAAAGGTGCTGGTGTATTCATCGACATAACAAGTTTAACGGATTAATTCTAATATTTGTTTAAATTCAGGATCTCGGCAATCTTTTACTAGTTCATATAAGCACATCTCTAATCCTGTCGTATTAACGCCACTATTTTGTAATGCATTAATAGCAAGTTGCTTATTAACAGCAAGTCGAGAGCCGATACAATCACTAACAAGCTCTACCTTATAACCTAGCTCCGTAAGACCTTTTGCGGTTTGATATACACAAATATGTGCTTCAATGCCGCATATTAACCAAGTTGATACATTGGTAGCTCCGATTAAATCTAGAAAATCAGGTGATTCACAAGCATTGAAGGTATATTTTGTTATCAGTTCGATATCATCAAGTAAAACACTAAGCTCATCAACGGTAGAACCTAACTTTTCCGGGTTTTGTTCTAGCCAGATGATAGGTAGATCAAGCGCCAGTGCCCCTTTGATTAATTTTTCACAATGATCGATCAAAACATCACTTTCATCCACTAAACGCGCTAGTTTTCCCTGAATATCAACGACAATAAGTCCGGTATTTTCTCTCATTAACATCTGAACCTCCTATTCGAGCGACTATGTTTAAGATATTAATCGGAATCATCGAGAATCTAAAGCTATTTTCTAGCGCGTGTTTGGAGCAGTTCTGTAACGATACAAAATTATTGCAATCATTTTCTAGGAATAATTATACTCAGTAAAAACAACAAACAACCGCTGACGACAATCGATGGGCCCGATGGTGTATCGTAATAATAGGAACCAAGTAATCCGCCAATGACCGAAAAGCAACCAATAACAATTGCTAATATGGCCATCATTTCCGGTGTGCTAGCAAAACGACGAGCGGTCGCAGCGGGAATAATTAATAAAGCCGTGACTAATAACATACCCACCACTTTCATCATGATCGCGACGGTTAAAGCTATCAAGCCTAAAAAAAGCCAATTGGTGCGATCCACAGGAAGCCCTTCAACTCGTGCTAAATCTTCATGGATAGTGATCGATAATAGTGGTTTCCAAATCCACATTAGCCCTAAAAGAGCAACGCCACCTGCACCATAAATCCAATACAGATCGGTCGCACTTATTGCCAGGATATCGCCAAACAGATAGCCGACTAAATCTATTCTTACATCATCCATATACGCTAAGGCCACTAAACCCAAAGAAAGTGAACCATGTGAAAGAATACCGAGTAAGGTATCACTGGTTAATTGACGTTGATACTGGCTAACAAAAAGTAATATAGCTAATGTTTGGCAAATAATAAAAATCCCCAGCGTCAGGTTAATATTTAAAATAAAACCTAAAGCAACACCTAGTAATGCAGAATGAGATAAAGTATCTCCAAAATAAGCTAAACGGCGCCAGACTACAAAAGAACCAAAGGGGCCCGCAACTAATGCTACACCAATGCCCCCTATTAAAGCTCTTAATAAGAAATCATCAATCACTTTTTTTACCCCCTGAATGTTCACATAATTGGTTATGTTGATGACTGTGTTCAAGCTCCTGAGAGAGTGCATGCTTGTGTTCGTGACTTTTTTCATGAACGTACAATGCCAAATGACTTGCTGCATGCTTTCCAAACAACTGCGCATAAGCAGGATGACTAACAACGACTTCAGGCGTACCGCTACAACAGATATGCTGATTTAAACACAACACCCGATCAGTAGATGACATAACAAGATGAAGATCATGTGACACCATCAAAACGGCACAGTTTCTTTCCGTTCGAACTCGACTGATTAGGCTATAGAGTTCAGATTGGCCATGCACATCTACACCTTGCACCGGTTCATCCAACACTAATATATTGGGATTTCGTATTAATGCGCGTGCCATCAATAAGCGTTGTAATTCTCCGCCTGATAATGTGTGTAACGGAGCATCGATAATATGTTCAGCACCGACTTCTGCTAGTAATTCTTCAAACGGTTTTTTATGAGCTGTCTTTGCTAATGCTAAAAAACGTCTGACAGTCATTGGAAAAGTCGGATCAATATGAATTTTTTGAGGCACATAACCAATGGTTATATTATCGGCAAGCTGAACAGTACCGGAGGTTGGCTTTTGTAATCCAAGTGCGACACGTAATAATGATGTTTTACCTGCACCATTTGGTCCAACGATGGTGACTATTTCAGCGGTATTTAGCTGTAAATTAATATTCTCTAAAAGCGTTCGTTCTCCTAATACTAGGTTGATTGCATTTAAATTAAGTAATGCTGTATTCATATTATTTTTTATTCCTTACTCGGCTAAAAATATTGTAAAGCTTAGCTTGTTCAATGATTACTTAGTGTTATCTAATTTTTATAAGCAACTATTTACTAATAGAAAATTGTACATTAACAATACAAATTAAAAACAAGTAATGTTATCTTATAACAAAACTTTAAGTTATATTATAACACTACGTATCGTTATAATATAACAACTTTCATAAACTACTTAAGAGAAGGCAAGATGAAAAAATTATTATCCCCATTGATATTGATTACAGCCCTATTACAACATTCAGTAAATGCGGCTGAAAGCCCACAGGTTGCTGTTAGTATTAAACCAATTCACTCTTTGGTGAGTGGTGTTATGGAAGGCGTTGGGACACCACAGCTGATCGTTAAAAGTGGTTCACCACATGGATATACTTTACGCCCATCAGAAGCGAGAACATTATCACATGCTGATCTGGTTATTTGGGTTGGTCATAAGCTGGAAAGCTTTCTTGATAAGCCATTAAAAACCTTAGCAAAAGATGCCAAAAAACTTGAGCTAGCAGATCAGCTAGCAGCATCATTGTTGACAAAACGAGACTCTGGAAGCTGGGAACATCATGATCATAAAGAGCATGCAGCACATGATGACCACGACGACGATCATAAAGAGCACGCAGCACATGATGACCACGTCGACGCTCATAAAGAGCACGCTGCACATGATGACCACGACGACGATCATAAAGAGTATGCAGCACATGATGACCACGACGACGATCATAAAGAGCACACTGCACATGATGATGACCATAACGATCATGAAGAGCACACTGCACATGATAGCCACGACGACGATCATGAAGGTTCGATGGACCTACATATCTGGCTTTCACCTAGTATCGCTCAAAAAATTGTTGAGCAAACTAGCAAAGTGCTAATTGAAATAGATCCTGCAAATACCAAGCAATATGAAATAAATACAGTGAAAGTGACAGCAAAAATAACAAAGCTTGATCAACAACTACAGCAAAAACTAGGGCCAATACAAACAGTTCCTTATTTAGTGTTCCATTCTGCATATCAATATTTCGAAACAAGTTATAACTTAAATGCTGTTGGTTCAGTAACCATTGATCCTGAAAAAAAACCTGGAGCGAAAAGAATTACTGAAATACGTAAAAAAGTGCGAGACTTGAAAGCACGTGCAGTATTCAGTGAGCCTCAATTTGAATCAAAATTAGTTACTACCATTATTGAAGATACTGGAGCAAAAACAGCAACGTTAGATCCACTAGGTGCGAATATTGCTGCAGGACCAGATGCTTATTTTCAATTAATGAATAAATTAGCTGACGACTTAGTTAAAGGGCTTAAGTAAGGTATTAATTAATTAAATTCATTAATTAATAAGCTGATGTTAATAATGTTTAACAAAATAATTGTACCGTTTACTTTATAAATATTAATGATAAATCGGTTTTGTGATCAACTGTTAAAGTGACTCAAAATCGGTTCGTCCTCCTTTATATAGCAACTATTTATTGTAGAAACGATAAAAATTAATGACAATAAATAACACTTTCCTCTGTTGTATTATTGATTAAGTACTACAAATACTTAGATGCCAATTACCCATCCATATGCATTATTCCGTCACTAATACAAATTCAATACAGTTAATGTGATTAAGTTCATCAAATATGCTCAATTACTGGTCAGGAATAATGCACTAATTTAATGCAAAAATTGTGTCGAATGGTTGTCCCTTAGCAGAATTTCTAGCCCAGAAGTGATGTATTTTAACCAACAATAATGATCAGCTATTTGCTGAATTAACGGTACAAGGCATGATGTAACATGATTACATTTAAAGGATGTATACTATCGATGTTGAATCTAGGGAATGGAATAAGGTCGAACTAATGAGCTCGGGATTTTAAAAGTTACCTTATTGAAATCATTGTTGTTTTACCAGAAAAGGTACAGTAGTTGTACTTGGAACGCTACACAG
The DNA here is from genome assembly GCF_000482725.1 of Psychromonas arctica DSM 14288. GTDB lineage: Bacteria > Pseudomonadota > Gammaproteobacteria > Enterobacterales > Psychromonadaceae > Psychromonas > Psychromonas arctica. The sequence continues at coordinate 33,133 of NZ_AXWP01000036.1, forward strand.
AAAACTACATAGCAACTACATAACAGCTAAATAGAAACCATATAGGAAGGCGATACAGAAAACTACCAAGGACTACGCAGATAGCTAAATAGAAACTACATATGAAAATCTGTTAGTCGATAATAAAACCTCACAAAGATAAGCATAAGCAAAAAAAAACAGCACTGCTACTTTTGTGGTTGTTTACCTTTAACAATCTTCCAATAATTACTTATTAGTTGAGTCGTTAACCTTGAACAACACAAAAATAACAGCACTGTAAATATCTATTTAACTCGTTGATATAAAATCAGGTTTTCACTTTTATTATATCAAGCTTAGTGTACTGATAGCTTTTTTGAGTATTATTTATTTAGTTTTAAAAAATAATCAAAGATTTCTGGTACGTTTCCGTTACCCATATCCGCATCAACTGCTGCTTGTAGATTTGCAGAAGTACCTTCAGCAATTTCTGAAACAGTACCTAAGTCTTTAACCATTTCTAGGAAATAACCTAAATCTTTATTGGCATTAGCAATAGAGAAACCTAAGTCACTTACGCCATCTACTGCATATTTTTTACAGAAGCCCATAAATGGTGAGTTAGAAGGACCTGTCGACATGATATCGAACAATTGTTGACGATCAACGCCTGCTTTATCTGCAACTGCAAATGCTTGAGACATTGCTGTTACTGTTGTCATGCCCATGAAGTTATTGATTAATTTAGTTGTATGACCAGCACCCAAAGCACCAAGGTGGAATACATTTTCACCTTGTTCTTCTAGTACAGGTTTAACTTTATTAAATGTTTCTAAGTCACCGGCTGCCATGATGTTTAATAAACCATCTTTGGCGTGTGCAGGAGTACGTCCAAGTGGCGCATCGATCATACCTGCACCTTTAGCAGCAAGGTCTGCACCAATTTTACGAGTAGATGCTGGAATAGAAGTACCAAAATCAATTAATACTGAACCTTCTTTAATACCAGATAGGATACCGTTATCACCGTAAACAACCATTTCTACAACTTTAGACGTTGTAAGACAAAGCATTACAATATCACTTTTTTCTGCTAATTCTTTTCCAGTAGCAACTTCAGTTGCATTACCACGAGCAATAACTGCAGCAACTGCATCTTTATTAAGATCCATTACATTAACTTGAAAACCACGTGTTTGTAAGTTTTCTACCATGTTGCCGCCCATAAGGCCAAGTCCGATGAAACCGATGACTGGTTTAGTCATAATCTAACTCCTTAAATAGTGTTTATTTGTATGTTTGTATTATTATATAATTGATGAGTCTAGAATATAGACCTATTACATAATAAGCAACGTCGAAGCACACAAAAATGTCGATAAAGTCGATTATTTTCTTCGTTAGTTGTCAGTTATGTTACACAGCGCTTATTATTTAAATCGAATAGATTATTATTTAGACTATAAAAAGTGATTTAAAGCGTTGATAAAATACGTTCTCTCCCCCGATTATTTAAGGGGTATTAAAACTTCAAAGTGATAATGTAAAAAGATGTCAAACTTTGAAGTGAAGGCATAAGAAGGATATAAATCGAGCGATAGGCAAAGGTTGAAATGAATATGATTTGTTGTAATCAACTTGTTATTGCGATCAAGTAATGACCAAAGCTCTCAAGTATTAAAGTTGAAAGCTTTAGCAATTTGATGGTGAAGTCGATTGTATTATTGGAACAATATTACCTTTAAAAAAGTTAACTAATCCCAGTCCCATTCATAATAAGCATCTACCGCTTGATACAAACCACTAGAAGCTTCTATATAAAACTGTTTAAACAATTCATAGCGAATGGCAAAAATGGTAAATGAGTCGAAGACACCAACACCATAGCTGACTTCAACGCCCGGTGCGATAGTCCCTTTAATGCCTACAGATTGTTGATCACCCTGCCCACTAGAGGCGAGTGATAAATCATTAATGCCAACACTTTTACCGATGTTCCCCATTACACCATCAGTTTGGCCTGCCCCTAAATCTATTAATATAGAAGCAAGTTGATTGTTATTGCTATCACTTGAAGCATTAGCAATAGAGTAACCTCGGGTAATGTATGATAAAGCATTCTGTTGTGACATCGCAGGTTCAGAGAAGATCGTTAACTGTAATTGATCTGGCGTTCCCGTTACACGTACACCAGCGGTGACGTTATCTTGGGTATCATTGGGATCACGTATAGCTTCAATGTTCAGATAAGGCGCATCCGGTTGTCCTTGAAAAACGATACGACTATTTTGTAATACTAGCTGTTGTGCTAAGGCTTTGTAGCTTCCTTCAGAAAAGGTTAGTTCACCATTAACAGTCAGGTCTTTTTTCAGTTCTTTTTTAACAATGAGATCACCGTGAATATAAGAGTCTAAACCGATTGCTTGCAATCGGAGTTGATCACCTAATGATACTTTCACATTCATTTTAATAGGCAAATCAGCGCCAGTCTCTTGCTTTTTGGCATCAACAACTATTACATCTTTGGAGACGTTAACGGCCCCTTCAGGTAATTCTTTTACTGTAATGTTTCCTTTATTAACATTGATGACTCCGTCTACATTGATGTGTTCATCTAAAATAACATCAATATTAGGACTCACATAAAGCGTTATTTTGCCATAATCTCGAATTAACATCTGATCGGCTTCGAAGTGTATTTTGCCTTTCAAATCTTCATTCCAATCTAGTAAACCATTGATATCTGCACGCCCATTAGTTTCCTTATTAACTGCATCTGTATTACGCATGTTAGCAATACGTTGCGGTATATTAATGGTACTTATTGCAGTGTCCTTAATTGCTACTATGGTATCAAGTAGTAAATTTGATTTTTTCTTAGTGGTTTTTTTGGTGTTTGTGAAAAAGTAACCATCAATTTTTGCTTGATTGTCATCTATATCTACTTTTGCATTTAAATCAGTAATTTGTAAGGGTGCACTCGGCGCTCTCACGGATGCATCAGCGATTAATACCTGTCCAGCTAAAGAAGGTTTTTCAAGTTTTCCTTTAACCTTAATATCTGCTTGTAGTTGTCCTGTTAACTTGTCTACTTGAGGAATTAAAATCGCAAAGTTATCGAAATCAGGCACTAATAATTTCAGCGAGGCATTGATTTCAGGTGTCGTCTGATAAGGTGTTATATAACCTTCAACGTTTGCGTTAATAAGACCTTCAGATAATGCTTTTACACTAAAGTCAGTTTGTTGCTTGCCGGTTTTCATTTCGATATGAAATTGTTCTACAGGATAACGAATAACTTCTTTGGTGTTTTTATCAGTATTGATATTTAAAGCCATTGCATCACCGTTAACCACTAGGTCAATACTTGGTTTTTGATTATTTTTCCAGAATATATCTACATTTGCAGCAAGTGCACCTTCAAGTGTTAACGTATCGGGAATAAAAGGTGTTAATGATGAAAGTAAAAAGTCATCAATATTGATTTCTATATCGCCGTTTTCCCCTGCACTAAATTTTTTAATACAAAGTTGTCCATTTTGATCTTTGTTATTATTCGTTGCTAACCAACAATGAGCGGTTAAATTTATTGTTTCTTGCTCTGTGGTTACAGTGAATGGGTCTTTTAACACTAATAATCCCTGTGCCGTTTCAATAACTCCCTTATTTAAAATAGCCGACCAACTATTAAGCTGCTGTTCAAAAAGCACCGTTAAGTCGGAGTTGACCATTTTACTTTTTAAATCGACATTAACTTGATGCTGAACTTTTTTATCGGCGACCGCATTAGGTTTAAGCTCTATTTTGATTGAATCTATTTTTTGACCATTACTTCTAATATTCTTGGCACTAATGGCAAGGTTAGCAACAGGCAACTCAGATAAGGTGGCTTGCCCTGTTATGTTTAATGCTTCAATATCATTATCTAAATAACTTAAATCTTCGACATCTAAGTTACTGTCTATTTCAATTTTATCGATGCTGCCCGCTAAGTTAACCTTACCTTTAATTTTACCGCGGCTATCTACAATGATGTTAGTTAGGTTTTGAATATCTAAATCGATACTCAGGTCATTTTTATCTGCAACTTTACCATTCACTAACATTGAATTTTCAGCATTATTAATCGCTAAATTATTAATGCTAAAACCTTGTTTAGCATTACCGCTAGCTTTGCCCTTAATCGTTAATGGGCGCTCTAGATAGGAGCCATTAAGGTCTATAACAGGTAAATTAAAAGCCCAGGCTGGTTGTTTGTTGTCGGTTAACGGCACACTGACAGAATGTTGAATATGACCACTTAATTGACCAGGATAATCTTCACTCAATTTATTAAAGTGAATGTCATTAATACTTAAATCCCCCTTCCACGCAAGATTATTTAGCCAGTTTAGATTGCCGTTAAGTTGTATATCACCCTGTAATGCTTTAATCATCAACGTTGATAAATCAAAGGATTGTAAATTACCGTTACCCACTAAATTGATATCCGCAGGCGGTAAATCCGTCAGGTTAAGGTGACTATCAAGTTGTAATTGGTAATTGTTTAAGGTGCCTTTACTGGCAAGGTAACCTTTGTTACTAGAGATTTCAGGTTCGCCGGATAAGGGCCAGTTGAATTGCTCCCATTTGACGGTTAATTGATGTGGTAAGTTTTCACTGTATAAATCCACTGTATTATCAATTTTTGCATTAATTAATTGGCTCAATGTAATTGAAGAATGTAACTCGCCTAAATCGCCTCGACTGTTTAACGTTATTTTTTGGCCTTTTAATAATGTAGTAGGCTGAAGATCTTTAATTTCCTTGAGTGTTGCTTGTAAGGCTAAATCCATCGGGTAACGTTGGCTAAGGTCAATATCACCTGAGATTACTAGATCCGCTTCTGGCAAGTCTAGGGCAAACTGTCCGATAGTTAATTTAGAACCAAAAAAAGTGAATTGGCTATTCAGTTGATTGATAGAAACTAAGTCTTTTTTATTTTGGATTAGTTTAAAGCCCTGCAGATCAAATTGCTTAGCCGTTAAATTAATAGGTAAGATAATTTCAGGTAACGTTTCATCAGTTAAAATAGCGGGGAAACTTGAGAGTAGTTGTTGGCGTGTTTGTTGGTTTGTTTGGGAAGTGCTTGTTTTGGTTGCGTCATCAACTTGCGCATCCGCTAAAATAACGGTTAACCCTTTAATACTGGTTTTGAGTGCTAAATTATTGTCTTGTCCCTCTGCTTTTAATAATAGCTGTTTAAGATCGATCTCAACACCTGCCACCTTGATATGGGTATTGTTAATAGCCAGATCTTTAATATTAACACGCAAAGGAAACTCTAAAACAAAGGGCGCTGCATTTGGGTCTTCCGGTTCTGCAGGTGTTTCTGTCTCTGGTATATTAATATCTGTACTTGCGATTGTTAATGATTCAAGGCACAGCTCTTCTATTAGACAATTCCAATCAAATTCATAACTAAGGTCGTTGAACTCATATAACGCATCACCATCGGCCCAACGAATTTTGTCATAAACCGGGGAATAAAAAAGACTGCCCTGCTTTAATGATATGGTTAATCTAGGTTCAAATTTTTGTAGGGTATTAAAAATAAAGTTATTACCTTGATGCGTAAATACCCCCAAACCAGTAACAAATATGACTAAAATGATGAAAACAAAAAGAGTAAAGAAAATTCGTTTAAGATATTTTGTACTTAACAATAGAAAACTCATAGTTCAGGCCCAATCATTAAATGAATCTTGAATGCATCACCAGTATCAGTTAATGGTACGGCAACATAAAAACGAATAGGTCCTACGGGCGATGCCCACACAACACCGGCACCCGTGCCTACTGAAAGAGGTTCAGAAAAATCTTCAGTTGCTGTACCGACATCGGAAAATGCAGCTATTTTCCAATTTGGGGCGATTGGAAAGCGATATTCAAGACTTGCTGTCGCAAGGTATGAACCACCAATTAAATAATCTTCGGAATCCCTAGGTGCCACTTCCTCGTAATCATAACCTCGGATACTTTGGTCCCCTCCGGTAAAGAAACGCATCGATGAAGGCACGTTATAGATTGAGTCAGAGAAAATAGCGCCAGCTTCAGCTGACGCTATAAACTGATGGCCACTATAGGTTCTGATAAATTTAGTTTGCCCGTAGACTTTGATCGCATCAGCCGTAGATAATAAACTTTCATTCGCAAACTCAAAATACACTAACTGTTTGTCACCCCAATCGATATTGATTCCACCTTTACTCCTAATTCGACTAAAACTAATACCAGGTAAAACTAATGAGGTAGAGAACTCCTGCTGACCTTGGGTACCCGATTCATTATCAAATCGAAGATAAATAGTACGTAACCAATCATTATCTAAACGCCAATGACGATTAAAACCAACTACAGATTGTTTAGTATCGGTATCGTTTTGGTCGAGTACTTTATAACCCGCTTGAATTGAAAAGTAGTTATAAAGCGGATCTTCTAAGGGGATTTTATAGGTGGCAGACGCTTCCTGTTTGGGGACTGAGGCGGTAATATTGGTTTCAAACGAGTGGCCATATTGATTGATCCATGGACGTGTCCAACGAAATTTTCCACGAACACCTTCGTCGGTACTAAAGCCTAAACCTGCGTTAAATGAGTCTTCTGGTTGCATATAAGTTAAGACGTGCAAAGGGATCAATCGACCTTGCTTTTTTTGTATGTCGGGTAAAATAGTGATGCTTTTAAAATATCCGGTATCGTTTAGATCTTGATTGAAGGCATTTAGTATTCCGGTATCAAATGGGTCTCCTGGTTTAAAATTAAGTAATGATTTGACAAACTCTTTAGCGGGAGTTTCTAGGTCAAAAATCAAATCACCAAACTGATATCGTCTACCACTTTCAAACCACAAATGGATAATCGCGGTATTGTTTTTTTGCGTCACTTCAACTGAAGACTTAGTATATTTTGCATCAAAAAAACCATAGCGCAACGCCAAACTTCTGGCGCGGCTTTTAGCTGATTCGTATTCACCGTGGTCTAAAAAATCACCTTCCTTGATCGGAAAGTTAAGCATTAGTTGCTGAAAGTTTTTATCGTGTAACGCTTCCCCGGTAATACGTAAATCAACGGCTGAAATTGTGGTGCGAGTCCCAAGATCTACATCAACAGTAACGGTTTGCTTGTTCTCATCACCAGTAACTGAAGGGGTAATTTTTGCTTGGTAATACCCTAATGCCACCAAACTTTCTTTGCCTATTGCAACAACTTCATTCAAATAGGCCTCATTATCGGCATTGTCTGGTACCGATAGGCCATTTAAAAAAACTTTTAGATTTGAACTGGCTTTATTGTCTTTGATGCCTTTTATCTCAAAGCTTACATCTGCAACTACGTTGCTTGAAACAAGACTCAGTAAACAGCATAAATAGAGTTTATAAATATTTTTCATTAACTATTAGGCTTCTCAAGTTTGATTGTCGAATTTTCAAATTTATTTTCTTTTTGTTTCATATTATTTAATAATTTTTGGAAATCAATAGTCGTTAACGGTGCACTCACTAGATAGCCTTGGAATTGGCTACATCCTTTCTCAATCAAAAAGTCTAATTGTTGCTGAGTTTCGACTCCTTCAGCCACGACCTCTAGATTAAGAGATTTACCCATATTGATAATAGCGGTCACAATCAGTTGTTGACTGTGTTGTTGCATCAAATTAACAATAAAAGACTGATCAATTTTAAGCGCTGAAACCGGCAATATACTTAAGTATTGAAATGAAGAGTAACCCGTACCAAAGTCATCAATAGCGAATCGAAAACCAAGCCCGCATAGCTTATGCAATTTATTAATAATCAAATCAGTGTGAGAAACTAACACTGTCTCAGTAATCTCTATTTCAATCAAGCTTGGCTCTACACCTGTTTGTAATAAATACAGTTCAATGGTCTCGATAAAGTTATCTTGTAATAATTGTTTAGGACTCACGTTAAGTGATAAAGTTTTAAAGCTTTGTGGTAATCCCGCATCAACCCAATCTTTCAATTGAGTAAAAGCATTTAAAAGAACCCACTCTCCTAGAGGAATAATCAAATCAGACTCTTCTGCTACAGGGATAAAATGTGCAGGTTCAACCCAAGTATTGTCACCTTGATACCAACGGCAAAGTGCTTCTGCCCCAACTAGTTTGTTGTTACTATCGGTACGAGGCTGAAAGCAAAGTGTAAACTCATTGTTATCTAACCCTTGACGTATTTTACTTTGTAATTGATGTGTACGATTAATTTTTTCCTCTATTTCTTTTGCAAAAAAGCTAATATTATTTAATGGATTAGCCTGTGCTGTTTTCATCGCCATTGATGCTTGGCGAAGTACATCTTCTGCTTGCAAACCTTCACTTGGAAAATGCGTAATGCCATAGGCAAATTTCAAGGTGAGCTTTTCACTCATTAAATTGAACGGCTGTTTGAGTGTTAACGCAACCTGCTCAGCAAAACGTATCGATATTTGAGCCGCTTGCTCGCGGTCTGAATGTAAATCAGATAAGACAATAACAAATTCACAACCTCGTAAACGAGCAACATAATCGGGCACACTAATGTGTGTTTCTAATCGCCTTGCGATTAAACTTAATAGTTGGTCCCCTTTGTGGTTGCCATCAAGTTCGTTAATTGCTGAGAACTGTTGTGCATCAATTAATATTAACGCACCAAATAATCCATTGTTCTCTTGCCTGATATTTTCATCTGAAATATGAGCGATTAAACCAGATCTGTTTGGTAATTCAGTCACTTCATCATACTGCGTCTGATATTTGATTGAGGTGTGCAATACCTTGTAAGCCGAAACATCAATCATAGTGCCGATCACACGTAGCGGATTACCTTTGCTATCCCAAGATACTGTCTGCCCTCGCGTTAATACCCAACGGTATTCCCCATTTTTGCAGCGTATTCGATGAGAGTTTTCAAAAAATGAGTCTCGCCCTACAAAGTGCTCGCAAAAGTCATTAAACACATTATAAAGATCATCATCATGAATACGAGTTTCCCACTCTGTAATGTCTGCATTTATATCTTCCGGTTGATAACCTAATATCTCTTTCCAACGATTGGAAAAAAATACATGGTCACGTTTTATATCCCAATCCCATACGCCGTCTCGTGCGCCTCTAAGTGCGTATAATAAACGTTGTTCACTACCAGCTAGCTCGTTCATATTATCGGATACGCTGACAATTAATTCAGAAAAAGTGCGCTGCAAAAATCCTATTTCGCCAACGCCTTTATCAGTTAATTCCGATAAATTTGTTAAATCATAGTTACGCATCTGAGTTACAAGGCTTTTAAGTGGGACTATCACCAAGCTGTTGAGCGAATATACGGATAAGCTGACCGTCAGTAACAATAAGGCACACTGCTTAATAAGCTCGATTAGCTTACTGTGTGTTAGCTCACTGTAGGCACTCTCTAATGAATAGCGTATAAAAATAATGCCATTAAATTTGCGGTTTAAGCTATTACCTTTAGAGATCATTTGTAAAGGCGCATAAACTACTAACTCTTTACTTTGTTTGAAATATTTCACTACAATTTCATTATCATTAATAACACGATTTAATACGGCACCTTCATAACGTTCAAGTTGTAGTTTTGAAAACATGTATTTTTCACGGAAGTTATTGCTAAGAATAATTTGTTGATTTTTGTCAATCACAGCTACCGTTTGTACATTTTCATTTAATGCAGCAGTGGAGACAAAATCTTGTGCACGCGCCTTTTCAAGGCGCATTAAAGCATTAGATAATGAGGTTTGTAATTGCCCAGCTAAACCTTTGATGTCTTGCTCCGCTTCGACATATAACTGGTCTTGACTTTGACGAAAATCTTGAATAAAGATGATCGTTTGAAAAACAAAGAATATGCTCAGAAATATTGCGGGCAATATGATTAATAGTGAAATTCTACGAATTTTATTCATAAATTGCCTGCTCTAAGATACCTGTTGATATTAACGTCGCTAAGTTTGTTTGTATTTGACTTAACATCCTTTTATCACTCATCAACTTACTTAATTCTTGAGCTCGCAGTTGCATATTTGAAGGTGAACCAGATAAGAACATTAACGCCTCTTTAGGCGGAATAAAATGCGTATTCTCAAAGGCATTTTTCAGAGTATAAGGATATAATTGCAACCTTACTGACATGCTGGCTAAAGCTTCAGCTGTATGCTTCTCATAGAATGCTTGAGCACGATAAAATTGTTTTAGAAAGTGCGTTATTTGCACTTCTTTTTCTTGGTGTAAACTACCTCGAACGACCATTAGATTAATAATGGGTAAACTTAAGGATTTAGAGTTAATAAGTTCTCTTGCTCCTAATGCTAATAATTGTTGTTTTACCGGCTCTTTAACAATTAAGGCATCTATATCACCACGTAAATAAGCATCCTTAAGTTCATTTTGTTTGACTTCAAAGAGTTGTACGGTCTGATTATTTAAGTCCGTTAGCGAAAAAACTTTATCTAATAACAAGGCGCCAGCTGCTTTGTTTTCATAACCAATAGAGTGCCATTTTAATTCTTCCAGTGACTTTATTTCGGGCTTGGCCATTAACGCATCCCCTCCTCTAGAACGATCAATCACTGAGATTATTTTTAAATCGATTCCTAAAGCGACTAGCGTTAACACTTCATCCAATGAAAGAAAAGCAACATCGAGTTTCGCTGTCTGAAAAGCTTGAATGACGCTAGTAGGAGAAGTAAGTTCAAGTAATGAATATTTATCTTTATCTAAGTAGCCCAGTTCGCCTGCCAAAAAAGCAAACTCAAAATTTGGCCAAGGTGACGCACCGATAGTCAGCGGCTTTTGATACGGGGTACATGCCACTATCAATAGAGTAAGACATAGAGAACTGACAATTTTTAGGCATTTGTCGATATAGGTATTCATAGCGAGCACATCAGATTAAATTAGGAGAGCATTGATTTTACAGTAAAACAGATAAAAAAATAGCGCATAAAAAGTTACACGCTATAAATACCGGTTGCGGAGCAAAATACAAAAAATTAACTAACAGTATAATTAACTAATGATAGATTTAAATAAACTTAGCTCCTTATTCCTTTTAGACCTTTATAGTCTTGATGCTTTCATACTTTGATACCTTTATAAGGTTACATCACCTGGCTATTTTGTAAGGCTTTAATACGATCTTCTAGTGGAGGGTGTGACATAAAGAAGCTACTTTTCTTTTTACCCGATATGCCAAATGCCATTAAGCTGCCTTCTAGTTGTGGCTCAGATGTTCTTTGCAGTTTTTGTAATGCGGCAATCATCTTATTTTTACCAACCAGTGAAGCAGAGCCTGAATCAGCTTTAAACTCACGTTGACGTGAATAGTACATAACAATCGTACTTGCAAGTACACCAAATACCATCTCTAATATAAATACAATGATGTAATAAGAGAAACCATGCCCCGAATTTTCATTATTATTACGCATTGCATTGTCAATTAAACCTCCTATAACACGTGCTAGGAAAATAACAAAGGTGTTAACTACGCCTTGGATTAACGCAAGCGTTACCATATCTCCATTTGCAACATGACTGACTTCATGAGCTAAAACAGCTTCGGCTTCATCACTTGTCATTTGCTGTAACAAACCAGTACTAACAGCCACTAACGCATCATTTTTTTTCATGCCGGTAGCAAAGGCATTCATATCCTGAGCATTATAAATTGCCACTTCAGGTGTCTTAATACCTGCTAGTTTGGCTTGTCTTGTGACTGTTTGTAGTAGCCAACGTTCGGTTTCATTACTAGGGGAAGTAATAACCACCGCTCCTGTGCTTCTCTTTGCCATCCACTTGGACATAGCTAATGAAATGAATGAACCACCAAAACCAAATACTGTTGCTAGCATCAATAGCCCACCGATACTTCGTGAGTCCATTCCTGTAACTGAAAAAACAATACTTAATACAATACCTAACACCAATATAACGGCTAAGTTAGTTAATAAAAATAATGCAATGCGTTTCATGCTGACCTCATTAATAAATATTACGCCACAATAAATGGCTTTTGTTGATGTTATTTACGCGTGATGTGTGAGCAATATAAATAACAGCTTTTCGACATAATATGACTTTATTTTCAATATGCAAGTATTAAAATTAATATAATTTATAAAAAATCAATACACATGAACACTGATATTTGCACCTTATACTTTCTGCCGTTACAATCGAGCTCTTTTATACCATTTAAGGAATTACCATGGCTTTAGCTCAAGCACGTCACATATTAGTTAGCTCAGAAGAACAATGCTTAACATTAAAAAACGAAATCGAAGCAGGTACTGATTTTGCTTCAGTTGCGAAACAACATTCATCTTGCCCATCGGGTGCACAAGGTGGCGATTTAGGTGAATTTGGTCCTGGTATGATGGTGCCTGAATTTGATAAAGTTGTGTTCGGTGCGCCAGTAGGCGAAGTACAAGGTCCAGTTAAAACACAGTTCGGTTACCATTTATTAGAAGTAACTAAACGTAACGATTAATATTTGAACGTTGAAGTGATCTGTTTAGTTTTTCTAAGCCGAATGGAGTGATTCGACTATCAAACATTAATAAAAAACCGCTTAATAAGCGGTTTTTTATTACAAAAGTAAAAGTGAAAAATTACTCATAAAACTAATCATAAAATTAGCCCGCATTTTGAAATGAAATCCATTCTTGTGGTTGTGATTCTAAACATGGCGTTAATTTGTCAGCGGTGACTTTAATGATCTGAAATTGTTTGAATATTTTTCCATTAGAAAAAGTATGACATTCATCGAATAGCATACATAAGCAAAAATTGTCCTGTTGTTCCAATACCATGTACTTAGCAGACTCAGGTACCCCAGAGGTCGTTAAGATAGCTAACTCGCCATTATTATATTGTATTTGTTGATGCTCTGATGTTTGAAATAACCAACTTTTAGGCATCATTGGTTTGTGAAATAGATCTATTGCGATTAAATGTAAGATTATTTTACAACGCAGAGACTCTTCAAAGTGACTTAATGATTCACTTTCAAACAATTCAATATAACGCGTGACATCATCAACGGTAAACGACAACACTTGGCTTTCTCGTAAACGTAACATATTGGATTCGTAAACAATTGGGAAGGTTCGCTCACGGTCGACAACAGATAGCTTTCCCTGTTGCTGGTCAAAGACCCACTGCCATTCTGCTTTTGGAATATAATCCATTACTTTCTCCTCATGTTCTATCACTATCACTTAACCTTAAATTTAAAAGGCACTGGCCTTTAATAAAGTAACATTAAATACTTAGGGCAATTACTTTTATTTCAAGGGCCGTTCATATTTCATGTTGCTGTACTAGCGAAGCAACATGATTATGTCGTTTACTTGGCAGCCATATTTTTAAATGTAGTTAACAATATTTTTAACTAATGATGGTCCCTGATAGATAAAACCTGAATATATTTGCACCAAGCTTGCGCCGGCATTAATTTTTTCTTTTGCTGCAATAACACTATCGATACCACCTACACCTATGATTGGTATTTGCCCATTAAGATGTTGTGCAAATTTAGCTATCACGGCAGTACTTTTACTTTGTACAGGTTTTCCACTCAAACCACCTGCTTCTGAAGCATGTGACATACCTTTAACCATTGCTCGGTCTAATGTTGTGTTGGTTGCAATTAAACCGTCTATTTTGTATTTCAATAATGATTGAGCAATAGACTCAATCTCTTCGTCACTTAAATCGGGCGCAACTTTTAAGGCGACTGGCACATATTTACCATGCTTTTCCGCAAGTTCTTGTTGGCGTGTTTTTAATGAATCTAATAAATCATCTAATGCTTCACCATATTGTAAAGAACGTAACCCTGGAGTATTAGGTGACGAAATGTTGACTGCAATATAACCAGCGTATGGGTAAACTTTATCCATGCACAGTAAATAATCCTGCTTGCCTTGTTCTACAGGAGTATGGATGTTTTTACCTATGTTGATTCCAATAACACCTTTAAAATTGCTATTTTTTACATTTTCAATCAGGTTATCTACACCGTCATTATTAAACCCCATACGGTTGATGATCCCCTCACCTTCTAATACACGAAATAAACGAGGAGAAGGGTTTCCCGGTTGCCCAACTGGCGTAACAGTTCCCACTTCAATATGACCAAAACCCATTGCACCAAAGGCATCAATACATTCAGCATTTTTATCAAGACCGGCAGCAAGTCCAAGTGAATTAGGAAATGTTAACCCCATAACTTGCACCGGGCGATGTTGTACTTTTTGGCGGTATAAAAGATCTAATAATGTACCGTGTGTTAATTTGAGCTGTTTAATTGAAAGATCATGAGCTTTTTCTGGATTCATCTTGAATAATAAACTGCGCATAACTCGATATAACATAATAGGACCTTGTAATAGTGGGTTTTTATTAATGAAATTTTTATTATTGTATAGAAAAAATGAAAAAATCAATACTCAAATAATGACAAAAGGATAAAATCAGAAAGTTAATACAATCAACTGTTGTATTAACAAAGAAAAATTTGTTGATGAAGTGCAAGGATCAATTCGCAAGTCTTAACGTTAATACAGATAATATTTAATCAGATTAATTGCGCGCTAAAGATCCTGTTACATTATTGAATGTTGTTAGCGTTAATGTTTAATGAGGGGTAATGATGAATACGCACTCTCCATCCTTTTAACCACATTAGTTCATCTCTCGGTGCATTTTTAACACGCCTTGTGAGCATTTCATCGGCAGCTAAAGCAAAGCTACGTAATACATTATCAGTTTGATCTGGCATCGCCAACAAAACCTGTTTTAAGCCCCAACCCTGACCTTGATATTTTTCCTTATCAGAGATGCCTTCACCTTTAAAGTTAATATAATCTAATAAAACAAAAATACCTTCGGGTGTTGCTTTTAATGCATCTAGGCTTTGATTTATTTTAACGCTTTGTTTTTTAGTGCTATTCGCTAAGATAGCAGGAATACCTTTTTCTAAGCGTTTAATAATAAACTGAGCTTGTAATGCAGCAGTATCTTGCATTAATTGCCTTAATTGAGTGAGGCTTTCATTATTAAATTCACGATAAAATTCTTCTCTTGTTTTCCAGGGGGCTGTTTTGGCGTTAATTAACCACTTGGGGACGGGGACGGCCTTGCTAATAATATAATCAAGTAAAGCAGGGAATTGTTCGATGTATGGTCCTTTTTTATCCGTTGGATACCAAATAAAATGCCCGATTCCCATCGAAGGAAAATCTTCATCTCTATTCCAGACCGTAAGATGCTCCTTTTTACCGGCACCTTCATTTTTCCAGATCAAGTGCGCTAGCACATCGATTTGCGACAGAGAGAGTGGAATCGGGTAAGTATTTGCAAGAGATTTGAAGGGAGAGATAGCAAATATTAAAGTCAGTGACAGTATAAAATGACGCAACATAATTAACCTAAGAGATTATAAATATAGGAGTTGATAGACTGTGATAAACGCTTTAGGTTCAGTTTGGCATTAGTTAAGCTAGATAAAATTCAGTTAAACTACAAAATGAAAGCTCATGCTATCAATCACTTGTTCTCGTTTTTCTTGTGTTGCTACTTGATGATATGCATCTAATGCACCACGCTCTTTAGCACTTGGTTGGTCATAACCAATGGTATCATTGATCGACTCTTGTTGTTCTGTTGAAAGGACTAAAGAAAACTCAGTTGAGTCAGTTTTCTTAGAGACAGGACTAATTTCGCTAACGGGTGGCGTATTTTCATTTTTTTTAACTTGCGACAATTTACCCGTATTAATTGGGTTATTTGTCATTGCAACATTATTATAAATGGCCATAGGTTATTAGAACTACCTCTAAGTGAATGTTATTTATATCTGCATTGTCTATTTGCATTATAGACAATTATTCGCGACCTGGTAGCTTTTTCCACGTGACAGTGTCACGTAAATAGATAGGTGTAGCATTTTCAGGGTCAACAGCAGCGTTCTTAGCGATTAATTCGCTAGCAGATTGCAACATAAATGCAGCATTAGGGTATAAAACATCAGAAACATGGCAGACTTGAAACGCATTTAATAGCTCAGGATATGCAGCCCACCCAGTACCAACTAATAAACTGTTTGGTTGAATTGAATCACCTGTTTCAGACATTGAATTGATCAAGTCCTGTGGTTTGACGACCGTTTCTTTACCCTGTAATACCATGACACCATTTACATTAAGATAATGAGCGAAATAAACTTCGCCCATACGAGCATCAATAGCAGCATAAATATGAATAGGTTTTGTGTTTGTTCCTTGCTGAGCCAAACTAAGCGTTAATGCTTCCTGTGCCATTGCTTGTAACGTCGAAACACCAACCATTTGCTTTTCTAACCCAAATGCGAGTCCTTGAGCAATACTGATTCCAATTCTAACCCCGGTAAAACTACCTGGTCCTTGGCCGTAAGCGATCACATCGATATCTGATAACGATAAGCTTGCCTCTTTAATCACCTCATCAATGGTTGGTAATATGCGCTGAGTATGTTCTCGAGGAGCCAGCATAAAGCGTTGGAAAATGGTTGCTTGTCTAGTTAATACTGCAACCGAACATGCTTCTGTTGAAGAATCAATGCACAGAATATTGTATGTAGATGACATAAATCGCCTATTTAATGAATGTGAGAAAGTGTCCGGCGTTACGGTTAAATAACTGTTGTTTACCGTCATTAAGTTAAATTATAAAAAATTAGAAACTGGTCACCAGAGAGTTAGCTTATCGATTATTTCGACCGTTTGAGTGTTAAAGCATTTCAATCATGCTTGTTAAAAACGAGCCAATAAAATAGCGTTAGTTTATTCAATTAAAGTAAGAAAATCGATTGCTTTATTAAGGTCTCTAGTTCGCGGCATGCAAGGTAAACTATTAAGGAAAAGATTGCCATATTTTCGACTCACTAAACGTGTATCACAAACAATTAACACACCTTTGTCTTGTTCCGCTCTAATCAACCGCCCAACGCCTTGTTTTAAAGTGATCACCGCTTGTGGTAATTGTACGTCAAAGAATGGGTCACCCCCTTTCAACTCGGCATCTTCCATGCGTGCTTTTAGTAAAGGCTCTTCAGGTGAAGCAAAAGGGATTTTATCGATAATCACACAAGATAGCGTTTGCCCACGTACATCAACGCCCTCCCAGAAACTGCCCGTTGCCACCAATAATGCGTTACCGTGAGTAATGAATTCATCTAACAAGGCTTGTTTACTTTTTTCACCCTGCAATAGAACAGGTAAAGTTAACGATTCACGAAAAGCTTGTGCGAGCTGATTCATCATCGAGTGGCTGGTGCAGAGGAAAAAACAGCGTCCTTTACTGGCATTAATAACAGGCGATAACATATCAACTAATTTAGCCGCTAATCCAGGAGTACCCGGTTCTGGTATTAATCGAGGAACAACAAAAAGGCTTTGTGTTGCATAATCAAAAGGACTACTTAATTGTAAGCAATTAGCTGCAGTTAACCCAAGTAACTGGGTGAAATGTTTAAACTCCCCTTTAACCGACAAAGTAGCGGAGGTGAATATCCAACTTGCTTGCTTTTTTTGACACTCGGTTTGAAAACGAGTAGCGACACTGAGCGGCGTGATATTCAATGAAAAGTGCTGCTTAGTACATTCATACCAATAACTGAATCCGCTTTCATGGGTGTTATTTAAGCGTTCAAACAATAAACTGTATTGATTAATTTTTTCAAAGCAGTGATCTAGTACTTCGCTTTTACCCAAACGCTCGGTCAATACTTGTTTTAAAAAGCCCATGACTTGTTGTAAACGTGTGACGTGCATTTGCATCGCGCGATCTTTACTTTTGTCACGCCAACTACCCGAGCCTTTTTCGATTGCAAAGGCTAGCCTGAAATCTAAAGATGCAGCTCGTAATTGCTCTGCCGCTTTTGCCATCTGTTTTGCTTCTTTTAATTCGGTGCGATAGACAAAATCGATTTCTTTGGCTAGTTCTGTAAGTTGTTTACTTGATAAGCTTTCGCCAAAATATTGACTGGCAATGTCTGGTAGTTGATGGGCTTCATCAAATATATAACAATCAGCTTCTGGTATTAATTGACCAAAGCCGGTCTCTTTCACTGCTAAATCGGCAAAAAACAGATGATGATTAATAACGATAACATCTGCATCCATTGCTTTGGTTCTTGCTTTCACAACAAAACAATCTTCATAACTTGGGCATTCTTTACCGAGGCAATTATCATTACTACTGGTAATTGAGGGAATGATCATTGCATCTTCAGGCAAATCATCAACTTCTGCAATATCACCTGTACCGGTACTAATAGACCAATCTTTAATAGCGACTAATTCATTATGCAGGTTAGGTTGTTTGAAACGCGTTTCAAGCATAAAACGATTAAGTCGCTCAATACAAAGATAGTTCGCACGCCCTTTTAATAAAGTGCAATGCCCTGTGAAGTTAGTGGCTTGTAATAAAAGGGGGAGATCCTTTAAGTACAATTGTTCTTGTAGTGCTTTACTGCCCGTTGAGATAACTAGTTTTTGCCCTAAGCTTTTATCTAAATTTAATAACGCAGGTGCTAAATAAGCAAACGTTTTACCGGTGCCTGTTTCTGCTTCGACTACTAATGCACTTTGTTGCTTAATCGCTTGGTCAACGGATTCGGCCATTTTAACTTGAGCGTCTCGACCAATAAAGTGAGGAAGAATATTGGCAAGTGCGCCTGTTGAAGAAAAAAATGAAGCAATCAATTTATTAAGCTCTGCCGTTGAATAATGTATAATATTCTACGTTAATAATCTTAAACTGAACATGCTTTAGTACGCAGTAAAAAATACAAACAGTCTTTACTCATAACAACATAACTATCATTGCGCCATAACTAGCACTATTGCATAGAGCCATTACAACGGGAAACCTCTACGGGGACACAATGACAGAACAAAAGAAGGCAGTTTTATTAACACCTCATTTAACTGTCGAACTTAATACTATTCGAGCGATGACGACGATTTATTGTAAAGCACACCATCAGCATTGTGTTTGTGAACAATGCTTAGCGCTGATCGAACATGCAAAACAAAAATTAGATAGATGTGTTTATGGTGATAACAAACCTGCTTGTAAGCACTGCCCTATTCATTGTTATAAACCTCAATTTAGGCAACAGGCACAAGTGGTGATGCGTTATGCAGGCCCTAAGATGTTGCTTAGACATCCCTTGTTAGCGATTAAACATTTGATTAAATCAACGAAGAAGTTCCCGAAGGTCATTCCTACTGGCTTATCTAATTACCATCAGCGTAAGAAAAATAAGTGATTCTCTTGTAGTTATTGAACGATATAGTTGTTGAAAAATACAGTTATTAAACAATATGTTTGATTACACTCATCACACCGAGTAGTAGAGTTAACCATCAGATGGTGATATCGATATGTTTTGTTTCTGGTATTTCTTCTTGTTCTGTTTTTTTAGTGGCTCTAATGGGTTTCAGAAAATGCACACTTTCTTCTATATCTTCAGGTGAGGCATTATTGTTACGGTTAGATGCTTGATATTTGACTACCTTACCGGTGGACATTTTATTAGTTTGAAAAGGTTTAAACACATAGGTTCTGTTGATGAAGTCATTAATGAGATGTTGACTCATATCCCCTCCTACTCAGATTGTGTGCGTTAATGGATAAAACGTTTGTCATTGTAATCAAATTGAACTTTGAATTTATCCCTAGACTCTTTACAATACAACTCATATTAATAAGGGTTTTAACATGAATCGCAAAAAGAAACTAAATAGCATCCTCAAAAAACGTATGAAAAAGATTAATGCAAAAGCTGCGCCTAACACAAAGAGCAAATATATTTCTAAAGCTGAAAGAGAAAAATTAGAACAAATAGAGATACAAAATAGTGAAAATGAATCTATTACGAGTGAATAATCAAAGTTTTTGCATAATTATTCCAAATTGGACTTAGATATGTCCAAAAATAGTTTCACATTTTGGATTGAGATTGGTAGGCTTAGTGTCAATTAAATTACAGAGTTTTAATCACCATGAAGAAAGTAAATCTGAAAGCACATCACCATCATATTACCTAATCTTTCAGGATTTTTCTTGGAAGAGATGTTGTGTGCTTCCAGTGGTTACCCAAATTTAAACCCTCGGAAGTAAACCTCCCGAGGGTTTTTTAGTTTTAAATGCAAGGAAATGAGTTTATGTCAGAGCAACGTTTAAGAATCGCAATACAGAAAAAAGGTCGTCTAAGTGATGACACGGTTAAATTATTAAAAGCCTGTGGAATTAAAATTAATTTAAATACCCAACGTTTAATAGCACACAGTGACAATATGCCAATTGATATCCTTCGTGTACGCGATGACGATATCCCAGGGCTAGTAATGGATGGTGTAGTTGATTTGGGTTTTATTGGTCAAAACGTGCTTGAAGAAGAAAGCATGATGCGTAAAGTTGCTAACGAACCAACAGCACATAAAGTAGTAAAAGAGTTAGCCTTTGGTGAATGTCGTTTCTCTCTAGCCGTTGACAATGATTTTGATTATCAAGGTGTGCAATCTTTAGCAAACCTACGTATCGCAACAACTTATGTTCACATCTTGAAACGTTTTATGGCAGAAGCCAATGTTCCTTATACCTCTTGTATGTTAACAGGTTCAGTTGAAGTTGCGCCTCGCGCAGGACTAGCCGATGCAATTTGTGACTTAGTTTCGACTGGTGCAACCTTAGAAGCGAACGGCTTAAAGGAAGTAGAAGTGATTTACCGTTCTACTGCTGTATTAATGCAACGTGACAAACCATTAACTGACGCTAAACAAGACTTAGTGAATCGCATCCTTACGCGTATTGACGGTGTACAAACAGCAAAAGAATCTAAATACATCATGTTAAATGCACCTAAAGCTAATCTAGCGGCCATTACTGATCTATTACCAGGTTCTGATTTACCAACCGTGATGGAATTAGCCGGAAGCGAAGATCACGTTGCTTTACACGTTGTCAGTAAAGAGAACTTGTTCTGGGAAACGATGGAACAATTAAAAGCATTAGGCGCGAGTTCAATTCTAGTATTACCTATTGAAAAAATGATGGAGTAGTATAAAAAATGGCAATGCAAACGGTCAACTGGGAACAACTAACACCTGAACAGCAAGCTCAATTACTTGCTCGCCCTGCAATGGCAGATTCTTCGGGTTTAACCGCTACTGTTTCTGAGATTATTGCTAATATTCGTCAACATGGTGATCAAGCTTTGCTTGATTACACCAAACGTTTTGACAAAATAACTGGTGATAACTTTACCTTAACGCAAACAGATATTGATGCTGCGACGGAACGCCTTGGTAGTGATATAAAAAATGCGATAAAAGTAGCTTACGATCAAGTCGTTAAATTTCACATAGCACAAAAGCAAGATGTCATACGTGTTGAAACAATGCCCGGTGTTGTGTGTGAAATGCATACCCAAGCAATTGAATCAGTTGGTTTGTACATTCCTGGTGGCAGTGCGCCATTGCCATCGACGGTGATCATGACCGGTGCGCCTGCACAAATTGCAGGTTGTGCGCGTTTAGTATTGTGTTCACCGCCGCCACTAGCTGATGAAATATTATATGCGGCATCACTATGTGGTGTTAATGAAATCTATTCTGTAGGAGGTGCACAAGCAATTGCAGCATTAGCTTACGGAACAGAGACTATTAAACCGGTAGATAAAATATTTGGCCCTGGCAATTCATTTGTTACTGAAGCTAAACGCCAAGTCAGTAACGACTTTGCAGGTGCTGCGATTGATATGCCAGCAGGCCCATCTGAAGTATTAGTAATTGCCGATAAAGATGCAGATCCTGCTTTTATTGCTTCTGACCTACTATCTCAAGCTGAACATGGTCATGATTCGCAAACTATTCTAGTGACCCCCTGTGCAAAGATTGCTGAGCAAACGGGCATTGAAATAGCGAGTCAACTAGCCGTTTTAGAGCGTCGTGAAATCGCTGAGAAAGCAATTGCCAACAGTGTCAGTATTGTATGTAAAGATCTTGAACAAGCGGTTGCTATCTCGAATCGTTATGCACCAGAACATTTGATTGTACAAACTGAACAACCAAGAGCAATACAACCAATGCTGAAAAACGCAGGGTCTATTTTCTTGGGTGCATGGACGCCAGAATCAGTCGGTGATTATGCAAGTGGTACTAATCATGTATTACCAACTTACGGTTACACTAAAACGTATTCAAGTTTAGGCTTAGCTGATTTTGTTAAACGTTATACCGTACAAGAGTTAACACAGGAAGGTTTACGTAATTTAGCCCCTGCGGTAACTTGTTTGGCTGCTGCTGAAGGGTTAACAGCGCATAAGCGTGCAGTTACAATCCGTATGGAAAAACTAGATCAGCAATAGGTCATTTATTAGGTCAATCAATAGATCATGTAATCGCCTGAGTAGTCAGTTATATAACGACTCAGGCAATATTTAGGGAAGAATCATCGATGAGTACTATCCAACAGCTTGCGAGAAAAACAGTGCAAGCTTTAACACCTTATCTTTCTGCTCGCCGTATTGGTGGTCGTGGTGATGTTTGGCTTAATGCTAACGAAGCACCCGATTGCAGTATCTACCAACTTGATTCATCAAATCTAAATCGTTACCCAGAATTCCAACCTCCTCAAATCATTAATGCATACGCTGCTTATTCAAAGCTCAATAGTAATCAGATACTCACTACACGTGGTGCTGATGAAAGTATTGAAGTATTAATTAGAACGTTTTGTGAAGCTGAAGTGGACAGTATTTTAATATGCCCTCCCACTTACGGTATGTATGCAATCAGTGCAGAAACCTGTGGTGTAGGTGTTGAGCAAGTTGCATTACAGGCTAATTTTGATGTTGACTATGATGCCGTTGAAGCAGCCGTATTAGCATCAAACGGACGTATTAAAATTGTATTTTTATGCGCCCCTAATAATCCAACCGGTAATATGCTAGATAAACAAAAACTGGCTAAATTATTATCTGCTACGGCGGGTAAAGCGTTGATCGTAGCCGATGAAGCTTATATCGAATTTTGTCCTGAATTAAGCCAAACGGACCTGATTGCTGACCATGAAAACTTAGTGATCACCAGAACCTTATCTAAAGCTTTTGCATTAGCCTCGATTCGCTGTGGTTTTACCTTAGCACAACCATCAGTCATTGAGATGTTGGGCAAAGTGATTGCACCTTACCCTGTACCAGGCCCTGTGGCACAAATTGCTGCACAAGCTTTGTCAGATGAAGGTCTTGAAATCATGCGCGATCGCGTTGTAGTGCTAAATAATAACCGTCAAGTTTTAGCCAATGCAGTCCGAAAATTAGACTGTGTGACTGAAGTATTTCCAACCACTGGTAACTTCTTATTAGTGCGTTTTACTGATTCAGCTAAAGTATTCCAAGCGTTTGCTGACGATGGAATCATCATGCGAGATTTTGCAAACAAACCTCGCTTAGAAAATTGTGTTCGTATCACCATTGGTAACAGTGATGAAATGAGCAAAACATTAAAGACATTAAACTCACTGTAGGGAACCAAAATGAGTACACAAAAATTTCTATTCATCGACCGCGATGGAACGTTAATTGATGAGCCTATTAGTGATAAACAGGTCGATAGCCTTGAGAAGCTCGTGTTTGAACCGTATGTCATTCCCAGTTTATTAACGCTGCAACATGCAGGTTATGTTCTTGTGATTGTCTCAAACCAAGATGGTTTAGGCACAGCTAGCTACCCACAAAGTGATTTTGATATTCCACAGAATAAAATGATGGAAATATTTGCATCACAGGGTGTTAAATTTGAATCAACATTGCTATGTCCTCATTTCCCAGAGGACAACTGTAGTTGTCGTAAACCACATTTAGGTATGGTCAAAGAATATTTACAATCTGGCCGTATCGATCATAAAAATTCTTATGTTATTGGCGATCGCCATACTGATATCGGCCTTGCAGAAAATATGGGCATTACAGGTATTCTTTACAACAAAGAAACACTTGGTTGGAAAAAAATTGTTCATCAATTAACAAGCCGTGGTCGTACTGCTTCTGTAACACGCACCACTAAAGAAACAGACATCAATGTATTTGTTGATTTAGATACAACGGGTGAAAATAAAATTGATACAGGTATGGGGTTCTTTGATCACATGTTAGATCAAATTGCTACCCATGCTGGATTCCAAATGAACGTTAGTGTTAAAGGTGACTTACATATTGATGACCACCACAGCGTAGAAGATACTGCATTAGCACTGGGTGAAGCATTAGATAAAGCGCTAGGTGATAAACGTGGTATTGGCCGTTTTGGTTTTGTATTGCCAATGGATGAGACTAAAGCGAGTTGTACATTAGACTTGTCAGGACGCCCTTTCCTTAAATTTAAAGCTGATTTCCCACGTGAATTAGTGGGGACAATGTCAACAGAAATGGTTGAGCATTTTTTCTATTCACTAGCACAAGCAATGCGAGCTACTATTCATTTAGAAGTTGAAAATGGCAATGCTCATCATATGGTGGAAGGTTTGTTTAAAACATTTGGCCGTACTCTGCGTCAAAGTATACAAATCATTGGTACTGATTTGCCATCAAGTAAAGGTGTTTTATGATCGTTATTATTGATACTGGTTGCGCTAACTTATCATCAGTGAGATTTGCTATTGAGCGTTTAGGGTACGAAGTTACCGTTAGTAAAGATCCTGATATTTTACAACAGGCTGATAAACTATTTCTGCCCGGTGTTGGTACTGCAAAAGAAGCGATGGCGAACTTAATTGAACGCAACTTAGTTGATGAAATTAAAAAGTTAACTCAACCTGTTTTAGGCATCTGTTTAGGTATGCAGATGCTTGCACAAGGTAGCGAAGAAGGTTTTGGCGATCAATCAATGATAGATACATTAGGCTTGGTTGACGGTTTTGTTGAAAAAATGGATGTGGCCCCTTTGCGTTCTCCTCACATGGGCTGGAATCAAATCACGCCTAAATTAGACGAACCATTGTTCAAAGACATTCCAGCAGGCAGTTACTTTTATTTCGTACACAGTTATGCATTACCTGTTAACGAAAACACTATCGCAAGTTGTGAATATGGTTCACCGTTTACCGCAGCAGTAAATAAAGATAATTTTTACGGTGTACAATTTCACCCGGAGCGCTCAGGAAAAGCAGGCGCTCAATTAATCAAAAACTTTTTGGAGCTTTAATATGATTATTCCAGCACTTGATCTTATCGATGGTAAAGTTGTGCGATTATACCAAGGTGATTACGATCAAAAAACGGTATACAGCGATGATCCACAAAGCTTATACACTATTTACAATGAACAAGGCGCTAACTGGTTACACCTTGTAGATTTAGATGGCGCTAAAGATATTACTAAACGTCAATTAACTGTGATTGAAAGTTTGATTAAGAATACGCCAGCTAAAGTACAGATTGGTGGCGGTGTTCGCACAGAAGAAGACGTTAAAGGTTTATTAGATGCCGGCGCTCATCGAGTTGTTATCGGTTCAACTGCAGTTAAAGAGCCAGAAATGGTTGCGGGTTGGATGGAAAAATACGGGCCAGAACATATTGTGTTAGCGCTTGATATTAATATCGATGCACAAGGTAATAAAATAGTTGCTGTATCTGGTTGGCAAGAAGACAGTGGCCAGACAATTGAATCGTTATTAGAAATCTACTTAAAAGTGGGTTTAAAGCATGTTCTGTGTACTGACATCTCTAAAGATGGCACTCTGACAGGCTCTAATGTTGATTTATACAAAGAGATGGTGGTGGCTTTTCCAAGTGTTTCCTGGCAAGCATCAGGTGGTATCGGTTCACTTGACGATATTGCAGATGTTGCTCGTTCAGGCGCTCAAGGAATGATTGTAGGTCGTGCGTTACTGGAAGGTAAGTTTACGGTCGCAGAAGCAATAAACTGTTGGCAGAACGCTTAATAACACTGGATAGCTTGTTTTAATATAAAACAACATATCAATAAATAAAAAATAGCGATTGAAGGTTATAATCTTCAATCGCTATTTTTTTAACAAGTAACCTAAAATATTTAATCGCTAACCTAAATATTAGTTGCTAGTTGGTAATACCCAATCTTTACGCGCAAAATGACACGTGTAACCATCTGGTAATCGTTGTAAATAATCTTGATGTTCAGGCTCTGCTTCCCAGAAATCCCCTGCAGGTTCGACTTCAGTCACAACCGGTCCTGGCCATAAACCTGATGCATTAACATCAGCTATGGTTCTTATCGACTCTTGTAACTGACTTTCCGACGTGTAATAAATAGCGGAACGATAAGAAGCCCCTAAGTCATTACCTTGTCTGAACTTTGTAGAGGGATCGTGTATTTGAAAAAAGAACTCGAGTAACTTTCTAAAACTAATTTCTTGATTATCAAATGCAATTTCAATACCTTCAGCATGTGTACCGTGGTCTCTATAGGTTGCATTTGCAACATCTCCACCCGTATAACCGACTCTAGTTGTTTCTACACCGGGTAATTGACGGATTAAATCCTGCATTCCCCAAAAACAACCACCTGCTAGCACTGCGACTTCTTTACTCATTATGAATCCTAATATGTACTGAATAGTAATAAGAGTATAAATATACCTAATATTTTAATCGCTTTATACAAAGAATAAAAATCAGATAGTTATTTAACCTCAATTCTGGTTAATGGGAGCGGAATTATATTCCAAATCATAAAGTTATTCTTTTGCCTATACAGTACCGCTAGTTTTGCGTAGTTCAAGGCGAATTATTGAAGCAATAACTGGTTATTGAGAAATAATTTAACGAAGAAATCTGCGGAAATAGCGGTGTTGTATCGCTTTGCTTATCCAGAACTGAGGTTGTTTAATAAAAAACCGAATCTGAATTCGGCTTTTTCATTTTTAATTTTTTATTATTAACTCAAGTTATTTTATTGTTAAATCAGTTACTTTCTTGCGACTAAATGAACTGTACTGATTGAACGTTCTAAAAACGCACCTTCACAGTAAGCAAAGTAATATAACCAAAGGCGTTTAAACTGTTCATCATAACCAAATTGCGTTAATTCAGTCCAAGAATCAAGAAAACTGCTACGCCAATCTGCAAGGGTTTTGGCATAATCCAATCCAATATCATGTAACCCTTCAATCACCATTTCACTACTTTCAGTCAATTGTTCTGATAACACATTAACAGACGGTAAAAAGCCACCAGGGAAAATGTAACGTTGAATAAAATCAACATTGTTTTTGTAATGTTCAAAACGTTGGTCGGCGATAGTTATTGATTGAATTAATAGTTTTCCACCCTCTTTTAAACGATCATTACATTGTTCGAAAAAGCTAGGTAAAAACTCATAACCCACTGCTTCAATCATTTCAATGGAAACGACTTTATCGTATGTGCCCGTCAGGTCGCGATAATCTTTCTTCAATAAAGTAATTTTATGTTCAAGGTTTAACGCTTTTACTCTCTGTTGTGCATACTCATACTGCGCATCAGAGATGGTCGTCGTTGTCACTCTGCAACCAAAGTTTTGTGCCGCGTAAATGGCTAATCCACCCCAACCTGTGCCTATTTCTAATAAATGATCATCCTTAGTTAGAGACAAACGTTCACATATCGTTTTTAACTTATAAAGCTGCGCATATTCCAATGACGTTGTCGGAGAAGGGTATATCGCTGATGAATACATCATTTGTGGGTCAAGAAAGCGGGTGTATAATTCATTGCCAAGATCATAGTGAGCCAGTATATTTCGCTTTGAACCCGATTGTGTATTTCTATTTTGCCAGTGCGTGATGGCATTTTTAATCTTATTAAAAACAGATTTTTTTGACTCTAATTTATCAGTTAGCTGCTGCGCTTTAGCAAATATTCGAATTACATTGGTTAGATTTGGACTGCTCCACTTACCTGCAATAAACGCCTCAGCGACGCCGATACTTCCACCTTTCACAAAGTCTTTATAAACACTCATGTCATGGATATGAATTTTACCTTTTATAATATCCTTTTTACTATTTGACTGAGAGAGTTCTGGAAAAAACTGACTATGCGATGCTTCTACTAACTCTAATTGGCCATAGCTAAGGTTTGAAAATACAGAATGGACTAAACTACGACACCGTTTTTCAAACCAGCTTGACGTATTTTGTGTACCAACACTTTGTATTTCTTCCATTAAATTCTCCTAAAAACTGTTTAGCAATGTTGTTAACTGATTTTTTGATAACCGACAAAAGGTATTCGTTTAATGAATAATCTTAGAGCTTGCCAATAAATACTCGTCACTATCTTGACCGTCATGATAGGTAACTGACTCCATACCCCAACAATATTACGTGTAGTAAAAGCCTGTCTTTTTAATATTAAACGGGCTTCGAATAACTTGTCGACTTCGCCTGATTGAGAGTTCGTACGTTTGTTCTCTATTTTCACCAGTAATTTATCGTTATCTATTTGCGGTGCTTTAATGTGCCAGGTGTAAGTCATGTCTAAATCCATAAATGGCGACACTTGGAACACTTTATCTGTAACCTTAGGTTTATCTTGTTGTAACAAATCAACCCAATAATAATGTCGTTCATTCCATGGTGTATTACTTACTTCAGCTAACATTTGCGTACATTGTTGTTGTTTATCGTAACAAAAATAAAAATTGACTGGGCTAAAATAAAGACCAAAACATCTGACTTGAACCACCATCAGGATCCGCTCTATCTCATTGTAACCCCCTAATTGCATTACTTTATTCTTAATACGTCGAGACAATGTATCTGGTTCACTTCTTAAGTAATCTTTTTCAACAAAACGCAACGGATGATACCAAGAAAATCCAAATACACCGCGATCGCATGGTGATTGTTCAATCTCATCTACATCTAACGCCAACATATATAAGCTCGCATTGAAGCTATGTTTTTTGGGATGAAAACGTTTATGAATAACATGGCCAACGTAAATGGCATTGTGACTAAACGGTAACAAACTAGACATGGTTAATCCTTGTTCGGCAAGTGATGATTCTGGGCCGCTATTATTGATTAAGCTTTGTTAATCTGTTTTATCTGCAAAAGCGTCAAGGTAACAATCAAATCGTTTTGCGACTTCAACAGCGCTTCTAACTCCATCTTCATGGAAACCATTATGCCAATATGCACCCGCGAAATGTGTTTGATTACGCCCACAAATAAGATCTCTTTGTCGTTGTGCTCGAATAGATTCAGAAGAAAAAATAGGATGGTGATAAGTAAATTCTCTTAAAATCTTTGTTGGGTCGATATCTTGCTTTTGATTCAAGGTGACGCAAAAAGTATGATCACTTTTTAGGCCCTGTAAGATGTTCATGTTGTAGGTCACACTCGCGGCTTTTTCTCGGTCTTGGCTTAATTGGTAATTCCAACTTGCCCAAGCTAATTCTCTATCGGGCAATAAACTGATATCCGTATGAAGGATCACTGAGTTTTCACTGTATGGCATTGAAGAGAGTAACGATTCTTCATCCTCAGTTGCGTCAAGTAGCAAAGCTAAAGCCTGATCGGAATGACATGCAATAACAACTTCATCGAAAGTTTGTACAATAGTTTGCTTATTACTGGTTGAGTCATTCGACGTATCATTAACAAAATGTAGGTGTATTTTATTATCTTGTCGGGTAATACCGGTGATATTTGCATTTAAATGTAGTCGATCTTTAAACGCTTCAATAAGTGGTGTTATATAACTTCTAGAACCATTGGGTACAACATACCATTGTGGTCTATCAGCAATATTGAGTAGACCATGATGGTGAAAAAACTGCACGAAAAATCGAAACTCAAACTCTTCCATTTGTGCTAACGAACTAGACCAAATGGCAGCCCCCATTGGTAAAATATAATGTTCAGCAAAAAAATCACTAAACTTATTATCGTTTAGAAATTCACCAAGCGTTAAACCGGGTAAATAGGTGTCATGTTCAAAGATAGACTTACAAATTTTATTAAAACGTAAAATTTCTTTTACTAATATCCAAAATGTTGGTTTGAGTAAATTGCTTCTTTGTGCAAACAGTGAATTTAAGTTGTGTCCGTTATATTCCAAACCGGTTTGACAGTTATGCACTGAAAAACTCATTTCCGTCGCTTGTTTACCAATTCCTATTTCATCTAACAGTGCTAAATAATTAGGGTATGTTTTATCATTGAAAACAATGAACCCGGTATCGATAACATAGGGTTTACCATCCTTTTCAATATCTACCGTGGCCGTGTGACCTCCAATATAATCATTTTTTTCAAACACAGTTACCTTGTGCTTTTTAGATAATAAATAAGCAGCGGTCAAACCTGAAATACCAGAGCCAATAATTGCAATATTTTTCATTAATTTTGATCTCTCATGATGATTTTTTGCCAGATACTTGTTGGCAATAAGCTAAAGAACTTGAGCAATAAAGTAAGACGTTTCGGAAAATGGGCATATTTTTTACGTTGGTTAATGGCATTAATTATTTTTGTTGCTGCCACTTTACTGGTTAATAAAAATGGCATCGTAAAGTCGTTTTTATCAGTTAAAGGAGTCTTGATAAAACCAGGGTGTACCAAAGTGACATCAATTTCTTCTTTAGCTAAATCTAGGCGTAAGCTATTAGCCAAGTAATCAATACCGGCTTTTGACGCGCCATAGGCTTCACTTCTAGGAAAAGGCACGATAGTTGCACTGGAACTTATAAATACAACTTGTCCCCCCGGTTTCACCTTAGGTAAAAAGTACTCTAGCAACCAACCTAATGAGATTAAATTGGTAGTCACAACCTCGGCAAAAAGTTCACCGTCAAATTGTTTCGCATTGTCAATATAACGACAATTTCCTGCATTCAAAATTAATATATCTAGAAACTCGATAGATTCAGCATAAGCTGCAACCTCTGATTTAATAGTCATATCAAATGCACAGGTTTTGTAGGCTATTTTTTGCATCTTCTGTAGCTTTAACTCGTTCCTGCCACAAGCAATAACTTCTTCGCCAAGTTCGCTGTATTGCTCAAAAAGTGCATGTCCGATACCGGATGTGGCTCCAGTAATGAGTATCCTTTTATTCGTCATTAGTTAGCCGCCTTATTTTTTATCCAACTTACGATTCGACCAAATAGAGGAAGCTGTTCGTACAACATTGCACCAAGGTCTAAATAATCACGATGATAGATAACCTTTCCTTTTTTTGCACATAGGTGTGAGCTACCAAACACACTAACTATTTTACCTTTATTTAATTTGGGATGCTGATACCTCATTTCCCAATATATAGCCGCTTGATTTGGCTGAGCGATGACATTATTTATCTTAAAATCACAACTGCTTAAGTTTTGGTACATATTTTCAAAGTACTGGTGTAAATTTTCTAAACCATTTATTTCATGGATAGGATCGATAAAGGTCACTTGTTGATCATAAGTTGATGCCAGTAAACTCAAGTTATCGGCAGATAGATTTTGATACACTTCCATGAAGGTACATAACCAGTCAGGGTGAGGGGAAAAATAAGGTAAATGGCTAGGATTACCAGTTGATATATTGGCTTGAGACAGATCTGACAGTGAATCCTTTGCAACTACTAAGCTTTCTTTTTCAGACACATTTTGTTGTTGAGTAGTATCTAAACTTTGCTCATCTTGAGTGACAGCATCAGCTTGTTGTGCATCCGATTCACAGGCTTGCGATTTTAATTGTTGTTCGTCTAATTGTTGATCGTTTAATAGCTTATCGTTCATTATATTTACCGTCATCAAAATAACACTAAAGAAATAAAAGCAACTGTTGCCAATATACGGCTGTTACAAATAAAATAGAGTGTTGTACGTGAATAAACTAAATCAACTATATATCCGTTATTAAAACCTACTGTAATCTGACAACCTAAAACATCTAACATTGCATTACCGCAATCACGACATTACCAAGTATTTAGCTTACATATTGATATTCTTTACATATCAATACTCTAGTATTTCTTAAATTATATCTTCTAGCATAATGATTTAGTGTGATTTATAAAAAGCTAAAGCATTTAATCTGGCTTCTTTATGATCCACAATCGCAGGCCAATAAATAGATAAGTGATGTTGCTTAATATATTTATGTGGAAAGTGAATTTGCTTGTCAGGTATTTTGCTTAGCTCTGGTATATATTTACGTATGAACGTTCCTTTAGGATCAAACCTTTCACTCTGTGTGATCGGATTAAAAATTCTAAAATAAGGTTGTGCATCACAGCCAGTGCTAGATGCCCATTGCCAACCACCATTATTGGAAGCTAAATCACCATCAATAAGATGTTGCATAAAGTACTTTTCACCTAAACGCCAATCAATCAATAGATGTTTTGTGAGAAAACTAGCAACCACCATACGTAAGCGATTATGCATCCAACCGGTTTGATTTAACTGGCGCATTGCAGCATCAACTAATGGATACCCTGTTTTACCTTCACACCACGCATTAAAAAGATCCTGATCATAAGGCCAAACTGATTGATGGTATTTGTCATTAAAACATTGGTGCTTGCAAAGTCGCGGTTGATCAAACATCAAATGACGGTAGAACTCTCGCCAAATTATTTCATTTAACCAACAAAACTCTTCACTATCGCTTGAGATTAAGATGTCTGGAAATTTGTTTAATAATGAATGCAATACATAATTAGGGCTTAATACACCTGCAGCTAAATAGGGTGAAAGGCCACTGGTGCCTTTTATTGATGGAACATCTCGGTTGCTTTTATAGCGGGATATTTTGTCTCTATAAAACTGTGGCATTGCCTGTTTCATGACTACATTGACTAATGGCCATTTGTTAGAGATAGAATCAGATCCTTTGTTTTGCTGCGATTCCTTTACCTGTCCACTCTTGATCGTTTGACTATTGGTAATAGCAGTCGCGTCCCCAAGATAATTAAAACCAAATTCACGAATATGAGTTAACCAAGCACGCTTAAAGGGGGTAAATACTTTATACATTTGACCAGACTGATTCAGTACTTTGCCTTTCGGTACAATAACATCAGCTTCAAATAGTGTTAATGGAATCCCCTGTTCAGAGCAAGCAAGATCTCGCAGTTGCTCATTAACTTCCAGTTCACTATTAGCGATTACATTAGTAATATTATTTTTTTGACAATAATGTTTCAGGTAATCGACTTGCGCAATAAAATCATCAACAGTAACAATTGATAAATGTATATTTAACAGGGCTAATTCACTTACTAAAGCCTGTGCATGACGTTTTATAAAGTCAATTTTGATGGCTGACCAATGATGGGACAACCATTGTGGCTCGGATATAAAGAAAATAGCTTCAGCTGGCGTGTTAGAACCTGATTGGTTAATGAAATACTGCAATGCAGGGTTATCATTAGTTCTTAAGTCGTTGCGAAACCAAAGTAGTTTTGAAGGTGTTACATTAGTCGTGCTGTGCAGCGAAGCAGGTGCTAGTGCCGAGTTAGAAGTTGGAGTATGAGATGAAGTTGGCAAAGAAGAGGAAGACAAAATAATTCCTTTTAACATTCAAAATGATTAATTGTCCTTCGAAAGAAGGACAATGTTGTGTTCTTAATTAGATCTGCATAGTAATTGTTTATAATTATTAGTACGCGTATCTAAGGCGCAAACTGTCAGGATAAGGCGACAAGTAAGACTGCCCTTTTAAGTAATCTTTTGGATACTGTAGTAAATAGTGATTAATTAATGTTAACGGTGCAATTAAAGGCAACAAACCTAATCGATAACCATCTATCTGTTCACATAATTCTTTACGTTGCGGAGCCTCTAAATGCTTAGAGAAATAGCCCTGAATGTGAGTCAATGTGTTGACATGGTTTTTACGTGTTGCCGGGATTTTTAATGCATCCATTAACCCTGAAATATACTGTGATGCTTTTTCAGCCAGAGGCAAGTCAACATCTGCAAGTAATTGACCTAATTTTTTATAGGCCACTAGGTTATGACTCATGACGGTATATTTGTAATGGCTGTGAAATGTCGTTAACTTATGCTTTGTTAAACCAGAATCACTGACCATTTGCCAATGTTTGTAGGCATAAATACGCGCTACAAAATTTTCTCTGATGTGCATATCATTGAGTCGACCATTTTCTTCACAAGGTAACAGCGGGTTAGCTTCCATGATCTCTTTTGCAAAGGCACCAATACCGTCTGACGTCAGTGAATTTCCTTCCGGTGTATATACTTTAACGCGCTCCATTCCACAGGTTGGGCTTTTTGCACAAAAAACGTAACCACTTAAATGCTTTGTCATTTCGGCTACTTTTTTACCGTAAGCCTGTAAGGCTTCTGTTACATCGCCACTTCCATCTGGTCTTGAAATGGTGATCATGTCATCTTTTTTAATCTGGCGAATAGTTGGTCTTGGGATCGGTAAGCCGATTGCAACTTCAGGGCAAAATGACTCGTATTGAACGTGTTCGCCAAGTTCATCAATACAAAAACGTGATGGTTTATTGCTCGCATCAAAACGAACTTTTTGACCAATTAAACAAGCACTGATGCCAATTTTGATATCTTCTTTTTCAACTGAATAAATCATTATTCACTCCATGAACTAATAATGAGAGTTGCTAACCTATTTACCTATTTACCTATTTAAGTAATAGTCTATTAAAACAGGTAATTAGCAACTTACAATGTAACCTAAAAGGTAATAAACACTTAATATATAAAACTGCCAATCGGGTTAAGTAGTTTATTAATGCCTTGTGTGAAATGTAAGGCGTCATTGGCAACCGTGTAACATAAACACCCCTTTTCAGAGATTGGATTATGGGTAAAACTACCGTCTAACATAATAAAGTCGCCTTTGTGATACTCACCTCTGTCGTCACTAAATGATCCATCTAATAAAACTGTTAATTCAAAGCCTTTATGGGTATGTTCTGGTACACCACCCCCTGGATTAATGTGCAATAAGTTTGAATGGATTTCATTTTCATCTAATTGCAGACGTGCTCTTGAAAGCTTACCAATATTAGCCGCTTTGCCCATAGAAATGTTATTAAGAGCACTCGGTAGCGTATAAGATTTATCTTTAAAAATGACCTGCTTCGGCATTACTTCTGCAAAAGTGTCAATGTCATTTGAGTCAGTAATATCATCGATCATAGAATCAAAAAAGTCATCGTCAGTAATATCACTTTCAAAATCAAGCTTACTCAACTCATTTAGAAGTGGATTACTTAATTCATCAAAACTGCGCTCGGCAACTTGCTCAGTTAGTTGAGCGATTTTTTGTTGGCACACAGAACATAGTTCAGCATGTAATGTAATACCTATGGATAATGAAGCTGGCAACTCACCATTAACATAAGACTGAATTAATTCGAATTTAGGATGGTGTTTAATCATGCTCTTCTCCTAATTGCACTTTCATTTTGACCAAGGCCAAACGTAATCTAGATTTGATAGTGCCTAATGGTAAATTAAGATGGGTAGCGAGTTGTTCTTGTGACATTTCCATTAAATAAAAGCCTTTTACAACTTCTTGCTGTGTAACTGGTAATGCTTCAATGACTCGTAACAATTGCTTATTTTCAAGGTGATCTTCATAGCTATGATCTTCAGTGACTGCATTTTCAGCAATCGGCCAAATATCATCACTTAGATTATCTTCGCGGTTATTTTTAATTTTTCGTAGTAGGTCAAAAGTAACATTACGCATCACCGTATAAACCCATGTAGTTGCAGCACCTTTATTGGCATCAAATAAATGAGCCTTACGCCAAACATTGCTCATGGTATCTTGTACAACTTCATGAGCTTGTGCTTCATTAGGAAATTTACTGCGCGCAATACGCTGAATTTTAGGTGCAAAAAACTTAAACAAATGCGTAAATGAAATTTTACATCGATTTTCTGCTACTTCTTTTAGCCACTCACAGAGTTGAGTGTGATCTGTATTTTCTGTCATATGAGTAGATTTAACATGACTGACTTGCATTGGCAATTTAGTTTGAGCAGCTACCATAATTAATTCTCAATTTTGGACCCTGCATACTAATACGCAGGCAAATTAAAAATGGATCACCTTTTAATTAAAATAATTGAAGCAATATAGTTAACAGGAAAATTTTTGCGGAATTTATGTGGATAATTGAAGCAACTACTGAACATAAAGTGAATAAAAATCAAAAACGAGTAGATCAATCTACGAGAATCCTATGATTTTATTATTAATTCAATTCTCTTATTTTCAATTCAATTCCTTAATTCAATTCTTTAATTCAATGTCGTAGCCATTTATTAAAGTAATTTATGAAGGTTTTTATATAGTAACTTATCTCAGTTAGCAGCATCAAATAATTATAATTGTTCTGCAATGATCGAACTGACTAGCTTTTCTGCTTCAATATAAGTGGATTCATAAATGAACGAGTTTTTAACATCAAAGGGGATCGGTAATAATTCAATCCACCTTGCCACAATCCAATAAGGGTTAAGTTGTAAATTATGTTCATATAAATCTTTCAATAACTCATTACTCTCTACTAACGACTTTAACGAATCCATTAATAAAGGGATTGGCGCAGAAGATTCATTTTCCGCCCAGTGTTTGATAGGAACAGCGGCAGCAAAGTGAAGTTTTTCTTTATTTTGTTCAACCTGATTCACTTGTACTAACGTTTTACATTTTACATCTATTTCTAATACGCCATCCTCACCCTGATCAAAATTTATAATTTCAACCCAACTTCCCCAAATAGCCAACTGTTCTGACTTATTATCTACATCAGGACAGATAATAAAGCCCCCATTACTTGTTGCTAAGCTCACCATTTTCAAATAACGCGCTTCAAAGATTCTCAAGCGAGTTATGCCACCTGGTAGCAAAAAAATGCTCAGTGGAAAAAGGGGTAAATTAACTGTTTTATTGTGCATTTATGTACCTATTTGTTACCTTTGTTTTAATCATTTTTCAAGAAAAACTTCTCTTTTTAGTTCGTCTTTTCTAGATTAATTGACACTTTTTAACGGGCAATTGCTTATCAAAAAACAACGTCACATTCGCAACATTAAAACCAAACTTAGATATTGCAGTTTTATTCATTACTCGATATTCATCTAATTGATACATCCAATCATTCATTGTTACATTATAAGTACTTTCATCCACTTGCAGCGCTAATGTATATTGCAGTTGGAAAGCAAAACCTTGATGCTTACCTACCGCCGTGCCAATCACATCTTCAGCAGAGCCTAAATAACTACCATCCTGTTGTTTAGTCAACAACCAATTTCGGTAACTAATTTCACCATCATCAAAATAAAATTTTTCTGCTAATACTCCGCTATCGCCCTGCCATCTGCCAGATAATTCAACACAGAAACGCCTCGTTACTTTATCGCTTCTATCCTGCAATGTTCCCCAGGCAATCAAATCACCATTAAAATACTGTTTCAGGTCAAATTCTTTACTCTGCTGTTGGTAATCTTCTATGTTTGCAGAGCAACTCATTAGTAGTGTCGATGTAAAAACAGACGCTAAAGCAACCGACGTAAATTTTTTATATTTAAGTCGCGATTTTCTAGACTGATTCATTGCTTTTTTAAACTTAATCATTAACTGTTCTCCCTAACAATTGAGCTCGTAATTTAGGCTCGCTGGTATTTTTTGATAACCAAATATCTAAAAATAAAATAGCGAAATGTTCTCCGGTCATAGCACCTAACAATTCACCGTTATAATAAAAGGCACTTGAGTTGTTTTGCACCACTAGCGCCAAACTATCGCCTGCTTTGATGTTCGGCCAAATAGCAGTTAATTGTGGTAAATAGTCCTTATATTGTTGTTCATTTATTGCCAAGTATTGCCATTGTTCAATCGTGTATTCAACTAAATCTACTGCAGACACATCTTTTAGATACTCAATTTTATATATCAAATCATCGTGACTAGATAATTGTGAATATTGACCTGATGATGTTGATAGCTGGCTTTTATACAAGTCCCAAAATAATACTGAATAAACAGCATTGCCTACAACTTTCAACTCATGTTGTTGTTGATAAGATGACAATGTTGTTGGCCACTGTGTATTGTTGTGATCAATATTAGTTTCTGCATTAATCGCATTCATGAACAACAATGAAAAAAACAACAATCCAACATTCCTGCATATTTTAAACATTTGGATACTCTCTATCTTTAGATTTATCTGTTTTCAGTTGAGTAAAAACATCTATTGATTGTGAATTAGGGGTTCAACCGAATCATTACTGTTTGTGACAAATAAAAGTGACTTTAATAAAAATATGATAAGGAATAATAAAGCCCAAATAACGCCGAGCACTATATATGTTTCAACTATTGGATAGGCAAAATCGACGGCATTAAACTTCTCTCCAGCTACAATATAACTGAGAGGAGCAATTAAGAATCCGACACTGACTTGTAATAATTTAGAATGCTTTAAAAAAGATAAACTATGTGAAACCGTACTTGCAAAACACGCCCACAGTACAATTAACCAGAAAGGTGTATAACCCGACCCCATAAATATGAAGAAATTACTGTAATTAAGCAGTGAGTCAATTGACACACCTATTACGGTGATCACTAAAACGAGTTTAGCTTCATTTTTATTATCAGATAGAAGCAGTAAATGAATAGCTAACATCAGTAGCGCAACCGGTATAAATATATTGCCCCAATATACGAGACCAAACCAAGCAAAGTTAAATCCGATCATATTCACTAACATGTTAACTCCTACCATCTCTTTGTGCATGAAAGTTAATACGAAACTAAACTAGATTTAGATCTCTCCTAGTGATTTATTTATCGTAGTGTTTGAGCTGTTGATTCTCACCTATAAAAGGAAGGGCTTTTATCGTAAAGATAATTCTCATGGTAATCATCTTCAAAAATAAGCTGAAACCAACTGTTTATAAACAGATTGGTTGGCAATATTTTTACTAGTATAAGGCTTTAGCCATTGAAAAATTTAGCTAAATAATAGCGCCTCATATGTATGCGAACTGAGCATTAATGCGACATTAATTTAAATAATGATGGGGACAATGCTTAAAGACTTATTAAGATTTATAAACCTTTACAAATATGAATAGATGCAGTGGCAAAGAAATTTAGAGCAATATTCTAGAATATATTTCCAAACTTGTGTGATGCCTATTACGATTGTAAAAGGCATAAATCGTAATTAATAATTTTCTTAATATCAGTTTCGAGAGAAAGTTCGTCAGCCAACTATCTAAAATGTAGGGATTACCTTCGCAGCGATGTCCCATTAAAGTAACTCTGTTGTTTCTCGATTATAATTTTCTACTTGAATAATATGAGCTTGGTTTCTGCCTTTTTCTTTGGATTGATATAAAATTTTATCAACAATATCAAAAAACTTTTCAGCGGAAAGTTCTTGCGTAGGAATAGTCACTGCTCCTCCTAGACTGATAGTCAGAGTATTACCTACAATAGAATTTTTGTGAGGTATTTTTAGATTTTCAACAGTATCAATTACCATTTTCGCTACATTTTTTGCCCCCTCTAAATTAGTACTAGGAAGAATTAAAACAAACTCTTCTCCACCGTATCTGGCTACAAAATCATTTTTTCTTAAACATTGCGAAATACCTTCTGCCACACCTTTAAGGCTGATGTCTCCTTTTTGATGACCATAGGTATCATTATATAATTTAAAAAAATCAATATCCGCGATAATTAATGCGAAACTTTTTTGTTCTCTGAAACTCATAGCCCAGTATCTATAATACGCTCTATCAAAAGCTCTCCTATTTGCAATGCCGGTTAATGCATCTGTTGATGAGTCAAATTCAAGTTTCGAGTTAATTCCTTCTAAGAGGTTTGTTTGCTCTGCAATTGTCTTACACATGTCATTTAAACCATCTACTAATATACCAATTTCATCCGAGCGTTTAATCGGCACCTGTGCATTGAAATCTCTGTGTTTATTTAATTGATGGAGAAAATTTGTCATTAGTAACATTGGATTTAAAATTAATTGGCGAAGAAAAAACAGTATCATGATAAGGAGAATAAGACTTGCTATTATCATTATAGTCGAGCTAAATCTAAGCGCTGATATTCCTTTTTCTGTGATATCTCTTGGAAATTGAGTTTCGATGATAAATGCTTTTTTTGAGAAAAAATCTGAATATCCTGCATACGCTTTTAGCTCATGTTCAAATGTTTTAATATATTTATCTTTATGTTTATTTAGCTCCGTTGATATTGGGTTAAATGTAATGTCACTAGGTAAGATAATTTTGAATGGGATTTGAATTTGATCGGTTAATTCTGTTAATGTTTTCGTGGTGAAAAATTTTCCCATAATAAATGTTCCAGTACTTGGGCCAACTTCATCTGAGTTGTAAATAAGTCGAGATGCGATCAGCATCGGCCCGTATTCAGTGGTTAAAACGCCTGTTATTGCAGTAAATTCCTTCACATTTTCAA
This sequence comes from Psychromonas arctica DSM 14288, assembly GCF_000482725.1. Lineage (GTDB taxonomy): Bacteria > Pseudomonadota > Gammaproteobacteria > Enterobacterales > Psychromonadaceae > Psychromonas > Psychromonas arctica. The sequence continues at coordinate 73,688 of NZ_AXWP01000036.1, forward strand.
ATTGTAATGCTGGATGATTATCGGGGAACTTTGTTTTATTGAATGCAGAAAGTTCAATCTCTTCCTCAAAACTTGGGTTAAATACCTTCCCCCAGACGACTTCATTTTTGTTGTTAAGTATAAAAATTAATTGTAGTTGATAAGAGGCAAACGTTGCGTCGACTAAATTACTATCTTCATAATCGTTTGTTGGGTTTTGAACATATTCAAAAGTGTCTGTCCATGAGGACCAATCATTTGTTCGGTGTGAAATATCTAATAACAATCTATCAATAGCACCCATTGCACGTTGTAAATTTTTACTCGCTTCTTGTTGCTCTATTTTATAGAAACTAGGGTATATAACTTGCTCTTTCACTATAAAATCAGTTAGACCGATTATGATAAATAGACTGGTCATTATCAATATGAGTTTAAGTTGAAGTGATTGCTTAATTATTTCCATTTTACTCATTTCAGATATAGAGAGAGATGCTTGTGTATTATGATTTTAAAATACAAGATTGAATGCCAACAAATAAATTGAACTGTTCTAAAATTATCACCACTAGAAAACAATTCCATACAGCCATTTTTCATAGCACCTTTGGATATCAACGAATGTTAGTGATTCAATACATTCATTAGTGTTAACTATTCAGAACAATGTCTGAATATAACAAAGTAGCTGACCAATATTAAGTCAGTTAGATGATTGTTAGCTTTGTCCATCGGTATTTCCCAATCATACGGAAAAGTGCGAACTCAAATGTACCGATAATGCTTTACTGTGCAAAATCAATTCAAATTACTTTACTTTACTTTCGTAAGGTAAGTCAGGTTTGTAATTAGCCGTACTGACTCTAGTTAATTAATCGTATATTTTAAAAGTAAGTGCGGTAAGTTATTTTAAATACTCTGTCCTCCTCCCTTCTCTGAAATTACTTCAATGAGAAGAGAGGATTATTAACTTAGCTAGTACAAAGACAATCTAAAGGTTATTAATAATTATTATTCGGTTTTAAATTGATTAACTAATGATTTTATTTTCCCCGACAATTGTGTTGTGTGTTGACTATTGTTTGCTGTTTTTTTAGATCCTTCTGCTGTTCGCTCTACATGCTCATTGATGGTTTCAACAGTACAACGTATTTCTTTAAGAGTGGTACTTTGTTCATCTGTTGCCGCTGCAATTTGATGATTAATTTGAGTGATAGAAGCGACTGAACCTGTTATTTCCCCGAAAAAATTCCCCGCTTCATCAGTATTCTGAACACATGCTGTCGTTCTTGTTTTGCTAAACTCCATAACCTGTACAGCTTCTTTAGCACCTTTTTGAAGCCTTTCAATCATTTGTTGAATTTCAGACGTAGAATCTTGTGTTCGTTTTGCCAAGGTACGCACTTCATCCGCAACAACAGCAAAACCACGGCCTTGCTCACCTGCTCGAGCTGCTTCAATAGCAGCGTTAAGTGCCAATAAGTTAGTTTGGTCGGAAATGCCACGAATAACATCTAAAACTGAACCAATATTATCAGAATCATCTGCCAATGTATTAATGACTATAGAAGCGTTTTCTATATCCGTTTCTAATAGATTAATATTACTGATTGCCTCTCTAATAACACTAAGACCCGTTGATGCAGCGCTATCGGATAGGTTTGCCTGTTCGACGGCTAAAATTGCGTTATGTGCAATTTCTTGCACCGCGGGTAATATTTGGTCTAGAGCCACGAGTAATTGTTGAATTCCACTTTTTTGTTCTGCTACAGACTTATCGGTTAAACTCGCTGTTGAGCTCAGCTGTATTGAAGAGGCTTCAACATCTTCAATAGAATGGCGTAATTCAACAACAACATTTTGTATGTGGTTAGCAAAAAGATTAAAGCCTTTTCCTAAGTTAGAAATTTCATTGTTACCTTTTGCATCTAAGCGCTGACTTAAATCACCATCTCCTTCACCAATATTGAGCATCGCATTTACTGCGCGCTCTAACGGTTTAAATAATACTTGTACGATAAAGAAAATAAGTAAAACGATTAACAACGCAACTAAAACCTGACTAAATAAACTCATTTCTATCCAAAATGAAGCATTTTCTTGTGAAGTTTTTAATTCTAAATTTGTTCGATCATCTATCGCAGTAAAAAATGATCTAACAGGAACCATTATTTTTTCTATTTCATTATGATAATTACTATTAAAGACAATACGCAAAGCAAATTCGCTGACACTCTCATTTGGTAAAGCTTGGAAAGGCCCATCAACAATTTTATTTTGTTTAATAGATTCCATTGCTTGAGTTTCTGTCGCAATCAAAGCATTTGAATTTTTAGACGCTTCATCAAGTAGATTAAACTCTGCCTCGGAAAAGTTTAACTCCTTCATAATATCACTTTGTTTTTTACGTTCTCCAGGATATAGCGCTTTATTGACAAAGCTAGGACGCTTAATTTCTCCATTTCTCCATTTTACAACAACCCAGTAAGCATCCCAATATTTGATATCTCCAGTTGCGACAAAAGTTCGGCAAAGGCGAGTTAAATCTGCTGATGTCTATTGAATTTCATCGGCCAAAATATAAGAGAGATAACGTGTATTACTGTATTTATTTTGTTCATCATTTTTATCGTTTGCTAAACTTTCAAATAATATAGCACTGGCGATCAATATCATGACCATCACAAACATAGCAATTAACTGTTTTTTTATTGTCATTTTGTTACCTCAAAGTATTATTACAGATAACATCTAAGCACAAAAAAATGATTCAACAAGCTGTACCTTAAATTTTTTTAGTATTTAGCTACTAAGTCTCACTTTTATTTTTTATTTGATTGCAAAGCTCCTACCCCAATACTCTCAATCAGTTTTGTGAAGAAAGTTAACAAACCATAATGCTAATAAACATCAAGCAAATGGCATGAATGTTTTGTGAATGAATGCGGTGGAGTCGAAGAGAATAACATCAAAGAACTATCCATTAACACTTCGATAAGATGACCAGCTTTCTTGGCTATCTATTTTCGTGTTAGGCCTTTAGTTTACCCCGCGAAACATAATCAATATATCGCCTGTTTGAATATTGATATTGTTCACGTCTAGTTTGTACTCAAACGGGGATACAACCAATGCCATTGCGCAGTGTGAGACTTAAAGCGGTCAAGAAACGTAATGTGACCCCTACAGATAACTTTGCGGCAAAGATGGGTCATTATGTAATTATAGGGCACTGAAGAAATGGATTGCGCCGATAAGAAATTAAAAATGGTCTTAAATCGTTTTATGATTACGTTCAAAGACCGTCTTAAATGCTACGTTTGAAACCGCAGTTACATAGCGTTATTTACAGGAGCCTTTTGAGCCAAATAGTCTAAAAGTCCAATCTTCTAAACAATTACTTTCTATTCGCTTTTCTACTAATCGCTTCCATGAATCGACCAAGGGAAGTTTTAAAAGCAGATTAAGATCAGCTTTATTAAGGCTGCCTGAGAATATTAAGTCCATTATTCTTGTTAAAGGCCAATCAGGGTATGGTCGCTCACAAAGCAAAATTTCGTCACCTTGTCCTATCGTCCCTGGTTCTAACACTCTAAAGTACCACCCTGTTTTTAATGTACTTTGTAATTTTAGGGCCATGTCACTTTGATCGAAGCGAATGTTGAGTTTCCAACAAGGCATTCGTCCTTGAGAAACTTGCAAAATAGTTGTTCCAATACGGATCTTATCCTCGAGACAAATAGTATCTTCAGTTAATCCCACGGAGCTAATATTTTCACCAAAAGCCCCCTCTTTTTGCAGAATAGGTTTATTTCCTATCTCATTCATCCAATGTTGATAATGCTCTTTAGGATAAATATGAATTGCCTTTTCGATTCCGCCATGAAAACGATGGTCTCCTTGTTCATCATTGATGAGCCCTAACACGCTAACGTATTGACGTTCAATGACTAATTTTTTGTTTATTGCGCTATTAGAGCCATTAGCAAGTGGCTGTGATTTACCAACTAAAACAGAATTTACTTTACCCAACACTAACATCGTTAACTCCTTTTTATCTTAATCAATATCAACGCAACCCAAGAGATTCATAAACTAGCACAGTCGCTAGTAATTCCAGAAGTTTAGAACAAATAAAGAAGCCCATAAAAATGAAGTGTAACTCTTATGTAGCGTTTGGTGATGTTTATTTAAATAAGTAGCAGCCCTAAAGTTCTATTTAAAAAATTGAATTAAGAAAACCGAATTTAAAAAGTGAAGCCGTACTTATAAACAATAAGTGAGGAGTGAAAATTAACCACTTACATTTACATTAAGAACACTATGAAACGATAAAAAGAAATTAGAAATACAAAAAAAATAATAGAAATAGATTAAAAACGATGCATAAAATACGATACGTCAAATAAAGAACTAACGTATTTGTTCAAAATACAGTGTGACGAAAATTTGAAAGATTTTAAAGATTTTAAAGATTTTAAAAAACAGCTTAATGTATTGATCTTACTAAGTATAAGTCTCATAGAAGACTTTTTTCGAAAATAAGATATTTTTATATTGCAGTGCTGCTCAGTAAATAATCGAGTGTTGTTATTTATTACTTTTTTTATCGAGTGTAAGTTTTTTTATCTATTAAAAAAGTATATAGCCATTCAAGATGGGTTAGAAAGATTGTATACTGATGAATATAAAGTGAATAATTTACGACTAAAAAGGAGCTCATTATTTGTGTTATTTTAACAAGTATGCACATGGAATGCTGAAAACACTTCGTTTTACGACTAAATAGCAGGTAACCAATTGATTTATAATAAAATAATAAAAGGTCATGATATATGTTAGCAAAACGTATTATTCCTTGTTTAGACGTTAAAGATGGACAAGTAGTAAAAGGTGTACAATTTCGTAACCATGAAATCGTAGGCGATATCGTACCGCTTGCTAAACGTTATGCTGAAGAAGGTGCTGATGAACTGGTTTTTTATGATATTACAGCCAGTTCAGATGACCGTGTTGTTGATAAAAGTTGGGTAAGCCGCGTAGCAGAAGTGATTGATATCCCTTTTTGCGTTGCCGGTGGCATTAAAACAGAAGAAGATGCGCGACGCATTCTCGAATTTGGCGCAGATAAAGTGTCTATCAATAGTCCAGCGTTAGCGGACCCTAGTCTTATTAACCGTTTAGCAGAAAAGTTTGGCACACAATGTATCGTTATTGGCATTGACTCATATTTTGATCAAGAAACAGGTCAACATCAAGTGAAGCAATTTACCGGTAATGAGCATGCAACAATTACTACTAAATGGAATACCTTTGATTGGATCAAAGAAGTGCAATCACGCGGTGCAGGTGAAGTTGTATTGAATGTGATGAATCAAGATGGGGTTCGTTGTGGTTATGATATTGACCAGTTGAGCCAAGCACGTGCAATTTGTAATATTCCTTTAATTGCTTCAGGTGGCGCCGGAGAAATGGTACATTTTGCTGATGTGTTTAATCAAGCAGATGTCGACGGTGCTTTAGCCGCGAGTGTATTCCACAAACAAATAATAAATATTGGTGAGTTAAAATCTTACCTTAAAACAGAAAAGGTAGCGATTCGTTTATGAGTTTAATGAAACAAGAACAGATTCAATCACTGGATTGGGCAAAAGTAGATAACCTAATGCCAGTTGTTGTGCAAAATAAAACGTCAGGCAAAGTTTTAATGTTGGGTTACGTGAATCAAGAATCATTAGCGGCAACGCTTGAATCTGGAAAAATGACTTTTTTCAGCCGCACAAAACAACGTTTATGGTGTAAAGGTGAACAGTCAGGTAACTTTTTAAATGTAATTGAGATTAGCTCTGATTGTGACAATGACACATTACTTGCCATTGTTGAACCAATTGGACCGACTTGCCATTTAGGGAATGAAACTTGTTTTAAAAATGATCTAGAACCATCATTAAGCTTTTTATCTGACTTAGAACAAGTGATCAAAAGTCGTAAAGGTGCAGATCCTGAAAGCAGTTATACTGCCAGTTTGTATGCACGTGGCACTAAACGTATCTCACAAAAAGTAGGTGAAGAAGGCGTTGAAGTTGCACTAGCTGCAATGGCAAAAGATATGGATGAGTTAACTTGTGAAAGTGCAGATCTTATCTATCACTTAACTGTATTGCTACAAAACGAAGGTTTATCATTAGCAGATGTTGCTGCTAAGCTAAAAGAACGTCATAGCAAATAAAGTTAACTACCCGACTAAATGTTATAAGAAAATGTAATTAGCTTATTGATTTTATTACACTTTCTTAGCTTTAATAAATATAAAAAAGCCGCTAGTAGCTACCTACTTAGCGGCTTTTTTGTAGATAAGTTTTTACTGCCTTTTCAATTTCATATCGAGTAGGGTGAGGCTTTTGCCTCATCCCTCTCACAGAACCGTACGTACGGGCCTCGTATACGGCTCCTGTATTCTTTTATTCCATCATCCGCTTTTCATAAACGCTGATGGAGCAAGCCAACCTGTATTTACATTCTCTATATTATACAAACCAAGCCCTTCAAACCAACTATTCGGCATCGCAAAACTTGATAAGGGGCTTCTCGAATTTCGCCACGAGTTCATTTTAATGAACTTAAAGGGTGGCTTATATTTCAGCTGCTTTAATCGTCGATGTAGCCGACTCGGCTTCTTCCACAAGTTAAGCTGTACTGCCCTTAATCTTCG
>NZ_AXWP01000037.1 GCF_000482725.1 Psychromonas arctica DSM 14288
ACCACCTTGTTCAGGTGGGCAATGCCTGGCTGGAGCCGCGTTACCTCTTTGATACTGCTATTGAATTCCTAACCAGTCACAGCATTGCTATCCCTAGGTACACCGTACTCCAGAGACTGATAAGCAGAGCGATGCAGCAGGTCAGAAAAGACCTGGCGCACCAACTTAATCAACTCACCAGTCCTGAACTTCACGTCTTTCTGGACAGCATAACAGCCATTGATGACGGACTAAGCCTGAACCAGCTCAGAGGCGGTGCAAAAAGTCTGACCGTACCTGAACTTAAAAAAGAGCTTGCCCTTTATCATCAGTTAGCGCCATGGCGCACGCAAATCAATGGCGTTATCGATGGGCTTAATCTGTCTCTTAAAAATCGACAACACTTCGGTGAGCTCATCAACTATTACGGTAGTAAACTCAAACGATTCAAACGCGCACAGCAGCATCTATGGTTGCTATGTCACCTGACAGAGCGGATACAACTGGCACTGGAACGGTTAACTGATGGGTTCATTTACCATATCCGCAAGCAACAAGAAGCTGCCAACACCTTTGCACAACAAGCAGTGTTCCTGTCCTGGCAGTCAGCCGCGGACAATGTCACGAAAGCGGCAGAGTTACTGCATCTGTTTGTGGATGAGAACATTGATGATAATCAACCCTTCTCAGTAGTCAGACAACAGGCATTGAAGGTCATGAATGACAGGGATATCCAGACCCTCTGCCTTTACCTGAAAAAACAGAAACGGACCGTGGAAGAGTACCAGTGGCAACATTACGATGAACAATGCAATCTCCTGGAGCAACTGTTAAGGCAGGTGTTCTTGTGCCTTGAATGTGAGGCCGGTAAAGGCTCAGAAGCCGTCGTCGCCCAACTTCAACAGATGCAGACGGAAATCGCATTCGGTGGACCACTGAAGACGATGGATACGTCGCTCATCCCGAAAAAGCACCTCCCATGGTTGGTTAAACAGGATAACGTTAACCCGCAACGTTACGAATGGCTGCTCTACCGGCAGTTAACCTCACGACTGAATGGACGCATTTATTTGCCAAATGTTACCAAATACCGCGCACTGGAAGACGACCTGATCCCCCAGACATCGCAGGATACCTTGCTGGCCTCATCAACACTGGACAGACTAAAACAGCCCGCAGAGTTATTGTTACAGGAGAAACAACACCGGCTGGAAAGTGCACTCAAAGACGTTGCTCTCCATATTGATGAGGGAGACAATCGAAATGTGATCATGAAAAATCGTACCGGTACCCGCTGGCGTCTGCCGACCAAAAGCGCTACATCTCTGGTCAACAATCCCTTTTTTAAGCGAATGCAACCGGTCGGTATCGCGGATGTACTGCGGTATGTAGAGCGCGAAACCGGGTTCATGAAATGTCTGACTCATGTACTTCCGATACAAAAACAAGGGTTCACTCATCAGGATGATTTACTGGCCATTCTGATTGCCAACGCCACTCACCGTGGTGTGTATGGCATGGCGCAGATCTCCGATCGAAGCTATGAACACCTGAGTACGGTGCAGGCCAACTATATCCGGCCTGAAACGCTGCATGACGCCAGCGACGTGATCAATAATGCGGTTGCAGCGCTACCCATCTTCCGCCACTACCATATTCAGGAGGACCAGCTGCATGCCAGTGCGGATGGTCAGAAATTCGAAACCCATCTGGAAACCTTTAAAACCCGGTACTCCTCTAAGTATTTCGGCACCAACAAAGGGATCACGGCCATGACACTGGTGGCCAACCACAGCGCCCTCAATGCTCGGATCATCGGTTCCAACGAGCACGAATCACACTATATTTATGACCTGTTACAATCCAACAGCAGTGAAATCAAACCTGACGTACTCTCGACAGATACACACGGTGTCAATCATGTTAACTTCGCCTTACTGGATCTATGCGGTTACAGTTTTGCACCGCGATACGCGCAGTTCAGTAGTGTCATCAATGATCTGTTTGACGTAACTGAAAATGAACACGGCGGCACCAACCTTGCCCTGAAAAAGCCCATCAGGACGAATGTCATCGAAACGGGATGGCAGGATATTAGGCGCATTGTTCTGTCACTTCAGACAAAGCGAACGACACAGGCAATGCTGGTAAGAAAGTTGTCTGGTTATCCTTCGGGGCACCCGACATTACAGGCGCTGACGGAGTATAATCGACTGGTCAAAGCGCAATATTTACTGGATTACATAGACAATGCCAGTTTGCGGCAGTACGTTCAGCGTGCCCTTAACCGGGGAGAAGCGTGGCACTTCCTGAGACGGGCTATTGCGTCGGTGAATGGCGATCAGTTCCGAGGCAAAAACGAGAGTGAAATCGCTATCTGGAATGAATGTGCAAGATTGCTTGCCAACGCGATCATCTACTTCAACTCCGCGATACTGAGTCATCTGCTGGGACACTTTGAAGCGAGAGGAGATGAAGAGAAAGCGGGTATCACTCGTGCTGTTTCGCCCGTTGCGTGGCAAAATATCAACTTAAGCGGAACGTATAACTTCACTAATACTGGGAAATTGCCCAATATTGGCGAAATAACAAGGCCGATAGTGGATGATTAGGCTCCAAGCTGAAAGTAAACCACCTCCGCAGCCATTTATTGGTGTGGTCTACAGAGGATTATGTCTTTTTAGAGGGGAAAATCCCTAGAACCCCAACAGAGACGGTTTTTGCACTTAAAGGTGGCACCGCCATTAATTTATTTGTGAGAGATTTTCCTCGGTTATCTGTAGATATTGATCTTGCTTATCTTCCACTTGAACCAAGAGATGAGGCTTTGATTAATGTCAAGGCTGCATTGCAGCGCATTACAGACAGAATCAATACTCAACCAGATATCCGAGCGGCATTTCAGGATAATAAAGCTGATGAACTGAGAATAGTTGTATCCAGTCCGGTTGCGACGATTAAAATTGAAGTGTCGCCCGTCGCCAGAGGTACATTGCAAAGTGCAGAAATAATGCCAGTTCAAGAGTCTGTTGAAGACGAGTTTGGTTATGCTGAGATTCAGGTAGTCAGTCTTCCCGATCTGTATGGTGGAAAATTGTGTGCTGCTATGGATCGCCAACATCCTCGCGACTTATTTGATGTGCGTATGTTACTTGGCAGTGAAGGGATTTCGAGAGAGATTTTGGTGGGTTTTTTAACCTATACATTAAGTCACCCTCGGCCTATTAATGAAGTCATGTCGCCAAACTGGCAGCCTCTAAATGAGAAATTTCAGGCAGAATTTGACGGAATGACTTTTGAAAAAGTTGAATGCGAAGACTTAGCCTCTGTTAGGCCCATGATGTTAATTGAACTGCAAAAACATTTCACAGAAAGGGATCATGCTTTCCTTATGTCATTCAAAAGAGGGCAACCTGACTGGGCATTGTTTGACTATCCTAATGCAGCAGACTTGCCAGCGATTCGTTGGAAGTTACAGAACATTAACAAATTGGCAAAGAATCAAGCAAAACATCAAGAGCAATTAGATAAATTGAAGCAAGTGCTTGATGATTGGCTTGTTAACGCAAACGCCGAGTAATTCGTTTATAACAAACCTCAACGAGCTATAAGCCCCCTAGTTAGATTGCGATTTCTTCAATCTATCTAACCGAGTCCACATAGGACAACTGCATAGACTGGAGCCTCGATTTACATTAACGAGGACTCCTCATGCGAAAACTATCTCCAATTATTCTGGCGCTTGCGCTTTCTCCTTTGGTTCAAGCTGAACCTGTGTCTGAAGTGTCGCCCGTTGGCAAAATTGACGGCATGGTTTCTTTACCTGTCACGGGTATGAAAGCGGTCGAAAGCAATGGCCGTATTGTTTTCATGTCAGACAGTGGCCGGTTCGTCATTGATGGCACGCTCTATGATGCCTGGTCGAAAAAGCCGCTTACCAGCCTTGAAGAAATTCGTGAAGCGGGTAACACGCTGGACTTAAGTCGTCTTGGCTTAAAAATGGATGATTTGAATCCACTGACGCTGGGTGAAGGCAAAAAGAAAGTGGTGGTCTTTGTTGATCCACGATGCCCGCATTGCCATGAGCTTTTGAAACAAGCTTTACCTCTAACCAAAGAATACACCTTCCAAATTCTCCCTGTGCCAGTGCTTGGTCCTGATTCAGAGCGTCAGGTTCGCCAGCTTGGCTGTGCGCGTGACAAGAAAGCGGCCACCGATGCATTGCTGAATGGCCGGATTGGTAACCTAGAACAGGATGATGCCTGCAACTTGGAGCCAATGCAGCGTACTTTGGTGACGGCTCAAATTCTGGGCATTCAAGGTGTACCTTTCATTGTCGCCAATGATGGTCGCATCAGCAGAGGTCGTCCTTATGACCTTTCTGCTTGGTTGGAGGGGCGTTAATGAAAGCCTCTCTGTATTCAGGGCAACGCGCTTCTGAGCTATTGCCTGTGTTGGCCTACTCAGACGATGAGCAACTGTTTTTCATGGAAGACCAGAGTGTTGGCTTTGGTTTTCTATGTGACCCCTTGCCCGGTGGTGATGAGTCTGTTGCAGACAGGGTTAATGTTCTACTCAACAACGACTGGCCAAAAGACACTTTGCTGCAATTTGGCCTGTACGCATCCCCTGATATTCAAACCGACCTTCAGCGCATGATGGGCTTACGGCATCGTCAATCCGATCCATTGCTTAGGGCGTCGATACGCAAACGTGCGGATTTCCTCGATGGGGGCACGGTTCAACCGATAGAAGAATCGACCCAGACTCAGGTACGCAACTTTCAACTGATCGTCACCTGCAAATTGCCTTTGGAAAGTCCTATACCGACGGAGCGTGAGTTGAGTCGAGCATCCGCGCTTCGGGCTTCTTTCTCGCAAGCGCTGGCAACGGTTGGTTTTCGTGTTACTGAGATGACCGACCGAAATTGGCTCGCAGCATTAAGTGCTCAGCTTAACTGGGGAAAAGATGCTTCCTGGCGCAATCCATCACCAATCCGCAGTGAGGCAGATAAACCACTTCGAGAGCAAGTGTTGGATTATGACCGAGCTATCAAGGTGGATAGCCAAGGTCTGATGCTGGGCGATTACCGAATTAAAACCTTATCGTTTAAGCGCTTGCCTGAGCGGATCTGGTTTGGTCATGCCGCAAGTTTTGCGGGCGATATGATGACGGGTAGTCGCGGTTTACGCGGAAGCTTTTTACTGAATGTCACCATTCACTTTCCCTCAGCCGAGGCCATGCGATCTCGTCTAGAGACGAAGCGTCAATGGGCGGTCAATCAGGCCTATGGCCCGATGCTCAAGTTTGTGCCGGTGCTTGCAGCCAAGAAAAAGGGATTTGATGTTCTTTTTGAAGCCTTGCAAGAAGGTGATCGTCCTATTCGGGCAAATATGACTTTGACGCTGTTTTCACCAACGGAAGAAGCGTCCATCAGTTCTGTTTCAAATGCCCGAACTTACTTCAAAGAACTTGGATTTGAGCTGATGGAAGACAAGTACTTCTGTTTGCCCATTTTTCTGAATGCCCTGCCATTTGGTGCTGACCGCCAGGCGATGAACGACTTGTTTCGATTCAAGACCATGGCGACAAGGCATGTGATCCCTCTCTTGCCTTTGTTTGCGGATTGGAAAGGCACTGGCACGCCAGTGATTAACTTTGTTTCCCGTAATGGCCAGATCATGAGTGTGTCCCTTTATGACTCGGGCAGTAATTACAACTGTTGCATCGCGGCGCAATCGGGGTCGGGCAAGTCTTTCCTGGTGAACGAAATCATCTCTTCCTACTTATCTGAAGGTGGGCAATGCTGGGTGATTGATGTTGGCCGCTCCTATGAAAAGTTGTGTGAAGTTTATGACGGTGAGTTCTTACAGTTCGGGCGAGACAGTGGCATTTGCTTAAATCCGTTTGAAATCGTTGAGGACTATGACGAAGAAGCGGATGTACTGGTTGGGCTATTGGCCGCAATGGCCGCGCCTACTCAGTCATTAACCGATTTTCAGATGGCCAATCTAAAGCGTCAGACCCGTGAACTGTGGGAGAAAAAAGGTCGTGCCATGTTGGTTGATGATGTGGCAGAGGCTTTAAAAAATCATGAAGACCGACGTGTGCAGGACGTGGGTGAGCAGCTCTATCCGTTTACGACACAGGGCGAATATGGCCGCTTCTTTAATGGCCACAACAATATTCGCTTCAAAAACCGTTTCACCGTTTTGGAGTTAGAAGAGCTCAAGGGGCGCAAGCACCTGCAACAAGTGGTGTTGCTTCAGCTTATCTACCAAATCCAACAAGAGATGTATTTAGGTGAGCGGGATCGTCGCAAGATTGTGTTCATCGACGAAGCTTGGGATCTGCTGACTCAAGGTGATGTCGGTAAGTTCATCGAGACGGGTTACCGGCGATTTCGAAAATATGGTGGCAGTGCTGTAACGGTAACGCAGTCGGTCAACGATTTGTATGACAGCCCAACAGGTAAAGCCATCGCTGAAAACTCGGCCAATATGTACCTGCTTGGCCAAAAAGCCGAAACCATCAACGCGCTCAAAAAAGAAGGCCGTTTGCCACTCGGTGAAGGCGGCTATGAATACCTGAAAACGGTTCATACCGTCACGGGTGTCTATTCCGAAATTTTCTTTATTACCGAGATGGGCACCGGGATTGGCCGCCTCATCGTCGATCCGTTTCACAAGCTGTTGTACTCGTCCCGTGCAGAAGATGTAAACGCGATTAAGCAGTTAACGCGCAAAGGCCTTTCTGTTGCTGATGCCATCTCCCAGTTGTTAAAGGAGCGAGGCTATGAATAAGACCACGCTTTGGCCATTTATGGCTTCTATTACTTTGTCTATTGCTGGTAGCGGTTTAATGACCAGCTGGCTCTTAATGAAAACACTCGAACCCATCCACAGCCAGTTGGCGTTAAGTACGCCCATTGCAGTCGTGGATTTTGGGGAGGCGGTGTTGTCACTGGGCCCCAATGCCAGCGAACAAGACATCGAATCCAGGTTGCTTCAGACCAATCAGCAAATTGAAAAGCTAAAAGCAGCCGGTTTTATCGTGCTGGATGCCCAAGCGGTGGTGGGTGCTGATGATTCTGTATTTGTGCCAGTAGGCTCAAAGGAGGTGTCTCATGCAGATACTCCGTAAAAGAATGCCTTGGCGGCCATACCTCATCCGGTTGACCGTTCTTGCGTTAATCATGGCCTTGGTAGGCACCTACGCCATGATGCGCTACCGAATAGGTATTGATACCCAGCAAGAGCGCTGCCTGCCTGATACCACGGTGTATCTGATTGACCTATGGAATAAAGAGCTCGTTAAGGATGGTTTGTATGCCTTCCACTCAAAAGGACTCGCTCCGTTATATAACGACGGTAATCGGATGCTGAAACGCCTAACAGGGATGCCTGGGGATGAAGTCAAGGTGACGCCTGAGCATGTGCTGGTGAATGGTACTGAAGTCTCTACCGGCATGGCATTAGCCCAGCGTCTTGGTGTGGCTGAAACAGAATTTAGCCGTTCATTGACGCTGCAAGAAAACGAATATTGGTTTTCCGGCGAGGCTGCAACGAGTTTCGACTCCCGCTATTGGAATACCGTTAAGCGCGAGCAGATTGTCGGTCGCGCTTGGCCGCTTTGGTAGGAGGTAGATGATGCAAAGACTATGTCTCTTATTTTTATTGGTTGCTCCATTGTCTTGGGTGCAAGTTTCCTGGGCACAAGAGCCTTTTCCGTTGTCTGACGAGGACAAAAAGATCGTCGAAATGAGCCGCAGCATTTTACAAAGTGCTGTGCATGGCTCATCTGAATTTATTGAGCCTTTTGCACCGGTTGAACAACCTGTGTCGCTCAAACACAGCGATGAATGGTTGATATTTGCATCGTCCTCATTGGGTGATTCGTCACTGAAGCAGCTATTTAAAGAGGCCAGTGCTACCGGCGCTATTGTGTTGTTTCGGGGAATTCCTGAAGGAAAGACTTTGGGGGCGGCTATCCGTGATTGGCATACCCTGATGGCGGGACTTGATCCTGTTCCTCAGGTTCGAATCGATCCGAAAGCCTTTGTGCACTGGCGGGTGACTAGCGTGCCTGCAATTTTCCGCATAAAAGATGACAAGGTGACTGCAAGTGCACTAGGGGTTTACAGCAAGGACTGGTTGCAGCGCCAAATTGAAACTGGCAATAGCGGTTCATTGGGTCAACGCGGTCCGATTCATTCGATTTTAGAACCGGATTTGATGCAAGTGGCGATGCAGCGTTTACAGTCGCTTGACCTGGGCGCGTTAAAGAAAAAAGCCATTGAGCGTTTCTGGTCTCGCCAAACATTTACTGACTTACCCAAAGCCACGCAGTATCGGATAAGAATGGTTGATCCAACCATCGTCATGCAGCGGCCACTATTGGATGCCAATGGCCGAACATTGATCCCAGCAGGAACGCGTATTAACCCGCTAAAAGCCTTGCCATTTACTCAGCAGCTTGTGGTGTTTAATGCGTCGAACGCTGAAGAAGTGGACGCAGTAGCGCATTGGCTTGAGACGCAAGATAGGACACTGCGCCGCATTACGCTTATCACCACGCAGCTCGACCGTGCCCAAGGCTGGAATCGCCTCAATGCGCTCGAAAAGACATTGGACAGTCCGGTTTACCTTCTCAATGCCTCGCTAAAGCAGCGCTTTGATCTGCAAGTCACCCCATCGTTTGTTCAAGCAAAGGGGTTTGCGTTTGAAATAGAAGAAATTCCAGCAAAGGAGCTTGTTCATGAAAAAGCTCAATAATACGTATCGTCGGTTGCGTACTCTCGTTGTCATGCTTGTCCTGGGCGCATCTATTCCTGCTAAAGCCGAACTGACCTGCCCAGACGCGGGTTTATTATCGGGCAAGTTGCTGACGGATGTTTGCTGGTCATGCATTTTTCCTATCCGGGTTGCAGGGCTTCCTCTTGGCTCTGGCAATGTCCCAAGCGGCGCATCAAACAAGTCATTTTGCTTGTGTGAAGACAACTTAGGCGTGCCAAGGCCAGGTATTGTTACCAGCATGTGGGAGCCAGCGCGTCTGATTGAATTGGTCAGAACGCCGGGTTGTTCGCCTTCCCTGGGAGGGATTCGTTTACCGTTAGGTGATAGGAGACTGCAAGGTGGTCATGGCGAAGGTGAATACGATACCGGTGATCTCGCTTTCTACCATTACCATTATTACGCCTTTCCGCTTTTGGTCATGCTCGATTTGTTCATGGATGGCAATTGCAATGCTGATGGTTACATGGACTTTGACTTGATGTATTTGTCGGAATTGGACCCAACATGGCTGAACGATGAACTGGCCTTTTTTACTCAGCCTGAAGCGGCTGCCGTTGCCAATCCATTGGCTATATCTGCTTGTACCGCTGACGCTGCTTCATCAACGCTTGGTAAACCCATCGACCAGTTGTTTTGGTGTGCTGGCAGTTGGGGCCATCTCTACCCGTTATCTGGCTACACCTTAGCCTTCGGCTCATTAGCAGAAAACACCAGCCATTTAGCGGCGCGTGCAATCGCGGCTCAACACAGGCGTGGTCTTGCTAGGCGAACAATGGGGAACAGTGCGCTATGCCGACCTGTTATCGAACCCATGCTGCCGAAATCCCAATACAAGATGAGTATGTTCTTCCCTGTGCCGGAAACTGAAAGTGCGCATGTCATCGGTGAAAGCACCATGAAATGGGGAGAGTGGCGAACAATCCCAGGTGCCGGTGAAGATGCACTCTACATTTTGTGGCGCTGGCAAGACTGCTGTAACTCGGGAGGTTAACTATGAAACCAACATTTTTTACCCGAGTGTTAGCGGGTATTTTATCTATCACTATGGCGTGCTTGCCCTTACATGGTGTGGCCGCTGATGTGCAGCGCCAATCCGGTCTAAGCGGACAACAGGAAGGTAAGCAATTGCTGCAAAACTGGACGATGCCCGCGCTCAATGGCAATACATTGTCGGTGCCGAATGGCAGTGGTAATGAGTCCATTAACTTGCAAGAGCTTTTCCCTGGTATGGATCAGGGCTCATTGGATGTCTTAACGGGCGTTTATGGCTCTGATACCAGCATGAATCAATTGGGGACGCAGCGCCAAGAGAGCATGGCATCCGAAAGTGGCGCTACGGGTGAAGCGTTTCGTTCGCTACAGCAAATCAAAGACAGGTCGCGGCCAGATATGGTCAATGATCCGCTTTGGGCATTAACCGATGCGGTTCAAACTGACCCAAATCTATTAACACAAAGCTTCCCAGGCTGTGAGTCTCAAGGTGAAGGTAGCCCAAATTACCAGCAATGCGACAGGCTCAATACAGCGGTGAACAGCTGCACGATTACTCACGATTACACGGCAGGCATTATTGAGCATGTTTCAGGACCAATGAACCTTCGCTCTTGTGGTGAGGGATGTCTTGAAGTTTGGATTGGACGAATTGGCGACAACTACTGGAGTGGCCGTTGTAAAGTGTTTGAACAGGCCATCACACTCAAAGTCGTGAACCCCGATGCGATTACCTCAGCCGTTCTTGAATACGCCAAATGGGATGACTACATGCAAGTGTGGCTTGGTGATCAGAAAGTCTGGTCTGGGCCGAACAATAACTTTCCACCAGAAACGGCAGGTCGTTGCGAGCTCAGTACCAGTTGGGAGCGCAATCTAAATACCGATCTCACTGCCAAGCTAAAAGCGGTAGAACCAGGTTTAGAAGTGCCGGTAAAAATTCGCGTATCGGTTACGGGTAGTGGTGAGGGGTATGCACGCATCAAGGTGCGCTTTGATCCAACCAAGGTGGTGATGAATGATAGTTGGTCGCCACAATCCTGTATCGAACAAGCAGCGGATATCCCGACGAAGTTTTCAGACTACAGCATTCAATGCACGGATCAGCCGTCTTCAACCAACGGATGTACGGTGGTCAATGGTGTTTCAGTTTGTGAATCCTATTTTGCCCCAAGCCCTGTGGCTGGCATATCACCTTTGTGTCGGCGTGTACAAGTGAGTGTGGATGACGAAAGCTATAAGGGGATTGAAAATCAGGCCTGCCAAGTGCTTGAAGCGAACCCTTCCTGTGGCTTCATGTCGTCAGAATGTGCCGAAACCAATGATAAAGGTGAATGCATGCGTTTTACCGATACCTATGACTGTGGATTGCAAACCAGCGATCCAAAGTGCGTGGTATCCAATCTTATGCCGAGTAGTTTTGAGGCCTGTGAGCCTACTCAGACGATTACGCCATTTACTGAAACCAAGCATGTACCTGATTACCAGGTGTGCGAAAAGATCAGCACGCTTACTCAGTGTCAGTTAGAGCGACGTGTATCCGCTGAAACCCATCAACAAAGCTGGTCCATTGAGCGCGGTTGCTTTAGCTCTGAAACGCTCAGCTTTGTTCCACAGCACAGCAGTACTATGCAAACTGGAAACGCGACACTGAGGATTTTTGATAATCAAAATACTGAGATAAAAATCACCGAGTCGCCATCCAAGGCAAATGGTTGGAAAACGACACTCTCATTGACGGGCAATAAGGAGGCGGTGACTGAGACGAAACCGTCCATTAAATACCCTGAAATGACCTGTCCAAAAGGAACCTTGGTTGGCTCATTGTGCAAGGTCGTTAATGGTTCGATTATTTCGTGGCATGAACCTCAGGAAGTCACTCGTTCCAGATGCGAATCCGGCTGGAACAAAGTCGATTTAGACACTTGCAGCCGAGAAGTTCAGAAGTGTTTGGTTCCTGCGAAACTGAGCGCTTCATTGGCCTTCTCTGGCAAGTACTTAGAGCAAGACATTGTTCATCAATCAAGTGATCCGGGCATAGACCAATGCTTGATGCAAACGGATCAGTTCACTGCGGTGCAGTGGCAGTGTTTGGATACGGGCACAAAACGAATCGACGGGTTAACGGTTGGTAGTGGCGAGTTGGCGAAGCTTGGAAGCCTTTATCCGGCGGTTGTTTCGTCTCCTGCTCATTTAACCAGTCGTGGAAGCTCTGATGGACTGGGGCTCTCATGTTGGAGGGCAAGAGCGACCTACAATGCTTCGACTGCTCATCCTGAGTTCAACATGGGCAGCTCAGATAGCTGGGTAGATGCCAATGGTAATACTCAAACTATCGTCAATAACGGACAAAACACGACCACCAATACGTGTGCCGCGCTAGAGCAAAACCCGGCCTGCCAGTACGTCAGAACCGAATGCACTGAAGGCGGGGCTGGTCATGAAGGCTTCTGCTATATCCAAAGTTTGGTGTATGACTGCGGACAAAGCGTCGAAGTGCAAAATGCACGAATGGAAACTCAATACAACTGTGAGGGGCCAGTTCGCTGTATGGGCACAGATTGTTTAGAGCCAGAGTCAATCAAGCAGGCTAACTTTGCAGAGGCCGCTGCGATGCTTAATGCAGCGCAGTTTATGACCAATGATATGTCATGCACGGGAGCTGATGGCCAAGATAACGTCGAGTGTACGGTCTTTAAAGGTAATGCTGGCCAGTGCAAAAAAGCCGTTGGCGGCATAGTGGATTGCTGTGAAAAGCCAAGTGGCGTGTCGTTATCGGATTACATCACAATGATAGTTGCGGTCAACAAGCTTGATACGGCAGTCATGGCCATGAATCCGTCGTCGGCAATCTATGGTTCCTGGAATACGCTCAGGGAGCCAATCACGAGCACTTGGAGTGCGGTCAAAGAGCCTTTTGTGTCTGCATGGGACTCTCTCATGGGGGCTGGGCCATCAACGGCTGCTGGCGCGGGAGCGGAGCAAGCTGCGACTGGCTTTATGCAGGTGTTGACCAACAAGACGGCTGAATGGGTAGGTACGACCTTTGGTTCGGGGGCGCAATCGGCACTGTTTAGCAACGTTGGTGGCGCGGTTGGAGCCGATGGTGTTGTTTCGGGTGGCAACTTTGCCCTCGGTGGCGCTGCGGGCGCGGTTCTGAGTACGGTTATGACGGCCTACATGATTTATTCAGTCACCATGATCCTCATTCAGCTAATCTGGAAATGTGAGCAAAGTGAGTTTGAGATGAACGCCAAGCGGGTATTGAAGAGTTGCCATTACGTGGGCTCTTACTGCAAGTCTAAGTTCTTAGGTGCCTGTGTTGAGAAACGGCAATCATATTGCTGCTTTACTTCGCCACTTTCACGGATCATTCAAGAACAAGTACGTCCTCAATTGGGCCTTGGTTGGGGCAGTGCCAAGTCACCAAACTGTGAAGGTTTGACCGCGAGTCAGTTAAACCAGGTAGATTGGAGCCAAGTCAATCTGGATGAATGGATAGGTATCTTGTCGATAACAGGCAACCTACCCGAAGTACCGTCACTGGATCTGGAACGACTCACAGGCTCAGGAAGTACGCTAAACGTTGATGGAAATCGTCAAAGTGCCGCAGATAGAGCCATTGAAAGGCTAAACGGAATGGATGCTCAGAAATTACGCCAGGAGGCGACGGAAGAAATTTCGGGGAATAATTGAGCGTATCCATCTAAAACAGCTTTGCCAATAATGTTCCATCATGGTTACTTTAATGAGCTTATTGCGCCTTAAGGTAACCAATTTGGCACTTTGGGCCTCTTATACTTTCTGTTCAGCGTGTGCGCAATTTGCTCTTATTTTTTTACCATTTTCAGACTTAGGAGGCTGCTGCAAAAAGGAAAAGCTGATAGTCTGGCACATATAAAATTTATGATAAAAGGAAAATTAATAATGCCTAATTTCGATCAAAACTTTGAAGCTACTCGTTTGTCTATGCTTTCAAAACAACACCCTGACATTGTGAAGGTGTCGGGTGAGGTGGTGTTTCGTGCGGAAGATGACGAAGACCGCCTAAGCGGAACATCTTGGACTCTTGAAGATGACATTTTTGATCAGGTCACCGAATCAGGCTTCAAATTACACTTGCTTGAACTTCTGGATAATTTCATAGAATACCGAGGTCAATGTAACGAGCTGCCGAAAAAGGAAGGGATTGTGCGTTTTGGTGGTGGCACTTTAAATATTGAATGGCTACCTAATGGAACTACCCATCTATCCAAATGATGTTTTATAAGAACCAGCCTGAGTTTTCCTATGGATGATAAATATGTTTCAGAAATAGACTGTCTTGATAAGTTAATGGTTGCATGGTCAGAGGCATTCCCGAAGGATTGGTATTTCAACTACGATGGAGTGATTTCAACTGAGGACTGGGATAGTTGTGGTAAAAAAGTTTTGTTTGTTTTAAAGGAAACAAATGAAGCAAAGCAAAATATTGTCAACGCTATTAATAGGGCTATTGAGGTGAAGGCAAGTGGATGGTGGCGAGGAAAGGTTCTTCGTCGGGTGGGGCGTTGGGCTTACGGACTTCAAAAATATGATGGGGCTGTGCCGTCACTGAGAGATGCTAAATTAAATGAAAAAAATGCAGTTAAGAATATTGCATACATAAATATAAGGAAAACATCTGGAAGTGCGCGAACCGACCAAAAGTCGTTTGACGCCCATGCCAAAGAGTTTGCCCCTTTTGTTCGAAGGCAAATTGAGTTGATTAACCCTGATATTGTTGTGCTTTGCGGCACATATAATCAAGTTAAACGTTACGTATTCCCTGAGCTTAAAAAAGTTAGCGAACGAGTGCATGTTAATGACGGGGTTGTCTTCATCAATGCCTTCCATCCTGCCGCAAGAAAAAAGTCGGCCATGCTTTATCATCAAGTACTCGATAACTACCACGCTTACAAAAATCATATATAACCAATGCTTGAATAGTTATATGCAGCGCAAGCCTTGCGTCGTATCTTGAAAAAGCCCCTTCAAGAGGGGCTGTGTGATGGGAGCCGTTCGCTAGTTGGCGGGAGTATCTGTTTCCTCTTCAGTGATATCGTCATCGGTTGAAGGCACCGCTTGCTCAACTTCTGCTTCTTTACCCTTAGCTTGGGCTGATTTTCGTGCACGAATTTCGATATCAATAATGCGTCGTGCAAGTTTGATAATGCGCTGTTGCCATGCGTAGTTGCCATCAACACGTTGCTTGTTACTAAGCACGCTAGATAACCAGAGTGTGTCCATTGAGATCATCAACGAATCGAGTTTGCGCACTAAGCCGACAAACTGGCCAACCTGAGGCGAGCTGATTTTAGCGTTGAAGGTAATCGGGTCGGTGTAGTCAGGTACTTCATCGATGCCGTTGGACTCCATCAATTTGTCCAAACGAGATTGTTCGTTGTCTACCGCCTTAGCGCAATCCTCGATCAACTGGCTAATGATCTGTTCCACTTCATCAATTTCGTTCTCATCGCCAATGATGCGCAGGATGACATCGATTCCGTAAAGCGCACTGACCGTCCGTCTAAAAACACGGTCAACGACACGTTGCGCCTGTAAGCTATTAATTGTGAATGATTGTTCAAAGATGGGTTTTGAGTAATTGGGTTTTGCTTGGGCCATAAGTTTTTGCTCCTGATATGACAATAATCAGTCCCTAGCCTAATCCTCTGTGCGGTAATGGCCTTTCAGCTAGGTGGAAGAATTGAGCATCTTTCTAACTATCCTGTCTGGATAAGACGGTTACAATGACTATCAAATATTGCTGATCTGTTTCAGTGATATCTGCGCCTGAGAGCATGAGCTCAAAGGAAGCCCGCCGCTGAGTATTCTCAGTGGTACTAAGAGGTAGCTAGCCTCCTTAAACAAATAGCCTGCATGTTTTTACATGCTCAACCATGCGTTCCTTGCGGTTCGCCTTTTCACCACCCAACTGGGGGAGTTTTCCCCAGTTGGGGGTGACTCCTTCACAACCTAATTAAGGAGTCACCAATGGAATATATCTTCGGATTTATTATCCAAGTCGCAGGCATTATGTTGCTTGCAAAACTGAGCTGGTCGCTTTTGCGATTGGTTGCTCGTCAAAGCGTGCGCCCGTTTCGATTTGTACTTACTCAAATCAAGCGATTGCTCACACCAACACCAAAACGTCGTCCAATGGCAGTGCCTAAAGCTCCTGGTATGCCCCGTTTGACATCTGCGTTTTACAAAGAGCCACATCAGTACGACATGGCTTTACTCGAAATACCAACCTATCTGCGTCGTCAGTCTTCTTTGCCCAGCCGGGTAGAAGCGACTGTGTGCACAGAGTTCAACTAAGACGAGGAGAACATCATGAAAAACCAAGTAACACTCATAGGCTACGTTGGCGCTGAGCCAGAGACGCGAGCCTATCCATCAGGTGATTTAGTGACCAGTATTTCACTGGCCACTTCTGAGAAATGGCGCGACCGTCAATCCAATGAGCTTAAAGAGCATACGGAATGGCATCGGGTCGTTTTTCGAGATCGTGGTGGATTTAAGTTAGGGCTAAGGGCAAAAGATTTAATCCAAAAAGGAGCGAAGCTTTTTGTACAAGGGCCTCAGCGCACGCGCTCATGGGAGAAAGATGGTATTAAGCATCGATTGACCGAAGTGGACGCGGACGAGTTTCTGCTTCTTGATAGTGTGAACAAAGCATCTGAGCCATCAGCGGCGGATGATGCGAGCTCCCAAGTTAATTGGGCACAAACTTATCCTGAACCAGATTTTTAACCGAGCAAAACCCTTTAACCCAGCCGGGAGTACTTTCCCGTCAGGGGCAGACTCCCACTTTGATTGTCGGAGTCCAAAATGGAAAAACCAAAGCTAATCCAACGCTTTGCTGAGCGCTTTAGTGTCGATCCAAACAAACTGTTCGATACCCTAAAAGCAACAGCATTCAAGCAACGTGACGGTAGTGCACCGACCAATGAGCAGATGATGGCGCTCTTGGTGGTTGCAGATCAGTACGGCTTGAACCCTTTCACCAAAGAGATTTTTGCGTTCCCTGATAAACAAGCTGGAATTATTCCAGTGGTAGGTGTCGATGGATGGTCTCGCATCATCAATCAACACGACCAGTTTGATGGCATGGAGTTTAAGACTTCAGAAAACAAAGTCTCCCTAGATGGCGCGAAAGAATGTCCGGAATGGATGGAATGCATCATCTACCGGCGCGACCGTTCGCACCCAGTCAAAATCACTGAGTATCTGGATGAAGTCTATCGACCGCCTTTTGAAGGTAACGGCAAAAATGGCCCTTACCGGGTAGATGGTCCATGGCAGACGCACACTAAGCGAATGCTAAGACATAAATCCATGATCCAGTGTTCCCGCATTGCGTTTGGCTTTGTGGGAATTTTCGATCAAGACGAAGCAGAGCGAATTATCGAAGGCCAAGCAACACACGTTGTTGAGCCATCGGTGATTCCACCCGAGCAAGTTGATGATCGAACCCGAGGGCTTGTTTACAAGCTTATCGAGCGGGCCGAAGCTTCAAACGCTTGGAATAGTGCATTGGAATATGCCAATGAACATTTTCAAGGTGTTGAACTGACGTTTGCGAAACAAGAAATATTTAATGCACAGCAACAGGCAGCCAAAGCGCTCACACAGCCTTTAGCTTCTTAGCGCCACGCATTCATTTTACTAACCCTGGCGGGATTATTCTCCCGTCAGGGGGAGGGTCTCGTCTTTTTTTGGAGATCTTCCATGACTAAATCAGCCTCACTTTTACGCTTGGTACTGGTTGTTGCCCTTGTCGTAGGTTCGATTCAAGCCGGTAAAGAGGCAATTGATTCGGTTCAAGCAAGTGTTGTTCAGCACCAAACAGCGTTAGCACAAGCTGCAAAGTAACCACTTAACCCTGAAGGGGAGTTCTCTCCTTCGGGGGAGTCTCCCCTCAAAGGAGGCAATATGAAGGTTATCGACCTATCACAACGTACTCCTGCATGGCACCAGTGGCGCGTTGCAGGGGTTACGGCATCTGAAGCCCCAATTATTATGGGGCGTTCACCCTACAAAACACCTTGGCGATTATGGGCAGAAAAAACCGGATTCGTATTACCGGAAGACCTATCGAATAATCCCAATGTACTTCGCGGTATTCGGTTGGAGCCTCAAGCAAGGCGAGCATTTGAGAATGCGCATAATGACTTTCTTTTGCCGTTATGTGCAGAAGCCGATCATAACGCAATCTTTCGAGCTAGCTTTGATGGCATCAACGATGCGGGTGAACCCGTTGAATTGAAATGTCCTTGCCAGTCAGTTTTTGAGGATGTGCAAGCTCACCGAGAACAAAGCGAGGCGTACCAGTTGTATTGGGTGCAAGTACAGCATCAAATACTGGTCGCCAATAGCACGCGTGGTTGGTTGGTTTTCTATTTTGAGGATCAACTGATTGAGTTTGAAATACAACGAGACGCCGCGTTCTTAACTGAGTTGCAAGAAACAGCGCTTCAGTTTTGGGAGTTAGTACAGACCAAAAAAGAACCGTCAAAATGTCCTGAGCAAGATTGTTTTGTTCCTAAGGGTGAAGCTCAGTACCGCTGGACATCACTGTCTCGGCAGTATTGCTCAGCACATGCCGAAGTGGTTCGACTGGAAAATCACATTAAATCTTTGAAAGAGGAAATGCGAGACGCTCAGTCGAAATTGGTCGCTATGATGGGTAACTACGCTCATGCGGATTATGCTGGGGTCAAACTCAGCCGCTACATGATGGCGGGCACTGTGGACTATAAGCAATTGGCCACCGATAAATTAGGCGAACTGGACGAACAGGTTTTAGCCGCTTACCGAAAAGCGCCACAAGAGCGGTTGCGTATCAGCACCAATAAGCCAGAGCAGCCCGTTGAAACACCAATCAAAATCAGCCTTGAGCCAGAGAACTTGGTTCTGCCAGGTGACTCGCCGAGCTCATTTTATTTTTAACGTTCACTTGGAGCCGATTTCGGCTCCTTTCTCATGCGCTTACATCGAGTGCATCAGAAAGCAGTTTCACTCGTAGCCAATGCTGGGTACGAATGATAGAGCGAGCTGAACTCTTACATACACAGCCATACCACAATCCACACACCACCCGACGGGGACTTCATTCCCTGCTGGGGCATGGGGCCTCGTCAAAACTGATGAGGTTTACCATGACTGAACAATCCCCATTTTTGGTTCAAGTGAATCAAGCGTTTAATGTCCCGGCTCCTGATGCTTTCGTTCTGGAAGGATTTAGTGCCGACACTACCCATCCAAACATTCCCGTTCGCAAGGACGAGTATGTTTTTAGAAAAGAAGACTTACGTGACGTATTGGCGTTCTTGTCTAACCCAGACGGTGACGGTTTGTATATTACAGGCCCCACTGGATGCGGTAAGACCTCGCTAATTTGCCAAGTTGCTTCTCGATTGAATTGGCCTGTTCAGCAAATTACTGCGCATGGTCGATTGGAATTGTCCGATCTTATCGGTCACCACACACTGGTTAATGGCAACATGACCTTTGTGTATGGACCGCTGGCACTGGCTGTAAAGCATGGCCATTTGCTGATCATTAATGAAATGGATCTTGCTGAGCCTGCTGAACTGGCTGGACTCAATGACATTTTGGAAGGTGCCCCTTTGGTCATCGCACAAAATGGCGGAGAGATCATCATGCCACACAACAAGTTTCGATTTATTGCTACCGGCAACAGTGCGGGCAGCGGTGACCAAACGGGCTTGTATCAAGGCGTGCTTCAACAGAATTTGGCTTTCCTTGATCGCTTTAGAATCATTGAGGCGACCTATGCAGAACCATCTGTAGAGGAGGCCATTCTGGAGAGCGTTGCGCCGGGCTTACCAGAGGTCTTTCGCCAAAAAATGGTGAAGGTGGCTGGTGACATTCGTCGTCTTTTTATTGGGGGCGCGGATGGCGGTGCAGAACTCAGTATCACCATGTCCACTCGGACCTTGGTGCGCTGGGCAAAGTTAACACTTGCTTTTAAAGGCGCTCCTAACGCAGTGGAATATGCACTGGTTCGGTCTTTGACGGCTCGTGCTGAGTTGGAGCAACGAGAAGCCATTCACCGTATTGCCGCTGATGTCTTCGGTGACCATTGGGAGGATTGATGATGGATAAGTGCTTTGCTCTTTACCGTTACAGTCATTCTGATGGGACAGCCAAAGAATGGGCCATTTACGTTGGATCGGATACCCAGGAGATTGAAGTTCGGTTTGGAAAAGCCGGTCAATTGTCGCAGCAGCGATTGATTGATTCGACTGATCCTAACGCTGAAGCAGACCGACGAATCAATGAGAAAATCAACAAGGGTTATCGATTGGTTGGACAAGTCGGCATTGATCATCAAGGGCGGCCATTTGAACTCTCAAATGCGCTAGATAGTGTCGCGTGCGCCAATAACGTCAGTTGGGAGTTTCGTACTCGCAAGGACGTCAATGGCCAAATATCGCTGGCGCAAAAAGCGTTGTTCGATATGGCAAAGCTGCTTGAAGCCTATGGCTTGGCTGTTATTGATGATGACCAGGTCAGGATTGGAGAATGGTCATTAGGGTTTTGCAAAAGCGGATTACCTAGTACCAATCAAATCAGCATGGTGTCAGGTGAAGGCGCTGGCATTGTTAACACTGATGATGGCCCGTGGCCATTGTTGCTGTTACTGGCCTTTAAGCGTCAATTACCACCACTGTGTTCGCTCACAGTAGCGAGTCCTGAAGGGATAGAAGTATCTGACCAACTGAAGTTGGAAAAAGATGTATTGAGGCTGTTAGGCAGTGATTTAGAGCGGGTTCGCCCGATAGCTGAAGCACTGGATTTAATGCCTGCGAAAATCGATCTCAACCAATCGTCGCCTGATTCGCAAAATTACTATTTCTGATAGTGGTATTGCCATTAGCGCGTCAACTACTACCACCCAAGCGGGGGCCATTGCTCCT
The DNA here is from genome assembly GCF_000482725.1 of Psychromonas arctica DSM 14288. GTDB lineage: Bacteria > Pseudomonadota > Gammaproteobacteria > Enterobacterales > Psychromonadaceae > Psychromonas > Psychromonas arctica. Next base: position 20,735 of record NZ_AXWP01000037.1, read on the forward strand.
GTTGGGAGTGGTGCGTCCCCATCTCGCATGAGGATGCACTATGAGTATTCAAACCCTCGACAAACTTTTGATTTGTCACATCGACTGTTCCATCTGGAGCGGTAGAAAAAAACTAAGGCCTGAAGATTTCAGATTAGCCAATGGCAGCCAACTTCCACCGAAGGATGTTGCCAGCTTAGGGAGCAAAAAAATTTGCGACCCAGAGGCATTGGCGAACTTTGAAAGGCTTAAGAAAGAAGCGCAGCGCTTGTGTGAGCAAGTCGGTGTGCGGTTTTTAGGTGGCTATGCCGTCCCTGAAGACCGAATTGATCAGATTGTTCCAGAGCTTGACCGGATCGGTCAGGAGTTTGCGCAGTGTAAGCAGTTGTTCTTGGACAACTATGATCAGGTGACGTTTGACTGGGTTGCGAAACACCCGGAATTTGCAGATGCAATCCGACGTGCATTATCACCCATCGAAGACGTGGAACAACGGCTTCAGTTCGATTATGCCATCTATCGAATGCAACCGGCTGAACAAGCTGGAGGCTTAGATGACAAGGTCAATGGTATGGGACACACCCTCTTTAAGGAGGTGGCTCGTGATGCCAATGAACTGTTTGAGCGTTCCGTTGCAGGTAAGAATCAAATAAGTCAGCGAGCCCTTAATCCGCTCAAGCGATTAAGAGACAAGTTGGATGGTTTGTCCTTCCTGGATCATCGAGTTCAGCCGATGGTTGAAGCGATGGACAATTTATTTGTTCGTCTGCCGAAGACCGGCCCTGTGACAGATAATCTCTATCACGAACTGATGGCGACCATTTTAATTTTGTCTGATCCAGACAAGATGAGAATGCACGGTGAAGGTCAATTGGATATCAGACAACTGATGCCCAAACCTGAACCTAAACCCGCACAGCCAGTATCTGCTCAGGCAGATAACTTACGTGCAATACCACAACCAACCGTCAGACCAAACCTTGGTTCGACTGTACCAAACTCATTTTATTTCTAACGTCCTTGAGGGCATGTTGCCCTGAAGGGCGCATGTCCTCTGAACTATGTAAGAGGAAATTATGCAATCAACCATCCATAACCCCAGCCAACTGAACCAGTTTGAAGCACATTTTCGTGGTGTGACTGATGCGGTTGAAAGTGAATCGATACCAGAAGTGGCGTGTTGTCGAACGTTAGTACAACGGTCGTACTCAACACATAGTGTCGTGATCCCCAAGAACCCTGTTTTGATCGCAGATGCGGACGCACAAGGAGCTTGGGTAACGGCCATGGTATTTGTTCCAAACATGGCATTGCAGCAAACCGCTCATGAGCGGGCCTGGCTGCAATATCAACACGAGGTGTCTACTCAGTTACAAGACCAGTACGGTCTGACATTGGATGACATCCTGAGTTTAGACCAGCTTAAAACGTCATTTGAGCAGCACGAGAGTCCAGCTCAATTGGTGGTTTGGTTAGGTCAAAAATACGACCTGGATAAGCTAAAAGCACAGGTTTAAACACTTACATTCCCAGCGGGGAAACGCTCCCGCTGAGGGAGTATTCCCCCTAATGATTAGGAGACTCCCATGAATCATCCATTAAAAAACGCACTGCCAATCGTTGCCGCCGCTTATGGCGAAAAGTTTGGTGTGAAGGTGCTTATTCAAGGACAAGATGCGTTTACCGATGGTGAGCGGATTGTGATCCCAACAGCAAACCCAGACGACCCACACTATCAACAGATAGCTTGGGGTTATCTGGCTCATGAAGCGGCGCATATTCGGCATACCAATTTTGACATGGTGCAGAAGGCGTCGTCTAAGCCGATCCGTAAGGCACTTCTCAATATCATTGAGGACGTTCGCATTGAAAACGAATTGGCAAAGGATTACCCCGGAACCCGGCGCAGTATTTCGCAAGTGATTGAGTACATGGTGGACACACAGCAAATGTGTGTACCTGAACAGCCTGAGCCTGCATCTAACTTGCAAGCATGGTTGTTGTTCCGCTTGAGATGCCATTTTCTGGGTCAGAAATCGCTGACGCCTTTGTATCAAGCTGTTGATGAAAGAGTGAGACAACTCTTTCCTGCCGCAGCGATGAGCCGGTTAAGCGCCATGCTGACAGCAGTGCCTAGCCTGGCATCTACAGGTGAAGTGCTGAAACTTGTCGATGCCATCGTTGCCATGTTGGAAGAAGAATCTCGTCCACCACAGGATGATTCTGATGTTGATGGCGGTGATGACATTGGACAAGATGCGAGTAATGACAGCAATAGCAGTAGTGACAGTCAAACCCCGGAAACAGGTTCGTCTGCAACAGGGGATGCTGGTGAAACGAGTGATTCTGATAACTCTGATCAAGCTGACAATTTGCGACAAGCCTTAGAGGCCAGTGCCGCTCAGTTTGAACCCGATACCTTTGCCCAAGTGGCAGAAGTGTTGTCGGAACAAGCAGAAGGACATCAGGGCGTCACTCCGCTCAGTTTGCCCCAAGCAGAGCAAGCTATGTTGGGTGATGAGGCCATTTTGACCTTATCGGCGTCTGAGTCCGCTCAAATTCGAGCCAGGCTTAGGGGCATGGTTCAGTCCAGTCAGGACAATCGGAATCATGCCAAACGGCACGGTCTTCGAGTTGCAACCCATCGTCTTGCCGCCTCACAAGCAGGTGAATCGAGATTGTTTATTCAAAGGCAGCCGCGCATTGCGCCTAATGCTGCTGTGCACTTGCTTGTCGATATATCGGGCTCAATGGGTAAGCCCATTGGCGAAGGTAATCGCAAGTACTTTCATGTTGCCAATGAAGCTGCTTTGGCTTTGGCCATGGCATTGGAAGGTATACCGGGTGTTGTACCTGCGGTCAGTTATTTTCCTGGTATTCATCAGGAAGTATCTATCGCGTTATTGCCCAAGCAATCGGTTCGACATCGGGCCGCCTGTTTTGACCAAAAACCACGAGGTTGTACGCCTATGGCACAAGCTATGTGGTTTGCGGCAAACAGTTTGTTGGCACAAAAACAGAAGCGAAAGCTAATGATAGTGCTAACCGATGGTGACCCAGATGACTGGGCTGCTACACATGACATTGTTGACCGTTGCAGACGAAGTGGCTTTGAGCTGCTGGGGATCGGGATTCAAACACGCAGTGTTGAGAAATTCTTTCCTCAAAGCATCGTGATTAACGACGTCAAAGATCTAAAGCGTGAGTTATTCGAAGTAACACAACAACTGTTAGTTCAGTAACCACATCAACTTTACCACCCTGCGGGGACGATTCCGTCCCCGTCAGGGCATGGGTTCGTCTCCGCTTTTTTTTGGAGACTCCTATGAAAAACAGAAAGTTCTTAGCTGGCGAAGAAGCCGGTACTTATATCGTTCCTGAGCAAGTGACCGAAGCGGATATCTTAGATATGGCGCTTAAGCTTGCCCGTGGTCGATTGAGTAAAGGTCGCAAAATTGAACAGCCATCGTCGGCGTTCTCATACCTGCAAACACTGATGCACGAGTATGAGCACGAGGTTTTTGGTGTGCTGTTTCTTGATACAAAGCATCGCGTCATTCGATTTGAAGAGCTGTTCAAAGGCACTTTAGATGCAGCGAGCGTGTATCCAAGGGAAGTAACAAAGCGGGCGTTGGAACTTAATGCGGCAGCAGTGATACTGGTTCATAACCATCCATCGGGTGATCCTGAACCCAGTGAAGCTGATAAACGCATCACTCATCGACTTCGTGACGCCTTGTCACTTGTTGATATTCGAACGCTTGACCATGTCGTGGTCGCATCCGAGGGCTGCGTTTCGCTTGCCGAACGCGGTTATCTGTAATGAATGGGCGTATTGCCCATTCTCCTACATCACAAAAGCAGTCCCATCAGCACACATCAGCACAGCTTGAATTTCTATTTGAGTTTGATGATGCCCCTGTCACTTGGTCTGACACGGAAATCTGGCAGTTACGCGAAGGCATTCTATTGGATGCGATCCGTGTGTTGCTGGACGGTCGTGTCAGTACTCGGTTGCGCAAGGATGTGTTGTCGTGGATTCAAAATGACGAATTAGCGCCATTTTGCTTTCGTGTTTGCGCAATGGCTGCGGTTGTCGATCCTGATGTGCTTCGTGATTCCATCATGTGGCTATTAAGACGACATGGTATCCGGCTTGACTAACGCTCCTGCATTAACCGAACGGCTAATGCAGGACCTAAGCTGACTTTTACCTCCTGTGGTAGGAGTCGGCATTTTACTTAAGGAGGTTATATGGCGTTACCTTTACAAATTGACACAGTAAGGCCATATCTCAATGGCCAATGGCTTCAAGTCTTGGCGGCATTGGTGCCAGAACTTGATGCCGCTATTGCTCGAAAAGGCCGTCATGTGGCTTGCCCTGTTCATGGCGGTCGTGATGGCTTTAGGCTGTTCAAAGATGCTGAATATACCGGTGGTGGCGTTTGTAATACCTGCGGTATCTTTCATGATGGCTTTGAACTGTTGTCTTGGATTAATGGATGGAACTTTGCTCAGTCTATTGAAGCAATCGGCCAAGTTCTAGGTATTCAACCCGGACAAGTACCAACTCGGGCAGTACCGAGTAACGCGGTTGACTGGAAGACTAAAAAGCAGGACGAGGACAAAGCGATTATCCATCGCTTGAATCAAACCTGGGGAGAAACGTTATCCCTTGTAGATACTCGTGCGCAACCGGTTTGGAACTACTTGCATCGTCGTGGCATTGTTGCGCGGCTTCGTCCTGAATGGGATTCGGTGCTGAGGTTTCATCCTAACTTGCCTTACCATGATGAAGATGGCCTGTTTATCGATAGCTACCCAGCGCTGCTAGGTAAAATCGTTACTCGACAAGGGCGTTCGGCTACGTTTCATCGGATCTACCTAAGTGAAGATGGATTCAAAGCGCCGGTTGAAAAGCCTAAAAAGATGATGCCGATACCCAGTGACAGAACAATCACTGGTGGTGCCATTCCTATAGGTGAGCCTGGTGAGGTATTAGGTGTGTCTGAAGGTATCGAAACAGCTTTAGCGGTTACCAGAGCTACGGGGCAAACATGTTGGTCGGTTGTGAACGCAACCCTACTGGCTAGGTTTGAACCGCCAAGTAATGTGAAAATGCTGTACATCTGGGCAGATCACGATCTCTCTGAGACCGGCCTGAATGCAGCGAATGAACTCAAGAAAAAAGCCTGGCAAAAAGGCATTCTGACACAAGTCCTGATCCCCCCGATACCAACGTCACTCGGCGTGAAAAGTTGGGATTGGAATGATGTGCTGAATGTTTACGGTGCCATGGGCTTTCCGAAAGTTCATATCTGATCCAAGGGGCTTCGGTCCCTTTTTTTGCGCCTTGCATATTTGAAAAAACATGGAGAATGAAAAATAGATAACCAATAGGAGAAACAAACATGATGGTATTAACCCTGTTAACAAAGCAGATTGATGGTGAGTTTACGGTTTACTGGAAGACCGGCCTTCGAAGAGGAGGTGAACTAAAGGTCGATTTAGGTGAGCAATACGACAAGCTAGCTGAGCAGCAAAAGCCAATTGCAGCTGAGCTCTATGCGATTCATCACCTACTGTCAGTGAAAGAGGTGATGGGGAGTAACCGAAGCGGTAATGGGCTTCAAATCCGGGTCAGTAAAGGAGCTATCAAAAAGTTACAGAAACAACGCTCAACTCAGCATTCACTTTACAGCCTGACTAGGTTTTTACTCACTCGATACCAGGAAGCACAGATCTCGGTAGAGAAGCAGGACGATTGGCTCTCACATTCCTTCGAAGAATACAGCGTCGATAATGCTACAGTGAGAGAAATCGATGAGGTCATCAACGTTCCGAACATTGGACCTGTCGTGGTGACTCGTCATGCACTGGAACGGTTTGTGGAACGGCTTTCTAATGGAGAGCCCAAGCATCCTTGGAAGGCTTTGTGCACAAAGCTACTTTGCTCGGGGCTAACTAAAGCCCTGTTACCAGAAAGCGTCGCAATCCAAAAAGCCAAAAAATATGCACAAGAGGCCGAGTTCTGGCAGCATCTTGGTAGCAAAATGCACTTTGTTATGATTCCGAGTGACTCAATGAAGACGTTGGTTACGGTTTTTGCAGTAAAGTGAGTTAATGTAGTATTCGCATTTATGAATATTACTTATGTGAAAATTGCAGTCAATTCCATTTGCAAACCTTAATGGCCGCTTTAAAATCCAAAGCGGTCAATACTCCCTGCCAATGTTAAATGAGTTAACTCTTTTTCACCTGCTCAATCATCTTAGCTGAATATGCTATTAAAGCGTATTTTGTTGCGACAATACTGTTTGATTCCGCCCTTTGTTCTTTGCCTCATAAAGCGCGCTATCTGCTTGATGGATAAACATTTCCATAACTATTTCGATAGTATTGGCACTCCTTTTATTTACCGGCAAGGCTGATATCCCTAAACTTATCGTCCATTTTACAATTTCTCCTGCATCACTAGTCACGTATACATCCTCGACGTGCTTTCGAATCCTCTCTGCAAGATTTTTCGCATCAGTTATATTGGTATCAGGTAAGATAATTGCGAACTCTTCTCCTCCAAGCCTAGCAACAAGGTCAGTAGCTCTTGACTGGTTTACACATAAATCTGCAAGCGCGCAAATAACGCGATCTCCTGTAGGGTGACCAAAAGTATCATTGATGCGTTTAAAATGGTCTATATCGAGTAAGATTAGAGCGCATTCAACGCTCGAGCGAGCACTCCGAGTTGTCTCTGATTTAAGTTGGTTATCAAAGTGACGCCGGTTTGCAACACCAGTTAACGGATCTGTTTGGGAGGACTTCTCTAAAGCGAGTTGAAGGTTGTAACGATGATAATAACTCCATGAAAAAACAAGCATAATTAATAAAGCTGAAACGCTCGATTGCACTGAGATCTGGAAATAAACGTTTTGTATCAGCTCATCTAGCACGCCATGGTTTTCGGATAGAACAACAAAGGAAAAAGCAACAGTAAGAAATAAAATCTGAATGTAGATTGAGAAGCCGATGAGAACAAAAAAGATAAAAAAGGGATAGAGTGCAACATTACTCACTGTTGTCACTAATTCTTCGCCAGAATGCTCTATTATTTTTATGCCGAGATACGCAGAAAAAACTAGGGTTATTAAAATTGTTGCCGTAGATAATTTCAAACTGCTTGATTTTAAGATAATCCAAGCAGGTATCACTAATAGAAGAAAGTAAAGTCTCAGCTGAAACAACTCACTTCTTATTTCAGGATGTGATTTGTAGTCAAAAATACCTTCGGCAAGCCCCAAAGGAATGAGTGTCAGTAAAATCGCAGCTGTATATAACCGATAGTCGTTAAATTTTTTGTTTAAATAATCACTACTAAGTTCAAGCTTGCTCAACTGTATTATGGCGGTCAAAGTACTCTCATTTTTATGAAACATCATTTATATCCATACTTCAGTGAGGGGGGCGTTCGTGATAAGTGTGTTCATTTTGATTTAACAGATTTTACTAGCCTGTGCTAACAGTTTAGCCTATATAGTTGAGATAGGTATGGGGATGTGCCTGAATTTGGCTGTGCCTGAATTTGGCGAGGAGTGAAGTTACCCATTATTAGTATGGGTAACTTACTAAGTAACTATAGCCAGCGACAGGTCTGACTACCAGAAAGCTCATGTTTCGACACCATTACGTAAAGGGGAGCTGTTTTCCTTCTCCTACTTGGGTAATCCCCAATGATGCCAAAAATCCAAATAGTAACGAACAAACCAGCAGTGACAAGGTAAACCAAAACATAACAACCTTTCTGCTAGCCCCCATGGCAATTGCGAATGCTCCAGCGGCATGGATACCAATCAAAAATGGCCCCAAAAAAGCCAAGCCTGGAACACCAAATTTTTCCATAATTACATGTTTACGATCCATTATGTCGGGGGCAGCTTGCTCAGTTTCGGGTTTATTTCGCCAACGCTTCATAAATAACTTAACTTTTTCACTGGCATAAATTATGGGTAACAGCGAAAGCAAATTTCCGAAAAAGCCTGCAAGTGCAGACGGAAACCATGGTAACCCAGCAATAACACCCAATGGGACGGCAATCCAAACTTCGAGCACCGGAATTGCCGCCCCCACAAAGACACTGATATAGAGTAATAAGTCATTCATTTAGATTGCCCTTGCTGCTTTTTTTGTGAAGAACAAAACATATAAGCTTGGCACAACGATAAAGGATGCAATGGTGCCTGAAATAAGGCCGCCCATTATCACAACGTTAAACGAGCGCCATAGCGGATCATTGGCGATAAGCAAAGGAAGCAGCCCTAAAATAGTGGTTATTTGTGTCAACATAATAGGGCGAAACCGTTGCATTAAAGCTGATTTGAGTGATTCAAGTTCAGATTTTCCTGCGTCTTTCTCGATATCAATTTGTTCGATAATTAGCATCGCATTCGACACAATAATGCCTATCAGGGCGAATATCGCTAAATTCGCCATAAAATCGAAAGGCAGCCTGAAAATGATCAGTGCTAAAAGTAACCCAATGGCACAGAAGGGTATACTTAGTACAATGATCGCCACCTTACGAAACGAGTTGTACTTGTGGATGAATAAAATGATCATCATAAGTACACAAAGTGGTAGGAAAGCAAAAATAGCTTCTGCGGTGACCTCGCTCTCCTCAATCTCTCCGCCAAACTCGATTTGCACTTTGCCGGTATTGCGAACCTGCTCCAACGTTTCTGCTATGTTGGAAACCAACTCTTTAGAGGTCATCGCCGGATTAAGCGCTGTCACCGTCAGAGTTGGCCGCAAGTTTCTTTTCTTCACAATCGACGGATGAAACTCTGTGTCAGCGCGAGCAATTTCTGATAAATAAACGGTTTTATCAGAAGATTGTGAGAAAATCTGAATATTATTTAACTGCGACAGTGACGCGTTATCTGTTGGCATTGCCAGCATAATAGGCAGCAAGAACTCTCCTTCCCGAAGCTCAGATGTACTCTCTCCGAGAGTATTTTTCCTAAGAGCGGAAAAAATGTCTCCTCGTGTGACTCCGGCATAGCTTGCTGCGGCTTGGTCTACATTTACCACCAAGCTGGGGATAGGTTGTTCCCAGTCCTGCTTGATGTTAATGGTTCCATCTACTTTGCTAAGCGCCTCTTGAATCGTTGCAGCAGCCTGTAATAAATTACTATGGTTGTTGCCGATGATTCTAATGGCTGCTTCGCCTGGAGGCGTGGAGCCCATGAAAAACGGGTTAATCCCGAGCTTGGCATAGGGGAAAACAGGAGGCATCTCAGCCCTAAGTTGGCTTACAAAAGCCGCAACATTGGTTTCTTTACTAAGATTGATAACAAAGTAAGCGGTATGCGGAGCCGGATCTGGCGGATTCAGGCCTAGGATAAAGCGTGGCCCCCCTTCACTAACATACGCAGTAGCGCCTGTAATCTGCGGAAAACGTTGTTCCTCTGCAAGCCATCGCGTCATTTCTTGTGCAACTTCAGCTGTGCGGTTTGCAGGCGTACCTGCTGGGAGCTCAAGGGATATTTGCATTTGTGAGCGTTCCGACGGTGGAAAGAATGCCTCTGGAATAGTCGCAGATAAAAATAACGATAGGATCAGGCTTGCTGTCGCACCTGCTAAAAATGCTTTTGGCCAGCTAATGACTTTGTCCCAAAAGCGAGACATGATCATCATTAAGCGCGAGAGCTCACTTTGCTCAGAAGTGTTTTTACCTTTTCTTATAGACCACTGCGCCAAAATCGGCACCAGCATAATGGCAACAAACCAGGAAATGATCAGCATGACGCCAATAACGATGGTTAGCGTCTGCATATAAATCGCAGTGATATTATCGGTGAACATAGGTGGGGCGAATGCCAGGATAACCGTTAGGCTAGCAATCAGCATTGGCGTACCCAGTGTCTTTCCGGCGTGTAAGGCTGCTGATTTACCAGACTCACCTTGATTAATACGTTTTGAGATATCCTCAACAATCACCATCGGGTTATCAACCAAGATCCCAAGTGCAATGATAAACGAGGCGATACTCACCTCATTAAGCTCAACACCAAGCACTCGTAAAACGACTAATGTCATAATCCCTGTAATGGGCACGGCTAATCCCACCAGTGAACCAGCGCGTAAACCCAAGGCGATAACAGTGACTACAGTCACGACTAGGATCGTCTCCAAAAGAGTTGAAATCATTTTAGATATGACTTGATTAACAACTTCACCTTGGTCGGTGATGATTTTCAATTGAAAGCCAGCAGGTAAATCATGTTCCCATTTTGCTATTTGTGTACGAAGGCGATCATTGAAATCGACCATATTTACGCCGGGCGTCATATAGCCAGCAAGAACAATCGCCTGTCCCCCGTTTAAATAGGCGGCGGTATTAAGCGGTTGTGCTGTCGTCCTTATCACATCAGCTAGCGTGTCAAGTGGTAACTGACTGCCATCTTGCAGCACAATAGGTATCGCTTTAATATCTTCAATAGAGTTATAGCTCCCTCTGACATAAATACGACTCTCTTGGTCGCTAAAATTCACTCTGGCAATATCATCAAACGTATTGTTTTTATGTAATTGCAGGTAGATATCATTAGGCTTTATCGAAAATTTCGACGCAGCAAACGGTTTAAGATTGATGTTCACTTGCTCCTCAGTAACGCCATGCAAGGTGACTTTATCCATACCTGGGATATCGTAAAGAAAATCCCGCAACTCACTGGCTTTATTTCTAAGTTGTTCAAACGTGTGATTGGGGGCACTGAGTGCAACAGTCATTACGGCAACAGCATCATAACTATCGTTAACAAAAGGCCCAGATACACCCTCGGGAAGTGAGTTCTGCACATCCTGCATTTTCGCTCTGACTCTAAGCCATGATTGCGCGTAGTCTGGTGTTCCGTCCTTAATTTCCAAAGAGATATGGATCTCTCCAGCACGAATAGACGTGGTGATATTTTTAGTTTCTTCCAGTTCACGCAAAGCACGTTCAACCGGGCGCGCCAATAGCGATTCCGTTTGATAAATATCTAAACCAGGGTGATAAGCGGTAATCACAGTGACATTTATCGGGAGTGTGGGCTCCTCTTGTGACGGGTAATTCGGGTATAACGCCAACCCTATGCTCGTAAGCATAAAAAACAGAAAGAGCACTAAACGGCTGTTAGCAAGTGAGAAGTTGGTAATGGACATTAACGCGTCTCCCCTAAAACACGAACCTGTTGCCCATCACTGATAAAGGCTGCTCCGGCTGCTACGTATCTCTCTCCGAGTTCCAACTCAGCATTAATAATGTAGCCTGACGGTTGAATATCGACAATTTGTACAGGTTTTTTACTAACGGTATTGGACTCACCGTTAAAGGAGTAGAGGAAAGCGCTGTTACTTGTTGCTTCAATATAAACTGCGCCGTGAGGAACCAAGAGAACGTTTTCACTATTTTTCAGACGATAGTTCACTGCAACCACGAGACCTGGCGGTAAAAAATTTCCCTCTGGCACTTGTATACGCAGTTTAACAGGCAAGCTCAAGCCATTACTTGCGCGCTCTGCAATATGAGACAACTCAGCCTCAAAAGACGCCCCTTGATGACTAATACTGATAATCTGTTCATTTGTAGAACGTAGAGCATTTGCCAAAGGTACGGGGATTGATGATTCAACAATAAGTTGCGCTGAACTGTCGAAAGTAAATATGACCTGATTCTGAGCCACCTCTTCAAAGGGTTCCACTTGTCTGGTAGAGACAACACCATCATAGGGGGCTTTTATTACTGCTTGAGAAAGTTCTCTTTCTGTGAGTCTGACTCGGCTTTGTGCTTCACGCACAGAGGCTTGAGCTGTTAAGAAAAGTGTTCTTGCCGCCTCTAAATCTTGCTGGGAAACTGCGTTATTTGATTTGAGATGATTAAGCCGTTCATAGTTTGCTTGGTGTTCTTCAAGCGCGATCTGCGCTTTTGAGGCTTCAGAGCGGGCGTTATCAACTGCTAGTTGATAAGGCTCCAAATCCAGTGTTGCCATGATATCGCCCGCTTTTAACCGGCTACCAATATCCACCTGCACCTTTTGCACTTTGCCAGGAACGCCAAACGAGAGCTGCGCTCTGCTCTCTGTTTGTGTTATTCCAGAAAAGCGAGATTCTTGGTAATGCGCGTTTGCACCCACTTCGTTGAGTGTTACCACTCGAATGTTCTGTTCAGTGGGCTCAGGTATACTTTCACTGCTACAACCCTGTAATAAGACAAGTAGGCAAACTAATGCATATTTACTAAATTTCCTTAATAATATAACTGATCGTTCGAGTATATAAAATGGCGAACTCATAACAAACCCTCTTGAGGTATGGCTTAAATATTAATTACTTTTTTGGTGTAAGAAGGGTCTGAACAAGCTGACGTAAAAGTTCACGCGAATACTCGATATCCGCAGTCGCTATCTGGCAGGACAAACCATCAATGTAGGCAAAGATATAGTGTGTTATTTGCTCGGGTGTGAGCAAATAACTTGTCTCATCTTTATCCTGTAATTTCTTGATCATGGTACAACAGGTGTCAAAGAGCTCTTGACCTGAATCCTGTACCGCTTTCTTAATTTCTGGGTTTCTGGATGACTCTGCGAGGATCTCCAGATACATAATAGTTCCTATTTTATCGCCTGTGAGATAGGCCTCTTGCTCCAAAGCATCCATGAAATCACTAGCGCTCTCAATTCTTCTCAAAGCATCGAGATCTCTGGAAGAATAGCGCTTGGCGATTTCCAGAATGAGTTCATTTTTTGAGGCGAAGTATTGATAGAGACTTGCCTGGCTGACTTTTGCAACACGAGAAATCTCCGCCATGCCAGCGCCATGAAAGCCTTTTTTAACAAAGCATTGCACAGCACCATCAAGAATAGCCTCGATTTTATCCTCTCGAGCTGCATAATTCACTGGACGACCTAAATTAGACATAAAAGTACCACTTACTTTAGTGAGTGGTCAATCATATAAATGACGGTGATTCTTGTCAACTGATATCGTTTGTCTTAGAAGCCAACTTTTCAAAGTATTACCAACCTTGTTATTTTTCTAAAACGTGAAAAGGCCTCACAAGTATCTCAATTGAACGAGCAACTGGAAAACTATATGGCCAAAGTATATTTGAATGAACCAATGCAATTGGTTGGATACTGATGATCTGACAGGTTAGCCCGATAAATTTTCACATTTTTATTGAAATCCTGAGCTCTTGAGGTTTTTCTTTTAAGCATCATGTTCACAGCGAAAACAAAGCGGACATTAGCAAGAACATTTTAGAACGGATGACATTTCCTCTTTTCGCTCAAAGCGGTCCAAGTATAAATTTGGCTCGTTAACGCTAGTTGTTGCTACTAGTCATAACAGCTAGTCAGAAACACACACAATTCCTTCATCTATCTGTCCAATCGCTCTAACGGGGATCTTTAGCATGTTAGCTCTATGAAATTTTCTGGAGCTGACAATGAGAACCCCTTTGTTACCTTGGTTTATCCTGTGGGTGACCATCCCAATCATTATTTTCTTTCTATTCATCTTGCCCGCCCATGCCAATGATGGTCCATTCTATCAGCGTGGTCAGGAAGGCTGGTTTTGGTATCAGGTCATTCCTGAACCAACGGAAGCTGAAGAGCTTATAATGCCGGAACTTGGTTCCGTTGAGTCCAGTCAGGACGAGCTAAAGCCCTTCAGTGCTGCTTGGTTTCGTGAGCACATGCAGTCGTTCATGGACAAGGCAATTGATGAGCCGACGAATGAGAACGTAAGAGCCTACCTGTATCTCCAGCGCGTCATGATGGATAAGGGCTCACAGTTTGCTGATGTTAGTCAGCAGGTGGTCATGGGCGATCCTGTCTTGGATGAAATCAGTCGCAGACCCTTGGCTACCTATGCTGCCAATCGGATGGATCGAGAGGCTGGCGCTCAACGAGATATTGCTTTAGGTGAAGTAGCAAAACGGGCTGGCTTGTTCTTCTTCTATCGTTCGGATTGCCCTTACTGCCATGCTCAAGCGCCTATCATCGAATCCATGGCTTTGAACTACGGTTTCGAGGTGTTTGCTATTGCTGTCGATGGCTTGCCTTTACCGGGTGGAGAGTTTCCAAACTACAAAGTCGATTCAGGACAAGCACGATCGTTGTCCGTTACGACTGTTCCAGCGGTCTTCTTAGTAGAGCCGCCTAATGTCATCACTCCGATTGGCCAGGGCGCAATGAGCCTTGATGAGCTCAATAATCGAATCATTCTTGCAGCCCATCAAGCCGGTTGGATTGACGATCAAACTTACTATGCCACCAGACCTGTTCAGCCCGGCGTTTCACTCGCGATGTCAGCCCAAGAGCTTAACGAAAAGATATTACAGGACCCTGAGTTCCTTGTTCGCTATCTGCGTGCACAAGGAGGGTTATAACGATGAAAAAAGTATTTCAAGTATCGCTAATCGCCTGTGCGATTGGTTTTTCGTCTATGACCCAAGCAAGTTTGCAACAGGAGATGAACCAGTTGTTTGGTTCAATGACCAACAGCACTGCGCCTGGTGTATTTGAAAGTCAGCGGCGTGGGGTTATATCTGGTGGAAGCGTTGTTGTCCGTAACAGGATCATGAACGAGAACCTCGTCTCTATGGTGCCACCGTCATTCCAAGCCGGTTGTGGCGGCATTGATATGTTCGCTGGAAGTTTGTCATTTGTTAATGCAGATCAGTTTGTTCAATTACTTCGCTCTGTAGCGGCAAATGCCAAGGGATACGCATTCCAATTGGCGCTCAGTGCTATGTGTGAGAAATGCTCCCAGCACATGGAGACACTGCAAAAGAAAATCCAGCAGTTGAACGAGTATTTTGGCAATTCCTGTCAAATGGCTCAGGGAGTCGTGAACGATACCCTAGCTGCTTTTGGTAAAAAGGGGCAAACAGAAGCCAGCATGTTGAGCTCACTTAAAGGGGCTGGAGACGTTTTTACCAGTTGGAGTGAGTCCAATGGTAAGAACCCATATGAGAACGCTTCGAGTGTCGCGGCATCTGATGTGAACAAAACGATTAAAGGCAACTTGGTCTGGCGAGCACTGAAACGTCATTCGGCATCAAGCTGGTTTGCATCGGGGGATGACCGTTTTCTTGAAGCGGTTATGTCAGTGACGGGTTCGATCATTGTTGGTGATTTGGCTAATGCGGCTGATGGTCAAGGTAAAGCCCCAAAACTGACCAGACTGAATGGCAATAAAGTGACTATTGAGCATCTAATTCATGGCGGTAACGTCGCTATGTACCTATGTGACACAGTGACACAAGACGGCTGTCTGAATCCGACAATCACTAACGTGACCCTAACCGGGTTATCAACCCAGGTAGAAAATTTACTTCTTGGTACAGGTTCTAGTAACGGCATTATTTTTAAGTTTGCTCGAAATACAGGAGCTGCTAGCACCACCGAAAAGGCTTTTATGACCTCGGCTCCTGCGAGCATTGGGGGCATGATTCGAACACTTTCTGCATTAAATGAAGGGGCTGCAAGGTCGTTTGCTTCAAGAGCTGCGCCATTTATTGCTGTTGAGATGGCCCGAGCATTGGTTGAAGACATGCTCAATGCTGCTAGAAGCACCTCTGGTGTGGAAGATCATGCCTATGCGAAGTTGTTAACTGAAGACCTTGAACGTGCACGTCGCCAAATCAATGAGGAATACGCCGCGTTACAGCGAAGATACGGTTCAGAGCAAGAATTGCTGGCGCATTTTAATCAGGTGATTCAGACCATTCGCAAACAGCGTTATTACACCGTTAAATCTACGGCGCTGGGGGAATAGATAATGTGGGAAATCTATTCCATCGGGGATTCGGCTTTTTTAGAGCAGGTCTTGAACGCTGTCGCGATGATCACTGGTACAGGCGACTTTACTTCAATGGTTCGTATTGGCTTGCTCATTGGGGTATTGATGGTCTCTGTTCAGGCATTGATGCAAGGTGGTCGTGGGATTAACTTTCAACACGTTTTAGTCTCATGGCTAGTCTTTGCAACCATGTTTGGACCCAGTACCCGAGTGAGCATTGAGGATGCGTACACGGGGCAAGTTCGAGTGGTTGATAATGTACCCATCGGTGTTGCTGCCGCAGGTAGTACGATTTCAACTGTTGGCTTTCAAATCACGCGATTGTTTGAAACGGCGTTCTCAACTCCCGCGATGACGGAATACGGCTTTGCATCCAGTTTACAGTCACTGATTAAAGTGAGAAAACAGGTGATGGATCGCTCTGGGTTGGGTGATGCAAATCGTGTCGGCGGCTCGGATATCGAGCAATCATGGTTTAACTACATTAAAGAGTGCACCTTGATTGGTATCGACATTGGCCAAAAGAACCTCGATCAGGTGCTGAGTGATCCTAACCCGATGACTGCGATTAGGTTTGATTCGCGCATTTATGGCACGCGCATCATGCTCAGTGGTAGCAGTAGCGATTTGGACTGCACCGATGCCTATAGCCAACTGAAACTCATGACAGAATCAACCTTCATTCCGAGGCTTAAACAGGTTCTGTCAGCCTCATTGGGGACTTCATCAGCCACTGACACTGATGACGTGATCCGAAATGCGCTGAATAACCTTGGTTTGGCTTCGGTTAACACCCAAGAGTACATGACCGCGTCAGTGCTTTTGCCTATTTATGAGCAAAGCGTGACGGGCAAGTATATGGATGATCAAGCTTTCACCGCAGCCGTTATGGTTAACCAAGCGATTGAGCAGCGCAATACACAATGGGCGGCGGAGCAGACCCTGTTCCAAAGTATCGTTCGTCCGATGATGACGTTTTTTGAGGGGTTCATTTACGCCATCACCCCTTTGATGGCCTTTGTGATTGCCCTTGGCCAAATCGGGATGCGAATGGCCGGGAAGTACTTGTTAATCCTGCTTTGGATTCAACTTTGGATGCCTGTCATGGCCATCATTAACCTGTATATTCATTTAACCGTTGCAGGGAAAATGTCGGCGCTTGATGCCTTTGCAGGTACAGAAGTGCCATCTTTTGCTGGGATGATGCAGATGGATTCAGTGCTGCAAACCTGGATAGCTACTGGCGGCATGTTGGCGTCGAGTGTTCCAGCGATTTCGCTCATGCTCGTGTATGGCTCAGCAATAACCGCTACCCACTTGGCTGGGCGTCTTCAAAACGGTGACTCCATTGATGAAAAGATGGCAAGTCCAGATGTCGCGAAAAATGCCCCGGTAATGCAATCACAGTCAATGTTCCAAAATTCAGCCCTTACGGGTTCTGCTATGACCGGCGCGTCAAACCTACTAAGCAGTTTCTCTGTCGGAAACGCAGTGGGTTCAATGGTCGGCTCTGCAAAAGAATCCATGACTCAGGCAACCCAAGCCTTTAGTCGTCAGGTTGGGAATACCATGAGTCGAACTTTTGGTGAAAAGCTAAGTTACGACAACCTGTCTTCGGTTGGACGTCAGATCGGCTCATCTAACTCCGCATCTAGCGCCGTTGTTAATCAGGTTACTGATGACCTGCAAACTCGGTATGGTTTTGGAGACGATAAAAAAGATGCTGTACGTGGCTTGGTATCTGGCGTGTTATCGGGAGGCTTAAGGGTCGGTGGCGATGGAACCATTACAAATACCGATGATAAAGAAGTAGCAGATAAAGGGTTCTTGGGAAGATTACTTGGTACAGGGGGGAATGACTCCCCACAGGGCAACTTGCCAGGAGTCGATAAGCCAGACTCATCTCGTGTACCAAAAATATCACGGTTACGAGCAGGCTTGGATTTAGGTGGTAACTTTAGTGGCCAAGTTGAGTCATCAGAAGGCAGTTCTCGATCTACGACCGCAAATACCCTCACTGGGGAGATGCAAAGCTTGGCATCAAGTGATTCACGACGCGCTGAGTATCGCGATGCAATGGTTAAGGACCTTTCAGATTCAAGACGTTCTGGCGTTGAGATGTCCTTGTCTAACCAAGACTATCAGTCTCTTCAGAGTTCAGCACAAGACGTTGTCACGGCATCAAACCGCTTTAGTGAGCTTGATCAGGCCAGCTACAGTCTATCAGGACAAAGAAATACTGATGGTGCGACGTTAACTCGACTAGCGGCGGATAATCCTGAAGTCATGGATTATTTAGGTCGCTATATGAACCAGCATGTTGAAGCCGGTAACCGATTACGTGAAAACCTTCCAATGTATCAGCGCTTGCTACCTGATGATAATCAGGCGTATGTGGCCGCAGCTATGGAGTCTTTGACCTATAGCAACTCTTCAACGCCCGCTGAACGCGACAATGATTATCAAGCTGCAATGACGGTTATGGCCATGGCTACCGGAGCCGATTTACGATCAATTCAGCCGCGCTCTAATGAAGGCATGTCATCAACTGCACCTACTTTTGGTGGTATTCAAAGCCAAGTTGAATCGGGTGTATTGGGCGGATACGAGGATGCAGCAACAGTTCAAACTCAGTTCAACGCAGCTCAATCGGCTTACCAAACCAATCTGTCTGGTATAGATGGACAATTGAATGCGCATCAGCAGCAAGCTCAGCAGGCCGTAGCTTCTGACACAAGTACCTATCAATCTGGACTAAACAGTGAGGCTGGATCTCAGTGGCGATCACGCATTATGGCTGATGATAGCGGAGTTTCTGGTGCTGAAATGTTCTTCAACAGCGCCAGTGCTATTGGTGATTTCAGTGGCAAGCATACTGATGCAGCACTGCATACCTTGAATCACTTTGGCGAAGACTATGAGAGTTACAAAGAACAAGCGCTTGAAGATCCTGGCTCACGAGGTTTCTTGCACAACGCTACGGTGGCCAGCAAATCAACCTGGGATGGCTTAAAAGCCGCCGTTGATGCCGGAACCTCTTTGGAAAATCCATTGACGGCGTTTAATGATGCATACAGTGGATCGAGTTCGCAGTATGCTTCCGAAGTAAACTGGGGCACTAAGTCTGAAGCCATGTTGGCGGGGGCATTCGGTGCGGCAGTTAACAATCGATATGGTGAGTTCCTAGAGCAGTATGCTGATGATTTTAAAAAGGAAGCATACAGCGAAGGGCAGAGAATGGGATTGACCCCGATTCAAAGTCAAGTGTTCGCTCAAGCTTTCAATGAAGGTTTGGCGGGGCGCGTATTCAACTCTGAAGACTCATCGAGTTGGTCGCCTGAAATGCTTGGCCTAAGGGAGCAAATGCTAAATGAGTATCGTCAAAAGGATGAGAGTGGCGCTTACATCCCTGACAGTGTGTCTGAAGAAGATAAAGCATTTGTGGATAAGCAGATAGCGGTGATCTCAAATGCATCCCTTGCGGGAGATTATGCTCAGAACAACTTGATCGATATTAGGGCATATAACCAGGCATCAGGAAATAAATAAAACAAGGAGTAGAAGCTCAAGGCTAACGAAGTTTTATGGCTTAATTACGTAGATAGGGATATATTTCTCCGTACTTAGATACGGAGAAATATAACACATGTACACAATTGGAAAATTAGCCGAACAAGCTAGTATCAATGTTGAGACTGTTCGTTATTACGAACGACGTGGTCTTATAGAAAAACCTGAAAAACCGCATCTAGGCTACCGACTTTATCCTTTGGCAACATTAAACCGAATAAAATTCATTAAACGTTCCCAAGATCTTGGGTTCACTTTGGAAGAAATCTCCAATTTACTCAGCCTTAATGACACTCCCTGTATAGAAGTGCAAGAAATGACTTTACACAAGCTTGCAAGTGTGAAAGCCAAAATAGCAGGTCTTCGCCGCTTAGAAACCGTTCTCACAGAATTATTGAATGAGTGTAATTCTAATACTAACCAATCCCACTGTCCCATTATTGATTCCCTACTTCCTGAAGATTAATAATGAGTCAAATTTTATCTTGACTCCGTAGTTGGGTACGGGGTTTAAGCTTGTTTTACTAAAGTACGATAAGTAGAGTGAGTTATGTCAAAAAGTAATCCCAACTTTCCAATCATCGGCGGTGTTATTGCCGCTATTGGCGCTGGTCTTTGCTGCGCTGGTCCTTTCGTCTTGTTGCTGCTAGGCGTGAGTGGCTCCTGGATTGGTAATTTAACCTTGTTAGAACCTTATCGTCCCATTTTTATCCTGCTGGTTTTAGCCTTATTTGGCTTCGCAGGCTGGAAGGTCTATCGCCCCGTCGAGGACTGTGAGCCAGGCACCGCCTGTGCAGTTCCTCAAGTGCGAAAACGTCGGCAGGTGATCTTTTGGTTAACGGCACTGACTGCGTTGGTTTTAGTCACCAGTAATTATTGGATTGTCTGGTTCGCCTGATGACGATTTCTAACCTTTTATTTTGATTAAATCTTTATGGCTTGCTCTTGGAGAAAATTATGAAAACACTCGCCCTAATGTCCCTGTTCGTACTGACCAGCCTGAACGCTTTAGCTGCCCCGAAAACAGTTACTTTGGAAGTCCCAACCATGAACTGTGTGACCTGTCCCTTTACCGTGGAAAAAGCCTTACAAAAAGTCGATGGCGTCAGTAAAGCCGAAGTGACCTTTAAGACCAAACTGGCGGTGGTCACCTTCGACGACGAAAAAACCACGGTAAAAGCACTGACCGAAGCCACCACTAACGCGGGTTATCCGTCAACGCTCAAGGAGTAAAGCATAGAAATGCTAATACGGTTACTGACCCGGTTCGGCGATAAGATTAGCTCATTGGGCGCGCTGGTTTCTGCTATGGGATGCGCCATGTGTTTCCCGGCCATTGCCAGTCTGGGCGCTGCGGTAGGACTGGGTTTTCTCAGCCAATGGGAAGGTCTGTTTGTTAGCACGCTATTACCCCTGTTTGCCTGGATTGCCTTGGTACTCAACGGACTTGGCTGGTTCAGCCACCGGCAATGGCACCGTAGTGCGCTGGGTGTGGCCGGCCCCATTTTATTGCTGTTATCGCTCTATCCGTTTTTCCAGTACGGCTGGAGCAGCTATGTCACCTATTCAGCATTAGGCCTGATGGTTGCCGTATCGCTTTGGGATATTTTTTCACCGGCGAATAAACGCTGTGATGATGACAGCTGTGCTGTTTAACACGACGCAATGCCTGACTACTATTTGAGGAAAACGAATGATCTTACTATCGATAGAAGGGATGACCTGTCCAAGTTGCGTCGCCCACGTTAAAGAAGCACTCGATGCGATCGAAGGCGTTAATAAGGTTGAAATATCTTATGAAAACGCCAGAGCAACGATCACCACGAACGGTGGGGTCAGCGTAACCGTTCTCATTGGAGCAATAGAAGCTCTCGGTTATATCGCAAAAGAATCCACTGGCACTGCAAAAGAAATTACTTCACCGAACGACTGCTGTGACAACGAAAATGCAAGCAACACTGAAAGCAACCAAACTCAACACGTTGCGATTATCGGTACGGGTTCCGGCGCTTTTGCCTGCGCTATTAAAGCCGCTGAAGGTGGTGCCAAGGTCACTCTTATTGAGGGAGCCGATGTGATTGGCGGCTGTTGCGTGAATGTCGGCTGCGTACCCTCAAAAATTCTAATCCGCGCCGCTCAATTGGCTCAGCAGCAACGCAATAATCCCTTTACCGGACTGGAAAATCATGCGCCCCAATTGAGTCGAGCCTTGTTGACTCAGCAGCAGACCGCTCGGGTCGAAGAGCTGCGCGCGGCAAAGTACCAGAATATTCTGGAGACAAATCCTGCGCTTAGTTTACTTAAAGGTTGGGCGCAATTTAAAAATGCCAACACCCTGATAGTCAGAAAAAATGATGGAACCGAGCAGGCAGTTCACGCCGATAAAATCCTGATCGCTACCGGCTCCACGCCAACCATTCCTCCTATTGATGGTTTAACTGAAACACCTTATTGGACCTCTACCGAAGCGCTGTTTGCTCAGGAATTGCCGCAGCACCTGGTCGTGATTGGTTCGTCGGTTGTAGCGCTGGAAATTGCCCAGGCTTATCGCCGTTTAGGCAGTGAAGTCACCATATTAGCAAGACATACATTGCTTTATCGGGAAGATCCCTTGCTCGGTGAAAAACTCACCGGATGTTTTGAAAAAGAAGGCATTCGAGTATTAAACAGTACGCAAGCTACCAAGGTGACCCACGATGGAAGCCAATTTACATTGGAAACTAACGCGGGCGATCTACGCTGCGATCGTTTGCTGGTAAGCACCGGGCGACACGCCAATACTTGCCAACTCAATCTGGGCGCGGTGGGTGTTACGACCAACAAAAAGGGCGAAATCGTTGTTAACGAACGCATGGAAACCAATGTTCCCGGTATTTACGCCGCCGGAGACTGCTGCAACATGCCGCAATTCGTCTATGTCGCCGCGGCCGCCGGTAGCCGTTCCGGCATCAACATGACGGGCGGATACGCCAAACTGGATCTATCCACCATGCCAGCAGTGATTTTTACCGATCCCCAGGTGGCAACTGTTGGGCTCACGGAAGAGCAAGCCAACGCACAAGACATTGAAACCGACAGTCGTGTATTGGAGATGGAGAACGTGCCGCGCGCACTGGCGAATTTCGAGACCGATGGTTTTATCAAATTGGTGACGGAAAAAGCCACTGGCCGCCTGATCGGGGCGCAGATTCTGGCGCATGAAGGTGGAGAACTGATCCAGAGTGCGGCGCTGGCGATCCGCAACCGTATGACGGTGACGGAATTAGCCGACCAGCTTTTCCCTTACCTGACTATGGTGGAGGGTTTGAAGCTCTGCGCCCAAACCTTTAACAAGGATGTCAAAGAACTGTCCTGTTGTGCTGGGTAACGAACTTGAGTTGATCCGTATTCATTGATGGAAATGGCATTTTTCATTCGTAGTACGAAAGTGCCAATCAATTTTTTGAGTATAAGTAAAAAAGCAGTCAATTTACTATGACCTTGTTTTTTTAGGGAGGATAGATGAGCGACCATCTGCAAATTCGTTTACCCAGTACCAATATTTTTTTTCGCTCAGGCTTAGTTCTCGACCGGTATCTTTCAGTTGTCTTTGAAATAAATGGATTAGTCCGCTTAAGCCTAAGAAGGCTAAACCGACACATAAAATTGTCCAACTCGCTTGCCAATATGCGATTGCTAAAAACATAGTGGTGATGGTTATAAGGCCGATAGGACTAGCAATTGCTTTGAATCCCAAGTAGCTGAAAAAAACGATGGTGCAAATCAGAAATGGCAAAGCCGCTAACTTGGCAGATGCCGTTAATATTTCTGAGGGAAAAAAATGAGCCGCAGCCAAAGTCGCCAGAAAAAGCCCCAGTGATATAAACCAGCAGCGTGCTGGTAAAGATTTAAGTAATTTTATCATCTTAGTACTCTCAAAGTGCACGGGCGGTGCACAATCAAATCATGCATCAGCATTTTAGTTCTCAAAAAGTGCTCTAGTGGTTTGCTCGGCCATAATCTCGCACACAGGACATTTAAGCTGAATGCGCTGTTGAGATACCGTCAAATACAGACTGCCGCATCGACACCGGTGTAAGGATGCTAGCTGTGATCTTAAATCACGAGCTAGAACCCAACCTTCATTGATGGTCAGTTTTTTCCAGGGGATCTCAGCTGGAAGATCTGCTTCTTTTCTTGCAACCAAATACGCATCGTAAGCCTTCATCAAAGCATCGATATTTAATTGCTTGTAGACATTATCACCACCAATATTGACATAAAGCGCCATAAGCAGGGAGCCTTCAACTAATGCTCTTCTGCTTTTGACGATGGCATCAGATTCTGGCAATTGACCAGGACAAGGTGACTTGCCAGTCACTTCTTTGTGGAGCCTTCTGATAATGTGGATTGGCAAACCTGTATCGAGCGCGATAATGGTTGTTCGAAATCCGTATTTAATAAGCAGCGAGGCTCGGGTAAACAGCTCACTTTTGGACAGGTTATCAATCATGCATCCCCCTTGTTGTTTAGGGTTGATAATAAATAAGCGATTCTTGGGATACCTGTGCCTTTGCTCTTCACCATCTCAATCAGTTGGCTTTGGTTACCCCTTGGTTGAAACAGCATGAATGATGAGGTCGCCACTCGTTGCAGGTCGTCAACACCAGCATTAATCAGAGCATCAACCACATCGCGTGTAAGTCCAAAGCGCAAGACAGCCTCTTGCGGATCAATGCGCGCCAATTCCCGTGCTGCGTGCAGGTACGCCAAGTTTAATTGATAGAAGTCTTGTTGATTGGTTGTCATTGACGGACCTCCAGTTCATGTAAAATATTGCGATAAATAGAAAGCACTCTTTGCCCATACCAGCGTGCACGCTCTTCGTTCCAACTGTGATAGCGGCCTATGCCAAGCTCTAAATCGTTAGGTGAAGACTTGATTGCTTCGGCCAAAATACTGGAGCCGACGGTAAGGTTGGTGATGGGGTCTAGCAGTTCCGCCGCTGAGCTCACCCGATGCCCATGCCAATGCAAATTGATTTGCATTAGGCCAATATCGAGCTGGTATTTTTCACTCTCTTGCAGTGCTTGGTTTAACAGTTGCTCCGCTTCTGTCTTAGATTTGGCGTAGGTTGCATTTGAACCATTGCGAATTGCGTATGGCCATGGACTGGTCATGTTAAGACCTCGATGTGAGGCCGACTCAGCCAAGGCAACGGCGTAGAGCATGACTGGATCAATACCAACACTTTGTGCTGCTTTTTCCCACTGATAGCCCGGAAACGCATAGACTGAAGTGCTTGCGGACATGGCTATCACTAGGGCAATGGTTTTTGCTTTAATCGTTTTCATTTTTGTCCTCTAATTGATTTCCGAGAAGCGCCTGAATGGCTTTCGGGCTTATTCTTTTTAATGGCACTGCGCTAAAGTCGGCGATGCCTCTCGTATAAACTTGTGCCGCTTTTGACCAGTCGCCTACGGCAACAGGCGCTTGCATATCAAATCCTTTTTGCTGGTTCTGATGGTCTGCAATACCCTGTAATAGCCTTGGGTATTCACCCACTTCGTCCCGTAGCAAGTAAGCCTGGTAGCGTGTTAAAAACTCTTTTTGCTTAAAGGGGTATTCCCTGTCATCAACCTTGCAGAGTTCAACCCATCCACCCATATCTGAAATCACGCGGTGGATAAGCGCATCGTCAAACATCACTGATGTCCAAGCGCCAACCTGACGAACAGCCTTGTCAACTTTGTTCCAAGCAACCATGGCTCTTGAGCCCGAGTTGCCGTCGATATGCTTGATGACGTCAGCGGGCTTTGGAAAAAATTGCCCAGTATCCGGTGATTGAATATGCCGAGTCAGACCGATTCGCACTTCTTCAATGCTATAAGCACGAAGGACTTCAAATGCGATGGATAGCAATTGTGGTGATACGCTTTTGCCATACATGGCCCAAGCAGCTCCCCAAACTTCAGCAAACTCGCGTTTATCAACCTCCTGCACTTGAACGAACCTCCCGAATACCCGGTCCGGCCCAGCTTTCAGCAATGCGGCGATTGCTTTCTTCAATATTCAATTGGTGATTGCTGCCCTTTAGGCTCGTCGATGATTGCTGTACTTCATCAATGCGAACGTACTCGTCTTCCCATTGCCGGTTTAAAAGCCAGTTATGTGGCATAGGGGTCTTAGTCCGATCTTGATACTGCAATCGGTTTTCTCGTTGCTCTTTCCAGCGTGTTAGCACTTCCAAGGCGAGTTCATGGTCTTCATTGAGGCCCATGCGTAGCCATTCTTCTTTGGCTTTCGCTTTTTTTTCTTTGCGTATTTGTACATCCCAGAAGTCTTCAAACTGTATGTGATCAACAGTTTTAACTGTTGGTTTATTGCTTCCCTCAGAGTCATCCGACCGTTGAGAGTCCCTTACCGGGTTGCCATCAGGCATAAACAATGATGAAAATTCTTCTGGTAGCCGAGCTTGAAAAGCGGCAAGAGATTTCAAAAGTGATACCATACCAATGAAGTCGGCAGGTACATCTTTAAGCAACCGAAAGGCTGCTTTACCTTGGTTTGGGTTTTCGATTGGGTTGTGCTTCAGAAAGCTCCGAATCAAAGTCCAACCGGATTCCTCGCAACGAATGAGGAACTGATCTTGTTCTAACTCATTTAGAGCCTTGGCAACCTGTTGCTCATCCCAGTTCAAGTCAGAAGCAACGTAGCCAATCGGCAATCGAAAGCAGCCAAGCAAATTACAATGTGGGCATGTAAGCAAATACAGTCCTAGCAACTTCGCTGAGTCACTCCAGGACAAAACGTTTTGCTTTAGCCAAAAGCGGGTATAGACCTTGCCATAATCACGCATGGAGGTACTCGCTTTTGTATTTACGTAAAATGCTGACCATTACTTGCCCTTAATCCTACTGGTTACTGGCTTTCAGCTCGCTTTGGCATTCGGGGTAGATGTCCGGTCTTAACTGAGATCGGGTTACCTGTCCTTGCGTAGCTTGTTCGATGGGTAAAACGAATTCAGCGGGAACACGCCCTGATTTATTCAACCAAAACCAGACGTTTTGCTGTTTTGAGTTGATGGCTCTTGCTAATGCTGATTGCCCGCCGACCAAGTCAATGGCACGGCGGAGATGTTTTTGTGTCGTTTTGAACACTTCCATACCGTCTCCTGTTACAATAATAACTGTTACAAGATTGAATGTTACAGTTTAAACTGTAGATAAGTCAACAGTTAAAATTGTTGAAAGACTACAGTTTTATTTGTAGAATGCGGGCTTATGAAAACTTTATCCGAACGACTAAACCATGCCTTGCAGCTTACTGGGGTAACTCAGTCTGAGTTGGCTCGTCGCATTGGTATCAAACAGCAGTCGATCAGCCAGATTTGCTCTGGTAAATCGGCTAGGTCTCGTTACACCATGCAGATCGCGGAGGCGCTTCGCGTGAATGCTCATTGGCTCGCCACAGGTGATGGCGAGATTGGCTTGGGGGTCGGTAATGTAGAAGTCGGGCCTGATATTAAGGGAAGAATTCCTCTCATTAACTGGGTTCAGGCCGGTGATTGGACTGAAATAGCGGAGGGATTTGCCCATGAAGATGCTGAGGAGTGGCGTGAAGTCACTGGGAAAGCACATGAGGGTTGTTTCGCACTTCGCGTAAAAGGCGACAGTATGGAAAATCCAAGCGGAAAAAAATCCATACCTGAGGGGGCAGTGATCGTTGTTGATCCTGAGTTACCTTACTCTTCAGGTTCATTGGTTGTTGCGCGTTTGGATGATTCGAAAGAAGCAACCTTTAAGCAGTTGGTTATTGATGGTGAACAGAAGTATCTAAAACCTTTGAACCCGCAATACCCTGCAATACCGATCAACGGCAACTGCACCATCATCGGTGTAGTACGACAAGCTATCATCGATTTCTGGTAGCGAAGGAATTTGTGGTTTAGCCACAGTTGTTCATTAGCTGAAGAAGCAACGATTGCAAACAGCTACAACTGAGCATTGGTGCACGCTGAGAGTAAATGGTAACCGATTAGGTAACCATTGATTGTTTATAAAGTCAAGATCAGCGAAAATAGCGGCCAATTACGATTAACACGACGGATTTGACAAGCGAAGAACTGAAAAGAGAGTACTTCCAAAAGTGTGTACAAATCCGTGTACAAACTAAAAGAATTTATACATGGCAAACCAAGATTTTCTTAATGAAATCAATAAGCGAAGGACCTTTGCTATCATCTCGCACCCTGATGCTGGTAAAACAACGATCACAGAAAAAGTACTTTTATTCGGTAATGCGTTACAAAAAGCAGGAACAGTTAAAGGTAAAAAGTCTGGACAGCATGCAAAGTCTGACTGGATGGAGATGGAAAAAGATCGTGGTATTTCTATCACTACATCGGTAATGCAATTTCCCTATGGCGGTGGCTTAGTTAACTTACTTGATACACCTGGGCATGAAGATTTCTCTGAAGATACTTACCGTACGTTAACCGCTGTTGATTCTTGTTTAATGGTCATCGATGCCGCAAAAGGTGTTGAGAAACGTACTATTAAATTAATGGAAGTAACCCGTTTACGTGATACACCAATCATCACTTTCATGAATAAATGTGACCGTGACACACGTGATCCCGTTGATTTGATGGATGAAGTTGAAGACGTACTTAATATTGCTTGTGCACCGATTACTTGGCCAATCGGTATGGGTAAAGAATTTAAAGGTGTTTATCATATATTACGTGATGAAGTTATTTTATATGAATCTGGACAAGGTCATACTATCCAAGATGTTCGTATCATTAAGGGATTAAATAACCCTGAAGTCGATAAAGCATTACCTAATCACGCGGATGATTTACGTGAAGAGATGGAGTTAGTCATTGGTGCATCTAATGAATTTGATCAGGCACTGTTCTTATCTGGTGAATTAACGCCTGTATATTTTGGTACGGCATTAGGTAACTTTGGTGTTGACCATGTCTTAGATGGCTTGGTTGAATGGGCGCCTAAGCCATTGCCAAGAGAAACAGTGCAACGTGTTGTACAGCCGACGGAAGAAGCATTTTCTGGTTTTATCTTTAAAATTCAAGCTAATATGGATCCAAAGCATCGTGATCGAATTGCATTTATGCGTATTTGCTCTGGTAAATATGAGAAAGGTATGAAAATGCACCACGTACGTACCGGGAAAATGGTCAGTATTTCAGATGCCGTAACCTTTATGGCGGGTGACCGCGCTGCAGCGGACGAATCATTTTCAGGTGATATTATTGGTTTACACAACCACGGTACAATTCAAATCGGCGATACATTTACCACTGGTGAAGATCTTAAATTTACTGGTATTCCAAACTTCGCGCCTGAAATGTTCCGTCGTATCCGTTTAAAAGATCCTCTAAAGCAAAAGCAATTATTGAAAGGATTAATGCAATTATCTGAAGAGGGGGCTGTTCAAGTATTCCGTCCATTACGTAGTAACGATTTGATCGTTGGTGCGGTTGGGGTATTGCAGTTCGAAGTAGTTGTGCAACGCTTAAAATCAGAATATAAGGTCGATGCTATTTACGAAGGTATTAGTGTGGCGACCGCATTATGGGTGGATTGCGATAATCCAGTTAAAATGGCAGAATTCGAGAAAAAAGCATTCGATAACTTAGCATTAGACGGTAGTAATAATTTAACTTACGTTGCACCAACAATGGTAAACTTAAACTTAGCGATTGAGCGTTATCCGGATGTACGTTTCCGTAAAACGCGTGAACACTAATTAAGTCTTGTTTATTAGCTATTGTTTATTAAGAATGTTTATTCAATATCGTTCATTAGCTAAATGGCTCGGTAAAATTGAACTGGACCTATTGCAGATAAACAGTAAATTGTTACAACAATAAAGCGTCTTAGGACGCTTTTTCTTTTTATTACCCGATCATACGTTGTCTATCTCTTCTGACATTTCCTGGCATACCCCTTGTATAGACTGTGTCGTTATTTTTATATAAATTTTCTTTGCTGAGTTTATATCTCAGCGTATTATGGAACAATGTCATAATCAATCACTGTAGGCCCTTAGAACAAGGTGGAATATGTTTATTGATAGCCATTGTCATTTTAATTTTGAACACTTTAAAGTTAACCGTAAATTGCTTATGTTTGCACTTAAAAATGCTCACATCAATAAACTCATTATTCCTGGTACAGATGCGCAACGTTGGCCTGAAATCATCCAATTAACGGAACAATATGAGGGTTTATATTTTGCGTTAGGGCTTCATCCTCATTTTTTAACTGACTTCGAACCACAACAGCTTGTCCAACTTGAGCAACTGTTAATTAAAACGTGTCAACAAACAGGAAGTAAATGTGTTGCGCTAGGGGAAATTGGTCTAGATAAGCTCATTGATAGCGAGTTAGCCTTACAAGAAAGCGTGTTCTTAGCGCAACTTGACATTGCCCAGTCATTAAAACTTCCGGTTATTTTACATGTCGTAAAAACACAATCCCGAGTATTGGAGTTATTGAAGCAGGCAGGTTTTAGTTATGGAGGGGTTTACCATGCTTTTTCAGGAAGTGTTGAAATAGCCAACGAGTTCATTAAATTAGGTTTTAAGTTAGGTATCGGAGGTGTGATCACCTATCCAAGTGCTAAGAAAACCAGAAGTGCATTACAACAATTGCCTCTTGCAAGCTTAATCTTAGAGACCGATGCACCTGATATGCCTGTATATCAACAAATTTCGACAAGTAATTCCCCTGCTAATTTACCGATCATCTTTAATGCGCTTTGCGAACTGCGTGAAGAGTCTGCAAGCGTGCTTGAACACCAACTTTATAATAACACCTTAAGCATTTTCTCTATAGACGATGACTAATGCTATTAACTAGCGTAAAATAGCCGCTTTTCTAAATACAGTTAGTGAAACATTGTTTCCAGAATAAGGTGATGGTTAATGACTCAATATCCAATGACAGCAAAAGGCGCTGATATTTTGCGTGCTGAATTAGAGCAATTAAAAACAGTAAAACGTCCTGAAATTGTTCACGCTATTGCTGAAGCCCGTGAACATGGAGATTTAAAAGAGAATGCTGAATACCATGCTGCGCGTGAGCAACAAGGGTTTTGTGAGGGCCGCATTCAAGATATCGAAGCGAAGTTATCAAATGCACAAATTATTGATGTAAGTAAAATTGCCAACAATGGTAAAGTTATTTTTGGTGCAACGGTAACGATTGTTAATGCAGAAACAGATGAAGAAGTTACGTATCAAATCGTTGGTGATGACGAATCTGATATTAAAAAGAACCTAATTTCAATCAACTCTCCGATTGCACGTGGTTTAATTGGAAAAAGTGTGGATGATGAAATATCAATTACAACACCAGGTGGTGTGATTGATTATGATATTATCAAAGTTGATTATATTGCTTTGTGATAGATAATAAAAAGCCCAGATTATCTGGGCTTTTTATTAGACAAATAGTATTAAACGCAAACTATTTACGCGGTAATTCTATTTTCTTAGCTTCACTTGGGCGGAATAAAACAACTATATGTCCAATTTTAGCAATCGCTAGTGATTCTGTTTCACGTACAATCGCATCGATAATAAGTTGTTTTGTTTCACGATCATCGGTCGCTATTTTTACTTTAATTAATTCATGGTGGCTAATAGCGTTTTCAATCTCAGCTAATACACCTTCGGTTAAGCCATTTTGTCCCAGTAATACAACTGGTTTTAAAGGATGAGCTAAGCCTTTTAAAAATTGTTTCTGTTTGTTTGATAATTTCATGCAAATATCTTTCATTAAGGGTTGAAAACGGTTCATTCTACCCTTAAATATTAACCTTTACTATTTAGATTATTATTTATCCTAACTATTCATCCACTAAAGGAAGTAATTGTGGCAAAACCAGACAGTACAAATCGTCTTAAAAAGAGTGCATCGGGCAGTTCAAAAAGATGGATGCATGAGCATGTAAATGATTTTTATGTGAAAGAAGCTAATAAACAAGGTTTACGTTCACGTGCTGTTTTTAAATTGGATGAAATTAACGGTAAAGACAAACTTATCCGCTCTGGTATGACTGTGGTCGATTTAGGTGCAGCACCGGGAAGTTGGTCACAATGGGCTGTTGATAAAGTGGGGGCAAAGGGTAAAGTAATTGCCTGTGATATATTACCAATGGATTCAATTGCAGGTGTGGATTTTTTGCAAGGTGATTTTCGTGAAGAAGTGGTCTTAAATGCACTACTACAACGTATTGGTGATAACAAGGTTGATGTAGTGTTATCGGATATGGCACCAAATATGAGTGGCAATACGGGTATTGATCAACCCAAATCGATGTATTTAGTTGAGCTAGCATTAGAAATGTGCCGAGATGTACTTGTGAAAGACGGTAGTTTTATCGTTAAAGTATTTATGGGAGCAGAGTATGAATTCTATATTAACGAAGTGCGAAAACTATTTAAATCCGTCAAAACAAGAAAACCAGATTCTTCAAGAGCAAGATCACGAGAAGTTTATTTAGTGGCGACTGGTTTTAAACTGTAGTAATCTGATTTAATATTATATTCTTTTCATTTTTAACATGAGGTTTACATCTTGAACGATATGGCAAAAAACCTGATATTGTGGTTAGTCATCGCAGTAGTCTTAATGTCTTTATTCCAAGGCTTTGGATCAGACGAAACAAAAAAATCACAAATCGACTACACCACTTTTAATAAAGAAGTAAGCCAAGGGCAGATCCAACAAGTACAAATTAATGGGCAAGAAATTAAAGGGTTAAAAAGTAACCAAACACCGTTTGTTACTTATATCCCTGCGCCAGATTTAGACTTAATGAATTACCTTATTAAAAATGATGTAAAAGTAGAAGGAACGCCTCCAGAAGAAACTAGTTTCTTAGCGTCTATTTTTGTTTCATGGTTCCCTATGCTGTTATTAATTGGTGTTTGGATCTTCTTTATGCGCAACATGCAAGGTGGCGGTAAAGGCGGCGCAATGTCATTTGGTAAGAGTAAAGCTAAATTGATGGGCGAAGACCAAATTAAAACAACATTTGCTGATGTGGCTGGTTGTGATGAAGCCAAAGAAGATGTTGTGGAGCTGGTTGATTACTTAAAAGATTCAACTAAATTCCAAAAATTAGGTGGCCGTATTCCAACGGGGGTTTTATTAGTAGGTCCTCCTGGTACAGGTAAAACACTTTTAGCTAAAGCGATTGCTGGTGAGGCTAAAGTACCATTCTTCTCAATCTCTGGTTCTGATTTTGTTGAAATGTTTGTCGGTGTGGGTGCATCTCGTGTGCGTGACATGTTTGAACAAGCAAAAAAATCAGCACCTTGTATTATTTTTATCGATGAAATTGATGCAGTAGGTCGTGCTCGTGGTGCTGGCATGGGTGGTGGTAATGATGAGCGTGAGCAAACATTAAACCAAATGCTAGTTGAAATGGATGGTTTCGAAGGTAATGAAGGTATTATTGTGGTTGCTGCGACGAACCGTCCAGATGTACTCGATGCGGCCTTATTACGTCCAGGTCGTTTTGACCGTCAAGTTGTTGTTGGTTTACCTGATGTACGTGGTCGAGAGCAAATTCTAAAAGTGCATATGCGCAAAATACCACTCGATGAAGATGTGAAAGCAACTGTCCTAGCACGTGGTACACCTGGTTTCTCTGGTGCGGATTTAGCTAACTTAGTGAATGAAGCTGCATTGTTTGCTGCACGTGGTAACAAACGCACGGTGTCAAAAGAAGACTTCGAACAAGCGCGTGATAAAATATTAATGGGATCTGAACGTCGTAGTTTGGTGATGACGGTTAAAGATAAAGAATCAACTGCTTATCATGAAGCGGGACATGCGATTGTGGCTAAATTAGTACCACAGCATCATCCCATTCATAAAGTAACGATTATTCCTCGTGGGCGTGCTTTAGGGGTAACTCAGTTCTTGCCTGAAGGTGATCAAATCTCTCAAAACAAAGATGAGCTAGAAAGTAGTATCTCGGTTGCTTATGGTGGTCGTATTGCAGAAGAGCTTATTTACGGTGCACAAAAAGTATCAACGGGTGCATCACAGGATATCAAACAAGCTTCTGCTATTGCGCGAGCAATGGTAACTGAGTGGGGGTTTTCTGAAAAATTAGGCCCTATTCTATTAACGGGTGAGCAAGGTAGTTTACGTTCTAATGTTGTGTCGCATGAAACGGGCAAAGTGATTGATGATGAAGTAAAACTATTTATCGATACAAACTACAATCGCGCTTACAAGCTATTAACAGATAACATTGATATTTTACATGCAATGAAAGAAGCATTAATGAAATATGAGACTATCGATTCCAATCAAGTTGATGACTTAATGGCTCGTATAACTGTGCGTCCTCCAAGTGATTGGGATGACGAAAAAGAAGTTGAATCACTGAAAGAAAAAAAATCGACTATCGATATGGTTAAACCAAAAAAATCAACAATTGATATGGATAAGTCTGAAAAATCTAATATCGATATGGCTAGACCAGAGAAAAAGAAAGTAGACACTGAAAAAGATGTTGATCTTGAAAAGCCTGTTGATGTTGAAGCACCTGAAACGGTAGAAACAACTGAAACGTTAACTGATCAAGATAAAGACAATAAATAAAGTATTTATTGTTTCATTTCTCTAGAAAAACCTAAGCTTGCTTAGGTTTTTTTTAATCTTAATTCTGACTAATAAAAGTTCACTGCAATGATATTAACTAACGGTAAAAATAGACTTAACCTCGAACAACCCCAAATTATGGGGATTTTGAATGTTACACCGGATTCATTTTCCGATGGCGGGCAGTATGCACATATTGAACAAGCCGTCTCGCGTGCAAAAGAGATGGTTGAGCAGGGAGCGACGATTATTGATATCGGCGGCGAATCAACACGTCCTGGTGCAAGTGATGTTTTATTAAATGAAGAACTGGAACGGGTTATTCCTGTTATTGCCGCCATTAAAAAAGAACTTAATTGCTGGATCTCTGTTGATACTAGCAAAGCAAAAGTGATGACGGAAGCTGTACAAGCAGGCGCTGATATCATCAACGATATACGTGCATTACGAGAAGAAGGGGCGTTAAAAGCTGCGGTTGATGCTGGGGTGCCTGTTTGCTTAATGCATATGCAAGGACAGCCAAGAAGTATGCAAACAGCACCTGATTATCAAGATGTAGTTGCGGAAGTAAAAACGTTTTTAATGGACCGCAGTAAGACCTGTATTGAAGCAGGCATTAAAGCTGAAAATATTATTCTCGATTTAGGTTTTGGATTTGGAAAGTCGTTACAGCATAATTTTGAATTGTTAAGGGCTACGCAGGAATTTATGGCGCTAGGTTTTCCTGTGTTGACAGGCGTTTCTCGTAAATCAATGTTTGGACAGCTTCTAAATCGTGATATAAATGAACGTTTGGCAGGCAGCTTAGCTGGGGCAATGATTGCTATGCAGCAGGGCTCAAAAATAATTCGTGTTCATGATGTTGCAGAGACGGTTGATGTCATGAAAGTATTAAAGCAGATAGGTACTTTTAATTAACTTAATTGGTATTACTCAACCACACTGATTAAGCACTCTATTTTACTGATCAACATGGCTTACGCCTTAAACTAAGACTTTTAATGCAAAGAATTTAGAGTACTTATTCAATGCAAAGAATTTAGAGTACTTATTCAATGCAAAGAATTTAGAGTACTTATTCAATGCAATTGTTATTACTGGTTATTATAAGAGCTTTTCAATGAAGAAAAAATATTTTGGTACTGATGGTATTCGCGGCAAAGTTGGTGAGTCTTTAATTACCCCTGAATTTGCATTAAAGCTAGGTTGGGCTGCTGGCCGAGTCTTAGCTAAATCAGGTAATAAAAAAGTATTAGTTGGTAAAGATCCTCGAATTTCAGGTTATATGCTCGAAGCTGCACTTCAAGCAGGGCTTACTTCCGCAGGGGTCATTCCTGTCTTAATGGGGCCTATGCCTACCCCTGCTGTTGCTTACTTAACACATACTTTTCGTGCTACTGCTGGTATCGTAATTAGTGCTTCTCATAACCCGTATTATGATAACGGTATTAAATTTTTCTCTGAGGAAGGACTTAAATTATCTGAAAAAGTAGAGTTAGAAATTGAAGCTGAAATCGATAAAGAATTAATTTGTGTCGATTGTAGTGAAATGGGAAAAGCTTATCGTATTAATGATGCGGCAGGTCGGTATATTGAGTTTTGTAAGAGTACTTTTCCTTCGCAGTACGATTTAAGTGGTCTTAAAATTGTTGTCGATTGTGCTAATGGCGCAACCTATCATATTGCGCCGTTAGTGATTAGTGAATTAGGTGCAGAAGTGATCACCATGGGCGTTCAGCCAAATGGTATTAATATTAACCTAAATTGCGGTGCGACTAGCATGGCTGCAATTGCTGAGCGTGTGATCAACGAAAAAGCTGATTTTGGTATCGCATTTGACGGTGATGGGGATCGTGTGATGATGGTTGATCATACTGGGTATGTACTTGATGGCGATGAGATATTGTACATTATCGCACGTGATAAATTACGCAAAGGTACTTTAAATGGAGGGGCTGTCGGCACAGTAATGTCCAACCTTGGTTTGGAGCAAGCATTAAAAACATTAGGTATTCCTTTCGATCGTTCTGATGTGGGTGACCGCCATGTAATGGAACTCATGAAAAAGAATGGTTGGAGTATTGGTTCGGAAATCTCAGGGCATGTTATTTGTGCCGATTATTTAGCGACAGGTGATGGTATTGTTTCTGGTTTGCAAGTGATCAGTGCGATGCAAGGTAGCCGAATGAATTTGCATGACTTACGACAAGGTATACGTAAATATCCTCAGATCGTTGAGAGTGTTCGCTATAATAATCAAATAGATCCGTTACAAGATAAAGATGTGTTAGAAGAACTGTCTCGTATCGAAGGATTATTAGGCAGCCGTGGTCGTGTTTTATTGAGAAAGTCAGGTACCGAGCCTGTATTTAGAGTTATGGTTGAAGCTGATGAAAGTGAAGAGCAAGTGATAGCCTATGCAAAATCATTGGCTAGCAAAGTAAAAGTTTAAGTATTTGTAAATGAGTCAAATAATAAAATCTATTTAAAATACTGTTAAAATAGAAAATGTTGATGCTTTTTTATGCGGTTTTGTAAAGAAGCACCAACAGTTATTAATTTGTATTAATATTCACTTGTGATCCGCACTTGCATTGGGTAGTATTCGTCCGCTTCTTTGTGAGAGCATAAAGTTTTAATAAGATAAATTAGGTAATATAAATATGTATGAAATACTGTTAGTTGTTTATTTAATTGTTTCAATTATTTTAGTTGGTTTTGTTTTAATCCAACAAGGTAAGGGAGCTGGCATGGGCGCTTCATTTGGCTCTGGCGCTTCTAATACAGTATTTGGTGCAGGTGGTTCTGGTAACTTCATGACCCGTACTACGGGTGTTTTAGCATTAGCATTTTTTGTATTAAGCTTAGTACTAGGTAACCTTTCTACACATAAAGTATCTGTAAACGATGACTTTTCAAACCTAGCGGTTGAAGAAGTTGTAGATGTACCAGTTGAAGTAGATACCTCGACTCAGATTCCTGAGTAATATTTTTAAAGCGGATATGGTGGAATTGGTAGACACGCAGCCTTGAGGGGGCTGTGGCTTAGGCCGTGAGAGTTCAAGTCTCTCTATCCGCACCAAACATTAGATTTTATATTGCACTGAGATCACACTTTATATATAATGACCTCGTTTTCAGCGTGATAGAAAATAAAAAGTAATAGAGTTTAAATATTCGTTAAAGCTTTAGCTTAAATATTTAAATGTATAGTTCGGACGCGAGATGGAGCAGTCTGGTAAAGTAAATCGTCGGGCTCCTTCTTGTAGATAAAAGGCGAAGGTAGTAGGTTCAAATCCTGCTCTCGCAACAAGTGCGTCGCACTTAGTTTAATATTTTAGTTTGAGTGTTGATTTTATTAGTGAAATTTAATATTTAAACACAACAGTACAGTCGCGAGATGGAGCAGTCTGGTAGCTCGTCGGGCTCATAACCCGAAGGTCGTAGGTTCAAATCCTGCTCTCGCAACCACATTTTAGTGTATGTTTTAAGAAAGGCTCATCGGGCCCAACTCTTAATAAAACACTGGCGAAGGTCGTAGTTGTTAAATTGAACTCCCTGAACCACATTCGATATTGTAGTTTCCTATCGCAATATCTGTTTGATTTAATCAAACAAAACGAATGAAGCTCCAATTTATTGGGGCTTTTTTGTTATTTGCGTATTTGATTTTGTATTGAATACGTTTTACTGACAACTTATGTTTATCAAAAATAAACATAAGTTGTTATTTGGAATAGGGCTATATGCCCTTTTTTTGTTTCTGAAAGGGGATAGATTTGGCAAGTTTAGAAGAGCGTCTAACTGAAATGTTAGCGCCAAGTGTTGAAGATCTTGGCTATGAGTTAGTGGGCATTGAATACGTACGTGCGGGTAAACACTCGATATTACGTGTTTATATTGACCAAGAAGAAGGTATTTTAGTGGATGATTGTGCTGCTGTAAGCCGCCAAGTCAGCGCTATTATGGATGTTGAAGATCCAATCACTAACGAATACACATTAGAAGTATCTTCTCCAGGATTGGAAAGACCACTCTTTAACGCTGCACAATATGCTGCGTTTTTAGGTGAAGAAGTGAAAATACAACTACGTATGCCGATTCAAAATCGTCGTAGATGGAAAGGCGTGATCAGCAATGTTGATGGTGAAATCATTTGTATTGCAGTAGAGGGTAAAGAAGAGCGTTTTGCGCTGAGTAATATCCAAAAAGCGAACATAGTTCCGAAATTTGATTAATTAAGGCGTTAAAAATGAATAATAAAGAAATTTTATTGGTTGTTGAAGCTGTTTCAAATGAAAAAGGCTTACCAAGAGAAGCGATTTTTGAAGCATTGGAAAGTGCACTGGCAATTGCAACAAAGAAGAAGTACGAATTAGAAATTGAAGTGCGCGTCGAGATTGATCGTGAAACCGGACATTTTGACACTTTCCGCCGTTGGTTAGTATTAGAGTCTGATGCTGAAATGGAGCATCCTGCTAAAGAAATGACTTTTGAAGCAGCTCAATATGATAGCCCTGAGATCCAAGTCGGCGAATTTATTGAAGATGAAATTGATTCTGTTACTTTTGACCGAATCACAACACAAACTGCAAAACAAGTTATTGTACAAAAAGTACGTGAAGCTGAACGTGCGCAAGTTGTTGCACAATATGCAGAAAAAGAAGGTGAATTAATCACCGGTGTTGTTAAACGTATGACACGTGATAGCATCTTATTAGATCTTGGTAACAATGCAGAAGCAGTTATTTTCCGTGATGAAATGCTACCTCGTGAAAATTTCCGTCCAGGTGACCGTTTACGTGGTTTGTTATTCGCTGTTCGCCCTGAAGCTCGTGGTGCTCAACTGTTTATGACACGTACACAACCTGAAGTATTAGTTGAGTTGTTCCGCTTAGAAGTGCCAGAAATTGCGGAAGAGATGATCGACTTAATGGGTGCTGCTCGTGATCCAGGTTCGCGTGCAAAAATTGCAGTGAAATCAAATGACCAACGTATCGACCCTATCGGTGCTTGTGTTGGTATGCGTGGCGCACGTGTACAAGCGGTTTCAAACGAGTTAGGCGGAGAGCGTGTTGATATTATCCTTTGGGATGAGAATCCAGCACAATTTGCAATCAATGCAATGGCGCCAGCTGAAGTGGCATCAATTGTTGTTGATGAAGATACACACAGCATGGATATTGCTGTAGAAGAAGAAAACTTAGCACAAGCAATTGGTCGTAACGGTCAAAACATTCGTTTAGCATCACAACTGACTGGTTGGGAGTTAAATGTAATGACTGTGGCTGAATTACAATCTAAGCACCAAGCTGAAGCTGATAACGTTATTTCAGTCTTTACTTCTGCATTAGAAATTGATGATGACTTTGCGGGTGTGTTAGTTAGTGAAGGTTTTAGTTCTCTAGAAGAAATTGCTTACGTACCTGCTGAAGAGTTATTAGCTATCGATGGTCTTGATGAAGAGATGGTTGAAGAGTTACGTACTCGAGCTAAAGATGTATTAGCGACAAAAGCACTTGCTGAAGAAGAAAGTTTAGAAGGTGCGAAACCAGCTGATGATTTATTAGCACTTGAAGGCTTAGAGCCGCACCTTGCATTTGTATTAGCAAGTAAAGGTGTAATTACGTTAGAAGACTTGGCAGAGCAAGCTGTTGATGATCTACTAGAGATTGAAAAACTAGATGCAGAAAAAGCAGCAGAGCTAATTATGGCTGCACGTAATATCTGTTGGTTTAGTGAAGATGCTTAATAGCGTCAGTATGGAGAAATAAATAATGTCAGAAATTCTATTAAAAGACCTCGCTAAAGACTTAAATAAATCTGAAGACACTTTGGTTAAACAGTTTGCCGATGCTGGTATTACTAAAAAATCGAGTGACTCAGTGAGTGTTGAAGAAAAAGAAAAATTAACTACTTATTTGCAAAAGCAACACGGTGGCGAACAAAAACAAAAAATGACTTTACAACGTAAAACAAAAACAACGTTAAATGTTAAAGGTCAATCGAACGCTGTAAATGTTGAAGTGCGTAAAAAACGTACTTTTGTAAAACGTAGTGATGAAGAAGTTCAAGCAGAACGAGCTGCCGAGCAAGCATTAAAAGCAGAAGCTGAAGCTAAAATTCAAGCTGAATTAGACGCTAAGAAAGAGCAAGCTGAAAAAGTATTAGCTGAAAAAATGGCTGCTAAGAAAGAAGCCGAGGCAAAAGCAAAAGCTGCAGCAGCAGCAAATAAACAAAAACAAGCCGCTGCTAAGTCAACTAAAACAGATGAACAGCTGCAACTTGAAAAAGAAGAAGCTGATCTGCAGAAGAAAGCTGAAACAGAAGCACTAGCTAAAATTGAAAAAGAAGCGGTACTACAAGCTGAGAATGCTAAAAAACTAGCTGAAGAAAATGCTGCACGCTGGGCTAAAGAAGAAGCTGACCGTAAAGCTGCTGAAGGTGCTGATTACCACGTAACTACATCATCAGAAGCGCGAGCTGCAGAAGATTCAGTTGATGCTAAAGCGGAAGGTCCAACACACCGTAAAAAGAAAAAGAAAGCTGTTGCTGATAAACCGCTTGAAACACCTTACTCACGTCGTAACAATCGTAATAACCGTCGTGGTAAAAAAGGTGCAACAGCAACGCCATCTGCATTACAACAAGCATTTGAAAAACCAGCTGCTAAAGTTGAACGTGACGTTAAAATTGGTGAAACGATTACAGTTGCAGAACTAGCAAGTAAAATGGCTGTTAAAGCAACTGAAGTGATCAAGGTAATGATGAAGATGGGTGCTATGGCAACTATCAACCAAGTTATCGACCAAGAAACAGCGACGATTGTAGCTGAAGAAATGGGCCACAAAGTTATCCTAACTAAAGAAAATGAGTTAGAAGAGTCAGTACTAGCTGAAGCACAACAAGGTGGTGAGAAAACATCTCGTGCGCCAGTTGTTACTATCATGGGACATGTTGACCACGGTAAAACTTCATTATTAGATTACATTCGTCGCGCTAAAGTTGCAGACGGTGAAGCCGGTGGTATTACACAGCATATCGGTGCTTACCATGTAGATACTGATAAAGGTATGATTTCATTCCTAGATACTCCAGGACATGCGGCGTTTACCTCAATGCGTTCTCGTGGTGCTAAAGCAACGGATATCGTTGTACTAGTAGTTGCTGCAGATGATGGTGTTATGCCACAAACAATCGAAGCGATTCAACATGCAAAAGCTGCTGGTGTTCCGTTAATGGTTGCAGTGAATAAAATCGATAAAGAAGGTGCAGATTTTGACCGTGTTAAAACTGAGCTTTCT
Source organism: Psychromonas arctica DSM 14288 (assembly GCF_000482725.1). Lineage (GTDB taxonomy): Bacteria > Pseudomonadota > Gammaproteobacteria > Enterobacterales > Psychromonadaceae > Psychromonas > Psychromonas arctica. The sequence continues at coordinate 62,064 of NZ_AXWP01000037.1, forward strand.
CAACACGATGTTATTTCTGAAGAATGGGGCGGTGAAAACATCTTCTCATTCGTATCTGCAAAAGTAGGTACTGGTGTTGATGAATTATTAGATAGCATCTTACTACAAGCTGAAATGTTAGATTTATCAGCTGTTTCAACGGGTCCTGCATCTGGTGTTGTTATTGAATCTCGCCTTGATAAAGGTCGTGGTCCAGTTGCATCTATTCTAGTACAGCAAGGCGAACTGAAACAGGGTGATATCGTACTTTGCGGTCTTGAGTACGGACGTGTTCGTGCAATGCGTGACGAAAATGGTAATTCAATTGAATCTGCTGGTCCGTCTATTCCAGTTGAAGTTTTAGGTTTGTCTGGTGTTCCACAAGCGGGTGATGAAGCGACCGTTGTTAAAGATGAAAAGAAAGCACGTGAAGTTGCGTTATACCGTCAAGGTAAATTCCGTGATATTAAACTTGCTCGTCAACAAAAAGCGAAACTTGAAAACATGTTCTCTAACATGGAATCAGGTGAAGTATCTGAGCTTAACTTAGTACTTAAAGCGGATGTACAAGGTTCACTTGAAGCAATCTGTGAGTCACTAAACAAACTATCTACTGATGAAGTTAAAGTTAACATTATCGGTCGTGGTGTTGGTGGTATTACTGAAACTGACGCTTCATTAGCATCAGCTTCTGGCGCAATCGTAATCGGCTTTAACGTTCGTGCAGACGCAACAGCACGTAAGTTAATCGATAACGAAGCGGTTGAATTGCGTTACTACAGCATCATCTATGATTTAATTGATGAAGTGCGTGCTGCAATGAGTGGTTTATTAGCACCTGAGTTTAGACAAGAAATTACAGGTATTGCTGATGTACGTGAAGTATTTAAATCTCCTAAGATCGGCGCTATTGCTGGTTGTATGGTGACGGAAGGTACTATTAAACGTAATAACCCAATTCGTGTTCTACGTGAAAACGTGGTTATATACGAGGGTGTACTTGAATCACTACGTCGCTTTAAAGATGACGCAACTGAAGTACGTAATGGTGTTGAGTGTGGTATCGGTGTTAAAAACTACAACGATGTACGCGTAGGCGACCAAATAGAAGTATTTGAAATTATTGAAGTAAAACGTACTTTATAATTTCAATTTATAAATAATGATTAATAATGGGGGCTTTTGCCTCCATTCTCATTTAAAACAGCGCTAATAAGTGTTGTGCTAGGAGTTAAAAATGGCAAAAGAATATAGCCGTGCTTCTCGAGTTTCTCAGCAAGTACAAAAAGAACTTGCTCGAATCTTACAACAAGAAGTGAAAGATCCACGCATTGGAATGGTGACTATTTCTGGTGTTGATATTACTCGTGACCTTGCTTATGCAACGGTATACGTAACCTTTTTTACTATTGGTGAACAGACAAACGATGAATCATTAAAGGGCTTAAATGCTGCTGCTGGTTATATTCGTCGTTTACTTGGTAAGGCAATGAAATTACGTATTGTTCCTGAAGTACGTTTTTGCTTTGACGAAACACTAACTGAAGGTTTACGTATTTCTGAATTAGTAAGCGGTGCAGTAAAAAATGATAAAGTTAAGCTTAAAGAAGCTGGCCGTGAAGAAGACGAGCTAGAAGCAACAGAAGAAGAGGAAGCGAAGTAATGGCAAAACGTGGAAAGGGTCGCCCGATCAATGGCATCGTATTATTAGATAAACCTACGGACATCAGTTCCAATCATGCATTACAACGTGTTAAACGTATCTTCTTTGCACAAAAAGCAGGGCATACTGGTGCATTAGATCCATTAGCAACCGGTATGCTGCCTGTTTGTTTAGGTGAAGCAACTAAGTTCTCGCAGTTTTTATTAGATTCAGATAAACGTTATACCGTGACCGCTACATTAGGCATTCGCACCGATACCAGTGACTCGCAAGGTGATGTGGTATGTGAAAAACCAGTTTCGGTAACGCAACAACAACTCGATACTGCATTAGATACTTTTCGCGGCGATATCATGCAAGTTCCTTCAATGTATTCAGCATTGAAATTTGAAGGAAAGCCATTATATAAGTACGCACGTGAAGGTATTACGATTGACAGGCCTGCTCGTCCTATTACTGTTTATGAAATTAATCAGCTACGTTTCGAAGAAAATGAAATTGATCTTGATATTCATGTTAGTAAAGGTACCTATATTAGAACAATTGTAGATGACCTAGGCGAATTATTAGGTTGTGGCGCACATGTGTCGATGTTACGCCGTACACAGGTTGCAGACTATCCTTATGAACGCATGATCACTATTGACGAGCTAGAAGCGTTAATTGTAAAAGCAAAAACAGAAGATATTAGTCCTTACGATCTGCTTGACCCTCTTTTGCTAGAGATGGATACAGCCGTTAAAAACTATCCTGAAGTGAATATTTCTGATGAAATGGGCGCTTATGTTTTGCATGGCCAACCGGTACAAGTATTTGGTGCGCCAGATAATACGATTGTTAGGATCACTGTCGGTGAACAGCATACTTTCATTGGTGTTGGTGAAATGAACGATGATGGCTTAATTGCACCGAAACGTTTAGCAAATTTAGATCTTTAAAATAAAGCTGAGGTTTTTAAATAGAGCTCAGCGTTTTAAATGAAATTTATATTGAAATAGATTGGCATAGTTAAGATGACTAAAATAGATTTTTCTCAAATAAATAAAACTGCCGCTGACTCTTTTAATCAGCAGCGTAGTGTAATTAAACGCCTTGCTAAGGGCAAAACAGTACTTTGCGAGCAATGCCAGCAACCGTTAACGTTGACTGTCATCAGTGAAGGCGAAAGTGGTGTGCAATGCAGTAAAGGTTGTACCCAGATAAATTTAGAACTCGATAGTTAATCGGTCGAAAAAGGTAGGTTTTATGAGCTCAGAATTATATTTTATTTACGACTCTCATTGCCCATGGAGTTATGCCGCAACACCTTTAGTTGTTGCTTTAACTGAAGCGTTTCCTGAGATGGAATTACATGCTTGGCATTGTGCTAATTACGATGGTGGTAATAGTGTTGGTTTTAATACCATTAAATCGGTTGAGAGAGAAAGTGATGTGACTTTTTCACAGGAATATGTGCGTTTTGCGGATAGCCCTAAAAATAGTATCATCAGCGCGAATCTATTAACTTGGGTTGCAACTAAACAGTCAGATAAGTTTTTGCCGGTTTTAGAAGCTTTACAACATGAACATTTTGTTAACGGTAATTCTTTAGGCAAAAAGATAGATTTCAACGAGTTAGCTGAAGATCTTAAACTATCAATTCCAAACAAAGTTTTTAAAGAAGAATTAAGCAAAGATGCGATGTTTGTACAATCTGAAATTAGTGATTTACAAGCTTTTATGGGGACCGCTGCTTTCCCCGCATTACTGTTAGTACACAATGACAATGCGGTCTTATTGAATCATGCTCAATACATTGGCGCACCTGAAAGTATTGTAGCGGATGTACAAAAACAACTACAAGACTAAACCTGCTATTATTTTATAGTTAATCTACTGGTTTTTGAATTGAAGTAATAAGTGAAATAATGGATATCATTATTTCACTTTCTCCTTAATTCTTTTTTGATAATAGTTCTTTCCTCCATTTATTTCACAACTAATAAGTTGTACGGTGCAATGATATAATCCACTATTTCATTTTTAATCGTAAATTTCTCTATTGATAACAGTTCTTTCCTGTACTTATTGCACTCCTGATAAGCTATGCGCATACTAGAATTCCTTTTAATATGTGTATTGAGAATCGAATATGGCTGATAGTTTTTTACTTTTTGATATTGAGCAAAAAGATCAGTTAGCTGAGCATTTGTTGCCTTTTTTTAAACAAGCCATTTTACCTCGATCTTGGGAAGAAGGTGATGTCCACTTTAGCGCAGATAGTCGTGTTTATGCTTATCTCAACGATCAACAAACACCAGCTGTTATAGAGGCAGCGATAGAAGGGGGGTGGCATCTTGCTATTTTACCCCACCCTGACTCTCGTTATGCGAAACGTGGATTTTGTGCTCATCGTAACCTCGAAAAAGCGATTCAAGAAGCGGAGCTAAGTAGTCCTGAACAAGTTGATATTGTTCGTTGTAATGGCAATATATTACTTTCATCATTGGTGATCGGCGAGAGTTTTAGTTTATTACCTAGCGCTAAAATATTAGATCTAGTCGAAAGGGCTAAGTTGGCTTGGCATAATGCCAGTAAAATTCGCCAAGCGTGCCCTCAAAAAATAATTTTTAATACTGAAAATGAAAGCAAGATCACTACTGCTGCTTTAGGTGTTGTTGTCGTTGGTCATGTCCATGGTTCATGGTTAGCTAGACGCATATTACCCAATAGCCATATTAACGATGGTATGTGTCATGCCATGATCATTGCTCCACGCAGCATCATGGAATTATTACGCTTTTTTGTTGTATCAACATTAGGCAGACATTACAGCTTGCCAAGCTTCTTAGGATTAATAAAAACCAAGCAATTAGAGATTTCTAATGGCGAACAATTAACTTATCAGTTGGATGGACAAGAGCAACAAACCGAATCATTGTCGGTGACCATTGATCATCATGTGTTGACCCTATTAGTAGGTGAAGAATTGCCGATCATCGATACCTCCAGTGCGCAAAAAGAACAAATTAAAATTGAAAGATTACCTGCGGGTGAGGCGGTAATGGAAATGGTTGCTAAGCCGTTAGCTTTTGTTGGGCATGCGGCAACAGACGAATTCAAAGACTTATATCAATTGCTACGCGATAATGCGACTGCAACATCTGCTTTTTTAACGTTAATGGCATTATCTACATTATTAGCAAGTGTAGGGCTATTTGCAAGTTCAGCACCTGTAATTATTGGTGCAATGATCCTTGCCCCGCTTATGGCACCTATTATTTCATTATCAATGGCCTTAGCAAGACAAGACCCTTCTTTATTAACAGCAAGTGCAACGACTTTATGTATTGGCATGTTGGTTTCTCTTGGTTTTTCTTCTTTTGCTAGTTTTATTATTCCGATGGAAATAGTGACTCCTGAAATTGCTGCAAGGTTAAGCCCAAGTTTACTTGATTTAGGCGTTGCTGTTATTTCTGGTATTGCTGGTGCCTATGCACATGCTCGTGTCGATGCAGCTAAAAGTTTAGCCGGTGTCGCTATTGCCGTAGCACTCGTTCCACCTTTAGCCGTTACTGGGATTGGTATTGGTTGGGTAGACTTTCATGTTGCCTGGGGCGCATTATTGTTATTTCTAACTAACTTGGCTGGTATCGTTTTCGCTGCTGCTTTGACCTTTTTAGCGTTAGGATTTGCGCCATTTACACGCGCAAAAAAAGGCTTGATGATTGCTTTCATCGGTGTTGCGCTTGTCTCAATTCCACTGGTCTTTAGTTTCATACGTTTATCCGATGAAGCCGCCATTATGCAGCAACTTGAGGGTAAAAAAATAGGTGAAGTAGTGATTAGAGAAGTGCACGCAAGGGCACTTGAACCAGTAGAAATATCGGTTAAATTAATGACCCCAACGACCTTAACCTCAGAAAAATTAGATACGATTAAACAAAGCATTGAATCACAGCTGCAACAAAAAGTGATCCTTGAAGCACAAGTTATTATTCGTCGATGAGTGTTTATTAAAAATAGCTTCCTATTCACCTAAAGTGGCTGGTTGGAGATTACTGACCTGCCATTGATTTTTTTATCACCAATGGGTTGAAAATGCTATGCTTACTCTTTTCTTAATTACTCACTGCGTATTGTTTTATGTATCAACTTCGTCCTTATCAACAAGATGCTGTTAATGCCACACTGCATTATTTTCGTCGTCATAGTTCGCCTGCCGTTTTAGCGCTTTCAACTGGTGCGGGTAAAAGCCTGATCATCGCTGAGCTTGCTCGAATAGCCAAAGGCAGAGTGTTAGTACTTGCTCACGTTAAAGAATTAGTTGAACAAAATCATGCTAAATATGAAAGTTATGGCGTAAAAGCATCTATTTTTTCTGCAGGATTAGGACGTAAAGAGACATCGCAACAAGTCGTCTTTGCCTCGGTGCAGTCAATTGTCAATAACCTTGACCTGTTTGCTGATGCTTTTTCACTGTTAGTGATAGATGAGTGTCATCGTGTCCCTATGCAAGGTGATTCTAGTTACCAAAAAGTGATTAAACACTTACAGGCTATCAACCCAAATTTAAAGGTTTTAGGTCTAACGGCAACACCTTATCGCCTAGGTTTAGGTTGGATATATCAATATCATACCCGTGGCCAAGTGCGCAGTGAAGAAGCACGATTTTTCCGTGATTGTATTTTCGATTTGCCTATTCGGTTTTTATTAGACGAACAGTTTTTAACTGAGCCAAAAGTCATGGATATGGCGGTACTCAGTTATGACTTTTCTCAAATATCTGTAGCTAATACTGGAGCTTATCGAGAGTCTGATTTAAATAAAGTAATAGAAAAGTCTGGTCGAGCTACGCCTGAAATTATCAAATCAGTGATTACTCACGCCCAAGACCGTCAAGGTGTGATGATATTTGCCTCTACAGTAAAACATGCACAAGAAATTTTAGGTTATTTAAAAGATCAAAGTGCGGCATTAATTATTGGTGATACAGCCGCTAAAGATCGCGACCAGATCATTCAAGATTTTAAAAATAAAAAAATTAAATATTTAGTTAATGTCTCGGTCTTAACCACTGGTTTTGATGCCCCACACGTTGATTTAATTGCTATTTTGCGCCCCACTGAATCCATTAGTTTATACCAGCAAATAGTCGGGCGAGGGTTGCGTTTATCGGAGGGGAAAAAAGATTGTTTAGTGATGGAGTTTGCTGGCAATTGTTATGACCTGTATCAACCAGAAGTGGGGCAAGAAAAACCAGAAAGTGGCAGTGAAATAGTGAGTATTCCATGTCCAGCTTGCCAGTTTACTAATAACTTTTGGGGCAAGGTGGACCCCGCTGGTTTTGTGATTGAGCATTATGGTCGTAAGTGTCAGGGGTATTCGTTAAAAATTACTGAAGATGATGATGGCAATAAGTTTGAACAACGCATGCATTGTAATTATCGTTTTCGCGCTAAGTTTTGTGACCAATGTGGAATGGACAATGATATTGCAGCACGAGTTTGTGGTCATTGTGAAGCCGTGTTAGTTGACCCCGATAAAAAGTTAAGAGAAGCATTAAAGTTGAAAGATGCGATGATCATTCGTTGCGATGATATGGCACTTACTGCTAGCAAGAATAAACATGGGAAAAACCAATTAAAGGTCACCTATAGCGGCGGTCAAGGACAAATAAGTGAAGTATGGCAATTGACCACTGCAAAGCAAAAAGCGCAATTTTTACAGCGCTTTATCCAACCACACTTAATTGATCGTTTTCGTCCTTTTACTCACTCATCAGTGACCAAAGTGATGCATAATGAACACCGATTACAAGCACCTGAAATAGTCATTGCTAATAAAGTGGGGCGATTTTGGCAAGTAAGAGATAAGTTATTTAATATTGAGCAATTTCCCAAAGCTGTAGAAGTATTAGCTCAGTTGCAACCTGAATAGCGATGGAGAGTTATATTGCCAGCTAAACATAACCAGCTATATAAGCGCTATACACAACTAACATAAATAGTTAACTTGAAACAAAAAATACAAGGACTTAAGAGAATGAATAAAATTTTAATTATAGTGACGGCAATTTTCGTTGTGATAGTAATCGCTTTTTTTGTGCTAGGCGTAATGTCTAAAAGTGGACATGCTCCCGGATTAAAACAAGGGCAATTACAGGCTTGTACTAGTATTGAAAATTGTGTGTTTAGTGAAAATATTGATGGCGCTGAAAATAATATCCAACCTTTTGCTTTTGATGGAGAGAAAGCGGTGTTCCTTACTCAACTAAAAACTAGCGTCGAATCAATGGGCGGAAAAATTGTCGATATTGAAGATGGTTATATTGCGGCGACCTTTACATCTGCTATTTTTGGATTTGTTGATGATTTGGAGTTGAGGGTTAGTGACGATCATTTGTTACATTTCCGCTCTGCATCCCGTGTAGGAAAAAGTGACCTTGGTGCTAATAAAAAACGGGTCGAAGCCCTCAAGCTATTATTACAAAGAGCCTCTAAATAAATGTTAAAAGAATAACTTGATTCAGAAATAACCAATGTTAGTTGCTAACTAGAGTAGTAGAAGATCAGGAATAATAAATGAATAAAAATATTCAACAACTGCTAACGTTAGTGGCTAGCTGTAATGATCAATTAACGGAAAAATATCCGCAACTTTCTACTGCGGTGGGCTTACTAGAGCAAAGTTTACAGGCATCTAATGCAGTGACCATTGATAATGTTAAGCTTAAAAAAAGGTTAATGTTTATTATTCTTGATGCACACCCCGAAATAGTCGGTATTGGTACCGGTCAATCCGGTACTGAAGACTTTACTTTTATTAAGCAAGTTTCACTGACTGAAATATCACAAAGTTTATTGATCGAATTGATAGAGCAGCATATTACAGATTGATAGTTAGGAGGACGATGCCTCCATTGAAAGTAATAGGATTGACAGGAAATGTTTAAACAATATCAAGCTCAGTGTGAAGGTTTTATTGCTGAAAATATGAAAACTGATTTAGCGCATGATCTGTTGCATGTTAAACGTGTGGTTAAGTTAGCAACACTGATAGGGAGGAAAGAGCAGGCGGAATTAAATGTTGTATTACCTGCTGCTTGGTTACACGACTGCGTTAGCTACCCTAAAAATCATCCTCTACGTAGTCAAAGTTCATTACATGCGGCAGATAAAGCCATACAATTTTTAGTAAGTATCGAATATCCAGAACAGTACTTAGATGCTATTCATCATGCAATTGCAGCACATAGCTATAGTGGTGGGCTAATAGCCAATAACCTTGAGGCAAAAATTGTGCAAGATGCTGACAGATTAGATGCGATTGGGGCGATTGGTATTGCGCGCTGTATTCAAGTTAGTAGCCAATTAAAGCGACCGCTATATGCGCCCGAAGATGCATTTGCTGAGCAAAGATCCTTAGATGACCAACGTTTTACACTGGATCATTTTTATAAAAAGTTGTTAAAGCTAGCTTCCTTAATGCATACCCGAACGGCGCAAGAGATTGCAGCGCAGCGGACGCAGTTTATGGAAAGTTATCTGCTGCAGTTAGCTTTAGAAATTTAAAGCATTAATTACCCAGGCACTGGCGATTGGGGTATATTGCTTTACTCTAATCAATTCTATTTTCAACAACATTACCCTAATCAACTCTATCCTAAATAACATTCCCCTCAATAATTTGCTCTAATCAAATTACTTAAAACAAGTGCCTTTTAGCTAATTCAAATATCCTTTAACTAATATAAAGAAATAATTCGCTAACTGTCATATTGATGTTAATAATTAATATTGACAATTTACCTGCCTAGGCAGTATTATTTTTTCTTGCCTAGGCAGGTAATAATCAGGAAATATGCTCACTATGACTCATCAGCTAAACATTAAATCATTAGGTTTACCACTAGCGAAACTGATTGGCTTAGTAAATCAACATAAAGAGCTGTTACTAAATCAATATTTAGCGCCTTTTAATATCAGCTCTGCACAGTTTAAAGTATTAGCTGCAGTGCATTATTATGAGATTAATTCTCCGGCAGAGCTGAGTAAATATCTCACTATTGATGGGGGCTCAATGACCCGAATGGTGAGCCGGTTAGTAAAAAAAGAATTATTAGATAAACAGTCTAACCCTAAAGATAAACGTGCTGTCATACTCCAACTAACCATCGCAGGAAAGGTATTGTTAGATCAATGTGTGGAGTGTCTTGACAATCAAGTGGCTCCCTTATTGACAGGGGACTTATCTGTGCAAGAGATAGAACTGTTGAGTGCGCTTCTAACTCGTTTATTACCACCCCGAGCAACCTAATTATAAGCACAAGCTTGAGTGTTACACTCCTATTTTATTTATCTCCTATAACAACACAGAGTACTAACAAATAAGTGGTAAAGCATGCAGACATCAGAAAAAATAACAGCAAGTGCTATGGGTAATGAGCCCGTTAAAAAAGGTAAGCGCAAAACTTCTTTCTTGATTTTATTTATAGCCTTAGTTGTGATTGGTGCTGCTTGGTTTTTTTATTATGAGGTTTATGCAAAATACTCTGAAGAAACAAACGATGCTTATGTTAATGGCGATTTAGTAGTTATTTCTCCTCAAATTTCAGGCACCGTGAGTAAAGTGGTCGTGGATCAAGGGGATTACGTTAAAAAAGGCCAAGTATTGGTCAGTTTAGACTCCAATGATACACAAATTGCGTTACAGGCTGCGGAAGCTAAATTAGCTAATTCAGTGCGTGAAGTACGTAGCTTATATGCGACCGCTGATAACGCGAAAGCGAGTTTGGAAGCCACTAAGGTAGAGTATAATCAAGCGATTAGTGATTATGAACGACGTCAAAAGCTGGCTAAATCAGGGGCTATTTCACAGGAAAATTTAAATCATTATCAAGATCTGGTTGAAACCACTAAAAGCCAATATCTTGCTTCACAACAAGCGCTTAAAATGGCTATTTCATTAGTTGATAATACCGTGCTGGAAACCCACCCTGCGGTTAAATCAGCAGTGGCTAATTTACGTCAAACTTATTTAAATAACCTACGAGCAGACATTGTTGCTCCAATCAGTGGCTACGTCGCAAAACGCGCAGTGCAATTAGGTAGTCAAGTCCAGCCTGGCACACAGATGATGGTGATTGTCCCATTACACCAAGTGTGGGTGGATGCGAACTTTAAAGAAAGTCAAATGCGCGATATGCGAATTGGACAATTGGTTACATTAACCTCTGACTTGTATGGAGAAGATGTAGAATATAAAGGCGAAATTGAAAGCTTAGGTATTGGGACTGGCAGTGCTTTTTCACTATTACCCGCTCAAAATGCTAGCGGTAACTGGATTAAAATTGTTCAACGGTTACCGGTGAAAATACGCTTATATAAAGATAACCAAGCACAATATCCCTTAAGAATTGGTTTATCAATGTTAGCTAAAGTGGATATTAAAGACACCTCTGGACCATTATTATCGAAAAGTGTGCAGCTGGAAGCGCGCTTTGATACTGATGTTTATCAGAACACGTTGCAAGAGGTTAATCATTTAGTGACCCAAATACTGCATGAGAATGTAGGTATTAATAATATTAACCCTGAATAGGGGCGGTTATGAATGATCAAACCTATACGCCGCCGAGTATTGTCCTAGCAACTATTGCATTGGCTTTAGCCACTTTTATGCAAGTACTGGATAGCACCATTGCTAATGTTGCTTTGCCAACGATTGCTGGAAATTTAGGCGTTAGCTCAGAGCAGAGTACCTGGATCATTACTTCTTTTGCGGTGTGTAATGCTATTGCATTGCCACTCACAGGATGGCTTTCACGTCGTATTGGAGAACTGAAGTTATTTATTATTTCTGTTTCATTGTTTACGTTAACCTCTTTTTTGTGTGGTATCGCCACTAGCATGCCAGAGTTGATTACCTTCAGAGCGTTACAGGGCTTTTTTGCTGGACCAATGTTCCCCATGTGCCAAACGTTATTACTCGCTATCTTTCCTTCGATAAAGCGAGGTGCTGCATTAGCTTTGATTGCGATGGTGACAGTAGTTGCTCCGATAGTAGGGCCGATCACAGGAGGTTGGATCACCGATAATTATTCTTGGCCTTGGATCTTTTTTATTAATATTCCAATCGGTATTTTCTGTTGTGTAGTGGTATGGGAGCAGTTAAAAGATCGAGTAGAAACAACGGCAAAAATGCCCATTGATTATATTGGTATTGCATTGTTAGTGTTAGGGGTTGGTTTATTACAAGTAGTATTAGACTTAGGCAATAATAAAGATTGGTTTGAATCCACACAAATTGTGATCATGAGTATTATTTCTGTTATTGCATTAATCTCATTTGTTATTTGGGAACTGACAGAGAAAAACCCAATTGTAGATTTATATTTATTTAGAGATCGCAATTATACCTTCGGTACCATTGCTTTAGTTTTGAGTTATGCCGCTTTCTTTGCCATCAATATTATATTGCCGCAATGGTTGCAGCTATATATGGGCTACACCTCTATCTGGGCTGGTCTTGCCGCTGCACCGATGGGAGTACTACCTTTAATACTAGCGCCATTAGTAGGGAAATATGCACATAAATCAGACCTAAGATTGCTCGCGAGTATTTCATTTGTAGTTATTGGTATTTCTTGTTTCCTACGCGCTAACTTCAATACATTTGTGGACTTTGCTTCAGTGGCCGAAGTGCAATTATTTATGGGGATTGGTATTGCTTTCATGTTTATGCCATTGACCACTATTTTCTTGTCTAACTTAAAAGGTCATCAAATAGCAGATGCTTCCGGTTTAACAACTTTTTTAAGAGTATTAGGTGCGAGTTTTGCGTCTTCATTAACCACTTGGTTTTGGAATCGCCGTGCCGACTACCACCATGCAACTTTGACCGAGCACGTTAGTAATTACCAGTTAGGGGCGATGGATTATTTAGATAAAATGGGAGGCGCGACACAACTTAATTTAGCGTCGGTTAATAACATTGTTACTCAACAATCGTACATGATGTCGATGAATGATTATTTCTACATGTTAGGTTGCTTATTTTTTGTGTTAATAGGATTGATTTGGTTTGCCAAAGGTCCCTTTATAAAGCCAGCGGGAACGACTGCTGCGCCCGCTGGACATTAGCATTAATCGCTAGCTTAAGGGCCGCGTTCATTGATAAAAATGAGAAGAGGATACTGCACTCTTTAATTATCTTTAGCGGATTATATTGTTATTGAATGGGCATAAATAATGTTTAAGGTGATTATTTTATTGAAAGTATTCACTGCAATTTAGTGCTTTTCAATAGTCATAAATTATGTAACTGTATCTTATTAATATACTTTATGAATAAAAAATAATAACACAGCCGGATATTTTACAGGGATCCCTCATGACCGAATTAGAACAACAATTAGCTTTCATCATCGAAATAGACAAGCTAAAAGCGGTATATCGCCAAACCACGGTCAAAGAAGATAAAGACCGTCATGAAAATAGTGCTGAACATAGTTGGCATATCACCCTTACGGCTCAGTTATTACAAGGTTATGCAGAGCAACCTATCAATATGACGCGTGTCATTAAGATGTTATTAATTCACGATGTGATTGAAATTGATGCCGGTGATTTATTTGCTTTTGCAGAAACTAAAGATCATAAACAACAAGCAATAAAAGAGCAGAAAGCCGCACATCGTTTATTTGGTTTATTGCCTAAAGCACAATTTGAGGAATACCAAACACTGTGGTTAGAGTTTGAAGCCGCGGATACCAATGATGCACAGTTTGCAAAATCAATGGATAGAATTTTGCCGTTAGTACAAAATATGAATAATCAAGGTGGTAGCTGGGCTAAACACAAAATTAGCCAATCACAGGTACTAGTGCGTAATAAACATTTACAAACTATAGCACCTAAATTATGGCAATATGTCGTCGCGCAAACAGAGCTTGCAGTGACCAAGGGATGGTTACTTTAAACTTGTTCATTGAAGATTCGGTTTTAACGTTTTGTCGATTGGAGTTACTGCTTTAACTTTTGTGAATAAGCCTTCCTAAATAAAGGTCTACATAAACGTCTGCATATAGCCTTAAGCTGCCAATTGAATAACGTTGCTGGTTAAGGCTATTTGTATTTTTAAATAACTCCTATTTATCAATACTCTCTGTTTATAAATACTTTCTGTTTATAAACAATGTAACTCTATAAATGAACTCTGCTTATCAATAAACCATTCATCAAAAAATTCAAGCGGCCCCTGCTTTTCCTTAGTATTTGTAACAAAAATTGTAAAAAATCACATTATTTTTGTTCGCTTTTTAGCTGTACTATTTTATCTATTCAGTCCTTTCAATAGTAGCTTTCAAGCGGTGCTAGATGTATTGTGACTAGCTAATAGTTATCAATTAAATAGCTGTCACAGGTTTGATTAAAATGAATGCGATAAAGAGAGATGATATGAGTAATAAAGTAGATTCTGTTATACCTACTGCCCCGATTAAACCCTACGTACACGACACTCACGGACATAAACGTAAAGATAATTATTTTTGGTTACGTGATGATAAGCGAGAAGACCCTGAGGTACTGGCTTATTTAGAAGAAGAAAATAACTATACAGAACAACAAATGGCTCCTTTATCTTCATTGCAACAAGCGTTGTATGATGAAATGGTCGCAAGACAAGAGCCTGAAATAGAATCCGTTCCATATTTTAAAAAAGGTTTTTGGTATATTTCTCGTTACGATCAAGGTAAGGATTATAGCGTTTATACACGCCGTCAAGGAACCTTAGAAGCGACCGAAGAAGTTTTTTTTGATTGTAATGAGCGAGCACAAGGTTTTGCCTACTATCAATTAGGTGCACTTGCTTTATCGCCTAATTCAATGCTTTTGGCTTTCAGTGAAGATACGGTTAGCCGTCGTCAATATACTTTACATTTTAAAGATCTGCGCACTAATGAGATATTTGCAGATAGCATTGAAGATGTGACTGATGTAGTTTGGGCAAACGATAACAAAACGGTTTTTTATGTAAAACAACATACGCAAACATTATTGTCATATCAGGTATATCGTCATACCTTAGGAGAGCCTACTGCGAACGATGTTCTGATCTACGAAGAAAGTGATGATACTTTTTCTCTGGGTTTATATAAAACACGATCAGAAGAATATTTAGTGATTTGTGCTGATAGCACAATGACTTCTGAATGTTTGATCATCGACGCAAACCAACCATATAAAGATTTTAAATGTTTCTCACCAAGACAAAGAGACCATGAATACAGTGTGGATCATTTCCAAGGTAAATTCTTTATACTGAGTAATCACAGTGGTAAGAACTTTGCTTTACACACAATAACGGCACAATTGGACGAGTTACAAATGGTCCAGCCTGAACACTGGCAAACACTCGTAGCAGCGAGAGAATCTATTTTGTTGGAAGGTTATGAGTTAATGCAGGACTGGTTAATTGTTGAAGAACGTGGACTAGGTTTGCCGGTATTACGTCAAATCAATTTTAAAACCGGTGAGTCTCGTGCACTGACTTTCCATGATCCCGTTTACACTGTGTTTAGCCATCATAATCCACAGCCTGCGACGAGTAAATTTCGTTATCAATATACCTCTTTTACAACACCTTCTACCGTCTACGAATTAGACCTAGATAGTGGTAAAATTATACAACTAAAACAAAGCCAAGTGATGGGGAATTTCGATAGTGAAGATTATCAAAGTGAACGTGTTTGGGTAACCGCAAGAGATGGGGCTGAAGTACCTGTTTCATTGGTTTATAAGCGTGAACTATTTAATCATAGTAATCCATTACTTATTTATGCTTACGGCTCCTATGGCCATAGTTTAGATATTGGTTTTAGCTCTGCTAACCTAAGCTTGCTAGATCGTGGTTTTGTTTATGCTGTTGCGCATATTCGAGGTGGTGAAGAGTTAGGGCGAGACTGGTATGAGCAAGGTAAATTATTGCAAAAGAAAAATACCTTTAATGACTTTGTTGATGTGTCGAAGGCTCTGGTTGCAAAAAAATATGGCGCTGAAGATAACGTATTTGCAATGGGAGGGAGTGCTGGTGGTTTATTAATGGGGGCTGTTATTAACCAAGCTCCTGAATTATATCGCGGCGTGGTTGCTGCTGTGCCCTTTGTGGATGTTGTTTCAACGATGTTAGATGATTCAATTCCATTAACTACGGGGGAATATGATGAATGGGGTAATCCAAATGATCCTGAATTTTATCATTATATGCTTGAATATAGCCCCTATGATCAAGTTAAAGCCAAAGCTTATCCGAATATGCTAGTTACCACGGGATTGCATGACTCTCAGGTTCAATATTGGGAACCTGCAAAATGGGTTGCCAAGTTACGCGAGTTAAAGACCGATGATAATCAGCTAATGTTATATACCGATATGGAAGCCGGACACGGTGGTAAATCAGGAAGGTTTAAACATTTTGAAGATACGGCCAGAGAGTTTGCTTTTTTGATTGGCCTAGCGAACTGTTAAACTTTGTTTTGACTTTTAGGTGGTCTTGGATGGCTTACTTAATTAAAAAACTGTGCGACTAATTAATGGATTAACGCTTAGATAACAACTAATAGGTGATAAAAATGTAGCCCGTTTTTATCACTTATTTTTTACACATAATGTTAGCTAAAACTCCTTAATCTATTCATATCAAATTAATACTAAAACACTTCCACTTTTGTACGCCACTTTAGTAAGTAAGTTAGTAAGTTAGTAAATTAAGAGCATGAAAGTAAAGGTATAATTGTTTTGAAAAATAACAAAAAGGGTGAGGTTTTATTGAAAGTGTTCTTTTTTGATACTTACCCCTACGGTTGCTTTAGTCTTGTCGGATTAATTTACAGCCGTAAATGGATAACTTGAAATAAAAATCTATCCAAATATTCGATAACCTTCAATATTAAATGATGAAATAATATTATCTATACTTCTTTATGAGTGCTCTAGTTTAAAAAAGTATTTTTAATACTCATAAAAGAGTAAAGATATTTAGCCATGTTTTTTATATTCTAAGTATTTATTCTTACTCATACTCTTCATTTTTTTATGCATACTCTTTAAGCTTTTATATTTATATTTACTGACGATTTCTTTTACACTTAAAAATATAACTCTATGATCTTATTTTTACATTTGCACTTAATCTTCTTAAAAAACAATTACTTAAATAGTTGGCCTGAAACCTGCAGTGTACTATGCATACAAGTCACATTGACATGTTATTGAGTTTCAACCGATAGATACATGTTTATTTTTACAATAAAGGAATATAAAAATGAAAAAATTATTCGCACTTTTTACTTCTGCCGCACTTTTATTTGTTTCTAGTGTTGCTTCTGCTGTTCCAATTGATGGTTCAATTAAATTTTTTGGTGTTGCTAATACAACGACTGTAGCTGGAGTTGCTACGAAGGTTATATTTACAAATCAATTAGTAGGTGTGTCATCAGGAGATTTTGCTGTAGTGGCTCCTCTTACTGCAGCTGCGTTTACTAACTTAAACCCTGTAGTACCAACAGCTTCTTTATGGTCAGTGGGTGGCTTTACTTTTGACCTTTTGAATGTAATTACTAATACAGTTAGTGGAGCAGGTGCTGTTGAAATCTCTGGTTCTGGTATTGTTAGTGGTAATGGTTATGATGCGACTATATTTAGTTGGTTGTACACAGCACAACAAGGTGCTAACCAAACATTTTCAGCGAGTTCAATTCCAGCGCCTGCAGGTACTGCGTTACTAGGTTTAACATTACTTGCATTTGGTTTGTCTCGTCGTAACAAAAAATCATAATAATTAATTTTAAATAATTATTAAATATAATATTTATTAAGCTCAGGTTAAGTGAAAACTGCCTGAGCTTTTTTGTTTTTTTGAAGGCTATGACTATAGATATTCTGCTTGCGTCTATTTTAGTTATTCATTTTTATACTATGGTTTTATAAATTTCTTTAGTTATCTCCTATTTAGAATTTAAATTACTCAACACGCCCCCCCTGTTATTTATTTATCAAAATACTTTTTTCATCCTCCAAATTTGTAAAAAAATTTAACTTATTACAATATTTATTTTTATACTCAATTGATGGTTTTACCATGATAATATTTCTTTTTTGCTTATTGCTAACTTTGTGTTTTGAGGTTTTTATGGTTAAAAAAGATTCGTTACTACTCTCTTCAAATTATCTTCATATCAACTTACCTTATTAGCGAATTACTTGATCTAGTTATATATACACTTAATATAATCGTAACTACTCAGCACCTAATTCACATTTTTGATAGTTTATAGAAGATCAAAAAGGATCAACTTGATTGATCCTTTTTAGTCGTTACTCTA
>NZ_AXWP01000038.1:0-64748 GCF_000482725.1 Psychromonas arctica DSM 14288
GTTGACCCTTTATGGCCTTTTTGCCCACCAGTTGTATTTGAACTATTATTTTTTGGGGACTTTTCTCTATTAGGGTCACTTGATGGTGGCTTACTACTATTACGACTGTTGAGGCCGAGACGCTGACAAAGCAAATTAACGATAAGCAGTAATAAATCTAACGTTGTGCGCATAGAAGGCGATAATGTTTTATCGGCTTCTATCTGTTGTTTTATCTTTTCGACATTACTCTCAATATCGAGACCACTTACTTTCATTTTGCCTCATCATAGGAATAGGAAGAAAGTAGTTAGAGTAACGACTAAAAAGGATCAATCAAGTTGATCCTTTTTGATCTTCTATAAACTATCAAAAATGTGAATTAGGTGCTGAGTAGTTACCATTTTTTAACATATAAAATTAGAATGACATACCGAACGATATTAAGCCGCTTTATACTTAAATTAATAACTTATAGCGTTTGGATTAGTTTGGCTATTTCACACCACTTGCTCTGTGTAATCAAATCAGTTGGTACCATGCAAGTCCGCTCACATGCAATGACAGGCCCCGGTGTTCAGTGTTCACTAATACTGTTTGATTTAATTCTCGTTTTACACTCAACTTTCATGAGATTAACAAGTAACTTTCAGCCGAATTAGATTTTTAGATGGGGAAGTATTAAAGAGGTTAAAGGCGATAATTTTTATTATCGCCCTCTATAACTAAGTATTTCAACTTAGTATTTTTTAAGTACCTTAATGATTTCTACTTTATCTTCAGCATTGATGATCTTTTCAATATCCTCATCATTTTGGAATAACTCTGAAAGAGCCATAATAGTGAGTAAATGACCATCAGAATCTACTGCCGCTAATGTTATTGAGAAATATACATCGCCATTATCAGTAGATCCTAAATCGACACCTTTTTTAAACACAGTCAGCTGTAATGCAGTTTCATTCACTCCATCTTCAGGGCGTGCATGTGGCATTGCAATCTTAGGTGCTAACACATAATAAGGACCAATTTTTTTATGTGTTGCTTTGATCGCATCAGCATAACTTGGCTTAACTTTACCCCTTGCAATGAGTGTAGAGCAGGTCAAATCGAGTGCATTATCAATACTTAAGTTTTCTTCGTTGGTAATAACAATTCCGTCATTACCAATTAAATCAAATAGACTCATTGTACCATCCATCCAAGAATAAGCCCGACAACACCGAAGTCAAAATCAGCAAACGTTGTAGCTTCTAGGCCTAGTCCACCTAGTACAGGAAGTAATAACATTGGTAAGAATGAAATACATAAACCTTGCGTAAATGACCCTAATACCGCGCCACGTAAACCACCTGTCGCATTTCCATAAACGCCAGCAGCACCACCAACAAAGAAGTGAGGTACAACACCCGCCACGATGATAGTCCAACCAAAAGCACCTTGAATTCCCATCGCAACAAGACCTGCAGCGAAAGAACATAAGAAACCAATAAGCACTGCATTTGGTGCAACTGGAAATACCATAGGGCAATCTAAAGCTGGTTTTGCGCCGGGTACTAACTTATCTGAAATACCTTTAAATGCAGGTACAATTTCAGCAATAAGCATCTTCACACCTTGCAATACTATGTATACACCACCTGCAAAGGTTAAAGATTGAATAAAGGTAAATACAACCCAATTTTGTCCATTTGAAATTTCTTCAACAAAATCACTACCAGCAACGATAGAAGCGAGTAAGAAAAAGGTTCCCATCGTTGTCGCAATCGCAACCGGAGTATCACGTAAGAACATTAAACTCTTTGGTACATTTATCTCTTCCGTTGATTTAGAAGTGTCTCCAAACTTACTGCCGATATAACCAGAAATCACATAGGATAATGTCGAGAAATGCCCAATAGCAAGTTGATCTGTACCCATTACTTTTTCAGTATATTTTTGTCCTATAGCAGGCATGATAACCATCAATGAGCCAACGATAGTGGAGCCTAATGCAACTAATGCAACCCCAGTGATATCTGCTGTAGAAAGGATTACAGCAACCAACATAGACATAAACATGGTGTGATGCCCAGTTAGGAAAATATATTTCAATGGAGTAATACGTGCTAATACAATGTTTACAACAAATGCAAAGAACATAATAAGTGCCATCTCATAACCAAAAGCTTCTTGTGCAATTGCTACAATCGCTTCGTTATTTGGAATTACACCGCTTACGCCAAAAGCTTGAGTGAATATAGTTGAGAAGTTATTTAAAGCCCCAATCAGCGCTCCAGCACCGAACCCAAGGATTAAAAAACCCATTACTGTCTTAATAGTTCCCTTTAAAATCGTAGATGTATCGGCTTTTTGAGCAACTAAACCAATGAAAGCAATAAGACCAACCATTAGTGCTGGTTCTTTTAATAAACCAAGCATAAATTCAAAAAAATTAACCATAATAATGACCTTAATCGTTTAGGATAGTATTTAACTGTTCTTCAATTGAAGCTTTATCGAAAATATTAACTAAGCTGATAATATTTTCCTTGCCCGCTTCTTTTAATTGCGCAGCAACATCTGCAGCGGCAACCCAAATGTCAGCTTTGCTACCAGTAGCAGAAGATAAATCTTCGTGATCAACCATTGCATCAAGGCCTATTTTTTTCACCACATCTTTTACAGCCATTTCCATCATCAATGACGTACCTAAACCATTTCCACACACTACTAGTATTTTTTTCATCTCATTATTCCTTTGTTTGGTGAACTTGAATGCAAGATTGCTTTCCTAATTGATTGGCCGAATCATAGCCGAATGAGAAAAAATCGAACGTGATGGACGTCGCGAAACAAAAGTGATCTTGCGACGCATGTCACATCAATAGATTTTTGTTGTGATGTGGTATTTTAAAAGAATAAAAAGGGAAGGATTAACAGTGATAAAAAAACAGAAAGCCAGGTAAGCTTTAATAAACAAGTAGTTACAAGATGAACAGTGGATTAACTACCGTAATCTGTTAGCATTTTTTTCACTATAGAATTGATTTTTTTATTTCTCTTTGTTAGATCTTTCAATGAGATAGGTTTATTCGGATCAGATTTTATTGCCTCCATTTCATTCAATTTATTTTTCATTTTTTGTACCGCAGGCAACAACATTTGAATTTCTTCATTTTGATCATTCACCATTAACACAATGTTTTCCGACTCAACCTTAGTAATTGTTAACCATCCGTGTTTCAAGGATTTAACTCGCTCACCGACCAAAACTGACTCAGGCGGAATGTCACGATCAGGTACGTTACCATTTCTGAGTTTTGCTGCGCTAATAGCTCGAATGTTACCTGTATTTTCAAAAGCAACAATGACAGTATGACAATTGTAATATTCTACAACACTCACATAACCATGTTTATTGGTCTTAAACTTACTTCCATTAAGCATGTCTAACGGAGCCGCTATTTTTTTCACTACTTGTTCCTTTTTATTCTTTAATAGGAATAAAATAATATAATATAATACTTCTTAATCAATGATAGCTTATAGACATCGTAAAACACCACTCTTCCTTTATTTCAAATGATACAAGCAAAAGGAAAGATACAATAACCGTCCAATAGTTTCGATGACTTTTTACAGAAAAACAGCACGCAGTTATTATCTTAAAGACTTCCAATATTAACCTATCCAAAATGATTTTATTAAGATCATACTTTCAGCAGTTGTAGTCTATAACACCGACTTCACACACTTAAAAAGAAGTAAACAGGACTTATTTTAAGTTTACTTAAAGCCCAGCTTAAAGGGGGTGTCATGAATATTGCTGTGTTGAATGAGGTTGGGCTAGTTACATTTAGTATTTAGGTTAAGGCGGGTTTAATTAGCTTTGAATGTTTAGCTCAGATAAGTTGACTGTGCGATATAAAGCACTGTCTTGCAGGGGCCTAAATAGAAAAAGTATCAACAGCTGTGTTGATACTTTTCAATTTTAAAAAATATGGTGGAAGATTGAGGTTTTATCCTCCAGGCATATTTATTTTAATTTTATCACTGAGAGGGTAATTGGTTTTTCTGCTGTTTTATTTGTCATTGCAGCACTATCAAAGACGGCATCAAAGTTCGTCACTATAATTTCATCTCCTCTGACAATCACTTCAGCAGGGGCATCTAACTCTCCATTAGATCCATCGGTATCACCATTTTGTGCTAATAATTCAAGCTTGCCATTCATATCAATACTGTAGATTGCATTGGCAAATAGGTCTGCAATATAAATTTTATTGGTGCGTTTATCCCATTTCAAGCCATCGGTTGCTATCATGCCGGTAGCAAAAATAGATGTTTTAATCTTCTTATTGTTTTTGTCCATCGTTGTTTTATGAACAGAACCTTCTTCCATGATTGCAGTATAAAGATTACCGTCACCGTCTATCGTTAAACCATTTGCACCAAAATTAAGTAAGCCTGTTGACTCAAAGGTTTCAAATAAATGTGCATCATTGTCTTCATAACTTACAAAAGGTTTAATTTGAATGGGTTTGTCCGCGCTTAGTTCCTGGATATTGAATTTGTAAACACCGCTGATAGTTGTGCCATTTTCAGATTTTAAAACGGTGTCAGAAACAAATAATTCATTACCTTTCCATACCGCGCCATTAGGAAATGTGAAACCAGTGATAACCACATCCGTACTGACCGCTTTGCCATCTTTTACATTGATTCTTATCAACCTTGATTCGCCATTAAACCACAACTGCATATCCGCAACATAAGCATTGCCATCAGGGCCAAAACCTATGCCCATTGGGGCTACCTTATCCGAAGACTTCTCCATATCCTCAGCCTTAAAGGTATACCAAGTCGTTAATTTATTAAGTTTGTCTATTTTCCCAATCGTTGGTAGCGCTGGTTTTTGCATCTCACCGGACTTGATTAATGCGTCATTGTGAAAGTTGGGAGACGTAAAATAGATATTACCTTCCTTATCAAAATCACTACTTGCAGGAGAATTAAATGTTTCCGGTAGGCTTAAGAATAATTCAGATTGTAATTTAGCCGCATAAGCATGATAGGTTGTAAAACCTATCAATAAAGCCGCTGCCATAATAATTTTTTTCATTTTATTTTTTACCTTAGTGAGTGATTGAAGTTTGTGTGGATCAGTATACTGAAACATAAAACTGTTGATAATATGGCTAAATTTAAAATCACTTTATAGTTTATATTGATAATAAGCCCGTTCGGACATTTTTCCGTTTGAAGTAGATCTAGCGGTAAGGTCGATAAAATGAGGAGAAAGTGAAGGGAATAAGTTAGAAGGTAGCAATTGAGGTAATCTCTAAAGGAATATGGAAAATGCTCTAACTAAATAATCGATGGCACTGATCGCTTTAAAGCCTGAAATAAAAAAGCTGCTAATAAAACGAAGCGATTACTCTTTACTAAATGACAGTTTGCTTTAACAGTCCCACAAACTGAAATCCCTCCTCTATAGAAACCATAGACTCAGTGCTCGTTAATTGTTTATTTCATTGTTTTACTGTGAAAGCATCGACGGGGGTATGGTAACTATTGTGAGCTCAAAGACTAAACAGGATTAGCACCTTCATATGCCTGATACCTTTTTACTATCCACACCAAGTCATACTTCATTATTAACGTTTTCTATAAACTGATTCGCTTTTTTCGTTGATTATCATCGTGAAGGAGTACTGTTAAGCTGTGTCACATCATCTAATCACTTAAATGTTAAGCGATAGATAGGAAGCAGATAATAATAGTTTTGCTTCCACCTTTTAATCATCCCTTTACATGTTTAGGGCAAATATAATGATAGCGGAGAAAGTAATGTTTAAAAATTTCGGATGGATAGTTGAAGCAAAATTAAACGCAGGCGAATTGGAAAATTTTAAAGCGGTAATGAATTCTCAAGTAAACAGAGCATTGACTGAGAAAGGTACCCTAAACTATCAATATTACCTCTCTGATGCAGGCGACATTATGGTTTATGAGCGTTTTGCAGATGCGGACTCATCACACGAACATATTGAAAATTGGGATGCTCATGCTGAGCGCTGGCTTGCAGCCGCACCCGCTACACGTATGGTGCATCTGGGCGAGCTACCTGAAGATGTTAGACAGCGTCACGCTGCGCTAGATCCACTTTGGTTAAAACCATTAGGTGGATTTGCAAGAGAAGAAGCTGAAGGCAGCATGCTTAAAAAAGACGGTCAAACTACCTTTGAAAACTTTGGTTGGATAGTTGAAGCAAAACTTAATGAAGGCCAACTGGAAAATTTCAAAGCAGTGATGGATTCTCAGGTTAAAAGAGCATTAACTGAAGAAGGTACGCTGAACTACCAGTACTATATCTCTGATCAAGGTGACATTATGGTTTATGAACGATTTAAAGATCTTGAAGCGTCATTTATTCACATTGAAAACTGGAATGATCACGCAGAAGCTTGGATTGCAGCAGCAACGCCAACACGTATGGTACATCTCGGTGACTTACCTGAAGAACTTAGAAAAAAACATGCCGCGCTTGCGCCTCTTTTATTAAAACCACTAGGTGGATTTGCAAAATAATACTGACAACTAATAGCGATAACACATACCGACAATGAGTAGCGACAACCGACTCAAGTAATAACCTGGTTATGCTCTGTTGATAATAAAGTTTATCTCTTGGTTTCATCACTGTGTGACCATTCCAGTCACGCAGTGTAATTAGTCAGTAAGGAGTCACTATGTTAGGTGAAGATCATTCTCTTATTAATGAATTTCCGAAATACAAAGCTCTTATTTTTCAGCTCTGCAAAAGCGATCAAACCTTTGCTGAAGACTGCAAAGATTACAACACGCATGATAAAGAAATCCGCGAGTTGGAGTTAAATAATGAGCCGATCACTGATCAAGCAATGCATCAGCTGAAGCATGTTAGGGGGATATTGAAAGATTCACTTTATCAACGCCTGATACAAGCAAAAAACAGTGCTTAACTCGCTGAAGCGATTTAATTAATAACAAGCGAAATGTAAAAAATGCAAAAAGCAATGGACAAAACAATGAGTAAAAACGTTATATGGGCTGTTGAAGGTTCAATTAAAGAAGGGCAAGGAACAGCCCTTAATACGGTGATGCACGACATGATTGAAGTCACGTCAAAAGAAGTTGGATCACTCAATTACGAATGGACCTTAGCTGAAGATGGTAGCACCATTCATATCTACGAACGTTATGCAGATGAAGCGGCAGCAAAGGCGCACCTTACAACATGGGGAAAAAATGCGGCACGTTTTATTGCGGCTGTCGATATATCAAGAGTTGTTATTTATAGCTCAGTCAGTGAGGAGCTGAAAGCTTCATTTGCCGGTGCGGTAATGATGACACCAATCGGTGGTTTCGCCAAATAAGCAGCCTATTTTTTACTGACAGTGTCGTCGTGCTTTAGCAAGGATTTAGTAACCGCTCAGCAATGGTTTACTCATTCGTAGAATGGTTTGTCGAAGTTATAGTAGCGGTTTGGCAAAGATGTAGTAGCGCTTTGGCAACCACTTATTTCTATCATGTTAAACTATATCAATATTAGGAAATTGATTTTGTTGAAAATAAAAGGAGTGTTTAAACACTCCTTAATATAGGTTCATTAAACAAATGACTATCAATAACCACCTACCCCCCATTATTCATAATCACGTAATGATAGTCCTTCTTGATCAAATAAATGCAAATCAGACTGCTGTACGTATAAAGACATTTTATCGCCTCTATTCACTTGTTGATCCGAAGGAATGTGTACAATGAAATTATCATTGCTCTGGTAATGCCCAAATAGATAAGTACTATTACCTAAACGCTCCACGTTGTTAGCCAGAAATGATAGCGTCAGTGCATTTGCTTCCGTAGCAGCTAATTGTATATGTTCCGGTCTGATACCCAACTTAACTTGGTCGCCTTTTTGGCAATTGCTGGAATGCGTATTAATTAATACCGACTGCCCGTCAGGTAAAGCGACGCTAACTTGAGAGCCCTTAACATCAAGTAATGTTGCACTAATAAAATTCATTTTAGGGGAGCCTATGAATCCAGCAACAAAATCATTACCAGGGCGGTAATACAGATCCATTGGGCTGCCAGTTTGCTCCACTCTTCCATCTCGTAATATGACAATTCGATCTGCTAGGGTCATGGCTTCAACTTGATCATGGGTAACATAAACCATGGTATTGCCAAGTTGTGAATGTAAGTTAGCGATTTGTAAGCGCATCTCTACACGTAACTCTGCATCTAAATTAGATAATGGTTCGTCAAATAGGAACACTTCCGGGTCACGAACAATCGCTCTACCGATTGCTACACGTTGCCGCTGCCCACCTGATAGCTCTTTTGGTTTACGGTTTAATAAGGGTTCTAGTTGTAAAATATCACTGGCTTTTTTAACTTGTTTTTTAATTTCGCCGCTCTCGATATTAGCCATTTTTAAAGCAAATCCCATATTTTCTTCAACCGTCATATGAGGGTAAAGTGCATAGGATTGAAATACCATGGCCACGCCGCGATCTGCAGGTTCAACATTAGTGACATCTATGTCACCAATAGACAGGGCGCCGCTGGTAATATCATCAAGCCCAGCAATGAGTCTTAATAACGTCGATTTACCACAACCAGAAGGACCTACAAATACAGTAAACTCGCCTTCTTTTATTTCTAAATCAACACCATGGATAATTTCAGTTTCTCCAAAGCGCTTAACAACCTGATGTAATGAAATTGCAGCCATGATTAATTATCCTATTAAGAACGTGCTATTAAAATCGCTTTTCAAGCGAAAAAAAATGTTTGCGAAAACTGTGGAATAAAGAAATTTACGTTATCGCAACTATCCTCACGCAGAAAGGCTTGCGTATATTTAATGTGATCTACAAAAATACAAAACTTAATAAGTATGACTGGGATCTCACTGCTTTTTTTGAGTTATTTGTACGAAAAAATGGAGAGAGACTCACCTCGCAATTTTTAGTTTCTAAACTGAAATCGCTAATAAAAATGTTTATCTTATTAAAGTAATTAATCACGTTTATTAAAATACAGAGAAATAAAGACTTAAAATGTCTTGCGTAAACATAATCGCAACTGAGGATTATATGATAACAATGTGATGGAGCAGATATGTTGCAGCAATCAACAGCTAAAACTAAGGGAATTCAACGACCAAATCAGTCACCAAAGCCACAACGTATAATATCCAAACGCTTTGTGCCCTGGATTTTCATGGCGCCTGCCTTATTATTATTTAGCCTATATGTTCTCTACCCTATCGCTAGTAGCTTTATGCTTAGTTTTTATAGCTGGGATGGCCTTGGGGATAAAACCTGGATTGGTTTCGATAATTATATTCAACTATTTGATTCAGAATCGTTTTGGACGGCATTAAAGAATAATGTGTTATGGATGATTCTGTTTATGCTGGCGCCGCCAATTGGATTAGCAATCGCACTGTTTTTGAATCAAGAAGTCGCCGGTATCCGCTTAGTTAAAGCGCTCTTTTTCTTCCCATTTGTTATTTCCCAAGTCGTTATCGGGTTAGTCTTTTCTTGGTTTTATGACCCCCATTTAGGACTGCTGAATACCATTTTAGATGTATTTGGCTTTCAAACCATCGCATTATTATCTAGCGAAGAATATGTTACCTACGGCATCATTGTCGCCGGTTTATGGCCACAAATAGCCTATTGTATGATTTTATATCTCACTGGGCTAAATAGTCTCAACCCCGATCAAATTGAAGCCGCTCGCTTGGACCGTGCAAAAGGTTGGAAAATGTTGCGCTACATAATTTTACCACAACTATCGCCTGCAACATTTATTGCCGTCGTCGTAACCGTGATAGGTGCACTACGGTCCTTTGACTTAGTGGCAACCATGACAGCCGGAGGGCCATGGGGAAGCTCAACCGTACTCGCTTACATGATGTATGAAGAATCTATATTCAATTATCGCATGGGTTACGGCGCGGCTGTTGCCGTTGTGTTGTTTTTGATTATGGCTGTCTATATTGCTTATTTCTTAGTTAATATGTTGAGGAGTGAAAGATAATGTATCCAACACCGATAAAACATGCATCACCTTTAACTAACATTCTTTATCGTATTTCACTGCCGATAACTATTTTATTATGGTTAATGCCCTTAGCCGCTGTGATGATGACCTCGATACGATCTATTCAGGATATTAACCAAGGTAATTACTGGGGTTGGCCAACCAGCTTTAACTTCATTGAAAACTATAATATGGTTTTTCAATCAACGGAAATGGGACAATATTTACTTAATTCAATAATTATTACCCTACCCGCGGTAATGGGTGCCGTTGCCCTTTCTACCTTAGCGGGATTTGCTTTAGCTAAGTATAAATTTAAAGCTAATATTTGGATGCTCGCTATTTTTATTGGCGGTAACTTTGTGCCTTTTCAAATTTTAATGATCCCAGTACGAGACCTCACCATCTCTTTAGGTTTGTATGATACTCACATGGGATTAATTATGTTTCACATCGCTTTTCAAACCGGATTTTGCACCCTCTTTATGCGTAACTTTATCGTCGGTTTACCCAATGAATTATTAGAGTCTGCACGGGTTGATGGCGTTAGTGAGTTTAAAATATTTTGGTATATTGTTTTACCCTTAGTACGCCCTGCACTTGCAGCACTTTCTGTACTTATTTTTACTTTTATTTGGAATGATTACTTTTGGGCATTGGTATTGGTACAAAGTGATACCGTGCGCCCTGTGACGGCTGGCCTAAGTTCATTACAAGGCCAATGGTTAGCGTCTTGGAATCTCATTTCAGCGGGTGCAGTCGTGGCCGCATTACCACCTGTAACACTCTTTTTTGCCATGCAGCGTCACTTCATTGCAGGGTTAACACTCGGTGCAACAAAAGGATAATAGCGATCTTATAGATCAAGTTTAAATAACCATTGGCGACAAGATGCTGCCATTACTTACAAGGAAAAAATATGAAAAAGTTCAATACAATATTGGCTGCTAGTGCGCTTTCCGTGACGCTATCATCCATGTCCTATGCTGGTAACTTAGTGATCAATTCAGATGCTTCAGATCCAGCACCAAAAGCGGCATTTAAGGAAATAATTACCGCCTTTGAAAATGAAAATCCAGATATTAAAGTCATCTATAACCTTTATGATCATGAAGGTTATAAAACCACTATTCGTAATTGGTTAGTTACATCGCCACCAGATGTTGTATTTTGGTATGCGGGTAATCGCATGAAAGCATTTGTCGACAAAGGTTTGTTTGAAGACGTCTCTGATGTTTGGAACGCTAATGATATGCACCAAGATTTTGCCAGCTCTAAACCAGCAATGACCATAGATGGCAAACAATGGGGTGTACCATATACCTATTATCAATGGGGTATTTATTACCGTAAAGATATCTTTGATAAATATGGCATTGCTGAACCTAAAACATGGGATGAATTTCTCGCTGCAAGTGCCACCTTGAAAAAAAATGACATTGCCCCCGTCGCCATTGGTACTAAATACCTTTGGACCACCGCCGGTTGGTTTGATTACATTAATTTACGAGTGAATGGTTTAGATTTTCATATGGATCTGATGGATGGAAAAATCCCTTACACAGACGAACGAGTGAAAAAAACTTTTAGCACATGGAAGCAAATGGTTGAGCCAGGTTACTACTTGAAAAATCATGCGACTTACTCTTGGCAAGAGGCACAGCCGTTTTTATACCGCGGCGAAGCGGCCATGTATTTAATCGGTAACTTCATTACTCCTAACTTCCCAGCAGAGCTAGAGGGCAAAATGGCCTTTATGCAATTCCCTGTGATCAATCCAGAAGTTGGTATTGCTGAAGATGCACCAATGGATACTTTGCATATCCCATCGAAAGCAATAAACAAAAAAGATGCGCGTGCTTTCCTCGCCTTTATGGCAAGACCTGAAAACCAAACCTTAGTCAACAAAGCGCTATTGCAAATCCCACCGAATAAAAAAGCAAAAGCGGTTGATAATCCTTTCCTAAATAAAGGGGTTACCATGCTAAATAACGCGGATGGAACCGCGCAGTTCTTTGACCGAGATACCGATCCGGGTATGGCTAAAGAAGCCATGAAAGGTTTCCAAGAGTTTATGGTAAAACCAGAGCGACTTGATAGCATTCTTAAACGTTTAGAAAAAGTGCGTGAACGTACCTTCAAAAAATAGATAGCTCGGAGTAGACAACTAAAGAGCAGATCGCTGAAAAGTAATCATACACATGGTTCTAAGAAGGAGCTGTTAATAACAGCTTCTTTTTTTTGTGTGAATATCAATATAAGGCTAGCTAATCACCAAATGATTACGCTAACGACATTCGGAAAGAATTACTCTTACTTATTGGCTCATTTCATATAGTGTTTCAAGGGTAACGTGTCGATCTCGATACATGTGCGCGATTTGTGCCAGCAGCAACTCAGCCGTGCCAACGGAATCAATCAAAGCATTATGAGCGGTATATTGAGGCAGGTTATAGCGTTTTCTGACTGCTGAAAGTCGATTATCTTGGGATATTGTGTTGCCTCCCGTTTTTGCAGTTTTCCACTCTTCTATTTTCATGGTATCAATCCACATCAAAGGTAACTCAGGGATCCCTAAGAATTTTTGCGCATGAAAATCCAGAAAGTTTTTCTCAATGACCTTACCATGCACCACTAATATTTTATCTTTACTGTCATTGAGTAATTTATTAATTGCCTCCTCAAGCGGGATGCCATTATTCTGGATCATTTGCGGGACGATTTGATTGATAACCGCTGTTTCATGATTGATCTGTTGGCTGTTACTAATGTAAAAATGCTGTTTCCGCTCAAGATCTATCTGCATATTGACAATTTCGACCCACCCCATACTAATAATATCGTTGCTATTCGACTCAAACCCTGTGGTTTCAAAATCAACAACAAGAAAAGGCAGCGCCTTAAAAAGTGTATTTTTATCAACTAAGGGCTGGCTTAAGTTCAATTCAACCTCATAAGGCAGAGTTGATTTCAAACACTCAGCCCGTTTAATGGTTAGCTCATCCCAACGGTTCGTTTTTTTAAACAGGCTAAACATTAACTGAATCTCATTTTTGTATATTGTTGCCAATCATCAATGAGGCGAAAAGCATCTTTGATATGTTTACGTTCAAAACTTCCAAAATAATCAGGATTGATCTGACTGCTAGGTACTTCGCCCTTATTGATCATGTCCACTTGATAAGAAAACCTAAAGTTCTTAAGAAAGTTATACGCACTAAGAATATTTTTTAAAGTTGCATCATCCATCAGCCCAGCTTTGTTCACTGCCATTAACCTATCAGTGGTATTACAGGCATCGGACTTAGCGGATAACGCGTAAATTCTCGCTAAATCGACGATAATATTAATACCATAACGTTTGATATTAAGTGTCTTTTCATTATGTTCATTTTTGCTTAACACCAGATTATGGAAGATCCCTAAAGGTGCACGGTTTTCTACTGCATCACGTATTAATTTGCTCAAAAAAATACGGCTAGAAAGCATTTCTTTAAATTCATTTACTAGCGTTGTTCTGTATTGGTTATTCCCATATATAACCCTAGTATCAAGAAATACACTGAGGTTCAAAAGACATTCGTATTCTGGATTGCGGATCCACTTTTTAAAATATGCTTGCCAGACAGATAAAGGTTGGCACCACTTCGCCGTTACCGCCATAAACTTACCGGGACAAAGCTCATAACCACACAGGTCGAGCCCCTTAGTGACGACCATAGCAAGGTGACGAAAATACACTTTATCTTTTGTTGTCGCCTCATTCGATAAAATAATCGCACTGTCCTGATCCGACAAAATATGTGCTTCTTTACGCGCATGTGAGCCTGATACTACCCAAGAAAACTCACAGGGCACAGGGCCAAGTCGGTCAATGGCAATATCAATTAAACGCTGATTCACAGCATCCATGATCGTACTCAAAATAGTAGTTATTAAATCTGCAGGTACTTTATCATTAACTAATGCTTGAAAGATGCGGTCACGTTCAGGCATATGCTCTGCCAATTTATTTTCACTCGTTGATTTTTTTATTTTATTAATCAGATAAATAGCTTCAATACGTTGATTTTGAAAAAGTTGATTTAAAGATAGCAAACCAAGTACTTTACCCTGTTCGACAATCGGCAAATTTTGAATATTGTTTTCCATCATGCAGATAGCGGCATCAAAAACACTGGCCTTTGGAGAAATAGTGCATGGTAGTGTACTCATAACCTCACTGACGGGTGATTGTGTATTTTTCTCTTCCGCAATCACTCGGCCAATAAGATCCGTACAGGTCACAATACCAACTAACTGATTGTTCGCCTTTACAATTAAACAAGAGGCATCGTTATCTCGCATCACTTTAGCTGCTTGCGCAATTGAATCGTCGCTATTCACCTGCACAAATTGTTCACTGGCGACTTGTTCGACGCGATTAAAAAAAGAGTTCTGACTACTATCAGACCAAGTTGACTCAAGTGCAGAATCAATACGGTCTTCAGGTTTGGCAGTAAAATGTTGTGCATATTCAGGATATTGAGATTGAATATAATAAATAGTTTTGGCTGGCACTAAATAAAGTAAGGTATTGTCGATTGCTTCTATTTGATAGCGCGCTTCTGAGTTAGAAAATAAGCTAAAACCAAATACATCATCCTCTTCCAGCCGCCCTCTTAGACTGCCATCAACGCATCGTTGTTCAATAGCGCCCGTTTTGACAATAAATAAATAGTTATCTTGCTCCGATGAAGGCGGTGGGATCACCTCTCCTTTGGCAAGATAAACGATCTTAATTGTCGCACTTACTTTTTGCAGTAATGCCTCTGGTAAGCGACTAAATGGATCGATATTAGCAATGAACGATTCGATATTTGGAATAAGTGCTTCTGACATAATAAAACCGCTAAAAAATGAACAATATAGTCATATTTATAGCACACAATGGAAACGCTTACACAGACGTTTTCATACAAAGAGAGCCTGTAACTCGCCTAATTCAATCTTTTATCCTTACTTCGATGTGCAATAAAATTATTTAAATCGCATTATAATCAACAAAATAGAAGAATATTAGCGTTAAAAAATGAGTTGTTCGCCTGCAATCGGCCCATAAAAAACGCTTTGCAAAGAAAATGTAAACGTTTACATTACGTGCGTTAGATCACTTCTTTTCAACATTTTAATTGTTATTATTTATCTTAATTGAATAGCTATAGGAGCAGTTTGTCATGAAAGTTCTCGTTACTGGTGGTATGGGGTATATAGGCAGTCACACCTGTGTACAAATGTTACAAGCTGGCCTAGAGCCTATTATTGTTGATAATCTTTGCAACAGTAAATTGGCCGTGTTGGATCGTATTGAAGCACTGACAAAAGTGCGCCCAATATTTTATCAAGGTGACGTTCGCGACCAAGCATTTCTAGATAAAGTCTTTAGTGAACATGATATTCAATCTGTTATTCATTTCGCCGGCCTCAAAGCGGTGGGAGAATCAGTAGCGAAGCCTTTGGAATACTATGATAACAATGTTAATGGCTCCTTAGTACTAGCACGCGCAATGCGCACTGCAGGTGTAAAAAGTATTGTTTTTAGCTCTTCTGCAACGGTTTATGGCGACCCAACAAGCGTACCTATCACAGAAGACTCTCCCGTTGGCGCAACCACCAACCCCTATGGCCGTAGTAAATATATAGTGGAATGTTGCTTCTCTGATTTTTATGACTCTCAGCCGGATTGGAGCATTACATTACTGCGTTATTTCAATCCTGTTGGCGCACATCCTTCTGGCTCTATGGGAGAAGATCCACAGGGGACCCCTAATAATCTAATGCCATTTATTGCGCAAGTTGCCGTTGGCCGTCGCGATAAATTGTCTGTCTTTGGTGATGATTACCCAACGCCTGATGGTACCGGTGTACGTGATTATATTCACGTTATGGATCTTGCTGATGGCCATATCGCTGCATTAAATACGGTCGGTCAAAAATCTGGATTACATATTTATAACCTAGGCACAGGTAATGGTTCTAGCGTCATTGAAATGGTTAATGCCTTCAGTGAAGCCTCTGGTAAAGAGATCGCCTATGAAATTTGTCCACGCCGTCCGGGTGATATCGCAGAGTGTTGGGCAAGTACCAGTAAAGCTGAACAAGATTTAGGGTGGAAAGCCAGCCGTAGCATTATGGAAATGACCGCAGATACGTGGAATTGGCAGTCAAAAAATCCTCAAGGCTATTAATAATTATCCCAAATGTTAGGTGCTGAGTAAGCAATGCCTGACATGATAAACAGGAAACAGAATAACTATGTCTGATATTAAATTTAATCCAATTGATCACCCACATCGCCGTTATAACCCATTAACGGGACAATGGATCCTAGTCTCTCCACATCGTGCTAAACGCCCGTGGAGTGGTCAAGATGAGAAACCTTCAAACGTACAATTACCAAGCTACGATAAAGACTGTTTTTTATGTGCTAATAACACACGTATTTCTGGTGACAAAAATCCAGATTATAAAGGTACTTATGTTTTTGCTAACGACTTTGCGGCATTAATGACGGATTCGCCAGAAGCACCAGAATCTGAAAATCCGCTCTTTAAAACCCAAGGTGTACGTGGTTTAAGTCGTGTGATCTGTTTTTCTCCTGACCACAGTAAAACACTACCTGAGCTACCAGTGAATAAAATCCGTGCTGTTATTAATACTTGGAATGAGCAAATTGAAGAATTAGGTAAAGATTACGTTTGGGTACAAGCTTTTGAAAACAAAGGCGAGACAATGGGTTGTTCACAACCACATCCACACGGTCAAATTTGGGCGAATAGCTTCCTTCCTAATGAAATTGAACGCAAAGAAAAGCACCTGAAAGAATATTACGACCAACAGGGTTCAAACCTATTACTTGATTATGTTCAAGCTGAAATGAAAGATGGTGAACGTACTGTTGTTGAAACTGAGCACTGGATTGCCGTTGTGCCGTATTGGGCTGCATGGCCATTTGAAACCATGCTATTACCAAAAACAGCGATTCGTCGTATGAGTGAACTGTCTAATGAGCAACGCGACGACCTTGCTGTTGCTATGAAGAAATTAACCAGTCGGTATGACAACCTATTCCAGTGTTCTTTCCCTTACTCGATGGGCTGGCACTACGCGCCCTTCTTTGATGCTGGCACTAATATTGACCATTGGCAATTACATGCCATTTTTTATCCTCCGCTACTACGCTCTGCTTCAATCCGTAAATTTATGGTGGGCTACGAAATGTTGGCTGAATCTCAACGTGATCTGACTGCAGAGCAAGCGGCTCAGAAGTTACGTGATGTGAGTGATGTTCACTACAAAGAACAACAATAAGGACGGAGATTGACAGCATGCCAAGTAAACAATTAAAACAACGTGCAGCAAATGCATTCCAAGATGTATGTGGTTATTCTGCAACAACCTTTGTACAAGCACCCGGCCGCGTCAACCTGATCGGTGAGCATACCGATTACAATGACGGTTTTGTTATGCCCTGCGCCATTGATTATCAAGCGGTTATTGCCTGCGCTAAACGCGACGATGGTGTGATCCGTTTGATCTCTGTGGATTATGACCATGTGCAAGATTCATTTGTTGTTAACCAAGAAATAAAGCCCACAGAAGATAAGTTATGGGCTAATTACATGCGTGGTGTCATTCATTTCTTAAAAGAAAAGGGCTATTCGCTTGGCGGCGCAGATATTGCTATTACTGGTAATGTTCCACTCGGCTCTGGATTAAGTTCTTCAGCGGCACTTGAAGTGGTTACAGGTCAGGCAATGAAAGTACTCTACGAGCTAGATGTTACACAGTCTGATTTAGCACTTATTGGGCAAGCATCTGAGCATAATTTTGCAGGTTGTAAATGCGGCATCATGGATCAGATGATTTCTGCCTGTGGCGAAAAAAGCCATGCGCTATTACTTGATTGTCGTAGCTTAGAAAGCAAAGCCGTACACATACCTGAAAGTGTCAGCATTATGATTGTTAATTCGCATGTCACCCATAGCTTGGTTGATGGTGCCTATAACGCACTGCGTGAACAGTGTGAAGAAGCTTCTCGTTTGCTTGGTAAAGTGGCATTGCGAGATGCAACGTTAGCAGAGTTAGATGCATCAAGTATTGAAAAAGGCTCAGATGTTTATAAACGTGCACATCATGTTATTTCTGAAAATGAACGTACTGTAGCCTGTGCTGATGCGTTGATTGCAGGTGATTTACAAAAAGTCGGTGAATATATGTATGCTTCGCATGCTTCTATGCGCGATGACTTTGAAATTACGGTGCCAGAGATTGACTATATTGTTGAAGTATTAGCTGAAGCATTAGGTAACAAAGGTGGTGCTCGCATGACCGGCGGTGGTTTTGGTGGATGTTGTGTTGCCTTGATGCCAACAGAAATGGTGCCTCAAGTTCAGGCTGCTATTGAAGCTAAGTATCAAGCAAAAACAGGCATTAAAGAATCTATTTATATTTGCACACCACAAAATGGTGCAGGCGTTATTTAATACGAAAGGTAATCATCATGTCGAATACACTTTTTAAAACCATGACTGAAGAAGTCGCTTTTGATGGTCAACCTGCAAAATTAGTTAAATTGCAGAATAAAAATGGCCTATCGGTTATTTTTATGGACATCGGTGCAACTTGGCTGAGTTGTGAAGTCCCCATCGCCGATCAGCAGCGAGAGGTTTTATTAGGTGTATCTACAATGGCTGATTTTAAAAAACAGGGCATCTATTTAGGTGCGACAGTGGGTCGTTTTGCCAATCGTATTGCAGATGGACAATTTAGTATTAATGGTTATCCCTACCAATTATCAATCAATCAAGATGGCAATACACTACATGGTGGGATTGATGGTTTCGATAAACGTCGTTGGGAAATAGAACAGCAGACGCAGGGGTTAGTGCGCTTTGCTCTTGTCTCAGAGGATGGTGACCAAGGTTTTCCAGGGCAATTACAGGTATCAGTATGCTATCAATTAAGCGATGATAATCAGGTTATTATCAGTTATCACGCAAGCACTGACAAACCCACGCCAATTAACCTAACTAACCATGCTTATTTTAACCTTTCCGGTGCTGAGTCGGATGCGGACTGCAGAAATCATACACTGCAAATCGATGCTGACCATTACCTGCCTACTAATAAAGTCGGCATTCCACTTGATGGACCCGATTCTGTAGAGAAGAACAGTTTTGATTTTCGTCAGCCTAAAGCCATTACAAATGATTTCCTGACCGAGCCACAACAGCAATTAGCAAAAGGTTATGACCATGCTTTTGTGCTTAACAGTCCTTGCCAACAAGGTGCCCGTGCGGCATTGCTGAGTAGTGCAGATAATGATCTGGCACTAGAGGTGTTTACCAATAAACCTGCGCTACAACTTTACACAGGGAATTGGTTAGCGGGCACCCCTAATCGCAGTGGTGGAGAGTATCAAGACTATGCAGGCATAGCCTTAGAAACAGAGTTTTTACCCGATGCGGTTAACCACCCTGAATGGCAGCCTAGCGCTATTTTACAAGTGGGACAAGAATACCATTATCAAACCACCTATCGATTTATTACTTGAGTTCAAGCAAACAACAAAATGCACCATGAGCAGTAATTTTTCTGCTCACTGCGCTCGATTATATTCACTCTACATCATGTTTGCTAACCGACAAACGCTTCACCAATGTCGGTGAAAAAATACGAGTTTCGGGAGCATATTGTTCTTTTTTAGCAAGTTTAAGTGCCAGTTGTGTCGCTTGTTTAGCCATAATCTCAATGGGATAGTTAATAGTTGTTAATTTAGGGTGAACATAACGAGAAATTAAGCTGTTATCAAAACCTATTAACGATATTTTTTCAGGTACCGCAATATTATTTTCTTCCAGAGCACTGAGTACGCCAGCAGCCATAAAATCGTTGTAAGTTAACACCGCACTAATTGGGATATTTTTAGATAATAATTCGATCATTGCAGATTTACCGCCTTGATCGTTGCTATCTGCAGCAGCAATATATTGCATTGGTGAAGGTAAATTATGGTCCTTCAAAGCCTTTAGATAACCTGCTTGACGTTCCGAAGCATCATCAATTTGATGATTAGAGTTAATATAAGCAATATGCTTATGGCCATTATTAATCAGAAATTCCGTCGCCATATAGGTACCTTGAAAATTGTCAAA
The DNA here is from genome assembly GCF_000482725.1 of Psychromonas arctica DSM 14288. Taxonomy (GTDB): domain Bacteria; phylum Pseudomonadota; class Gammaproteobacteria; order Enterobacterales; family Psychromonadaceae; genus Psychromonas; species Psychromonas arctica. Next base: position 20,262 of record NZ_AXWP01000038.1, read on the forward strand.
GGCAATACAACGCTCTGCAATTTCAGGAATATATCGATTAATCAAGACTAAACCTGGTACTTCTTTGGCAAAGCCAATCAGCTCTTCTGCACTTAATGCTTTAGCATGAATAATAAGTGACTCTCGACAGCTATTAATCAACAGCTCAATCGCTTCGCGTTCACTATCGGCGTCATGGTAACCATTGCCAATTAACAGATGTTTATGATTTTCTCGTGCAACTTGATCAACCGCTTTAATTAAAGTGCCAAAAAAGGGATCTGAAATATCACTCACCAACACGCCAATAGTATTTGAGTTTTGGCTAACCAAAGCGCGTGCGTTGGCGTTAGGACGATAACCTAATTTTTTCATAGCACACTGCACCGCGCTTATTGATGATTTCCCTGCTTTAGGGGAATTATTTATCACCCTTGATACCGTCGCAATGGATACGCCAGCTTCTCTCGCTACATCTTTAATGGTTGCCATTTGATTCTCTTAAAAGAAGTTTATTTAGTTTCATTAGTGTAATCATTATAACGTTATCGATGCTCAAAATCAGAAGATGTTAACGTTTCCAATTTTTTAATTAAAAAGCACAAAAATTAACAGACTCTAATCACATTAACAGATTTTATGTTATGGAGGACTTATCATTCACTTACAAACTAAATACAAAAGCTCAGTGTGTGTTTTCAAAAACAATTGGTTACAAAAAATCTATTGCCCTATATCACATATATCAACTTAAAGGCTGACAAAGCGCTTAAAAAGTGACAATCTAAATCAATGTTTTCGCAAACAACTCAACTTTTAAAATATTCTTTATGCACCGGAGATAAAATGAGCGACATTATTCACCTAACAAGCAAAAGCTGTAGCCTAATAATCAAGGTTGATCGTACTCCTGAGGTGTTACATTGGGGCGCAAAAATAAGTCAGATTGACCCTGATATTATGTTATCTACTGAGCGCCCTATTTCTCAAGCTCGCCTTGACGTCGATGTGCCTTTGTCTTTATGTCCAGAGCTTGGGCGCGGACACTTTAATGCACCAGGTATCGAAGGACATCGCAATAGCCATGATTGGGCACCGGTTTTTGAAGTCATCGAGCAAGTGCTCACAGAGCAATCTGTTACATTCACACTACAAGACAATGTCGCCAAACTACAATTAGATATTGAACTGAAGCTTGATTTTGAAAGTGATGTTGTGCAAAAACGCGTAACCGTCACTAATGTTGGTGAAGGTAAATACCATCTCACCAAGCTTTCTTCTACGTTACCAGTGCCAAACCATGCTAATGAATTAATGACTTTCTATGGTCGCTGGACACGAGAATTCCAAACACATCGTCAATCATTTTCGCACGGTGGTTTCATGCAAGAAAACCGTCGCGGCAGAACCTCTCACGAAAACTTCCCTGGTTTATTTGTGGGCACGGATCACTTTACTGAACAAAATGGACAGGTTTGGGGTTTTCACTTAGGTTGGAGCGGTAATCACCAACTACGTGCTGATGTTAAAAGTGATGGTCGTCGTTTTGTACAAGCAGGTGAATTACTACTGGCGGGTGAAACCGTTCTTGAACAATCACAAAGCTATACAACACCTTGGTTATACGCAACTTACAGTGCCAACGGTTTAAATGGTATTTCTGAACATTTCCACCACTTTGTACGCAACAACATTTTAAGACTCCCCGTTGATAAACCACGTCCAGTGCATCTTAATACGTGGGAAGGTATCTACTTCGAGCATGATCCTGAATACATAATGAAAATGGCAACTGAAGCGGCAGTAATGGGTGTTGAACGCTTTATTATTGATGATGGCTGGTTTATTGGTCGCGATGATGATCGCACGTCGTTAGGTGATTGGTACCTAGATAAGAATAAATATCCAAATGGTTTAGAACCTGTTATCGAACACGTTAATAATCAAGGCATGGAGTTTGGTCTGTGGGTTGAACCAGAGATGATTAGCCAAGACTCAAATCTTTACCGCGAACACCCTGATTGGGTTTTAGAGCTGAAGGGTTATCATCAACCATCAGGTCGTTGGCAGTATCTGCTGGATCTACAAAATCCAGATTGTTTTAACTATTTATTTGATCGCCTCAATGATCTACTCACTACCTACAATATCTCATACTTAAAATGGGATATGAACCGTGAGTTAGTTCAACCAGGTCACGAAGGAAAACCGGCAGTAAATGGTCAAACCAAAGCATTATATGCATTATTAGATAAATTATTAGCAGCACATAGTGAAGTAGAAATTGAATCTTGTTCATCGGGTGGCGGTCGAATTGACTTTGAAATTCTTAAGCGTACCCATCGTTTTTGGGCATCCGACTGTAACGATGCATTAGAGCGTCAGGCAATCCAACGTGGTATGAGTTATTTCTTTCCGCCAGAAGTAATGGGGTCACATATTGGGCCTGAAGAATGTCATTCAACTAATCGTCGTCACCATATCAATATGCGTGGTATTACCGCACTGGGTGGCCATATGGGTGTTGAATTAGATCCAGTGAAAGTACCTGAAGATGAAAGACAAGCATTCGCTAAATACATCGCATTACATAAACAATACCGTGAATTATTGCACAGTGGTCGCAGTTTCCGTTTAGATACACCCGATAAGCGCCAAAACATCTATGGTGTACAAAATGATCAAGAAATGTTGCTGACTGTTTGTCAGCTAACCATGCCTGATTATGCACTGCCATCACCGCTACTGATTAGCTGTATTGATACAGATGCACAATACCAAGTGCAGATAGTTGAGATGCCAGAGACTAGTTTCCAGCTGATGAAGCAACGCCCGCAATGGTTAGATAAAACATTAACCTTAAGTGGTGAAAATATTAAAGAAATTGGGCTAACATTACCGATCCTTGATCCTGAATCTGCACTGATACTTTCTTTGAAAAAAATCTAACCCCTCTATATAACGGCCCACTATATCAATAGTGAGTCGTTATAAATTCAAACAATGACTTCAAATTGTAAGATAAATAAGTGAACATGTTTAGTATAATAAACAATCAACACACACTATCTGACATTGAACTGATTAAACGTCATAAAAAAACCCAATATATAATGAGGAACTCACATGACTAGACGTACAAAAATAGTGACAACATTAGGCCCTGCAACGGACCGTGATAATAACTTAGAAAAAATTATCGCCGCGGGTGCCAATATGGTGCGCATGAACTTTTCTCATGGCGAACCAGCAGACCATATAAAACGTGCAAAAGAAGTGCGAGATATTGCTCAACGCTTAGGTATTGAAGTTGCCATTATGGGTGATTTACAAGGTCCTAAAATCCGCGTATCGACCTTTAAAGAAGGTAAAATTCAACTCGCTATCGGTGATAAATTTATATTAGACAGCAATATCGATAAAGGCCAAGGCGATCAACAAGCGGTCGGCTTAGATTACAAAACATTACCACAAGAAGTGGCTGCAGAAGATGTATTGCTGTTAGATGATGGCCGTATCCAACTGATTGTTGAGAAGGTAACGGGTAGCCAAGTACACACCATTGTTTCAATCGGCGGTACTTTATCCAACAATAAAGGCATCAATAAAAAAGGCGGTGGTTTATCTGCTCCAGCTTTAACCCCAAAAGATAAAAAAGATATTATTACAGCAGCTGAGATTGGTTGCGATTACCTCGCGGTGTCTTTTCCTCGTAATGGCGCTGATATTCACTATGCTCGCCAATTGGCAAAAGAAGCAGGTAGTCATGCCAAAATAGTCGCTAAAGTAGAACGTGCTGAAGCAGTGGAAACACAAGAAGCATTAGAAGATATTGTTTTAGCATCTGATGTAGTGATGGTGGCACGTGGAGATCTCGGTGTAGAAATCGGTGATGCACGCTTAGTGGGTGTGCAAAAAAACATGATCCGTACTGCTCGTCGTTTAAATAGAGTGGTGATCACTGCGACGCAGATGATGGAATCAATGATCAGCGCCCCAATGCCTACTCGTGCTGAAGTAATGGATGTTGCTAATGCGGTATTAGATGGTACCGATGCGGTGATGTTATCTGGAGAAACAGCCGCAGGTGAATACCCATTAGAAACCGTGAGAGCAATGAGTGAAGTTTGCTTAGGGGCAGAAAAACATCCAAGTATTAATATATCTAAAAATCGTATGGATTGTACCTTCGATGACCCAACAGAAGCCCTAGCAATGACAGCAATGTTTGCGGCAAACCATACAGTAGGTATCAAAGCTATTATTGCCTTAACTGAGTCAGGTTCGACACCATTATTAATGTCGCGCTTAAGTTCTGGATTACCTATTTTTGCACTGTCTGGTAATACCCAAACACTTAATTACTGTGCTTTGTATCGAGGGGTTACACCGATTAGATTTAATTCCACAGCCACCAATAATAGTGACTATATCCGTAATGCCATTGATACGATAAAAGATGCTAATTATATAAAAACTGGTGACCTGATCTTAATTACGCACGGAGATGATCATTCTGAAGGCTCAACTAATACCTGTAAAATAATCAAAGTCTAAATCACTAAGACCATATATTTCCTTATATATAATTACTCAAGCAGTTGTTCACATTGCTTGAGTAATTTACGTAATACCTGTTTATCGGTCAGATTTTTTTGGTAGATTTGAGTGCTTTTTCGTTCAACGACTTCAGTTACAATAGATTCCTGCTTAAACGCAGCATCCGGTTTCTCAGCCATACTTAACGCCATTAATACACTGCGCTCTCCGATTAATAAAAAATCTTGTCTGATCGTAGTCAGTGGAGGCGAAAAATACGCGCTATCCGCGGTATCATCAAAGCCAATAACCGAGACTTGCTGTGGTACGCTTAAGTTAAACTCATTTAATGCTCTTAATACCCCAAGCGCCATCTGATCACTGCCCACTAACACCGCATCAAAATGAATACCGTCAGTTAATGCATGATGCGTATGTAAATAACCACTGCCAGCTTGCCAATCACCTTCAAATTGGCTAGTAACCTGTACATCATCATGTTCATTAAGTGCATCTAACCACCCTTTTAAACGTTGTTCAGCAGCACTTGAATCATGTGGTCCAGTGATCACTAAAAAACGTTTTCTTTGCAATGAGATCATCAATTCAGCTGCTTTTTTTGCACCTTCATAATTGGCGCCAGATACCGCATTGACTCGGCTATCAAGCGGTACATCAATAAATACAAAATGGATACCCACATAACGCTCGACCAATATTTCCGACTCTTCTTTGCTAAGTGGAATATTCATGATGATAAACTCTACGCGCTGTGACTTTAGCTCATCGATTGCCGCCGTTATTTTATCCAAGGAATGCGTGGAAACAACCGCTAAAGAAGTCCCATAACCTAATTTTTTTGCTTGCTCGCGAATACCATTAGCAATCAGTGAGGCACCATGCAGCAAGATATCAATGGTCACCACACCAATCATATTTGATTTTGCTCGACCTAATATTTGCGCGCCTTTATTGGGAATATAACCAAGCTCTTTAATCGCAGCATTCACTTTGATGCGTGTTTCTTCAGCCACATTAGATGAGCCATTAGTGACACGAGAAACAGTTTGCGTGGATACATTCGCTAGTTTAGCAACGTCTTTAAAAGTTACATTCATAATCTGTTTCCATTTCTGTTAATGTAAATGTGAATACCAAGCACATAATAATAGCCTCACTTCCTTGTTACACCGAACAAACTTTCTAGGAGAGAATAGGGTTTATTTAAGCAAACCTTTATTTTACACACTTAGTAAAAAATAGGTTATCAATCAAATCAAGGTTTTCGATCCTAAACAAATTAGGCCGTTTTACAAACGAAAAAAGCAGAGTTAAATAACTCTGCTTTCGGGAAGGAGTAAAATATTATCTATTATTTAGCAGATAACGCTTCCATTTCGCGCATGCTTTTATGTTTTGTTTTAATTCTGAAGTACATACCAACAAGAAGAACCAAACCAACGATGCCGTAAATAACCATCAAGCCTTTATCTCCGGTTACCAGACCAAGGTCAGAGAATACAATGTATGCACCTAATACCATATAAAGAATGATACCTGACGCTTCAAAGCGGAATGCCCAAGGTGTGATATCAATATTTTCATTAACAGGCATGACGTAGGCAGTTTCACGAGGACGCAATTTACCGATAACATACATAATTCCACAACAGATAACGAATAGTACTGCTAGTTGATGGAAGAAATGTAACTGTGCAAGCGGTTTAAGTGGGCCTAATGAATCTTGGAATTGAGTTGGTATAAACTGAATAATACCGTAAGCAACCACGAAGAATGCTAGCGAAACTTTTGCAGCGATAGCAGGAACATACTTAGTAAGGTAGCCCATAAATACGATAGTAAAGATCGGCACACTAAATAAACCAGCAAGGCGTTGTAATAGATCAAATAAACCATTTGGTGCATACATAACAAACGGGGCAATAACCACCGATGAGATTGCAATTAACACACCAAATACACGTCCTTTATGTACTAACTCTAAGTCAGAAAGCTTATTTTCTTTATCAAAGAAAGGCTTATATACATTGAGCGTAAACAGCGTTGTTGATGAGTTCAATACACCGTTAAAAGTAGACAGAATAGCACCAAACATTGCTGCGATGAAGAAACCAACTAATGGCTTAGGCAGTACTTCGCCAACTAAACGTGTGTACATGGTATCGGCTTCAAAGGCTTGTCCAGCAGCATCGGTAGTACCAAACATATGATAAGCAATAATACCTGGGATGATTAAGAATAACGGTGTAATTACTTTAATCGCACCGGCTAAAATAACCCCTTTTTGGCCTTCTTTAAGGTTCTTTGCACCAAGGGCACGCTGGATAATCGCTTGGTCAGTACCCCAGTAATATAAGTTAACAAGTAACAGACCTGTAAACATAGTTGAGAATGGTACGTTCGGATCATCTGATGCACCAACAGCCTGTAATTTATCTGTTGCTTGGGTTGTGATTATTGTAAAACCATCCATGAAGCTACCATCACCTAGGACATAAAGGCCAAAGATTGGAATCATCAAACCACCAACAATAAGACCAACACCATTCATACTATCGGCAATAACAACGGCTTTTAAACCGCCGTAAATAGCATAGAACAAACCTAAAAATCCGATAACAGCAGAGATAAGTAACACAGACTGGAAGCGGTCAATGCCGAGTAGCGCTTCAACATCGAAGATACCACCAATTACCATAGCACCAGCATAAAGCGTGTTAGGTAATAAGTTAATCACGTAACTTAACAGGAAAAGAATCGTGACAAATTTCTTTACCGACATGTCATAACGTGATTCTAAGAAATCAGGAATCGTTGTTATGCCCTGCTTCAAATAACGCGGCACTAAAAAAAGTGCAATGATGACCAGGGTAATACCTGACGCTACTTCATAACCCATTACTGACATATTGCCTTTATATGCAAGTGCGCTCATGCCAACAAAACTAGTCGCTGAAAGGTTGGTAAGGATTAGTGAGCTTGCAATAAGACCACCTGTTAAACTACGACCACCAAGGAAGTAGCCATCTTTAGAGTCATTTTTATCTGCCTTTACACGAGTCCATGTGACAAAAACCACAAGGCCGGTAAAGAACAAAAATGACAAAAGAATTGTTATTGGCATGATGTTTCTCCGGTTTATTTAAAGTAATAAGGAAGTTTGATAATGTTTTCGTAAACATTGGTAAATATTAGCAGTGTTCACGACAGAGTCTCTTTTATAAAGGACATATTGAGAGGTGGGTCACCTTGCCAAATAACATAATGAGATCTAGATAACGATAAAAATGATTGCGTAAACATAAGTGGTTGATATGTGAAATTGCAGTGTAAAAAGAGAGAGATTAGGAATTACCTCTTTGTTGTTACTTTGATAGTTACAAAGTACTTTTAAGGTAAAAAACACGACAAAATGTTTTTGAAAACATAACTTAATGTTATTGGAAATATAATGCTGTGAATTGTCAGGATTAACGCTAAACAGAATAGTTCTGTTATTATGTTGGTTAGATCTTCACCTTTATGTCTAGAATCTGTTCTCCTCACGTCTTACTGATTTTTACGTATGAGAGAGTGACGGGTATATACCCGCCAACAGTTTTAAATTAACCAGTACCAGTTTCAAATTAACCTGTAGCAAAATAAGTGAGCCTATCAATAACGTGACAATAGACATTAACACTACGCCAGTTAATTTAATGATCCCATGTGAGGAGTGCGGATTAGTTGTAGCTGTACCTAAATTACACCAAGCACAGAAAGCCCATTGCCCAAGATGTGCGCATATGCTGACACAAACTATCACTAAACCTCATCAAACAGCGATCGCCTATGCATCGGCCTGTTTACTAATGATGGTGCTAAGCGTTAGTTTCCCATTTATGTCATTTTCAGTGCAGGGATTAACGCAACAAATAACCCTGCTTCATGCTGTGCAAATGCTCGACCAATTTCAAAATTCATTACTCGCCTTGTTGTTATTAGCCACTGTGATTGTATTACCGACCCTGTACATCAGTTCAATGCTGTATCTGTATTTTATGGCGGCCAAAAATAAGCCTAACCTCGTTGTAAAATCATCGCAAAAGCATATTAAGCGACTCTGTAAACTGTTGCTAAAAATAGAGCCGTGGTTGATGGTTGATGTATTTTTATTGGGTGTATTAGTCAGCCTTATAAAAATTTCGTCACTGGCAGATATTAGCCTCGGTTATTCATTTTTTGCATTTTGCATCTATACCGTATTGGTTGTTAAGTGCGTTTCTTTAGTTGATAAAAGTTGGCTCTGGGAACAATTTATTCCTTCGATACAGTTCAAAAAAGATTATCAAGGTGATACTCATCATTCCAACACCCATCTTAACTGCCATGTATGCCACCAGATAAATCCTCAACCAATAACCAATAATCACACCTGCATTCGTTGTGACAGCCCAATACATCCCTTTAATATGCAAGCAAACCTGCAAAAGGTATGGGCACTATTATTCACAGCCATTATTTTTTATTTACCCGCGAACCTATACCCGATAATGTACACGGTTAGCCTAGGTTCAAGCAGTCCATCGACTATTTTGGAAGGCGTTATTGTATTGTGGCAATTAGGCTCTTACCCGATCGCTGCAGTTATCTTTGTTGCCAGTGTCTTTATCCCCTTAGTAAAAATATTTGCGCTTTGCTGGCTTTTCATCAGCGCAAAAAAAATGCACTCGTCGCCTGATAAAGATGCACTTAAAAAACTAAAGGTGTATCGAATAACCGAATTTATTGGTCGCTGGTCTATGATAGATGTTTTTGTGGTGGCAATATTAGTTGCACTGGTGCAATTACAAAGCCTAATGGCGATTTATCCCGGACCCGCTGCACTTTCATTTGCTATTGTGGTTATATTTACCATGCTCTCGGCGATGTTATTTGATTCGAGAATGCTTTGGCCTGATAGCAGCAATAAAAACCTAAAAGTGCACAGCAAAATAGATAGTTCCTCTCACTTAACCAATAATGCAAAAGAGATAAAAAATGACGGGTAATAGTACTCAGACAGAAGCTAATATAAAGAAACAAAACCAAATATCAGCGATATGGATTCTGCCATTAGTTGCACTGGGCATTGCACTATGGATGCTATTTCAATTTATTAATAATAAAGGCCCAGAAATCACTATTATCATGCCCACTGCAGAAGGCATTAATATTGGAAAAACTGAGATAAAATCCTTAAATGTAAAAGTAGGTATGGTGACCGATATCACGCTCAGTGAAACCTATGATTATATAAAAATAAAAGCTCAAATGAATAAAAATACCGATCGAATGCTTAATGATACAACGCAATTTTGGGTCGTCAAACCGAGGGTTGGTAGTGCGGGTATTTCAGGTTTAGAGACTATTTTATCCGGTGCTTATATTCAGATTCAACCCGGTGAATCTACGACCAGCAAACTCAATTTCACTGCTTTAGAGTTACCTCCTATTACCCCTCTTAGTAGTAAAGGGATACGAGTCTTATTAAGCCATGATCAAGCAGGAAAACTACACATAGGGGATCCAGTCAGCTATCAAGGTTTTACCGTCGGGCGCGTAGAAAAAACATCTTTTGATTTAGCAGAAAAAAAAGCGCTGTATCAACTGTTCATTTTTGAACCCTATGATGGTTTACTTCTTTCCGGCTCACAGTTTTGGCTCACCTCAGGTATTGATGTAAAACTGAATGCCGATGGTTTTAATGTGCAAGTCGACTCTTTACAAAGCCTACTATCCGGTGGTGTGACTTTTGGTCTTCCTGCGGGAGAAGATGTTGGACAACCCTTTGACGATGAATTAGTTAAACTGCCTCTCTTTGATAATTATGAACAAGTTAAAGAAGGACTTTATAAACAATACGTTAAGTTTATTATGGAATTTGATGAAAGCATTCGAGGTTTGACTGCAGGTGCTCCCGTAGAGTATCGAGGTATACGTATCGGCACCGTATTAGAAGCGCCCTATGATGTCGCCTTTTCTGAAAATAATGCATCATCAAACAAAATTCAGATTTTAGTAAAACTCGAACTAGGTAGGCTGTTTGATAAAGGTAGCAACATTTCTTTAAATACGTTCCAACAAGCCTTTAAGCAACACTTTAAAAATGGCTTAAAAGGGAAACTAGAAACAGGTAATTTATTAACCGGTGCTTTATTTGTTGATACTGAATTTGATGCACCTGAGCCAAACTTCAAGATGACTGAAGTTGGTAAATACAATGTATTCCCAACAAAAAAAGGGGAATTTGCAATGGTGCAACAGCAACTTTCATCATTATTTAACAAGGTCAATGATCTACCTTTAAATGATGCCGTCGAGTCGATGGCGCGCTCAATGAACTCTTTAGATAAAGCCTTAGTGTCAGCCAATACTACCATCAAAAACTTAAATGGTTTGGTTTCTGAAGAAGCAACTCAAAACCTACCGGCAGATATTCAAACTAGTTTAAAACAGCTACAAAAAACATTAGATGGGTTCAGTCCGAACTCAGTAATGTACAATGATTTAGAGCAAACAATGAAAAAGTTTGAGCAAGTCATATCTGAATTACAGCCTGTTTTGAAACAAATTAATGATAAACCAAATTCACTTATATTTGGCACAGACACCGTACAAGATCCGATCCCAGCGAAGAGAGTAAATTAATGAAAATATGGCTTACGTTATTCACCCTCTTTATTGCTGGGTGTAGCAATAATCAAATACAACAAGATTCATTGTTTTTACTACCAGTGAATAGCGCTGCAGTCGTCGCCTCTAAAAGTGCACCGATTGTAGTAGTTAAAACAAATTTGGATGAGTATTTAGATCAAGTTGGTTTAGTGTATAGGGTCTCTGATACCGAAGTAATATTAGCCAAACATAATCGCTGGGCACAAAAGATATCGACGCAAATTAATCAACAAATGATACTTAATCTACGGGCGAAACAAAGCGCTTACTGGCCAGTGCAATTAAACGCAGCAATGGTTTTGAATAATCAACCGCAATTACACCTCTCTCTCTCTAGATTCAATGGCGTATATACCGGTAATGCTGAATTAAGTGGCGAGTGGTTACTGATTAATTCACAGGGCAAGGTTATTCAAAGTGACAATTTCGAAATAATCAAACCGCTAAAAAGTGAAGGTTATCAACAATTGGTGATTGCACTTGCAGAAGGTTTAGATGAATTGGCATCGCTGATTGCACAACAAATAAATTAATAGCAAGGCCCTGCTTGCTGTTGCAAGAGTGTAGGGTAAGCGTATTTCACTTTATTATAGTTAAGTCTTTTTTAAGATAAAAAACGACTAAAAACTCTTATCTATTTCAACAAATAAATGTCTATGTCTATGTCTATGTCTATGTCTACCTAATAACATAAATTTAAATCAATTATCTTCAATAACTAATAAGTGTTGCAATTAGTATTGCCGCACTTATTAGTCGATCCCACAATCCTCGATATCTTCAAAAAGTACAATAATCACTAACGGCAATATGAATGCTAATAACCCATTAATGTAATACTTCACCTCCAAATAGTTGTAATAATATGTAAACAAAATAAAACAACAAAAATACCAATATCGAAATCTATTATTTATTCTAAAATTCCACAATGAAAATAAAAACAATAAATATCAATAAGTTAATAGAAACAAAAACAGTTATCATTATGAATTATCACTTAAAAATAAGGATAAAAGGCAAACATGCGCTATATCTCATTATTTAAGAAAGTGAGATATCGCGCCTAAATTAGTAAATATTAGTAATAATTAGTTTGAATTGTCCTTTTTTTAGTCATATCTTATTAATGGTCAAACGCCATACACACAAGGGGATTATTAATGAGTAATGTAAATAGCATTCAAGAATTAGATGAACAAATAATAAACAGATTCCGTAAAGTTTCTACAGCGACTTTACATACCGCTCTTTTTAAAAGAGGGTTACGTAATACCTTCATCCAGAATGTCAGCCGAGTTAACAAAAAGAAAGTAAAAATGGTTGGGCAAGCATACACATTGCGCTACATACCAGCTCGTGAAGACCTTGATACGGTTGCCGCTTTCAAAGATCCGCAACATCCACAAAGGGTCGCAGTAGAAACAGTGCCTGAAGGCATGATCCTAGTTTCAGACTGTCGCCAAGATGCATCTGCAGCAAGTGCAGGCAGTATTTTATTAGCTCGATTAGAATTTAGAAAATGTGGTGGTTTTGTATCGGATGCCGGTATTCGCGATTTTGATGACTCATCAAATATGGACTTACCTATTTTTTGCGCCAAACCTAGCGCACCTACAAATTTAACCAAACACCACGGTGTTGAACTTCAAGTTCCTATCGGCTGTGGCAGTGTTGCCGTTTACCCTGGCGACGTATTAGTGGGCGATGGCGATGGAGTAATGGTTATTCCACTTGAAATTGCTGAAGAAATATCACTTGAAGCAATAGCAATGGAACGTTTTGAAGCATACGTGATTGCTAAAGTACGCACTGGCAGCAAAGTCATCGGTCTTTACCCACCAACAGACAAAGTATTAGAAGAATATAACCAAACAAAATTAGCTGAGGCTAATTAATTCAAGCAGCTTTTCATTTATTAGTACAAACAGTGACCAATATTAAACAGAGTGGATCGTTTATTTATATATTTCATTTATTGTTTAATTATCAACCGTTTTATAAAAAAGGAAAATAGTTATGTTATACAAAGGATTAAAAAATAAATTAATGTGTGCATTAGGAGCTTGTATTCTTAGCTCTTCAGTCATAGCAGCAGACTTCCCATCAAGAGATATTCGTTTAATTGTTCCTTGGGCAGCAGGTGGTGGTGCAGATGGTATTTCACGCAAGATCAGTAATATTGCAGAGCAAGGTTTACCTAAATCTATTTATGTTGAAAACGTCAATGGAGCCGTTACAGCAACTGGCTTAATGCAAATGACGCGAGCACGTCCAGACGGTCAAACAATTGGGGTTTTAACCTATGACAGTGTGATCACTCTGCCACGTGGAAAAATGGTACCAGGTTACTCTCTCGATAAAATGTCACTGATTGCACGCATCACCAAGGAAGCAGATTCCATTGTTGTTTCTAAACAGTCCGGCTTTAACAGCTTTGAAGAGCTGATTGCGGCGGCAAAAGCCAAACCAAATACAGTACGAATTGGCGTTGCACCAAAAGGTTCAGGTCCTTACTTAGCGGTACATCGGTTAGAAAAACTTACCGGTGTTAAATTTAACGTTATTACTTACCCTGGTTCATCAAGTGCAGAAACAGAAGCATTATTATCAGGTGAACTTGATGGTGCAATTTCAAGTTTAGGTGATTTCAGCGGCATCATTGAATCAGGTGATGCTAAAGGTGTTATCGAATTATCTTCTGAACAGAATCCTTCTTTCCCAGATGTCCCACCAATCAGTACCCTCGGTTATCAACTAGAAACAGGTAGCTTTATATTATTAGCCGCGCCTAAAGGCACGCCTAAAGACACCATTGCGATTATTGAAAATTCATTCAAAAAAGCTTACGACAGCACTGAATTTCAAGAGTGGATATTAAAAGTGGGTGTTACACCTAGCTGGTTAGGATCTAAAGATGTGCAAGCTTGGGTTGACGAACTTCAATCTAGTACGTTCAAAGAGATGGATGCATTAGGTCTATAAGGACTTAGTAATATACGCCTCACGTAAACACTGAGGCGTAAATGGAGGGGTTATGCTTTTAAACAAGAATGTAGTATTTCATTTTTTACTTTTTTTTCTATCAGTCGGATATTTTGTGATTGCGATCAATTTAGGGGCTCCATTTATTAATAATGGATTGCAACCATCCTCTTTTCCTTTGCTTGTTGGTCTTTTTGCAATGATGTTCAGTTCAATTTTGCTGTATAGAGAAGTGAAATTAATGAAAAGTAAGGCTTCTTCTTTAGAAGACGACGCTCAAACAGATAATGCTTTATCAGGGAAAGGCCGATTTGCACCACTTGCGGTGATGCTATCAATCTTTTTATATATTTTGCTATTTTCACCTCTAGGCTACTTTTTCTCATCTATTTTATTTGTTTTATCAATCATTATTATTTTTTCATCACTGGAAAAAGTGCTTCAAAAAATAGTGATATCAACAATCATAGTCTCCTTTGGATATCTGGTATTTGAACAGATGTTTGGTGTAAGACTTCCGACTTTATGGGGATAGACCATGGAATTTATTAATCTTGTTTTAGGTAGTTTTTCATTATTGCTCTCTCCTCAAATTCTTCTTTATGTGGTTGCAGGGTTTCTGATTGGTACTATCTTTGCCTCAATTCCTGGATTAACGGCAACACTTGCATTAGCTCTTTTACTACCACTTACCTACAGCCTTGATGTATCCACTGCACTAATGGCATGTGCCAGTATTTATATGGCAGGTATGTGTGGAGGGAGTATTACAGCAACCACCATTAACATTCCAGGTGCACCTTCATCGATGATGACTGCTTTGGACGGATACCCAATGCAGTTACAAGGTAAAGGTCCTTTAGCTTTAGGCCATGCAGCTTTTGGATCGATGGTCGGTGGAGCATTAGGAGCCATATTGCTGATCGTACTCGCGCCCTTTGTAGCAGAGGTTGCGCTATTAGTTAAAACAACGGGTAAGTTTTCATTATTAGCCTTTGCAATTGTAGTGATAGTGATTGCACAGCGCGGCAAAGTAGTTAAAGCGGGCATGGCTGCCTGTATTGGTTTGATGCTGGCAACAGTCGGGTTAGATGCAATGGAGCCAATGACTCGCTTTACTTTTGGTTCTAGCGAACTCACTGCCGGTCTGGATTTAATGCCAATGATTATTGGTACATTTGCAATCAGTGAAATTCTGATCCAAGCAAAATCAAACGGTTGTGCCGAAAAAATGGTTGAGGCGTTAAAGAAAGTAACGATATCTCGTCGAGACTTTATTCCGCCTTTATCTGAAATACGTAAAATAGGGATAATGTGCTACCTAAAGTCTAGCCTTATTGGATATGCAGTAGGAACATTGCCTGGCGCAGGTGGTTCAATGGGTAGCTTCCTCGCTTATGCAGAAACAGTACGTACTTCTGATGAGCCTGAAACCTTTGGTAAAGGTAACCCGAAGGGCATTGTCGCCTCTGAAAGTGCTAATAATGCTGTATGTGGTGGCGCATTAGTACCGATGTTGACCTTCGGTATTCCGGGTGACCCAGTGACAGCCATTATGTTAGGCGTATTAGTGATCAATGGTATCCAACCAGGTCCACAGCTAATGGTAGGACAAGCGGAATTGATCGCACCTATGTTAGCTTCATTACTGTTTAGCGCACTAATATTGATCCCATTAACCCTATATTTACTGGGCCCATACTTTATAAAAATAGTCGCAATCCGCAAAGATGTTTTGTACGGCATCATCGCTTTATTAGCCGTGGTAGGTAGTTACGTTGCGACTTTCTCAACATTTCAAATGATGATGTCATTGATCATAGGTATCTTAGCTTACTACTTAAGAAAACATGATTTCCCTGTGATCACTTTGCTTCTTGGATTTATCCTTGGCCCTAACTTAGAAGAATTTTTAAGACGCTCATTATCATTATCAAATGGTAACCCGATGACATTCTTTACTAATTATGACAGCCTATTTTTTGTCATTTTAACCTTAGTCTTTGTGTATTTCTTAGCGATCAAGAAACCATTAAAAAAACCTTTTTAGGCTAATTCATCATCAATTAAATAAGGCTCAAAAGAGCTCAATATATTAACTACTTAGGAGAACAAAAATGGAATTAACTGGACGACTATTAATAGGTAAAAAAAGCGTCGCGATTGGCAATGCAGAGATCAGAGCAATTAACCCTGCAACAGGTGAATTGTTAGAGCCAGCCTATTATTCAGGCGGTATTGCTGAGGTAAACAAAGCATGTGAATTAGCAACACAAGCCAGTATCGAATTTCGTAATACCTCTTTAGAAGAGCGCGCTGTATTCCTCGAAACAATAGCAGAAGAAATCATCGCGATTGGTGACCCGTTAATAGAACGAACAATGCTCGAAACTGGGCTACCTAGAGCGCGCATTGAGGGTGAGAGAGGCCGAACCTGTGGACAATTGCGATTATTTGCTTCAGTAGTACGTGCTGGCGAATGGCTAGATTTACGTATTGATCCTGCAATGCCAGATAGACAGCCATTACCTCGTCCAGACTTACGCTTACAAAATATCGCATTAGGCCCAGTGGCGGTGTTTGGCGCAAGCAATTTTCCATTAGCATTTAGTGTCGCAGGGGGTGATACCGCTTCTGCATTTGCAGCAGGCTGTCCTGTTGTGGTCAAAGCGCACTCGGCTCACCCAGGAACCTCTGAAATGGTTGGCCGAGCGATTCAATCTGCCGTTGCTAAATGTGGTTTAGCAGAAGGGGTATTCTCTTTATTATATGGTTCGGGAAATGAACTTGGACAAGCATTAGTCAGTGACTCTCGTATTAAAGCTGTAGGTTTTACAGGGTCGCGTAGTGGAGGCCTAGCATTAATGAATATCGCGCAATCTCGTAAACAACCGATCCCTGTTTATGCAGAAATGAGCAGTATCAATCCTGTTTTCTTATTACCTCAAGCACTTCAAGCACGCTCAACTGAGTTGGGTGAAGGCTTCATCGCTTCATTGGCGATGGGCGCAGGGCAATTTTGTACCAACCCAGGGCTGGTTATTGCGGTCGGAGGAAAGGCACTTGAAGATTTTTTAACAACAGCAACAAAAGCAATTAATAATGTTGCAGCCCAAACCATGCTAACACCTGGCATTCATCAAGCTTATCAACAGGGTGTAAGCGCACTTGCTAATAATCAAACAGTTGAATCAAAAGGGTATGGGATCAGTAGTGATCAACCAAACGGCTGTCAGGCAGGGCTATTTATTACCACTGCAGAAGATTTCTTAAAAGATGAAGCACTACGTGATGAAGTATTTGGTTCAACGTCTTTAGTGGTTGAATGTAAAGATATCGAGCAAATGCTTTTAGTGGCTACGGAGCTTGAAGGGCAATTAACGGCGACATTACAAATGGATGATGCCGATCTAGAAGTGGCTACTGCATTATTACCAACACTAGAAGAAAAAGCGGGTCGAGTCATGGTAAATGGTTGGCCAACAGGTGTTGAAGTTTGCCATGCAATGGTACATGGAGGACCATTCCCTGCAACATCAGATTCACGAAGCACTTCCGTAGGAAGTGGTGCTATCCAGCGTTTCTTGCGTCCAGTATGCTACCAAAACTTACCGCAAGTGCTACTTCCAAAAAACCTTCGAGATGATAATCTAAATGCCACGTCGCATTTACTAGATGGTAAACGTATCAATTAAAAAACTTTATCATAATACTAAAGCCTGATACTTATCAGGCTTTTATCCGTTGTATTTTATCTCAAAATCAAGCATGTATCCTATTAAGGAATATATTAATGAAACCAAATATATTGGTACTTCGCGCTCTTGAAGCAAAACAAATGGCCAAACTAGAGCAGAATTACACATTACATTTTTTCAACATGACAAATCCTGTAAAGCAATTGCCTGAACAAGTTGCAGCGTCCATTATCGCAATAGTCACTAGCGGTACAATTGCCTTAACAACTGATCTTATTGAGCGATTACCAGCTCTAAAAATCATCTCATCATCAGGTGTGGGCTACGATGCTATCGATATTGAATTATGCAATATACGTGGCATTAAAGTATGTAATACTCCAGGGTTAATGACCAACGATGTCGCTGATATCGCCATAATGTTAATGCTTGCAACCCGTCGTAGATTAATGTTTGGTGACCAATGGCTACGCAGTAATCAATGGGCAGAAAAAGGGCCAATGCCTTTAACCTCTTCATTGACAGGAAAGAAACTAGGTATTGTAGGCCTAGGGCGAATAGGCCAAGCGATCGCTGCTCGAGCGCAAGCAATGCAACTAGAAATTGCTTACTTCGGTCGTCGTAAACAAAATAATTGCGATTATCAATATGAAAGCCAATTAGTTGACCTCGCTAAATGGGCTGATATTTTAGTTGTTTGCTGCCCGGGCGGTAAAGCCACCGTCGGGCTTATTAACAAACAAATACTTATCGCACTAGGTAAGCAAGGTACTTTAATTAATGTAGCAAGGGGGTCGGTAGTGGATCAGGCTGCGTTAATAGAAGCGCTTGCTGACAAAACTATTGATAGTGCGGGGCTAGATGTTTTTGCTAAAGAGCCTTGTGATGGCGATATTTTTAAAGATTTAAATAATATTGTTTTATCACCACACCATGGTAGCGGAACTGTAGAAACGAGAGCGAATATGTCACAAATGGTTGTAGATAATTTAAAAGCCTATTTTTCTGGTAAAGCTTTAATAACACCGGTTAATTAAATAACCATGACCCAAGATAATGGTCGGAAAATAGCGTTCATTAAACAACTGGCTACGATCAATAAATATTAATCAATAAAATGATATAATTTTTCTTTAATAAAGCTAATAGCAAACACTGATGGAAACGTTAAAACTATTATCGTTTGTGTTAACCATTAAGATTGATCTGCTGCGCAGTGGAATTAGCATTTCATCACAATACTATCAACACCTTAAAGGCAAATGTTAGTACTGTGCTAGAGTCAATAAAGAATAAATAGCTGGACGCTGGAAAACAACTTATGAGCAAAACTAACTACCTACCCAAAAGCCATCAACAGTCATTGGGTGCGATCGTTTATGAACAAATACTGACAGCTATCATAGAAGGGGTTTATGAGCTCAATACAAAACTCCCTGCAGAGACGCAATTATGTAAAGACTTTAAAGTTTCTCGTCCAATTCTTCGTGAAGCTTTAGCGCGCCTTCGAGAAGATGAGTTAATTACTTCACGTCGAGGCTCAGGTAGTTATGTAATAAAAAAACCTGATAGTGATGTGTTAAAATTTTCTCCTCTTTCTAGTATTGCAGATATTCAACGCTGTTTTGAGTTTCGAGCTAACTTAGAAGCTGAAGCAGCGGGGTTAGCGGCAAGCAGGAGAACTAATCTACAGCTTGAAGTCATTCTAGATGCCTATGAGAAAATAAATATAGCTAATGCGTCTAGTAAATTGGCTACCGATGAAGACTTCAGCTTTCATTACGCAATTATCGATGCAGCCAATAACTATTTTTATAGTACCGTTCTGAAATCACTGGAAAAAAGTGTCAAAGAAGGAATTAATATCACCAGAAACTTATCGTTACGACACCCTCCTTCTCGATTAGAGCTTGTACAACAAGAACACCTAGCAATTGTAGACGCAATAAAAGCAGGAGATGCAATAGCAGCAAGAGACGCAATGAAGAGCCACCTCAATAATGCCCGTACTCGTATGTTTGATGGCGTTTAAGGAGAGGGTTTAGGGATTAGCTTCTGAATCTCCTCCATTAGCTGTACTTTATACTATGAACTTTAACCCACACTCTGTTCTAAAGTACAAAATCAATGTTCTAAGTGGCAGCAATAAATTAAGCATAAATGTTGAATTAAAAGAAAAACGACCTGAGATTACGTTTTAGTCCATAAAAACTAATCTCAGGTCGTTAGTAAACAGACCAAAAATTCAATTATATAACGCCTCTTTTTCAAAATAATTAAACTTTTATTGCTTGAATTCAGAGGACTTAATTATTCTTGAACGTTAATAACAATATTGCCCGTTGCACCAGAACCCATTACTGCAATATGTGCCTCCGTTGTATCAGCCAACTCAAAACGTTTCGCAATGACGGGGCTAATATCGCCTTTTTGCGCGGCGGAATACAAGCCTTCATGTATTAATGTGACTTGCTCTGGGCTTGCATTTGCTAGCGCTATGCCCATTATACAAGCATCTTTAGCCATCAAATCACGCGGATTTATTTCCACTTGCCCGCGACTACCAATGACCACTACCCTGCCATTAACATTGAGTAGAGGTAAATCATCACCTAGATTTTGATTAGCGAGCATTTCTAAAATAATATCAACTGCACCGGCCTCTTTTACGCTTTGGTAATGTTCAGGATCATGATGATTCAGAACCAGATCTGCACCTTGCTGCAGTAATAATGCTCTGCCTTGTTCAGAGCTCGCACTTGCAAAAACTTTACAACCCGCTGCTTTAGCTAACTGCAAAGCCGCTAAACCAACACCACCACTCGCGCCATGGATAAATATCGTCTCTCCTGGCTGGCAATTTGCACGAATAAACAAAGCACGCCAAGCGGTGGCATAAGGAGTACCAAGGCAAGCACCTTGTTCAAAACTGAGGCTATCGGCTAATGGAAAAACTTGAGCAGATGTTGCTAATGCAAACTCTGCACTGGTACCTGTTTTAGAGCCCGAACAATAAACACGCTGACCAATCTTAAAACCAGTGACTTTACTCCCTAACGCAGTAATAACACCGGCAGCATCTTTGCCTGGGGTGTGAGGAAAAGTAGCAGTATAACCATTGCTTCCAGCAGCGATATAAGTGTCAACAGGGTTAACCCCTGCCACTTTAACTGCAATTAAAATATCCTCATCTGTAACGCTTAAGTCAGCACATTGAGTCAATAAAAGTGGATCGCCATGGTGATGAATTTGAATCGCTTGCATAAAATAATCCTATGGTTGCAGAATAAAGGGGATTTTTACTTAGAATGAAAATTTCAAGAGCAGACAAGGAGCCAAGCACTTGGTAGCATCTGTCTCTATTTTCCTGCCTGAGAAGTGAGTAGCAGGCACAAGTACCTTGTGCTTTATTGATCGCACAAGGTTCGCTCACTGTTTTAATAAAGTGGCTTATTCAGCCGCTTCAGTTTCAGTTAATTCAGGTGCTTTTAAGAAATACAGTTCAGCGAGCTGATTATGTACACCAGCTAATTTAAGCTGTATTTTATCCACATAATCATGCAGATCACCATTCTTTAGCATTCTCACATCTTCATTTTTTAAACTGTCACATACCTGATCAATGAGGTTAATTAACTCCTCAGAATGAATAATCGGTTGCATCATTTTCTTTAATTCATTTAAACAAAATAAAATCGAACGAGGAAAGACTTCGCTGTGCATTATAAACTCTATTACATCAGCCCGTTGTACACGCACTCCCATTTGCTGACGATACATTTGATATGCACTCATTGAACGTAATAAACTGATCCATTGAATATTTTCAAAGGGTTTACCTTCTTCATTAGTGATCAGCGTTGCAGATCGAATATCTAGAATACGTGAGCTCATGTCTGCACGTTCTATCATTAAACCAAATCGACTAAACGTATAACCCTGGTCATGATTAAGGGTGGCATCTAAAGTACCAAAGATCATATGCGTTGATTCAATGATCTTTTTTAAGTAAGCAAAGCGTCCGCGCTTGCTCAGCCCTTCATTTTGATTATCTTTGACATAATAATATAAAGAGTTTATTTCTTCCCACACATCTCTTGGTATTACATCTCGAATAGTACGCGCATTCTCTCTAGCATTAATAACAGAATTCAGGATAGATGAATTATTATCGTAGCCGATTAATAAATAACGTAATGCCTTTGATTCTGAAAAGTCAGTATGATTTTCTTGATAGGCTTGACGCATACCAATAATATCAATTAAAGGCTCCCAACCAGTACTCACCCCTTTAGGTAGATCCATGATCAGCATATTATTAACATTAATTAAACGTGCTACATTTTCAGCACGTTCAATATAGCGAGACACCCAATATAAAGTTTCACATACTCTTGATAGCATATTATTACGCC
Source organism: Psychromonas arctica DSM 14288 (assembly GCF_000482725.1). Taxonomy (GTDB): domain Bacteria; phylum Pseudomonadota; class Gammaproteobacteria; order Enterobacterales; family Psychromonadaceae; genus Psychromonas; species Psychromonas arctica. Next base: position 42,595 of record NZ_AXWP01000038.1, read on the forward strand.
TCCTCGTCAACAATCCAAGTATCTTTACTACCGCCACCTTGTGATGAATTCACCACCAGCGAGCCTTTGTTCATAGCAACACGTGTTAATCCACCTGTAGTGACCTGAGTATCATGCCCTGATGATAAAATAAACGGCCTTAAATCCACATGTCTTCCATCGGGTTCTACTCCATCCAATGTAGGCACGGTGGATAAGTCTAACGTCGGTTGAGCAACCCAATTACGAGGATCTGCTTTAATTTGAGCAATGGTTTCTTGTTGTTCTTTCTTGGTTGACTTGGGACCAATTAACAAACCATAACCACCTGACTCATTGGCAGGTTTAACCACTAATTTATCAATGTTTTTAATCACATAATCACATTCTTTTGGATCCAAACACTTGTACGTAGGCACGTTTGCTAATTTCGCATCTTCACCTAGGTAATATTTAATCATTTCAGGCACATAGGCATAAACGACTTTATCATCGGCAACGCCGGCACCCGGAGCATTGACTAATGCAACATTACCTTTTGCCCAAGCACGCATTAATCCAGGTACACCTAATTGAGAGTCCGGTAAAAATGCTTCGGGATCTAAAAATAGATCGTCTATGCGACGGTAAATAACATCAACTCGCTGCAAACCAGTGATGGTGCGCATATATACGCAATCGTCTTTCTCTACGACTAAATCACGCCCCTCTACTAACTCACAACCCATCTCTTGTGCTAGATAACAATGTTCAAAATAAGCTGAGTTAAAGACACCTGGCGTTAAAACAACCACTTCAGGTTTATCCTGTGGACGAGGTGACATAGCTGCTAACATATCAAATAATTGTGATGGGTAATCATCAACAGGTAGGATCGAGACTTGATCAAATAATTCAGGGAAAACACGCTTCATTACCGATCGGTTTTCAAGCATATAAGAAACACCAGATGGGACACGTAAGTTATCTTCTAAGACATACATGGTGCCGTTGCCATCACGTACTAAGTCAGAACCACAAATATGTGCCCATATTTTGTTAGGAGGGTTAACCCCTACACATTGCTTGCGGAAGTTAACTGACTTTTCCAATAGACCTTTTGGAAAAACCCCATCTTTTATTATTTTTTGGTCATGGTATAAATCATCAATAAATAAGTTAAGCGCTTCAACGCGTTGTTTTAAACCTACCTCAATACCTTGCCATTCTTTTTTACCAATAGTGCGTGGAATAATATCAAAAGGCCAAGCTCTATCGATCATATTGCCTTCATCATAGACGGTGAAGCTGATCCCCATTTCTTTAATCGCTAAATCAGCAACTGCCCGTGCTTTGACTAACTCTTCATTTGATAAACTCGAAAAAAACTGAGCTAATTGATTGCCGTGTAATCTCACGTTCCCTTTAGCGTCAATTAATTCATCAAAAAAACCATTTGTTTGATACGCTTTCCAATCAATTCCCATACACTTCTCCACCTTTTGATTATTAACTCATATAAAATATTAAAATTACTCTAATCGAATCATATCTACCGCAACGTCTAGCAATTGAGATCCGCCACCAAATACAACGCCTTTTAAAGGGGTTACATCGGAAAAATCTCGTCCTACTGCTAAGGTGATATGTTGGTCTGTGGGTACTACATTATTGGTAGGGTCAAAATCAACCCACCCAAAATTAGGCAAATAGACGGCAAACCAAGCATGGGTCGCATCAGCACCTTCTAATTTTTCTTCACCTTCGGGCGGCATGGTTTCAATATATCCACTAATATATCGCCCCGCTAACCCAACACTTCGTAAACACGCGAGCGCAAAGTGTGCAAAATCTTGGCAAACGCCCCTTTTTTGTGCAAAAACAACGCTTAAGGGCGTACTTATCGTTGTAAAACCTGGGTCATAATAGAACTCATGAAAAATTCGTGCCATTAAGTCTTTACAACCTTCAATTAAGTTAACATCGGGTGCAAATGATACCAGCGTATATTCTTTTATCCCTTTCTCCAGCGGTGTGAGCTGAGAAGGTAATACAAATTCAGAGGCCCTTAATAGCTCCATGGTGTTAGCACTTTCCAGCAAATCTCGTACTTTTATCCATAGCATATCAAAACCATTTATATTGGCCTTGGCATCCGTTAATAGCTCAACCTCACTGGTCATAGTGACCTTAAGCGTCTTATGTTGTGTTGCAACCTCAAAAACAGTCACATTATTATTAAAATAATCAGTAAATTGCTGTAAATAACTGGGCGGTGGAGAGATATCAATACGGCTATGATGACAGATTTGCCCGCGATCCGTTTTTGGCGTCAAGCGAGCTTGATTCTGACATATACTGACATAATCAGCATATTGATAAGTAGTTGAATGTTTTATTTTATATTTCACGATTGAGCTTGCTCAATGTTGGTCCAATTTAATTTATGGGACGTTTTAGTATGTGTGAAGTACTGTAATAACAATACATCACAGAAAGTATTCAAGTTCATTCGGATATTATGACTGAACTCTATCAATTGTTTACGCTTACCATCTTCTGCTTTCTGTAGGTAATCTTTTTCAGTCAAATAACAAGTGGTTTTAGACAGTAAAATCGCTTTCTCGTGGGCGGCAATTAAACCCGGTCGACGCTTGGTCGGTAAGTGCTGACAAAGCTGATTTATTTGCTCGAGTTGGAACAATAACGAGCGAGGGTACTCGGCATCTAGCAATAACAACTCTAAGCCGGTGCCAATAGTTTGGTACATACGATAACGACGTTTATGCGTAATTAAACTCACTTGGCAGCTCAATACTGCTTCTAACAACCCTAATTCTTTAGGCGTATCCATCTCTTCAGTCAGCAGTGCTGAACTTAAAGAAGTGATTTGAATACTGCGTTCAATACGACGGCCAATCTCCAATAAAAACCAGCCATTACTATTAGGCATACAATCTGTAATCGAACCATTAAAAGCCATAATTGAACCGATCACTTTATCTAATATGCTTTGCATGGCACGTGTTGAGATATCTCGAGTAGTATTTCTTAACTGTTTAACTTGATCATTAATATCATCAATCATGCGTCGACTATCATGCGATAATAATTCTCTCGTTTGCAAAGCAGTATTCGACAAGTACTTAAGCGTATTAACAATACTTCCAGCAGATTGTTCATCGGCCAATAATTGAAACGCGACTTGTTTAGATAAAAGAGGGTCGAAGCCCTCTAATTTAGGCTCCTGTTCAATGTAAGGATAAACAATATGCTGCGACTTAATCGCGTTGGAGAAGCGCCCTACAATACTATGTCGTATTGCATCGGGGTAAATAGCCAACTCCGTATACCTATCAATGAAGATACGCAAAATACGCACCGTATTCTCGCACCGCTCCAAATAACGTCCGAGCCAAAATAGGTGCTCAGCAGTACGGCTAGAGATAACGCCTTCTAATAACGCAACATCAGTTCTTTTCTTGATCGGCGGAGGCAACACAACGGCTTCTAGCTCGGTGTCACTTGCTGTGTTTATCCAAGTATCTTTGATCCAACCAGAAACACTCGGATCATTACTAATTTCATTGGAAAAACATAACGCTGAAGGTAATATTTCAACTCCATTCTCAGTAGTTAGGGCATAACATCTAAAAACCACTGGTTTAGATATCAGCTTGCCATTGTCCCAAAAAGGTGCGGTACTAAAAACGGGTTTATCTTGAAAATAATATTCTTCAGGTTTTGCTCTGATCAGCGTTTTTATTTTCTCTGCATCAACACTGCCATCAAGCTTCAAGCTTCTATCTTTATAACTCGCTAACTCTAATAGCGACCAATCTAAGGTTTTAGCTTTTTCAACATCATAGTAATTAGGCTCGGCAATCATCAATGGCTGTTTTAAAATATGTTGCGATAAATGCGTTAAATTACATTGCACAGCAGGAGAAGATAAAACGCCGCTTCCAAATGGATTTAATACTTTAACAGCACCTTCACGTACCGCTTGTAATAAACCAGGAATGCCATGTAAGGAATACTCCGTTTGCTCTAAAGAGTCGATACTGCGATCCGGTACCCAACGTACTATCACGTTAATTTTGCCTAAACCCTGTAACGATTTTAAACACACCTCGCCATTACGCACCGTTAGGTCTGCGCTTTGCACTAGGGTATAACCAAAATAAACGGATAAAAAGGCATGTTCGTTATAGTTAGGATCATCTGTTCCTTGGGTTAAAATAACCACACGAGGATCATCCATATATTGAGTATATTCATTGATCCCTTCTTGAAATATTTTCAAAAAGTTTTTGATTTGCTGAACATTACAATCAGCAAACTCTTCCGCCATCACACGTCGAGCGATAATACGACTTTCAACTAACAACCCCATCCCTAATGGGCATTGGCAATGATCCGCTAATACTTTAAATTCACCCGATGGTGCTCGGTAAATATCCAAAGCGGTAAAAAACAATTTCAATTCATTGCTTGGTAAGCTAAAACCCTCTCTTAAATAATTACTATTTTGATATAATTGTTGTGCAGGGATATGACCTTCAAGTAACAACTTCTGTTCGCCATAAATATCCTGCTGAATAGCATTTAAGAGTACTGTTCTTTGTTTGATCCCTTCTTCTAAAAAAGTCCACTCTGACTTAGAAAACATAAAAGGAAGTGGATCAAAATGCCAGCGCTTATTACTTTCAGGTTGCGTATTACCATTTTGTAATAACTGGCTTATTTCAACAGCACGGCTACTCAAATCTTCCGCAGTTAAGTTACCTAAGCGCTTAAATAATGTATCCCAATGTTCAGGATAACGCCCACCATGATTAGCCAGCTCATCATGAACATGGACCTTATTTAAATACAAAGACAGCCATTTAGGTAAGGCCGACATGGTGTGGTTTTTTATATACAATTTAACATTGCTCCGTTTTATCAAACATCATGATCAGCAGTCATTAGATCTGTGATCATGAAATCACTCTACCTTAAACAATCAACAGGTAGAGTGACTGATGTCGCTCTCTTTTATTTAAAAGCAGGTTGGCGACGTAAATCCAAGGTATTTGGATAATCTTGGTTAACACTCTCTTCTTCCGGTACCACAAACTCACTGACTGAATTGGCGACTTGGAAGCTGTGTGTCACCGCAGATGGGCTCCAACTTGGTTGATCTGAAGGTAATAAAGAAGGTGTATGACCATGTTCCCAGAATCGAGCCACTCTTCTTCCTTCCGCTTCAAATGCATTTACAGGTAAGGTTTCAGGATTACGTCCACCCGCATGACTTACATGATAAACAAAGCCACCCACAGAGCGTCCTTCCCAAGTATCAATTAAATCAAACACCAGAGGGGCATGCACGCCAATAGTTGGGTGTAAAGCTGTTGGTGGTTGCCATGCACGGTAACGAATACCCGCGACACGCTCATCTTTGGCTTTACCTTTTACCACTTTAAGCGGAACTCGGCGGCCATTACAAGTCACTATATAACGATCACTCATGGTACCTTGCACTTTTATCTGCACCCTTTCTAATGACGAGTCCACGTACCTTGCAGTACCCGAAGCACTGGCTTCTTCACCAAGTACATGCCACGGTTCAATCGCAGTTCTTAATTCCAGGGTAATATTATCCAACTCACGGGTACCACAAACAGGGAATCTAAATTCAAAGAATGGGTTTAACCAACTGAATTGGAATGCAAAACCAGATTGTTGTAAATCACGACACACTTCTGCCAAATCATTTTCAACATATTGCGGTAATAAGAATTTATCATGTAGCTCAGTACCCCAACGAACCAATGGTTTGTGGTATGGCTTTTTCCAAAACCAAGCTAACAAGGTGCGTAGTAATAACATTTGCACCAAACTCATTTGTGAGTGAGGAGGCATTTCAAAGCCCCTAAATTCCACAATCCCTAAACGCCCTGTTGCAGAGTCTGGCGAATATAACTTATCAATACAAAACTCAGCACGGTGTGTATTACCGGTTAAATCAACCAACAGATTACGTAATAATCGGTCAACTAACCAAGGTTCCGGGACCTCGCCTTCAGGCATATGTGAAAATGCAATTTCTAATTCATATAACACTTCATCGCGGGCTTCATCAACACGAGGCGCTTGACTTGTTGGACCAATAAATAAACCAGAAAATAGGTAAGATAACCCAGGATGATGCTGCCAATAGGTGATAAAGCTTCTTAATATATCAGGGCGACGTAAAAACGGACTTTGAGCCGGCGTTTCCCCGCCTAAGGTCACATGGTTACCACCACCGGTTCCCGTATGGCGACCATCGGCCATAAATTTATCCGTCCCTAAACGTGCCTCTTTAGCTAACGCATATAAGGTAGTCATTCTTTCAACTAACTGATCCCACGATTTAGAAGGGTGAATATTCACTTCAATCACACCCGGATCAGGCGTAACCGCATACTTTTCAACACGGCTGTCTTTAGGTGGGTTATAACCCTCAATCACCACCGGCATAGACAATGCTTTTGCTACCCCTTCAATGGCAGTCAATAAACCTAAATAATGTTCAAAATGGCTAGTCGGTGGCATAAAGATATATAAACGACCATCTCGTACTTCTAATGCCATTGCCGTTTTAATCATTTCTTTACCAATAAAACCTTTTTTCAGCTTTTTAGGTTTAGAAAATTCTTCTGGAATATCAAAGGGGTCGCGGTCAATAATATTACTTGTCCACTCCAGGCTGTCTAAAGGTAAGCGATAACCCAATGGAGATTCACCCGGTAAGAGGAAACAATGCCCGCGCGTAAATTCCCAAGTACAAGATTGCCAGCAATTTTTACCGCCATTCCATTGCAATGGCAGCACATAACCGACTGGTTTTTCTATGCCTAACTCCATTTTTTTCAAAAAGCCTTGGCGGCTCATGGCATGCAATAATTCAGGTTGTTTGGGACCAACTTCGGTAGGTAAAGACCCTTCTTGCCAGAGATGATAAAGAATATCTTCATAGGCAGTGGTCAATGCTTCTTTACCTAAACCTAACGCATCACTCAGCTTTTCAGCAAATTTCTTGGTATCCGTATGGTCTAATTTGTAGTCTTTATTGGGATCCGCTAATAAACTGGCATCTTCCCATAGAGCTACCCCATCTTTGCGCCAATAACATGCATATTGCCAACGCGGCAATGGCTCACCTGGATACCATTTACCTTGTCCATAATGGGTAAAACCACCTTGCGTGAATACCTTATTCATTTCTACAAATAAGTTTTGCGCTAACTGACGTTTTTCTTTACCGTCGGCTTCCGTATTCCATTGTGCATGTTCCATATCATCAATAGAAATGAACGTAGGCTCACCGCCCATGGTTAAATGAATACCTTCTTCATCGTAGGTTTTGTCAACATGCTGACCTAAACGATTAATAGCAGACCACTGTGCTTCTGAATAAGGTTTAGTCACACGTGGATCTTCATGCACACGCGTCACTTTATTGTAAAAGCTAAACTCTGATTTACAGTCGTCAATACCACCGGTAACCGGTGCTGCAGAACTTGGTTCAGGGGTACAGGCTAATGGAATGTGTCCTTCTCCCGCAAATAAACCAGAGGTAGGATCTAAACCAATCCAACCCGCCCCCGGAATGTAAACTTCTGCCCACGCATGTAAATCAGTAAAATCTTCTTCAGGACCACTCGGGCCATCCAGCGATTTTTGGTCAGAAGTTAATTGGATTAAATAACCAGAAACAAAACGAGAAGCTAACCCTAAATGACGGAATAATTGTACTAATAACCAAGATGAATCACGACAAGACCCGGTTTTTTTACTCAGGGTTTCATTGGCGGTTTGCACCCCTGGCTCTAAACGAATGCCATACCCTACTAACTCATAAATGGCCTGATTAACCGCCACTAAAAAATCTACACTGCGAAGCGGCTCTTTAGGTTGCAGCGATGCAACTAACGCTAGCATTTTAGGGCTGGCTTTACGTTTTTTTAAATAAGGTGCTAATTCCGATTTTGAAACGCTGTCATAAACAAATGGAAATTCTTCTGCATATTCTTCTAAAAAGAAATCGAAGGGGTTAATGACCGTCATTTCTGCGACTAAATCGACGGTAAAACTGAACTCTGTGGTTGGTTTGTTAAATACGACGCGGGCTTGATAGTTACCGAAGGGATCTTGTTGCCAATTAATGTAGTGATCTTCGGGTAATATTTTTAAGGAATAACTTTTAATCTTAGTGCGGCTATGAGGTGCGGGTCGTAAACGAAATATATGCGGCCCCATGTTAACAGAACGGTCATATTTATATTCAGTATGGTGTGAAATACCAACAGTAATGGTCATCGACTAATCCCCTTTCATAAATTACAGCTATATAGATAACATGAAAATCTTTCTTAGTATTGTATTTATTTTGTGCAATATTTATTCCACTTACTTAAACCATAAAAAACAAAGGTTTTAGGTTAATTAATCATCAAACAGCACAATTAAACAGCTAATATGCTCAATAATGGCTTTTAAAATAGCGAAGCTTTTTAGAAATGGTGCAGTGATGCACTAAAATAGCCCTTAAAAATCAAATAGACTAAAAATATTTTTGGCGAAAAAACCAGCGCTAGAACAGAAAAAAAACAATACATACAAGATTCTGTTTTATCTTTACCTTATCAAAGCGCTATAACTGCGAATGTCTTTAAAAGTACAAAATATTAAATAATCTTTAATGAAATTAATATCATTTATACGTATAAAAAATACAATTGAACAGTGTTTAATCACACATGTTTGAGGAAAATAACATTTAAAGATTTAATTCGTATCGAATTTAAAAATCAATTCTATTAAATATAAAAAATAATGAAGATAACTTAATCCATATATCTTTTTCTTTAAAGCATCAAAAAGAAACGATTAAAGAGATGAAAAAAGCAATGTAAATAGTTCGAAAACGTCTAACTTTTGAAGATATGTAAGGATCATAAAAAAGACTACCTGTAATCTCTTTTTCTATCATTCAGAGCTCTTAAGTATCTATTAAAAAAGAGATTAATTTATATTAAAAAAAAATAAAAAAGAGTGCTCGATAAAGCTGCTAAGAAGCTCAAGAATGATGCTATGATAGTGCATCTTTTAACCGCCACCTTGCGGTTAAACAAACGACCTTAAGATATAATCAAGCGGTATTCAGTATGAGTAATATAGGCAGGATGTTTATTAAACACCCTATTACACAACAGACGCTAACCCAGCCTTTTTCTTTGGCTATTTACTCCCACTCAATTTATAAAAAGGGCATATTATTATGCAAAAACTAACTAATGTTGGTGAAAACCTCGTCAATGATATAGCGTCACGTTATGGCTTAAGTTACGGTGCAGTGACTCACATGTTAGTTGCAGTGAATAATGGCGGCGGCTCTATGGCACAATTTAACTGCCCTGAATTAGGTGGTTCAGGACAATGGATGCGCGGTGGTATGACCATGGTCGGCGATATGTTTAATAACGGCCTAAAAACAACCGTCGACAATTTATGTAATGAGTTAGCAAACATACTCAGTAACAACCAAATTTTTCCGGTCATTCCAGCAGGTACACCAGGCAGCAATCAATGGTGGCCAAGTAACCTCGGCAGTCCGTTTAGTAGCGGTGCTCAAAACAATATCCGTTATGCGGTTTTTCCAAATCGTCTAGCAGTGGAATTGAATGGCCAAGTGTCCGTCTATGACACATTAGATCACAACATTGGTGGCGTCAGCCAACAGCAAGGTAATAACACTTCTCTGACTTTCAATAGCCAGTGGGGCACCATTAATGTAAGCAGTTTGCCTTTGATCACAGGTCAACCATTACCAGTAGTAGCGAACACTAATTTTGCTGACGTGGCTGCGCCTGCTATGAATAACATGCCAACAAATAACAATCTTAGTAATAACAACCTTAACAATAATAACGGCCTAAATAGCAGCGCGAATAACAGCAGTAGCCAACAACAATCAACAAATGGCAACCTAGACAACAATTACTCAGCTAATACAAACGGTATCAACAACGATAACAACAGCCACAACAAGCAACCGATAGATCAGAAAGACCAAAAATCTATTACTCAGACGCTTGATATCATAGAAAAATTAGCACAACTGCATGAGATGGGTGCATTAACAGATGACGAGTACAATACTAAAAAGTCGGATCTATTAAGTCGTATTTAAGCAAGTGTATTTCTGCAAGTTAAAGCATTAAATATGCTGGCTTTTTATTTTTGTTAATAGAGTATTTATATGAAAACATTTCAATGTGACTGCGCGGATCAACCTATTTTGTTTTTTGAAAGCAGTCATTGTCTCGCTTGTAACAGAACCGTAGGGCTCGATGACAACTTTGATCAAGTAGAGCCCTATGAATTTGATCAAGTAACAGGTTCATTTTTTAAAGCGATTGCACCCACTATCCATTATCAAAAATGTGATAACAACGCCCAATTTGAAGCCTGTAACGGTATGGTAAATTTAAATACGTTTGTGCCTGTTGAAGGCAAAGATGAAGTGTTGTGTTTTGCTTGTCGTTTTAACGAAACAGTGCCCGATTTGAGTATTGCTGAACATATTCCGTTATGGCAAAAAATGGAAGTAGCAAAGCGTCGTGCATTGTATACCTTAAAAGCGCTTTCATTACCGCTCAAGACGATCGCGCAAGACCCAGACAATGGATTAAGTTTTGATTTTATTACCGACCGTAATGTTAATGACCACTTTACTAGCCCATTAGCCGGCCATGAAACTGTGTTTACTGGCCATGATTGTGGTCATATCACTATCAACCTAGCCGAAGCCGACGATGTTTCTCGCTCACAAACAAAAGATGCGATGGGTGAACGTTATCGTACATTGTTAGGGCATTTTAGACATGAATTAGGGCACTACTACTTTGACCAATTAATCGTCCATACGCCAGAAAAACAACAATTATGTAAGCAATACTTTGGTGATGATCAGCTCGATTATCAAGAAGCACTAGACCAGCATTACCAACATGGCGCACCAAAAAATTGGCCTGAACATTATATTAGTGAATATGCCACTATGCACCCCTATGAAGACTGGGCAGAGTCTTGGGCGCATTATATGCACATCATTGATACCCTAGAAACAGCACAGAACTTTTCCATTACCGGCTCAACATCTGGTGAACAGGCGGATTCTGAAGAGGTAGGAGAATTAAACTTACCACAAGATGCGTACTTTTTTTCAGGGCAAACAGCGATCAGTAATATTCTAGATACGTGGGTCGATTTTTCAGTGATCCTCAACTCCTTAAACCGGAGCATGGGATTAGCAGATGCCTACCCTTTTGTATTAACGCAAGCTGTGCGCACTAAACTATCCTTTATCCACCATGCAATTCATCATAAATTGCATTTATTGCCAGCGCTAACACACAAGACAATACCAAAAAAAGTCAACAAAGCGGCACCTAAGGTAACTCCTACAGCTGATCCTAAAACAGTGTCGAAGCCTCTTGTACCTTAGTGACAACCTCTAACTTTCAATTAATTGATAATGCAGCTCCTTCGATCGGCATTATCAACACCATAAATTCCATTTTATTATTTATCGATCCCACATTAGACCATTATTACATTGAATTGACTGCTTCATGGATGTGGGTTACCGCTAGATTAGGAATATTTTTATAGTTACAACTAGGTCGTCGCAACATAAAAACCACCAGCCCAAAAAAACAAAAGACCCTTACCGTAGCTTGGTTAAAACTCAACACAAACACTCAAATAACCCTCATCCTAGGTTATACCTTACCTTTAACAGATGTCAGTCTAACCCTGTTTTGTATCATCGACCTACTACGTTGGCGTAGCAGTCAGCTCACTTTGAAATAGCAAAAAGTCATAGGGTTAATTAATTCGTCCTATGACTGCGTACTTGATATTTTTTGTTACTGGCTAACACTTTTTATTATTTGTCTGTGCCAAGTTGATTAATGTTGTGGCATCCATTAACGAGTCTTGTTATGTTACAGGTAACATTCCATAGGCTATGATTATGAGCAAGAAAAGAAGACCTACCCTCCAAGATGTCGCTAACATTGTCGGCGTAACCAAAATGACTATTAGTCGTTACCTGCGAGACCCACAACAAGTCTCCTCAGAGATGCAAAAAAAGATATCGCTCGCGGTAGAAGAATTAGGTTACATTCCTAACCGTGCACCGGATTTACTGTCTAATGCAAAAAGCCACGCCATTGGTATCTTAGTGCCCTCTTTAACCAATCAAGTATTCTCTGAAGTGATTCGTGGTATTGAGCGAGTGACAGAAGCGGCGGGTTATCAAACCATGTTTGCTCATTATGGATACAGTGCAGAGCTAGAAGAAAAACGGATTAGTTTTTTATTGTCTTATCATATCGACGGTTTAATTCTTTCTGAAAGCCAGCACACCCCGAGAACGTTAAAGATGATTAAAACGGCGGGTATTCCTGTGATAGAAATGATGGATGTGGCGTCACCGGCAATTGAACAAGCAGTGGGAGTTGATAATCTTGAAGCGAGTTATCAGATGGTTTCTGCGATGATTGCAAAAGGTTACCAGCATATTGTTTATTTAGGGGCGCGCTTAGATACTCGAACGAAATTAAGACAACAAGGTTATGAAAAAGCGATGCGAGAGCATGGCCTTAGTTGTAAAAGTATGATGACTGAAGCGGCTTCTTCATTTTCACTTGGTGCGGAACTGTTAACTCGTACGCTAGCTGCCTACCCACAAACAGATGGGTTATTTTGTACCAATGATGACTTGGCGATCGGTGCTATTTTTGAAGCGCAACGAATGGGCTTAAAAATTCCTGAACAGATTGCAGTTGCTGGTTTCCATGGCCACGATATAGGCCAGTCTATGGTGCCAAAGTTAGCAACTGTGGTAACGCCGCGTGAAAAGATAGGTCAGGTCACCGCGCAACAGTTAATTGCACGTTTAGCAGGTGAAGCGATCACCGATGCAGTGATTGATTTAGGGGTTGAGATCCGCCATGGTGAGAGTATTTAATCTCAACTGGAATCGTTAAATAAGGTATTACGGTGATTACATTACAACAATCTCTAGGTTCTAGCTTTTAGGCTTTAGGTTGAGCGATGGTTTTCCTAAACGATTAAAAGCTAATATATACATTGATAGCTGCTCTCTCGTTATAACAGAGCAGCTATTTTACCTATCAATATGACGGTCAACTTCCGCTTTCCGCTACGGTTGAATTATTATTATGTTATTACGCATTATAGAAATTTTATTCCCAATGTTTGTGGTCGTATTGGCCGGTTATATTTGCGCACGCCGTACTTCGATCGACATGGGGCCGATTAATAAGTTAAATCTCGATTATTTTGTACCGGCACTGGTGTTTGCTTCTTTGGTGAATATGCCCCTGGGTAGCAAGCAGGTTAATTTGATTGCCGCGAGTGTGATTGCGGTGATATTACCCGGCCTTTTGATTGCTATGTTATGCCGTTTCTATCATTGGAACGTGAAAGTTTGGGTGCCTCCACACATGTTTCGTAATAGCGGTAATTTAGCGATCCCGCTTTTTGTTTATACCTTTGGTGAAATTGCGAAAAGTGATGCAGTGTTATTAATGATAGTCTCAACCTGTTTGCAATTAACACTGGGCATTGTGATTATTAGCGGCATTAATAAACAAGGTTTCAAACAATTGTTAAGCATGCCGATTATGTACGCCACTGTGACTGCTCTAGCATTGAATCTATTCGATGTATCTATTTGGGAACCGGTATGGGAGGCTGCTAATTTACTCGGTGAGAGTGCGATCCCTTTGATGCTTTTTTCATTAGGTAGCCAACTCATTTATGTTAATCGTTCGGGAGTTAAAATTGGTTTAATAAGTACGCTGACTTCATTATTAAGCGGCGCGATCACCTTTGCGGTGATCTATTTATGGATACCTTTAACCCAATTACAACTACAAATGATGGTGTTATTTACGATGTTGCCACCAGCAGTTATGAATTATTTACTTGCAGAGCGATACCAGTTGAATGGTGCGACCGTTGCTTCTATGGTGTTGTATGGCAACCTATTATCGGTATTAAGCATGCCGCTACTGTTATGGTTTGCTTTAACTATTTTATAACTAACCTCAGTTCTGGATAAGCAACACTTTACAAAACGAGCAGCACTGTATAATCAATAATATGACTTTAAATATACAGACGTTTTCATCATCCTGAATTGAGGTTAACTAGTTTATTAACGTCTGCGTGGCTTCGATACAACGCTGCACTACGACTTCGGCACTACCATCAATATCGATTTTAATGACGTTCTTTTCATCTGCAGTGGGTAATTCTAATGCCTCAAACTGGCTTTTTAATAAAGCCACCGGCATAAAGTGTCCTTGGCGATTCTGCATGCGTTGTAGCACTAGTTCAAAACTGCCATGTAACAACAAGAAAGTTACTTGATTGTTATCTTCACAAATTAATCGGCGATATTTTTGTTTTAACGCAGAGCATACGATCACTGCATTTTCATTCTTTTTCTCAATGCTAAAAGCCGCATCTCGAATTCTTTCTAGCCAAGGAACACGGTCTTGATCATTTAATTCATGACCAGAAGCCATTTTTAAGATGTTGGCTTTAGGATGTAGGTCGTCACCATCAATGAATTTAATATTTAATGCTTTTGCCAGCGATTGGCCAATTGATGATTTACCACTGCTTGCGACTCCCATTATTATCAATACCGCACCACTAGGTAGTTTATTCATCCCGCTCCCCTATCCATCTTGCTTATGTTGATCAAGTTATGTCACTAATATTGCTAAAAACAATATCACGTTACGGGTAACATGTTACGCGTAACGTCTAAGAATGTGAACTGCCCCTCAACAATAAAAAAACACTCACTAGCCTCTCTTTGCAATGATCACACCATGCAAGCGTGCTTACTTAACAAACTAAATCAACAATTAAATTATTTAATTTCAATAGTATAGGCGTTAAAAATGATGCTAAATAATCACTATAAAAAAGCCAGAATAAGTGCTAAAAAATGATCTTTATCAAGAATGAGGTTAATATCTGCTTATGAAATTGTGATCAAAAACACTAAAAAAGCTAGCAGTTACCGGTAACATACGCTTCAAGTTACCGGTAACCTATTTGTAACTGGACATGATTAATTTGAAATTTACACTTATTGGAAAAAGGAATCTCAACATGAAAAAGCTTCACAAATCATTACTCTCGGGTGTTATTGCAGGCCTGTTATCGACTTCTGCAATGGCGGCTGATTTTGTGTTTAAAATTCAATCGTCTGATCCTTCTGGTGACAAAAATTTTCAGGTACAACAAGAATGGGCTGATCGTGTAGAGAAGATGTCTAATGGGCGTATTGATATCAAATTATTACCTGTTGCAAGTGTGGTAAAGCATACTGAAACATTAGGTGCGATTAAAATGGGTATTTTAGATGGCCAAATTACTGCAACTGGTTATTTCTCAGGTCAAGACCCTGCCTTTGGTTTAATTGGTAATATGGTCGGTGCATGGTCTGATACAACGCAGCTTTTACAATATATGAATTACGGTGGCGGTAATCAGTTAATGACTGAGTTATACGCTCCTTATGGTGTGAAGTTTGTTGGCGCATCAACTACCGGTGTTGAGTCGTTTGTTTCTAAAGTACCGCTGAATGGTGTTGCTGACTTAAAAGGACTTAAACTACGCGCTCCAGAAGGCTTAGTACAACAAGTATTTGCTGCAGCTGGCGCGTCTCCAGTTAACTTACCTGGTTCAGAAGTATTTACAGGGCTAAGCAAAGGCGTTATTGATGCTGCCGATTACACTGTATTCTCAACTAACCAAAAAAATGGTTTAAATGATGTGGCAACACACCCTGTTCAACCTGGTTTTCACTCGTTGCCTCTGATCGATATTTCAGTAAGTCAGAAAAAATGGGATAAATTACCAATGGATCTTCAGGAGATCTTAACGGTATCTGTACGTGATTTCTCTTACGATATGACGACGCAGTTAAAAATTGCCGACCAAGCAGCGATTAAAGAAGCACAAGCAAATCCTAATATCACTATTCACGACTGGTCTGCTGAAGAGCGTAAAAAATTCCGTAGCATTGCCCAAGGTGAGTGGAAAACATTTGCAGCTCGCTCGGATAACGCCGCTAAAGTATATCAATCGGTGACTACCTTCTTAGCAGAAAACGGTCTGTTATAAGCAATAATCTCAACTTAATCGCAAGGGTTGCCTAAACCCTTGCTTTATCTGGAAGCCTCTTATGCCTACCAAAAAAGTCATGCCACAACCTCAAGAAGATGAGCAACCTAAGAACAAACTTGATGCTGCCATTTTAAAAGTAAGTAACTGGCTGAGCATGTTGTTTATTTTCACTGTCTTTATCTCTTTTTATGAAGTGGTGATGCGTTATGCATTTAACTCGCCAACCATTTGGGTGCATGAAACGGCGTCTTTTATTGGCGGTTCATTATTTGTGATTGGCGGATTGTATGCCTTCGCATCTAACAAACATGTGCGTGTAGTGCTTATTTACGATGTTGTTTCTCAGCGTACCCGCCATTACCTTAATTTATTACACCATATCATCGGTATTATTTTTTCTGCATTGATGACTTATGGCGCTTATACACTGGTTGAAAGTGCATGGTTTTCTCCACTAGGCGAACTGCGACTCAATACTTCAGGTAGTGCGTGGAACCCTCCTTTCCCTGCACTATTAAAAGCGGTTATCTTTATTAGCTTTTGTATTCTTACCATTCAATTTTTATTGCATTTGATTGCCGAAATCAAAGCGCTAAGGAAACACTCTCATGTTTGATTTATCTGCAATTGGCATCGGCTATGGTAGCTTATTAATGCTGTTTTTGATGATAGCGCTACTGTTAACCGGTATGCAGCTAGCATTTGTGACTGGTTTTGTTGCACTCTTTTTTACCGTGGGTTGGTTTGGTATCGACGCACTGCCTTTGGTGACTAGCCGCTTATATAGTTTTGTAGACAGTTATATCTTTCTTGCGGTGCCGATGTTTGTATTGATGGCCGCGTTATTAGATCGTTCCGGCATTGCCCATGATCTATTCGAAGCCATGAAGTTATTCGGCAAGCGTTTACGTGGTGGTGTTGCGGTACAAACTTTATTAGTTGCGGTTATATTAGCTTCAATGTCAGGCGTTATTGGTGGTGAAACGGTATTGCTTGGTATATTAGCGTTACCACAAATGTTGCGCTTAGGTTACGACCGTAAATTAGCTATTGGCACAACCTGTGCTGGCGGTGCTTTAGGCACCATGTTACCTCCAAGCATTGTACTTATTATTTACGGTTTAACCGCTAGTGTATCTATTGGTGACTTATTTAAAGCCTCCTTTGTACCTGCATTATTACTGGCTATTTTTTATATTCTATATGTATTAATACGTTGTAAATTAAACCCTGCTTTAGCCCCTTTACCTACGGCTGAAGAACTCGCGGAAGATGCCAAAACACAACCTAACTTTTTTAAAGCCTTATTCTTCCCATTATTGTCGGTGGCAGTGGTACTTGGCAGCATTTATAGTGGTATTGCATCGGTCACAGAAGCCTCTGCATTAGGGGTTGTAGGCATTATGTTAAGTACTTGGATCCGTAAAGAGCTTAATATTTCAATGCTACAAGATGCCGCGATCTCGACCATGAAAACCTGTGGCATGATCATCTGGATTGGGATTGGTGCCAGCGCATTAGTTGGTGTTTATAACCTGATGGGTGGAATTGATTTTGTAGGTGACACCATACTGGCACTCAGTGGTGGCAGCCCTACGACTACACTCCTTATTATGATGGCTATCCTATTAGTATTAGGTATGTTCCTTGATTGGGTTGGTGTCGCATTATTAACTATGCCTATTTTTGTACCGATTATTGTTAGCTTAGGTATGGATCCTGTTTGGTTTGGTGTTGTATTCTGTTTAAATATGCAGGTCTCATTCCTTTCCCCTCCTTTTGGTCCGGCTGCTTTCTACTTAAAATCTGTAGCGCCCAAAGATATTAGCCTGGGTGAGATATTCAGTGCACTAGTGCCTTTCATCTGCTTACAAGTATTAACACTTGGATTAGTCATTATTTTCCCAATCTTAGCCTTGTGGTGGAGGTAATTGTGCTAAAAGTAGTGAGTTTAGAAATAGTTATGTTAAAAATAGCTACATTGAAATACCTACGTGACACAGAAGCATCGAACTAATAACGTGAAATAATAATAAAGATGGCCTAATAAGAAGCATAATAAATATGGCCATTTAGCCATAAATCAGGCATTCATTTAAATATTGAGGTTTTAATGCAAGAACAAAAAGATATTGCCGTGATCGGCTTGGGTGTAATGGGTGCAAACATGGTACTAAACTTAGCCGAGCGTGGATTTTCTGTGGTCGCCTTTGATACCAATCCACTACGCAGCCAAGCGCTACTAGCGCAACATCAGTTATTAACCGCGGCACCATTACAAACAGTGCAAGATCTAACACAATTAATGGCACAACTTACTACGCCTCGCCGTATTGTATTATCTGTTCCAGCGGGTCCTATCGTCGATATTATTTGCCAAGATCTAATTGCTGCGGGCTTAGCACCTGATGATGTTGTTGTCGACACTGGTAACAGCCAATGGCGAGACTCCATTACTCGCCACCAAGCTTATCTAAATAAGTTCCATTTCTTTACTTGTGCCATTTCCGGTGGCGAGCAAGGCGCACGTTTCGGCCCCTCGTTAATGCCCAGCGGTGACAAAGCCGCATGGCAGCAATTGAAACCGATGTGGCAAGCTATCTCAGCAAAAGTTGATCCAGTAACAGGGGCTGAAATTGCACGTACTCATGTTGAACAACCGCTACCTGAAGGCGAGCCCTGTGCTGAATACATTGGGCCGATTGGTTCTGGGCACTTTGTGAAAATGGTACATAACGGCATTGAGTATGCGGATATGCAAATGATTGCCGAGACAGTTCAATTCATGCGCCAAGTATTAGCCATGTCTGCCGTTGAAGTCGCTGATGTCTTTAGTCAGTGGAACAAAGGCAAACTACAAAGTTATCTGATTGGTATTACCGCTGATATTTTACGTACCGTAGATCCTAAAACTGGCCAGCCTTTGGTTGATGTGATCCTAGACCAAGCGGGACAAAAAGGTACCGGTAACTGGACCGCTCGTGAGGCTTTGGAATTAGGTGTCCCTGCGAATGCGATTGCAGCTTCGGTATTTGCGCGCTGTTTAAGCACACAAAAGAAAACACGTGCTATTGGTGCATCACAATTAGCCGGTCCGGAGGTACAAGCAAAAGATAAAGCACTATGGATAGATAAATTATCAGACGCTTTATATTGTTCAAAAATATGCAGTTATGCACAGGGTTTTGAGCTGATGTCAGCTGCGGACAAAGAATATAACTGGCAACTTGATTATGTGGTGATTGCTAAAATTTGGCGTGCAGGCTGTGTTATTCGCGCCACTTTCCTGAATGATATTGCCGAGGCTTATCAAAGCCAGCCTCAGCTTCCCAACTTAATGCTTGCAGAGCGATTTAGTAACGACCTTGCTAAAGGACAATTAGCATGGCGACAAGTATTGACCGAAGCAATCGGCCAAGGTTTACCAATGTTAACCACCAGCTCAGCGATCGGTTATTATGATAGTTATCGTGAAGCGGACTCATCAGCAAGCTTAATACAAGCAATGCGTGATTATTTTGGCAGTCATACCTATCAGCGTAAAGATCAAGATATTACACAGCATTTCCATTTTGATTGGCACTTTGGTCAAGGCGAGCAAACACTTAATCATTAATCTGTATTCAAGATGACTTTGCGAGGAAATATGCTTTGCAAAGTCATCACTTCAATTTTCACTCTTTTATTTTAATTTCCTTCATTCTGATCATTTTGATGTTATTGCCACACAAGGTATTAATACCATCACTGGTTGGCTTGTCAACCATGGATACAATTCACCTTGAATGATAACGGGCATAAGAATACGCCAAACAAGCACTAGCGATAATCGCTAAACCTACGACTTGAAATAGCTGAAATTTTTGTTCAAAGAAGATAGCTTGTAATAAAGCGGCAATAAATATATTTAAATAAAATATAGGGGCTAGTTCTGCGCTCGACAGAGATCGTTGATACGCTTTAGTTCTAAATAATTGTGTGCCAACACTCAATGCCCCCATTACTCCAATGACTGCCGCATAAGGAAATAACCAATAAGCAAATTCAGAAGTAGATGACGGCATTAATAACGTGGCAATGGGTAATACTAATATTGCTGCAATTAAAAAACTAACGCCATTGATCATAAATGGGTCTAATTTAATTTGGCTGGATTTGTACATCGATACTTGCGAACATGCATTAAAAAAACCCGCTAATAACCCTAGCAACATGCCCCACTGAAATTGCACACCATTGATCACTCCAGATTGCACAATAACGCCAAAAAATGAAAAAACTAATGTCAGTACTATCGGTCTAGATATTGTGGAGCCATATAATATTTTTTCAATAATCGGAATAAACAGTGGGCCGGTACTAAATAAAACCACTAACTCAATCAGGCTTAATTTCGATAATGCTAAAAAGAAGCAAAACTGCGTTAACGCGATAAAAATAGAACGTTTTCCGATCACCTTTGTTTCAGCGAAAGTTGGAAGTTTCGCTCTTAATATAAAAGCAGTAGCTAACATAATAATCGCAGGGATTATCAAGCGAGCCATCAGTAACACATTAATAGGTACAATATGCTCTAAGTACTTGGCGAGAAAGCCACTTAATGACAAACAAACAGTAGAGAGAAGCATTAATAAAAGAGGCGACATTAAGCTTGATACCTATGGTGATTGTAAGATGTGGAGCGCTTTAAGCAGGATAATCTGCTGTTAGATATTTGAGCACACGCAAGTCAGGAAGAGGCAATATAATAGACTATTAAAGGGAGTAAAGTGATTATTAATTTTATTAAACAATATGCTATAAATACAATAAAAGAAATGAAGTACACTGGGTCTATTGGTATTGAGCCGAGGTTAAAAACAAATGTATAACCAATGCCAAAAAGCAGAATAAGCCAGGAAAATGAGTATAGAAAATAATGCTACACCATCTTATTCTCCCTGTTTAGGCTTAGCGAACTACACAGCTTAGAAGAGTAATACTGGAAAATCGATAAACAACGCTATATGACTTGCATTCAAGCTTAATAAAAATGAACAATAGAGAGGTAAATATGAAAGGAAAATCTCATGTTAATTTTTAACTGCACCAAAGCGGCAGCCGATTTTTTTAGTGTTAAACGCGATGGTAAAAAAATCACCTGTATTGAACCATCACCACACAAAACGATTGCCGAATCGATTGCATCCCCTGTTTTTCCAGAGGATGTAGACCCACAGGAAAACGGTGCATTTCAATGGCAATGGGTAGTCCACTGCGTAACGATACAGCGCAAAAAATATTGGTTAGTAACCGACTACCACAGCCGCTATTGCATTATGTTTCCTGCCGGTAAAAAAGGCGATAATGTTGAATTTTTAAATAGCTTTGAATCAGGTCTTAAGGCAAATTTCCGCTACTGGGTAGATAATGCAAAAATGGGTCAAGATAAGGCTAAACAACATATAGAGCAGTATAATGCGGCGATTAGTACCTGTGCATTTTATCAACGAGGCGACCGAAGTGTGCAAGGTAATATCAATACCACTACTTGGTATTTGGAGAGCGTTTGTCTCGAAAAGGGGCATTTAACCGAAGCTTTGGATTGCTTATTATTTGGCTCTGTTCCATTACACTGTTGTCACCTATAAGCGGCGAGTAAAATTTGTTGAAAATCATACTTTGCGCTACTTTCTCTAAACCAAGTTAGATAATGCGGTAAATACTTAGTCGCTACCCCTTTCATTTTGCCTACCACCCAACTCTTAAAGTGAGTGATTGCACCATTAACGGTTTGGATGTGGTAAATGTTTTCTATTACTCTATTTTTCCCATTGATTAATCGTTTATGATCACAATTCTTGTGCTCTGCAATATTCACATAAGGCCATGCACCATCACTACAAAGTACGGAGTTACTTATGATATGTGGTTCGAAA
>NZ_AXWP01000038.1:64758-78045 GCF_000482725.1 Psychromonas arctica DSM 14288
GACCCACAAACTTCTTTAATAGAATGGTTGCGCATCAAGCCCATCATAATGATGAGCCATACAGCTTGTTCAGCGGGTAAACGCCGGCGCCGAATACTTGCTTTTTGTGTTTTAAACAATGCCTCTTCGATCCATTTTGTATCGATAGCAGTTAAAACATTGTTGTATGAATCTTTATTTTCAAATGACTCATAAACTAATTCCATTTCTTGATTAAACAAAAAAAATCCCCAACCTTTAATAAGATTGAGGATTATGATCTATCTGTAAGATCGTTCAAGTTTTCTTAACAGATCCTTAAACGATCGGCATTATACTGGGGTGAACGGGGTTTAGTTATCGCTTCAAATTGGAAGCATTAATCTCTAACTTCAAAGTTAATATCTAGATCTATTTTATACTTCGCATTTAAATATACTCACGAAATTCTTTAATTTTCTAGGTTGCTAAGGGCGCAAACCGGCTTAGAGCTTTGCTCTATTTTGTTGTTTAGACAATTTAATTTACACTCTATTTATCCCATAACGAGCGTAAATATCTTTTCACCCTTTAGCTCCGGTATGCCCTATGAACCTAAAGACTTCAAGCCTGCATCATTTAGCGATTGCACTTACCATGGCAAGTGTGTTCCATCGTAGACAAAGAAAGATCCTGAATGTTTGCTTTGCAGGTTTTCAATCACATTCATCATGCCTTTAATACTTTGCGCTGGCGTTATTTTACCATCGGCTCCGCCCATTGCTGTCTTTACCCAACCAGGGTGGATAACTGCCGCTTTTACGCCATCATCTGAGAGTTCGCAAGCAAGCGATTTGATGATTTGATTAAGCGCAGCTTTGGATGCGCGGTAACTATAGCGACCACCAGAATTATTATCATCAATACTAGCGAGAATAGACGTAAGGCCAATAATAGTTTTCGCTTTACTCGCTAGAATGTTTGCTAATAGCGCTTGAGTGATTAGCATCGGGGAAACGGTATTGACGGTTAATACTTCTAGCCAGCCTTTTTGATCCATATCTCCTAAGGCCTCACACTGAAATCCACCCACGCCAGCGTTATGAATAAGTACATCTATGGGTTGATTTTTAAATACTGTTGTTAACTCAGAGATCTGATCCTCATCCATCACATTTAGTTCATGAAGTTGAATATTGGAATGAAGTATCGCTAACTGAGATAGCTCTGTTGCCTGCGTAAAGTTACGAGCACAGGCAATGACATGGTGACCTTGCTGCGCATATTGCTTTACGAATTCAAGACCTAATCCACGATTTGCACCGGTAATAAAAATAGTTGCCATTATTATCTCTCTATTAAAGCATGAAAAAAACGCGAAAAAAGAAGCGATATTTTTATAAATATCGCTTCTAATGATAATGCGGTTAGACTCTATTAAGCATTAAGCATTAAGCATTAAGCATTAAGCATTAAGCATTAAGCATTAAGCATTAAGCATTAAGCAGTTCGTGTCACTGATGCCTTGTGTTGTGCTTTCTTGTCTAATGAACCACTAAAGCGTGTTAATACCAGAGCGAATAACACCACAATCGCACCAATCCAAGGAGTATTCATCAGTCCCGCTTCTTCGACGATTAAACCGCCTCCCCAAGCACCTAGAGCAATACCCACGTTAAATGCGGCAATGTTAAGGCCAGATGCAACATCAACAGCGTTAGGTGTATGTTTTTCCGCCAGTTTTACAACGTAAACTTGCAGACCAGGGACATTACCGAAGGCAAATGCGCCCCAAACTAAAATAGTGGCTACCGCTGCAATAGGGTTAACCGCAGTGAAGTTAAACACCAGTAGCACCGCAGCGAGACCTGTAAAAATAACACTTAGCGCTTTAATTGGACCCAATTTATCCGCCATTTTTCCACCCCAGATATTACCAATAGCAACCGACACGCCATAAACCAACATGATCAGACCGATAGCGCTGGAATCAAAACCAGAAACCTGTTCCAGAATAGGTGCTAAGTAAGTAAATGCTATGAAGGATCCACCGTAACCAATTGCTGTAATGGCGTATACCAATAATAAACGAGGTTCCGAGAGTACTTTCAATTGCGCTGAAATCTTAGTTGCTGCTGCCTGCTTTAAGTTATTTGGTACTAATAGCGCGCTGCCAATAAGTGCAATTAACCCGAGTAGTGCTACGACTAAAAATGTTGACTGCCAGCCGAATGTTTGGCCAATATAGGTTCCCAGCGGAACGCCCGTCACCAATGCGACTGTTAAACCCGTAAACATGATCGCAATCGCACTCGCGGCTTTTTCTTTTGAAACTAAACCTGTTGCAATAGTCGTGCCTATTGAAAAGAATACACCATGCGCCAACCCCGTTAGGATACGAGCAGTAATCAAGGTTTCATATCCAGGGGCTTGCCATGCCAATAAGTTTCCTGCGACAAACAGTGCCATCACTGAAAGCAATACATGCTTACGGTTCCAGCTGCCAGTCAGCGCAGTTAAAACAGGTGCACCGATAGCAACACCCATTGCATAAAGGCTGACCAACAGTCCAGCTGAAGGTAATGAAACATTTAAATCTTGTGCCATGGTAGGGATTAACCCCACAATGACAAATTCGGTTGTACCGATCGCAAAGGCGCTGAGCGTCAATGCAAATAATGCTAAAGGCATATTTTTTCCCTCTTTTTCTATTTTGATATTGGAACACAATTTGTGTTTTCGTTTGATGGGCGCATTATTATTGATTTTTAAGTAGTTAAAAATCGTGTTATTAACAAA
This sequence comes from Psychromonas arctica DSM 14288, assembly GCF_000482725.1. GTDB lineage: Bacteria > Pseudomonadota > Gammaproteobacteria > Enterobacterales > Psychromonadaceae > Psychromonas > Psychromonas arctica. The sequence continues at coordinate 67,516 of NZ_AXWP01000038.1, forward strand.
TTACTTTTGTTAATATTGCAAATATAGTTATTGATAATGAAAGGTGAATAGCATGCTGACGCGTTCTGATGATTTAGCAATTTTACTCACAGTGATCGACAGTGGCGGTTTTTCTGCTGCTGCTGACAGCTTAGATATTCAGGTCGCTAGAGTGTCTCGCGCGGTGAGCAAAGTCGAAAAACAATTGGGTGTTACTATTTTAAACCGCACCACAAGGCGGATAGAACTGACCGATGAAGGACGGCAATTTGTTGACTCAGTACGTGTCGGGTTATTACAGATTCAGCAGGCAGAAGAAGAACTTGTCTCTCGCGGAGAGCTGCCCGCGGGCAGGTTACGGATCGACGCGGCAAGCCCTTTTGTATTCCATCAGCTGGTGCCACTGATTCACTCTTTTAAACAAGCTTTTCCAGATATTGAATTAGAGATCACTTCCAATGAAGGTTTTGTAGATCTATTGGAAAAAAGAACCGATCTGGCGATCCGTATCGGTAAATTAAACGATTCTACGTTACATGCGCGGCCGTTAGGGAAAAGTTTATTATATATAGTGGCATCACCAGAGTATCTGGCTAAAAGAGGCGTGCCTAAACAAGTCAGTGATTTATCGAGTCATGAACTGCTTGGTTTTGCCGGCGCAAAAGTATTAAACCGCTGGCCATTATCCGGAAGTGATTATATTGAGCCAACATTGACAGCTAGTAATGGTGAAACCGTGCGGCAACTGGCACTTGCTGGCAATGGCATTGCTTGCTTATCAGGTTTTATGGTCAATAAAGATATCGCGGCCGGCAGGTTGGTGCCGTTATTAGAGCAAGGAAAACTGCTTAATACCGATCGCGAACAAATTAATGCTGTCTTTTACAAATCTTCTTCTGTGGCCAGGCGTATATCGGCATTTATTGACTTTATTCAGCCAAGGCTGTCTTTGTAATCTGCCATATAAAAGCATTTTATTTTTGCAAATATTACAAAATTTATTTGTCATTGATGCGCTGTTATTTACTCAGAGCGCACCTACAATTAGGCTTTTAAGGTCATCTAATATGACCGTTAATTCACCTATGGTAGGCATATATCACTATGAAAAACAAACATATATCGGCTTGGTCCTATAACACTTCTCTCCATTCAGTTGAGCAATCAAGTGTCAGTCACTGTGAGATTAATGCAAACGAGATTTTGCTAGAAAATGAAATCGCAGGCATCAATCCAGTTGATTGGAAATTCATTCATTCAAATCCCCTTAACTGGGAAGACGGGCACACGCCGGGAGTTGATGGGGTTGGTAGAGTTGTAAAAGTCGGCAAAAACGTGAGCGAGACTTTACTTGGCCAGAGAGTCGCCTTTCATCAATCATTAAAAAAACAGGGCAGTTTTGCTCGTTTTAGCGTTTTAAATGCAGGACGAGTGATGAAAGTACCAAAAAGCATGTCTTCTGCTTTGGCGGGGGCGTTACCTTGCCCTATGCTGACAGCCTGGCAAGCTTTCAGTAAAATACCTGTAAAAGCAGACCGAAATGTTCTGATCGTTGGGGTTGGTGCAGTCAGCAAAATTGTCATTCAGTTATTATCGGAAGCGGGATTTAATGTTGATGTTCTTTCTAAAAGTCTCTCAATTGAGATGTCGAAAGCACTGGGGGTCCTCCATCTATTGAGAGCACCTGAAGAAATAACCCTTAACTATCATGCCATATTTGATGCTGTCGGTCAGGATAGTGCGAGTCGCTTCGTTAAGCATTTAAAAGCAAATGGTCATATCGTTGCTATTCAAGATCGCATCGATAAGCCGCTTGATCCTCCTTTTACACGAAGCATCTCTTATCATGAGATTGCATTGGGGGCATTACATGATTACGGAGACAGTGAAGACTGGACTGAACTGATGAAAGCTGGTGAACAGCTGATGGAACTCATTAGCTCAAATCAAATGATAATCGATGAACCTGTCGTTTTCTCCTTTGATCAACTACCACAAGCACTGGAACACAGTGAAAAAACAAAACGCAAGACAGTGGTCAAAATTGATTAAGAACCGCTGCCTTTTTTATCATGGCTATGACTGACAATGCCGCCTCTTGCTAATGGCTGCATTGTCAATTGCTATTGCTGGAAATGAGGCAGTACATCACGGGCAATTTGTTTTAGTGAGTCTTCAATAGGTTGTGTATTTCTTCGAAAGTGCAAGCCGATATGGTTAACGCCTGCTTGTTTCATCCGTTGTAATTCGGCTACCAATCCCTTCACTCCCGTCTGTACGCCGAAATGATGGCGAATGATTGGCGCATCTGGATCATCGACTAAATCGAGATGAATAAAGCTTACGTAAGGTTTGCTGCCTGCGACAGAGCGCCAAAGATTAACGCGATGTTGGTGATCTTCAGCGGTGCCTGGATAAGCCAGCCAGCCATCCATATGTTCGCCAACCCAGTCAGGAGTCTGCTGCGCTAAACCTGCCACATATATTGGAATATTCTTGAATTCAGGGAGAAGATGTTGTCCTTCATTCAGTTTACTATCTTCTTTATCTTTTAGGATATCTAGGCTGTATCGAAATAATTTTGAACGGCTATCGAAATCGACATTAAACAGCGGATACTCAATCGGTCTGTCGCCACTGGCAACGCCTAAAATCAATCGGTTATTACTCAGCTCGTTAATAGTGGCGGCCGCCTTTTTGACAATCCAGGGCTGCCTCAAGGGAAGAACGATTGCCGCCGTGCCCAGCAAAATATTGTTTGTACAAGCTGACAAATACCCCAAATAAGAGAATGATTCATAAATTTGAGCGGCATCTCCAAAGTCAGGATCATATAGCGGCACGTCTCGCACCCATGCGACTTTGAAGCCTAACTTATCAGCAAGCATGATTCGTTCTTTATGTTTGCTCATATCCGGTACGCCAAAGGGTTTGTGTTGGCGTAAACGTTTTGCTTGGCCTTCTCTTGTCCAATCGTTGTCCAAGGGGAGTTCAACCCCAATGGTAAAGGTATTGCTTAAATCTTTGTGCATAGTGAATCCTAATGTTTCAGCAGTGGCTGTATTGTTAATACTGTGCTGCGGATGCTATGAGATTTAAAAAGCAGGAAAAAGCGTCAAAACGACAAAACTGTTTTGTACAAAATAGCTGAAGCAGTTAGAGAAAGTCTAAATTTTTGGTTAGCACCTCTTTTTTTATAAAATCAAGAAATGAGCTGATTCTTCTTGAGGTGCTAGCGTTTTTGTAATAAACCGCATGAATAGGTTGTTTAATGCCGTGCACATGATCGCGCATCACCTCAATAAGACGGCCTTGTTTTCTGTCGGAGTAAGTCATGAAATCAGATAAACAAGCGATTCCTGCTCCATGAAGTGCTAGAGAACGGATGGTTTCTCCATTGTCTGACCTGAGACTGCCCATTATCCGAAGTAGCTTATTTTTTGCATCCATAATAGGCCACTCCTTAAGGGAGTTGTGTTTACTAAAACCCAGCAATTTGTGGGTAAGTAATTGCTCAATTGAAGTAGGAGTGCCATTCTCAGCAAGGTACGTCGGACTAGCTATAATTCTTAACCTACTGCTACCGATAAAAGTAGCACGTAATGTCGAACTTTGCAGTTCGCCAATGCGAAATGCGATGTCAGTTTTTGTTTCCAAAAGATCAATATTGTCTTCACTTGAATTGAGAATAATTTCAACATCGGGATACTGTTTTTGATATTTAGCAATATGTGGAGTAAGCACGTGCAGTAAGAATGGTGTCGCAGCGTTAATTCTCAGTAAACCAGAGGGTTTGTACTTTTGACATTGTAATTGCTCTTCAGCGTTTTCTACTGCTTCGAGTATGTGCCTAACTTTGTCGAGGTAAATCACCCCCTCATTGGTCACATCAAGTTTTCGAGTGGTACGATTAATAAGGGTGGTTTCCAGTTTTGATTCCAGCCGTGAAATAGAGCGGCTCACTGCGGAGACTGTGAGCGATAACAATTTTGCTGCCGCACTTATTGAGCCGCTATCGATCACAGACATGAAGGTTTTCATCTCATCAAGTGTTGCTTTCATTGTTGATTATTACTCAAAATATAATTGATTTTTGTTAACTTTACGGAAAAAAGAACGGAGCGTAAAGTTGTCTCATCGTTTATATAATAAATAAAAATAGCTAGGAGATAATATGAAAGTACCCTCATTTGGTGTTGGCACATTCCGTTTAGAAGGTGAAGTAGTAAAAGACTCAGTCAGAAATGCATTAGAAGTCGGCTACAGAGTCATTGATACTGCACAAATATATGCTAACGAGGCTGAGATTGGAGAAGTGATCAGTCAAGCTGAGGTATCTCGAGATGAATTATTCATTACCACCAAGATCTGGGTTGAGAATATAAACGCGGAGCGGCTCATTCCAAGCTTAAAAGAGAGCTTGAAAAAGCTGAATACTGATTATGTTGATTTGGCCCTGATCCATTGGCCCGGCAGCGACACTAACCTCAAAGAATACATGTCCGCACTGCTGGAAGCCAAAACATTAGGGCTAGCCAAAGCGATAGGTGTGTCTAACTTTAATATCGATTTGCTACAACAAGCTATGGACGTTGTTGGCAAAGAAAATATTGCGACTAACCAGATCGAATTAAGCCCATATCTTCAGAACCGTAAACTTGTTGCATTTATGCAGGCTAACGACATTCAGGTGACTTCGTATATGACCCTAGCTTACGGTAAGGTGCTCAAAGATTCAGTCATTTCAGAAATTGCGAATGACTATAATGCCACGCCCGCACAAGTTACCCTAGCATGGGCGTTATCTAAAGGTTATGCAGTGATCCCTTCTTCGACCAAGCGAGATAATCTGGCGAGCAATCTAAAAGCATTGCAATTAGTGCTAAGCGATGCAGATATCGCTAAAATTGATCAGATGGAAAGAAACGGCAGAGAAGTGGATCCTGATGGGCTTGCGCCTAAGTGGGATGATTAATACCAAATGTATCAAATAAGTGTTCAGCTTTGCTGGTTAAAATCAACCCTATCTGTGTGATGAGTTTTGAAAGGATAACAATTACTTCCTGCAACTCATACCTTGTTAGTGTTAATTTTTCCTACGCAATGCAAGAGAGCATCGCTTATGCATTTGGTACAATTGTACTGAGCATATAAAAACTACTTTTAGGTAATATTTATTGAGTTGAATACTAAAAGTATCGGCGTTAAACGGGCATAGCACTGCTCGTTTTGCCGTTGTAGATCTCGGTTACTTTTTTGGCGGGCAAGTAAGCAGCTAAACTGCTTCTGGCATGAACTTTATACTATTTCAAGTGAAGGGAAGATTATCAGATCTTACCTTTACACCTTACCCCAAGTCATTTGTGTAATTACATTTTTATGCGCATTAAAGTGTTTTTTATGTCTTTGAAGGCTGTCTATTTAACTGTGTTTTTAATCCTTTAGTTTGTTAATTATGTGGCTAGCTATTATTGCAAGAAGCGCTTTTGCTCCTTGCACCTTCCTTATTAATGATTGTGTTGGTCATCTTTTGATAGCTTTAAACAGTTATTAAATGGCATTTTTAAGTAATGATTTTCTGTTATAATTCTTCTTTTGAAATGCCAGTTGAAGGTTAGTCGCAATCACATTTTTAATGTGGACGGGTTAGTACTCTGATTTGGCTTATTGATCGTCTTTCATTTTAATCTTGGTGTTTTATGCAAAATTTCCCTACAAACCGTTTCTCTATTGCTCCGATGCTTGATTGGACTGACTTTTAAGTCGCATAAGGCTTTGTGTATGTTGAGGCGAACTATAGGCGTACCACTGTTTTGTATATTTAAGTTTTAAGCCAAAAGGCGTACCGAGGCGATCTAGTCATAATTATCGCTTCAATCAACTGTATTACCTCTCAATTTCAAGTTTACGTACAAACGTCGAAGCTAACATTCGGAGCTTTTATGCGATGTTACTTACTCACTTTATTACCACTGAATTTACTATAAAAAATAGTCATAAGCTTAATCTGGGTATTATAATACTCAATAAGTAGTTTTTTTGAGTATAATAAAGCTCAATAAAAATGGTAAATGTAATTAAATACAAAAAATAATTTCATTAAATCAATAGATTACACGTAAGTTCGGAATGTCGGCTATATCTTCAACAAGATTGTAATGGTCTAATAATACCGGACTCTTACCATATAACTAAAAGTTGGACACAATGCTAAAGGTTTATGACAAGTTAGGTTTTATGGTTGAATGTTAATCTTTAATATTGAGTTATTATTATTTTTATTGTGGTCTATAAGATACAAAATCAAAGCTATATTGATATACTCGGAAATAATGTTCGGTATATTCAAATAGTCTACCATCACTTAGTTCGCCAACTGAATCCACTCGAATAACGGGGTGACCCGCTTCAATATTTAAGTTGTTAGCAATCTCTTTTGTAACTAGTTCTGGTTTTGCGCTTTGTCTGCTAAGTTTTATTTTTAACCCTTTTATTTTTTCTACATATTCATACTTAGAGTCACGAATAGCTTGAATACTGAGATCTGGAAATATACTAACAGGCATAAATGTATGCTCTAATATTTCAGGCTCACCATCAATAAGTCTTAATCTAATAATTGAATAAACTTCATCCCCCTCGTTTAAACCTAATTTATTGGCGATAAATATATCACTTTCAATTAGCTCGAACGTTAATAATTTTGAGCTTGGTTGTTTTCCCTGTGCTGACACCTCTTCGTAGAAGCCGTTTAGTTGAAAAGCATTATGTTGCGCTTTAGCTGATTTGACATAAGTTCCACTGCCACGAACGCGATAAAGTAAATCTTTATCTACTAGTATTTTCATGGACTTACGAATGGTTACTCGGCTTACGCCAAATTTTTTTTGAAGCTCACTTTCAGTAGGTAACATTGCTCCTGGTAAAAGGGTGCCATCATCGATTTGTGTAATTAATTCATCTGAAATCTGTAAATATCTTGGCCTGTTCACTTTAGCTCCTTATCAGGTCTGCTCTTTAACAAAAGAGTGATGAATAATACATTACTAATACTTAATGGCCAGTATTAAGTGATTAAGATCACTTTAAACAAGTAAATGTATCTTTAAGGTATTGTTTGGGTAATACTTTAAAGATACATTTAAGGCATCTTAAGTAATAAAGGACAGAAAAATGAAACAACAAAACCTAACTGTGATTGGCGGTGGAAGCACATATACACTGGGCATGATGAGCAGTTTAATTGCGGAAAAGGATGCTTTTCCATTAAAACGCGTCGTTTTTTATGATATTGATGCAGACCGTCAGGCTTTAAATGCACAAGCAACAGCGATTTTATTTAAAGAACAGTATCCTGAAATTGAAGAATTTATTTATACAACAAATAAAGAGGTGGCTTTTTCTAATTCTGATTTCTTCTTTGTACAGATCCGTACTGGTGGCTTATTGATGCGAGAAAAAGATGAGCAAATTCCACTCGCTTATAATTGTGTTGGTCAAGAAACATGTGGAGCCGGCGGTATGGCTTATGGGCTTCGCTCCATTGGTGACATGATAACGTTAGTAAATGAGATCCGATCTTATAGCAAAAACGCATGGATTTTAAACTACACAAACCCAGCTGCAATAGTTGCCGAAGCATTGAATCGTGAATTTCCTGATGATAAACGGATTTTAAATATCTGTGATATGCCAGCCGCCATTATGGTGAGTTATGCGCAGCTTCTTGGATGTGAAATTTGGGATTTAGTACCTGAGTATTTTGGTTTAAACCACTATGGCTGGTTTACTAGTATTCGCAATAAGAATGGAGATGATCTTACTGATAAAATCAAAAATATTATTATGAATAAAGGTATTACAGCAGTTGATCCTGAAATTGCAGATGATCCTTCATGGCAAGCAACTTTCCAAAATATGAAAGTTATGCTTCAAGATAATCCTGAATTTCTACCTAATACTTATCTGCAATATTATCTATATCCAGAGAAAATGGTGGCAAAAGAAGATATAAGCAATACTCGATCACGCCAGGTTATGAATGGTCGTGAAAAGCGTGTCTTTGAACTTTGTCAGCGAATCATTAGTGCAGGAAGTACTAAAAATGAACAGATGCATGCTGATATTCATGGTCGTTATATGGTGCGCGTTGCAGCTTCTTTAGCTTACAATACTGGAGATACTTACCTCGTTATCGTTCCTAATAACGGTATCATTTCTAATCTTCAAGATGATGCAATGGTCGAAGTGCCAGCATCACTAACGAATAATGGTCCTCATTGTTTTGCCGTCGGTAAAATACCAACATTTCAAAAAGCGATGATTGAGACGCAACTTGGTTATGAAAAACTAGTGGTTGATGCTTGGTTTGAAGGATCTAAACAAAAGCTTGTTAATGCATTAACGCTAAACCGTACTGTTATTAATGTGCCTAAAGCAAAAAAAATAGTGGATGACATATTAAAAGAAAACCAAATGTATTTACCGCAGTTTTCTTAATACTCCTAACTTTTGCTAAAAATAGCGAGCTTGAATAATCAGGTTCGCCTTTAAATTAAGGTCTATATGAAAGATATTATTCAACGCTTTGGGGCAGCTATGTTTGTGCCTGTCTTACTTTTTCCAGCAGCTGGTATGTTACTTGGTTTGACAGTCATGTTACTAAATCAGGATTTATTTCCCTGGGCAATACCAGGAAGTACTTGGCACAGTGTTTCGACTATTTTGTTACAGGCATCGTTAGCTGTTTTTAAAAATATGTCTTTGATTTTTGCAGTAGCGCTTCCTATCGCGCTTGCGAAATCGGCATCGGGTCGGGCTGTACTTGCAACCTTAGTTTCTTATATTACTTTTAACTATGTTATTGGTGGTATATTACAATTTTGGGGGGCTGATCTAGGCATAAACTATGTCTCTGGAGAGCTTGGACTCACTGACATTGGAGGGATTTTAACATTAGATACTAACCTGTTGGGTGCAATTGTTATCGCAAGTATTTCAGTGTGGATCCATAATAAATATTTTGGCTATAAATTACCTAACTGGGCGTCAGTATTTGGTGGTACGCCATTAGTGGTTATTATTAGTTTTCCAATAATGATTGCTCTTGCTATTGTTACTTGTTTTGTTTGGCCAAGTATTCAACATGGCATTAATAACTTACAATTTTTTCTTGTACAAGCTGGCGCATTAGGTGTGTGGTTATTTACTTTTTTAGAAAGAATACTAATCCCAACGGGGCTTCATCATTTTGTTTACGGTCCAGTTTTTTATGGTCCTGTTGCTGTAGATGGCGGTACAGTTGCTTATTGGATTCAACATATTCAAGAATTTGCAGCTAATCCGGAATCTTTAATTAGCCAATTCCCACAAGGTGGTCTGATGCTTACAGGGATGGGGAAAGTTTTTGGGTGTACCGGTATTGCTCTTGCTCTTTACTCTACAGCGAAAAAAGAAAACAAAAAAATGGTAATGGGGCTACTGGTGGGAGCAACTGTAACTGCAATTCTTACTGGTATTACAGAGCCTATTGAATTTACTTTTCTATTTATTGCTCCACTATTATTTGCGCTGCATGCTGTACTCTCAGCAACAATGGCAACAATTGCTTACTCACTGGGCGTATCTGGTAATTTTCAGACGGGTATTATAGATTTTATTTTCCAAAATTGGTTACCTTTAGGTAGCAACCATATGGGGACATATGTTATCCAGATTATTATTGGGTTATCGTTTACGGCTATCTATTTTGTTACTTTCCGTTATTTGATTATTAGATACAACATTATGACACCAGGGCGCGATAACAGTGAAACTAAGCTTTATACCAAAGCCGATTATAAAGCGGCTAAAAACCATAATGAAGTTGGTATAAATGATAATAGCCAGGCTCATGCTTTTATTGCAGGTTTAGGAAATAATGAAAATATTGCATTATTAACTAACTGTGCCACTCGTTTAAGAATTAAAGTTAAAAATCCTGATTTAGTTAAGTCGACAAGCTTCTTTCAGGAAAATGGCGCAGTTAATGTGGTAAGGAATGGCGATAGTTTTCAAATTATTGTTGGCTTAACGGTTCCACAAGTGCGCGATGAAATGAGTCAACTAATGGGAGGTTGATATCTTACCTGCAATCTATCGCTGGTATAATTGTTTGTAAATAAAAGTCTTGGTTTAGTAATAGCCCAAGGCTTTTTTGTAAAACTTATATTTATGCATTTCTAAACACTGGACAAGTTTTAACCAAGAAAAATATGCGGAATTAGTTAACGTTTCTCGTAAGAAAATTTCTGATATAGAAAACAACAGAAGTAATCCAAGTGTTGATGTTTTGAATAAAGTTTTTAAGCCTTTTGGTTTAAATGTCGGTTTAATCCCAATATCACCGACTGTATTGCAAAATGCTCTGGATGGTGGTGATGATTCACCCAAGTAACCTAAGAATAAAGTATCCTGTTTCATTTATTTACTTGAGGACGTTTTAATTGGCTCTGTTCCATTACACTGTTGTCACCTATAAGCGGCGAGTAAAATTTGTTGAAAATCATACTT
>NZ_KI519486.1:0-62813 GCF_000482725.1 Psychromonas arctica DSM 14288
GGTGTCATGGATATAAGTGCTGCAGTTATTTGGTTAAGGTTTTGAACGAACGATTTAGTATTCATAGTCTTTACCTTTAATACGTTATGATCACTTATAAGTATAGACAACAATTAACAGGAACAGAGCCAAACATTCAATGTTACTGACTGTATCGATAGCTTTATACTGAGCTATAAAGCTAAAGAGTGTAGAACAAAATGAGTATTAAGGAAAAAAATGAATTTTTTTACATCAAAACGAAATAAAAGTTCATCGTCTGCGGTCTATAAGGATATGGACAGAAAACAAAAAAGATATGAATCATTAGTGAACGTATACAGTGCAGATTTGTACCGTTATGCGTTTTGGGTTTGCCGTGATCCTGAGGTTGCTCAAGATCTAGTGCAAGAAACTTGCCTGCGAGCGTGGAAAAGCATAGATAGCTTATTAGATGATAAATCAGCTAAAGCATGGTTATTTACTATTTTACGCCGTGAAAACGCAAGGCGTTTTGAGCGAAAACAATTGTCTTTAGTCGATATTGACGACTATGAAATCGCAGCAGAAGAAAATAATAGCCCCTATGATAAGGAGTTAATTCAGCAAAAAATTGCTGCTTTGCCATCAGATTATAGAGAGCCATTGTTATTGCAGTTAATTGCTGGTTTTACTGCTGAAGAAATAGCGACTCAATTGGACTTAAATAAAAACACAGTCTTAACACGGTTATTTAGAGCAAAAAATCTGCTTAAAACTAACTTGAAAGTTGAAATTAATAATAACGGAGAAGCGCATGGATGATATTTTATTCCGGCATACTGCGATAGCGACACCTAATGATAAAAGCGATGCGTTTTTATCTCGAGCTGCAGCTTCTGATTGTGCTAAAAATTTAGTTGAAGAATCGAAAGCCTTTGATAAATTATTGAAAGATAGTTTGCAAATTGAAGTGCCAAGTGATCTTACTGATAAAATCTTATTAGAGCAAAGTTTTGCGCTAGAACACGATAAAACGGTTAGTGCGCGTTGGCATATAGGTATTGCTGCTTCAATTGCATTTATTATTGGTATTAGTGTGCCAATGGTGGGGGAGCAATTAACAAATTCAACAACACCTATTAATAGTGCTCAGCTTGTACATACACCTTCTGATATTGGTAGTGTTGCATTGCAGCATGTTAAGCAAGAATATTTCTTAACTGCAAAAGCAAATGAAAATGCGACGTTACAAAGTGTGAATGCGAAATTAGCGATATACGGTGCAAAAGCGACAGATAGTTTTGGTGAAGTGTTATTTGTTAATTATTGTAGTTTTGAAGGGACTTCTGCATTACATATGATCTTAAAAGGTGAAAAAGGACGTATTACTGTTTTTGTGGTTCCTGAAGATGCAGGGTTTAAGCCTTCCTCTTCATTTAAAGACCAGCACTTAAAAGGAATTTCTGAGCATATCGGTAAGGCAAGCCTTGTTATTGTTGGCGAGCAAGATGAACCTCTTGAAATGATGAAAGAGAAACTAGCTGGCAGCATTAAGTGGGATATCTGATTTGTTTTAATTATGAGCAAAAAAGGGCTAATTAACAAATAACGAACATTGGTTGCTTGATTTATCAGCAACCAATTTTTTTATCGGCCTTTTTTGTTGACATGCGGAAACGCAAAAAATATACTGCGCCCGTCTTTAACGAGACTGAAAAAATAAACGCTAGTTAGACTATCAATTAATAAATCAATTGATATGATAGTAAGTTATAAAATTATATCTCCTCTATAGCTAAGTTAGTAGGGCGATAGAGACACTGTTAATTCGTATTTAGATTTAATAGTGAGAAAGTTACAATTCCTCTTTAGCTCAGTTGGTAGAGCAACGGACTGTTAATCCGTGTGTCGCTGGTTCAAGCCCAGCAAGAGGAGCCACATTTAGTTAAGCCTTCGAGTTTAACAAGTCTACAGGTTGTAAACTTGATGACTTAAAAAGTTAATTCCTCTTTAGCTCAGTTGGTAGAGCGATAGAGATACTGTTAATCCGTATTTAGATTTTTCAGTAAGAAAGTTTCAATTCCTCTTTAGCTCAGTTGGTAGAGCAACGGACTGTTAATCCGTGTGTCGCTGGTTCAAGCCCAGCAAGAGGAGCCACATTTAGTTAAGCCTTCGAGTTTAACAAGTCTACAGGTTGTAAACTTGGTGACTTAAAAAGTTAATTCCTCTTTAGCTCAGTTGGTAGAGCAATAGAAACACTGTTAATCCGTATTTAGATTTCTCAGTGAGAAAGTTACAATTCCTCTTTAGCTCAGTTGGTAGAGCAACGGACTGTTAATCCGTGTGTCGCTGGTTCAAGCCCAGCAAGAGGAGCCACATTTAGTTAAGTTTGATTATATCGAACATAACGAGTCTGATAATTGAAGACTTAAAAGAACAATTTCTCTTTAGCTCAGTTGTTAGAGCGATAGAGACACTGTTAATTCGTATTTAGATTTAATAGTGAGAAAGTTACAATTCCTCTTTAGCTCAGTTGGTAGAGCAACGGACTGTTAATCCGTGTGTCGCTGGTTCAAGCCCAGCAAGAGGAGCCACATTAAAAAGCCTGAACACATTGTTCGGGCTTTTTTTTATCTAAAATTTATGATCTACTTATACATTAGCAAAATAAGGAATTCCTCTTTAGCTCAGTTGGCAGAGCAACGGACTGTCCTGTTTATAAGGTATAGCGTGTGTCGCTGGTTCAAGCCCAGCAAGAAGAGCCACATTAAAAGCTGCCAGAATAGGCTAGTCAAAAAGCAATCCCTCTTTAGCTCAGTTGGTAGAGCAAGACTGTCCTGTTTTAGATATATAGCGTGTGTCGCTGGCTCAAGCCCAGCAAGAGGAGCCACATTTAGTTAAGCCTTCGAGTTTAGCAAGTCTAAAGGTTGTAAAACTTGGTGACTTAAAAAGTTAATTCCTCTTTAGCTCAGTTAGTAGAGCAACGGACAGCCCTGTTTTAGAGGTACAATGACATCTATTATCTATTCACCTTAATTGAGTTGGAAATAAAGTACCTATCGTTAATCCAAAATTAACGATAGGTTATTACCTCATTCTGAAGACGTTACCCTTTAATAGAGCTTATCATCATTAATCTTGCTCTTTTGCATGTGCAGCTATTTATGAGGTATAACCTGTTAAGTGTCGATTGGGTTTTAAATAAAAAGCATGCAATATTAATTACTGATTGGCTGATTGACCATGAGTGATGAAGTTATTTAATTCAGTTTAGAAATTAATAAGCTTGCTAAAACATGATTTAACAACTTCAATTTTATTTATGTTCTTTTAGAAAGCTACATTACGACGTTGTCGCATTAAAAAGACAAAAGCGATACCGCCAGCTAAACCCGTTAAAATACCAATAGGCATATCTTCTGGTGGAATAATAATTCTTGCTACTATGTCTGCAAAGACTAAAAATAGCGCACCTAATAAAGCTGATAACGGTAGAATTTTACGATAGTCACCACCCACTAACAAACGGACGATATGCGGTACCATTAGGCCTACAAAGCCTATCACGCCTGAGAAAGCCACTGCAGCGCCCGTTAGCAGTGCACAAACCACAATGACGATTAAGCGGAAGCGTTGTACAGGCACACCTAAGGTACTCGCCGTTTCATCGCCTAGCATCATGGCATTTAGGTATCTTGCTTTATAAATAAGGTAGCTTGCCCCTAGTAATAAAGTAATAAATGGAAACCAAAGTTGATTCCATTGTGCTAATCCTAATCCACCCAACATCCAAAAAATAACTGTATGTGATGCGCGGTGGTCGCCCATGAAGATAAATAAGTTACCTAATGCGGTGAGTACAAATGCTACCGCGACACCTGCAAGCACTAATCTACCTGCGCTGTTAGCCATAGAGAAGTTAGCCACGCCTAATACTAAAAACATAGCAAACAAAGCACCAATAAAGGCGAATACAGGCACGGTGACTAATCCTAAAATCATACCGGTATGTAACAACGCAATAATAGCGCCTAAAGCTGCTCCAGAAGAAATTCCCAATAAATGTGGATCTGCGAGCGGGTTTCGTGTGATCGATTGTAATGCTGCACCAACCACAGCAAGCGTAGCCCCTACAGTAGCGGCTAGAATAGTGCGTGGGAAACGGACTGCCCACACAATATTTTCACGTCCTATGGACCAATTAGGTAAACTATTGGAAAAGGATAGCTTATGAGCAATTACTCCCCACACTGTTGATTGTGAAATAGGTACAGAGCCAACACCAATTGCGATACCCATGGAGATAATGAGTAGTCCAGCTAAGCCTACTAATAGCAAACCTAATGGTATATTTGAAAAGCTTAGCTTTTTAGATGAAGGTAGCTTTTTCATTATTCCGTTCTAAACGCTTTAGCTAAACGTTTGATAGCTTGAATATTTCTTGGTCCTGGTGTTGCTTCAACATATTCTAAAATAACAAAACGATTATTTTTTACAGCGGGGATATCTTTAAGCCCCGAATGGTTACGCAGAAAATCAATTTTTTGCTGTGCGGTTACGTCACCGTAATTCACAATCGTGATAACTTCCGGTGCTCGGTCAATAACAGATTCCCAGCCGACTTGTATCCAACTTTTTTGTACATCATCAATAATGTTTTTACCGCCAGCTGCCTCAATTAATGCCGTTGGCATACCGTGCATTCCTGACGTAAAAGGTTGCTCCTCACCTGAGTCATAGACGAATACTTTGGTCGGATGATCAAGTGGTGCTAAATTAGCTTGGAAGTCTTTTAATTCTTTTTTATAGCCTGCAACTAGTTTACTAGCGCGTTCTTCAACATTAAAAATATGACCTAGATTGGTTAAGTCATTATAAAGATCATTGATTGAGACTTTAGGCTTCTTCATAATATGAATACAACTTTCACTTAATTCATAAACTTTTATACCTAACGGCGCTAGCGTATCTGGAGTAACACCTCCACCAACACGCATGCCATAGTTCCAACCTGCAAAATAGAAGTCAGTGTCCGCACCAAGTAACACCTCTTTACTTGGATACTTAGGTGAAAGCTCTGGTAATTCACCGATGCCAGCACGTAAAACCGGATCGAGTGTTTTCCAACCTGAAATGCCCGTTACCCCGACCATATTCTCTTGTAAACCAAGTGCTAACATCATTTCTGTCAAATTCACATCATTTGAAACCGCTGCCTTTGGCTTATGGTCAAAAGTGACAACACGATCGCAGCTTTCAACATTAATAGGATAATGTTGTTCATCGCTCTGCGCTGCATATACGGTATTGGCTAACAAGCTTGTTAATATAATGGCAGTATATTTGAATTGGGCATTAACGTGAACCATGGTTAATTAATCCTGTTGGTTATTCGTATAAAAAGAAAATCGCGGGCGTTGTGTTATCGGATGCTGGTCAATAATGGTTTTAACTTCAAATACATGTTCAATTTGTTGTTCTGTAAACGCTTCATTTGCTGCAGAGTAATCTTGCATCTGTCCATCTTTCATTACGAGCACGCGATCTGCATAAGCGGCTGCTAGGGATAAATCATGCAAAGAGACGATGATAGTACAAGGTAATGTTGAGAGTAACTCAAGGACTTCAAGCTGATGTCGAATATCTAAATGATTGGTGGGCTCGTCGAGGATTAGAATATCTGGCCCTTGGGCTAATGCTCGGGCAATCATAACACGTTGTCGTTCGCCGCCTGATAAAGAACTAAAGTTACGATCGATAAGGTGTGATAGATCTAATAACGCTAATACACTTTCAATGACCTCACTATCTTCTTTGGTACGTTTCCAACTGGTTGATTTAGGGGTTAACCCAATTTCAACCATTTCAAACACACTTAAACCAAATTCTGCACTGGTGTCTTGTAATACTGTCGCAATACGTTGAGCGCAAGTACGAGCTGTTAACCTCCAAATATCCTTGCCATCCATTAAAACTTGGCCGGAAGAAGGTTTGTTAACACGGTATAAGCAACGCAACAAACTGGTTTTACCTGAACCATTAGGGCCCACTACAGCAACAAACTCAGCTGGGTTAACGGTAATGCTAATAGGATGAAGTAATGGCATCTGTCTATAAGGGGACCAAGCTAGATTGTTCAATTCAAACGAAGCAGGTTTACACGCTGTAAAGCACGATAATGATGTTACATCTACAGCGCTATTTTTGTCGTTATTCGGTAATGGATTATGTGGCAAAGCAGTAGAGTCCTATAACGAGCAACGTATGAAAAATTCTATCTTTAAAAGTGTATTAATATTAAATAGGACTATACGTAAGGCCTTTTATATAAACAAGTAAAGAACCTTGAGTAATTTTCATTATCGGTTGAAATTAATCAATATGAGTATGTTGAAGGAAAAATTGATGTTTTTCATTTAATGTAAACTTAAGATAAGCAAATATATCTTTTTTATAAACCTTATTGTTTAGCTGTTTTTTTGTTCTATTTTTATCACTAATATTGATTTATGGTCAAACAAACTGCGAATATAGCCATAAAAATATGTTAACTAGCTTGCTGATCGGTTAAGGTTCTGTTGAATTTTTTTAAGGACTTTAGAGAGGGATTTATGGAGTCAGTACAAAACCATGTTACTGCATTAATTAGTAGTGCAGATACATTATTTATTTTATTAGGCGCAATCATGGTTTTTGCCATGCATGCGGGATTTGCTTTTTTAGAAGTAGGCACCGTGCGCCATAAAAACCAAGTTAACGCCTTGGTTAAAATCATGTCTGACTTTGGAGTGTCAGCATTGGTTTATTTCTTTTTTGGTTATTGGCTAGCTTACGGTGTGACCTTTTTTGATGGTGCTGCTGTTTTAGCTGAAAATAACGGATATGAGTTAGTTAAATTTTTCTTCCTAATGACCTTTGCCGCTGCTATTCCTGCGATTATTTCGGGTGGTGTTGCTGAACGTGCTAAGTTTAATCCTATGCTGATTGCAGCCGCGCTTTGTGTTGGCCTGGTTTACCCTTTCTTTGAAGGTCTTATGTGGAATGGTAACTATGGTTTCCAAGATTGGTTAACAGCTAACTTTGGTGCTGCCTTTCATGATTTTGCTGGCTCTATTGTAGTGCATGCAGTGGGTGGGTGGATTGCTTTTGCTGCCATTATTGTTTTAGGTAGCCGTAATGGTCGTTATCGCAACGGTAAAGTCGTGGCGTTTGCACCATCTAATATTCCATTACTTGCCTTAGGTGCTTGGATACTGTCTATTGGCTGGTTTGGTTTTAATGTTATGTCTGCACAGGCCATTGAAGGTATTAGTGGTTTAGTAGCAATGAACTCATTGATGGCGATGGTTGGTGGTATTATTAGCTCGTTAGTTATTGGTAAAAAAGATCCTGGTTTCATCCATAATGGACCATTAGCCGGCTTAGTCGCAGTGTGTGCAGGTTCTGATTTAATGCATCCTATTGGTGCACTAATGACTGGATTAGTCGCTGGTGGTTTATTTGTGTGGTTATTTACCTACGTACAAAATAAATTTTCGAATTTTGATGATGTGCTAGGTGTGTGGCCATTACATGGTATTTGCGGTTTATGGGGTGGTATCGCTGCGGGTATTTTTGGTCTTGAAAGCTTTGGTGGTTTAGGTGGTGTGACCTTTATGAGTCAATTCATTGGCTCTATTACAGGCGTAGTGTTTGCAGTTGTTGGTGGTTTCGTCGTTTATAAAGGGGTTAATGCCATCATGCCTATTCGTCTTAGTGAAGAAGATGAATTTAATGGTGCAGATGTCGCCATTCATAAAATTGGTGCAACCAACCTGAATAATAATTAATTATATGATTATTAATCTACAGGCTAAGAAGTGATTCTTAGCCTTTTTTTTAAATTTTTTATTCTTTATTTTTTATTTTTTAAAACAACTGCGCATTTTCAATTTATAATGACGCAAAACATTATCCTAATATATTTAGCTGTTATTATTAGCCAATTTTTAATTATACCCTTTTGGAGAAATATCATGAAAGTAGTTGAAGTAAAACATCCTCTTATCCAACATAAATTAGGTTTATTACGTGAAGCGGATATTAGTACCAAACGTTTTCGTGAGTTAGCGCGTGAAGTTGCCAGTTTATTAACCTATGAAGCGACTAAAGACTTAGAACTAGAAACAGTGACAATCCAAGGTTGGGAAGGTGAGTTAGAAGTTCAACAAATTGCCGGTAAAAAAGTCACTGTTGTGCCTATCTTACGTGCGGGTTTAGGTATGATGGATGGTGTTTTAGATTATATCCCAAGTGCAAAAGTCAGTGTGGTGGGTATTTATCGAGATGAGGAAACATTAGAGCCTGTTCCTTATTTCCAAAAATTAGTGAGCCAAATTGACCAACGTTTAGCATTAGTCGTTGACCCAATGCTAGCAACAGGCGGTTCAATGATATCAACACTAGACCTGATTAAAGAAAGCGGTTGTACCAATATTAAGGTCCTAATTTTAGTGGCTGCCCCTGAAGGTTTAAAAGCACTAGAAGCCGCACACCCAGATATCGAAGTTTATACGGCTTCTATCGATTCACATTTGAATGAAAGTGGTTATATCGTCCCTGGTTTAGGTGATGCAGGTGACAAAATATTTGGTACTAAATAAAGACTAAACAGTCACTTTCAAGCATGTTGAGTATGTTGACTTGACGTTTTTATTGATGAAAACATTTAAGTCAACGTGCTCATAAAAGTAAGCTTTACGATTTCAAATTATTAAAGGGAATTATTCATGTCTGACATCGCCTCAGAAGAACAATCCAAACAACCTGAGCAAGATATTACTGCCAATCTTAACGTATTTCAGCAACTACTTGCTGGTTCTCAAATGTTATTTGTTGCCTTTGGTGCATTGGTTTTAATGCCATTGATCACTGGCTTAGATCCTAATGTCGCGTTATTTACTGCAGGTATTGGTACACTATTATTTCAGTTAGTGACGAAAGGACAAGTACCTATTTTTTTAGCTTCTTCTTTTGCATTTATTGCACCTATTGCTTATGGCGTTCAAACTTGGGGTATTCCAGCGACTATGTCTGGTTTATTTGCCGCAGGTGTTGTTTACATGCTGATGTCTTATGCAGTAAAACTTAAAGGTGTTGATTTTATTCATCGATTATTACCGCCTGTGGTAGTTGGCCCTGTGATCATGGTGATTGGTCTTGGCCTTGCCCCTGTTGCTGTTAATATGGCGTTGGGTAAAACGGGTGATGCAAGTATGGTATTGATTGAACAAAATACCGCGATGATTATCTCTTTTGCTTCTTTAATTACCACGCTATTAGTATCAACCTTAGCAAGAGGGATCTTTAAATTAGTCCCTATTTTTTGTGGTGTAATTGTTGGTTATTTATTATCACTATTTTTTGGTATTCTAGATTTCAGTGCCATTTATGAAGCTGATTGGTTAAGTGTCCCACAGTTTGTTACACCCGAGTGGAATTGGCATGCCGTGTTATTCATGATCCCAGTCGCGATAGCGCCAGCCGTCGAACATGTGGGCGATATTCTTGCTATCAGTAACGTTACTGGTAAAGACTACCTTAAAAAACCAGGATTACATCGTACTCTGTTTGGGGATGGTATTGCGACCAGTGCTGCTTCGTTATTTGGTGGTCCACCTAATACCACTTATTCAGAAGTAACTGGCGCGGTCATGCTAACACGTAACTTTAATCCAAAAATAATGATGTGGGCTGCTGTCATTGCCATTTTATTAGCCTTTGTTGGTAAATTTGGTGCTGTATTGCAAACCATACCTGGTGCAGTCATGGGCGGTATAATGATGTTGTTATTTGGTACGATCGCTTCTGTGGGTTTAAATACAATGATCCGCCATCGCGTTGATCTCTCACAGCCACGTAATATGTGTATTGTTTCAGTGACCTTGGTGTTTGGCATTGGCGGTATGGCATTGGGTATTGGTTCGTTCAGCCTACAAGGTGTGAGCCTCTGCGGTATAGTCGCCATTTTACTGAATTTGTTATTACCTCGTCATCGAGCGTAGTTTTAAATGGTTTCAGTATCGATGCTTTGAAGCATTTTCACGTACTATTCACACGTAATAGCATGCAATATGACATCTAAAAAGAGGCTGAGTATCAGCCTCTTTTTTTGCCCTGTTTTTTTCCTTTAAATTGGACACTATGCTTTGTTTTTAATTACTTTTATTAAGCGGTAACGTTTACGTTGAAACTATCCTAAAATAGCAACATGACAGAATCTTCTATTATCTCTCTATCCGGTTTAATTCTATCGCGTCAACAAGTTGAGACGGCGAATGGTGTCGATCTTATTTTTTGGTTAAGCACCGAACGTGGTCCTTGCCGACTTGTGGTGCCACAACAACGTTATGTATTTCTGATTGAACAGGATCAACTTGAGCAAGCTGAACAAGTTTGGAAACAAGAAAACTGTCAGCCTAATTTTATTCGTCCGCTTGATATTAAAACCTTTAATGGCAAAAAAGTGTGTGCTATTTACACCGTTAAACAACAACTTCATAAATGGTGTCAATTAGCATTAATGCAACAAAACATTGCCACCTATGAAGGAGATATTAAACTCAGCGATCGATTTTTAATGGAGCGTTTCATCTATGGTTTGGTGAAAATTTCTGGTCAAATTGAATGGTTAGGAAAGTATTGGTCTTGTCAGCAAGCAACGGTATCTAGTGAAATTAATCCCGATGTTATCAGTGCCAATACAACCTTAAATATGGTGTCACTCGATGTCGAATGTAGCCCGCAAAGTGAGCTGTATAGTATTGCATTGAGCATGCATAATGTAGGCGACAAAAAGCAAGCACACCATACGGTATTGATGATAGGAAGGCCTCAAGCTGCTAATGATATTAATATCATTTGGGTTAAAGATGAACGGTCATTATTATTGCAATTAATTACTTGGTTTGATCAATATGATCCCGATGCGATCATTGGCTGGGCAGTTGCTAACTTTGATATGCGTTTATTAGCGCAACGTGCTCAAATTCTTAATGTCCCGTTAACCATTGGCCGAGATGGTAGTGCATTAAAATGGTTAACCCATAGAGATGATCCCGATAGTGGCTCAGTCATACTGAACGGGCGTGTGGTGTTAGACGGTATCGACGCATTAAAGAATGCCAGTCTACATTTTGAAAGCTATAGCTTGGAGTTTGTCAGTCAGAGTTTATTCGGTGAAGGTAAGTTAATTGAAACCAATAGTGACAAAGGGCTAGAGATTAAACGCCAATTTGAGCAAGAGCCCGTTACACTTGCACGTTATAACTTGCAGGACTGTTTATTAGTTGAACGCATTTTTGAAGATAAACAACTCGCAGAATATACGATCCAGCGAGCACGATTAACAGGACTTGCTTTGGATAGAAGGGGGGCGTCAGTTGCCGCCTTTACTAATCTATATTTACCATTATTACATCGTAGTGGTTATATCGCGCCCAATCTAGGAGATGTTCAAGCACAACACTCTCCCGGTGGATTTGTGATGGATTCGATCCCTGGGTTATATGAATGGGTGCTAGTACTCGATTTTAAATCGCTTTATCCAAATATCATTCGTAGCTTTAAAATTGACCCAATGGGCATGATTGAAGGTTTATTAGCTCCTGAAGAAGAAACAATTCCTGGATTTAGAGGGGCCAGGTTTAGTCGAACTGAACATCATCTGCCTAGTTTATTAAACACATTAACCAGTGCGCGAGAACAAGCTAAAAAAGAAAAAAATAATGCGTTTCAGCATGCCATAAAAATTATTATGAACAGTATGTATGGGGTATTAGGATCTGCAGGTTGTCGGTTTCATGATACGCGCTTAGCGAGTTCAATCACCTTGCGTGGACATCAAATTATGCAACAAACTGCACGTTTTATTGAAAACAAAGGGCAAAAAGTCATCTATGGCGATACTGACTCCACTTTTGTCTACCTCAAAGATTGCAAAAATTTACAGCAAGCGAATCAAATTGGCCAACAACTCGCGTTGGATATCAATCAGTATTGGGCTGATTTATTACGTCTGGACTTTAATCTTGATTGCTTTTTAGAGATAGAATTTGAAACGGCTTTTTCTAAGTTTTTTATGCCTACCCTACGCGGCCAAGATACAGGTTCTAAAAAGCGTTATGCAGGGTTAACCGCCACTGAAAGTGGTGAAAAAATGGTATTTAAAGGGTTGGAAACCGTGCGCTCAGATTGGACTGAATTAGCGCAAACGTTTCAAAAAACGTTATATCAAAAAATATTTGCCGAGTTACCCGTTGAAGCATATATCACTGATACCATTGAGCAACTAAAACAAGGTTTGTTGGATGATAAGCTTGTCTATCATAAAAGACTACGTCGTCCTCTGGCTGATTATATTAAAAACATTCCCCCACAAGTACGTGCCGCACGACTAGCAGATCAACAAAATGCAGCGTTAGGGTTACCCCTACGCTATCAGCAACGCGGGCGCATTGGTTATTTATTAACAGTAAATGGGCCAGAATCGCAAGAATATTGTCATTCTGATATTGATTATCAGCAGTACATTGATAAACAGCTAAAACCTATTGCAGAGGCAATTTTGCCTGTATTAGGTAAAGATTTTAATATGATAACGTCGGATCAAATGTCTCTATTTTAACCAACGAGAATGATCAGCTATTTAGCTTAAATGGTATTCTTAGGCCTGTTAGCTTGTGCTTAACACAACGGTTATCAAGACTAAGTGCCAACGTTAAACATCAAAAGTAGAAGGTGAGCTATCCCGACTATTATCAAATACAGTGGGAAGTGAAGTAATAAAAGTGCCGAAGTGTTTGCTGTCAGCTTCGGCACTGATTTAGGCATGTTTAATAGGCTAATTTAGCCTACTTATTTGTTATTATAGAGGCTGGTGTTATTCATTCTTAATAAGGCGCAGGGTACTTTTTAAATACTGCGCTGATATCACTTAACGCTTGTTCAGATAAAGGCGCTTTAAATGCTTCGATGTTCTCTTTTAATTGCGTCATTTTAGTCGCGCCAATAATGGTCGACGTTACACCATCTATTTGGTCGCACCACTTCAAGGCCAATTGTGCCGTGGTCATGCCATTCTGATGGGCAATGTCTTGATAAGCTTTTACCGCTGCTTCACTTTCAGGCGTATCTCTAAATAAACCATTACGTTGCTTAATGCTCCAACGGCTGCCTGCTGGACATTGTCCATCTAAATATTTGCCACTTAGCATGCCTGTTGCCAATGGTGACCAAGGTAAGTACGCGATATCTTCATGTACACAGTTTTCGATTAAATATGGCCAATCTTTGGCATGTAATAAATTGAACTCATTTTGAATAGATACCATACGCGGTAAGTTATGTTGTTCACTAAGTTTTAAGAAGCTATTAATGCCCCAAGGTGTATCGTCTGATAAACCGCAGTATCTTATTTTCCCAGCTTTTACACACTTATCTAAACCTTGAAGTATATCGAGCATCGAATCTGTTTGTCGTGCTGTCTCGCTATCAGAAAATTTAAACGTATTAGGTGTGTGACGTCCAAAATGAGGAGACTGACGATTTGGCCAATGTAATTGGTAAAGATCAATGTAATCCGTTTGTAAGCGTTTTAAAGAGGCTTCTACTGAACTGATCACTGCTTCACCGGTTATATCGCCACCATTTCTTACCCAAGGTAGTCCTGAACCGGCAATTTTTGAAGCTAAAATGATATCTTTACGTTGACTGGCATTATTATTTAAATAATGGCCTATGATTGATTCTGTTTTTCCATATGTATCAGCAGAAGGAGGCACTGCGTACATTTCTGCGGTATCGATGAAATTAATACCCTGTGTTAATGCATAGGCTATTTGTTGGTCTGCATCTTGTTGATTATTCTGCAAGCCCCATGTCATGCTTCCTAAACAAATTCGAGAAACTGATTCATCACTACTGCCTAACGTTGAAAACTGCATACTCACCCTTTTATATCTTGAAAAAGACTCTTAATGTAACTGCTTATGAAGCTGTTGTATATTATCGAATAGGTGAAAAATAGAGTGATAATTATTATCGTCAATATTTTTTTATCATTAAATTGACTTAATCATCAAAAAAATGACTGGTTAATCTCATATTTTATAGAAAATGATTTTTAATCTTATTTTTTATGTAAATTTATATCGAATTATTTTAAATAATGAGTTAAAAAGAGTAGGTATGGTTTTTTATTTAATCGTAGATAAAAGTCTCCCGTACTTAATATTTAAAATTAGTTTTTTGTAGTTATAAATAAGCCTATAACGGCATAGCAATACTGTCATGATTGGAGAATTAAAATGGCACACTCAAATAGAAACTCTCTACAAACTGAAGATGAGACTCAAGATATCACTGATTTTTTTCCTGAAGATGATTGGGATGAAGAAAATGCATCGATGAAGAAAAAACAAGCATTATTAAATGATAGAAAAAGAGGCAAAGTTCGCCGTAGTATTGAAGAGTTAAAAGAAAGAAGACGTTTAAAAGAACTATTAGGTGATGATTACGACGACTTAGATTACTTAGATAGTTAACATATTTTTATAGATAAATTAATAATGTTGCTTTGTAACTTGCTTATAAAAAGTTAACTTCATTAAATATTAATGTTAGTGATTTAGCTTAGGTCAAAGTACGGGGCATATTATCCTTTTATCTGTTAAAAAGGGTTGATGGAAACATCAGCCTTTTTTTTACATTTTTCCTACTTGTTATGAGAATCTAGGATTCAATTGATTTCACAAACACCATTCTATGGTATTGAACTATTCCAGCACATTTTTCCATACCGCTTTGTTCTGCTTTGTTCTGTTTTCTTACTATTCATATGATTCTGCAATTGATGTCACTAAACCCGAGAGTAATTAGTATCAATCAGCCATACCAATTTAGCGCTGAATATGATCTAATATTGTTAGGAAAAAAATCAGTTAGTTATATATGAAAGAATAATTTATTAATAAAATTAATATACCTTAGCCTATTCCATTAATAGAGTCATTTTCGGTGTATTTTAATTATTATCCTCATTTAAAAAGTGATCATCAGTAAGGGATTCCGCATGAAAGTATTAGCATTGGCAGCCAGTAATTCAAAAAACTCAATGAATCGGAAGTTAGCAAACTACACCGCACATTTAATAGAAGGAGCTGAAGTTGAATTATTGGATCTTAATGATTTTGAAATGCCAATTTATAGTATTCAACGAGAAGTAGAGTTAGGAAAACCGCAACAGGCACAAGACTTTTACGACAAAATCACCGAAGCTGACGCCATTGTTATTTCTTATGCAGAGCATAACGGGTCATTTACAGCGGCTTATAAAAACCTTTTTGATTGGACCTCACGTATCGACATTAAAGTGTACCAAAATAAACCGATGTTAATGTTATCCGCTTCTCCTGGTCCTGGTGGAGCGGCATCAGTATTGGCCTCGGCGGTGGGATCTGCTCCTTATTTTGCAGCTGATCTAAAGGGTTCGCTGTCTATGCCAAACTTTTTTGATAACTATAATATTGAAACTCGTTCGGTAAAGAATAAAGAAATTGATGCCAAACTAAGAGACTTAGTCACACTGTTAGTTAATGATATAGGTGTTAGCACAGTAATGTGATTTTTATGTTTTGTTCCTGATAAAGATGCATTAATTTAATGCATCTTTACTGTGCTTATAATCTGAATAAGTACAGGGGTAAGTTATCTGTTTGTTGTGTGATCTTTGGGGTTATTTAAATTTTCGCATCGTAAAATTTTTATATCGTTAAATTTCATCAGACTCAAAAGCTTGATTTGCTTTATCAAAAGCATCACCTTTTTCTGGTGCATCGGACTCTTCAAATAATTTATCTAGCTTTTCACTGCCTTTTTGCCACAACTCTTTACTTGATTCTTTACCATCTTCCCAAAGGCCTTTACTGGTTTCTTTACTTTTATCCCAAATTTCTTTACTTTTTTCTTTGCTAGTTTCCCACATTTCCTGACTTGATTCAGTGCCTTCTTTCCATGCTTTGCTGGTGGTTTCTTTACCCGTCTCTAATGCATCTTGGCTTATTTTTTTACTTTTATCCCAGATCTCTTCACTGGACTTTTTAACTTCGTCCCAAGATTTAGTGGGCTCAGTTTTTTTGGCTGCAGAAGTTTTATATAGCGTCTCTGCGTCAATTACAGTATCCACCGTTGCTTTTGCGTGGCTTACTTGTTTGGTGCTTAATGGAGCGTCAAGCACTGCTACTGCAGAATCTTGGTTGATTTCATCGGCATTACAGGCCGCAACAAATAACACACTACATAGACATAATGATGATGTTACTTTTTTGGTTAGTTTCATATTTGGTTCTCTCGTTAAATTCGTTATCAAATATACTATTTCAATGTTTTTTAAAAATCTGTTTGGTTCATTCAAACAATGTCATTTAATCAATCTGGTGTTTTATTAAGGTAAGCATATGGCGATAATGCAAAGTAATACCAATCTTATAAAAGACACCTAGTTAAAAGTATTGCTTATTAGTCAAGCAATAGTGGACATAGTTGCAAATAAAAGCGACCAAGGCTTGAATTATGGGAACAGATAAAATACTGTCTATAAAAACAGTTGGAGTAAACGTTGAAACTATATATTGCTGAAAAACCTAGCCTAGGGCGTGCGGTTGCAGATGCATTACCTAAACCACATCGTAAAGCTGATGGTTGCATCTATGCTGGTAATGGTGATGTGGTGAGTTGGTGTATCGGGCATTTATTAACTCAAGTAGATCCTGAAGCCTATGACCCGAGCTTCAAGCAATGGAAGTTTGAACATTTACCGATCATTCCTGAACAATGGAAATTGAAGTCTGTTGCCAAAACCAGCAAGCAATTAAGTATTTTAAAAAAGTTAATTAAACAAGCTGACCAACTAGTGCATGTTGGGGACCCTGACCGCGAAGGTCAACTTTTGGTCGATGAAGTGATTCATTTTAGTGGTGTTAAAGGCAATAAATTAAAACAAGTTGAGCGTTGTTTAATAAGCGATTTAACCGTTAATGCGGTGAAACGTTCCATTCAAAATTTACGTTCAAACCAAGATTTTATTCCACTTTCAACTTCGGCATTAGCAAGAACGCGTGCCGACTGGTTGTACGGTTTAAATTTAACCCGTGCTTATACTTTATTAGCCCAAAAATCGGGTTATAAAGGGGTTATTTCAGTGGGGAGAGTACAAACGCCATTGTTAGGGTTAGTGGCAAGGCGTGATAAAGAGATTGAGCAGTTTGTCAGTAAACCTTTTTATGAAGTATTAGCGCATTTGATGGAAAATAAAAACACAGAGCAGGTATTTACGGCTAAATGGCAACCTAGTGAGGCTTGCGCTCCCTACCAAGATCCAGAAGGCCGAGTGCTGATCAAAGCATTGGCTGGAAATGTAGCGACTAGGATCACCGACCAACCTGCCACAGTATTAAGCTTTATTAATAAAAATAAAAAACAAGTTGCTCCATTGCCTTATAACTTATCTGGATTACAAATTGATGCCGCAAAACGTTTTGGATACAGTGCACAACAAGTCTTAGATGCAGCGCAAGCTCTCTATGAGCGCCACAAACTAATTACTTATCCGCGTTCAGATTCACGTTATTTACCGCGTAATCATCACCAACAAGCTAAATACGTTACTCAAGCTGTTGCAAATAATGAACCGTTATTGCATCAAGCTGTGCAGGATGCAAATCTGTCGATTAAAGGGCGGGCATGGAATGACAGTAAAGTAGATGCACACCATGCAATTATTCCAACGGATACTAAAAAATCCACTAGTTCGTTAGATATTGTTGCTAAAAATATTTATCAATTGGTTGCTCGTCAGTATCTCAGTCAATTTTATGATGATTATTGTTATGCTGAATGTGTTGCTGAGATTGAGATCAATAAAGGCCTGTTCATTAGTAAAGCCAAATCAAAACAAAGCGATGGTTGGAAGGTATTATTTCCCCAAAAAGAAACGGAAAATTTTTTACCGACATTAAAAAAAGGGCAAATATTATACTGTCAACGTGGTGAAGTCATTGATAAAAATACACAGCCTCCAGCTCATTTCACCGATGCAACTTTATTAGCCGCAATGAGTAATATTGCACGTTTTGTTAAAGATTCAGAACTTAAAAAAGTGCTTAAAGAAACCGATGGATTGGGCACTGAAGCAACAAGAGCTGGGATTATAGAGCTATTGTTTAAGCGCCAATTTTTACAGCGAATTGGTAAAACGATTCAGGCAACAGAGGTTGGTCGCAAGTTAATTGAGAGTTTACCGGATAGTTTGACGTTACCCGACATGACTGCGTTATGGGAAATGCAGTTAAATGCAATTAGCCAAAAGCAACAAAGTTATCAGGGGTTTGTGTTTCCGTTGCAGGATCAATTAGGCAGTATTATTAGCAAGGCAATTGTAGATGGCCCACAGGCATTAATTAATTTACCCGCTAGCCCTACAGGCTTTAAAAAATCATTTCGTAAAAAAAGAACCACAGGCGGTAAAGCGAGTCGCTTAAAAAAAGATTAAACAACGTTATTAGTAAAGGAGCTTAAACAAACAATCTTAATAAATTGTCAAAATAAACCACTTTAATAAGACGTCTAATATAACATAGACGACAAATGGACCTATGAAAAATAGGAATATATTAATTTCCATGCTTTTGCTCATCTAACCGCCTGCTCAATGTTATAGTCGCGGCCTTGATAATGATAAGGAAAAGTATGGAAATTTCACTAGAGGTCATGGCGTTTCTCGTTGCCGTTGCAACATTAGCCGGATTTATAGATGCGATGGCTGGTGGCGGGGGATTGTTGACCGTTCCTGCTCTACTCGCTGCAGGTATTCCACCTGCACAGGCATTAGCAACTAATAAACTACAAAGCTCTTTTGGAAGTTTCTCCGCAAGCTTATATTTTGTACGCACTGGCATTGTGCAGTTAAAACCGATGCGTTTACCTATTTTATGTACCTTTGCCGGTGCCGCAATCGGGGCTGAAATCGTACAGCATGTAAAAGCTGATTTATTACTAAGTATTATTCCAATTATTCTGATTGCGATTTCAAGCTACTTTCTTTTCTCTTCTTCAATCACGCCACATCCAGATGATAAACCGAAACTGTCAGAAACTGCCTTTGCTTTTGTGATTGGTGGGAGTGTGGGGTTTTATGATGGGTTTTTAGGTCCAGGCACGGGCTCTATTTTTACGGTCTGTTTTGTTGCACTAGGGCGTTACGGATTGATCGCAGCAACGGCACGTACCAAAGTGTTAAATTTCACCTCAAATATAGCTGCATTGCTGTTTTTTATTATTGCAGGATTACCAATATGGGAGTTGGGATTACTGATGGCAATAGGCGGCTTTTTTGGCGCGCGTTTAGGGGCAAAAGTGGTATTAGGTAATGGTCAAAAAATCATTCGACCATTGGTGATCATTATGTCGATGACTATGGCCATTAAGTTGTTATGGGAACAGCACTCGTTATGGCTTTTATCAATGTTTTAACTCTTTGGTTTTGATAATTATTAGGCCGCAAACAGATGTGTATTGGTCGATATAAAGGCCTTAACTGCTCAAAAGTAAAACAGTGCTTCGCTTCTATTTTCATGGCTTTAACAATAGAAAGCGGGACTAATGCAGGCGCGGTACCACCGAGTGCAAGTTGTGCTGAAGCGGTATAAGAGTCCATCTCCATTAATGGCTCAATACCTAATGTCGTTAATATATCTAATTGGTAACGGTTAGCTGGGTTCGATAGGTCATTGGTTAATATTTGCTTAGGCAGTGTTAATAATGCTGACTTGCTGACCAATACAAAAGGCTCTTGCCATAGACAAATCATTTTTAGTCCATGGTGTGCAGGGATCTGGCCTGCACAAAAGCCGATCGTTGCTTTACCGGATTGCACACGTTCAATGATTCTCGGGGTATGATGTGTGTTAATACGAATGGCGGCATCATGTTGACAATAATCCCCCATAATACTGGCAAGGTATCCTGCGACTAAGGTTTCCGAGCAAGCAAGTGAAATAATTGTTTCATCTTTTAACGTATTTTGTTCGTAAATACGTCCCTGTAATTCTTGAAATGTAGGTCCAATGCTAGCGATCAGCTCATTGGCTGCAGGTGTTAAGCGTACATGCCGGCCATCAGGTGCAATCAACTTTTTACCTAACTTCTTTTCTAATAATGCGATACGTTTGCTGACTGCAGACTGGCTAATATAAAGCTGACTACCTACTCGACTCATGGTTTTTTCATGGCTGAGCATTAACAAAGTTTCAATGCCTTCAAGTAACATAAGATAAAGGGACCTAATATTTAAACAATAGACTATCAATGCTTATTTGGAATAGGTGAAAATAATATCGTAAAAAATATCAACTAGCGAGTACGATAGCAATGTTCTTCAGGCTTATTTACCTATTGTTTGGTCCCAATAAGGTGGTGAGCCATAATAACCTTCCATAAAATCAATGAAGCATCTGACTTTATTAGGTAATAATTTTCTGTGAGCGTAGACTGCATATAAACCAATCGATTCGGGTTCAAATTCCGGTAATATTTGAATGAGCTCTCCACTGTTCAAGGCTTTACTGGCGATGAAGGTTGGTTGCAATACGATACCTGCACCGGCAATGGCAGCTTCAACTAATACGTCTCCATTGTTACTGCGCAATTCACTACTCTGGCCGCTATTTTGCGCTTTTAACCATTTAAAAACTTCATTGTTAGCATCTACTTCCATGTAACTATAATGCAGGTAGCGGTGAGTTTTAAGGTCTTCAGGTTGAGTGGGAGTGCCATATTTTTTTAGGTATTCAGGTGATGCACATAAAATCACCCGGATCGGGGCAATATGTTTAGCAATCAATGATGAGCTTTTAAGCTGTCCGATGCGAATTGCAATATCAAAACCTTCATCAACAATATCCACTTTACGATCGTTGAGTTGTAAATCGATATTAACTAAAGGGTATAGTAACTGAAATTCTGCCACTAATTTTGCCATGTGCTTTAATGCAAATGAAACAGGGGCACTGATCCGTAAGGTTCCCTTTGGGCTTTGTTGTAATCCACCTAATTGTGAGTCCATTTCATCAATACTTAACAGTATTTGTTGTGCATGTTGATAGTAATGCGTGCCCGCTTCAGTCAAACTTACTTTACGTGTTGTACGATGCAATAAGCGCACATCAAGCTGCTCTTCTAACTTCGATACATATTTACTCACCAGTTGTGGCGATAATTGCATGGCAGACGCGGCATTACTAAAACTACCTTCAGCGACTACTGCAACAAATGCGCGCATTGCATCAATTCTATCCATCACACCCTCTGTTCATTATTGCCTTACTTGATTGTGATTGTTTTAGGCTGGTTTATTCGATTGATATTGCTAGGGCACACTTTGTTAAATGATTTTGTAACGATTTTATTATTCGAACGCTTCAAAACTATTACGAAGATAGCCATTACAAGAGAGCCTATTGCGTATTATCAACGTTTTGTTGTTAATTATTCAATATTACGCATATTACTCTTTTATTTCATTGATAGTAAAGTGGTCTCATCCCAACAAGAAGGGGCAATTTATTAATAACTATTTTATAAAGGAATAATCCATGAAATCATCATTGTTAAACAAAGCACTGTCATCTAAAGCGGGTGTTGCTGCATTAATACTACGTGCGCCAATTGGCCTTATTTTAGCTGCTCACGGTGCGCAAAAATTGTTTGCGTGGTTTGGGGGATATGGATTAGAGGGGACTGGACAATGGATGGCAAGCATAGGAATGACTCCAGGTTACCTAATGGCATTACTTGCTGGGAGTGCAGAATTCTTTGGAGGCTTAGCCATACTATTAGGTTTGTTAACACGTCCTGCGGCAGTCGTTGCCGCTTTTACTATGGTTGTAGCTATATTCTCCGTACACATTAATAATGGTTTATTTATGGCCAATAATGGATACGAATATGCGTTAACACTTTTGGTTGTCCTGGTTGCTATCGCCGTACAAGGTGGCGGTAGTTACAGTTTGGATAACTTACTAAGTAAAAAGTTGAATAAATAACTTAATTATTCCTTCTTTCTTACTTTATTCATTCATTGTCGCGACTCAGTGCGCGACAACGATCTATTAGTCAATTTTTTGGTCTGCGTTTTGCTTTTATTATCCTGCCTAAGCACTTGAATATTTTGGGGCTGAACAAGTTATTACCTGTGTTGATCTCAGTGGCTAGTGCTCATTGAACATTCTATAGCATTAATTCTGCTAAATAACGGGTCAATCTTGTTGGTTAAAATGCATCACGTCTGCGTTAGACATTTGGCAAATGGAACATCATTTGACGTAATTCCTGCCTTAAATTGACTCATTTTTTCTGCCCAACATTTGCTCGTATACAACATTTGCTCGTATACATAGTGGAGTTGCTATCAAACTTAATTTATTGTTTTGGAGTTAACATGAAAAACGTTAATATTGCTTTTATTTCTCATGGTGGTGGTCCTATGCCACTGTTTGGTGACCCTGCGCACGCAAAAATGGTGACTTATTTAAAATCGTTATCCAAAAAAATGCGTAAACCAAGTGCTATTTTATTGGTTAGTGCACATTGGGAAGCAGAGCAGGTGACGATCACTGCGCAGGCAAACCCTGAATTGATCTACGATTATTACGGCTTTCCTGCATCTGCATATGAAGTAAAATACCCAAGCCCGGGAGAGCCTGAGCTCGCAAAACAAGTACAACAGATATTCAAGCAATCAGGCATACCAGCTAAACTCGAATATAAAAGAGGTTATGACCATGGTGTATATGTTCCATTAACGCTAATGTATCCCGCTGCTGATATTCCTGTCGTTCAGCTTTCATTGGTGAATAGTCTAAATCCTGCACAGCATATAGCGATTGGGAAAGCATTGCAGTCACTTGATTATTATAATTTACTAGTGATTGGATCAGGCTTTTCATTTCATAATATGAAAGCATTCTTTGCGCCTAATACGGCTGATAGCCAATTAAAAAATCAACAGTTTGAAGATTGGCTAGATATAACCTTGAACGACAAAAATATTCGTGAAGAGGAGCGCAGGGAGAGAATGATAAACTGGGTTCAGGCGCCACACGCTCGCTATTGTCATCCACGTGAAGAACATTTATTACCGTTACATGTTTGTTATGGTCTAGCAAGTAGGGCAAGTGATGAGAGTCAACATTTAACTATTCTTAATAAACAATCAAGTGCCTTTATGTGGTATAGCCAAGTAGAATAATGAAGTGGAAGATTAAAATTTTAGGCTTTGATTTCTTTATATTATTGCTTAATAGCTTACTGGTGTTTTTTAGCATCATATCAAGGAAATTAGGTCAAATTACAAAAGTATAATGGTCTATTAAAATGAGTTGTTATGACCTCGGATAGCCTATCAATATGTTTCATTACATAACTTCAAATTGATTTTATTCCGTATTTGTATAACCGGTTGTCACTTTACGTAAGTGACTATTGATTTAGGTGATATTACTGGCGATATAAGTCTTTTTATTGAAAACCTATGAATAAAAGTTAATGATGATATTAAGGTAGAATATAGGTAAAAATTAATTTTAAAGTAAGGGCTAACGAACCAATAGCTTCTATAAGCCGATCGTATTGTTCATTTCAATAAAGGCCAAATCAAGTCCAGCTAAATCAGCTCGTGCGCTCTCTAGCTCCCCGGCTTGATATTTAAGCTGCAACGAATAAGCTACTTTATGGATTTTATCATGAGCATTTTCCAGCTGTTGCATTTCTTCTTCTGTAAATAACTGCTCTTGTTTCCTTAGGCAAACCCAGTTACCACAATGACATAGTTGATTGTCAAGTATTGGCCAAACTATTTTGTTATTAGGGGGTAATAAAATCTGTTTCCTTAGTTTATTTTTCCACTGTGTAGTAATTAACTTAAATATTTTCAGATTTTTTTGTTTATTATTGTGCTCTTTTTTACTACAAGTGATCCAGTCTTGATTAGGAATATAGTCGCTTAACCATTTTGATAGGGCTGCTGCTGACATCGGTTTCGCTATTCCATAACCTTGAGCTTGTTCGCACCCCATCAGCAATAGCAGCAATCCATGCTCATTAGTTTCAACGCCTTCAGCAATAACATTACGATTAAATGATTTTGTTAATGAAACCACACCATCAATAATTGAGTAATCACTTGGGTCATCTAGCATGTCTCTGACGAAGCTTTGATCAATCTTAATCGTTTCCGCAGGTAAACTTCTTAAATGAGTTAATGATGAGTAGCCTGTACCAAAATCATCCAAAGCAAAACTGACACCTAACTGCGTTTGACATTCTTTGATAATATGAGTAATCGTTTTGAGATCACCTAAAGTAGAACTTTCCAAAATTTCTAATTGTAAACATTTAGGTTTAATTGCAGGGTGTTCAGCTAAGCACTGTTCAAGCACAACAAAAAAAGAGGAAGATAGCAGGTGATATGAAGCAATATTAATACTAACTTCAAGTTCAATACCTTGCTGCTGCCAGTTTTCAAGTTGTTGCATGGCCTCATTGATAACCCATTCTCCAACTTTAATTTCTAATGGTGTTCCGTCGATAAATGGTAAGAAGTCTAGTGGTGGTATCATTCCTCTTTCTGGGTGAAGCCAGCGGATTAAGGCTTCGGCTCCAAACACCTCACCTGTCGCCATATTAACCTTAGGTTGATAGTACAATTGAAATTCATTATTGATTAAAGCGCGATTAATTTCTTCTAGCTGCAGGTTCTGTTGAATTATACGTTGGTCAGAATCTGGGCTATATAATTGAGAACGATTTTTACCCGCTAATTTAGATTGGTACATTGCATGGTCAGCGTGACGTAATAGAGTATCTATATCAGCATTATCCGATGGATAAAGTGTCACACCACTAGATACAGTAAGCTTGTGCTCAATATCATCAATAATATAAGGTAGGGCTAATACTTTATGAATACGTTTGATGGTTGCTTCATATTGTGAAGGCGATTTAATATCATTTAGTAGGATGGCAAATTCATCACCACCTTGGCGGGAAACCGTGTCTTCTTCTCTGATACACCCAATAATACGTTCAGAGACTTCAATTAATAAACGGTCACCTGCTTCGTGGCCATAAGTATCATTCACAGGTTTGAAATTATCTAAATCTAGAAAGCACACCGCTAGTTGATGACCTGTACGAATACTATGGGCTATAGATTGATGAAAACGATCTATAAATAAAGCTCTATTCGGTAATTTAGTCAGTACATCATAGTGAGCCATCAGGTTAAGTTTTTCTTGTTGTTGCTTAATGCTGGTGATATCGGAAAATACACCTATATAGTGAGTGACTTGATTTTGTTGATTGATTAGTGATGAGATATTGAGCAGTTCAGCGTAGAGTTCTCCTTTTTTTGTTCTGTTCCAAATTTCTCCTTGCCAATGCCCGTGGGCTTTAATGGAGCGCCACATCTCCTCATAAAACTGAGGGCTTTGCTGACCTGAACCTAAGAAGCTTGGTCTTTTACCCATAACTTCCTGTTTGCTATAGCCTGTTATTCTAACGAAGGCTGGATTAACATCAACAATAAGTTGCTGAGCATCTGTGATCACAATACCTTCATGAGTGTCACTAAATACTTTAGAAGATAGTTCTAGCCTTTCTTCAGCTACTTTACGTTGGCTAATATCCTGAGCAACTACAATAATCGTTTTAGGTAGGCTACCGACTTTATGGGTAGGAGAAATGGTTAGCTCAACCCAAACAATATGCCCGTCTTTATGAATATAACGCTTATCCATCGTTGTTGATCGTGCTTTACCTTTTAATACTTTATTTCGTTTATTTAAATTGCTTTTTAAATCATCAGGATGTGTGATTTTTTCAAACATATTAGGATCTGACATTTCTTCTTTACTGTAACCAACCATATTGCAAAACTGTTGATTAATACGAATAACTTTTTTGATGTCAAAACTGACTAATGCAACGCCAACCGAGGCTTGTTCAAAAATAGTACGAAATAGTTGTTCACTAACTTCTAAAGATTCCCTAGATTCATATTGATCAGTAATATTACGAACAACACACACAAGTTGGTCGTTCAAATTAATTTTATTAAGTCGAGCTTCTAAGTGAACTACTTGCTTATTAGTGGCCAGTTGATAATTAAAAGTAACAACGTTATCTGTCTGTGTTGTCTGATCTATTCTTGATTGGAATAGTGCTGCTGTATCTTTTGGTAAAATATCTTGTATGCGTTTACCAATAAACTGTTCAGGTGCTTTAAAAAGTTCGCCTTTATTTTGTGTACGATAATCGAGAATTTTTCCATCGGACTGCATACGAAAGTAAGTATCTGGTAGTGCGTTAAATATACTTTGTAGCTCTGCACTATGGTGTAAATTAGCGTTCTCTGCTATTTTTAAATCTGTTATATCCTGTACTATCCCGACCATTAATTTTGACTGACCGGGTGCATCAATTACATGCCCACCTGAAGCTAAAATCCAACGAATCTCACCGTCTTTTCGAATAATTCGGCACTCAATTTTCCAATTTACTTTATTTTCAATAGCTTGTTTAAGCTTGTTGGTTACTTCTATCTGTTCTTCTGGGATGATGTGTTGAAGAAACGTATCTGAGGTCCAATGCGGTACCAATGAGTCGTAACCAAATATTTGGTCGTGTATCAGGGAGCGTTGGGAACTGTGGTTAGCTAGATTAAGAGACCAATTACCTATCTTGCTTTGTTCTAGAACAAGCTCTAAATCAGTATCATCTTTTTTTGTTTTTTCTTCTACCTTTCTATATTTTTGTCTATATTTTTGTCTATATTTTGTCGTATCAATAGCTTGGATCATGTAACCCGAAAGTTCGCTATTAGGGGCATAAATAGCAGTTGTCGATACATCCGTATAATAAATAGAACCATCTGCAATTTGGTAACAATCTTCCGTTATTACCGCTTTTTGTTGACTAGCAGCTTTAGCCAACCGTTTTATCCAAAGACTTTCCCATTCAGGTAAATTAGACCATGCTGGCGACTTCCAAAATAGCTTGCCAATATAATTTTCTTTATTCAATCCCTGTGATGTTAACGCTAGGTCGTTAACGTCTAAAATATTTCCTTCTGGTGAAAGTATCGCCATTAAATAAAATGGTTGATTGAAAGCTATTTTAAATAATAACTCCGTATCATTAATAAGTAGGTCAGATGACTTTGAATTGTTTAATTTCATAGTGCCACATCATACAAAGTTGGTAGACAAAACAGGCTTGCTAAAGTTGGTTTTTTTAAAGAAAGTTGAATGTTTGCTAATTTTTTGTATTGATAGAAAAATAACGAATTTTTTGGATAAATTGCAGTGCTTAGCAGTGAATCATGATCAAGATTTGTCATTTTCTTTGTCCTTACTATTTTAGCGGAGTAGTTAATATAAACTTACTATTGATAGAGCACTTCGAAGACAATTTAAATGGTCTGATAGAGAGGAGATAGACCTAATATTAGATGAAAATGGTACATAAATTTTACATTTAAATTAATATAACTCATAAATGTATATCAATATAAATTATTGATCACACGTTAAAAAAATCATTCAATAAACTTAGATAATAACTATTTTGAATCGATTCCAACTCTGAAAGTGATACTACGGCTATTAGCATTAAACAATATATTTAGCGCTATTGTGTGAGGTCACCTACTACAACCTTTTTACTTCTGATGGTGAGATATTTAAATTTAGCAGGGGTATATTCAAAACTAAATTAAGATAGTTATGATTTGAGTTTAATATTTAAATAGAAGCGCCTTAAATTCAGGCTATAAAAAGAGTATTAATGAATACAGAGTCCTTTTAAAGTTTAACTTAATGGATAATATTGCCCCCACTGTCGCTTTACTAAGTTCTTAACCGAACAATGCAAACCACATATATTGTTGGCTTCATGTTTGATTGCTTGTTCGCATTTCAATTATGACTGATAGATGTCGGTAAATAGACTCTGTATTTTTATTTTATTTTTTCGTGATTGTTTGTACTTGATTTCTACCTTTATCTTTGGCGGTATATAATGCTGAATCAGCTCTGCCGATGAATTGTTCTAAAGAATCGCCTGTTTCATATTGCCCAACACCGACGCTGATTGTGATATTAATTAAATTATTTTCTTTGTCTAATTGATAAGGGTGCAACTCTATATATTGACGTAGTTTTTCTGCAACGATTAAACTTTGTTGCAAATCCTCTTTAGGCAGAAGCAAAATAAACTCTTCTCCGCCATAGCGCACTAGTAAGTCATCAGTTCTTAAGGTTTTTCGAATATTGTTCACAAAATGAATTAACACTTTATCTCCAACAATATGCCCATGAGCATCATTTACTTTTTTAAAATAATCGATATCAATTATTAATAGAGAGAGAGGTTGATTAAGCGTATCGGCTTGTTTAAAAAAGCAGATCGACTTTTCAATTAAATAATGTCGATTAAAAACACCGGTTAGATTGTCTCTGTAAGCAACGTCTTGTAATAGACGTTTTGAATGTTCGATTTGCTCAGTACGCTGCTTTATTTTTAGCTCTAAGCTTTCATTTAGTTCCAGTAAGGCTTTGGTTTTTTCTGCAACTCTTTCATTCAACTTATTATTTAAATCTTTCAACAAACTCTGTCTGTATATAAAGGCCGCAATAATGGCTAATACGATAAACAATAACCACCATAATAATTGATAGTTAAATTTATCAATATATTGAATGGATGCATTTTTTTCGGTAATGGTCTTGATTGATTTTTCTGACAAGTTGTCGATCAGTTTGTTAAATATACTTAATAAAAGAGGGTGGTCATTTCTTACCCCAAGGCCAAGCTCTGTTTTTTGGTCAAATTTACCACTGACTTTTAGTTGCCCTAAAAAATCGTCTTGTAAAAAATAGCCAACAGAATCTAAGGCATCAATGAAACCATAGAGTTCGCCTTTAGCTACTTTGTCAAGACCATCTTTTATTGACTTAACATCTACCACGATAATATTGGGGTAGGTATTTTTAATCATATCTTGTTCTGCGTAGCCTTGAACCATGCCAATTTTTTTATTTATTAAGAGATTGAAATTATTAACAAACGGAAGGTCTGGTTTAGTCACCAATACACGAGTAAAAGTTAAGTAAGTTGAAGTAAAGTTAAGAAACTCTTTTCGTTCTTCAGTAACACGTGCAAGTGATAAAAGGTCACACTTCCTTTGTTTGGCAAAAAATAGCGATTCAGTCCATGATTCAGTTCTCACGGTTTCTAATGGAATAGGTAGGCGCTTTCTGAAGATATCAAGAAACTCAGTATGCAACCCAATATGCTCACCTGTACTATCAAAACCATCATAGGGTAACCAGTTAGGATCAATACATATTGTTATCTTTTGCTTATTCTTTAAATAACTTTTCTCCTGCGATGTTAAGAACAAAAAAGGGTTTGTTTCATCGTAAATGAATTGACTGAAATCAATTGATCCTTTATCAACCCCTAGTACCTTATATAAATCAAAGCTCTTTTTAAGTTTATTTTCGTCAATAACACCCAGTATTGGCGTATTGAGGTAGGCTAATTTTTTAAGTGCTTTTGCTTCAAATAAAAGGGCTGATTTACTTATGTTTTGTTCATTATATTTTTCAAATATTATGTCAACGGTTTCAACTATATTATCAAATGCATATTGCCAACCTTTTAAAGATGCGGATCTAAAGGCTTCGGCTTGTAGTTTATTATTTGCCATAAATTTTTCACTGGTATACAAAAAATCGCTATACAAATCAAAACCATAATCTTTGGGTGAGAAAGTATTAAAGGGCACTCCCAGTACTTCTAAATCATGTGGGGTTTTGGATACATAACCAGAGATTAAGTCTGTTTTATTATTGATGAGGTCTTTGATATCATGCGTATGAGGTAAATAAGTTAAGTCTGACTGTTGCACATGGTGTGAACTCAACATGGACTTCAATGATACTTGCTGAGCATCTGCCTGAGTGGTCATGAACCGTTTACCCAGGAAATCTTTGAACGTATTAATATGAGATGTTCTAGTGCTAAAAATAGCCAAGGGGCTGGATTGAAAAATGGCATACAAAGCGATTATTTTTTTATGTTGGGCTTGTTCTAAAATGAGATTTTCTTTACCAACTGCAAAATCAACTTTGCCATCGGTGACTAATTGCGCAATGTCATTTTGTATCTCAATGCGAAAAGGTTTTATGGTCAGTGCCAAACCCACTTCATTATAAAAGCCTTTTTCTTGGGCCATGTAGTAACCAGCAAATTGAAATTGCTCAAACCAAGAAGCTTGCAAAGTTATTTGCTTGAGTTCATTTGCATGCAATGTATTAACAAACAATGCAAAAAAACAAATACATGCTCTGATACTGATGGGCACTCAGAATTCCTTTTTCGACGATGCAAATTTATATATCAGATATTAAATAAGACTAGTGCTTAAAAATTAATCATAACAGATATTTATGAGCGCATATAAACATTTTTTTGACAAAGGAGTTATATAAATAAATTCAAATTCTATACTATGAGTTATCGATCACTATTTTTGTTAAAAAGGAAGGGAGTGAATGAGTGTTGTAACTATCTCATCACATTAGCATTATTTACAGTGTCTACAAAAAATGTACAAAGCCAATGTGATGTTTATCTAAAACTTATCTTATGCCTATATTTTCCTGCCCTATGCCTAAGCATAAGGGGCAATTAGCATAGCAAGCGGTTATTGAGGTTATCTGTTTTTCTTGTATCTCTTTCTTCTTGCTTCTTTGACTTCAATTTTCTTTTTCAATTTTTCTGCCATGATCACTTCCACTTCTAGCTTCTCAACCGCCACCATTTCAGGTATTTCTAAACTTAATAAGCCTAATGCGCCAGAACGTAGCTCATTTAACAAAATTGTTGATACTTTGTAGATATCAAAATGCCCACCTGCGCGCAATGCACCACGACGTTTAGCAATCAGTTCCATTAATTCATGGTCCGATCGCGGTGTTTCATCAAACTCATAACGCTGCTGTAAACGAGGCAAATAATGTTTTATTAAATATTCCGCTGCGTAATATGCAATATCTTCATATTCGATAGCGGTATCTTTAATCGCTCCCGTTACCGCTAAACGATAACCAGAATTTGCATTCTCAATTTTAGGCCATAAAAATCCCGGTGTATCGGACAACATAATGCCACTCGGTAAACGGATACGTTGCTGATTTTTAGTCACCGCAGGTTCATTACCCGTTTTGGCAATAATGCGATCAGCTAAAATATTAATGATGGTGGATTTACCTACATTTGGAATACCCATGATCATGGCACGAATTTGTTTATCTTGCCCTAAGCGATTAGGTAACATTTGCTCACAGAGTTTAGTGATTTGATGAACTTGCTCTGGTTTGCTAGTAGTGATGGCAATTGCTTTTATATCTTGATCTTGTTCTAAATACTCAATCCATCGGGCGGTAATTTCTGGGTCAGCAAGGTCCGCTTTGTTTAATACTTTAATACAAGGCGTTTTCTTTCTGATAGCTGCTATTAGTGGGTTCTCACTACTGTAAGGGATACGTGCATCAACAACTTCAATAATAATATCAACTTGCGGAAGTACTTCTTGAATTTGTTTGTGTGCTTTGTGCATGTGTCCTGGAAACCACTGGATATTCGCTTTACTCATTTGATTTTACTGCCTTTGAAATTTTTATATCATGACTGATATTTAAGCTTAACATGACTTGAAACCTTGCTTGAAAATTAAATTTGTTAATCGGGAGGAAGGTTTTTAAGTACCATGTTGATATTTTGTTATTTTAACTGATGATCGAATAGATAGACATGTAATTAATGGTTAATAATAAGGATGGTGCAAAAAAATATCTGAAGCTGGTGGCAACAAATTTTTATAGCTCTATTGAGCATTCGAATTAATTCATTTATTACTTAAGGTCTTTTCTACTTGTCGCGCTCAATGACTTTGTTATACTGCCGAAAATTCTCTTACTTTTTGCTTGTTTGTTGATGTATGTCATGCAAATATATCTTCAAATGAAGTAGGAGGTTTAATTGATTTTTACGAATCATTAAGGTAATAACTTTTGAGTGTAAAGCTTTCTCTTCAACATTGTTTACAAATTAAATCGCAATCTACAGTTAGTGGATCAGATTTGAGTGCGCGCACAATGGGAGTGGAGGGTAAGTTACTGCCTATTTTATCGCTACTATGCATTTATACATTCATGTTGTTGAATGGGTTAATTGAAGATATCAGCGAATTAAATCATCTATTAAGTGAAGGGGCTTTTTCTGAGTCTATGTCGGTTAATAGTAGTAGCTTTTTCGATGACCCACTAATGTCGAGTCAATTATTAATTGGTTTATGCTGGTTATTGTTTTTATACTTTCCTGCACGCCGAACGGCGATGGTGTTACGTAAAACAGCGTTGGCTTTTTGCGAAACTCTAAAATCTTTTATTTCCTTCAGTATTCACGGCTGCCGTGCCCCCCCTTTTGTAAATGGTTAATCGCTGCATGTAGCTTAGCTGTTTTAGTTTTATTGATCTTTGCTTTTTTGTAGCCGCCTGTGCTTGCGATTCACCTCCCTTATTCAATTTACTGTTATTTTTTGGCACTCATTTTTGTTTTGAGTAAAAAAATACCAGAGAATTTCTAATCCGTTTTTTTATGTACCGCCTTTACATTTGCTGTGGTGCATCAAATAACATCTTTTAAATTTTAGGTTATATCTGTTTACTTAATTACATGTGTTTAGTTGATTTATGACAGTAAGTCAGCGTTTTCATTAGTTACGTGAATTGGTATGAGTAGGATAGTCCATTGTTAATTCGCAACCTTTGTAAGATAGCTTTAGTGAGTGCAGTACTCGCATTGTCTGGCTG
Source organism: Psychromonas arctica DSM 14288 (assembly GCF_000482725.1). GTDB lineage: Bacteria > Pseudomonadota > Gammaproteobacteria > Enterobacterales > Psychromonadaceae > Psychromonas > Psychromonas arctica. The sequence continues at coordinate 32,994 of NZ_KI519486.1, forward strand.
TTCAGGTGGGATACTCGACCCAAAAGGGCAGATTGGTATTGATGAGAAAAATTTAATCATCATTGCTACTGTGCTTATGTTACTTGTCGTGATCCCCGTTATTGTAATGACTTTATATTTCGCATGGAAATATAGAGACACACAGACCCATGAAATTTATGCGCCAAAATGGGCACACTCAAATAAAATAGAAGCTTTTGTTTGGGCTGTTCCGATTCTTATCGTGATTATTTTAGGCGTTATTACTTGGCAGTCGACGCATCGTTTAGATCCTTATAAACCGATTGAAGATAAGGGGAAACATCTGACTGTTGAAGTTGTTTCCTTAAACTGGAAATGGTTATTTATTTACCCGCAACAAGGTATTGCGACTGTCAATGAGTTGGTGTTTCCAGCTAACGTACCGGTTGAATATAAAATCACCTCAGAAAGCACCATGAATTCGTTCTTTATTCCACAGTTAGGTAGTCAAATTTACTCAATGGCCGGTATGCAAACTAAGTTGCATTTGATTGCTAATGAACCAGGTACCTTCAAAGGTATTTCTGCTAACTACAGTGGCGCTGGTTTCTCTGGTATGAAATTTAATGCGATTGCAACGCCTACACAAGCTGACTTTGATCAATGGGTGAGTGATGTTAAAGCACAGGGGGGGTCATTAACGAAAGCAAATTATGATCAATTAGCTCTAGCCAGTGAGAACAATCCTGTGACTTATTACGGCCGTGTTGACAAAGGCTTGTTCCATACCATCATCATGAAATACATGGCGGGTATGAACGGCATGAGCAAAATGGATAAAAATAAAGAGATGGGAAATATTGACCAATTGCATCATGAAATGGCTGAACATTCAGCAAGATTATCTAACAGCCAAGGCGAGGAGTAATTATGTCGTTTTTAGGTAAATTATCGATAGATGCCATCCCGTTCCATGAACCTATTTTAGTGTTCACTATGGGCGCCATTGCTATCGGTGGCATTGCACTTTTTGCACTCATTACAAAGTATAAAAAGTGGGGCGTTTTATGGACTGAGTGGATCACCTCCGTTGATCATAAACGTTTAGGTATAATGTACATCCTTCTTGCTTTAGTGATGTTATTTCGTGGTTTCAGTGATGCGATAATGATGCGCTCACAACTTGCATTAGCAACAAGTGGTGCACCGGGTTATCTGCCACCTGAACATTACGACCAAATATTTACGGCACATGGTGTGATTATGATCATCTTTATGGCGATGCCATTTATGGTGGGATTAATGAACATTATTTTACCGTTACAAATTGGTGCGCGTGATGTTGCTTTTCCTTTTTTAAATAATTTAAGTTTTTGGTTAACAGCCAGCGGTGCCATTTTAATTAATATGTCGCTGATTTTTGGTGAATTTGCTAAAACAGGCTGGGTTGCTTATCCACCACTTTCGGAGTTGACATTTAGCCCTGGAGTGGGAGTAGATTATTATATTTGGGCGCTACAAATATCCGGGCTCGGTACGTTATTAACATCCGTTAACTTTTTAGTGACGGTCTTAAAAATGCGTGCGCCAGGTATGACATTAATGAAAATGCCTATTTTTACTTGGACCTGTACTTGGGCAAATATTTTAATTGCCGCATCTTTCCCAATTTTAACCGCAGTGTTAACAATGCTAACTCTTGACCGTTATCTTGGTTTCCACTTCTTTACTAATGATGGCGGCGGTAATGCCATGATGTACATCAACCTGTTTTGGGCTTGGGGTCATCCTGAAGTTTATATCCTAGTGTTACCTGCTTTTGGTATATTTTCTGAAATTATCTCGACCTTTACTAGTAAACGTTTATTTGGTTATACGTCAATGGTTTATGCAAGTGGTGCTATTTCAATTTTAGGCTTCATCGTGTGGTTACATCACTTCTTCACCATGGGATCAAGCGCTAATGTTAATGCCTTCTTTGGCATGATGACCATGGTCATTGCCGTGCCAACTGGCGTTAAGTTGTTTAACTGGCTGTTCACTATCTATCGTGGTCGTTTACGTATTACCGTACCGGTGCTATGGACCCTTGGTTTCATGGTGACCTTTACGGTTGGTGGTATGACAGGCGTACTTTTAGCGATTCCTGGTGCGGATTATGTATTGCATAACAGTTTATTCTTAATTGCACATTTCCATAATACGATCATTGGTGGTGCGGTATTTGGTTACCTTGCTGGTTTCTCTTTCTGGTTCCCTAAAGCGATGGGCTTTAAGCTTAATGAAGGTTGGGGTAAAGGCGCATTTTGGTGCTGGATCATTGGATTCTTTGTTGCCTTTATGCCGCTTTATGTACTTGGTTTCTTAGGCATGACGCGTCGTTTAAATCATACCAATAATCCTGATTGGAATATTTGGTTATACATTGCGATGGTGGGTGCTGTGATCATTATGTTCGGTATCATTTGTCAAGTAATTCAATTGTACGTGAGCTTTAGAGATCGTGAAGCGCTTGATGATAAAACAGGTGATCCGTGGAATGGCCATACACTTGAATGGGCAACCTCTTCTCCTCCACAGTCTTATAATTTTGCCGAAATTCCGCACATCGATGACATTGATGCATGGACGGATATGAAAGAAAAAGGCCAAGTTTATCAAACCCAAGCAAGCTATGAACCTATCCACATGCCTAAAAATACAACGGCAGGCGTATTTATGGGGATCACTTTAACGGCATTCTGTTTCGCCATGATCTGGCATATTTGGTGGTTAGCGATTATTGGTTTAGTGGGCGGTATTGCTGTCTTTATACAACGTTGTTATAGCAAAGATGTTGATTTTTATGTGCAACCACAAGAGATATTAGCAACAGAAAAAGCCCATAATTTAAGCGCAAGTAAGGGGAACAATGCATGAGTACTGTTAGTGCACAAATAGATACTAAAGTAGTATCTCATGAGCATCATGATGCTTCCGGAGATACGATTTTTGGCTTTTGGTTATACCTAATGACTGACTGCTTGTTATTTGCCTCGTTCTTTGCAACTTACGCGGTGTTATTTATGAATACTGCGGGTGGTGTATCGGGTAAAGATATTTTTGAACTAGATTTTGTGGCAGTAGAAACTGCCGCATTATTGATCAGTAGTATTACTTTTGGGTTTGCCATGATTGCTGCGCAAGGGCAAAAAAAGGGTTGGACCTTAAATTGGTTATTGATTACTTTTTGCTTAGGCGCTTCATTTATCGCGATGGAACTTTATGAGTTTACTCACCTTATCGAGCATGGTAACGGCCCTCAAGGGAGTGCTTTCTTGAGTTCATTTTTTGCCTTAGTCGGATTACATGGTTTACATGTAACAGCTGGTTTGATCTGGATGACGGTAATGATGATAGAGGTTGCTCGTCGTGGTCTTGGTAACGCAACTGTGACACGTTTGAGTTGCTTAAGCTTATTCTGGCACTTTTTGGATATTGTTTGGATCTGTGTCTTCACGGTTGTTTATTTAATGGGAGCAATGTAATGAGCCATAACGAAATACAGCATGATGCCTCTCATGGTAGCGTCAAAACCTATCTAATTGGTTTTCTATTATCTGTTATTTTAACTGCCATTCCATTTTATGTGGTGATTAGTGGAGACTTTTCAAAAGCCACTACGCTGTGGAGCATTGTTATTTTAGCAATAGTACAAATTTGGGTGCATTTGAAATACTTTTTACACCTTAATTTTATTACCGAAAGCGGTCGTGCTAACAGCTTCTCATTCCTGTTTAGTGCGCTCATTATTATTATGGTCGTGGGATTATCTGTTTGGATTATTTATGCATCAAACGCAATGATGATGTATTAAATTAATCAACCTTGCGACAATCGTTTGTCGCAAGGTTATTTTCAATCAGAGTTGATACAAGGATACGTAAAAGTTTGTAAGCTTAGTAAAGCGTATTAAACCGAGTTATAAATGGCAAAAAAGAGGTTAAAGATGTTTCGTCGTTATTGGAGTGTGACCAAGCCGGGTATCATTATGGGTAATTTTATCAGTGTAGCGGGTGGTTTTTTACTCGCTTCACGTGGTGATATTGATCCATGGTTGATGATCGCAACGTTATTAGGTTTATCTTTTGTGATTGCTTCTGGGTGCGTCATTAATAATGTGATTGATAGAGATATTGATATCAAAATGGCGCGCACGCGTACGCGAGTGACGGTAACTGGCGAAATGTCTGCATTGACAGCTTTATGCCACGGTGTTGTATTAGGGATCATTGGTTTTGGTTTATTGATTACTTATACGACGTCGGCTGCTGTATTTTTTGCTGTATTTGGTTACGTTATTTATGTCGGCGTATATAGCCTATATATGAAACGTAACTCTGTTTATGGCACATTTATCGGTAGTTTATCCGGCGCGGTACCACCTGTGGTCGGCTATTGTGCAGTAACAGGGCGCTTTGATATGGAGGCGTTGATATTATTAGTGATGTTTAGTTTATGGCAAATGCCACATTCTTATGCGATCGCTATTTTTCGCTTTAAAGATTATCAAGCGGCTAATATTCCAGTGCTACCAGTAGCTAAGGGGATTGATAAAGCAAAACGCCATATTGTGCTTTATATTGCCATCTATGCGTTAGTAGTCATGCTATTGCCTATTGGTGGCTATACTGGCGCGGCCTTTATGGCGGTTGCTTGTACGACTAGTTTTTGGTGGTTGCTAATGGCATTGCGCGGTTATCGCCGTGATATTGATGTGGTTGGTTGGGCTCGACAAGTGTTTGGTTTTTCTATTGTTAATATTACGGCATTGAGTATTGCGATGGCGATGGATTATCAAATGATTGCTCCGCAATTCGCACTATTGAATTGAATTGAATTGAATTAAATTAAAGGAGGTTTTGATAGTGCTAGCTAGTCGTTACTTTTGCTGGTAATTAACACTCCTAGTAATTGAATTATTGGCTATTAATATCATCCGCAACTAATATCATTCATGACTAAATTGATTGATAGCTATGGTTATTAAAACTTGGATTCAAATAGTAAAGCTTAAACAGGCAAACTAAAAAAGGCGTTAAGTTAATACTTAACGCCTTTTTGTTTTTATTCAACCTTTTTTGTATTTATTCAACTTGGTTGAGCAGGCTTTTAATCTTGGTTATGTTCACTATTTTTTCATCTACTTTTAAATAAGCAATTGCTTCAGTAAATACCACCGTTGCTTCAATGACACCGGGCATATTAATTAATTGCTCTGCTACTTCTCCTGCTTGTTTTTCATTTTCAACATTAATGGTAAAGCTTAAGTTTTTAGATTTTTTAAGTGGGCTCATTCCTAAACTAATGATTAACCATATACAGCAGATCACTGCCATCACTAAGAAAATAGATTGTTCACCAAAACTGCTAGCAATGGCTCCTCCTAGTACGCCGCCGCTAAAAGCACCTAAAAATTGGCTACTAGAATAGATACCCATTACACTGCCTTTCACACCAGCTGGGGCAAGGCGCGATAATATAGAAGGCATTGTTGCTTCTAAATAGTTAAATGCAGTGAAAAACATGATCACTGTGATCACTAGGCCGGTAAAACTTGTTGGCAAGTACCAAAGTAGAAATAGCGCGAGGGTAAGTAATAAAACCGACGCGGATAACATTTGTTTTTCTTTTTGCTTTTTAATCGCAAAAATCATAAATGGCACCATCAAAAAGAATGAGCCAATTAATGTGGGCAAGTACAATTGCCAATGATCTTCAAGCAGTAAACCACTTTCAACGAACTGTTTAGGTAATGTAATAAAACAAGCGGTCATTGCCATGTGAAGCGCAAATACACCAAAATTTAAGCGTGATAATTGTGGGTGGCGAATTAAATTTTTGAGTTGAGCTGGTAAAGCAACACTATCACCACGTGGGGCTTTATTGACAGAATGAGGCACTAGAAATTGAATTAATAACATTGCAAAAATAGTTAACAGTGCAATAAACCAGAATAGCCCGCTTAACCCAAAGGCCTCTGCCACAATAGGGCCTATTATCATCGCAATAGTAAATGATAAACCAATAAACATGCCAATGGTTGCCATCACTTTAGGGCGTTGTTCTTCACGGCTTAAATCTGCGGCTAATGCCAAAATAGCACTCGCAATTGCACCGGTTCCCTGTAATGCTCGGCCCAATACTACACCATAGATAGTGTCTGACATGGCAGCCACAATACTACCTAATAGAAAAATTAATAAACCAATCAAAATAATGGGTTTACGGCCATATTTATCAGATAAAATACCCATGGGAATCTGTAACATAGCTTGAGTCAAGCCATAAGCACCTATCGCTAATCCGATCCAGATTGGGCTATAGCCTATTAACTGTTCGCCATAAATAGCAAAAACAGGCAGGATCATAAATAAACCCAACATACGCAGACCAAAAACAGCAGCTAAAGAAAAAGCCGCTTTTTTTTCAATACTATTTAAACCGTTAGAACTCATAAAATATCTTAATGTTGTCTATACCCTAGATGGGCGAAGTGTTACAGAGGATGTGATGATTATTTTATCACGCTATTAAGAGGACACAACCCGCAAAGCTAAGTAATACCGATTTCGCTAAAAGCTGAAAAATCTTGCTAGTTAAGATGCGCACTTCTGTGTTAGACATTTTGTAAAGGAAAAATCACTTAACGCAATTACTTAATGGAATGAATGGTATAAAATCTTCGACACTAGATATTCGAATTATTTATTGTTAGTGATAAGCTAATTCTTATTACTTGAATTCAAGATCGTAAATAATCTAAAGGAAGGGATAAATGCCAATTCGTAAATATAACGACGATGATTTTGAAGCATTACAGAATATTTATAATATCGCTAGACCCGATGAGTTTTATGCAGAGCAGGGGTGTTTCAACTTTATACCTTTAGCGGATGATGAATATATTATGTTCATGTTAGGTGAATCAGAAGTGTTTGTTTATGAACAAGGCGGTATATTTGGTTTTTGTGGTTTTACCGGAAATCGTATCAATTGGCTTTTTGTCGACCCTAGCCGTAGAGGTTATGGCGTAGGCTATAAACTACTACAATATGTTTTAAATAAACTAGAAAAAGGGGCCACATTGTCGGTGTGGAAATCAAATCAACGCGCGCAATCGCTGTATAAAAAGCTTGGTTTTCGTATAGATGATGAATTTCAAGTCGGCTTTCAAGGCCATAAAATAATGGTGAATACCATGGTTTACCCTTAAACGAATCGTGCGATACCGCCTGTATTGGTTATTCGTATCCAAGCATAGGTGATCACTTAATCTGCTAACATAGACTTATAATACAAATGATAACAGGCGAAACCGTGATGGATTTAATAATAGAAATAGGAACTATTGATGATGTGTTACTCGTTAACGCTTTTACTCCTGAGTTTGGACAACGCCATACGCAGCAATCAATCTCTGCTAGATTAAATGCAAAAAACTCGCTCATTTTAGTGGCAAAAATAAAGGGGATTGCCGTTGCTTACAAAATTGGCTATGCGCTATCGAAGAATGCATTTTATAGTTGGTTAGGTGCTGTAGCTCCCTCATATCGTCGACAAGGCATTGCCAATCAATTACGGGTTTATCAAGAGCAATGGGCAGTCAACGCGGGGTATAGTTGCATCAATGTCAAGTCCATGAATCGTTACCCTACGATGTTACAGTTGTTAATTAATAGTGGTTACCAGATCCATGGATATCAAGCGAATGAAGATGATAAATATGGCGAAAATGGTAAAATTTTATTTATAAAAAAGTTGATATGATATTTAAGTCAACGGGGTGGTAACAGCTATATACCTTGAAGTATCATGTGGTTGTATTGTGCAGATAAGATCACATTTTTTACATTAAACTTTAAACAATAAAAATTAAAATATATCGTTGTTGTTTGCAGATTGAATATTGCTTTAAAAACAGCACTCAGAGTCAGTTAATAAGGATTTAATATGCAATCAACATCTAGTCAATCGCAAGGGTTATTGCTTTTTAGGTTGTCTCAGCTTCAAAATTTTGCGCTAGGCACCTTAAAAATAAAAGAACTTGTTCCTTATATGCCACTTACTCAATTACCTAATGCTGATGCCAATATATTAGGTGTGGCTAGTATTCGAGGACGAACGCTACCTATTATCGATATGGCCGCTGCGGTAGGTTACCCGGCGATGAGCGAAGCTGAAAAAAAACAAGCAACCATCATTATCACCGACTGTAGCCGCATGCATATTGGATTTTTGGTGCGAAAAATAGAGCGTATTGTCGAATGTAATTGGAAAAATATTGAGCCACCACCTAATTCATTAGGGCATAAAACCTATATTACCGGTATTACTCGTTTTGAAAATCAGCTTATTCAGCTATTGGATGTAGAATTATTGCTGGCTGAGCTGTTCCCAGATAATGATCAAAAAGCGGTGGAAATCACTGGTGTACAAAAAGGGCTATTGCAGAATTCTCACATTTTATTAGTTGATGACTCTTCCGTTGCACGTCGTCAATTAGAAAGTGCATTGACCAAAATTGATGTACCCTTTAAAGTTTGTAAAAATGGTAATGATGCCTTTGCCGTCATGAAGGAATGTGCTGCAAAAGGCAACCCCATTGATATATTGGTCAGTGATATTGAGATGCCAGGTTTAGACGGCTATGAATTAACCTTTGAAGTACGAAGTGAGTCTGCCATTGCTGATACGTATGTAATTCTACATAGTTCGCTTTCTAGTGCAATGAGTGTGGACCGTGCAACTCAAGTTGGTGCAGATCAAGCCTTAGCTAAGTTTGATGCAAAAGAACTGGTTAATGCGATGTTGATAGGCGCTAAAAAGAATCAATAGTAAGTCGCTGAAGTGACCGTTTATTAGGAGCTGACTGTATTAATTACTATGTGACTCTCGCCTGGAAATGGAAATGATTAACATACGGGCAATTGTTTCATAAGTACTTTATTAGGAATAACAAACAGTGAATAAAATTATTGTACCGGTGTTAACGGCGTCACTCATTCATCAATGTGACCAACAATCTAGCGCAGCCTTAAATGAAACAAAAGTAAGCAATACTGAATTAAGTACCAAAGAAATAAACACTGTCGAATTACAGGTAACTGAGCAAGCAAGTTCGGTTAAAGGTCGTTACAAAACTGGATCTTCGTTCTTTAATGATATGGCCTATTCAGTGGAAGATTATAATGGCTTGTTTATTACCGATAGAATAGAGGCGCATAATTTCCGTCATCGCATTAGTCAACCGGGTTACATTAGTTCATGGCATGTCGCTGGTGACCCTACATTAATCATTATCCGTTCAGGCACATTACGTATTACCTTACGTAGTGGAGAATACCGTGATTTTAGCGCTGGAGACCTGTTCGTCGCCGAGGATCGTTTACAAATTAATGAAGCATTCGATGACCTCGTTCATGGCCATCGTGCGGAATTAATTGGTGATCAAACGCTAATGGCCGTTCATATCAAACTCGCTTCTATATAACAGCACCCGTAATTAAACCCATATAATATTAAAAATAAGACCATGAAAATGGAATAAGCCAACATGTTTAAGATTAAACGATTAAGGGTAAATAATAAGAGGTTATAGATGTCAAAAATAGCATTAATTACGGGTGCAAGCAGAGGTATTGGCGCTGCCACCGCAATAAATTTAGCGGCTAAAGGTTATGACATTTGCATTAACTATAAATCAAACGACGTTGCTGCAAATAAAGTGTTGTATGAAATACAGCAATTAGGTAGAAAGTGTATTGCTGTAAAAGCAGATATTTCTGATGAAGATGACGTTGTTCGTTTATTTAAAATCATAGATGAAAAGTTAGGACGATTATCGGTACTGGTAAATAACGCGGGCATTCTATTACCTCAAAGCCGTGTTGAAGATTTAACCGCTGAGCGTATCAATACAATATTAACCACTAATATTACTAGTTACTTTTTATGTTGCCGTGAAGCCATTAAGCGGATGTCTACTAAACACGCAGGAAAAGGGGGCGCTATTGTCAATGTATCTTCTGCAGCCGCACGTTTAGGAGGAGCAAATGAATATATTGATTACGCAGCGTCAAAAGGAGCGATAGATACATTAACGACGGGGTTATCCATCGAAGTGGCTAATCAAGGTATTCGCGTTAATGGTGTCAGGCCAGGATTTATTGAAACTAGTATGCACGCAGATGGTGGTGAACCAGATAGAATAAACAGAGTCAAAAGCAGCATACCTTTGGGACGTGGCGGCCAACCTGCTGAAGTCGCTTCGGCTATTGCTTATTTGTTAAGTGATGAAGCTTCTTATATTACCGGCTCATTTTTAGAGTTAGCGGGTGGTAAATAGTAATGCTTTTCTGAGCCAGTCGCTAATGAAGTTGTTGTTCAAGTTGCCTATCAAGCAAAGGTCCAACACCCCCTCAAAAAAAACCAAGGGTAAATGATGAGTCGAGTAACCAATAATACAAACAATGATGCGATCACTGCTGATGATGTTTTATCATTTTGGTTTGAGCAAATTGAGCCGTCAAAGTGGTGGGTTAAAGATCTGCAATTAGACGTGCAAATTAAACAACGATTCTTAACTATACATCAGCGAGCAAAGCAGTGTGAATTATTCGATTGGCGACATTCTGCGAAAGGACGTTTAGCTGAAATCATCATCTTAGATCAGTTTTCTCGGAATATGTTTCGAGATAGTGCTGATGCTTTCTCATCAGATCCCTTAGCGTTGGTATTAGCGCAAGAAGCGATTGCATTAGGTGTAGAAAATGAGTTAACAGCCGTTGAGCGTTGTTTTTTGTTTATGCCCTTCATGCACAGCGAATCTTTAAAAATTCATGATGTTGCCATCACATTATTTGAGGGCAATGGCATTCAATACAATCTTGATTTTGAAATACTACACCGCGATATCATTGCTAAGTTTGGACGTTATCCGCATAGAAATTCAATTTTACAGCGACAATCTACAGCTGAAGAAATAGTCTTTTTAACACAACCTAATTCATCTTTTTAATTGCTAGATTGCTAGCTGTTATATAGCTGAAGCATCATTATTAGTACTTAATACTTCGCACATCATATTTTACGCGAGTCTAGTATTTTACAATTATCAATAGGCTATTTATATGCACATTCATTGTTACCTTCTAAAACCTTTATCTCATCGCTTCAATGATCGCCTCAATCGTTGGTACTTGAGTTTCTTTAAAGTATTGCTTTGTGGTTTTTTAGTGCTGAGTTTCAACGCCAGTGCTGCGCAACCCGTTAACGAGGCTGCAATAAAACTTATTATGGGTAACTTTTCACAAGGCGACCTTAAGGGGTGGGAAGAGAAAATTTTTTCAGGTAATACTAACTACGTACTTGTTGTTGAAGAGGGTGGAGATAATGGCATCACTCAGGAAAAACTTAAAAAGAGATTAAGAGCAAGCAGTGATAATAGTGCTTCAGGACTCTTTAAAGAGCAACGTATTGATTTGCACAAAACACCTTACCTGCATTGGTCTTGGAAAACAGAACATTTATATTCTGGTTTGAATGAACTTAAAAAAGCAGGGGATGACTTTGTAGCACGTATCTATATCGTTATAGATGGTGGTATGTTTATGTGGAAAACAAAAGCCCTAAATTATGTTTGGTCGTCCGCTTTTAAGCACGAGCAATTTTGGCCTAATCCTTACACTTCCAATGCGACTATGTTTGCCGTTGAGTCAGGCCCTAACAATCTAGGTAAATGGATGAACTATAAACGTAATGTGCGTGACGATTTAAAAACTACTTTAGGAAAAGAGGTACGTTATATCGATGCAATTGCAGTGATGACTGACAGCGACAGTTCAGGGCAAAAGGCGATCACTTATTATGGAGATATCTACTTTACTGCGCAGTAACAGCGATTATTGCTAGACAATATTGAGAGACAGTATTGCTGTCGTTACCGTGAGCGTACTTTAAAGTGTAAAAGGCTGATGTTAAAAGAAGTTAGTCATTTAAAAAAGCTGTTTAATAAACGAGATGACGACTGAACAGGAGTACATTTTATGATCTTTAAAAAGTATATTAAAAAATATAAGTACTTTAAATTTAAAAAGTTAAGTGTTCAATGGTGGCTACTGATTTCGTTGATGTTTGGCATGACAGCTTGTTCAACTAAAATAGCTTATAACAATCTAGATTGGATAGCCTCTTGGTATATAGACGACTATGTTACGTTAACTAATACACAAGAAAAACAACTTGATAACAGCGTTGAATCTTTGCTGTTGTGGCATCGCACGAGCGAACTACAAAACCACGTGGTGCAAATTAAATATATCAAGATTGACCTTAAGAATGGCATAAAACCTTCGACCATCAAACAGTACATTACTTCTTTAAAACAATTTGTAGATGTGATGCTCCTTAAGGCTGAGCCTGAGATAATGCAATTGGCTTATTCATTATCAGATAAACAAGTCACTGAGTTTTTGTCTGAAATAGAACAGCAAAATATTAATAAAATAGAAAAACATAACAATAGTAATGAACAAGAGCGCTTAACTAATCGTTTCGATCGTATAGAAGGGCAAGTCACCTCATTTACAGGGGCGATCACTGAGCCACAAAAGGTACTACTGAGTGAATTAAATCAGTCATTATTATCTGCTTTTTATCTACGTATTCAGTTTCGTCGGGAGTGGGCAAATTTAATCGCCTCGGCTTATCAAGTTCGCGGCCAGGCTAATGGTGATAGCGACAGTCAACGTTTGGCATTTGAACAAGCATTAAGGCCGGCTCTCATGGATTCGAATAGTATTCGTTCCGAGGCTTATTTAGCTGTATTCGAGCATAATCAGACAGTATGGGCTGACTTTCTTAGTCAATTAATTGCTTCATTAAATACAAAGCAGTTAAGCAGTGTACAATCAAAACTGGATGATACTATTGCAGATTTAGAGGCGTTATATTAAGCCTTATTAATTAGCTTTTACATTTTTTGTATTAGGTAGTAAGCAATGTTTTTTTATTTTTAGTCTTTTATTGAATGAGGTATATTGATGGTTTGTTGGCCATGTTTGTTAACATTAGAAGGGGATGACGAGCTTATTTATTTAGCTGATGAATCAGAGTTTATTAACGAATGCCAAGAGTTAATTGTGAGTGATGATGACGCTGTCGTTGATTCAAACGGAATGACCTACTTGATCAAGGCAGCTGAGAGTGATCTGCAGTTAATGAAAACTGAACGTGTTTTTTCTACGCAAGAAGTGACACAATTAATGCGAGATCATGAATTTAGTAAAGCAAATGTTTGCCTGACTAAAATTGAATTTATCAATATACCTAGTGCGATTCAATCTTTGGTTTATTCTGCATAAGGTAACAAAAACGACACAATATAAGCTGATACTGTAAGGTAGTAATGCAACACAGCAACACAATATAAAAACCTTGAGAGCTGATGTTATGAAGTAATATTACAATGCAGAGCTGCAATAAGCGCAATAAAAACGACAAAATATAAATAATGATTGATGGTGATAGAAAATAGACGAGTGAATTTTTAATAGTGGAGCAATAAAATGAAATTGATTGTAGGAACGGGTTCAACATGGTCACTAAGAGTGTGGATATGTTTACAGCTAATTAAAGTAGAAGCATCTGAGCAAGTGATTGATTTAAGCTGTACTGATCACCAAGCAAAAATTTTAGAGTATTCACCAAGTGGACTTGTACCTGCCTATATTGATGGCAACATTGTGATTAATGATTCGCTAGCAATTATTGAGCACCTAAATGAACATTCACATGGTGCGCTTTACCCTATTAGTGTTAAACAGCGAGCTTGTGCACGAAGTTTATGTGCAGAAATGCATGCTGGTTTTACCTTATTACGCGAACAGTTGCCTTTCATGTTAAAACCTATAAAAACACCGGTAATATTGAATGAACAAATTCACCAAGAGTTAGCCCGTGTGGAGACTATTTTTGAAAGTGCGACCTTGCCTTATATGTTTGAGCTTGCTGGTGCAGTCGATGCCTTTTATGCCATTTTAGCATTTCGTCTTAATAGCTATGGGATTACATTGCCAGGTAAAGCAGGAGAGTATCAGCAAAGCCTTTTAGAGTGGGATTTATTAAAAAATGCTATTAAACAAGCTGAACATTGGGAAAGTATGTGTGCAATTAGTTAACGGGTTTATCGACGTTATATAGGCAGTTAAATAAACGGGCAGAGAAAGTTAACATTTAACTTCGATTATAACTTCATTGCTTACGGGCTTGCACCTATAATAAAAAGGCTAACTCACGATAAGTGAATTAGCCTTTTTAATGCTGATATCACGCTATTTGTTTGTTAGGACCGAGCGCGTTTTTTTAACCATCTTCAGAATTAAAACAAAGAATAAAGGTGCAAAATAAATCACTAAGCAGGTTGCTGCAATCATACCACCAAGCACTGAAGTACCAATCGCATTACGGGCATTTGCACCAGCTCCGGTACTGATCACTAAGGGTAAAACACCTAAACCAAATGCTAATGATGTCATAATGATCGGACGTAAACGCATTTCACAAGCTTTGACTGTAGCATCAATTAAGTTCATTCCTTTTTCATATAACTCTTTGGCAAACTCGACAATCAAAATGGCATTTTTAGCAGTTAATCCAATGGTGGTCAGTACGCCTACTTGGAAATAAACATCGTTTTCAAGACCTCGTACCATAACAGCTGCTAACGCACCCATAATACCTAACGGTACAACTAAAATGATCGCGATTGGAATACTCCAACTTTCATAAAGCGCTGCCAAACAAAGAAATACCATCAATAGCGAAATACCATACAAAATAGGTGCTTGATTACCTGCTTCTAACTCTTGATATGACATACCTGTCCAACTAACTTGTACATCACTAGAAAGCTCTGCTGCTATTTTATCAACTTCAGCCATTGCATCACCGGTGCTATAGCCTGGTGCTGCTTCGCCTAATATTTCGACTGCAGAGTTACCATTAAAACGTGATAATTGCGGGGAGCCTGTTCCCCAATGCGAGGAACTAAAAGCTGACAATGGCACCATTTCACCTTTATCATTACGGATAAACCAAAGATTCATGTCTTCTGGTGTCATACGATATTCAGCATCTGCCTGTATATAAACCTTTTTAGATCGACCTCTGTCTATAAAGTCATTTACATAAGAAGAACCCCACGCAATAGATAATGAGTTATTAATATCATCAATATCGAGACCTAATACTTTGGCTTTTTCATAATCAATATCGAGGTAAAATTGTGCCGTATCTTCTAAACCATTTGGTCTTGAATTTTGTATCAATGGGCTTTGTGCTATTTTTTCCAATAGTTGGTTACGTACTTCAATGAGTTTTTCATGACCAATACTACCCACATCCTGAAGATAAAAGTCAAAACCAGTCGCTTGCCCTAACTCTCTAATAGCAGGGCTACTAAAAGCAAATACAGATGCTTTTTTATAACCTGAAAAATGCTTCATCGTACGTGCAATAATAGCGTCTGCATCCGTACCTGGTGCAGTTCTTTCTCCCCAGTCTTTTAAACCAACAAACGCCATGCCGGCATTTTGGCCCGTTCCAGAAAAGTTGAAACCTGCAACGGTAAAAACAGAAGTGATTAGATCTGGCTCATTTACTTTAAAGTATTCTTGTACTTCGGTCATGACGGCATTAGTTTCTCTTAACGTTGAGCCCGTTGGCGAAGACACCATGACCATAAATGAACCTTGGTCTTCATTAGGCAAAAAAGAGCTTGGTAATGAGTTGTATAAGTAAACAGTACCGCCGAACAATAGGAAATAGATTAAAGAAAAACGAATCGGACGCAATAATAAGTGTTTAATAGATGTGTTATATTTTCCTAATAATTTGTCAAATAAACGGTTAAATATTTCGAATACTTTAAGGTTTTTTTCTTTATCAACCGGCTTTAGCAAAGTCGCACACAGTACCGGTGTTAATACTAAAGCCACTAATACTGATAATCCCATTGCAGATACAATAGTCAGAGAGAATTGTTTATAGATAACACCCGTAGAGCCTGACATGAAGGCCATGGGAATAAAGACCACCATCAATACCATAGTAATACCGACTAACGCGCTGGTAATTTGTCCCATTGATTTTTTGGTTGCTTCAAATGGGGACAGTTTCTCTTCATGCATGATCCGTTCGACATTTTCGACCACAACAATCGCATCATCAACCAACAAGCCAATGGCTAACACTAACCCAAACATGGTTAAGGTGTTGATAGAGAAACCCAATACCGACATGATGGCAAACGTACCCAGTAATACAACAGGTACCGCAATGGTTGGGATTAACGTTGCGCGAAAATTTTGTAAAAATAACAGCATGACTAAAAACACTAATACGATTGCTTCTATTAATGTTGTGACTACTTCACTAATAGAGATTCGAATAAAGGCATTGGTATCGACTGCTTTCGCAATCTCTAAACCGGTAGGAAATGACTCAGATAATTGTGCTAATTTTTCATCTACTCCTGCTTGTGTATCTAATGAATTTGCACCTGAAGCAAGTGTTATTGCTATACCTGAAGTTGCGTAGCCATTAAAAGTAGGGATAACACTCGAACTTTCACTTGCAAGTTCAACACGAGCAACATCTTGAAGCCGGACCTGAGAACCATCTGAATTAACTTTAAGGTAAATATTTTTAAATTCATCTACCGTTGTTAATAAACTTTGTGCTGTGATAGTGGCATTAATTAATTGTGACTCTGTTGAAGGTGTGCCGCCTAATTGTCCTACAGTGACTTGGCTATTTTGTGCTGATACTGCAGTAGAAATATCTACTGGTGTTAAGTTATAACTATTTAATTTAGCTGGATCTAACCAAATTCGCATGGCGTAAGATGGACCAAAAACAGTCACACTACCCACACCATTTACACGGCTAATAATGTCCTTAATGTTAGAGTTTGCATAATCTTGAATGTCACCAGCACTCATCGAGCCATCTTCTGAATATAAGGTAGTCACGGATATAAAACCAGACGTACTTTTAGTGACAGATGTACCTGCATTTTGTACTGCAGTAGGTAAGCGACTGCTGACTTTTTGTAAGCTATTTGATACTTGCACCTGTGCAGTATCGGGGTCGGTATCTGCACTAAAAGTTAATGTTATTTTTGCGCTACCAGAAGAGTCACTGGTTGATGACATGTAGAGTAAATTATCTAGCCCTGTCATACTTTGTTCAATAACCTGGGTCACAGTATCTTCAATGGTTTTAGCTGATGCACCCGTGTAGCTTGCCGAAATAGATATTGCTGGTGGTGCAATAGTAGGGTATTGCGCTACGGGTAATGTCAAAATAGAGGCTATACCCGCCATCATAACAACAATGGCAAGCACCCAAGCAAAAATAGGTCTGTGAATAAAAAAGTTAGACATGTAATTAATCCTGATCTTTTGATTGATTGTCAGTTTTTGTTGTTGCATTGCTAGAGGCATTATCAACAATGACTGTTAAGCCATTTTTAACTTTAGCTAAATTGTTAATGACGACATTATCACCTGCTTTTAATCCCTCTTTAACAACCCATCCGTTATCTACTTCATTACCCAATACGATAGATTTTTTTACAATCTGATTGTTATCATCAACAATAAATACCGAAGGTAGTCCTGACTGGCTTCTTACAACAGTTGATTGTTTTACAATAAGGTAGTCACGCGCTTCTGGCATTGAAATTTTAGCTCTAACATACATTCCAGCTAACAGGGCATTATCAGGATTTGCAATAATTGCACGTAAAGCGACTGTGCCCGTTGAACCATTAGTTTGAGTATCTGTAAATTCTAAGTGGCCCGTTTGATCATAAATAGTGCCATCTTCTAGCGTGATAGAAACAGGGACAGTTGGGTTTTTAGTCGTAGCATTTTTAAATTCTTGTTGTATTTTATAAAAAGCAACTGCAGATTGTTGCATATCAATATAGACATTATCAGTTTGAATAACAGTGGTAATGTAGTCTGATTGGCCTGATGTTAATAGCGACCCTTCAGAGACTTGAGAGAAGCCTGCTTTACCTGATATAGGTGCTTTAATTTTGGTGTAAGATAATTCTATATTTGCGTAATCTAACGTTGCTTGGCGAACGGCTACTTCAGCTTTGGCCTCTAGGTATGCGGCTTCTGCAGAATCAAATAATTGTTGGCTACTTAGCTTTTTCTTTAATAGCTGGGCATAACGCGCCATTTCTTTTTTTGCATTTCTTTCACTGCTTAAAGCTTTTTTTAGTTCAGCATTAGCACTGTTAACGGTTGATTGATAAGTCGTTGGGTCTATTTGAAAAAGGATATCTCCCTTTTCTACATAGCTGCCTTCTTTGTATAAGCGGCTTTCTATTATACCAGTGATTTGTGGCCTTACTTCAGCTTCCTTAAAAGCGGTAATCCGCCCTGGTAATTCGGTAGTTAAGCGTAATGTGGAATAGGTTAACGTTGAAGTATCAACGTGGATACTCTGCACCGGCCTTTTATTAGTCTCAGTTTGGTCACTACACCCCAATAAACCCAAGGGTAGGATTAATAAAAATAAAGAGTATTTAACTTCGCGAGTAAAAAACATAGATCAACCTTAAATGACAAATTTAGTATCAATAGATACGGATTTTTCAATAATCTCATAGTGAGGGTTAAGAGGAAGTTAAGGTTTAATTGAGGAAGATATTTAGTTGCAATGATGGTTGTTATTTTGACGACTATTGTCGTTTTTGTTGTGCTGTTGTAGATTATCTTTAAAGCATTTACTTAATAAGTTCGGAGCAAGCTGCTCTTTATCGATTAGCTTATCTCAAGCTGAGGTTATTTAATAAGTGCGAAGTAGCTTTCCTACTTATTAAGTAACCGTTAAATAATGGTTACTTAGTGAATTTCATAAATTTCATTTTAATCTGGTTCTGAAAACTGCTAACAATGCGAAAAGAGTCTTTTAAATGCTGTCGTTCAAAACTGCCAAATAAATTCGGCTTTAATAGGTTATCAATGGTTTGATTATTCTCTATTGCTTGCTGTTGGTGTCGATACCTCAAATGGCAAACGTATTGGTAGGTGCCTTTCAAATCTTGATAAGTCACTTTATTGAGAATTTTTTCTTGATATAACCATTTGATACGTTCATTAGTATTGATATAGCGACAATTATTCATGATGGCATAAATACGCACGACGTCAGAGATACAACTGATCGCTGCTTTTTTGATGTTTAAAACACGATTATTATGGCCGTCTTTCTCCAACACTAAGTTCTGAAAAATACCTAGTGGAGGACGAGTTCTCAGTGCATTTTTAACCAAAGCCAAGGATAATTGAAAATTATTACTGATCTGCTGCTGACGATATTCATTGATACCATCAAACAAATTTTTATCCCCGTAAATATGGCGAATTTCAATAAACACATTTAGGTTAAGCAGTGAATCATACTCTGGTTTATCACTCCATTTCCGATAATACTCTCTCCATACTTGGCTATTTTGGCACCATTTGGGTGTTGCTGCCATAAATCTACCGGTACATAAAGTGTAACCAAGGTTAGATAACCCTTTACAGATATACATAGCCAGATGATTAAAATACATACGGTCAGCTCGCGTTGCATCCTCAGCTAGAATAATTGCGTTATCTTGATCTGAAGCTAAATGAACTTCATTACGAGCATGTGAACCGGCGACCATCCAAGAAAAAGCGCAGGGTGGTTTACCAAAGGCTTCAATCGCTAATTCAATTAAGCGATGGGTAAAAGCATCATAAATAGTCGTTAGTGTTTGTCCGACTAAACTAGGTGACGAAGTACTTTCCATTATTTCTTGGAAGGCCTCATTACGTTGCTCCGACAACTCAATTAAATGCGTAATAGAATGCGCATGGCGAATTTTATCGACTAAGTAAATACCTTGAACACCACTGTTTTGGATTAAATCTTTGGGGGTAATATAGCCAATCACTTGATGCTTATTATCCACCACTGGAATGTGTTGAATATTGTATTTAGTCATCAAGCGTATTGCTTCCATCACCAACTCATTACCAAAAATAGTATAAGGGTTGACGGTCATTACAGTACTAATTGGTTTATTTATATCAACGCAATCAGCGACAACACGGTGGGTGATGTCTTTATCGGTGACCACACCAATTAATGTGTTGTCTTTGGCAATAATAAACGCACAGGAAACACCTACCGCATCGCGCATTTGATTGGCAACACTTTGTATGCTGTCATCGGCTGATACCAAGGCCATTTTAGAGGTCATTAAATCAGCGCAGGCTCGCATATATTGATGTGACGATTGACGTGACTTATTGGGATCGGTGATGCTGGCTTTTAAACGGATTTTTAAGCTTAAATTCAACTGTGACTTAATGTCAGGATAAGCTTCAATTTGTTTCATCAACACACGGTAATTGAATTGATAGAGTAAGGTCTCTTCAATAGCAGTCGTTGAATAGGTTTGTTTAGCATCATCGGGCTGCAGGTTAAATCCAAAAATATCATCATTACTTAGTTTTGAACGTAGCGAACCATCTGGATTATTTTGTTTAATAACACCATTTTTAATAATATAAAGGTACGATTTTTCAAGATCTTGGTTTAGTATTTCTCCTCCATCAAGCACAATAATATCAACGGCTTCAGCAACCTCTTTGAGTGTATTCCTTGGAAGTTCACTGAAGGTAGGGATGGTCTGCAGAAAAGACAAAATGTTGGGAAGTACTTGATTATCCATATTAACCATGCTTTTTGTATTGAATGTTGATCGTTGTGTTGACCGAGAAATTAAACCTATTCTTAAATTGTACTTATAGGGTAGTCTACGTTTTTGATCGGTGAA
Source organism: Psychromonas arctica DSM 14288 (assembly GCF_000482725.1). Taxonomy (GTDB): domain Bacteria; phylum Pseudomonadota; class Gammaproteobacteria; order Enterobacterales; family Psychromonadaceae; genus Psychromonas; species Psychromonas arctica. The sequence goes on from NZ_KI519486.1 coordinate 53,887, forward strand.
TTGAAAGTCGCATATTATTTGTACTTACTCGATAAAATCAGCTTTAATTGTTAACTGTGAACGATAATAGATATAGATAAATTAACAGCCCTAATGCCTTGTCGGAGCCGCTTTGATTAATCAAATATAGATAGAATATTTTTTATTTGAACATGTTAAAGTAAACCAACAATCAAGGCGTTGTTACCAATCCTAATGGGCGTACTATCTTTTAGTCAGTATAGATGAGTACGCTAGCATTGTTTTATGTAAGCAATCAAACAACTAATAAAGAGAGTTTATGAAGCTAGAAATGATATGCACTGGTGAAGAAGTATTAGCAGGACAGATTGTCGATACTAATGCTGCCTGGTTAGGTAATCAATTGATGGAACATGGTTTTGAAATGCATCGTCGTACCACAGTTGGTGATCGTTTAACGGATTTAGTGGATGTGTTTAAAGAGCGAAGTGTTTGTGCTGATATCATTTTAGTTAATGGCGGGTTGGGGCCGACGGCGGATGACCTATCTTCTCTGGCAATGGCTAATGCAATGGGGGTTGAATTAGAAGAAAGTGCGGAGTGGCGTGCAACATTAACGCAATGGGCAAAAGGGCGTAATATCACCTTAACTGCTAGTAACTTAAAACAAGCTTTATTGCCTAAAGGCGCGCTAGTGGTTGATAACCCAGTGGGCAGTGCTTGCGGGTTTAGAGTCAAATTAAATCAAGCTTGGTTCTTTTTTACACCAGGTGTCCCCCATGAATACAAAACAATGGTCTTAGAGCAGTTTATCCCCTTTGTAAAATCCCAAGCAGGAAAACAGAGTAAAGTTGAAGTGACTAAACTGTTGAGTATTGGTATCGGTGAATCTGACATGGCTGAACGTTTAGAAAAACTATCTTGGCCAACGGGGATTACACTTGGTTACCGCTCTTATACCCCTTATTTAGAATTAAAATTGATTGCCCGTGATGTTAGTAAAGAGCAGCAAGCGTTAGCAATATCGCAAGCAGAAACTTTGTTAGGCGATGCGATTGTTGCTCGAAATAAAGATACGTTAGCGGCAGAAGTGCATCGGCTTTTGAGTGAAGGTGATAGCACCTTAGCCATTGCTGAATCCCTAACAGGTGGTGAAATTTGTAGTCAATTAGTTGCTTTTTCAGGTAGCTCTCATTACCTTAAACAAGGTGTTGTTAGTTATTGTAATGAAGCAAAAATAGGTTTGCTTAATGTACAAGCAAAAGATATTGCTGAGCAATCTGAAGTGTCATTAATTTGTGCTGCACAGATGGCTGTCGGCGTAGCTTGCGCTAATTCTAATATTACAACGCCTGACTTTGCGATCGCGACTACCGGTATTGCTGGCCCTAGTGGTGGAACAGAACATCGTCCAGTTGGCACCGTAGTAATAGCCGTTAAAGCGAAACATAAAATTTATTGTCAAAGTATCAGTATTAGTTCAACCCGTAGTCGAGATTATATACGTGACTTAAGTGTTGCTATTGCTTTTGATATGTTACGCAGAGCTATTTTAGAGTTATCACCGATTGCGGATTATAGTTATATTAAACGGACTGACTCTGCGGTTTATAATTTGCGAGATCTATTAAATTAACCTAAAGACTATGATTAACTCAAAAGGAGTTATTTAATGAAAATTAAAAGACTTATTAGTATCGCTTCATTCACTTTGGCTATGCTATTTAGTTCATTGTCTTATGCAGAACCGGTGTGGATTGATGTCCGTACCTTAGTGGAAAATCAACGTGACAATATTGCGGGAGACTTACGTATTTCGCATTCTAATATTGTTAGAGAAGTGATTAAAATGTTTCCCGATAGAGAAACAGTTTTCTATTTTTATGATAAAACAGGGGGAAGGTCGGATATTGCCATTTCAGCGTTAAAACTAGAAGGGTATAAAAATTTACACAATGCTGGCAGTATTGAGGAAGCGCGAAAACAAAGAGGGATCTCAAAGTAGAGTGCGAATAGAGACACTTGCGAAAAGTCAAGATACACAATCAACCTTAAATACAAAGCATCGATATTGGTTGCTGAATTACCTCGATGATCTTGCCTTTACAAGATTGTCTCTTCATTACCCTAGCATTAATCAAGATACACGTCATTAGAGTATAAATAAGCCATATTAATACATAATTAGAAAATAGTTATGCTGAGGAATTGAAGATGTTTGAAATTGTTATTACCCTATTAACTTGCATCATGTTGTGCGTGACACTGGTCCCTTTATTGCCGAGTAATCATTGGTTATCGAGAGTCTGGGAGTTTCCGCGCGTACAAATTGCCGTCCTCACGGTGAGTCTTACCATTGCTAGTTTGTTCCTAGCTTCTCCAAGCATGGCAATCGTTCTGGTTAGTATTAACGGCTTGTTATCTGTGTATCAAATCGCTTGGATTTTCCCTTATACAAGGCTATATCCAATACAAGTAAAAAAGGCTGTCGCACCGTATCAACAATCAATAAAAATAATGACCAGTAATGTACTGATGACCAATCATTCTGCTGATAAGTTAATTAAGTTAATTCGGTTACATCAACCTGATGTAGTGGTGACCTTGGAAACAGATCAATGGTGGGAAGATGCATTACAACCCATCCATAGCGAATATCCACATCGCGTTAATAGCCCACTAGATAATTTATACGGTATGCACCTTTACAGTAAGTTTGTATTAGAGGACGTACAATTGTTAGACCTTATCGAGGAAGGGATCCCTTCAATACACTGTTATTTAGTATTAAAGAATAATATTAAAGTTAAATGTCATTTTCTACATCCTGCGCCGCCAAGTCCAACGGAGAATACAACTTCAACGCCGAGAGATCAGGAGCTATTGGTAATTGCAAAGCAAGTTGCAGGACAAACGGAGCCTATTATAGTGACAGGTGATTTAAACGATGTTGCTTGGTCGCCAACTACGCGTGCTTTTAGGCGTATTAGTGGACTTAAGGATCCAAGGATGGGCAGAGGCATGTTTAATACGTTTCATGCCAGTTATCCTATTATGCGCTGGCCTCTAGATCATATCTTTCATAGTGAGCATTTTGAGTTGGGCACAATTCAAAGAATGCCGTCTATCGATTCAGATCACTTTCCTTTACTTAGTGAGTTAGTTTACGTTAACAAATAATTAGTCCAATTCTGCTAAATAGCTGATGAGTTTTATTGCTTAAAATACATCACTTCTGTGTTAGACATTTTGCAAAGAGAACAACTATTTGACGCAATTTCAGCCTTAAATTGATGCATATTTACTTGCCAATAATTGATCATATACTTAATGACATTCTACAGCCTCGTTGTTAGATTCAACTGCTGGTGTAAGACATTATTCGATAATGTAACTTGTTGATTATCTATTTTCGTAACTACTCAGCACTCATTAAAACTGAGTGCTTTTTACCAAAATAAAAACGTAAATGCTCAGGGCTAAGCTATTTATGCTTAGTTCAAGGCGAAAAAGCGCAGTTTAGTGGTTTAAATGAGCATTTTTCAACGAAGAAATAGGCTTAAATAGCGACGGCCTGAGTAGTTATCTATTTTCATTGTGAACCATGCAAAATTGACAAGCAGGACTGTAATTATTACAAAGAAGCCACAGGCTTATCATTTACCCTTTGTATTTTCACTTAATAATCAGTGATTTATGTTTTGGCATGAAACTTGGTTGTAGTTAATTGAGTTCCATGAAAGGGTTCATAACATCAATGATTCTAATTACGATGTTATTTTAAATTATCTTTTTAATGACTCTTTTATTAGACCAAGTTTAATAAACCTTATAATAAAGCAAGGAGTTACTTAATGAACAACGATATTATCGAAGGTAAGTGGAAACAAGTTTCAGGTACACTTAAAGCGAATTGGGGTAAATTGACTGACGATGATTTACAAGAAATTGACGGTAACCTAGAAAAGTTTCAAGGTAAAATGCAAGAGAAGTATGGAATGGCTGAAGACGAAGCCAAAAAAGAGTTTGAAAAATCATACTATTAAGCCGTTCGACATAGGACAAATAGCGTACGAAAATTTTACATACATCGATGCATAAGTTTAGTTCTGTATAATTTTGTATAGGTGTTTAGAGGTACGGTTTTGTCCAAGTTATAGGGGGGAGCACCTGATTGCTACCCCCTTAATAGAGCCTCCATACTAGTACGCTGAATAAAATGAAGCCATTAACCCTATTTAAAAAGCTTTCGGTTCATTCAATATTATTTTATTGGTAATAAATAGCATTTATGTAGGCTGATGTTGATACTAAATAACTTACTCAATCAGTTAATTTAGTCATGATCAATTTAGTCATCATTAATTTAACTATCAGCTAACTGAAATACCAACTAACCGAGCTCCCAACCACTTTAGAGATCCACTATGCCAATCAAAAAAAAGATAAAACAAAAAACACGTAAGTTTATTGATTCAAAGCATATGTTGAGTGGCATTACGATTGCATCTTTTTTGGAATCAACCATTGTGCCGATCCCTTTAGAAGCGGTATTAGTACCGTTAATGCAGGCTCGACGTGAAAAGCTTTGGCTTATTGCATTAATGGCAACCTTAGGCTGTATTGTGGGTGCTTTATTGGGTTATGCACTGGGGTATTATCTATTTGATGTGGTTGGTGATTGGATCATTGAAACATTTTCAAACCCAACACAGTTTGAAAATGTTAGACAAAGCATGGAAAATAAAGGATTTTGGTTTGTTATTACGTTAGGTATTATTCCAATTCCATTCCAAATCGCAATGCTTGCTGCGGGTGCAACTAAATACTCACTTACTTTATTTTTAATTGCCTCTGCAATTGCACGCTCTATTCGTTACTTTGGTTTAGCGGTGGTTGTATATTATGCAGGGAACCATGCTGAACGCATTATCAATAAACATAAAAAGAAGGCGATGATTACTCTAACTCTTCTAATACTAGGGGCGTGGGGATTAAGTATAGTATTATAAGCCCGTTTAATATTAGGTCATTGTCACTGACTACGACTCTAAAGCAATGACTCTAAAACAATCGATAGCATAATCATGAATGCCATCGCAATCTAGTTATTAGGCACTGTCATAGGCTCTATTACATGTTATTAAATCAACTCTCAAATACAAAGATAAATTTATAGGGTTACCATTACTTACAAGGCAATCAATATTCTTCTATTTGTTCGCGTTTTCTAAGACTATTAACTGCTTTTCAATTTCTTGTGCTTCAAAACTTAATTGTGAGTAAGTTCTTATATCGCCATTACGCTGTGCGTGCATTGCTTCCTCTAATTTTGCAGACAGTTGTTGGTTGAGTTTTTTAATTGGATCTTTTTTAAAAATTGAAAACATGACTTACTCCTTGAGGTTGTTTCCAGTTATACGTTTTGATTACTAATTTGGTTTACTTTGTTAGTGTATATTTTAATTCTTAGGACTTATTGATTATGAGAAATGCATGAATATTAAAAAATTTTCAGAGGTAACCAACCTCACTACTTATACAATCAGATATTATGAAAAAATGGGGTTGTTAAAAAACATTTCTCGTAATAACAGTGGTCATCGTTGGTTTACAGAGAAAGATATAGTTTGGATCGCGTTTATAAAGCGATTAAAAGATACGGGGATGCCACTGGAAGAAATTTTGCAGTATGCAGAATTAAGAGAGCAGGGTAATTCGACATCAGAACAAAGAATGCAAATGTTACAGGAACACGCCCTTAAACTTGAAGAAAATATTACTGAACAGCAGTTAAACCTGGAGAAGTTGCAACAAAAAATCACCTATTATAGCGAGGTCATCAAACTACAATGAATATAATCCATAAACAATTGGTATTCGCTATTATTTCAATTGCCTTCCTTAATATAGTTTCCTTAAGCCATTAAAATAACAATGCTACATCTTAATTCATTGATATTAAGTTTTTTACGAGGTCATTGTTGATAGTGGAAATTCCATAAACTCATATTAATGAATCTACGTTTTGCCCATTGGCTCATTTTCTCAACTTCTCCCCCTTTTTTAACACTTGACTTAGAGTTAACTCTAAGTTGTAGAGTAGTTAACGAAATCCGATTGTTATTGAAAGTCGGTTTATTAATAAATAAGGGAAGAAAATGAATAATAAACGTTATCAAGATGGCCTTATAAAATTACAAGAAATTGATGGAGAGGCAGGGCAAAAAGTGATTGATAGTTTAGCAACTATTTCTCCCGACTTAGCAAAGTATATTATTGAATTTGCTTTTGGTGATATCTACTCTAGAGCAGGCCTTGATCTCAAAAGTAGAGAATTAGCAACGGTGGCCGCATTAACTGCCATGGGGAGCTGCTTACCACAATTAAATGTGCATATTAATGGTGCACTGAATGTCGGTTGTACACCACAGGAAGTGACAGAAGTAATTATACAAATGGCTGTTTATGCAGGTTTTCCTGCTGCACTCAATGCGATGCAGGTAGCAAAAGAAGTCTTTATTGAGCGTGCCATTATCAAGTATTAATATTAAGAAATATAGATACTTGTACATCATAGGTTTTCCTATGATGTACAAGAAAGCATAACTTTTTACCAAATACACTTCAAAGATCAACTCCTCAGGAAAATAACAACGATAACGTCTATAAATTTTAATCCCTATTCTTGATTGTGATATAACTAACTTCAGCTCACTATGAGCAACACTATTTAGTACTGCTGCTTCTGTGCTCTGCTTGGTTAAGCACTCTAATTTTCTACAAGGATTTGTTATGACAATACGTAAAGTTTCAGAAAAAATACTGTAAGCGTAAATTTAACCCACCTGCACGAATTAATGCCAGTATGCTAAGTGCTCATTTTTAACATTCCATGGAAGTAAACTCTCAAACTGCTCAATTGTTTCAACCAATGGTAGTTCTTTGATGATATATGACAGGTAAGCATACGGCTCAAGTTCATTGGCTTTCGCGGTTTCAATCATACTGTAGATCGCGGCGCTTGCATTGGCTCCTTTGACGCTGTTCGAATGCAACCAATTCTTGCGGCCAACAACAAACGGGCGAATAGCATTTTCAGCCGCATTATTATCAAGCGGAATAATACCGTCCTCCAAGAAGCGCGTTAAGCGCACCCAATTATTATTGAGGTAGCGTAATGCGATACCCAGTTTAGAGGTAACGTTAACTTGTGTTAATGACGTTTCTAGCCAGACTTGCATCTCTTCAATAATCGGTGAAGATTTATCCTGACGAGCTTGCTGTTTTTGCTCTGCTGGCAGTGCGTTGATTGATGTTTCAATGCGGTAAAGCTTCGCGATATAGTTAATTGCAACCTGTGCTTTGCCTGACTTTTTCTTTTGAACCTTCAGTGCTTCATCGAATTTTCGACGCGCATGCGCCCAACAACCGACTCGCGTTATATTACCTTTTTTGCATGCCGCGTTATAACCTGAGTAATCGTCTGTAACAAGATAACCATCAAAGCCATCAAGCAATTGAACAGGTACATGACCCGCTCTCGAGGGCGAGTAATCAAATAAAATAACACGTTGGCCAATAGCGCCCGCAACACCCACCCACATATAAGAGAGTGATTGCGCTGTTTTACCTGGCTCATTCAACACTTGATAACGGGTTTCATCATAATGTATCAGTCGATGACCGACTAAATAGTCTCGCATTAAGTTAACCAACGGAATAAATAATGTCCCCACCTTTATCATCCAGTTTGCAAGTGTTGCCCGGGGAATATCGATACCATGACGCTTAAAAATATTTTCTTGCCGATATAAAGGCAATGCATCCTGGTATTTGCTAATGGCGACATATGCCAGCAACCCCGGTGTAGCATTGCTTTTCGGAATGGCTTGTTTCGGCATACTCGCTGTTTTTATTCCCTGTTCGCAAGCGCGGCAACCGTACTTTATGCGGATGTTTTTGATAACACGTATCGTGGCGGGGATGATTTCTAATTGCTCTGATATTTCTTCGCCAATTTTATGTAAAGCATGACCATCATAAGCGCACTCTTTTTCATCATCAGCTAAGTCGTGGACAACTTCAATGCGTGGTAAATGAGCGGGAAGAGGTTTACGCCCTGCCTTTTTACGCTCATAGCCTGGAATAGTGACAACATCCGTTTGCAGCGCGTCTTCCTCTTCAACAAGTGATTCTGCTTCATCAAAGAGTTCGCCTTGTTGCGGGTTTTGTTTTTCACTTGATGTGCCAAATCGTTGGTGGCGAGCCAAGCGCAGTTGCTCAATTAAACTATCGAGTTTGCTTTGCAGTTTTCCTATTTCATTATCTTTTTCAAGCAACAGTGCCTGAAGTGTATCAATGTCTGTAGGTAGTTGTTTTGACTTGTTTTTCATGACTTATATTATACCAAAGTGGTATAAAAAAGCATCATAAAACCGTCTCATAATGTAAGGTTTTATGGGGTTTCATCGCAAAAACATCATAGCCATCGAGTAACCAGTTTAGCTGTTCGCCACTTAATGTGATCAGTGAATTTTTGTCCTTTAACGGCCATTTAAAACGGGCCTTATCGAGTGTTTTTAGCCATAAAATAAAGCCTGTTTTATCCCACGCCAATATTTTTATTTTATCGCGTCGTTTGTTGGTAAAGACAAATAACTGCTCTGAAAATGGATCAAGGCATAGCGTCTCCTCAACGATAACGGCGAGTCCGTTAATTGCCTTTCTAAAATCGACTGGCTCACGGCAAAGGTAAACATTAGAAATTGACTTACTTGGTCTGATCATAATTGGCTCGCATAGGTAAATATTGATGAGAGCTCAGTGCTCGGTAATTCAATAACCACACCGTTGGGTAATGATATCCGGCAAAGGGCTTTTGACGTATCGCTTTGTATTGCAGAAAGAGAAACCGGGACAAGCTTTTTATTATTTCCAGTTTCAGGTAAAGCTCCTTTTTGACG
>NZ_KI519486.1:64738-78782 GCF_000482725.1 Psychromonas arctica DSM 14288
AACCATTCTATATTATCTTCACCAAAATCAGATATTTCGTCCCAACCTTCAGCACCAGCAATGGTTGCAGTAATTGCTAGAAACAAAATTTCAGGCAATTTATGCGTAACTTTCCACTCTTGGCGATGCTCTCTGATTATTGAAATATGATCTAACAAGGTTAATCCATTCATTGGTGACTTCTCTCTAACTCAAAGAGAAGCATAAGATCACAGCTAAATGTGATCTGCTAGTCGATCATTGTGATAAGAATGATCGTGCGATATCTGTCACTTTATTTTTATAAAAACGCTGTTCATTTTTTAGGCTTTTCATGATTTAGCCCTGGGACGAAGCTCCTTAAGAAGTTAATGATATATGGTACTGATATAAAAGTTTTCATCGGGACAATATAGCAACTTAAATAATATCTTCAAGCTTAACTAGTAAAATTTTAGAAAAGAAGTGATTTAATGTTTAGAGTACTTAACTTTAAATTTTTATATCAAAATAAACACTTAGTCCTTTACCTTTAAATAGCCAGATTATAATTAGAGTACTTTCATTTAACTGAGTAGCTGATTAAGCTGTGTAGTATTTACTGAATCAAAACTTAGCTTTTATTCCAAAACTTATATAGCTGCAAGAATGCCTCAACAACATTTCACTGGCACTTACCATCCTAGTTGAGACTTAGGACTTAACAACATACGAGTTTATGGTCAATGTTATTCCGTCACAACAAAATCCTATTGATAATAAAACATCATTACAAATACATTATATAGCGATACCGCTACATGATTAAATTAAAATTAATCTTAACACTACTTTTCGACCTTCTAAAATACCCCATAAAAACAATAAAACAATGCCCTAAACACAAAGGGCTTAGCCTTTATTTAAACTCTTTTAAAGTTACTTATCGACTTGAAGTTATAATTTAAACTGCTATATTGGCCTTATGAAAAAAATTATAGCAGTATCAAATTATATTTTATTCTTACGGAGCTTCGCCCTAAAATTCCCTTCTTAAAGGGACGCTTTCGCGTCCATGTATCTCCACCGATACAAATACTAATTTCATAAACTAAGTCTTTTTAAACATTACATTCTCAAGTTGAGGTGCGTTTACGGCTTTTTGTATTTTATATCTATAACTTTCTAACTTTGGTTATTAATAAAATTAATATGGAGGAAGATGTCTATTGAATGTTTAAATTTCTAATTTTTTAATTAAACGAATTATTATTATTTTTTATTTATCAATGGGTAATTAAATGGCTAAGAATGAAAAAAAACAACCAACCTTAACGTTGAAAGAAAAACGAAAATTAAAAAAAGAATCTGCCGATAAAGGCGTTACTAAACCAAGAAAAAAGAAGGTTAGATAAGTACCAGCCTCTCAATAACTTTGGACAACTGCGTTTTAATACGCAGTTTTTACTGTTACATTTAAAATTAAGTAGTACATCGAGAAATCAATGAATACAAAACCAGAAATAACAATTTCTTCTTTAGATGCATCAAGATTAGAGTCTCTAATTGAAAGGTTACCCAACAAGAGGCTGCCAGGGAAAATCTACCTTGGAAAAGAACTTGCTAGGGCAAACATCGTTAAGCCTCAACTAATACCTACAAACGTTGTAACAATGAACTCTACTGTGCGCTTTATCGTCGACTCGACAAAAGAAGACTTAGAATTAACGTTAGTTTATCCAAAAGATATTGATTTAAGTGGAAAGAAAATTTCTATTTTAGCTCCTATTGGCAGTGCCTTACTTGGCCTCGCTATTGGTGAACAAATAGAGAGGCCAAAACCCGGTGGAGGCACACTTAAAGTAAAAATATCAAATATCACATACCAACCTGAAAGAGCGGGTGATTTACATCTCTAGCCCTTTAATACCTCAATAAATTGGTAAAGGAGAGCGAATTCAAGAGTAGAGGGTGTTAGCAGCTATTTAATGACTAATAAATTATATAACTCAAATTGTTTAAATATTTCATTAAATAGCCCCCCTTTCACATTTTACTTAATCCTTTTTTTTGTTATAAAACTATCTAAAGTAAACTTCCCTGCACCCGAGCAAGCTAATGAAAGGCTCGAGGCAAATAAAAACAGACCAAATTCATACCTATTATTTGTCATAAATAGCGCATTTTCTACCTGTACCGTCAATATTGCTACAGCCATTGTCACTGCATGTACAATTGCCATGAGACGAGTTAATAATCCAGGTAAAATGAATAAACCACCAAAAAACTCTGCACTACCTGCGAATAGGGCCATCAAAAAACCTGGTGTTAAACCAATTGACTCCATAAACTGGACAGCCCCTTCTAATCCATATCCACCAAATTATTTTGGTGCTCCATGGGCAATAAAACTGATGTTCCACGCCTGTTTTAAGAATACATTTGCCTGGGATTTTCTTCTATCAGCCAATAATAATTTGCTGGTGCTCCAGTGAGGCGTAGAACATCAATAATGCTTCTATCCGCTCTGGAATTTTGATGAAGATTCTATTATTTAAAAAAATCAGGGCTTTTTAAAAAGCCCCCCCCTTTTTCAACTGACTATTGCTCTTTGTAACTAGTGAGTATTTTATTCATCGTCAAACTGTCATCGAGATCCTTCGTCGCAATAATAAAAAAACAGAACTGATTGAGCGCATTCATTCTGCGCTCAACAGGCGTAAATAACCCCCCGTTACTCGGTATTCATACGCTCTGGAGCCGGTCCTTTTTTTTGCTATAGATTGCGTCGCTTTTATCTCATCGTCACGAGGTAAACCGGGAACTTTTGATTTTATGGGGTTTACGCACTATATCGGCATGAAGTTATCGTAAAACGGAAGACAAAACGGATAAAACACGAACTTCGAAAACGACTCCATAATAAGCCCTGGGAAACAGGTCGCTGGCTACGGCGAGTGATCCAAGGGCATATTAACTATTATGGTGTGCCTTACAATGCCCATAAAATCGGTCAATTTGTTGAGGAAGTGAAGAAGTTATGGTTGAAAAGCTTAAGACGACGTAGTCAGCGGCACCGAATGACTTGGGAGCGATTTAAATGCTATGTGAGATATTGGCTACCAAAACCTAGGATTGTACATCCTTATCCGGAACAACGCTTTTGCGCCAAATACCCGAGGTAGGAGCCGGATGCGTTAGCAGCGCACGTCCGGATCTGTGCGGGGGGTGGTCAGTAATGACCATTTCTACAGCGACCAGTTTGAGCGCTGATTTCAGTGGTTTGTTTTACCTGGACAAAGCGTGATGCTGTGGGTCTTGGTGTTTGTGTTGGTAAAGATGCTTTAGGCAAGCCCTCTGCCAATAAAGTGCGCTGTTTATAGTAAGTGGTAATAGATACATTATGGCATTGGCAGAATTCAACATTAGTACCACTGTGAGCTTGTTCTGTAAGTTTGCAGTATCTGCTCCGAATTTATTATTGAGCAGATATTTTTAAAGAATCAGAAAATCGATACTAGGTGTGCTTTGCTAGACGCTTACAGAGAATTTGCTGAGACTTATTGGTTATTAATACCAATTCAACTATATAGCTGAATAATCTTTTTTTGTAATGAAAAAGCCAGTGCCCCGTTAACATTTCAAGTTAAGATTAACGGGTCACTGGCATTATATTGGCTAAAAATAAATAATTTAAGCTATTTATTCTCTAACACCTTTTTATTAACATCTATTGGTTAATATCTAACGTTACCCACTGCAGTGTTAACTCTGCCACCGCAGTGTAAAAGCCGTTTGGGTCATGCAGTTTTACTTGTTCAGTAAAGTCACCTAACCAACTTAATACATAAACATTAATAAAGTTTACTTGACTGCCGTGGCTTGCATGTAAGCTAAGATGTGCAAGATAGGCGAGTATTACCGCAATATGATCAGCAGGCTCAGGAAAATCACTACTGATTTGTATATTACTTTTTTCTAGATAGGTCATCATTAACTGGTGTAATTCACCAAATACTAATGCTCTATCAGATTTTTTAATATTTTCGCCAGTATCTACTTTACTCAAATCATCTTTTATATACTGCCCTGCATAGGGAGAAGCACAGGTTTTACCATCAATTAAAAATAATCCACAAAAATCTGCGGCTAACTCAAGTCGAGCTTGCTCTGTATTAAGTGCCATTAACTTATTAACAATGGTGTTAATACTTGCTGCTAATTTCGGCTCAAGGGCAACAGAGCTTAAAAACTCTCGTCCCTGTACAGAGGTCAATTGATTGATCAAACTTTCATCTAGCTCTGTTGCAAAAAGTGATGAAAGAAACTCATAGATAACCGCCCTCGCCTGATTTTCAATCGCAATTTCGGTGACTTCTTGTTTTGTTAATTGGCTCATACTGCAATCTCTGTCGGTCCATTAAATGACGTCACTGGTGGTAAATGTCCTACAAATTTCTCATAGTCCACCGAACAAGTATAGGCAGAACAAGCTTGTGCTAACTTAGAAGAACCTATGTCTTGAGTTAACGTATTTGGATCGCCATAACTGCATATTGCACCAATTTCAGCACCTGCGGCAGTACTACCATCATCACCGACTGGACCATACCATGCACCTTCATGGATACGAATAACCCCTTTCGGGAAATTATCACTGATAACTGCACCAGCAAGTAGTTGCCCACGATCATTAAATACTCTGACTACGTCACCATCTTTAATACCGCGATGTTTAGCGTCTTCAGGATTCAGATAAACAGGCTCTCTGTCTTGAACAGAATAGGTTTCTCGATAGGATTTTGATTCACACATTTGTGAATGCAAACGTTTATCAGGGTGACAAGATTGCATCCAAATTGGGTGTTTATCTGAACCTGGGCCACCATGGCTTCGCTCACTTTTTTCCATCCACGTAGGGTGACCTTTACAATCATCATATTGATAACGTTCAATTTTTCTGCTGTGAATTTCAATCATACCAGACGGTGTTCCAAGCGGATTTATTTCCGGATCAGCTCTAAAATCTGCGTGTCGAGTCCATAATTCCCCCTCACCAAAATGGACATAACCATCTTGCCAAAATTGATCAAACTCTGGCATCTCGAATTGACCGCTATTCGCATCTTTACAATCGTTATAAAGCTTCTTCAACCAGTCAAATTCGGTCATGCCACGTGTATATTCTTGCTCTTTACCTAATAATTTTGCAAAGCGCGTAAATATTTCGTAATCAGATAAGCTGTTGTACAAAGGATCGACCATTTTTTGCATAGCAAGCACACCACGCTTAGCGTAACTACCATAGATATCAATATCATTACGTTCATAGGTTGTACAGGCTGGTAATACAATATCTGAAAAACGACAAGTCGCAGTCCAATTAATATCGATCGATACAACACACTCCAATTTATGGAATGCTTTTTTCATTTGATTACGATTTTGATGATGACTCCAAGGATTGTTCCCAGAAAAAACCATCATTTTAATATCAGGGTAAGTAACCTTACCACCATTTGCATCGATCACTTTACCCGGAGATAAAATGGCATCAATCCAACGTGCGACTGGTATCGTACTACTTGCACCTTTAAAATCCGTACTATCAAAAATTGGTTTTTGACCTTCATCTAAGTTACGTGGAAAACCACCAGGTGCAGAAGCTTTTGTTGCTGGCACACCAATACTTGAGTAATGATGACCGTAACTAATACCACCACCAGGTAAACCAATTTGTCCAATCATAGTAGCTAACACGGCAGCCATCCAATAAGGTTGTTCACCGTGTTGTTGACGCTGAATACACCAGCCCATTAATATTTGAGTGCGACCCACAACCATCGTTTTAGCTAGTTGTTTAATAACGTCAGCAGGTACTGCTGTTATTTTTTCAGCCCATTGTACTGTTTTAGGAATTCCATCCTCTTCCCCTGTAAGGTAAGGAACAAAACGATCAAATCCTAAACTGTAACCTTCAATAAATGCTTTATCATGTAAATCATTATTATAAATCTCGTAGGCAATAGCCAACATTAACGCGACGTCGGTTTGTGGGTTAACGTATATTTTTTCACAACCTAAATAATCCTGTGTTTTTGACGCCACTGGATCAATACTGATCACACGTATCTTGCCTTGTTTAATCTTTTCTTTTAATTGAGCTAGGTACTCGAAACTTTCATGAGTTTCTGCATTCCATCCAACTTGTAAATTTTTATAGGGATCATTTGCCCAAAGAATAATGGTGTTTGCATTATCTAAAATAAGCGGCCAAGAAGTCCCCTGAGCATACACTTCAGTCGAACCTAACACATAAGGTAAAATTGTTTGACCTGCACCTGTTGAGTAATCACCAATTTTTTTAACAAAATTACCATGCATCCCAACAGCTCGCTGCATATGACTGGTACTAGAATGTAATTGTCCCGTTGCTCGCCAACCTGTTTGCCCTGCATGTAAACCCGATGGACCGTAATTGGTTTGTATATTATCCAATGAGTTTTTAAATAATGTTAATGCTTGATCCCATGTCACACGAACAAAACGGTAATTCCCACGCTGAGTGGTATCGCTTTTATGACCTTTTAATAAAAAGTCTAAACGAACCATTGGATAACGAACTCGTGATGGGTTATAAACCATCCCTTTAATACCATTGATCATATCCGTTGGATATTTATCTAAATCAAAAGGTTTGACTTGGTCAATGACACCATTTTTTCGCTTAATTTTGAAAGCGCCAAAATGAGAACCTGTCGTTAACCAATCATCACGTTTTGCTGCACCTGTTTTTGCTAAAGCACTTAAAGGCGTTAATACAGAAGTGGCAGTAGCAATAGTGTAAGAGGCGGCTAATATACCCTTTAAAAAGCTTCTTCTTTTCATGATATTTAACTCCGATTAATGTTCTTTTTTAACAAAAGTAGATGAATGTGTTTGTAAATATTTTTGTACTAAAGCTTGAGTATCGTCATCCATATTGACAAACGCTATCATGCCTTGGAACATACCTGGCCATGTATTCGCATCAAAATGTGCTTCATCTGGTTGCGTATGACATACACTACAACTTTTTCTAAACGTAGTACGCGCATAATCCCAAAGGGGTTGTTGCTCCGTAAGCAAGTATTCTTTCTCTGTCCATAAAGTTGTTTCGACACGTTGCCATTTTAGACCGGTTAACTCATCTTCTTTTTCTTCAAAGGGAGTGATCACACCTTCCGTTTTGGCTGCTTCTATTGATAACTGAGCCGTCAACATATTAATACCAAAATCAAAGTATATAACGCGGCTTGCACCAATTTTTTTACGCCAACCTGCAATCGTCACTTTCACTCGATTACCATTGGTTTCTAATACTTTAACTTTGGTCGCGACATTTAACGTACCTGCTTCAACATCGCCCGTTGGACTAAAGAAAAGTGGTTTTGTTAACGCACTAAAATAGTACTCATCATTACTAAACTGACTTTCTCCGCTTCCTACTTCAGCAATCAATTGCGGTGCTCTTGCATCGCCCATATCAGGCAATTTATGCGCAATACCTTTATGGCAATCAACACAACTTTGATCTTTTTCCGCCGCTCTTTTCATTTGTTTTTGGGCTAAAGTAGACATTTCATCCCACTTCATTGAGTCATACTCGTGACAATTCTTACAGGCTAGAGAGTCATCTCGATCGAAACGAGCCCACTCACGAGAAGCCATTTCTAAACGTTTATCTTCAAATTTTTCACTAGTGTTGACGGTATTAAAAATCCAACCCCAAACATCACTTGATGCTTCCATTTTACGCGCTATTTTACGGCTCCAATCATGTGGCACATGACAATCAGGGCAAGTAGCACGGACACCCGCATGATTAGACCAATGGACTGTTTGTTGTAATTCTTGGTAAGGTTTACTTTCCATACTATGACAACTGATACAGAACTCTTCGGTATTAGTTGCTTCTAACGCGGTGTTAAATCCTCCCCAAAAAAGTATTCCCATCACAAAAGCGGTAAGACTAATTGAACCCAATGTTAGGTATTTGGCAGGTTTATTCAGTGTCTTCCAAATGTTGATTAACCATTTCATTTTCTATTCCTTATATGTTATTTCTTATCGCAAATTAATGAGGAACTACGCCGCCAAATATTTGAATTAACCAAATAATCAGACCATAGCCCCCGATAGCGAAAATACTTAATATTGGAAATAAAAAAACAATGATAAAACCGAGTGCTTTTAGTTCCTCGTGTTTGCCTTTTTTACTATCTGATTCTTCTATCTGTTTCGTTGTCATAGTGAAACACCTTTCATTAATTAAAAAATTATCTCTATTGCACTAGTGTAAAGAGAAGATGTGAATGACGTTGACGGTAAAAAAGACAACTTATTTAAGAATGTGAAAAAATATGAACAGAAATGAAATGAGTCGAATAGTGAAGAGTAGAGTAAGTTGTATTTTATTAGGATAATAAGCATTCAATCCTTATATCAAAAAACATTTACACTCAATCAAAAGTGAAAACCCAAATCACTTAAAGTTAATATTTTTAGATGCTTTTAGATAATTTTAGATAATTTTAAATAACATTAGCTAACATTATTGATATTAATCAGCATCATTTTTACTGCATGCATTATCATAACTATCATTAATGAACGACCCATGATGTGTCCTACAGCAACCAATGTGCTGTTCATTAGTACTTGTTAAGGCATATGTTAGCTAAACATATGATTAATATTCAGCTTAATAAAAAAATTTAGATGGAGTATGGCTTGTATAATAAGCACATTTTAGTCGTTGAAGATGAAGCAATAACACGCGCAAAATTAGTTGGGTATTTTCAACACTTCGGCTACCAAGTTAGTGAAGCTGAAAATAAAACTCAAATGAATGAAATACTCGAAAAACACCACATTGATCTCGTTATGTTGGATATTAATCTGCCAGGTGAAGATGGCTTAATGATAACTCGCTGTTTACGTAGTCAATCTACTATCGGGATCATATTAGTGACCGGTCGCTGTGATTCAATTGATAAGATTATTGGTTTAGAAATGGGTGCAGATGATTATGTGACAAAACCATTTGAATTAAGAGAACTGTTGGCTAGAGTCAAAAATGTTTTGTGGAGAATATCCTTAACGAAACCACAAGAAACATTACCAGAAAGCATTGTTGAGTCTGATGATGAACTGTTTCGATTCGGGGAATGTAGTTTTGATATTGGTAAGCGTAAGTTACTTAAAAATAATATTCCAATAAAATTAACCAAAGCTGAATACGATATGTTAGTGGCTTTTGTTGCCAACCCAAGCCGAGTAATGACGCGTGAACGGCTACTTAACCTTATTGATCACCGCGTTGAGACACCAAATGATAGGACCATTGATGTGCTCGTTCGTAGGCTTCGAAATAAAATTGAAAACAACGCTAAAGACCCGCAAATTTTCATTACTGTGCATGGCGAAGGTTATTTTTTTGTTTCATAAGTACCGTTTATAATCATGGGCAAAAAGTTAGAATGATTAATGACTATAACGCTATTCAATACCCACTTCATAAACAGGTTTAAAATGACTTGGCGATAATGACAAATCAGCATCAAACTCGTTAATATTATGTTGATCAATATAAATAATATTTGGTGCTTGCTGCGCGTTAAATTGACCTGTTTGTAAAAAATCAGCCACTTGATTAATCGCCATTTGACCTTGTAAAACCATTTGATCTGAGTTTGCCATTAATATTTTTTTACGCTTAATACCTCTGTAAACGCCATGGCTGAAATAATGACTTAGAATTTTAGGTCGTTTATTTTCAGGCAACTGAGCAACTTCACTGACCGCGATTTCAGCCATTACTGCGCTGCCAGCTAAATAGTCAATATTGGGATAATTAATTAATGTGTTTTTTAATAAAGTAAATTGAATTATTTTGTCGTTAAGTCCTGCTTGAATAGTGGCAATTTTGACATTGCTATTTATTAATGCATCTTCTAATCCAGCCGTTAAGTTTGGACTACCACCAGCATTATTAGGCCCAGGAAACCAGGCTAGCTGTCCTATTTTTTGTGGATTGTGCTGTTGATGATATTTAGCCAAATATTCACCTAATTGATACCCCATTTGATACCAAGCTACGCCAGTAGAACCTGTTATTTTTTTAGTGGCAATTTCATTCACCAGTGAAAATACAGGTATCTGCTTATTTACCTGTTCAATACGTTCATTTAAGCGATCAAAATTAACAGAGCCAATCAGGATAGCATCAGCTTTCCAAGTAATACATTGTTCAATTTGTTTTAATTGCACCTCTATATTTCCATAACCACCCGCTTCAAGTACTTTTAATCGAATTCCTCTTTGTTTTGCTTGCTCGGTCATGCCAAAATTAATACTTAACCAATAAGAGTCTTTGAGATGCGGATAGATGGTACAAACTTTAAATTGACTCTGCGTGTTATCATCTTCATTCGTTATCTGCTGCCCAGCATGAATAAAAGGTGAAAAATAAAATAAAGCAGTAAACATTGTTGTTAGCAGAACGGGTAGTGTTTTCAAAATCAACTCAATCTTAATTAATTAGTCATCGTATAAGGACGCAAGCGTGCACTTTAGACACAGCATAGGTAACAAACTGCTATTTGCTTTTAGTTTTGTAGCGGGCTTATTACTTTTTATCAGTGTAGTGGCTTGGAATGGCCTTACCCTTATTGCAAATACGGGTAATACCATAACACAACAAACCTTGCCCATACTATCTAGTGCTCGAGAGTTAGCGAATATTAGTTTACAGATCACCCATACTGCGACTTTATTAAAAAACACCGTCGATGAAGAACAACGTCAACTTTATAGTCAACAACTTGAGCAACTTAATTTATCCATTGAAAACGAATTTATCGAACTTGAATCACTTCAGATCAATAATAAAAAGTTGATACAGTTACAAGCTCTTAAAAATAAAATTAGTGACAATATCGTTCTGCTCGATAAATTTGCACAAGACAAGATTGACAATACCCAACTCTTGAACCAAAACTTCAATACAGTAAAAGCCTCAGTTCATGATATTGCCACTTTATCTCGTTCACAGGTAGCGAACGCAAGTACCTTTGCGATAGTCCATCTGTCAGGACTTTATGATTTGATAGAACAAAAAAACAAACTGTCACACGCACAACAAGAAATCGATTTAATCATTGAAGAAGATCTAGATTTACTCGATAAAATGTCAGCCTTAGAGCGCCACTCTTTAGAACTCGAACAAATAGCCAATCTAATAAAAACTACATCGCAATATCAACCATTAAATAAGCTTATTAAACAAAAAAATATACATTTATCATTTATCATGGCTCTCGTAGAAAAGATATCAGACCCCTACCGACTTAATTTAGCGCAAGCAGCGTTAAGTAAAATGACACAGTTTGATAACTTTATCCTGCAACAACAACGTTTCATTCACCTCAATAATGAACAGAATAAACTTCACTATCATATTTCTAATCAGCTCAAACATTTGAATCAAGAGATATTAAACTTAGTCCAACAACAAGGTGAGTTAGCTAAACAAACCAGTTCCCAGCATAAACATTTAGTATATTGGTCTAAGAATATTTTTTTAATAAGCGCGTTGTTATCTCTCATTGTAATTATATTGGTGATGTGGAGAGTTGTTTATCAAGGCATTATCTTTAAATTAAGAAAGCACACTGATGCCATTGAAAAGTTGGCTGCTGGTAATCTTGAAATAACCGTTGAACCCTCGAAGGATGAAGAGTTTAAGCATATGGCTTATGCCTTGGATGTGTTCCGTGAACAAGCCATTAAAAAACAAGCTCTTGAATTTAAACAACAACAAATAGAGAAAGAGCTACGCTTACATAAAGACAACCTTGAACAACTTATCCGCGTTCGAACCAATGAACTACTCCTCACCAATAATAAATTAAATGAAGAATCTAAAGCACACGCAGTCGCTAAACAGCAAGCCGAGCAAGCAAATCGAGCAAAGTCTGTTTTTTTAGCCAGTATGAGCCATGAAATACGTACCCCAATGAGCGGTATGATTGGCACTCTAGAATTATTAGCAGACACAACTCTTACAGCACAACAACAAAAATATGTTCAAACCATACTTTATTCTGGTGAAAGTTTACTGGAAATTCTTAATGATATTCTTGATTATTCTAAAATAGAAGCGGGCCATATTGAGCTTTCTCTTCGTGCCATAGACTTAGTAAAACTGGGACAAGATGTGATTGAGTTAATGCAAGCAAGAGCCATGAAAAAATCATTATCATTAGATTTTGATATTAATTTTGATAGCAACATCCAGTACTATGCAGACCTAGGTAAATTACGACAAATACTCATAAATTTAATGAGTAACGCCATTAAATATACGCAGCAAGGTAGTATCGTTTTAGCAATATCATCAAAGGGTAATGAAAGCGCTGAATCATCAGAAATTACATTCTCAGTAACAGACACAGGCTGTGGTATCGCCAAAAATAAACAAACCGCTGTATTTCAAGCGTTTACTCAAATAGAAAATATGCAAACAGCAACCGGCACTGGCTTAGGTTTAGCCATATGCCAACGTTTAGTCGCAGCGATGCAGGGAGAGTTATCAATAATAAGTGAAGAGAATAAAGGAAGTTGTTTCTCTTTCAAAATAGAGTTAGATAAAGGACCATTGATAAGCAGCCTATTACAGAGCCTCAAATCTACTTCAGTACACCTCCCGTCGCAAAAATATAACGTGTTAATAGTAGAAGATAATGTAATTAACCTTGATGTAGCCTGTGCTTTAATGAGTAAACTTGGCCATCAGGTATCTAGCGCAACAACTGGATCAGAAGCATTAAAGCAGATGCATAGTGGAGATTATCATTTAGCATTATTGGACATCAATTTACCTGATATTAATGGCGTAACACTTTCAAAACGACTAAAAAGCATCGCACAAGAAAAAGACATTCCCTTTAAAACCATTGCGGTTTCCGCCCATGTATTTACTGAAGATATTACCACCTACATTGAATCAGGTTTTGATGGGTTTATTGCAAAACCTATACAAATGAAAAAACTTAAACCCACATTAAATACAGTCATGAAAAATAGCGACACTCACAGTTGTGAAAATAGTAAGGACGATAAAACTTTACTTTTAAGTAATATCGGCAATAATGGTAAACCACTATTTAATAGCAATACATTAGAAGAAGATATTCAATACTTAGGCCGTGAAAAAATAATTCAACTGGCTGAGCTATTTTACCAGCAGGCCAACAGTGAATATAACGATTTTCATCAGTTATCAGCCAAATACCAGCAACAAAAATTACATAAATTGAAAGGTGCTGCGATCTCATTAGGACTCATTAAATTACATCACAGATGCGAAAAATTAGAGCCTTATTGCCAGAATAAGCCGCTTCAAGCACAACAGTTACGTCTATTAGATGAATTAATAGCAAAATCCTGTGTAGAGTTGAAGCGATTTATTAAAGAATACTTAAAATAAAAACTAGAGAAACCTAGCTACTGACATGTGGGTTTAAAAGAGTCATTTGGCATCGCGACCATGCAAGTTCAGAGTATACTTGTTTGGCTCTGTTCCTGTTAATTGTTGTCTATACTTATAAGTGATCATAACGTATTAAAGGTAAAGACTATGAATACTAAATCCTTCGTTCAAAACTGACTTGGTCAACTGACGTGGGCAACTAAATTCTCACAAACTAGTTAAGTTAATTTTTTGTAACTACTCAGCCTAAATAAATTATTTTAAATACATTCAAGGATCGAGTTGCTTGATCCTTTTGAGGCTTTATCATAGCAGTATGAATGATAAAGCACCTCAAGCCACTAATATCAAAGATGCTCAAACGTTGATCAATCAACTTTGGGAGATAACTCGTGTGCAGGTGAAAACAATTGATGTGCTCACTCAACAAGTCAGTTCACTTACCCAGCAAGTTGACGTGCTA
The DNA here is from genome assembly GCF_000482725.1 of Psychromonas arctica DSM 14288. Classification (GTDB taxonomy): domain Bacteria; phylum Pseudomonadota; class Gammaproteobacteria; order Enterobacterales; family Psychromonadaceae; genus Psychromonas; species Psychromonas arctica. The sequence goes on from NZ_KI519486.1 coordinate 78,694, forward strand.
ACGCTTGAAGTTAACACACTCAAAGAAAAGCTATCCTCACTTATTTGTAACTACTCAGCCTATAAAAATGGGCTGAATTAATTCATGGA
>NZ_AXWP01000041.1:0-15688 GCF_000482725.1 Psychromonas arctica DSM 14288
TTTTTTGAAATCACATCAACAACAAGTGCTCACACAGATTGTTTGATTAAATTGTTAAAGAGCGTGCCTTTCGGCTAGGCGGCGTATAATACGCGCCTTTCGAACATTGTCAACGTTTTAATTTAACTTAATTTCGAAGCGAACTACGAAGTGTTAATACGTTAAAAACTATTCTCAAACTCGCTGGGTAACTTGCGTTCCGTCCCGTGTCTGTGGATGCGCATTATAGGGATCTTGAAAAGGTAAGCAAGCGTTTTATTATGATTATTTGCAATAAAGTGACTGAGTGGCTAATTAAACAACAAAGAGCGTGTTTTTCATGCAAATGATGATGATTTGAGGTTAAAAAGTGATAGTTATTTGTATTATATTGCACTTAATATCTAAACTTTATTATCTATAAATACTAATATAACTATAAATAGTGCGTTTTTATCTACTGTAATAATAGTAAAACTCATATTTTAAGGCCTTTCACTTACATGAAAGGCCTTAGCGCCTATTAATTCAGTTTATTGTTCTAATGTAGACGTTATGCTTTGTATAAACAAAGATAAGCAGTTTGCACAACAACTTTAACATCAAAGCTTGAATTTGCTTCTACTTCAAATGTTTCACCTGCTTTATAAGTTTTCCATTCAGTTGTATCTGCTAAACGTACTGTTAGGCTACCACTTACTACTGTCATGTATTCATAGGCACTAGTACCAAATGTGTATTCACCAACTTCCATCACACCTACTGTTGCAGGTAATGTTTCGCTTTGGAATGCGATTGATTTAACGTTACCATCGAAATATTCATTTGCTTCAAAACTCATTTTAATCCCTTCTTATTTAATTTATTGGCGAATCATTGCGCACAGAGTATGGCTAAGCTCCACCTAAAACTCAAGCTTCGAATTCAGATTGCAGGGTTTCAATTTGCTCCTGTGCTTCCATCCATAACATTTCAGTTTCTTCCAATTGCTCTTTTACTTCGCCTTGCTCTTTTAACAGATCCGTTAATTGTTTTTTATTTTCTTGCTCATAAAGCGAACTATCACTTAGCAGCTCTTCAATCTCAGCTAAACGCCCGGAATATTTATCCATTTTCTTTTCCGAATCCGTTAATTGCTTTTTAAAAGGTGTTAATTTTTTACGAAATTCAGCCTCTAATCTTTTTTGATCTTTACGATTAGCACTCACCGAGGCCACTTTATCTACGCCTTGAGCAGCTTGTTTCTCAATACGTTGTTGGTCTGACAACCATTGATGATAATCATCTAAATCACCAGCAAAGGGTTCCACTTTTTTATCGTGCACTAAATAAAGGTCATCAATTGTAGTACGTAGTAAATGTCTATCATGCGAGACCACAACCATCGCACCTTCAAAGGCTTGTAATGCGACAGTCAAAGCATGACGCATTTCTAAATCAAGATGGTTGGTTGGTTCATCGAGTAATAATAAATTTGGTTTTTGCCACACTAATAACGCTAAAACTAAACGCGCTTTCTCTCCGCCAGAAAACGGAGCTACAATATCAAAGGCTTTATCTCCTTGAAAACCAAAACTACCTAAGAAATTACGTAATGGTAGTTCTTTCTCATCAGGAGCTAAACGCGATAAATGCTGCATCGGGCTTTCGTCTAGATGTAAAAACTCTAATTGATGCTGTGCAAAGTAACCAATTTTAGCATTGGTGTTTATCTCAATCTTACCTGACTTAGGTTGAAGTTGATTTGAAAGCAATTTTACTAAAGTTGATTTACCTGCACCATTACGACCTAATAAGCCGATACGACTCCCTGGCACTAAGTTTAATTTTATTTCATCAAGAATTAATAAGTCTTCGTAACCCGCACTGACTTTTTCTAATGTTAATAATGGCATTGGTAAGGCTTCTGGCTCTCGAAATGAAAAACTAAATTGATTATCGATATGCGCAGGTAAGAGCGTTTCCATTTTTTCGAGTGCTTTGATACGACTTTGTGCTTGCTTTGCTTTGTTTGCTTTATAACGAAAACGATCAATATAGCTTTGCATATGATCCATTTGCGCTTGTTGTTTTTCGTAGGTGGATTGTTGCTGTGTTAATTTTTCAGCACGTTGACGCTCAAAACTCGTGTAGTTACCGGTATATTCAAATAATTTATTTTGTTCAATGTGAATGATTTTATCGACAATACTGTCAATAAAATCTCGGTCATGAGAAATAAGTATTAATGTACCTTGATATTGATGTAACCACTTTTCAAGCCAAATCACTGCATCTAAGTCAAGATGGTTGGTTGGTTCATCGAGTAATAGCAAGTCAGATGGACAAAGCAGTGCTTGTGCCAAATTTAAGCGCATACGCCAACCACCAGAAAAATCACTAACGGCTCTGCCTTGTGCTTGCTCACTGAACCCTAAACCCGCTAACAATTCTGCAGCACGAGACTCAATAGTATAACCGCCTGCATTATCTAGTAAAATATGCATTTCAGCTATTTTGGTGCCGTTATCTTCCGCTTCTGCTTGCCTTAACTTTGCTTGTAGAGCGCGAAACTGATGATCACCATCAATCACATACTGTAATGCATTGGTATCTAAAGCTGGTGTTTCCTGTGCCACACTGGCGAGTCGCCAGTGATGAGGAATCGCTAATTCACCCGCATCAACTTGGTGTTCTTGTTTTAATAAAGTAAAGAAACTCGATTTACCACAACCGTTTGCCCCCACTAGGCCAACCTTCTGTTTTGGGTTGATTGTCGCGCTGGCATTTTCAAGTAAAGCTTTTCCGCCACGGATGAATTCAATATTAGTAGCAACAATCATAATTTCAGGGTCTCAGTCGGGATCAGATAAATTAATCCCTGATGATAACGAACTTTACAAAGTTGAGCCATAACTACTGAAAATGAACATCGATTTGTTTATCATGACGTACTTATTATTATTTGTGATGTTTATATGCCTGTATCTAAAAATAAAAAACGCTTCATCGCTGGAGCAGAATGCCCACAATGTAAGACTATTGACAGTATTGCTTTGACACTGGAAAATGCAGTTGAGACTTTAACTTGCGTCGCTTGTGATTACACACAAACACAAACGCCTAGTCAGGCTAAATCAGCAACACGTCAATTTGAACAAATAATTGGTGTTTTTGATCCATCAGAACCCGATAAAGAATAGAGAGAAATAACAATGAAAATTGAAAAAAATTCAGTAGTTGCAATCCACTTTGGTGTTGCAGAAGTTGACGGTAATGCCCTTGATAGCACTGAAAACGGTAGCCCACTTGAGTTTATTCAAGGTGCACAATATTTAGTACCTGGTTTAGAAAAGGAATTAGAAGGTAAAGAAGTGGGTTACAAATTTGATGTTAAATTAGAAGCTGAAGATGCTTACGGCCCTTTTCAAGAAGAATTAGTTCAAGAAGTACCTCGTACTTTATTTGAAGGTGTTGATGAAATTGAAGTAGGTATGTCATTTCAAGCAGAAACTGAGCAAGGTCCTCGTACTGTAGAAGTAACTGGCGTCACTGAAGAAAATGTAAGTATCGATGCGAACCATCCTCTAGCAGGTATGGCATTACAATTTGTAGGTGAAGTTGTTTCTGTGCGTGCAGCAACTGATGAAGAAATTTCACATGGTCATATCCATTCAGCTGAAGGCTGTGGACATGCTCACTAAATAGGTTGATTAATCTTTCACTTGAGAAAGCATTAACAACAAAACAGGCCGCATCAATATGCGGCCTGTTTTATACCAATTCCATTAATTTAATGATCAAATATTACGCTATAAAAAGGAGCTAGTTTAAGGCAAAAATAGTTCCTTTTAACCAGTAAGATTGTTCTGTTAGCAAGCGGAGTTGGTATTCTCCCCCAATAACAGTTATTTACTACATTATTTCAGATAATCTCTGATGATTTTAGACTAGCGCGACTTTATGGCATTACTTGGCATGATAACAGCTTTGGATTAGAATTATTTTAGGCAGAAATAACATTGGAAAAGCATGATTTTTATATTTTTTAAAAACAGCAAATTCACTTCATATCCAAAAACTTATAAGTACTTATTATACAGATAGCTCGATTGTTCATACCAACATTCTCCAATCACCTCAGCTAAATATTATAATCTACCGTTGGTTCTGGAAAGGGAGAAACAGCATCACTGTATTTTGCTTGGATCACTGAAATCACCTGTTTGTAATCTGAGATCCCTTCTAGTTTCACGGATACTTTATCCATTTCACGATGCGAAAGCTTTAATTTACTAGAGAAGAAAAAGTCACGTCTTTGATTAAAAGCACCTGAATGCCTTTGTTGTTTGGAGTCTGGGTGCTCTTTTTGGATAATTTGACTAGATTGATGAGCGACTTGTTCTCGCTCTTGTTGAGATCGCATTTTAGCATAAGCGTGCGTCTCTTCAGTTTTTGGAATAGCTGTTTGTAATTGATTTTGACGATGTAAGGTTTCTGCGGCTTGTGGGAAAGGAGCCGCAACGATAGGAGGAAGTTGAACATTTACATTAACCATAGTGGTTAAGGTTAGACAGACACATCAATTAGTGAACCAACCATTTCATCAGCAGTAGTAATCACTTTTGCAGAAGCTTGAGCTTGAATTTCAGCTAACTTCATATTGATCACTTCAACCGTCACAGGCTCTGATGAGTAACTGCTATTTACTGTGCTTTCGGGATTGACTGATTGATTGGCAATCTTTTCACTAGATTCAGTGATTTGCTGTGATGCTTGATTCAAGCCATACAACCCTGACGAAAATGCTGAATTTATTTCCATAAATAACTCCTAAACAATGGTAACACTTCCATTATGTCTATTTTTTATACAAAAATAAAGCTTATATTGAATAGCTAACCTTCAATAAAGTCGATCACGACACGCTGAAAACGTGCTGGCTCACTAATAAATGGAGCATGTGAGGAGTGTTCAAATATAACTTGCTGATTAGCAGGGTATAATTTAATTAACTCAGGCATATTAGCAATCGGCACCAAACTATCCAACTGCCCAAATAAACTTAAACATGGCATGCTTAATTGGCTAAATGATTCTCGTAAATCGACATTGTTTAATAAGTCCAAGCCTGCAATTAATGCTTTTTGTTTGGGTTGCGGTTGTTCCGCTAATAAATTTTTAATCGTAGCGATATCATTTTTGACGGTCACACTGCCCATCGCCTGTAAGGATAAAAATCGATTTAATGTTTTTTGAGGCTGTGTAATTACCCCTGCTTTAAAACGCTCAAAAACCACTTTTTTTACTCCTAACCAACTATCTTGTTCAACAAATTTTATCGCGGCACAAACCTGAATCAACTTTTCAACTCTATCCGGATGATGATGAGCAACATAAGTTGCAATCAAGCCACCTAAAGACCACCCACACCAAACGGCATGTTCAGGTAATTTTTTTAAAATAGTCTGTGCAATACTAGCTAACGAATAGTCAGGAATTTCGGGCTGTTTTCCAAACCCAGGTAAATCAACTAAATGTACACAATAATGCTGGCTTAGTTGCTCTGCTATGAGTAACCAAATAGCACTGTTTACACCCCAACCATGAATTAATACTAGGTTTTTTCCTTTCCCCATTGTTTGATAACAAGGCGAATCAATTTCTGAGTCACTTATTTGTTGCTTATTTTGCAGGCTGCTTTGATGATTATTTTGTTGATTCTCTTGATCGTCACTTTGCTGTTCTATACTCACCGTAACCTCATTTAATAATAGGGTGTGATTTGAAAAATATTCTGCATTACGTTTATCAACATAGCCAAACATTACTCGAAGCTTGTTTACCAAGCCATTGTTTATTGTGTCACCTACCAAGCAAACAGTCACTCATTTGTCAGTGTTGTTATGATGCAATATTAACGGAGAGACCTTGTTGCTTACATTGTGGTTGTGGACTAAACAGTTCACAGGCCTATTGTGGTGAATGCTTAAAACATCCCTTTAGTTTTCAACAATTACATGCCATTGCTGGCTATCAAGCCCCCTTTCCGAAATTAATAAAGCAATTAAAATATAATGGTCAAATATTATATGCTGATTTACTAGGATTGTTACTGGCTCATTCAATACAGAGTCGCTATAACCAACAACAACTGCAAAGTATTGATTATATTATTGCAGTTCCGCTTCACATCAAAAAACATAGGAGCAGGGGCTTTAATCAAGCACAGTTAATTAAAGATGCGTTAATTAAGCACTTACCGATGCTGACACTTTGCCAGCAAACACTCAGCGGTCAATTGATTATCCGTAATAAATTCACGACGGCACAAGAAGGTTTATCTAGAAAGCAGCGTCAGTATAATTTAAACAATGCTTTTTCATTAACGACTGAAGCAGGGGTAAACTTTCAAGGGAAAAATATTGTACTTATTGACGATGTTGTCACTACAGGCGCAACCATAAATAGCTTATGTCAGTGTTTATTAGCGGCGAATGTAAAAACAATTGATGTCTGGTGCATTTGTCGTACTGAGTTAACATAAATAGGTTAATACCTATAAATATCAATGCGTAATAGTCAGTAACGATAGAGATATGATGACCTTAATTCCAGTCCTCACTTTATTATTTGCTGCAATTTCACTCTTTGCTTTATTATTGCATTCAAATCTCGCTATAATGTCCTAGTAAATTACTCAAGCATAAAGGTTGAACATGATCGAAATTACTCCAGTTGCACAAGCACATTTTGCAAAACTACTAGCGCCACAAAAAGAAGGCACTAACATCCGAGTGTTTGTTATCAACCCAGGCACACCTAAAGCAGAATGTGGTGTATCTTACTGCCCACCGGAAGCAGTTGAAGCTAGCGATACACGTTTAAGTTTTGAAAGTTTTGATGCATTAGTTGATGAAGTTAGCTTACCTTATCTTGAAGATGCATTTGTAGACCTAGTTGAGGAAGATGCAGGTACGCAACTAACACTGAAAGCACCAAATGCAAAAATGCGTAAAGTGAAAGATGACGCTCCATTACTAGAGCGCGTTGAATATGTTATCCAGGTACAAATCAATCCACAATTAGCAAGCCATGGCGGTTTTATAAAGCTCATTGAAATCACTGCCGATAATGTTGCCGTGATTGAATTTGGCGGTGGCTGTAATGGTTGTTCTCAAGTAGATTTAACCTTAAAAGAAGGTATCGAAAAAGAATTACTTGAAGAGTTCTCAGGTGAGCTTAATGCAGTACGAGATGTAACTGAACATGCTCAAGGCGATCACTCTTTCTATAAGTAGCGCCTAACTTGTTTTAATACGGTTATTTGATGGATAGATAACCGTATAATATCCCCCTAAGATTGTTATCAGTATCACTGCAAACAACATCTCTTTACCCAACCCTAGAAATAAAACAAAGCAAGTCACGCTTGCGACCACTGCAATCCATCGACTTTTACCCGGTAATAATTGAATACCCGCCAATCCCGCAGCAAAATAAATTAAAATAAACAATCCATTCGCATAAGCAATTAAGTTATCAATCGCTAAATCAATAAAATAACTGATAAGCAGCATGACAAAACACAGCATTACCGCAAAAGCTAACCCGCCATAAGCAACATGATGTTGATTCAAACGCGTAAAAGCATCATGTATTTGCTGTTGTTTACCCATACTTTGTAATAAACGAGAAAATCCAACAAAATATAAACTCACTGAAATAAAGCAAGTACAAAATCCTGCTAAGTTCACTAATATATAACCTTTATGACCTAAACTCGCCTCAACTAGATGAACCACCGAATTTAAATTATTTTCCTGACCGCCATAAAACCCAGTCTGTAACAAGCTAATACTAATCAACCCATAAACCACTAAAGCAATAGTGATACCAATAAAAATAGTGAGGGGAAAATCTCGTTGAGGATGTTCAAAGTCATCGGCAATGTGAGTAATCGCTTCAATACCTAAAAAACACCACAGGATAAAAGTGGCCGCGAAGGCAATGTTGCCGACGTTAAACTCAGTAACTGGTAATGCTAAAGAATGATGTAACTGGCTATCAATAGAAGCAAATAATAAAGTGCTAACAATCAGGACACTTAACACGGTTTGAATAATAGCCGCAGTTTTTAGGCCAAAGAGATTAATGACCAAAACAAGTAGCAACATAACGATCGCAATCAACAATCTAAAATCAGTACCGCTAGTCAATAAATGCAAGGCTATTAACGCATTCTGTAAAAAGTTAGCGGCGGTCATCGTGATCACGGGTGTACCCAATGCGACTACCCAGATGAATAACCAACTAACTAGCCGACCACTTCGCTCTCCAAAGGCTTGCTGAACATAATAAGCAGTGCCGCCAGCATGAGGATATAATTTACCTAATTGAGCAAATGTAAATACTATCGGTACAATTAGAATTCCCATTATCGCCCAAGCTAATAATGACCAACTACCCGCAACGTTTGCCGCTATAGCAGGAATAATAAAAACACCAGAGCCTAACAACGCCGATACTAATAAACCCACACCCTGTAATACTGATAATTTATGTGTTGTTAATGCCACTATATCTCCTTACTACACAATACAAATAAAGTTAACCGCTATACAAACAGTTAGATCAATCTAAGTAATTATCTAGTCATTTATTTATCCTGATTGATATAACACTAAATATGACGTTAACGTTTACGCAGAAAAACGCTTCGACTTAAGTAGTTAATTAACGTAAAAATATTTCCTTTACGAAATTAACCACCTAGAAGCGGGTAGTTTTAGCAATAAAATGTTCGACTATTTACAGTGATTACTCTTAGCGATCAAAAAAGTAGTTTAGCATTGCTTTTACCTTCACAACCTAGCGATAAGTAATTAAATGAAATAAAAATCAAGCAACCATCTAAATATAGAAACCACAAGTCAATTATTGGGTTTCTCCCCCATCACAACGGTTAATTTACAAAAAACGTGCGGTTTGTCAAAATAAAGCGGGCATTTTATAAACAAATACAGTAGAATGCGCCTCCCTCGCAGAAGGATCCATCTAACGCGAAGCAGAATATTCAGAGTAAACCTACTACGCGGTTGATTTCGCGAAAATTAATGGACACGTTTTACAGCATCTAACTTGTTAGGCTGATGTAGGAATAGGCTGAATTTAACGTACATTCGAGCAATGTACAGATTTTTATAAACTCATGAGGCCACTATGTCAGAGTCAGAAAACCAACAAGTAGAACAAGCAGTCGGACCAACCTTTAAAGAATTAAACTTACCAGAAGCATTAGTGCAAGTTGTATCAGAAATGGGTTACGAAACACCATCTCCTATCCAAGCACAATGTATTCCACACCTATTAAATGGTTTAGACGTATTAGGTCTAGCACAAACAGGTACTGGTAAAACAGGTGCATTTGCACTGCCTTTATTAGCAAACATTGATATCAGCAAAAACCATCCACAAGTATTGGTATTAGCGCCAACACGTGAATTAGCGATTCAAGTAGCAGAAGCATTTCAATCGTATTCTCGTCACATGCGTGGTTTCCACGTTATGCCTATTTACGGTGGTCAAAGCTACAACATCCAGTTCAAGCAATTAACACGTGGTCCACACGTTGTTGTTGGTACGCCTGGTCGTATTATGGATCACTTAAAACGTAAAACATTAGATTTATCAAACCTAAAAACATTAGTACTTGATGAAGCAGATGAAATGTTACGTATGGGTTTCATTGATGATGTTGAAACGATCATGAAAGAGATGCCAGAGAAGCACCAAACTGCGCTTTTCTCTGCAACGATGCCGGATCAAATTAAACGCATTACTAAGCGTTACATGAACAACCCAATAGAAGTTAAGATCAAAGCAAAAACATCTACGGTTTCAAACATTGAACAAAAATGTTGGATTGTACGTGGTGTTAACAAGCTAGATGCATTAACACGTATGTTAGAAACTGAAGATTTTGACGGCGTGATCATCTTTGCTCGTACTAAAACAGCAACTGTTGAATTAGCAGAACGTTTAGAAGCTCGCGGTTACCGCAGTGCTGCACTAAATGGCGACATGAACCAACAAACACGTGAGCGTACTATTGCACGCCTTAAGTCTGGTGGTTTAGATATCTTAGTAGCAACGGACGTTGCTGCACGTGGTCTTGATGTGGAACGTATCAGCCTAGTAGTTAACTACGATATCCCAACAGATACTGAATCTTATGTTCACCGTATCGGTCGTACTGGTCGTGCTGGCCGTACTGGTAAAGCAATCTTATTTGCTGCACCTCGCGAACGTCGTTTATTACAAGCGATTGAACGTGCTACGCGTCAACCAATTACCATTATGGACTTACCAACACGTGATGAAGTAACACAAACACGTATTGATAACTTCCAAAAAACATTATTTACAACGTGTGAAAGTGAAGATCTAAGTTTCTTCCGCACTTTGTTTGAGCAAATTAAAAACAACACTGAAATCGATGAATCTGATATTGGTGCAGCATTGTTATTGATGGCTCAAAAAGAAAAACCATTACAACCGGTTGAAGAAAAGTTTGTAGAGCCGCGTAGCAATGAGCGTAATGAACGCAGTGATCGTGGTGACCGCCCTCGTCGTGACCGTAACGATCGCAATGAGCGCCCTCGTGGCGATCGCCCAGACCGTAATGACCGTGCACGTAGCGAAGATAAACCTCGTGGCCGTGGACGTCCAACTGACGTTGAACTTGAAATGTTCCGTTTAGATGTAGGTCGTGAGCATGGTGTTCAAGTTAAAAACATCGTTGGTGCAATTGCAAATGAAGCAAATATCAATAGTCGCTTCATTGGTGATATTCGTTTAAACGATGACCACTCTACTATTGAATTACCAAAAGGTATGCCGGAAGAAACGCTTTCACACTTAAGAAGTGTACAAGTATGTAAACGTCCGCTAAATCTTAAAAAGTGCTAATCTAATTAGTCACTAAATCAAGGAGGCTAACGCCTCCTTTTTTGTACCTATTATTTAATATTTCAAGATATTACTAGCATCGAAAACGGCACATCCATTTTTACTTTCCTTCACCTACCCAATAACAACTACTCAACTGTTTGAAATAACGGATTGCTCGATTGTAAACTCGGTAAAAGAAAATCGTTAAAGCATTCAAAGCCATTCATTTACTTTGGCTAATAAAGTCATTGCTACTGAAGGTAAGCGTTTTCGTACATTCAGCACATGCACTTATAAGGTTGATCAGATACCGAATACCTCAAGATACTAACTACCTTAATATACGATGACCTCAATATAAAAGCCTCCATCAAAAATCGGCAATAAAAAAGGCCGATAATTTACATTATCGACCTACTTGATGGATGCTTATTTATCGCAAATAAATGACTTTAAGATTAAGTATCAAGACCCACATTTCAAAGCTTTAGCCATTAAACATTACTTTTTAACTGGGCGTTTCCAACCTTCAATATTACGTTGTTTAGTGCGAGAAATGCATAAGGCATTATCAGGTACATCACTTACAACGGTTGTACCCGCTCCTGTTGTTGCGCCATTACCAATAGTTACCGGTGCAACAATCTGGCAATCACTACCAACAAATACATCATCACCAATGATGGTTTGGTGTTTATTCACACCATCATAGTTACACGTAATAACACCTGCACCAATGTTAACGCCACTGCCTACTTTACTATCGCCAATATAACTTAAATGACCGCATTTAGTACCTTCGCCTAATGTAGACTTCTTAACTTCAACAAAATTACCGATATGCACATCATTTGCAATAACAGTATCTGGACGTAATCGTGCAAATGGACCAATTGATGCACCTGCACCAATACTTGCACCTTCAATAATAGAGTTTGCTTTAATTTCTGTATTATCAGCAATCTCACAGTTTTTCAGAATACAGCCCGCACCAATTTTAACGCCATAACCTAACTTAACTTTACCTTCTATGATCACGTTAATATCGATATCAACATCTTGACCACAAGTTAATTCGCCACGTAAATCAAAACGAGTTGGATCACGCAACATAACACCATCTAATAATAATTTATTAGCATTCTCAAGTTGAAAAGCACGTTCTAAATTAGCAAGCTGTAGACGGTTATTGACACCTTCAACTTCAAATGCATTTTCAGGCTGAACCGTTTCAATAGAACATCCTTCTTGATGAGCCATTTTAATGATATCAGTGAGGTAGTATTCACCGGCAGCATTATCGTTAGATAAAGCAGGTAACCAACGATTCAAATCATTAGCATTTGCCACTAAAATGCCAGTGTTCACTTCTTTAATCGCTAACTGAGCAGCATTTGAGTCTTTCTGCTCAACAATACCTATCACTTTGCCGTTAGCTCTTTCAATTCGTCCATACCCTGTTGGATCATCAAGCTCGATGGTTAACAAGCCAATACCACCTTCAGGTTGTACAGAGACTAATTTTTCTAATGTGGTCGCTGATAGGAGAGGTACATCACCATATACGATTAATATTTTTTCATCCGCTTTAAAATGTGGCTGTGCCATTTGCATCGCATGCCCAGTGCCTAATTGCTCTGTTTGCTCAATCCAATTTAAACAACTGTCAGCAATATTCTGTTGCATGATGTCGCCACCATGTCCGTATATTAAGTGTATATTTTCAGAACCAATGCCTTTCACAGTGTCGATAACATGTTGCACCATGGGTTTATCTGCAATTTTATGTAATACCTTAGGTAAAAGAGAGCGCATACGGGTACCTTTACCCGCAGCAAGAATAACAACACTTAAAGACATAGTGAGACCTTAATATAGAGATTGATAAAAGGTTCATTTTAGCGGATTTTTTGATAAGAACGTATAAGAAAATACTGATCTCGATATTTTGGTAAACATAACCATAAAAAAATATCCGATTAATATCATTTTAATTAAGTATTCTTCATTTTTTGTAATTTTCACCGCCTGAGATGCAACGATGAAATGCATAGATATAGAAAAGGCAACCTTGATGGTGTTTACTATTAAGGTTAATAAGCTTTTTCTAATGTTTCTTTTGTGCTCTACAGCATACTTCAAACTTACGAATATTATTTGCACCTAGATTCGCATATTAAAGTGTTGTTAAAATATGAAATTACTACTTAAAACATAAGACAAAAATATGAAACTTGAAGCCATAGATTACAATGCTGAAAATGCGCAACAATTGTTTGTTGAATCCCTTCGTAATACAGGGTTTGGTGTATTAAAAAATCATCCTATCCAACAACAAATAGTGAGGTCTATTTACGACAATTGGCAGCAGTTTTTTAACTCTCAAGATAAAGTCGACTTTCGTTTCAATGCAGAGACTCAAGACGGGTTTTTCCCAGCTGAAGTTTCAGAAACGGCAAAGGGAAATACAAAAAAAGATATTAAAGAATATTTTCATTATTATCCTTGGGGGCAATGTCCTGAACAATTAAAAACTGAACTTCAAAATTATTATCAACAAGCGGGTAACCTTGCTGCTGAGCTATTGAGTTGGGTAGAGAATAATTCACCAACTGAAGTCTCACAATTATTCACACAACCGCTTCCAGATATCACGGCAAGATCATTATAAATTGAACTTATTATCCAAGTAGCGATCAGATCACCATATACTAACAATTAGCTATTTGGTGATAATAATGAGCGCTACCTTTTTGAAATACTTCAACTCCATCTCAGACCCTCGTATTGAGCGATGTAAGAAACATAATTTACTCGATATTCTTTTATTAGCTATTAGTGCCGTTATGTCCGGATCTGAAGGTTGGGAGGATATTGAGAATTTCGGGCGCATAAAGCTTGATTGGCTTCGTCAATATCGGCCTTTTGAAGCAGGGATACCTCGGCATGACACTATTGCGCGTGTTATTTGTCGTTTAAAGGCAGATGAAATAGAACAAGCCTTTAAATCGTGGATATCTTCACTTGTGGAAACGACTGGTTGCGATGTTATTGCTGTTGATGGTAAGACCGCAAGACGTTCTTTTTCAACGAAAGATAGAAAGAATGCACTTCACACAGTGAGTGCTTGGAGTTGTCAGCATCAACTTGTTTTAGGTCAAGTTGCCGTTGATGCTAAAACCAATGAAATCACTGCTATCCCTGAATTGTTGAACATGCTTGACATAGAAAATAGCATTATTACTCTTGATGCGATGGGCTGCCAAAAAGAAATAGCAAAGCAGATAATTGAGCAAAAAGCTGACTATATCCTAGCCCTAAAAGGTAACCACTCTGGTATGCAAAGTGAGCTAGAAGCTTGGTGGCATAAAGTTCAACGAGAAGGTTTTACAGAAGATAATTACGCTGAATATACTGCAACAGACAGTGGCCATGGACGTATAGAAACAAGAACCTGCCAGCAGATCCTCATTGATAAAAAATGGTTAGATAAAAAACACCAATGGGTTGGACTGAAAAGCATTATTAAAATCACCTCTGATGTATACGAAAAATCCACAGGAAAAGAGACAACAGAAACCCGCTGGTACATTAGCTCATTAAACTTAAATGCAGATCAAAGCTTATATGCAGTCCGCAATCATTGGCAAGTTGAAAGTATGCACTGGATGTTAGATATGACATTTAGAGAAGATGAGTCTAGGATTCATAAGGGGCGAGGTCCACTTGCATTTAATGTAATGAGAAAAATAGCGATGGGCTTATTTAAACAAGATAAAAGCAAATCAGCGAGTATGGCTGCAAAGAAAAAGATGGCAACGCTCGATGATGGCTATCGCTCAGTCCTGGTAGAATCAGGAATTAAAATGCGCTAGCCGTGTTCCAGATATGATTAAAGATAATCAACAGACATTATTGAGAATACTCCATTATCCTCCATTAAAAGGAGATGAAGAGCTAGGTGCGATTAGAGCAGGTGCCCATGAAGATATTAATTTACTGACTATTCTTCCTGCATCTAATGAACCTGGGCTACAGGTAAAAAGCATAGAAGGTGAGTGGTTAGATGTACCATCTGATTTCGGTAATTTAATTGTTAATATCGGCGATATGCTACAGGAAGCGTCAGGAGGGTATTATCCGTCAACAACTCATCGTGTTATTAATCCTGATGGCGCAGACAAAACTAAGTCTCGAATTTCATTACCCCTTTTTCTTCATCCAAAACCAGAAGTTGTTCTATCAGATAATTACACTGCGGATCAATACTTAAAGGAACGCCTAAGAGAGCTTGGTGTTATTTAAAAATTTGACGCTGGAGCTAAATGTGCTCCAGCATCAGGGGCTGAAAACTTACCAATAGACATTTATAATCAATATGATTCA
The DNA here is from genome assembly GCF_000482725.1 of Psychromonas arctica DSM 14288. GTDB lineage: Bacteria > Pseudomonadota > Gammaproteobacteria > Enterobacterales > Psychromonadaceae > Psychromonas > Psychromonas arctica. Next base: position 15,298 of record NZ_AXWP01000041.1, read on the forward strand.
GAAGTCGCCTTAGGTGGCGTAGATTTGTAGAGAAAAAAGATCTAGTAGGTTGTTATACCAATCACACTAATTAACTGATCTATTTTACTTGTTAAAATAACTTATTTTTTCGTTGTAAATTTCGTAAAGGGGACAACCATTTAGCTAAATTTACGCCTTAAACTAAGTCATTTTTCCTGCGCAAAATTTAGATCACTTATTTAATGTAATCGGTATAAAATATAGCAATTTTTGATGCTGATATTATAACAACCTTGCCCAAATTCATCGCTATCTTAAATGAGATGATAGTTATAAACTTATCGAATATTTGACAAGAATTTTTGTAACCTTACGTGGTTTGTTACCTTACCAAAAATATTTTCTGGAATATCATCAACTAATAAAACAC
>NZ_AXWP01000041.1:15698-72912 GCF_000482725.1 Psychromonas arctica DSM 14288
TTTTTTGAAATCACATCAACAACAAGTGCTCACACAGATTGTTTGATTAAATTGTTAAAGAGCGTGCCTTGCGGCTAGGCGGCGTATATTACGCGCCTTTCGAACATTGTCAACGTTTTAATTTAACTTGATTTCGAAGCGAACTACGAAGCGTTAATACGTTAAAAACTATTCTCAAACTCGGTGGGTAACTTGCGTTCCGCCCCGTGTCTGTGGATGCGCATTATAGGGATCTTGGAAAGGTAAGCAAGCGTTTTATTGCAATTAAATCATTATTTTTAGTATTTAAAAAAATATGTTCAAATAACAAACAAACGCAGACTTTTTTGCTTAAATATCACTCACACCAGCGCTTACTTGCTTGGTGTTGTATCTTCAAATGATCCATTACTCTCGCGACCATAAAGTCCTGTAGCTCTTCAATCGTTGTTGGTTGATGATAAAAACCAGGCGCTAAAGGCATAACAGTGGCTCCTAGTTCAGAAAGAGTGAGCATATTTTTCAAATGTAAGGTAGAAAAAGGTGTTTCTCTCGGCATTACAATTAACTGCCCCCTCTCTTTAAATACAACATCCGCTGCACGTTCTATTAAATTATTTGATAAACCTTGTGAAATTGAAGCAAGTGTTCCGCAACTACATGGACAAACGACCATTTTTTTAGGCGCAGACGATCCTGACGCTACAGGTGAAAACCAGTCTTTTGACGTTAACGCTGTAATTTGTCCTTGTTTACTATCAAAGCGAGTTATTAAAAATTCATTCAACGCTACAATATCGACTGGCCAATCTTCATCAACTTCTGTTTTTAATACTATTTGTGCCGCTTCAGATAAAATTAAATATACTTTGACGTTTGCATTCACCATTGATTGTAATAAACGCAAAAAATACCCACTGCCTGAAGCCCCAGTTACACCTAAAGTCACGGTATCGTTATATTGCATAGTCATCTATATGTTCATCCTATAATTTATCTAATAATTTTTGGTGAATATTCGCAAAACTACCATTACTCATGATCAAGATATGATCACTAGGTTTAGCGTATTTAACTAATTGTTCCACTAAGTCATCTATATCCGTTTCTACATTCACTGCTTTGCCTTGTTCTGCAAACAACTCTTTCATAGACCATTGAATACTTTTATCTTCAAAACAATAAATACTATCTGCCAAAGCCAATGAGTTAACTAATGCTTCTTTATGTATTCCTAATTTCATTGTATTTGAACGTGGCTCTAACACAGCAATAATTCTTTCATTTCCGACCTTTGCACGTAGACCTGCTAGCGTCGTTTTTACTGCGGTAGGATGATGAGCGAAATCGTCATACACTGTAATATTGTTAACTTTGCCTTTAATTTCCATGCGACGTTTAATACTTTTAAATTCAGCCAATGCTTGAATTGATATTTCAGGAGTCACGCCAACATGCCTCGCAGCCGCAATCGCAGCTAATGCGTTATCAACATTATGGTCGCCCATTAAATTCCAATTAACTTGACCTTTTTTATCTCCGTTTAGGTTTACTTCGAACTGCGTACCATCTTCTTTAACCTTTTGTGCAGACCAATTTTCACCTAAATACTCTACCTCACTCCAACATCCCATATGTTTGACAGACATTAACGCTTCATCTTTATTTGGGATGAAAACACGGCCAGTACTTGGAACTGTTCTCAATAAATGATGGAATTGTTTTTTAATCGCATTTAAATCTTCAAAGATATCTGCATGATCAAACTCTAAGTTATTCAGCACTAAGGTTCTTGGGTGATAATGCACAAACTTAGAACGTTTATCAAAAAAAGCACTATCATATTCATCAGCTTCAATCACAAAAAATGGTGTTTCCCCTAAACGGGCAGATAAACCAAAATTCTCTGGCACACCACCGATGAGGAAACCCGGTTGCATATTGGCATACTCTAAAATCCAAGCGAGCATACTAGAAGTTGATGTTTTGCCATGCGTTCCTGCAACCGCTAATACCCAACGGTCTTTCAAAACATGTTCCAACAACCACTGCGGGCCTGAAATATAAGGTATTTGTTTATCTAGTACGGCTTCTACGCAAGGATTTCCACGGCTCATTGCATTACCAATCACCACAAGATCAGGTTTACAATCTAATTGGCTTGGATCAAAGCCTTGAATAAGTTCAATCCCTTGCTCTTCTAACTGTGTACTCATCGGCGGATAGACATTTTTATCTGAACCTGTGACTTTATAGCCTAAGGATTTAGCAAGAATTGCAACACCGCCCATGAACGTGCCGCAAATACCAAGAATATGAATATGCATGTAACCTCAATATTAGAAATAGGGATAATATAAGGGATGTTATCAAATATTAAACTTAAGTGGTTGTAAGAAAATTAAAAATTGGCAATAAAAAAGGCGAGCCTCATCATAAAGCTCGCCCTTCAGCATTATTTTTAAGAAAGTTTAAACTATATGTTTAACCTTCAAATGCAGCTTGTAAAAAAGGAATAATTTGTTTTTTACGGCTTACAACACCTGGCAATTCAAACGTATGATCAACCACTGTACTGTTTAAAGCTGTTGCGACTTTGTTCGCATCTTTAGAGATAATTAATGCAGTCGTATCTAGTTTATTGATATCAGTTAATAACACTATTGTAGAATGATAGCCTTTATCTGCTTGTAGTTGTCCCATTTCTATCAGCATATCGCCTTTCTTAGAAAAAGCAGTCTCTAAAGATGTTAATTCGAGTTGTCCAATAGCTAGTTTCTCACCCGCCATTTCAAATACTTTTTGGTCACGTAAAATAAGCTCAGCAGCCGAAACAGATTTAATATCTGATTTAGCTTCAAATTGAGCTGTTGCAAATGCTTGAATATCGTCAACACCAGCAATTGCTGCTAATTCGTTTGCAGCAACCACATCCATCTCTGTACAAGTAGGACCTTGGAAGTTAACCGTATCAGATATGATCGCACCCATCATCATTTTTGCTACTGGTGCATCAGGTGTGTGATTATTAAATTTGTACATATTATAAACAATCGTAGCACTACAACCAACAGGCCAGATCCAACATTCCAGAGGAGTAGAAGTAGTGATATCGCCTAATTTATGATGATCAACAATCCCTAAGATCGTTGCTTTCTTCATATCAGCAGTACCTTGTCCCCAATCTGAATAATCTACGATAAAGATTTCTTCACCCGCGACTTCAGTACGGATTTCAGGTTGTGGTAAGCCAGATTGTTCTAATAAGAATAACGCTTCAGGGTTGGGCTCGCCTTGTAGAGCAGGGGTTGCTGTTTTGCCCATTTTATTAAATAAACTTGCAAGGCCGATAGCACTACATAAGCTATCACAATCTGGGTTTTGGTGTCCTAATACAATCATCGATTTATCCAATATGTTATGAGTTAATTTATAGATAGAATACCTTATCCTGCCGGTTATTTTAAGTATAATTCTTTATCTAATTTAACGTTAATAAAGTTTTTAGTTTTCAGATTGCGTTAATTGTCTATATTTATACCTTGTCTCGAGCTCATAACCTGTCTAAAACAAACTCTGAGCAGATCTAAAAAATTAAATCGTTATTTCAAATCACTCACAACCGACCAAAGAATGTTATCTATCCAAAGCTGATTTTTTATTGGTTTTTGTTGCCCTAGATTCATCTGCTTTTTTTCAAAAGGTCAGAACGCATGGGTTAGGATCTTTAACTATTGTTAATTATCCTTCTTTCATAGAAAGTACATTGAACATTAATAACACTATTGTGAATGAAAGCAATTGGTGTGCTCACATTTGAAAAAAACACCAATTAATAGTATTAGATTGAAGCCATATTATAAGATAGTAGCTGATCGCCAGATGATTAATATTAAAACAACTAGAGTGTGTTGTAGCAAAGCCTACAAACAATAAAAAAATAGATATAAAATTCAAATACCATCAGCTAGCTCAGTAGCTTTTGTGGAGCACTACGTGGTAAACAATGTCATTTAAAGTTTTGCGATTCATTTATTAAGAAAGCTAAATGAATAAAACCGTTAGCTATAACGCGATAGGAACCAGAAGCCAGAGAGTTGAAATAATTCGGTCACTCTGGCTTCTGGTATTAGGGTGCAAAGTAAATTAAATCGATTGTTTACTTATTTGACCATTAACTTGTCTCCAGATACCTTTGGAGTTGTCATCACGCAATACATCAGGTAGTAATGCTTGTGGGAAATTTTGATATGAAACAGGACGTAACCAACGATAAATTGCACCTGATCCTACCGAAGTACTATTACTCATTGTTGCTGCAGGGTAAGCTCCCCCATGTACCATGCTGTGGCATACCTCAACCCCCGTTGGCCATCCATTTAATAAGACGCGCCCAACCTTATTATTCAAAATAGTGGTTAAACGTTCAGCTTGGTCAAAATCTTCTTCATTACAATGAATCGTTGCGGTTAAATGCCCTCTTAATTTTTCACTTAACTCTTGTAACTGTTCATTATCTTTACAGCTAATAATAAGTGCTTGAGGGCCAAATATTTCTTCCTCAAAATCTGGATTGTTTAACCAATCTTGAGCTGAAATTTGATACAGCTTAGCTAATACTTTGCCATCTTCAGCGCGATTGGTAACTTTAGTTATGTTGAGCTCCAACTCCCTCTTCTTACACGATGCAAGATAACTCTGTTTAATACCTTGGGTTAGAAGAGTATATGGTTGTTGCGAGGCAAGTAGCAACTGTGACTGTTTAACGAATGTGTCAAGTCCTAGCCCTTCAATTGCAAAAATCAATCCAGGCTTGGTACAAAACTGCCCTGCTCCCATTGTCATCGATAGCACAAACTGTTCAGCTAGTTGTGCTGCATTTTTTTCTAATTGATTTTTAAGTAAATAAACGGGATTAGCTGAACCAAGCTCGCCATAAAACGGAATCGGCTCTGGGCGAGAAGTTGCAATATCCATTAACAGTCGTCCAACGGTGGTAGATCCAGTGAAGCCAACAGCTTTAATATTAGGATGCCGAACTAATTCGCTCCCCAGTTCATTCGTTGTGCCTTGTAACAAAGTGAAAACGCCAGCAGGAAGATGACAAGTAGACAACGCCTTGTTGATGCACTTTTCAACAAGTTCACTAGTACCAGGGTGTGCAGGATGGCCTTTCATTATGACAGGACAACCTGCAGCTAATGCAGAAGCTGTATCACCACCAGCAGTTGAGAAAGCTAGCGGAAAGTTGGACGCACCAAAAACAGCCACAGGCCCGATAGCAACATTATGTGAACGAATATCTGGTTTAGCTACAGGTTGACGACCTGAATCTGCCGTATCTATTACTGCTTGCTGCCAACCTTCATTCAGTAAGTTATTTGCAAACAAGTTTAGCTGACCAATTGTACGACCTAACTCACCGTTCAGACGGGCTTCTGGTAGGCCCGATTCAAGTTGTGCTCTACTTACAATTACAGCTCGATTATCCTCTAGCTGCTGAGCAATCGTTTGTAAAAAAGTAGCGCGCTGTTGACTAGTTGTAGACTTATATTCTAAGAAGCAATCTTGCGCGACTTGTGCAGCATGATTGATGTTAAGCAAAGAATCTTGCTTAAAATCGCCAACCAGTTTAGTGCCATCAACAGGATTAACGGCTTGAAAAGTATCTGTAACACGGTTGTTCGCTTTATTTACATCTATGGTAGAGCTCGACATAACTATTCCTTAACTATATGAATTACTAATTATTGTATTTATTTCACTTCAAAACCAAATGCATACGGATCATCTTCATCTACCCAAATGGTATTGTGACCATACACTTTTGCCCAACCCTCGATACTTGGATTGATCCCTTGATATGAACCAACTTGAGTGGAGGACTCCACTCGGCCTTTAAACATACTTCCAATAATGCTTTCATGAATAAATTCCTCACCAACTTTTAACTTACCTTTGGCATACCACTGTGCCATTCTTGCACTGGTTCCTGTGCCACATGGAGATCTATCAATCGCGCGATCGCCATAAAATACAGCGTTACGAGCTACTGCTTCCGGCTGAGTTGGTTCACCTGTCCATAAAACGTGGCTAACACCATTAACGGTAGGATCTTCTGGGTGAACACATTTAACTGCTTTATCAACGGCTTCACGCACTAATGGGCTAAGTTGTAGAATTTGATCAGGACTGAAATGCTCTAAGCCTTTATAGTTTTTTTGTGGATCGACAATGGCGTAGAAATTACCACCATAGGAGACATCAACGATCAGTTCTCCAAGAGTTGGAATATTTATAACTACATCGGTGTGCGCTAAATAGGAGGAGATATTGTAGATTCTGACCGACTCAACTTTGCCATTGACTTGTTGATATTCGATCCTTATTTGCCCAGCAGGTACATCAAGAATGAGTTGGCCTGGTACTTTTGGAGTAATAATGGCATTTTCTATCGCAGAAGTAACAGTACCAATAGTGCCGTGACCGCACATTGGTAAACAGCCGCTGGTTTCTATAAATAAAATAGAAGCATCAGCATTACTTGAACAAGGAGGTAGCACTATTGATCCTGACATCATAGAGTGACCTCTTGGTTCAAACATCAACGCTTGCCTTATCCAGTCAAACTCTTTTAGAAAATACTGTCTTTTCTCACTCATATTGTTACCAATAAGTGTTGGGTAGCCCCCAGCAACTAATCTAACAGGGTTACCACATGTGTGAGCATCAATACAAAAAAATGTTCCCTTTCTCATTTTTACTTTCTCCTTTAAATCACACCTTTCAAAATGTTAAAGCAATGTTAATATATACTATCGTATATTTTATACAATTATATTTTAGGATAAATGTGATGAAAAATAATACAGAATTAGACATTATTATTATTGGCGGTGGCGTGGTCGGTTTATGTTGCGCATACCGTTTACAAAAGAGTGGTTTGAAAACTCGTATTATCGAGAGTAAAGGTATTGCAGAAGGCTGTTCAAAAGGTAATGCCGGACACTTCGCCACTGAACAAATATTCCCATTATCTTCACCTTCACTGCTTCCTCAATTACCAAAAATGCTATTTGATCCTCAGAGCCCTGTATCAATTCGTTGGCGAGATATTCTACAAACCATCCCTTGGATGTTTCATTTTTTGTTCAATGCGAGGACGGAACAATTTAATAAAGGAACCTCTGCATTAATAGAGCTCAATAAATATTCACTTAATGCATGGCAAGATCTGCTTACGGAAATTGATCAACTCCATATGCTCAAAGATGAAGGTTCTATGTTGGTATTTGAAACAGAGGAAGCCTTTAAAAGTTATCGCCCTGTTCTGGACAAACTACTGCTAAACAAAGTTGATGCGATTGTTATTGACGGTAACGAAGCGCGCCGAAAAGAACCCAATTTAAGTAGTAATGTCAAACACGCGATTCTTTTTCCAAATACAGGGCACACTATTGAACCTCTTGATTTATGCCTTTTAATATCTGAGTCTTACAAAAAAATTGGAGGGGAAATAATCATTGATAAAGTTGAGGACATCTCGGCTTCAGAGTCCGGTTGTAGCATGAAAACATTACGTTTAGGGGAGATAAAATCAAACAAAGTGGTACTTGCAGCAGGAGTATGGTCTGCAAAGTTTGCCAAACAACTCACTAATATTAATCCGCCTCTACTTGCGGAACGAGGTTATCACTTAATGATACCTAAACCGCAACATTCAATATCAATGGCCATAAGCTCAGCAGAAAGAAAGTTTATTATGACACCAATGAATGGTGGATTGCGTTTAGCAGGAACCATTGAATATGCCCATGTTGACGCAGCTGAAAATCCGCACCGCTCCAATATGTTACAGCAACATGCCAACGCGCTTATCCCAAACTTATCAAAACAAAAAGGAACTGCATGGATGGGTTCCAGACCATCATTACCCGACTCATTACCGGTGATCGATTCAGTGTGTGATGGACGAGTGTTGATGGCATTTGGGCATCAACATTTAGGATTAACTCAAGCAGCTTTCACCGCTGATTTAATTTTGTCATTAGAGCAAACGCAACCGACAAAAATAGATCTTAAGCCCTATTCCATTTCACGCTTCATTTAAAAACTCGCCATTTTATATTGTATACAATATAAAATACTGCTAGGTTTGTTATGAGTTTGTTAACGGACGTTAATAAGTCGAAGGAAAAATACGCTTAAATCCTCTTATAAATAAGCGTAAATCAAACAAAATGGAGAAGCTCAATGTTAAATAGTATCAATCTAAAACCTTACATATTACTTCCTATATTTTTAGGTATCTCACTTAACGCCTGCAGTGCGGATAAGTTAACCGTTGTATCTTGGGGCGGCTCATTTACCAAAAGCCAGGTAGAGGCGTACCACAAACCATATATCAAAGAGACGGGGGTTGAGATCGTTTCTGAAGATTTTAATGGTGGATTGGCTGAAATTAAAGCACAAGTAGAATCAGGCAATGTGACGTGGGATCTTGTCTCTTTAGATAAACCAGACATTGTAAGAGGTTGTGCTGAAGGGTTATTAGAGACATTTGACCCATCAATTTTACCAGCAGGTGATGACGGTACTCCGGCTAAAGATGATTTTATTGAAGGTGCAATTCATAAATGTGCCATTAACTCCATTGTTGTTTCGACTATTTTAGCCATAAATGAGAATCAATTTAAAGGTAAAGCAACGCCAACTAAGATGACCGACCTTTTTGATCTTAAAACATTCCCTGGCCGTCGTGGCTTACAAAAAATCCCACAAGGTAACATGGAGTGGGCTCTGTTAGCAGATGGTGTCTCTGCTGAAGATGTCTATGCACAGTTAGAAACACGCGAAGGTCGTGATCGTGCATTTAACAAGCTAAATACGATTAAAGAACACGTGTTTTGGTGGACTACTGGCGCTCAAGCACCGCAGATGTTAGCGGATGGTGAAGTGGTTATTTCGTCTGCATTTAATGGGCGTATTTCGAATGCTAAACGAGATGAAAACCAACCCTTTAAAATTATTTGGGATCGTCAGATGGGTTACATGAACGGTTGGGCTATTCCTAAAGGTAGTAAGAACTTAGAGCGCGCAATTGAGTTTGTTGTGTTCTCTTCTAAAACTAAACCTTTGGCAAAGCAAGCCGCATATGTTTCCTATGGTCCGACGCGTAAGTCATCGACCATTAATATGGATAAAGCGCTGTTAGACACACTTCCGACTGCACCACAAAACTTTGAAACGGCTTTCTTAGTAAATGATGAATGGTGGGGTGATTACGCCGATGAATTGAACGAAGAGTTTAATACTTGGTTAGCTAAGTAATAAAAATAAATTGGTGCGGCTTAGTTCATTTTGAATTACCGCACCTATTTTTTTAGACAATATTTTATATCAAAAAAGGGGTTAACATGAAAGTTAACTGGAAAGACGTATACCCTGCTGTTAGTACACAGTTTAATGCCGACCAATCACTGAACATTAAAGCAAATCAACAAGTGATTGATAATCAAATAAATGATGGTATTGATGGGATTATCTGCCTAGATACTGAGGGTGAAAATTGCTCATTATCACCAGAAGAAAAAAGATTAATTTTAACGGCAACTCAAGAAGTCGTGGCAATTTTTGGTCTTGCATCGCAAGGCCTATACGCTGAAGCATTACAGCTATATCGTTGGTTCCTTCCACTATTGAAACTGGACACGATTCCTACTTTGGTTCAATGCATCAAGTTAGCAGAGCATCTCTGCGGTCGGGGTTCTGAAGTATTTAGCGCCCCTCGTTTGCCATTAGAAGGTGCTGAACGTGAGCTATTATCCAATTAGTTGAAAAATCTATAGCAACACGCCCTGATCTTAATATGTACCGCTAACACTTGGGTGCTATCTGAATGAAATGAGTAAGGCTAAAGGCTACACATTTTATTTTAATAATTTGGAGACAGTAATGAATAGTCAATATGTTAGTTTTAAGAAAGTTCAAAAGACTTATGATGGTGAACAACTGGTAGTAAAAAACTTTAATCTTGATATCGCTGAGGGAGAGTTTGTCACAATGCTTGGGCCGTCAGGTTCAGGTAAAACAACCTGCTTAATGATGTTAGCTGGTTTTGAAACTGCCACTAATGGTGATATCTATATTGACCAAGTAGCAGTAAATAATTTAGCCCCCCATAAACGAGATATAGGCATGGTGTTTCAAAATTATGCACTGTTTCCACATATGACTATTGCAGAAAATTTAGCATTTCCTCTGAAGGCACGAAAAATGCCGACTGATATGATTGAGAAAAAAGTAAAGAATATTTTAGATATGGTCGAGTTAGGCCATGTTGCAACCCGTCGACCAGGCCAACTTTCTGGCGGGCAACAACAACGCATTGCGCTTGCTCGAGCCTTAGTGTTTGAACCAAAATTAGTACTAATGGATGAACCCTTAGGGGCGTTAGACAAACAACTTCGTGAACAGATGCAATATGAAATTAAGCGTCTTCATCAAAAACTGGGTATTACCATATTATATGTCACTCACGATCAGACGGAAGCACTTACGATGTCTGACAGAATTGCAGTTTTTAATGAAGGTGTCGTTCAGCAACTAGCAAGCCCAACCGATCTATATGAAAACCCAGAAAATACCTTTGTAGCACAATTTATTGGTGAAAATAATCAGCTACAAGGATCTGTTGAGGAATTTAACAGTGATCATTGTGTCATTAATATTGGCAAAGAGAAAGTCAAAGCAAGAGCTGTAAAAGTCACTAATATTGGAGAGAATAGCACATTATCTATAAGACCCGAAAATGTGGTATTAGACCCAGAGATTGGAAAATTCGATAATATATTCCAAGCAAAAACCCAAGAAGTTATCTACCACGGAGACCATTTAAGGTTGGTTGTAGAGCTGCTAGGCAATCGTAATTTTGTGGTAAAAGTTCCAAGCACTTCAAGCCATAATTTAATGATTGGCGAAACAATTTCACTCGGGTGGTCAAGTCATGACTGTCACGCATTGAATGCTGTAGCAAGTTAATTTGATTTACCTAATTCAACAGGAAGCAAGGAGATAAGTATGCATCTGGAGCTGACGAGTTTGCCCTCTGTAGTGGATATGCAAGATCCGTTAAATGAAGATCAAGCCAAACTAAAACAAAACTTACAAAAAGCCGAGCGCAAAAAGCGTTTACGTTCTTTAATGTTAACCCTACCATTGCTCGCATTTATTATGATTACTTTTGTAGTGCCGATTGCAGAAATGTTATATCGCAGTATCGATAATCCATTGATTGCAAAAAACCTGCCTAATACGGTGAAATCACTTTCTCAGTGGGAGCAACAAGGCCTTCCTGACAAAGAGGCTTATAATGCACTGGCGGAGGAGCTTATTCGGTTATACCAAAGCAAGTCTTTACCACCATTAGCAAGTCGCTTAAATATTGAAGTCGCAGGGATGCGTAGCTTGATGATGAAAACAGGTAGGAAACTGAGTACTTTTGAGCAAATTAATGACTACAAAACGGCGATGATAAAAATAGATAAACGCTGGAATAATATCGAATATTGGGGTGCTATTAAAAATTTAAGCTCTAAATTTACTATTAGTTACTACTTGGCTGCATTAGATTTTCGTCAAAATGCGCAAGGAGATATTGTTGCTCAACCAGAACACAGACAAGTGTACCTAAACCTTTTTGTGAAAACATTGGGGTTATCAGCACTAATTACAGGTTTATGCTTATTACTAGGTTATCCTTTGGCATATTTGCTAGCAACATTACCAGATAGTAAATCTAACTTATTGCTAATTTTAGTTCTTCTACCCTTTTGGACCTCACTTCTTGTAAGAACAACATCCTGGATTGTTTTGTTACAAATGCAAGGTGTTGTAAATGATCTACTACTTTATGTCGGAGTGATTTCAGAGCGAATACAGTTGGTTCATAATACGTTTGGCACGGTTGTCGCGATGGTACATATACTATTGCCCTTCATGATTTTACCTATTTATAGTGTGATGAAAGGCATCTCACCAGATTATTTCCGTGCCGCTCGTTCACTCGGCGCAACCCCAACCATCGCCTTTATCAAAGCTTACATGCCACTGACTATGTCGGGTGTAGGGGCTGGTGTTTTGTTAACGTTTATCTTGTCTATTGGTTTTTATATTACACCTGCATTAGTTGGTGGTAGAAGTGGGCAGATGATTTCTAATTTCATTGCTTATCATATGCAAAGCTCTCTGAACTGGGGAATGGCCTCGGCTTTAGGTGGGATATTACTATTGACGGTATTAATTATGTTTTATTTGTTTAATCGAATTGTTGGTATCAATAATATTAAGGTGGGTAATTAAGATGGCATTACCAAAATATTGTACTCCGATGGAGAGAGTCGGCTTTGTTGGCTTTAAGGTCTACTGCACTGCCGTACTCTTTTTTCTAGTGGCTCCAATTATAATTATTGTGCCACTCTCATTTAATGCAACACCCTATTTTTCGTTTACTGAAGGTATGCTAACCCTTGATCCTTCGGCCTATTCGTTAAGATGGTATCAAGATATGATTGATAACCCACAATGGTTTAATGCACTGAAAAATAGTGCTTATATTGCGATAGCGGCCACGATTATTTCAACTATATTAGGCACCATTGCAGCGCTAGGTCTGGCCAACAGAAAAATGCCATTTCGTAATGCAGTTATGGCATTATTGATATCTCCAATGATTGTTCCAGTGATTATATCAGCAGCAGGAATGTATTTTTTCTATACACGCTTTGGTTTATCGCAAACGTACCTTGGTATTATCTTGGCACATGCGGCTTTAGGAACTCCGTTTGTGGTGATCACGGTGACCGCAACATTATCCGGTTTTGATCATAGTTTGGTTAGGGCTGGCGCTAGTCTAGGTGCGACACCTGTATATACATTTTTTAACGTGACCCTTCCCCTGATAAGACCCGGTGTTATTTCTGGAGGGCTTTTTGCCTTTGGCACTTCATTTGATGAAGTGGTGGTAGCACTCTTCATTACAGGTGCTGAGCAAAGGACCGTACCTCGACAGATGTGGTCTGGTATACGCGAACAGATCAGCCCTACTATTTTAGCCGTTGCAAGCATTTTGATTCTGATGTCAGTGATGTTACTGCTCACCTTAGAGTTATTAAGACGTCGCAATGCAAAACTAAGAGGCTTGAGCTAATAGAGATTTATTGAGGCTGCATGAGAAACTCATGCAGCTTTAAGATAATAATGCTCTCAGACACTATCTTATCTTTAAGTATTAATGAGTTATCGTCATTAATAATAGAATAATGTTAAGCATGGAAGCCATATTTATCAGGTTAAAAAACTTACAATCATTAGCTCTGTCAGAGTAGAATATTAATATTAACCACAATATGGCCAATATTAATATTTTATAAGATTATTTTTTGTTTGACTCATTTTGTTCAATGAGTAAATTTCTAATCGCGTGGCCAGCTTCAATAATGTGCTTTCTTAATAATGCTTTTGCGCCTTCAACATCACGTTGCTGACATAGCTCAAACAACCCATTATGTTCACTTTCCGCTTTTTTAACACCGGTAGTAAAAAGTAACTGCATACGAATATAGCGATCACTTTTAGTATTTAAGCTGTAGACAATATCCATCGATTCAGGAAGATTAGCTGGTCCATAAAGGGCTTTGTGAAAGTCGTAATTATAAATACTCCACTCTTCTATATTTGTCCCACTTTCAACTGCTTGTTCGAAGTTTAATTTTACTGTTTTTATATGTTCTAAATCGGCATCTGTCATATTAACAATGGCACGCTCTAGTACGTAACATTCAATAAGTGCTCTTAATGCAAATAACTCATCAATTTTTTCTGGAGAGAGCTCTGTAACAGTTGCTCCTTTGTGAGATTCAAATTGAACTAACCCCTGCACCTCAAGTTGCATTAACGCTTCTCTTACCGGTATTCTACTTACATTTAATTCTTTTGCTAAAGCATCTTGTCTTAGTGGCTGTCCCGCTTTATAAACTCCAGAGAGAATTTTATTGCGAATGGATTCTTCGACGATTTGGGTTCGAGTTTTGAAAACTTGTTCTTGCTTTGATGCCATAAAACAGCTCCTTTTATTTTTATATTATATGCAATTCATTATCTATCCATAATAGTAATTGTAAAGCATTTATAAGAGAAACATTAAAACGCATAGCTAGTAAATATTTTTCTTTCTTTTAAAGACTTACTCAATGAGATAATGCCAGTCGGCTAAGTACTAGCCGGTGTAAAACTTTTAAGCTAGCATTTATAGCTTCGCAGTGGGTCCAATCGTGAATTTGGCTTGATTATCAGCAACAAACTTAACTTCCTTAACTAACTCACAGAGTATATCTTCGGGATAAGCTAAGTCATATTTAACGGCTTAAAAATACCGTAAAAAGCGCTTCCTTTATAGTTATCATCACCTGAACTTATTTCTTTCTAAATGCCATAGGCCAGGCCTTTAGAGAAGGCTTCCAGAAAATTATTGATTAACACGTTTCGATGAGTGTAAAGACTACCATATCCGTTATACAAACCATTCGAATTTGTGGGTAAGATGCTTCATTAGATTTATTCGTGGAGCGATAATAGGCGCAGTTTGCTTTTATTGTCAGGTGTAGGCCAAATACCCTCAACTACACCATACAAATTTAGGCGCTCCATTGACAGCGCTCGGCGTAAAAACCTTATGATAAAGGGTATCTTTATTGACATGACAGCCTAGCCTTTTTAGGGCCTTATGTTACAGTATTTATTGACAAATAATGGAATTATTGAGGTAAAAAAATGGAGTTAGTTGATAAGGTAAGGAACAGGTTCTTTGCTAAAAAATAACATGCAGACGACGGCTGAGACCATGTCAAATATGGGGTGTTTTCTTAACCTAATGGCGTTAGATTATAGGTAAAATCAATATCTGGGCTTAAGCTATCTGATAAAGAAGAAAATTCACTAAAACGATTAATCGAAGTGCGAGAGCTCCTCAAAGTTCCATTACAAATCTCACGATCTTTTAGGTGATCGATTTTTACCTCACTTCAGCTAAAGAGCAACTTGTTTTTCTTAACTGAACGCCCTTAAAGCGAAAGTTAGGTTGGTACAATCTCAATCAAAACAAGTTTTAGATGATATCAAAAATCAATATTTACCTAAATCGCTGCTTGGTAACAAAAAAGAATTAAAAAATATATAAAAGTATTTTTCAAATATGGCAGCAAATCCAATTATTAATAAAAGCATTATATCAAAAATTTCATCTCTTTTTTTTCACCACCTTAGGTGCTATATTAAAACATCGCCTACAACATGAACCTAGGCATTCATTAACTTCAATCAATGTAATGAGATAACAAAATTCAGTAAAGTCTGACCTAAAATAGTTATCACCTTGTTAAATGCTCAAAAAGCAATTGCTATTGTTTGATGTGTTATTGAACGAACGTTGAGACCTAAAATATGAAATTATTTTCCAACGATTCACCATTAGAAAACACCAGCTTTCGTGCCATTATTTTTGCCGAAATAATGGCAATCATCCTTCATTTTGTTTTTATTATTGTTTTTTACATCAATGATATAACACCGCTTTATTACTATAATTTTTTCAGTATTGCTTTGTATTTATCAACGATCTATATTGCATTAAACTATTATCACTACCTCCCCTATACAATAATTGCCATTGTATTTGAAGTATTAAGTCACCAATTCCTTGCTATCTATTTACTCGGCTGGGATTATGGTTTTCAATACTTTTTTATTGCTATTGCGGCCTACTTTGCCATTGGCGGTTATGTCAAATTTGCGATTCCGTTAATACTCACTGTAATAAGCTTTATCTGCTTAATAGCAACCTACTTACTCAGTAATTACACCGTTGCAGCCTACAGTATGAGCGTTCAAGCACAAGAGTCGTTTTATTTATTAAATATGATTGTGACTTTTTTGATAACATCAACCACCCCACTGATTTATTCATTTTCAGTAAAACAATATCAATCAATATTATTGTATGAATCTAATACTGATACCTTGACCAAACTAAATAATCGAAAACGAGCAATGGAGTTAATTGAGGAAGAATTTAGTCGCAATAATCGTGAACAATCGGAGTTTGTTTTATCAATTGCAGATATCGATAATTTTAAAAAAATTAATGATACCTATGGCCATGATATTGGCGATACCGTCCTTGTAGAAATTGCCAATGTTCTTCAAAAAGAACTGCGTCAACATGACATTAAAGCAAGGTGGGGAGGGGAAGAGTTTTTATTTATGTTACCTGACACAAATATTGACAATGGGATCATAACGCTGAATAAACTGCGACAAAGCATTTCAAAAATTAAAGTTCCTTTAGCGCAAAGGGAGTTAATGGTCACAATGACATTCGGTATCGCCAGCTCTACATCCTCGCATGCTCCAGAGAATATTATAAAGTATGCAGATAATGCTCTTTATAAAGGAAAAAGAAACGGTAAAGATCAAGTTGTTCAAGCACTTAATGATTTGGCTTAGGCAATAATCGATACGTTGTAACCTATTTATCAACAACAAAAGAAACTCAATCACATTTACTACTACCATTGACAACGTTGGTTCAAGTAATAAAACTTAGCAGAATGGCAACCCATTTCACAAATTAATCGTATTACAACACTTAACAACACTCTGATGGTTTATTATTAATGACTTTACTATAATAGGAGTTTTATATGCCGCGCCTTATTTTCCCCCTTTTATTATGTTCTTTTCTATTTGCCTGTACAGCTACCCCGGTGTCTGACTATGCTCTAGGCCATGACTTCTCACAATATAAAACGTTTACTTTTGTTATCCCACCTGAAAGCGCCGTAGTAAGTATTGATAGCAAGCGAATAGAAGATGAAACCGCTGCACAACTGAAAGTCAAAGGGCTTAGCCAAACACAGCTACAAAGTGCTGACTTACAAATAAACTATCATCTAGAAATGACCACAGAGCTCGAATCTAATGGTGGCACTTTCGGTTTTGGTATTGGTTTAGGTCGAGCAGGCATTGGCATGAGTACCCCCTCTAGTTACAATAAAAACCATTATAATAAGCTAGTACTTGAGTTTATAAACCCTGCTAGTAAATCGATAATATGGCGGTCTATTTCTCAGAATAAGCTAACTGATACAATGTCAGCCCAGCAACGAAATGATTTTATTGCTAAAGAAATTGCGCTTATGCTCAGCGATTATCCACCGCAAACCAAGCAACCTTAGTTCAGGAGAGTTAAAACAATCTCCTATCCAACTTTTTAGGCAGTATTGCGAGTTACCGCAACAACAATACAGTGCAGTCAAATCCCTCAAGCAAAGGTTTAACCTTTAAGAAGTAAGAGAAATTTATACCTAGGTGGTAAGCATAAAACAGGAGGTATAAGTAGCATATTAATATGGGTCCTATAATAAAAAAGAAAACAACCTAACGCGTATCAATTTAAACTTTAAATGAATTGATGCGATCGACATAAAGGAAGTTATTATGGATATTCCAAACTCTATTCACCAATCTAGATATGGCATGCCCGCCGCTGATCAAATATTAGTAAATCGACATTACATCATTGGATATTCATATTATTTTAGGCAAGCAAAATGGGCGCTTGAAATCATCAGCCCTAATAACCCAAGTATCACACGTGTCGATAATTTTCGTCCTGACTTTCGAATTCCGACAATATTCCGCACCGATCTCATTGACTATCGAGGGTCTGGTTATGACCGGGGACACCTCGTTGCAAGTATGAATCAAAAGGACGATGAGCTGCAAAACAGTGAGACTTTCCTATTATCAAATATGTCTCCACAGGTACAACAATTCAATAGAGGGATTTGGAAAAACTTAGAGTCAGATGTACGAAGGCTTAATGAAAAAGCAAAAATTTTTGAAACCTATGTCATTTGTGGCCCCATTTTCTATTTCGACCAACCCGTTCAAAGTATCGGGACCAATGACGACAACAATGTATCGATTCCTATCCCCAATGCTTATTTTAAATCAGTATTAGTTGAAACCAATCGAGGGAGTTTAAATATGTGGTCATTCATAATACCAAACATAGCAACAGATCAACCAACAGACACTTTCAGAGTGCCAACTAGTAAAGTTGAACAATACACTGGCATCAAACTATGGAGTGAGTTGCAAGGACGCAATATTGAAAGGGAAAAGGAAAGAGTACGTAAGATGTGGTAACGATTTATCTCAGCAAAAGGCAGTAGAAACATCCTCGTTGTTTTAAAGACTCGGATTTTCCGATTTTTGCATCTTGAATAATAAAGAGTATAGCGATTTAAGGAAAAGTTAAAAGCAATCAGAAAAGTGCTCTTTGAATAGTTTCTGCATATTACGTTTTTGTTTATAGGATTGAGCGACTTGTTTCACCATCTGATTAAAGGTCTTCAGCTCTGCATTATTTGCTATTAACATTCGCTTTAATTTTAGCAACAAATCCGTGGCTTCTTGATAAGCAGAATTATTAGTTTGCTTAATAATTGAGCCGACAACACGTTGGTATAGACTAATACAATCATTCGGATGTGACGCAATCATTAAATTGGCAATTGTAAGCAGACTATTTGTATTAGCTTGATGTGCTAATGCCCAAGTCCGAGCTTTTTCTACCTCGTTCCTATCTATATAGAAATCTAACAGCGCATCAGCATTCGCCGTGAAACCAGAGCCCATTTCAACATAACAATCTGCAAGTATTTGCTCTACTTTATCAACAAACTGCACATCGATCACACCAGTTTGGTGCTGTAGCTCTTCTAAATTTTTATACCTTATAAAACTGGGCTGACAGCTAAATAACTGCCACGCTAATTGCCATGCTTTTTCATATTCAGCTAATGCAACCCGTACCTTAACCTCGTAGGCTTGGCATTCCCCTTTTTCGCTGGGTGTTTGCACTACCTTATAAGCTTGCTGCAACCAGTACTTTGCCTTTAACGCCTCACTATTATCTAAACAGACATCAGCAATGGCTAAATAATCAGAGAGTCTTATCGCCGTTATTTTCATAAGTTGACATTGCAATTCCCAATCACCAGTATGCTTTGCATCATCGATGAGTGGTGCGGTTAATCGTTGAAGCGACCACCTATGCTCCCAGTCATTAAGATCACCCAATGGTGCTTTCTGTTTAGCCATATTCAGGCATTGTGCTAAAAAAATCTGTTTAACCTCAGGGCTTAAGTCGAAATCTTTAGGCACGCTTGGGAACACATCATATTTATATTCCTCAGTATGGCTAAATATCCACAGCGCTTTCTTTTCATCAGACCAAGGCAGTTGATTAAACAGTGTGACTAACCGTTGATTAAGCTCATCCTCGATATAAAAACGAAAGCCACCTGAGTCATCAATCCGCTCTAACACTTTATTTAAGCGTTGATTAGCCTTCAAGGTTAGTTTCCATTGTTCGGTTACTGTTACTTTATCAATCAACTTAAAAATAATCGTAAACTTCTCATCTGCATGAGTAAAATATT
Organism: Psychromonas arctica DSM 14288; assembly: GCF_000482725.1. GTDB lineage: Bacteria > Pseudomonadota > Gammaproteobacteria > Enterobacterales > Psychromonadaceae > Psychromonas > Psychromonas arctica. The sequence goes on from NZ_AXWP01000041.1 coordinate 35,243, forward strand.
CACTTACTTTATTCCACTCCCACATCTCTTTTGCAGGTAATGCTTTGGTAATCAATTTACTTAGCTCGCTTGCTGTTACATTATTTTCTTCACTACGCATAATTAATTGCCACTTATCTAGTTCATTGATTGAGTCATCAATATAAGTCATTAGGATATCAATGAGTTCATCAACGGGCTTCTGCTTAAACCAGTTTTTCAATTGACTTTGCTTAGCCTCATCATTAACGTGCTCTTTCTCTTGCGGATTTTCAACCAACAAAGCAACGGCAACCGCATGTTTACAAATATCTTGGTATGCACTAGCAGGACAAGTACAGCGAACCTGTAGCGTTTTGCCCTGGATTGAATCGCCTTTTTGTAGAGAGGTATAATAGTCGTCACTTCCTGAGACAATGGCAGTCGCACTATTTTCAGTTACCGATAAACGACTGACCTTACCAGAAGCATACAATATTTGCCCTAATTGATAAGAACGACTGTTAGTGCGCTGTTTTATTTCACTGAGTTCAAACTGTAGTGATACAAACATGATGGGTTAACCTTGGTATTATCAGGTGAAATGTAAAAGCAAATTTATGTAACTATCTAGCGATGAAATTGAATGTACTTTCAATTTAATTTATGTGCTTGACAGAATAAATATTAACAGATGATTTAAAAGATCGACACTAGTGAATATTCGAAGTTATCTTTTCATTTATTATTAATGTCCAAATAATTGATCTGTATATTTATCTCCATTACATAAGTAAGCGCGGCTAACGCAACGAGACATACAATTATAATAAGGGTTATCAGCAAGCGACACTTGCGATTGTCGATATTAGATCATAACAAAAAAATCACCTCCGAACCTATAAAACAGCATAACTAAAAGATTATTTCACTATTAATAACAATTACTTAAATAGTCAACAACACCTATAATAAATAGGAAAATGGCCTTGAATCGATTTATGATTCAATTTGAAGACCGTTTAAAAGGTGTTATTTAAAGCAGATGGTTACAGGAGCTAGTAATCTTAGATCAAACGAGAACTAGTCCACCTAAATACAACCTAGTTTTAACGATTTCCCCCCCGAAATAACAATATCAATTAGATCTTTTATTAGTTGGTGATTTTCTGCTGTAGAACGCCATGTTTTTCTGACGTACCAATCTCTATAATAAGAATATCAAACCACTTGAAGATTTTTATCGGCTGTTTCTAAACAATTATTTTGTGTTATTTCGTCGCCGTACCACTGACCTTCACCACCTTTAGCTTTTATCCTGTTTTTTATAGTTTCAGCACCAGCTTTAACAAAGACAATTACTTCTGGGAGAAGAATCTTTTCGGCAATGTTAAGCGTATCAAAGATACTTTTGACGATATCTTCACCAACCATAATGGCCTGGTATGCCAAGGTTGAAAAGAGATACCTGTCTAGTATCAGCTCTCAAGACTTTAATGTATTCGTTACTCTTCAAAAAATTAAACCCTGCTAGTAAATCGATAATATGGCGGTCTATTTCTCAGAATAAGCTAACTGATACAATGTCAGCCCAGCAACGAAATGATTTTATTGTTAAAGAAATTGCGCTTATGCTCAGCGATTATCCACCGCAAACCAAGCAACCTTAGCTCAGGAAAGTTAAAACAATCTCCTATCAAATTTTTTAGGCAGTATTGCAAGTTACTGTAACAACAATACAGCCCCTCCAAATTTCTTGACCAAAGGTTTTAGGGCTTAAGGTTCAATAAGTAATAGCAACTTTCTCCCACTTATCCGTTTAAATAAGACATTAAGTTTCCTATAACATCATTTCTATTCATCATTTGGTTTAATCAACGATTTAAAAATAAGTTAACCGTTAATATTGCAATTAGTAGTAATTATCATTACCATTTGTTTTTTTGTAAAAGAACGACAATTGATAAAATTAAAGACGGCATCGATCAACACGACACTTAGCAGAAATAACTAACAAGTATTTCGCTGCAGATTGAACACAATTTAAATGCCAAAGATCAGCAGTCTCAATCAGTCAATGAATAAACAGTGAGTGGACGTTTTGGTAGATAATACGCATTTCACAAGAATAGAGCGCATTCTTGACTATATACATAATAATATCGACTCTCCTTTAAGCGTTGAATCTCTCGCTAAAAAAAGTTGTTGGTCTCGCTGGCAGCTACAACGTATTTTCCTTCAAGAAACAAATCAAACCGTCGCACAATATGTACGAGAGATAAAGTTAAGTCGCGCAGCTGAACAACTTCTTTTAAATACCAATAGAATTATGGATATTGCCTTAAATTGTGGGTTTAACTCTGAAATAAGCTTCAACCGATCATTTAAACAACTTTTCCAGTGCAGCCCAAGTGCCTATAGAAAACGTGGTCAGCACATCGGATTAAAAACACCTTTAATATCGTCAATGCCTAATCATCAGGCTTATGAAGTCAAAAAAAGATTATTACAAATACGCTTTGATTACCAAGCTGACTTTTACTTCTATGGTGTTAGCGGTCTAATCCAAGGAATTTTTGCTAAGCAACCTAATTATAGCAAGACAATACCGCTTATTTGGCAAAAAATGGTCGACACAACCGGCATTAAGCCACCTTTTAAGAAACCAGTGATGGGTGTGATTGATACAAGAGAAAACCAAGATCATGCATCAAGCACTTATTGGGCAGGGTATAAAGTAAACAACAAAGAAACCAGCAATTTAGCGTCTGAACATTTATTACATGTCCCAGCACAAACCTATGCGGTCATTCCACATACAGGTTTAGTTAAACACCTGGATTTAACGATACAGTGGTTTCTTTCTACTTGGTTACCTCAATCAGACTATCAATCAGTTGAAGGCTTTGACTTGGAAATTTATCAAGAAGGTTTTGATATTCACAGTAACGAATCAACCATGGAATGCTTTATTCCTATTCAACTTAAACCTTGTTAAGCACCGCTTATTTTTATAAAAACCACTTTATTGAAATAAATATCAATCATGCCCCAAATTGTTAAGTTTATTGTTAAGTAGTGCTTTAGAATCAAAACATGATAATGATTCCCATTTAGAAATGGATTTATGAACAACTTGAGGTACTCATGAACAAGCAACATACACGGTCAATTCTTGCACTTTCAGTCGCGGCAGCGCTTGCAGCACCCTATACTGCAATGGCAGATGAAGCAGACAAACAAGGAACCTATTTTGATACCATGACAGTCATGGGAAAAACTTATCGAAACACTGCAACAAAAACAGTATTAGAACCAGAAGAAACGCCGCAGGCGATAAATATAATTGATAATGAGCAGTTAGAAATCCGTAGTGTTAAAACATTAGGGGAAACCTTAAAGTACACACCAGGCATCACCTCAAATAATTATGGTTCAGAAGCCACTTTCCTAGATGTATTTAATATTCGTGGCTTTAATGTTAGCCAAAGTTATTATAATGGTGTCTCACTTCAAACCTTATCGGGCTGGAACTTACAACCACAAATTGATCCGATTGCACTTCAACAGGTAGAAATATTTAAAGGGCCAACCTCTGTTTTATACGGCGCAATGCCTCCTGGAGGAATGGTCAATTTAATCGGTAAAGCACCACAAGCGGAAAATAATACAACCATTGGAGCTTCTATCGGCACTGATGATTTAAAAGAATTTTCAATTGATTCTGCAGGACAAATTGGTGACAGTGATTTTAACTATCGTTTTGTAGGGTTAACCCGCCAGTACGATACACAAACATCACTTTCAGGCAATGAACGTTATGTTATTGCTCCTTCTATTGATTGGAATATCAGTGATAAAACGCTATTAAATGTAAACCTTTATTATCAGAAAGATCCTCAGGTAGGTAATAACACGGCGATGCCAGAGTCAATACTGGTCAATAATGATAGTGATTATTCTGTCGGAGATAAAAATTGGAATGATACAGAGCGTGAATTTTTATTAGCAGGTTATAAATTCCAACATGAATTTGAGAACCAAATAACCTTCATGCAAAATTTTCGTTACATGAAAGGAGAGTTTGAACAAAAAAACTCATACACCTACAGTTATGATGCCACAACAGGTGATTTAGGCAGAGCCTTATATTCAACTCAAGAAACTTCTGAAGGCTTTGTATTTGATAACCAACTTTCTGCTAACGTAACAACCGGCGATGTTGACCACAACCTCTTAATTGGAGCTGATTTTCAAAAACTAGATGGCGATGCTGAATATGCAACACATGGTGTATCAACCTTCAACACATTTACACCAAACAATAATATGATTGATGCCAGCAAACTCACAAAAACAGTCTATTCCGACGATGATATTCACAGTAAACAAGTGGGGATATATGCACAAGATCAACTGCAATGGGGTAGCTTGATTGTTATCGCTGGTTTACGCTTTGATCAATATAATGCCGATGGGACATCCTACGGAACAACCTATAAAACCGATGAATCAAATCTATCCTACCGTGTAGGTGCATTATATGAGCTTGATAACGGTATTTCGCCTTTTGTTAGTTATGCGACTAGCTTTGAACCATTAAATACCTCTGGTTACGAACCTGAAACAGGCGAACAAATTGAACTTGGCTTGAAATACATGTCCTATGACGAATCTATTTCCGGTTCCGTTGCATTGTTTAATATTGTGAAATCAAATGTTGTTACCGTAGATCCTACAACTGTGGGTTCAGGTTCATACAGCTATGTCCAAATAGGCGAAGTCACCTCACAAGGTGTGGAGCTTGATACTAAATTCCAGTTAACAGACTCATTCGATCTTGCAGTAAATTACACCTACTTAGATGTTGAAGTGACTAAAGATACTTTATATGAAGGCACAACCCCGCTTTATAACCCAGAACACTCTGCAAGTTTATGGGCCAACTACCAAACAGATCAAGGTCTGCTTCGTGGCAGTCGGTTAAGCGCAGGTGTTCGTTATGTCGGTGAAATGCAAAAAAATACAGCCAATACCCAAGGCATGGTACCAGACTACACTATTGTAGACTTATCAGTTGGTTATGAACTAGGCAACGTCTCATCTTCATTAGATGGGGCAACGGCAAATGTGATTGTTAGTAACTTATTTGATACTGATTCATATGCTTGTTATGACCAAGATAACTGTTGGAATAACGCAGATCGCAGTGTTGAGCTAAAAGTAAATTATAGCTTTTAATGCAGTGGGCGGTGCAAGCCGCCCTTTACCATGATAATTGAAAAGACAAGCACAATTAAAAATACACATACAACCAAAAATGCAGATGCCCTTACTTCCATGTTAGATTTATGCAGACAGGTAATCCCCTACCTAAATGGAAAATTTGAAGCTCCTCAGCAACAGCAAATACTCAAAAATAATAATGAATGGCTTACCGGACAAGCGCAAGATTACCAAACTATTCAAGCGCTAAAAGCTGATTTACAAAAGCAAAACCCAGATGCAGGCAGTGCTTATTATCAAGCTCGACTATGGCATCTACTTTGTTGGCAACCTATCTATATCACTTTCATTAGTGTTTATGGTTTAAAACAACTGCCTGATTTTACTGGCTTCAAACAACAACGCCAACATAATGCAATTATCGGTTTTGTTTTTCAAAGTAATAACGTCAGCACAGGCGAAATAGATCAATTAATCACACAGGCAGCAAAGCAATTAAAACCACTCATTGAACACTATCGAATACAGTTAAATTCATTACAACGCTGCCCGTCTGGTTATGCAGGACGTTTTATCGCCGACTCAATAATGAGCAACTTACTTAGGGTCCGCGAGTTCGATGCAGACTTCAATGATCAAACCATACTAAACCATGCAAAACGATGGCTTAATGCTTTCGCACTGCCAGAGAAACTAGTTAACTCTTTACAAACCAATACAGAGAAACCTATTAAACTAATTAGGACAAGCTGCTGCCTTGCGGACAGGATTAATGAAAAACTTTGTGCCGATTGCCCTAAAGCTAACAAACTTAGATTCAAATAATAAGATACCTAAACGAATGACAATTAATAAAAAAATATCACATTCCACTTTAACCGCTAAAAATTTAGTCGTTGGTTACACTACCCCTGTTGTAAAAGGTATCGACCTTGAAATACAACCGGGCAAAATGAACATTTTAATTGGCTCAAATGGTTGTGGGAAATCAACTCTCTTAAAATGTTTAGCCCGTGTCCTCATCCCAATCAGTGGTGAAGTTTTACTTAACCATCAGAATATTCATTCTCAGCCAGCCAAACAAGTCGCTAAAATAATGGCCTTATTGCCACAAGGACCTATTGCACCGGAAGGTTTATCGGTTAAAGAACTGGTTGCTCAAGGTCGATACCCACATCAAAGCTTTTTAAAACAATGGAGCATTGAGGACGAAGCCGCAGTGATGCAGGCAATGCAACAAGCAAATATTACTGAGTTGGCAGATAGTGCGATCGCCGAGTTATCAGGCGGACAAAGGCAACGTTGCTGGATTGCGATGGTACTTGCTCAGCAGACGGACATTATTTTACTCGATGAACCGACCACCTATCTCGACCTAAAAGTACAAGTAGACCTATTGGAGCTATTAACTGAGATGGCCCACCAGCATCAACGGACATTAGTCATTGTTTTACACGAATTAAACATTGCAGCCGCATATGCAGACCATTTAATTATGATGAAAGAAGGCAAAATTTATACGCAAGGGACAGCGCAAGATGTGTTTAATGCTGAAAATCTAGCCAGTGTATTTGGTTTAAATACAAAGGTTATAACTGATTTAGAATCGAATACGTTAATTTGTATACCTATAAAAAAACGTGGTCATAAGGAAAGCTTATGAAGCGCCAGCAATGGTTAGGAGCGACAGGTATATCGCTGATGTGTTTACTACTTATTGTGGCGTTAGTCATTCACTTATCAATTGGTACTAAAGTCATCTTTATTTCTGATATTTTGCACTCTTTCTACACATACAATGAAGATAACTTTGACCATTTGATCATACAAGAATTACGCCTGCCACGCGCGATGATCGCTATTTGCGTCGGAGCCTGTTTAGCGGTTGCAGGCGCTTTAATGCAAGGTGTCACGCGCAATCCACTCGCGGATCCAAGTTTGTTAGGCATGATGACGGGAGGCGCTTTAGCGGTAGTTTATTGGTCTACCTTTGTCACTAATGCATCATTAATATGGTTACCTGTTGTAGCAGCCGTTGGTGCACTCATTAGTGCGATCATTGTTTGGAATATTGCCGCTCGAACTCATAGCGGTATTACGCCACTTAGCCTGATTTTATCAGGGGCCGCATTTACGGCTTTTTCGGGTGCTTTACTTGCCATCCACCATCTATTAGATGAACAAACCTTTGAAGAAATGAGAACGTGGTTAGTTGGTTCATTATTAGCCAGTAATATTGAGACACTATATTGGTGCATTCCCTGGATAGTAGTCGGTTTAATCGGGGCAATCGTCTTAGCTCCTAGTGTGACGGCCTTATCCATGGGCGAAGAGATCGCAACGGGTTTAGGTATCAACGTCCGCCGCCGTAAATGGCAACTTCTAGTGTGTATCGTCATCTTAACTTCAGCGGCTATCGCTCTCGCGGGCCCCTTGGGGTTTATCGGTTTAGTGATCCCGCACGTAGTGCGTTTTATAGTGGGTGCGGATTATCGGTGGATCATTCCCTACTCAATACTACTTGGTGCAGTTTATTTGTTATCTATTGATAGCCTTGCAAGATGGTTAATACAACCACAAGAGATCGCAACAGGTTTGATTACTATATTAATGGGTGCGCCTTTGTTTATTTGGTTAGTCAAAGTGAAGGTACGCTAATGACCATGTCAATTCGATTATGTAAACAAAAAATATCATTTCAAGTAACTAAAATCGCAGCAATCTACACAACCTGTTTATTACTCGCTTTAATTGCTGTTTTTATGTTTAGCCTGATAAGTGGCAGTTACCAACTTTCCTTAGTAGACAGCTTTTTCAGTCTAATACAACAACAGCCATGGATCAGCGACTCACAGGCTACGTTGATTATTTGGGAGTTTCGCTTACCCAGAAGTTTAGTGGCGATTTTTAGCGGTGCTTTGTTTGCCCTGTCAGGCACATTATTACAAAATATGACGCGGAACCCCTTGGCTGATCCAAGTCTAGTAGGCATTAGCCAAGGAGCAGCATTGGCCGTGGTAACGCTAACTATTTTGTTCCCTGATTATATTGATGGCTGGCGAGAAATATCAGCTTTTATAGGTGCGATTGCAGTTGCAGGTATTATCCAATTATTACGCGGCAAAGGTAACTCACTAAAGTTTATTTTATTAGGGGTAGGAGTCGCTGCTTTCATCAGTGCGCTTATTTCTACTCTATTAACATACGGAAAATTACAATCTGCCATGTCGGCACTCTCATGGTTAGCAGGCAGCACCAATACAAGCAACTGGCATGATGTAAACGCTTTAGGCTTGGCTTGTATTGTTTTAATGCTACTAGCGATAAGCCAAGCCAGAACAATGATAGTGATTAGTTTAGGTGATGAGGTCGCTGTTGGTTTAGGTGTTAATTTAAGGAAAACCATGTTGTTACAGCTTGCTACCTCCGTAGCTGCAGCTGCGATTGCAACTGCGATTGTAGGACCGCTGGGCTTTATCGGTTTATTAGCCCCACATTTGGCAAGAAAAATCCCCCACAACGGTCCGGCCAACCACTTACTATTGAGCACATTGGTAGGGGCAATATTAGTATTATCAGCCGATATTATAGGCAGAACTCTTTTTGCTCCGACACAGATAGCCGCAGGTTTGGTGACCTCATTAGTTGGTGCCCCCTTATTTGCTTATTTATTAATAAAAAAACAATTTTAAAAAAGGAATAGATATGAAATGGATAATTGGCTTAATGAGTTTATGCTTTAGCCTCTCAGTGCTAGCTTTTCCAACCACTCTAGCGCATAAATACGGCACCATCGAGATCGACAGACAACCAAGTCGCGTTGTGATTGTTGGTCATCTTGACCAAGATGATGTTTTATCTTTTGCTGTCAAACCATTAGCAATACGTGATTGGTATGGCAACCAACCCTTTGCGGTTTGGCCTTGGGCACAAACCTTATTAGGCGACAGCAACCCCGTCATATTGGATGCTAGAATACTCGATTACGAAGCTATTGCCGCATTAAAACCAGATATCATTATCGGTGTATCTTCGGCAATGAATGAAAAAGAATATTTAAAATTAAATGCAATTGCTCCCACTTTAGCACCACCAGCTGGATATGAGGATTGGACAATTCCATGGAATATCAGGCATTTAATAATAGGTAAAGCATTGGGGTATCAAGCACTTGCAGAACAACATATTCAATCTTTACAACAAAAATTAACACAAGCCAAAAGCGCTCATCCCGAATTTAAAAATAAAACCGCTAGCGTTGCATTTTATTACAATAAACAACCCGGCGCGTATGCAACTAAAGACTTACGTTCTGGTTTTTTAATGGATCTAGGTTTTGTTATTCCTCCTGAAATTGATCAAATAGCAGGAGATGCTTTTTATGCGTCATTCAGTGAAGAGCGTTTGGATATTTTAGATAATGATATTGTAGTGTGGTTGGCTTCCCAAGAAACCATTGAAAGTGCAAGTACCAGTGTTTTTCGTAAACGTCTGCCCTTTTATAAAAATAAAAAAGAATACTTTACCGGTGACCTAGTTGGCGGTGCTTTTTCATTCTTTAGTTACTTATCGATTCAATATTTATTAGATGAAATGCTGCCAGAGATGTCCAAAATAACCAAATAAGGAACAAACTCTAATGTCATGACAGTTAGAATTAGATGCAACTTAATTCAGAACGTATGCGTTCTAAATTAAATGCATCAGCAACAATAGCTTGAAGAAAGGGCTACGATTTTTGAACACTACCAAAAGCAATCAGAAAAATACTCTTTGAATAGTTTCAGCATATTAGGTTTTTGTTTATACATTTGGCCAGTTTTCGCAACCGTCTGATTAAAAGTCTCAGCTCAGTATTATTTGCAGTTAAGGTTCGTTTTAATTTGAGCAGTAAATCCGTGGTTTCTTGGCAAGCGGAATGATTGGTTTGTTCAATGAACGAGCCGACAACACGTTGATATAGAACAATACAATCATTGTTCAGCCATAACAGCCGATAATTTTAGACCAGAAGTTTAAATAAAAAAGTCTTTGAACCGTATCCGGACTTCGCCCCCCTACTTAAGTAGGGGCTTGTTGGGTTTTATTTTCAAAAACAACAAATAAAACGGCTATTTACCAAGTTTGGAAAGCATTTCAGGTTTCATGAATTTATGAATAATTACCATAAATAAAATAGAAGGAGCAAGTAAAATCAATGCGGTAATAGATGCAATTTGATAATTCCCCTCCATGCTCGCGGTATACAGTAAAAGTGGCAAAGTATTAATGTTTGGAGAGCCTACAAAAAAGGTCCCTGTAAACTCATCTAATGACTCCAAGAATACAAAAATACAGCTGGCAACAAGTCCAGGAGCAGCCTGAGGCAAAACAATATGAAAAAATGTATAGATAGGTCCTGCACCTAAATTACGAGAGGCGCGTTCCAACATTGGATCTGTGGAGCTAAATGCAGCCACACTGATCCAAATAGAAAACATCAAACCATGCACACTGTGCACTAAAACCACTCCTAGCAACGTACCATTTAGGCCGAAGTCATAAAAAAGTCGAGCAATATTCATATACACGGTCAGGTTTGGAAAAGCCTGTGGGATCAAAAAAAGTAACATCCAAAACACACGAAATGGCATACTATTTTTAGAAAGTGCGTACCCTGCTGGCACAGAAACTAACAGGCAAACAACCACTGTTAATATTGCAATTAACAGGCTAGTCAGCAATGAACCAGATACATCACTGTAAGGATTGAACACTTGTAGCCAGTATTTAACCCCCCATTGCGAAGGTAGCGAGTTTGGAAAATACCAACTTTCTGTTACTGTCCAAATGAGTAGGTTTACAATAGGACCGAACATCGCCAAAGCGAGCAGTAATATGAACAGACTTTGTAACCAAAAACTGAAACGTACACTGTAGATACTAATTCCACTAAAATAATACTGTTTTTGTGTAGCAATCATGAAATAGCTCCTTTGTCTTTCAAATTCTGGCGTAAGTAAAAGTAAGCCAATCCACCACATATACAGTACGAAACTAGGCCAAGTGCATTTGCAACATGATAATCGCCATAAGAATTAACTCGAAATGCCATATCGGCAGTCATCATCGTAGGCGTACCTGTACCTATCATTAGTGGAACTGAAAGCACTGACATAATAGTTACCGTCGATAACACCATAGCAATCCCTATACTTGCAGTAATTTGAGGTAATATTATTTGAACTAAAACTCGAAACCTAGATGCACCTAAATTACGTGCGGCTTGGATTTGAGAGTCGTCTAAAGCGGCCATTGCGCCAGATATTAATAACGTAGAAAATGCCATTTGTTTCCAAACAAATGTAATAATGATCCCTCCCCAACCTAGAAAAGAGATTGTTTCCATAGGAGTTAACAATCCAGATTCGATAAATGCATTATTCATTAATCCATTCTTTGCCAAAAATGTACGCATCATTTGTGCCGTTACAATAAAAGGAATAAACAACGGTAAACGATAAAGAAAAGCCAGTAAGCCCACTAAAGAACGAAAAGGCGATAAAGTGATAAGTGCTGCAATAGTCACTGATAAACTTGCTAAAATAGACACTGAAACGAATACAATAAAAATAGTAAATAACATGTCTTTTGAATATAGATCAAAAGCTTTATACAAATGTGTCAATGTGAAACCTCCACCATCTAATGTAACGGCGGAATAAAGTGAGAAGCAAAGTGGATATAAAAAGAAGATGCCAACCATCAAAGCGGCAGGAGCGACTAACCAAAGATTGTGTGATTGCATTTGACGCATATTTTGTCCCGGTAACGTTCATAAGTTTAAATAGCTCTGAGTGATAAACTTCAGAGCATTAATCAAGTAACAGCACTCTAAGGCTTAGTTAGATACTTTTCGTTCGTAACCTTCTTTTATGTCATCAAAATAAGGTCCAATTGGAAAGCTTTTTCCATACTTTGCTAAGTCATTTGGTGTAATTTCAGCAAAAAGTTTTTCCCATGTTGCATTGTCTAACTTGTTTTTAACATGCTCAGCATCAATACCTGGATACCAGTTAAAGCGTTTCACAATACCTTCAGCCTGTATTTCAGGACTAGTTGCTAACTCAATGAATTCACGTGCAAGTTTTGGATGTGATGCTTTTGTTGGCGTAACATAATACATAGGCTGCCCTGGCATACCGGGTGCTATCAAAGACAGTTTCAATGAAGGAGGGATTTTACCTTGTGCTTTCCAGCTGTAGAACATATCAACCCATACAGGCCCCATGAATATTTCCCCACGATTCAGCATATCTAATGTCCCAGCATTACCTGGCGTAAAGGTAATGTTTTTATTAAACTCTTTAAGGTTTGCAAAAGCACTATCCCACGATCCCGCAATTTCTTTTTCATAGGGAGCCGTTGATAACTTGTCAGCATTGCTACCATAGGCGTAAATCCAGCCAGTAACAAAACTCACGCCAGACATACCATTTTTAATCCCGTTGTAACCAAAGGCTTTAGGATTTTTTTGCGTCCATGTTATTAATTCATCGTAAGATTTTGGTGGATTGGAAACAAATTCACTGTTATATGCAATCGCTGTTTGGCTATGAAACATAGGCATAACATAACCATCCACATTGACACCAAGTGCATTTTTAGCACTGTCTCGCGTAGCCAGATTACCAGTACTAATGTCTGCTCTATACTTTGAAAGCAGGCCATCCTTCACCAGCTCCCCACCTATTTTTTGGTGGACAACAGCAACATCAATATCCCAAGTAGCAAGCCCACTACTATTTTGTGCTGAAAGTTTCTCCATGATCTTATGAGAGCCTGCATCTCCTGGTCCAGTTCCAACGACCTTTACTTTCACACCAGGGTGCATCGCCTCAAATTTTGGAGCTAAATAAGACTTAACGTAATCCACCATATGTTGGTTACCTGCAGAAACCACATTCAAAGTAGTTTGTGCATTTGCAAAACTTGAAAATTGGGTAAGACCAATAGTGGCAATTGCTACCAGTTTAGTTTTATGAAACATAATTCATCCTTATTAATTTGATAGAAATGGTTTAGTTTTTTTCGAGTACTGAACTTTTTACGTCTGCTGCGTATATATGCAGTGCTTCGGGTAATATATGTAGAGTCACGGGAGTTTTCCCAGGCAGGTGCTTATAATGTTCTGCCTGTATTATGTGCTTCCCGCTGCGCACACTAATTCTGTAGCTATTGCCAAAAAAAACACTTTGCTCGACAGTGCCATTAATGATTAACCCCTCATTTTGTTGCTGATTTAACTCATTATTAATAGTTGCTTGCAATGATATTGAAACGTTTTCACTGCGAAAATATATACTCAGATCATCGGGAGGCAGGTTGATATTTAAACTAAAACCAGGGTCCTGAATTGGCCATACAATGTGATTATCTGCCCCCATAAAATCAGCAACAAAAGCCGTACTTGGATGATGGTAAATCTCTTCCGGCGTACCAATTTGTTCAATTTGTCCTTTATTTAATACCGCAATACGATCAGCCATTACCAACGCTTCCTCTTGATCATGAGTCACGATCAGAGAGGTAAAACCAAGTTTCTTTTGTAATGCTTTAATTTCATGGCGCACACTCAACCTAACTTTGGCATCAAGGTTCGAAAGAGGCTCATCTAATACCAAGACATCGGGCCGAATAGCTAATGCTCGCGCTAATGCGACTCGCTGTCTTTGACCTCCTGATAGTGCAGTGACTTTTTCTGCTTCTAAACCAGCCAATTTCACTACATTCAACAATTCTGCAACTCGAGTTTCGATATCTGCACGTTTTACTTTTTTAACTTTTAGCCCGTATGCAACATTTTGTTCGACAGTCATATGAGGCCAAAGCGCATAACTTTGAAACACCATGGTGATATTCCTTTGCTCTGCGGGCAATTGAGAAATAACACGTTTATCTGAAAGTATTTCTCCATGACTCAAAGGAATAAAACCACATAACGCATTTAATAAGGTCGTTTTTCCACATCCAGAAGGACCAAGTAAAGCAATCATTTCCCCTTGCCTAACTTCTAAGTTGATATTATTCAAAATCAACTTTTTTCCATAACCTGCCTGTAGGTCTTTTATATGTAAATGCGTCATGCATTGCTCCAGTGTGATAAAAAGGTTATCGGAGGTTTTTAAATTTTTTCAAAAAATGAACACGTGTTCATAAATTTGTAAAAAAAATGTAACCTTTAACCGACATTATGGGGACCTACTTTGTCGGAACTTTATGACAATTCTATGAAACTAAAAAAAAATTATGAGGCAATATGAAAATTGATGTGATTGGTTGTGGTAGCGCGTTCTCAAAACACAGTAATACATCTTCAATTAGAATTATCGATTCGCAGGAAAATCAATGGCTCGTTGACTGTGGACCAACTGTACCTAGAGCTATTTGGCAACGAGATATTGGAGTAAACGAAATACAGGTTATTTATTTTACTCATATCCACCCTGATCATTGCTCAGGATTAGCGGCTTTAATAAACCAATGGAAAAGTTTTAAAAGAACTGAACCGTTAACCATTTTTTGCCAGACAGAACAAAAAGAACCGCTTGAAGCGTTAGTCGCATTATCAATTTGGCCAGAGAAAGTGATATGTTTCGAGATCCATTGGCAGGAAATCAGTGATTCTTTTGAGTGGAGACACTGGAAAATTGACACAGCTAATACGCAACATGAAATAAGCAACCGTGCGCTTCGTATTACAGCGGAGCAACAAACTTTATTTTTCAGTGGAGATGGTCGCCCCACTGTAGCAAGCAAAAAATTGATGAATAAGGCTGATATTGCATTTCAAGAATGTGCCTCTTTTACACCTTTACCACACAACTCTTCTCATGGTGATTTACCAGATTGTGAACGATTATTAGTAGAAACAGATGTAAAAATCTTAGGGCTCTACCACCTATTTGATGAAGTCATCCCAAAAGTCTCTGAGGTCGTTCAATGCATACCTAGGCTATTTTTAAGTAAAGATGGATTATTCATTGATTTAGAAGACGAAAATTACATTCAAAAAATACAAACTTCTACGCTCTTGCAGTAAGGATAAAATCGTGAAAAAGACTCAAAACAGTAGATCTGTGACAGCTGAAGACGTCGCTCAACTTGCAGGTGTTTCAAGAGCGGCCGTTTCTCGAACGTTCAGTAATAACGGTAGTGTTGCCCCAAAAACGAGAGTCAAAATAATACAAGCGGCCAGTGAACTTGGTTACCAAATAAATTTTTTAGCGCAGGGATTAAATCGAAAACGTAGTCAGTTAATTGGTGTAATCGTCGCGCGATTAAGTGATCCTTTTCGTAGTAGCTTATTAGAAGCACTACTAAGTGAAATTCAAAGAAAAGGATACCAGGCGCTAGTAACAGAAGTACAAGGTGCTGACGAATTAGAAATGACTATCCGCCGTTTTACACAATTTAGAGTCTCTGGCGTAATTGTAACATCAGGCCAACCCCCTGCAGATCTAGTAAAAGAATGTGTTCAACACAATATTCCAGTCGTTGGTATCAACCGTCATATGGACATTCCCAATGTCGATTTTGTCTGTTCTAACAATAACATGGCGGCATTACTCGTTTCAAAGCAATTCATAAATTCAGGCTGCACTTCTGTTGGTTGGCTGAATTATAAAGGCTCTACTTGGTCTGGCATAAACCGAGGAGACACATTTCGCCAGGTAATTATCAATAAAAATATTTTTAATGAATCAGACTTTCTCGAAATAATAACCGAACTAGATGGCTATGAAGGCGGAAGGCGAGCCGCACATGATTATTGTAAACAAATAAAAAAGGTTGATGGTATTTATTGCGCCAATGCCCAACTGGCTTGTGGATTTTTGGATGGTATGCGTGAAAATGGCTTTGATGCTCCCATTAATTTTCAGATTATTGGTTTCGACAATACCCTTCAAACATCACAATACAGTTATCGTTTAACAACTATCCACCAAGATGTGTCCACCACAGCACAACGGGTTCTAACTTGTCTAGAAACAAGAGGACAAAATCCTCATATCATTCAACGTTTCGAAGAAATACCCGTTAAATTAATCATTAGAAACACCTCTCCACATACAGATAATATAAGGACATAATAAAATGCAAGAGCAATACAAGATATTAGAAACAGCAATCAAAAAAGCCGGAAAATATGCACAAGAAATTCGTCGTTCAGGGATATCCGTGACAATAAAAGGCAAGCAAGATTTTGTTTCAGAAGCAGACTTAAGTATTGAAAGTGAGCTAAAAAAAATTATTAAAACCTTATTTCCTGGAGATGGATTTTTAGGAGAGGAAAGTGGCTTGACTAAAGGTGTCAATAAAGATGGCATTTGGGTGATAGATCCCATCGATGGAACAACTAACTACCTTCAAGGAATGGATTACTGGTGTATTTCTGTCGCTTATGTTGTAAAAGAAAAAATTGAAATTGGTTTCGTATATGCCCCTGATAGAAATGAGCTGTTCTTTGCTGAGCGAGGTAATGGATCTTATTTAAATGGCACTCCATTGATAATGAGAGAACCAGAAGAGGGACAAGCAATTATTGGTATAGGTCGCTCTAACCGCCGTCCTTTGTATGAATACTTGGAATTGCTCACTGATCTAGATACAAAAAATATTGAACACCGTCGTTTTGGTGCAGGTGCATTAATGCTTGCCCATGTTTCCTCTGGATTGGTCCATGGTTATTACGAATCTCATCTTAACAGTTGGGATGCTTTAGCCGGACTATTATTGATCGAGGAAGCAGGTGGAAAAACATCTGCTTTTCTGGAATGTGACGGTTTGTTGAACGGAAACCCAGTATGGGCGGCATGCCCACAGTTATGGCATAAGTTGAAAGAGTGACACTGTTAAGAGGAGACGGTAATAAATACTGTGTAACTACCCTTTAAAGTCAATAGACTGATTAGCGCCTAGTTACTTATTGTACGGGAGCGGGTTAAAATCAATGAAGACAGCGAAGAGGCAACGACCGCAAGCCGTTGATTTTTATTTCTTTTTCATTAGCGTCTGGTATAAAAAGGGTAGGAAATATCGTAGAATAACACAGCTTTCCAAACACCCGTTGTCGCTACAACCAACCTTATAGTTGTATTATGCCAATTTATGGTTGCAGCGACACCCGGGGCTTTGTAACCGATATGCCGTCGATACTAGCTACCAATTGCTTTTTTTACATAAACATCAAAACGGTTTTTCTTTGTCTTAATACTCATTGATGGTTTTTTATCATTTAAAAAAGGCGCGTAATCAGGTCGCTTCACCACCACTCTATATTTAGCTGCTGCTAAGGCAACGTCTAATAGATCATCGGCATCTAAATCAGCACCAACAACCCCCTGAAAAACTCGCATCTCTTTTTTAACTAATGCTGACTTTTTCTTATGCGGAAACATCGGGTCTAGGTACACGACATCAGCTTGATGTTGCTGTAAATACTCGTAGCCACTGGCATGGGTTAAGCGCATACGTTGTTGCATCCACTCTCCAATTTCAGCATCTAAATAAGCCCGCTCTAAGCCGTCTTCCAACAAAGCAGCAGCCACTGGCGAACGCTCTACCATATCCACATCACAGCCCAGTGAAGCAAGTACAAAGGCATCTCGTCCTAGCCCTGCTGTTGCATCTATCACATGTAATGTCACACCTGGTTTCATACCAATGGCTTTAGCAATAGACTGCCCTTTTCCGCCACCAAATTTCCTACGATGCGCCACAGCACCAGACGCGAAGTCAACAAAGACTAAGCCTTGTTTGTTATCATCCAACTGCTCAAGCGCTAAATATTCCGGCAACAATCGTAGTTGAAATAATTCACTTCGAAGTGCGGTAAATCCCCACTTCTCACGTAGCTTCTTTGCTTTAGGTGCAAGAATATTTTCATTACAGACTAATGCAATATCCATTAAAAACCATCCTCATACAATGACTCTGATAATAATACCATCATATCAATAGGCACAGGCTTACCTAAGTGGTACCCCTGTGCATAATCGACACCAATTTCATTTAATTTTTCGATAATCTCTTCACTCTCTACATATTCTGCAATGGTTTTTTTACCAAACAAATGACTCAATTCATGGATCGTTTTAACAATACCAAAATCCTGAGCATCATTTGCCATGTCTTTAACAAACACTCCATCTATTTTCAGGTAATCAACATTCAACCGTTTAAGATAACCGAATGACGATAAACCAGTACCAAAGTCATCTAATGCTAACTTACAACCTAATTTTTTTAATGAATTAATTAATTTAGCAGCATTACTAAAATTGCCTATGGCGACGGTTTCTGTGATTTCAAAACAAAGTTTTTCCAGCGGTAGTGATGAGTGACTTAGCAGACTCACAAGATCTTCAATAAACTTTGGATCACCGAGTGACTGACCAGATAAATTAATAGAACACATGTTTAATTTAAACACATGCTCAGGATGATTTTTTAACCAGTTAATGGTTTTAGTGATAATAATCATATCGATTTTATCAGCTAGGTTGTAACTCTCCGCAATCGGGATAAATTTTGCAGGCGGTGCAAGCTCACCATTTTCATCAATCATTCGAGTTAATATCTCATAATGTAGGTAATCATCACTACCATTAACAGGTTTGATCAACTGTGCATACAGACAAAATCGAGATTCATCTCGTAATGCATCTTGTACTTTATTGACCCACACCACCTCTTCACGGCGAAGCTCTTCCTGTTTATCTTCTTCGTAGATATGGATCCTATTTCGTCCAGATTGTTTTGCGGTATAACATGCGCTATCAACACAACTTAATGCATGTACACCACCACGACCAAGTTCTGTAAACTCAGCAAGCCCGATACTGACCCCCAATGAGAAATGATTGCCTTCCCATAAAAAATAATGTTTGCCGATTGCTGAGATTATCTTTTCTGCCGTTTTGTTAGCAATGTCAAGTTCGGTTTGAGGAAAAATAATAGCAAACTCATCGCCGCCTAATCGGGCAACCATTGCGTTAATAGGAACACTTTCAGTGAGAATAGTAGCAATTTGTCGTAATACTTCATCACCGGCATGATGTCCGCAGGTGTCGTTAATGATTTTGAATTTATCCATATCCAAATACATCAAACAACAAGGCGATTTATGCGAGTCTATTTTATCTAAGTTTTTGTCTAATTGACTTTCAAAAAATAATCGATTTTTTAATCCGGTTAAATAGTCATGTGATGCACGGTAATTTAACTCTTTAGACAGTTCACAGCGCTCAGTGATATTTTCACATACTAAAAAGTATTGATCATGATCATCGATTTTCCGTACGCGTTCATTGATCCAAACTTTACGGCCATTCTTTGTCGAATAAGATACTTCTCGAGATAACAACATGCCCTCTTGATCGACGCATTCTGCTAGATAATCTTTTAAATCGGTGAGGTTGACTAATTCTGAATACAGAGTGACCAGATTACGACCAATTAGTTCGCCATCATAATAACCTAACAAATTACAGCCAAATTTATTACAGGATAAAATTAACCCTTGAGCATTTAGCATTAACAACATAGAAGGGCTTTCATCTAATAGTAAGTTAGAACGCTTATTGGCTTTTTCAACCTCCTCTTCAACCGCTTTAATATCACTAATGTCCCTAGCTTCGACAATAATTGAGGTTGTTTCGTTGCCCTGTAATGCTGCATTTTTTACCGGTTGAATGAATACATCAAACGCATGCTTCAATTTATTTTTGTCAATTAAAGCACATTCAAAACGCGCTGTTTTACCAACCCTTGCTTGTCCCATGGCAGACTTTAATTTCTTCTTACTCTTGGCATCATTTTGCCACCAAGGAGTGTCCCATAATATACGCCCAGCCACTTCCCCTTCTTGCATTTGTACAAAGTCTAAAGCGGTTTGATTGACCATTTTAATTTCACCAACCAAATCAAGCATAAAAATAAAATCGTAAGAGATATTAAAGATATTGATGACGCGATCGTGTTTATTTTCAACTAAAGCAGTATCCTGTACCAACCTTGAATATTTACGCCAGCCCCAAAAGAATAAACAAAGAAAACTAAGGACAATAAGTAAGAGGGTTAATAAACTACAATCTGTTTTATACTTATCCTCTTTTTTATTAATAACACGGTAGCCAATCGGGATATCACTTTCGTGCAAGCCCCAACGTAACAATTCTGGATATTGAATAATATACTTATTACTCAAACTAACTTCGACGGGTAAATCTTCTATCTTAGCACCAAGTGTTATCTGTAAGACTTTATCTGCAGCTGCTTGCCCTTGTGCGAAACCACTGGTGACGACACCTCCAATGACTCCTTCCATCAAATCATGTTGATTAATAACAAATAATGGCACTCTTGCAGTCGCTGTTATTGCTTTTAAAATTTCAGTGCGGTTAACAAAAAAACCGCCTTTATCACGGGAAAAATCATCAAATATAATCACTGAATCCTTAGCAACTTTGTTAATTTTATTTAATAAGGATGCCTCACTCTCGTTGTTCAGTATGTTCAATGTAGGTTTTAATCGTAGTGATAATTGCTGAATAGCTTGTTCAGAGATTTGTCGGGTAAGCGGACGACCAGTAATAATGTAGATATTCGTTGTTAACGGAAATAATTGTGTAGATAAGCGCATTGTCTCAAAAATATTTTCTGACTCTACAATCGCAGATATTTTATGTGTAAAGGCGGGGAGTGACGTGTCGCTACTTTTAATACCAGTAAAAACAATGGGCGTGTTAACAAATAACCTTTCACCATATTGTTGTACTAGTTTTAATGCATTTTCGCCACTGACGATAATGGCATCAAAATATCGAGTATCGAACTTTCTAGATAAAAAATCGACATGCTCTATTAGTGCCCGCTCTCCCATGGCTTGGTTGCTATCAAGATATGAGACATACAAAGAAATATTGCTATCTTTAAATTTATCTTCAATACCCTTTTGAATTTCACGGGTTTGTTCATTGCCTTGATAACCTGAATGTAGGACTAAAACTTCATCAGAAATCGCATTGTTAGCATAAACACATGCGCATAACAAAACGCCCAAAAACGTGATTTTATCAAGGATAGCTTTAAAGAACGTCAATATAATTTCCAAATCAAATTAGATGCTTATTGAATGTATTATTTTACTTAAACACCAAATTAGCCTGATAAATTAAAGTAGTCTATAAATCACCAACAATCCACTTAAAACCCTATTACTTGCTGTTTTTATTACACTAATTTGAGTAAATATAGATTATTAAGACAAAAAAAAACCAGTCAAATGACTGGTTTTTTTAACAAAGTAACTTTATAGCGGGGTAATTATGTATAACAAATCACCGCTTGATACTTGCTGTCCATTTGCATTAATAATGCGTTCGACACGGAACTTAGTTTTTGCATCATAAAGCACTGCATCTTTACGGTTAAAGCTTGCTAGTGTTACAGGCGAGAACATTTTCATTGCTTCCATTAGACCTAATGTTTGTTCAACATTAACAATGTCACCTTCTAATACAAAATCAGGCTCAGCTGGTGAAGAAGCGCGATAGAAAATACCTGCACTTTGTGCAATTACTTTTAGCTCATTACTGCCATCAACTTGGATAGATTCAGCAACACCATCAAGACCAGAGGCTGCCGATGCTTCCATTTCATCGATCATCACTTGTTGATCAAGTTTTGCCATGAATTTAGGTAAGTAAGTTGTATCGTATTCACCGTTTATGAAGGTTTCATCTTTTAGGATACGTTTCAATAATGGGATATTAGTCGCGATCCCTTTAATGCTTACTTTATCTAAAAACTCAAGTAACTTAGCAATGGTATCGTTACGATCTTTACCATGACAAATAAATTGTGCCACTAAACTATCGTAGTATGGAGAAACCTCTTTGCCAGTAGCAATCATCGACATTACTTCAACATCGTCTTGCTCAGGAATGATACATTCAGCAACTTTACCAGGGTATGGCAATAGCTGCATGATACCATCAGAATCCAAACCTGCTTTCTCAGCCGTTACACGCACTTCAATTGCATAGCCTTTCTTCTGTGGCGTCAGTTCAGAAATATCACAACCAGAAGCAATATCGTACTGTGCTTTTACAATATCAATACATGATGTTGCTTCAGTAACCGGATGCTCAACTTGTAAACGAGTGTTCATTTCCATAAAGTAGATATCATTTGCATCTAAATCGTAAATAAACTCAACCGTACCCGCGCCCATGTAATCTACTGCGTCAGCAAGTGCAGCAGTATGCTTAAGCGCTTCTTTTTCTAATTTTTCAGGCAACATCGTTGAAGCAGACTCTTCAACCACTTTTTGGTTATTACGTTGCACTGAACAATCACGAATACCTAATACTTTAGTATTGCCAAATTTGTCACGTAATAATTGCACTTCAATATGGCGTAAAGACGTAATGTATTTCTCTAGGTATAAGTCACCGTTACCAAATGCACTTCGTGCTTCAGCAGAAACTTGGTTAAAGCCAGCAAACATATCTTCAGCTTTTTCAATAACCAAGATACCTTTACCACCACCACCGTTTACTGCTTTCAGTAACACTGGGTAACCCATATTATTCGCAATATCTAAAGCTTGTTCTGCACCAGTCAAAATACCGTGAGAACCAGGTACTACAGGTACACCATTTTCTTGTGCAGTTTTAATTGCGTTTGATTTATTACCCATCGTTAGCATGCTGTTCATGCTTGGACCAACAAAGTTGATATCATGGCTGATACATAAGTCAGCAAAATGCGGGCTTTCAGATAAGAAACCAATACCTGGATGTAATGCGTCAACTTGTTCGTATTCGGCTACTTTTATTACTGAACTTGCATTTAAGTAACTTTCATCTGAAGTGTTACCACCTAAACAAACTAGTTTATCGCCTTCACCTAACATATCTGCAGGAACAGAATTCATATCAGGGTCAGAAGCTACTAAAACAACATTGATGTTGTTCGCTTTAGCAATACGAATTAATTTAACAGCAGTACAGCCACGCGCATGTATTAATACTTTTTTAACTGGATGCATTAACTGACGTGGATCAGATTTAGAGAATCTCTCTTCTTCGATATCACAAACAGGTATAAAACCAGACAATGCACGGTTAATTGTTTCTTCAACAGTGATAACAGGCATCGGCATGTTTTCATCAATATCACGTAACTTATCATTCAAGTCATCAGAGAATGGATTGATAACTAAACCATCCATTGCACCAGGAACACGTGACAAGTAGTTCGACAATGTAGACGTAGATGGTAAGTACGCAGGTACAACCATTTGACCAGCGAACGGCATGTTAGTACCAGAAAGGTAATAAGTTTGTGCCATTGGATGAGTTACAAAACTTGCTTGTGCTCCACCAGTACAATCTCCATAACCAAACATAACAATTGGTAAGTCGTTATCACGAATAAAACGTGTAATACGGTCATTAACGACTGACATAGAGAATAGTGCTGCAGCACCTTCTTTAGTTTGCATACCACCAGAACTAATGAAAGCCACTACTGGTAAATGTTGTTTTGCACATTTAACCAATAGTGCACAGAATTTCTCTGCACTGGCCATATCAAAAGCACCCGCTTGGAAAGATAAATTAGAAACAGCAACACCTACACGCTGTGTTTCGCCACTTTCCAATTTAAACTCACCCGTTCCTGTGATTAATCCACATGGTTTGATATTTTTGTCTAGCGCATCTTCCACTGATAGACGGAAACCTGGAAACTCTAATAGGTTAGCTGTCATTAAGTCTGCACGAGATTCTTTGAAGTTAGTAAAGAATTTTTGAATAATCGCTTCATGAGAATTATTCTTTTTATTTTTTTCTGAACGTAATACAGCTTGAATCAACAGATCTTGATAACCCATTGTTAAACGATTCCAGAAATCTTTACGACGTCCGATTCTTACTGGATTAATTGCACCATTGTAAGAACTTTCGTCATCACGACTGTTGTAGTATTCAGGTAATAGTTTTTCGAACAAGTAGGTCAAAATAACAAATAAACTAGAGTTCATTTGTGGAGCACCAATACTCTTCCATTCTTCTACTTTGGCCAGAATTTCGCCACGCTCAGACTGTTCAGTGAAGTATTGTAACCAAGCATTAAAAGTCACTTTTAATTGCTCGTAATCATCATCGCTGACTTTGTTTAATGCTGTTTTTAATGAACTACGCACTAATGATGAAACCGACTGACGAGAAAGTTCTTTGGTCGCCATAGCTTCTTTAGCAATCGATGCTAAGTTACCCATTGTATTGTCATAAAGTGCGTTAAACACCAGCATATGACGACAATGTATAATGAAGCACTCACGCGTTTCAGTGTGTGAAACAACATCAATGATATCAAGCTCTGCTAACTCAGGAAATGAATCCGTCATTGGCATTGTTTTTTCATCTTCTAAATGTTTGATTAGAGAATGAAAGTTATTTTCAGCACTGGTTTTCCAACGGTTATACAATGACCAAGTTAGGTTGATCATTAATGTACTACGTGCGTTATCATAGTTTGCTTTTGGCTCACCTAAGATAAGCTTAGTAAGTACATTACGCTCAACGCCTTTATCTTCACGTTTTTGTAGGAATGTTTTCCAGTTTTTATTCAGTCTATCATCGTAAATTAGCTTATCTGGGTTTTCTAACCAGTTTAAGAATACTTGCTTACGATCTGCTTCAATACGCGCTTTCAAATCACCTTCTGGTACCGTTAATTTAGATAAACGGCCATATTCGTTCTTTTGAATCGCTTTAATACGAGAGCGTAACGTCAAGTAACGCATGTAACGGTAAGTGGTACCGAATGCATTATTATGTGACGTTGGATTTTTAGCTAATAGCTGCGCATCCGTTGCATTCTCTATCGCCAGTAATTTGCTTGAAGGCTCAAGATAACGCGAAAGACTACGATTATAATGTTCTAAAATATCAGGATGTTTACGTACAAATTGAACTGATTTTGACTCAATCGATAAAATACCAGAAATAATCGCTTTCTGAAGGTTGTGTTGACGCTCATCTTGGTCAACAGGCGAGTAATCAACAATACCGTCGATACAACCCATCGCATACAACTCTTCTGGCGATACACCTACAGACTGCGCACATTCTTGCCAAGACAAGTTATATTTACGCGCAATACTTTGTAAGCCTTTAGGTTGAATAGTATTAAAAATACCATCACGTACCGATAACAAGATATTAGCTGTTGCTAGTGGAATCGCACCACCAGAATAACCAACGCCAACAACTATACCGATAGTAGGAACGTCAACGTTGGCACTTTCAGTAA
Source organism: Psychromonas arctica DSM 14288 (assembly GCF_000482725.1). GTDB lineage: Bacteria > Pseudomonadota > Gammaproteobacteria > Enterobacterales > Psychromonadaceae > Psychromonas > Psychromonas arctica. The sequence continues at coordinate 60,794 of NZ_AXWP01000041.1, forward strand.
TCATTTGTGAAATACTGTGTGCTTGGTTTTGACTATTCGCCGCTTCGCCAGCGTCAGCTCCCGGTGTGTCAATTAAGTACACAATCGGCAATGACATATCAGCAAATTTACGGATAGCTTTGCTTGCTGCTAGATGGTGTTCAGGCATCCAAGCACCATTATTTGAGCTACGCTCCTGTGCAATTAGACCAATACGACGGCTGTAACCACCAAAATCCAATTCCATTTCCGCAGAATAGAAAGCACCGTTTAGTTGTTCGGTAATGATTTTACCGTTAAACCCTTCAATTATACTTTTTGAACCAGGTCGCTTATTACTCTCAGCCGGCGTTACCGTACGTGCAATATAAGCATCAACATCCAATTTTTTGATAGTAGCCAGGTTTGATTTAATACGCAGCTTGTCAATAAGACCTTCTACACCATCTGTATTTGACGGTAATGAATTATCTGGAAATAGAGAAAAGTCTTTTGCGATTTGCTCAGCATGAATAAATAGCGGATCTGCAATATTATTCACTTCAAACTGAGAAGATGAAGGTTTTCCTGTCATATAATTACCCTTACAAGAAAGTGATGGAAAAAATAAATGTCGTAATTTACAACTTATTAGCGTTTGATTCCACTATTGAACTCTAATCAATATAAATCATTTGCGAATAAGTTGCATATTGTGAAGCTTGAGCTAGATATTAGCCTGAATATATAACTATTCTCTTCTATTGGGTGTAAAAAAACAACAAAATAGGAATCGTTATGTCAAGTTGTGAAGTCAAGCTTAAAGCATATAATCTTCAGGAAGTTCAATTTGTGCGACACCCGTTGCAATAGCAGCACGTGCAACAGCACCTGCGACACTTTTCAATAAACGAGGATCCATAGGTTTAGGAATAATATAATTTTTACCAAAATCGAGAGATTCATAACCACTTGCTTTAAGAACAGACTCTGGCACTGGCAGTTTTGCAATCGCACGAATTGCATTAACAGCAGCTACTTTCATTTCATCATTGATGTCCGTTGCACGAACATCTAAAGCACCACGGAAGATGAACGGGAAACAAAGTACATTATTAACTTGGTTAGGGTAATCACTGCGTCCTGTCGCCATAATCAAATCATCGCGTACTGAGTGTGCTAATTCAGGGTTAATTTCAGGATCTGGGTTTGAGCAAGCAAAAATAACTGGATTCGGAGCCATTAGTTTAACATCGTCAGCACCTAATACATTCGGGCCAGATACCCCCACAAATACGTCTGCACCACAAATAACATCTTGCAAAGTGCGTTGGTCAGTATTATTGGCAAAACGTTGTTTATATTCATTGATATCGTCACGACGAGTATGAATTACCCCTTTACGGTCCAACATGTAAATCTTTTCACGCAACGCGCCACATTTAATCAATAATTCCATACAAGCAATGGCTGCTGCACCAGCGCCCATACAGACAATTTTAGACTCTTCAATTTTTTTACCTTGAATATCTAACGCATTGATCATTGCCGCTGCGGTTACAATTGCAGTGCCGTGCTGGTCATCGTGGAAAACCGGAATATTACAGCGTTGCTTTAGCTCTTTTTCAATTTCAAAACATTCAGGTGCTTTAATATCTTCAAGATTAATACCACCAAAGGTATCTGCTATATTAGCCACAGTATTAATAAACTCTTCTGGTGTACGATGCTTTACTTCAATATCGACCGCATCAAGGTTTGCAAAGCGTTTAAATAATAATGCTTTACCTTCCATTACAGGCTTAGAAGCTAACGGGCCTAAATTACCTAGCCCTAAAATAGCCGTACCATTAGTGATCACAGCAACTAAATTACCTTTCGCGGTATATTTATAAACATCATCAGGGTTAGCGGCAATCTCTCTAACCGGCTCAGCAACACCTGGACTATATGCTAATGATAAATCTTCAGCTGTTTCAGCTGAAGTTGTAAGCTCAACGCTTATTTTTCCTGGTTTAGGAAAAGCGTGGTAATCAAGGGCTTGTTGGCGAAAATCTGACATCTATAAATTCCATTCGAATAGGCTAAATTGCTTAAAAAAATAAGCATAAAAATAAAAGTGTGATGATAATCAAGTTTTAACCAAAATCACAGGGCTAATTTGCAGTATTGTAACAGCTCAAACAAGCTAGGGTTGTAATGGAAGGCAATATTTAGAAAAAAAGTAAATTTCAGGTTTACAGATACAAAAAAAGCACCCTAAGGTGCTTTTTAAAAACGTGGTAGTTATCTTATTTAGAAGATAAAGCACCGAAACGTTTTTTGAACTTGTCAATACGACCGCCAGTATCAACAACACGTTGAGTACCAGTGTAGAATGGGTGACAAGCTGAACAAATATCTAAAGTTAACTCTTCTTTACCAAGAGTAGAACCAACTTTGATTACATTACCACATGAACAAGTAGCAGTAACTAATTTGTATTCTGGATGAATATCATTTTTCATAGGGAAAACCTCTTTTAGGCCGTATCGCTGCTCAGCTTGAATGAATTATTTCACTCAACAAAGTACCACACGTATTTTTCATTAAATTTCAGGTTGCGGATTGTATAGTAATGGGCAATAAAAGTACAACTTAAAATAACCAAAAATAACAACTTTATTTTCAGTATTAAAAAAACTTAATGGTCTTCACTATTTTATTATTATTATCATACAGATACAAAATCAACAAGCCCTTAAGAGGCATGGATGGTAAGTCTAGTTGAGAGGTATCAATGAGAGGCATAAAATGAAATACAGATAAGTATAAATTGATTAATTTAGCAGACTTAAACAGAACCCTTTCCATAAACAGGTTACAATGTTTAATCCTAATGATGTATTAACTTAAAACAGATCTTCTATGACTCAATTAATAATTTGCAGAGTGGCACTGGCGATTCCTTTACATAAGCAATTTGATTACTTGCTTCCAGCCTACCTCCATCCAGAAGACCTAAACTCATTAATTGGCAGTCGTGTGCTCGTCCCTTTTGGCGGTGGCCACCGAAAACAAGTCGGGGTGATCACTGCGACACCAGCGCAATCTGACTATGCCATCGAAAAATTAAAATCAATTTCACAATTGTTGGATCAACAAGCATTATTAAGTCATAGCTTATATAAGTTATTAAACTGGGCAGCGATCTATTATCAGCATCCTTTTGGTGATGTCTTTCAACAAGCTATCCCTACTTTGTTGCGCAAAGGAAAACCCGCCACCTTTAAAGCTCAAGAATATTGGAAATTGAAACAAGCTGATAGTGATATAAGCCAGTTAACAAGGGCGAAAAAGCAATATCAAGCAGCACAACTATTACAAGTATCAGCACTCAGTTATGATCAATTAAAAGAGAACAATGTCAGCCGAGCGACATTAAATAGCCTGCAAGAAAAACAACTGGTCACACGGTATGAAGAAATCCCAGCTAGCAATCTAGAGTGGGCAGAATCCTTACAAGAGCTGCAGCAAAAACCTCAATTGAGCACAGAACAAGCGCTTGCTATAACCAGTGTGACGCAGCAATTAAATAAATTTAAATGTTACTTGTTGGAAGGGATCACTGGCAGTGGTAAAACAGAAGTTTACCTTAATATATTGAAAGCGGTCTTAGAAAAAGGTCAACAAGCATTAATTATCGTACCAGAAATTGGGTTAACGCCACAGACCATTAAGCGCTTCAAAGCACGCTTTAGTGTGCCCATCTATTTAAAACATTCTGCATTAAACGAACAGCAACAACTGGAAACTTGGTTGCACGCTAAACAAGGTAGTGCTGCGATTGTGATTGGGACTCGAAGTGCCATTTTTAGTGATTTTAAAAACCTTGGGTTAATTATTTTAGATGAAGAGCATGATGCATCTTTTAAACAACAAGACAGCTTTCGTTATCATGCACGTGATTTTGCGATTAAACGCGCCTCTCAAGAAAACATTCCTATTTTACTAGGATCTGCGACGCCTGCTTTTGAATCACTTAATAATGCATTATCAGGTCGTTACCAGCATCTATTTTTGACACATCGAGCGGGCAATGCGACTCCCCCTAGAAATGACTTAATTAATCTGACGGGATTACCGCTTAAGTCAGGATTATCACCACAATTAATCGAACTGATGCAACAACATCTTGATAAAAACAATCAGGTTATTTTATTTTTAAATCGCCGTGGTTACGCCCCCGTTTTAATGTGTCATGAATGTGGATGGCTGGCAAAATGTCAGCGTTGTGATGCTTTTTACACTTACCATAAAAGTGCAAACTATCTACATTGTCATCACTGTATGGCGACACATCCGGTACCAGAACAATGTCATGATTGTGGTTCTACCAACTTGCACTCTACCGGTGTAGGGACAGAGCAACTGGAAGAAACATTAACGCAGTTATTCCCAGATCATAAAACGGTGAGAATTGATCGAGACAATACGCGTAAAAAAGATAGTTTTAACGAATATCTCAACGATATTAACAGCGGTAAATATAAAATATTACTGGGTACTCAAATGCTAGCCAAAGGACATCATTTTCCAGATGTTACGTTAGTGGCTTTGGTTGATGTTGATGGAGCCCTGTTTAGTAATGATTTTAGAGCGAGTGAAAGGTTGGGCCAATTATTCACGCAAGTAGCAGGTCGAGCAGGCCGAGCAGAAAAGAAAGGACAAGTGGTTCTACAAACTTTCCACCCCGAGCATAACCTATTACAAGAGTTAGTTAATAATGGTTATGGTGATTTTTCTCGCAGTGCTTTACAGGAACGAAAAATGGCTCAATTACCGCCATTTTCTTATCAAGCTTTAATTAGAGCGGAATCATTGAATGCAACACAGGCAGAAAACTTCCTGACTCTGTGCAAACAAACATTAAACCAAATAGCACAAAATAATAAAGTCAGTGATCGTCTACTGATACTAGGCCCAATTGCCGCATCAATGGAAAGGCGTGCAGGAAAATATCGTTTTCAATTACTGATACAAAGTGAACAGAGAGTTTTAGTCACTAAAACATTAAATATTGCGTTAACACATTTTGAAAAAATACCAGAGGGGAGAAAGGTACGTTGGTCAATTGATGTTGACCCGATTGATTTTATTTAATGCCAACTACTATTGGATAGCAAGTGCAGTAGTTCACTGATGACTCATTGAGCTACTGAACTGCTGAGCTATTGAACTATTGAGCTGCTAAGCTATTGAGCTGCTGAACTATTGAACTACTGAACTACTGAACTATTGAGCTATTGAACTGCTGAACTGCTGAACTGCTGAACTATTGAGCTATTAAACAAAGCATAAAGCCACTTATTTCTGTTGAAATAAGTGGCTTTATTTATAAACAGACTTTATCTATTTATAGATCGCTTAGCTTACAACCGATGCGCGTCAGATACATCTTTAAGCTGTTTTAGCTTCACTAATAATTTATTAATCTCTTTATTGTTTTGAACCTCTAAGGATAGATCAATAATGGCCGTTAATGTTTTAGTGTTCGTTTGACTGTGTACGCCCAATAAATTTACCTTTTCATTGGATAATACCGTGGTGATATCCTTTAACAATCCGCTTCTATCATCTGCAATTAAGCGAAGCGTTAATGTATAACCCGATGATTGCGAATCCCCCCAATTAGCACTAATAATACGTTCAGGGTGGGCTTCTTCTAGGTCAGCTAATTGCTCACAGTTACTTTTGTGAATAGAAATACCACGCCCTTGAGTTATATAACCGACAATTTCCTCACCAGGTACTGGTTGGCAACACCTTGCAATGTTATGCATTAAGTTACCCACGCCATCAATAATGATATCTTTGCCTGTATTTTTAGGCGTAATTTGTGTCTTGCGGTTTTGTAACTCTAATAACGCGGCAGCATCTTGTTGTTCTAGGGTTTTTTGATGATAAAACCCATCTAAAAAGTGTACCAATTGATTAATACGTAAATCACCATTACCAATTCCTGCATAAATATCATCAGCACTGCCCACGTTAAAGCGCGAGATCGCAGGTGTTATATCGGCAAGCTTTAAATTAATCTTAACCAATTCAACTTCTAACAACTCACGTCCTGCAATGATATTTTTGTCTCGATCCTGTTTTCTAAACCAAGTCGCGACTTTATGACGAGCACGCGGAGCATTAATATAACCGAGCTGTGGATTTAACCAATCTCTGCTTGGGTTAGCTTCTTTTTGAGTAAGAATTTCAACTTGGTCACCGGTTTTTAACTGATAAGTAAATGGAACGATGTGATTGGCAATTTTTGCACCGATACAACGATGTCCAATTTGACTATGAATATAATAAGCGAAATCGAGTGGCGTCGACCCCGCTGGCATATCAATCACTTCTCCCTTTGGTGTAAATACATACACACGGTCATCAAAGACCTGGCTTCGAATCTCCTCAACTAAATCATCACCGTCACTCATATCCTCTTGCCATGCTAAGAGTTTACGCAACCAGGCTATTTTTTCTTCGTAATTACTCGCTGACTTTCCACCAGCACTGCCTTCTTTGTATTTCCAATGCGCAGCAACCCCCATTTCAGAGTCTTCATGCATTTGTTGGGTACGTATTTGTACTTCAACAGGCTTACCGCTATCGCCTAAAACAACCGTATGAATAGATTGATAACCGTTAGGTTTAGGGTTAGCAATATAATCATCAAATTCACGAGGAATATGTCGCCATTTAGTATGAATAGCGCCTAATGCGGCATAACAATCCTGCAGTTTTTCAACCACAACACGTACTGCCCTTACATCATATAATTCATCAAATTTAAGGTCTTTTTTCTGCATTTTTCTATAAATGCTGTAGATATGCTTAGGTCGCCCATAAGCAGTCCCCGTTATGTTCATCTCATTTAATGATGATTTAACGGTTTCAACAAAATTTTGAATATAATTTTCACGATCGATACGCTTTTCATCAAGCTGTTTAGCAATATTTTTATAGGTTTCAGCTTGTAGGTAACGAAAAGACAGATCTTCAAGCTCCCACTTCAACTGCCCTATTCCTAAACGATTTGCTAAAGGAGCGTAAATGGTTGATATTTCATGAGCAAGTTGCACTTTTGTATCTTCGTCGGCAATTTTAACCTGGCGTAAATAACAAATACGTTCAGCAAGTTTAATCACCACTGCACGAACATCTTCTACCATCGCTAATAACATGTGGCGTAAATTATCAACTTGAGACGCAGTACTTTTTTTACCGCCTCTATCTTGTAAAGCGCGAATACCTTCCATTTCCATCGCGCCTTTGGCTAATTTAGCAATGCGCTTTGGCCACAACTCATCAATTTTTTCAGCGCTTAAAACATCTTGAGCTAGTAAAGGAAAGATTAGTGCTGCATTTAAAGTATCCATGTCCATGTTTAGAGTGACCAGTATTTCAACCATTTCACATCCAAGCTTCAATGCAACGATCTGCTGTTCGGAGTCACATAATTCACTGACTTTATTGTAATTATCAAATAAATTATTTTGATCTTGTTTACTTAAGCCAAAGGTTGTCACCCATTTCTCAGGGTCATTTAATGCACTTTGGTAAAAGTGTGTATCACGAACTGAAACCATCTAATACTCCAAAAAATCAACTGAATCTTTTCGATTACAAGCAAACAATGAATACTAAAGCACTGTTAACATGCTCCTTTAAAACTGAGACTTTAAAGACGAATTTTAATGCAGCCTCAGCAGATCCTAATAATACTAAAAAACACCCAATGATAAACAGATTGGATATTTTGTTCTCATTTGAATTAAAACTTTATTACGCTATAAATATTACTTATTTTTGACAAATAATGCCATCGATTCCACATGCGCAGTTTGTGGGAACATATCGACTAAGCCTAATTTATCAAGTTTATAGCCCTGCTCTAAAAGCAACTGGCTATCCCTCGCTAAAGTCACAGGATCACAAGAAACATAGACAATATGCGTTGGTTTTTTATTGGCGACAAACGCCATACATTCAGCAGCACCAGCACGCGCAGGATCTAATAATATTTTGTTATATTCTTGCTTTGACCATTGTGCATTTAATGCGTTCAGATCACTTAAGTCAGCTTGGTAAAATTGCGCATTATTTATTTGGCAATGTTTGGCATTCTCTGTGGCACGGTCGACCATTTTTTGAATACCTTCCACTCCAACCACTTGTTTAGCAATTTTTGCGATAGGTAACGTAAAGTTACCCAGTCCACAAAATAAGTCCAATACTTGGTCAGTTTCGTTTAATGCGAGCCAATTCATTGCTTGCATGACCATTTTTTCGTTAACCACAGCATTTACTTGAAGAAAATCATCAACGTTAAATCCAAACTGGCAATCTTGCTCTGGTAAGGAGTAAGATAATTGATGCTCTGTCGTTAAACATGTGATGGTGGTTGGGTTGCTTTGTGCATAAAACTGTAATTGATGTTGTTCAGAAAAAGCGATAATCAACTGTACATCTTGTTCAGAAAGCGGTTTGAGATGACGCAATAAAACTGCCACCGTATTTTCAGCTTCAACTAACTCAATATGGCCAAGTGCCGCTTTACCTTGCAGTTGGTTTAATAAGGCTTTAATTGGTAAAATTAACTGCGATAACGCAGGTTTTAATACCGGACAAATTTGTTGATTAATTAGTTCGCTACTTTTGGAGCGACGAAACCCCATCTGTACTTTTTTAGTCTTTTTATCATAGAGCACACCAAAACGTGCACAACGACGATAGGCCCAAGCATCAGATTGCAAAGTGGCTTCTAAGTATTCAGGCTTATATTTAGCAAACCGTTCAAATAAACTTAATACACCTTGCTGTTTTATCTCAATTTGAGCACTTTGCTCAATGTGCTGTAAGTGGCAACCACCACATTCTTGATAGTGCTGACAATGCGGGGTTATACGTAATTCACTGGCTTTATGTATTTTGATAATAGACGCTTTTTTATAACGTTTTTTATCTTCCTCAATGGAAACATCCAATACTTCCCCGATCAATCCACCTTCTACAAACAATGGTTTGTTTTGATGAAATAACATGCCACGAGCTTGATGATCGAGTTTATCAATCTGACAATGTTTAATTACTTTGTTATTTTGCTTGTTTGTGCGCGATGCTTTGAAGAACTGAGCCATAAATATTTCACAGGTGAAGTAAGCTATGCCATGATAGCGATTACGTTTATCGGTACACTATTGTCACATAAAACATGCAAGCATTCATTACTCCATTGAAATTAGACTTTATCCTATGACTAAATACGGCCTACGCGCACAAGTTATTGCTTATACCATCCTTCCTACTGTATTGATTGGTGGGTTATTAGCCGGTTACTTTTCATTTCATCGCTTTCAACAAGCCGATGAGTTCTTAATTAATCGCGCTCTTAATGTTGCTGATGCATTATCGATTGCCAGTGAATATGGCATGCAAGATGAAACAAGAACTATTTTACGCCGTTTAATTGGTGCGACACACCGTAAAAATAGCCCCATGATCAAAAGTATTGCGATTTTTACCGCTGACAATGAATTATTTGTGATCAGTAATTATCACCGGGATTATAAACAACTGAGATTAGCGGTCGATGAACCCATTCCAGATTTACCGCAGATCAGCACTATTGGTAACAATATTATTATCCATAGTCCCATTATTGATGAAACCAACTTTTTAGAGTATCAATTAACCTTTGATCAACCCCGTAAAGTGGTCGGCTATGTCGCATTAGAGATAAATCGCGACCAAGTTGAGTTATTACTATATCGCGATGCTGCAATCTCCTTGCTGGTCGTCTTAATGGGCATACTAGGCAGTGTTTATTTAGCTTTCAGACAGGCAAAGCGCATTACAGCCCCTATTTCAGAAATGGCCTCGGTAGTTGAGAAAATCAGTCTTGGACGTTTAAACTCACGTGTAGAAGGTGAGTACACTGGCGAAATTAGCCTATTGCAGCACGGTATCAATGAAATGGCCGTGGCCATGTCTAAACATCATGAAGAGATGCAAGAGAGTATTGATTTAGCGACTAGTGAGTTGCGAGAAACACTAGATCAAATGGAAGTACAAAATATTGAATTAGATATTACCCGTAAAGAAGCGCAACAAGCGGCGTCAGTAAAATCTGAATTCTTGGCCAATATGAGTCATGAATTACGTACTCCACTTAATGGAGTGATTGGATTTGCAAGGCAATTACTGAAAACACAACTGACTAATAACCAAGTTGATTACTTACAAACGATTGAACGCTCTGCAGGTAATCTGCTTAATATCATTAATGACATTTTAGACTTCTCTAAACTTGAAGCAGGTAAATTAGACCTAGAAAATATTCCCTTCGATATTCGTGATTGCATTAATGAAACGATGCATCTCTTGGCGCAAAGTGCGCATGAAAAAAATATTGAACTCAGTATGTATATTGATAGCAATGTACCGCAAGAGTTGATCGGCGACGCAATGCGTTTACAACAAGTGTTAACTAATTTAATAGGTAATGCAGTCAAGTTTACCGAACAAGGTAATATTGAAGTTAATATTCAACGCATTGAAGAAGACTGCAGTAAAGAGAACAATATCAAGCTTAAATTTGTTATCTCGGATACGGGTATCGGTATTTCTAAAGAGCAACAAGTACAACTCTTTAAAGCCTTTGGACAGGCAGATAGTAGTATCACTCGTCAATATGGTGGTACCGGTCTAGGACTCGTGATCACACAAAAACTAGTGCGCCAAATGAAAGGCCATATCGATTTAACATCGGCACCTGATCAAGGTTCTGTTTTCTGGTTTGTTATTGAAATAGAAAAAAATACAAGAACGTCATTGGAATCTTTACCGCTTACAAGGCTATCAAGTCGAAGCGTTTTAGCCTATGAATCGAACGAATATGCAGCAAGGGCGTGCACGCAGCTATTAACGCAATGGAAAACAAACGCCACGCTTACTGAAACAGATCTACAATGGAAAAAAGCACTCAACAAATGCTATGACAGTATTGTCATCGGACACAGCAATAACCAAGATATACGTCCATTATTAAACCATATAGAGCAAGCGAAGCAGTATACTGACAATATCATTGTATTAATCAACTCCAGTGATCCAAGCGTGTATGAACAATTAATGAATACCGGTATCACGCATTGCTTAAGTAAACCGATTAATCATAAAAACTTTGCCAATGCTTTAGTCTCTAATGAAACGACACCCACCACACTACAAGTGTCAGCGCCATTGCTACGTAAAGACATCAATGTGATGGCCGTTGATGACAACCGAGCTAATTTAAAACTCATTTCAGCGATGCTTAGCGATCGCGTTAATCGAGTGACGACTTGTCGTAATGGGCGAGAAGCCGTAGAGCAAGCACAGAAAATACCTTTTGACATTATCTTCATGGATATCCAAATGCCAGTTTTAGATGGTGTTAGTGCCTGTGCTGAAATAAAAAAGAACTCTTTAAATCAAGAAAGCCCGGTGATTGCCGTGACTGCACATGTTTTGCCAGGTGAAAAAGAGCAGCTTCTACAAAAAGGGATGGATGATTGCTTAGCTAAACCAATTGATGAGTTGGCTTTACAGGCAATTATTAATAAGTGGGCGCCGAATGCAAAAGTGATTGATCCTTTGTCGGCTCAAGAAACATCATCAACGCCAGCCCCGACATTGCCTACTGTAGAAAAAAAATCATTTGACTGGGCACTTGCATTACAACAATCTGCAGGAAAAACTGACTTAGCAAAAGAGATGTTAAGTATGTTATTAGATGAGTTTGCAGATATCAGAAGTGTCGTAAATCGAGTGATTGAAGAAGACGGTGACCATGAGCAGTTTGTTACTATCATTCATAAATTTCATGGTGGTTGTAGCTATAGCGGCGTGCCTAAATTAAAGAATATTGCCGGCTTAATCGAAAAAGAGCTGAAGCAAGGGGTTAAAGCACATCATTTAGAGCCTGAGTTATTAGAGCTATTAGACGAACTTGATAACGTTGAAAAAGAAGCACAGACCTATTTAAAATAACATGCTTATGCATTTAACTCAGGTTGTTTTAATTGGAGCATGAAAAATTGCTAAATTTAACAACCTATTAGGTATTTCTTTTTCTACAAACC
>NZ_KI519487.1:0-34001 GCF_000482725.1 Psychromonas arctica DSM 14288
GCCTCAATACACCTAACTGGCCTAAGGTTTTGCATTCTGCTTTTTGCCAAACAAGAAGAAGGCTCGGCAAGACTTAGTGATGTAAGAAATGATTTTGAAGAAAATTTGAGTTGCCTGAACTTTGCCAGTAAATTGTGGGGATTATTCAAAGCGTTGATCGCGGGTGCATTAAATGAAATGACAAGTTTAACAAACGTTGATAAACATGACGTGTTAAACAAAATTGAAAAAATGGTTGTCGATTTTTTTACGCAAGTCATGCAAATGGATAGTTTCACCTTGCGGCAAGAGGCGCTAGAATGATGAAACGTCCACTTTTATGGGCTAAAAGTGAACTCCGAAACTTGAGTATTAACCGCAATATTATTAATATCTAACAATATTTTTGCACCAGTACGTTGGCTCAGTGCTGCTAAAAAAGTAGCTTCTGAAATATGACTTTGTTCGAACGTTAAATATGATGACACATTTTCTATAATCAGTGGTCGGCCTAAAAAAGACTGTACCTTATCTACTTTGATACACATCCTGTCTAAGCTGGCATGCGTATGTTCAATAGGCAGCAAATCACCACTATGTATTAATTGTCCTTGCTGCTGACCCCAAGTAAAACAGGCATGTTCTGACATTAAAAAAGGGTCAATACTGTCTGTTAGTTTCTTCAAACGCTGCAAATAATCGTTAGGAATATTTTCACGAGAGCCTAAACCCATGGATGTGGAGTGCAGACTGATTGGGTATTTTTCGCGAACTTGGTGTAACACAGATAGCGCAGCACCACCTTCACCAAAAAAATTTTCAGAGTGTACTTCTACAAAATCAACTTGCTTAGCTTGTGTTAATACGTCAGTAAAATGTGGATGCCTTAAACCGACACCAATTAATATATTCTGATTATTTACTGACATATTACTTTTCCTATAATTTATAGCCGTTTCATTCAGTTTGAGATCTCTATTTCACTCGTTTTATAGAGTTGTTCTTCATTCTGATTGCTAGGGCTACGAGTTTGCTTTGTAATGCGCTTTCGCTTCAGCTTTTGATAACCCACCAAGTGTAGAACAAGTCCCTTTTGCAACGAGTTTCCACTCACCTTTATCATTATCAAGTGATGATTGACCAGCACATGAATGGGTACCTGCTAAATTTGCGCAGTCATTTTGACCTGCCGCTGCGATGCCGTAACACTTTTCTTTACTCGCTGCTTGTGCAGGCGCCGAAACACCTGCGGCAATAACCGCCGCTAAGGCTGCGCTTGCTAATAATTTATGACTCATAAAAAAATCCTCTGAAGGTTTATTAGTGATGCATTGTTAAATGAAGCAACTAAATATATTGCTCTAACCATTGCATCAATTGGACTGGCGGCATGCCACCGACCTGTTGTGCAATAATCTCGTTATTTTTTACTAGTAATAGCGTTGGTACGCTTCGTATGCCGTAATCTATCGCGTCATGTTGTGAAGCATCAACATCCACTTTAATGGTGTTAAGGCGTTGGTTCATTGCATTGGATACATTTTCAACAACAGGTGTCATCGATTGGCAGGGCCCGCACCAAGACGCACTAAAAAAGAGTAGTGAATGTTCGTGCTCTAATAATAAATCATCAAGAGAGTCGTTAGCGGTTAGTTGCTTCATGGTTAAATCTCGCTTATTGCTATTAGTGTTATTCGTTTATTTTTTCAATTTGAGCTTCAGTCAAACCTTTAATACCCGTCCAGTTAACTTGTGCGGTTTCAAGGAAACCTGGGACATCTTTTAACCATTGTCTTTGTACATCTTTGTTAAGGTTTAAATATAATTTATCGCCTTTGATATGCCATGCTGTTGGGTCAGTATCAAACTTCTGATTCATCGCTACACCCATCGCACAAAAGCCACCGTATTGTGGAGCATACTTAGCCGGCGTTGCTTTAAATAAATCACGGTTATCGGCATTTGAAAAGTGGTAGATAGCACCATTGTAAGCGGCTGTATATTTGTCAGAGCCTTTAGTCGGTGCACCTTTAGTAAAGTATGAAACGGTATCGTAGCCCTGAATTGCTAGGTCGTTACTATTTGCATTAACTTCAATGTTGGCTGCAAAACTGAAGCTGCTGACTAACAGTGCAGAGCTTATTAGTGTGGATTTGATGAGTGATGAAAGTGTCATTGTATTTCTCCATGTTTAATAACGATAGTTTTAAATTAAGTCAGGACAGATGCTGGCTTGGTTAATAATATAAGGCTTTCAATCTAGTGAAAGGGATGACATAGTCCATAGTTTGAACCCAATCGTCCAAAGTGGTCAGGGAGAGAGTAACAATGGATCAACTTTCAATTATCTTGAAGCGGTTTTCGATGAACACGGAAGTCTTTTTTACTGGCAATTTGTGTGGCATTAGTCATTTTGATAAACAACCTAATCAAGGCCATTTACACCTTTTACAGGCAGGTGAGTTAACGCTTATTGATGAGCTGGGCAAATCTCAATTGTTTAATCAGCCGACGGTATTATTTATTCCTTTACCACATACTCATCGTATTGTTGGTAATCCTAATAATCCACCGAAGTTGGTCTGTGCTAATGTAATTTATAATGAAACAACATCTAATCCGATTGCAGAAGCTCTGCCTACCTTGCTGCATTTTAATCTCAATGATTGTCCTAAAATAAAACAGACGTCACTGGCATTATTTGAAGAGGCTTTTGAAGATAGATGCGGTCGATTACCTATGATTAACTCCCTGACGGATATTTTTATTATTTATATTCTTAGGCATGTATTGAGTCATAAAATGATCAAGCATGGTTTATTAGCTGGATTATCTCACCCTCAAATTTCTAAAGTTATCTTAGCTATCCAAGATGCGCCCGAGCGGCAATGGGGGTTAGAGGAGATGGCAGAACTGGCATTAATGTCACGTTCTAAATTTTCTGAATTATTTAAACGCCTTGTTGGTCAAAGCCCTGGAGACTATGTTATTGATTGGCGAATTATTGTAGCGAAAAGTTTATTAAAGAAAAATAAGTCAGTGTCATTAGTCGCCAATGCAGTGGGTTATGAGAACGGGTCTGCACTTGCTCGCGTCTTTAGAAAAAAACTAGGTATGTCACCTAAGGAATGGCTGGAAAAAATGAAGTGATTCAATGCATGAAAATAGAGGTCGAAAATTCTGTAGTAGGAAACTAGATCCTAAGAATAGAAAGTCTACAGCGATAAGATTGTAAGTATTAAGCTGTAAAATGATGGGTTGGAAATATAGAGTAGCTGTAAAGCTACTCTATAAAAGGCAATGCGAGAATAGCTATTTTATAACAGCTATTTGATAAAGTTAGGCTTTACGACGACGCGCGGCTACTAAGCTAATTAAGCCTAAACCAAATAAGGCCATTGCACCAGGTGCAGGAACTGAAGCAATTTTTGCGACTTCAGTTGCTTGTGTACCATTTCTTAATACACCGTAAGTAAGTAGAGTCGCTGCACCAGTGTTTTCCCAGAACAACAAATCAAAAGATACTAAACCAGTATCTGCAAAGCTAATCAGCCCGCTACTTCTTTTAGCTGTATTTGCATTGTAGGTATAGACTGGATTACCCGCTAGACTAACTATCATGCCATCATCGTGGAAAAACTTCAGTGCAGAATATAAAGAAGTGTCAACAAAACCTGTTGCAGTTAATACAAACGTTTGATTATGACCATTATCAAATCCAGGCGCTCCATCTGCTGCAGCATCGCTGTAAAAAATATTATCACTTTCAAATGAAGATGTTGAGGCAGTTGCGCTATCAATAACTGCTTGAGATTGTGCAATATTGCTTAAAGATGAGTTTGTCTCATAGATATTAATAAGAGCTGCATTTGCGTTTAAAGCCATTAGTGAAGTAACGGCTGCTATGATGATTTTTTTCATGAAATTGATTCCTTTCGTTGTTAGGTTGTTTTTATAATACTCATTAATGATTAACTAGTATTGAGTATATATTGCATAGTAAAGCAGTAATCATGCCAATATGATAATATGTTAAAATTCAGGTTCTTACTGAGTTGCCGTATGATCTCTGTTTTAATGTGTAAATTTATTCGTCATAAATGCTTATTTTTATACAACGGCTTCTGCTGCATTTATTACAGGTGTTGCCGATCATAAAAAATTTGACGGTACAAAAATAATGTTCATAAAACACAGGTAAAGTATTTAGCGATATCAGCACTTGTATTATTAAGCATAAAATAGGTGCTTTATATTGACTGTTTGACCTGTATCAAGTTATGGTTCTGCCTCCTTTGGATATCGTGTTAAAACGATGCATTTGTAGTGGTCATTAATCCCGTTATATCGGTTACCATCACATCTGTTTGGGAACTTGGTTAAAGACCAAGGCTGCCCCCGCAACGGTAGAGCAATATTTATTGATTTTGCTGAGCCCGGATACCAAACCTCTGGATGATACTTGCTTTTGACGCAAGTACCGTGGTGTTGCGGAGGGCTTCACCGGCTGGTTTATCTTTATTAAGCATATTGGCAACAGTCATGTATTGCTTATTCTAGGTGTTCCATCTCCTCCACAACTTCGCCTGTTCATTAATCAGACGGAGATTTTTCTGTGTTAACCTTTAAAAAACTAAAACAATTTTCTAATCCCTTCATTTTAGCCGTAACCTGTATGCTTTCATTTTCGGCCAATGCTCATTTCCAAATGCTTTACACCCCTGAATTGTTACATGCAAAAGGCGGGGCAATCAGCTTTAAAATGCCTTTTACACATCCAGCTGCAAGCGGACATGTGATGGCTGTGGATAAACCTGAAGCTTTTTACATGATTAAAAAAGGTAAAAAGACCGACCTTATTGACACGGTTACTGATATTGAGTGGGAAAGCGCAGTTGATAAAGGCCATGCTTATCAGGCAGATGTGAAGTTACGTGGTTTAGGTGATTATGTCTTTATTGCACAGCCTTCTCCTTATTTTGAAGCAGAAGAAGATATTTATATTCAACAAATCACCAAAACAATTGTGAATGTTGGTAACCTCCCTACAGACTGGAATAAAGACATTGGGTTAACGGCTGAAATAGTGCCACTCACTAAACCTTATGCTATTTATGAAGGCGGTATTTTTAGTGCGGTAGTGAAGTCTAATGGCAAGCCAGTTCCATTTGCTGCTGTTGAAGTCGAATTTATGAATTATGTACCGGATATGCAAAATAATCATTTTGCTAAAGAACCGATCATGACACCGCCTTCGGATATTTTTGTAACTCAGACTATCTACACCGATGCGAACGGCACCTTCCACTTTTCATTATTAAAAGCAGGGCAGTGGGGATTTGCCGCGTTAGGTATAGGAGAAAAAACAACTTATCAAGGTAAAGCGTTATCACAAGACGCGGTTATTTGGGTGCAAGCGACTAAGTTACCATAGCCTTTGTAGCGTTAGCTTTTATAGGCGCAACGTATTACTTAGACGTATCACTTTAAACGGATAAATTATGCATATTGTTGATGGTGCTCTGTCAGTACCGGTATTAGTCAGTGGCGCAGTTTTGGCTGTTGTCGGTGTTTTTATTGGTCTAAAAAAAATGGACTATGACCACCTGCCATTGGTGGGCGTATTAGCTTCTGTATTTTTTATTGCTTCTTATATCCATTTACCCTTGGGCTTTTCTAGTGTGCATTTAATTATGAATGGACTACTCGGCATTATTTTAGGCTGGGTTGCTTTTCCGGCATTATTAGTGGCATTGCTATTACAGGTTATTTTCTTTGGCTTTGGCGGTTTACTCGTATTGGGTGTTAATACCGTCAATATCGCGTTACCGGCAGTGATTATTTATTATCTTTGTTACAAAGGCATTCGCCATGAAAGTGCTAAAGTTGCAGCTATTTGGGGCGCGATTGGCGGTGCTGGCGCCATTATCATTACCTCGGTGATGGTGGCTTTTTCATTAGCGTTATCGGGTGAGTCATTTGTATTAGCGGCAAAAGCAGTATTACCTGCGCATATTCCTATTATGATCGTGGAAGGTTTTGTTTCTTATGCTGCAGTCTATTTAATTCATACGGTAAAACCTGAGTTTATTACTAAGGAAAAAAGTTAATGAAAAGATTTTATTCATTATTTATTTTATTGCCTTTTTTATGGTCACTGACAATGAATGCTTTAGCGCATAATGTCGTCGGTGGTGTTTACGTCAATGGTTTTGATATTGAAGGTGAAGCTGGTTTTTCTAATGGTGCGATGGCTAATGCGGGGACGTTGGTTAAAGTGTCTGATCAGTCGGGGACGCCGCTGGGGGAAGTGGTGACTGATGAAGATGGCTTTTTTATATTCACTGCTAGAAAACGTATTAATCATGTGTTTGAAATAAATATGGGAGCGGGGCATACGTTAAAAATGCTATTACCTGCTGAAGAGTTGCCTGAAGATCTAGACAATATTGTGAATAATAATATTAACAGTGGCAATAGTGCCAATAGCAGCAATATAGATACTTCTAGCGCCGCTACCTCTGCGTCTAAAACGTCTGTAAATACTAAAACAAGTACAATCACTAGCCAAAATATGAATAATGTGCCGATGTTAAGCGCCCAAATTACGCCATTAATGTTAGATAAAGCGATTGCTAAACAGATAAAACCTTTACGCAAAGAGATCCAAGCATTAAAAGAAAAATCAGGGTTCCGCGATATGATCGGTGGTATTGGCTATATCTTTGGTTTGCTGGGATTGGTGGCTTTTTTACGTGAACGTAAATTAAAGGCTAACAAGTAATGTCGCAGGGGCTAGAGCATAGTTTGACGTCATGGTCAGGACAAGCACTAAAACATCAAGCATCATGGATAGATGCAATTGATGCACGTGTGCGTGTGGTTTGCTCGGGGTTATTTGCGCTAGTTGTCGTTTTAAGCAGTCATTTTGTGCCGACCTTAGTCGGTTTGTTAGCTGCTTTTATACTGGTGAAGTCGAGCAAACTCAATATAAAGCGTACCTTGCGTCGAGTGATTGCGATGGATTTGTTTATGTTAACGCTAATATGTGTTTTGCCGTTTACCACACCCGGTGATGCGATGTTTAGTGTGTTTGGTTTTGATGCTAGTTGGCAAGGTTTAGCACATGCGTTATTAATCACTATTAAAGCGAATGCGGTGTTGTTAGTGTTATTTTCATTAGTAGCAACGATGAGTGCATCAACTCTAGGGCATGCACTTGCACATCTTAAAGTACCTGATAAATTAGTTCACTTAATGTTATTTATGGTGCGTTATTTAGATGTGATCAGCCAAGAATATAAAAAGATGCGTCGTGCAATGCAAGCGCGTGCTTTTGTATTACGCACCAATCAACATACTTGGAAAAGCATCGGTTACTTATTTGGCATGCTATTAATTCGTTCTGTAGAGCGTGCTGAACGTATTTCAGGTGCCATGAAGTGTCGTGGTTTTTGTGGACGTTATTATCTTAACGATGATATGAAAATGCGTCGCGTAGATGCTATTTTTGGTTTTGCTTTTTTCTGTTTCTTAATACTGTTAATAGGGCTCAATATTGATGACTTATTCAAATCAACCGCTGATTAAGATAGAAAACCTTAGTTACGCTTATCCAAGGCGTGGCAGTGTATTAAAAGCCATTAACTTTGTTTTACATCGCAGTGAACGGGTTGTTATTAATGGTGATAACGGAGCAGGAAAAACGACGTTATTACATTTAATTGTTGGCCTTAAAAAAGCCAAGCAAGGTGACATTATTGGCTTTGGTGAGAACTGTAAAACTGAGAAGCAGTTTAATCAGTTACGTGCTAAGGCGGGATTATTATTTCAAGATCCAGATGACCAGTTGTTTTGTCCAACGGTATTAGAAGACGTCATGTTCGGACCGTTAAATTTAGGGCTTACTAAGCAACAGGCGATTGAAAAGTCATTACAAACTTTGAAACAGTTAGGCATGCAAGGGTTTGAGTCACGTATTACCCACCAACTTTCCGGTGGTGAAAAACGCATGATCACCTTAGCCAGTGTATTAGTGATGGAGCCACAAGTATTAATTTTAGATGAACCAACTAACGCATTAGATGAGAAAGCTAAAATGCGTCTTTTAAATGTGTTGCAAGCATTGCCTCAGGCAATGATCATCATCTCCCACGATAAGATATTTTCAGACCAATTAGCAACGCGCCAATTAAACCTGCAAGATGGTTTATTAACTGAAGCATCAAATCCCGCGGTCGCTGTGGCTTAAGCCGCATTAGAGAGAATTAAAATGAGCAGCTACATCAATAATTATAATGACCCATCACAACAGGCTATTTTTCCTTTTAGCGCGGTGCAAGGGCAACCTCTGTTTAAGTTAGCGCTATTGCTTGCAACGGTTAATCCCCTGATTGGTGGTGTATTAATTTCAGGACCTCGTGGCTGTGCTAAATCAACCTTAGCACGCGCCGTGTCAGACTTGTTGCCCGTTAAGGATGAACAGACTCCACAATTTGTCACGTTACCTTTAGGTGCAAGCGAAGAGATGCTGATAGGAACATTGGATTTAGACCATGTACTAAAAGATAAACAAGTTAAATTTTCTCCTGGCTTATTAAAAAAAGCGCATAACGGCATATTGTATGTTGATGAAGTTAATCTGTTGCCTGATCATTTGGTTGACCAGTTATTAGACGTGGCGAGCAGCGGCGTAAATGTTGTCGAACGTGATGGTATTAGCCATGCTCATGATGCCCGTTTTACTCTAATTGGCACCATGAATCCCGATGAAGGTGAGTTGCGTCCACAATTAAAAGATCGCTTTGGTTTGATGGTTGAATTAGATAATACGTACAGCCTCAATGAGCGTATTAATATTGTTAAAACACGACAACGTTTCGAACTTGATAAAATTGCTTTCTGTGATGATTACCAAGCAGAACAAATTTTTTTACAGCAACAAATTAGCGATGCACAGAAATTATTACCAACAGTGCAGTGTAACGATGATTGTTTAATCGAAATAGCCACGCGTTGCCAACAAGCAAATGTAGATGGGTTGCGTGCTGATATTATGATGCATCGAGCGAGTTTGACGCATGCCGCCTGGTGTGGACGAAAAGCAGTAACCTTTGATGATATCGCGCAGGTTGCACCTCTTGTTTTATCGCACCGTATGCAACATGCGGGATCTCCGCCGCCGTCATCAACACCACCGTCATCTCCACAGACTGAAAAGAGCAATAATAGCGGTGGCTTTTCTCGTCCTCAAGCGCCGCAAAAAACACAATCATCACGTGAATCTAGCGTTAACCCAAGTAATAAACATAATGCGAGAGACTCAGACGCGACTTCTGATTTGAATAATGATGGTCGTTCAGGTGAGTGGGGGGCGATGCCTGCTCAATCGGGAGAAGCTCAAAAAACTAACAGCACGCTCAATATCGAATTACCAACATTAAAAAAAAGTACATTAAGTGATGTATTTAAGCCCAACTTATTGAGCGAGCAACATAATAAAAATAAACAAGGTAAAACAACCAAAGGTGAGAGAAAGTCAACCTTAAATAGCCACAAACCAGATTGGTTTAAAACCTTAACAACGAGTTTAGGGCAATGGCCGCCAGCGCAGTTTTCCTTTAAAAAAATTGCAACGGGTGAACAGAGGTTACACCTTATTTTATTAGATACTTCTGCTTCGACATTAAGTGATAGCTTGTCTGCTATTGCTAAATCGGTAGTGATGAATATTACCGATAGCGCTTATTTACAGCGAGATAAAATCAGTTTGTTAGGGTTTGGTAATAATAACGTCGAAACGATCATTAAAGCAGGTCGAGCACCTAAACAGGTGGCTCGTTTGTTAGATGATATTAGTGCTTTGGGTGGCACACCTTTGCGTCTTATTTTAGAAAAAGCCTCACAGAGTATTAAGCAGCTGACCCATCAATATCCTGGACTATCGTTTTTTTGTTATCTGATCACCGATGGCCGAAGCCGTGTTGATATTGCTGATTTAAAACTTAAAGTACCGACTTTATTGATAGATATTGAAAAAGCACAGATAAAACGTGGTCGTGGAAAGTTATTAGCCCTGCAATTAGATGCCCAATATCTAGCTATACAGTGCTAGCTATAAAGCGATGAGATATCTAGCTATAAAGCGGTTAGCTATAAAGCACCTAAAAATTCAGCATTCAAATAGGTAGCTAGTGTTATTTAACATGAAGAGATTAATTCGATGAAAGAAAAAGCAAGTTGTCCGGCACTATTTTTGGCCGCTCCTGCATCAGGACAGGGTAAAACAACCATTACGTCTGCTATTGCACGCTATTTTACTGAGCAAGGCAAGGTCGTGCGTGTTTTTAAGACTGGCCCTGATTATCTTGACCCGCAAATTCTAGCGCAAGCATCACACGGGCATGTTGAACAGTTAGACATGTGGATGGCCGGTGAAAACTACTGTCAGCAAAAATTGTATGAAGCAGCTTTAGAAGCCGACCTTATCTTAGTCGAAGGTGCGATGGGGTTATTTGATGGGGAACCCTCAAGTGCTGACTTAGCCGCTCGTTTTAATATTCCCGTTGCAATTGTGATGGATGTAAAAGGCATGGCACAAACTGCCGCCGCCGTTGCGATTGGTTTAGCTAACTTTCGTGATGACTATAGTTGCTATGGTTTAATCGCTAATAATTGTAGCAGCGAGCGTCACGCGCAATTAATTAGAGAGGCATTGGCTGAACAATTACCGTTATTAGCGTGTCTTAAAAAAGATGCTGATATTGCCTTGCCTGAACGTCATTTAGGATTAGTGCAAGCCAGTGAAGTCTTTGATGAATTAGAACAAAAATTCACATTGGGGTGCGAATGGTTAGCTGATGGTGTTAAGCGTGCTAATGGTAATGAAAGTACAGAAAAACTATTACTCACATTACCGCCAAGCGTTGATTTTTATGCCGGTGAAATCAAAAAAGTAGGCAAATTACTCGAAGGTAAAAAAATCGCCATTGCCCGTGATCTTGCTTTTAGTTTTATCTATCAAGCGAATACGCGATTATTAGAAGAGATGGGTGCAACACTGCATTATTTCTCGCCGCTAAAAGATACGCAATTACCTGACGCTGATGCTTTATGGTTACCCGGTGGATACCCTGAATTATACGCTCAGCAACTTGCGGCGAATACTCAATTACAAACACAAATTACTGGTTTTTATAATGCCGGTAAACCTGTACTCGCGGAGTGTGGTGGATTTCTTTATTGTTTAAACGAGCTGGTGGATCTTGATAACAAGCATCATAAAATGTGTGGTGTGTTAAATGGTCAAGGCAGTATGTCAGGTAAACGTGGTTGTCAGGGCATGCAAAAAGCAATGCTACCGGAAGGTGAAATACACGGCCATGCGCATCATCGATCGCGTGCGATCATGGAAGTAGATGCAATGGGGTATGGGCAACGTCAACGTCACCCTGCACCCGGTGAAGCCATTTATCGTGATAAGAAATTAACGGCGAGTTACTTACATCTATTTTTCCCGTCTAATCCAACGTTGATTGCTGATTTGTTTACCGGGAAATTACAAGCAGTGGATCAGCAAAAGCTAACAGATTGGCAGAATTATGCCGCTTCAGGCACTGATAAAAATTCTGTAGATAAAAAGCAAGCGGCTAATAAGCAGCAAGCATCTAGTCAACAGCATGCCGCTATGCAAGCTCAACAATAGGGAACGTTTATGTGGCCTGAATCGAGTGAAACAGAGCAACCATTACGTAATGGTTTAACCACAGGAAGCTGCGCAACAGCTTGCTGTGTTGCTGCTGTGCGCTCATTACTGGCAAATAAACAACCCAATAGCGTTGAAATTACCTTACCGCGTGGAGAGAAGGTTGACCTTGATATTATCAGTTACCAACCGATCGACAATGGCATTCGTACCAGCACCATTAAAGATGCCGGTGACGACCCCGATGCCACTCACGGAGCGACCTTGTTTGTTGAACTATGTTTAACCGCTGAACAAGGTATTAAATTTAAAGCTGCTGAAGGTGTGGGTACAGTCACTCGCGAGGGTTTAGTCCTTGCCATCGGTGAACCGGCGATTAATCCTGTTCCGCGTAAAATGATGACTGGGCACCTTGAACATTATGCGCTCGCTTATCAATATGCTGGTGGCTTTGAAGTTTCTGTTGGGATTGAAAACGGCGAGCAGATTTCTTTAAATACGATGAACAGTCGTTTGGGGATTATTGGTGGTTTATCTATTCTAGGCACAACCGGTATTGTACGTCCTTATTCCTGTGCTGCTTATATTGCTTCTATTCATCAAGGCATTGATGTTGCGCGTGCTAATAACTTCACTCATTTAGCTGCTTCGACCGGTATTGCTAGTGAGCATGCGATTAAAGAATTTTATCAAATGAATGAAGTGAGCTTAATTGAGATGGGTGACTTTGTGGGTGCTATGTTGAAATATTTACGTCGTGAAAAAGTCGATCCTAAAACGGGTAATAGAATTCAAAAGCTCAGTATCAGTGCTGGTTTTGGTAAATTAACTAAGCTCGCAAATGGTCATTTGGACCTTAATAGTCGTCAATCCAGCATCGATTTTCAGCAGTTAGCCAATATTGCAAAATCTTTAGGCGCATCACAGGCATTACAACAACAAATTCTAGAGGCTAACACCACTATTGAAGTGTTAAATAAAACCAAAGCGGCGGGGTTAGATATTGCGACAGTTGTGTGTATGGAAGCATTAAAATTTGCCAAAACCATTGTTCATGAATCCATTGAAGTAGAGGTCTGGGCCGTTGATAGAAAAGGTTTATTTGTGGCAAATAGTTACAATGATCGCTTTGATAAAAATGGACATCGGATTAACATATCAGACGAACAACGTAATAGTGAAAAAAAACCATGAAAGTTCTAGTTATTGGTGGCACAGCAGATGGGCGTAAACTTGCGACTCAATTGTTTGAGTTGGGATTTGATGTGATTTATAGCATTGCTGGCATAGTGCGTAAAGCGACCGTTCCAGGGCCTGTTATTAGTGGCGGTTTCACACAATTTGGTGGTTTGGCAACTTATATTTCTGACCATAAAATTACTCATCTTATTGATGCTACCCATCCTTTTGCTGAGACAATGAGTAATACCATTGCACAAGTGAGCAATGACCTGTCGATTCCTGCCATACGTTTTCACCGTAAGCCATGGCCTAAAACCGATAATGATTATTGGGTAGAGGTGTCTGAATGGCCTGAATTAATCGCAAAAGTGGCTCAACATCAATCCTTATTTATGACTGCAGGGCAAATCTCGCAGGATGTTATTGAACAATTGGCCAAACAAGCTAAACATCTATTATTGCGCACTGCGATGCCCGCTAAAGTAGAGCTTCCAGCTAATGTCACTTGGTTAAAAGCAATTGGACCTTTTCTACTAGAAGATGAAAAGCAGTTACTTCAAGCCTATAAAATAGATGCAATTATTAGTAAAAATAGCGGTGGTGACGCTACCTACGCAAAAATACAAGCAGCGGCACAAGCGGGTATTCCTGTTTACCAATTTAAACGCCCACAGCTTGCGCCATTACAGTATGAGTTTGATAATGCAGCGGATTGTGTTGCCTTATTACAAACCTGCTTAACATCAATTAAATTGCCTAAATCTGCTTTCGCGTCCTCTGCGGCATCAACTGAGTTTAAAAATGAAATTTGATTATATCCACGATCCAAGCTTGATCGAGAATGAAAGCTTTCGCCAAATTAGAACCTTAACAGACCTCGACCATTTATCCATAGAAGCGCAACAAGTGGTAATGCGTGTTGTACATAGCGTGGGTATTCCTGCAGTTGCTTCACAGGTTAGGTTGAGTGAACGCGCTTGCCAATCGGGTATTGAAGCATTGCAAAAAGGGGCATCAATCCTGTGTGATGTGGAGATGGTTAAACAAGGCATCACCAAACGAATGATTAAAACGGATCCATTGTGTTTTTTAAACGCAGAAGGAGTGCCAGAA
Organism: Psychromonas arctica DSM 14288; assembly: GCF_000482725.1. GTDB lineage: Bacteria > Pseudomonadota > Gammaproteobacteria > Enterobacterales > Psychromonadaceae > Psychromonas > Psychromonas arctica. The sequence continues at coordinate 13,979 of NZ_KI519487.1, forward strand.
CGTGCTAAAGCAACGGGCGAAACCAGAACCATGGCAGCACTAACCGCTTGGTTACCTTATCTGCAAGGCAGTGTAGTAGTGATTGGTAATGCACCTACTGCATTGTTTCGTTTATTAGAAATGATTGCTCAAGGAGCACCTAAACCGGCTTTGATTATTGGTATGCCCGTTGGGTTTGTCGGTGCCGCTGAATCTAAGCAAGCGTTATGGGATGTTCATCAACAGTTAGGTATCGAATGTATCACTTTATTAGGCCGAGAAGGTGGCAGTGCTGTATCTAGCGCGAGCTGTAATGCCTTATTACGTTGTATCAAAGGAGAGTTGTATTAATGAGTATCATTAAAAAATTAATGAAAATGTTCGAGATTAATGTTGCTAGTAAAGTTAAATCATCGTCTAAGGCTACGCGAGAAATCGCAGTGATTGGTTTAGGGGTGGCTGAAAATGCGATGCTCAGCGAACAAGCTTTAATCGCGCTGCAATCTGCGGATCTTGTCATTGGATCTGAGCGTCAATTATTAACATTAGAAAAGCACTTAGCGGTACAACCTAAGATAGAAACCATAGGGGAAGGTGAGCAGCAACAAGTTGAACCTCAAACTCCGAGTTTGCCACCGAGAACAGAAATAATCCCTAAATTAAAAGATTTGAAAGTGCTAATAGAAACCGAGCAAAAAGTGGTTGTATTAGGCTCTGGTGATCCCCTTTATTACGGTATTGGTACTTGGATCAGCAAACACTTTAACGATGCAACAGTACGTTTTTTCCCAGCCGTTTCTAGTATTACACAAGCTTGTCATAGCCTGTCGATTGCACAGCAAGATGTAAATGTGATCAGTCTGCATGGTCGTCCGTTGGCAAAATTGAAAGTAGCCTTAAAAGCGCAGCAAACCTTATTGCTGTTAACCGATAAAGACAGCTTGCCACATCACCTTGCGGCAGTTTGTGTAGACTCTGGGTTTGTTGATGCTGAAATCATTGTGTGTGAGCGTCTTGGTTACACAGAGCAAAAAATATCTCGATTCACAGCACAAGCGTTATTAGAAGCGGAGTCTGAAGGCGCCTTGCAAAATTTTGATGCGTTACATGTATCTTTTGTCATTTGTGGTGCGAATAAAGGTTTCTTGCCTGAGTTCCCCGGCATTAAAGATGCTGATTTCGAAACGGGCGAGTTAGGTAGTAAAGGTATGATCAGTAAACGCGAAGTGCGTTTATCTATCTTGTCGTTATTACAACCAAGTAAAAGAGACATTATTTGGGATATTGGCGCAGGTTGTGGTGGTGTTTCGATTGAGATGGCGTATTGGCAACCTAAAGCAAAAATTTATGCCATTGAGCATAACCAAGCGCGATTCGATTGTTTATTACTCAACAAGCAAAAGTTTGGTGTGGTTAATAATTTAAAAACTACCTTTGGACGAGCACCAGAAGCACTGACTGGCTTACCAACACCGAATAAAATATTTATTGGTGGGAGTGACGGAGCGCTTCCTGAGCTACTTGAGTCACTATGGGAAAAACTGCCAGAAGACGGACAAATTGTGGTCTCTGCCGTGATGGAAAAAACTAAATCTCAATTATTAGATTTTTACATAAAACGCAGTGATGTTAATGATAGTAAGTTAGAGACATTACAAGTTGCCGTTAATAAAAGTAGAACCTTAGGTGGTCAGCTTGCTTACCGCCCAGCATTGCCAGTGAGTTTGTTTAGCTTTATTAAAAAGAGCAATAAAGAAATAGTAGAGGAATAGAAATGAATGATCTTGCTTCAACAGCCCAAGGTGGCCTGTTTATTGGTGTGGGTGTTGGCCCGGGTGACCCTGAGTTATTGACCTTAAAAGCATATCGTGCGATTCAACATGCAGATGTTATTTGTTATTTAGAAAATGAATCAGGACAATCGCAAGCACTTGATATCGCTGTTGAAGCATTGAGAAGTCCTATTAAAAAGCAGCAACATTTAGGCGTGCGTTTTGCGATGTCTCGTGAACGTGTTGCGGCTAATTTAGCTTACGACAAAGCGATAGGGCAAATTCATGAGCAATTAAAACAAGGAAAAACGGTTGTATTTTTATGTGAAGGAGACCCTTTGTTTTTTGGATCTTTTACTTATTTATTAGAGCGTTTAGACAGCCAATACGCTTCACATGTTATTCCAGGTATTCCAGCTTTTGTAGCAGCGACGGCAGAACTTAAAATACCACTAACGGTATTAAAGCAATCTTTCGCCGTGATCACTGGACGTCATAGTGACGCAAAAATTAAAGCCGCTTTATTAGAACATGATGCCGTTGTGATCATGAAAGCAGGCATCGAAAGACCGCGTTTATTAGCGTTATTAAAAGAAACAAAACGTTTTGATGACGCTAACTATTTAGAATATATCAGCCGAGATAATCAACAAGTGATCACTGATTTAAACCTTTTAGAGAATATAGCCGGACCTTACTTTTCATTATTTGTCATTACCCGTAAAGAACCGCCTCGGGAAGCTAATCAGGAAGAGAGGACGTGATTAGAATTATCTGCTTAACCGAAGTCGGGTTGCAATTAGCAAGGCGTTTACAGCACCTTTTGTCTGATACTGATGCTAAAAGTGAAGTGTGTTTCAAACCGACTCCTTTTATTGATTCAGTGCAAACTTATTTTAAACAACAAGACACGTTAGTGTTCATCTGTGCCACTGGCATCGTGATGCGTACTTTAGCGCCTGTTATCAAGGATAAATATACCGATCCTGCGGTATTAGTGTTAGATGAACAAGGGCAGTTTGTGATCCCTTTGTTATCGGGGCATGAAGGCGGGGCAAATGAGTTCGCACGACAAGTTTCAAACTTGCTAGAAAATCAATTAGTGATAACTACTGCCAATCGTTATTTAAACCCCATCTATGTAGTGGGGATGGGATGTGAACGACATTGCCCGGAAGCTGTTTTGCAAGGTTTATTGGATGAGTGTTTAACAACGGCGGGATTAACGATCAATGATATCAGTGCGATCACCAGTATCGATATCAAAAGCGATGAAGTGGGATTGATTGCATTATCGCAAAATTTACATAAACCGTATGTAACCTTTGATGCAGAAACCTTGGGGGCGATGGAAGAGCGATTGTCTACTAAGTCTGATTATATTTTTAAAACCGTCGGTGTGTATGGTGTTGCAGAATCGGCGGCATTATATCAAGCACAACAATTAACTAAGAATGGCAGCGAATTACTGCTCAATAAACAAAAAAATAAACAAGCTACCTGCGCAATTGCGCGCAGTTACAGTTTGTCTTAATCATCAGCTATCACTAGTGTAGCGAGTAAAAAATTTAAAACGTAAATATTAAAGAGAGAGTCATGAATAATAAAAAACAACTTTTTGTTGTCGGTATGGGACCGGGTGATGCTGACTTAGTGGCTCCTAAAGCATTAAAAGCAGTACAACAAAGTACCGATTTAGTGGCTTATGGACTGTATTTAGACTTGTTAGGTGAGCCTTGTAATAACAAGGTACACCATGATTTACCATTGGGTGAAGAGATTGGTCGTGCGCGCCTTGCATTAGATCTAGCGGCAAGTGGTAAAACTACTTCACTTATTTCAAGTGGTGATATCGGCATTTACGCAATGGCAACCTTAGTGTTTGAATTGTTGGATAGACAACTTCAAGGCCTTGAAGATCATCCTGAATGGTTAGAGGTTGAAATCGATGTTGTGCCAGGCATTTCAGCGATGCAAGCAGGCGCAAGCCGTATTGGTGCAATGTTAGGTCATGACTTCTGTACAGTGAGTTTGTCAGATCTTTTAACGCCGTGGGAAACGATCAATAAACGCATTCATAGTGCTGGTGAAGGCGATTTTGTTATCTCTTTTTATAACCCTGTATCTAAGAAACGTGATTGGCAGCTTAATCACGCCCGCGACGTATTATTAAAGTACCGTCCAGCTTCAACACCGGTTTTATTAGGCCGTCAATTGACCCGTGAAGATGAAAGTATCCGTATTATCCGTTTAGATGAGTTAGATGCAAAAGACGTAGATATGTTTACGTTAGTGAGTGTCGGTAATAGTGAGTCTCGTCATATCGTCAACGGCGATAAAAACTGGGTTTATACACCTCGAGGCTACAAGAAAAAATTATAGCTAATAGCGTTGCACTACGAACAATTTCTGCGTTTAAAGTGCTCACTTGGAAACTGTGCTCAGCGCTTGAAAAATGAATTATAGCGTCGCACTACGCGCAATTTCTGCGTTGAAAGTACTCACTTGGTAAACCAAGCTCCGTGCTTTCGCCTTGAACTAGCGTGAATTGCTTAGCCATAATTTATTTTGTAATAGTGAGTTAAAAGTAGCAATTAAAAGCTTAAAGTATTAATTAAGAAGGATTCTACATGAAAGTTTATTTTATTGGCGCAGGGCCGGGTGATCCTGAATTGATGACCATCAAAGGCGCGCGTTTGTTAAAGCAGTGTCCTGTTGTGCTATATGCGGGATCATTGATTCCACGTCAAACATTACAAGATGTTGAAGACAGTGCTGAGCTGATTGTTGATACGGCTAAAATCAATCTTGATGAGATGGAAGCGTATTTTGTTGAAGCTGCAAAAGCAGGTAAGGACGTTGCACGTTTACAGTGTGGTGATCCTGCTTTATATGGTGCTATTGCTGAGCAAATTCGTCGTTTAGAAAAACATGGTATTGATTATGAAGTCATTCCCGGTGTGAGTGCAACGGCTGCATCTGCTGCATATTTAGGCAAAGAGCTAACACTGTCTGGTGTATCGCAAACGGTGATCATGACTCGTTATGAAGGTAAAACACCTTTTCCTGAACGTGAGCGTTTACCGCAATTAGCACAAAGTGGCGCAACCTTAGCAATCCATTTAGGTATCACTAAAATCCGTAAAATCGTGGCCGAGTTAATTCCACATTACGGTGAAGATTGTCCTGTGGCGGTTTGTTACCGCAGTTCATGGCCTGACCAAGATAAAGTCACGGGTACATTAGCTGATATTGCAGAAAAAGTAGAAGCCAAAGGGTTTAAGTTAACGGCACTTATTTTGGTTGGTCACGTATTAGATACGACCAATTTTGAAGATTCGTACCTGTATAAAAAAGATAAACCTAATATTTTCCGTCGCCGTAAAAACACACTTTCCATTGAAGAATTAGAGGTCAAAAATGACAACAGCAAATAAGAACGTTTCATTAAATAAAATTCCAACGACGGTTGTAACAGGTTTTCTTGGTAGCGGTAAAACAACGTTATTAGCAAACTTGCTTAAGAAAGCAAAAGGCAAACGTATCGCCGTGATCATGAATGAATTTGGTGAATTAGATATCGATTCAGAATTACTACGTAGCTGTCCCTTTGATGAAGAAAGTGGATGCGAAGGAGATGGCGCAGAACTAGTCGGTGGCGATGATGGAATCTACGAATTAGCCAACGGTTGTATCTGTTGTACCGTAGAAGAAGAGTTTCTACCTGTGATGAAAAAATTGGTTGAACGTCGTGACCAAATCGATCATATCTTAATTGAAACATCAGGTTTAGCGTTACCAAAGCCATTAGTACAAGCCTTCAATTGGCCGGGTATTAAAGAATATTGCACGGTTGATGCTGTTATTACATTAGTTGATGGTCCTGCAATTGCAGCGGGTCGTTTTGCAGCTGATGAAGATAAAGTAAAACAACAACGTGCATTAGATGAAAGTTTAGATCACGACCCAAGCTTACAAGAACTATTAGACGATCAACTTAACTCTGCTGATTTAGTCGTCGTGAGTAAAAGTGATTTATTAACTGAAGAAGAGCAAGCACGCGTTAAAGCCGTTATAGAAAAACGTGTACCAAGTTCAGTTAAAACTGCCTATATCAATAATGGTGATGTGCCACTGGAAGTGTTAATTGGTATTAATGCGGGCACTGAAAAAACCATTGATAAAGTCCATAACCATCATGACCACCATCATGCTCACGGTGCACATCACGACCACGCACATGACCATTTTGATTCAATGGTGATCAGCTTAGGGACGGTTGATGCTGACAAACTAAAAGTAAGTGTTGAAAAACTATTAAACGAATTTAACTTATTCCGTATTAAAGGTTTTGCAGCTATTGAAAACAAACCTATGCGCCAAGTATTGCAAGCCGTTGGTAAACGTTTAGAAGTTCACTTCGACCGTTTATGGGAAGCGACTGAAACGCCAAAAACTGAATTAGTGTTGATCGGTAAGGGCTTAGACGAAGCTGCAGTTATTGCTATCTTAAAAAGCGCAGAGGTTTAATAACAAATGCATCTATTAGCGGCACAACCAGGCGGATTTATTGAAGAAGAAGGCATTGTCGATTTAGCGCAATCGCCAGCGCCTTTGGTTGTGTTTAGCGCTGCCGACAGCCAATTAACCGCGCTTTCTGCCGGATTTAAAAAGGTGACAGCTAAACAGGTGAATGCTGAATCTTCGAAAAACCTGTCTTCGAATAATAGCTTGGCTGAAACGCGTTTAGTTAATTGGACTAACTTACTAAAGCCTGCTGCTTTTGACCTTTATGAAGATAAAGTCCTAGAGCAAGCAGAAGTCGTGGTGGTGTCGCTATTAGGTGGTAAAGCTTATTGGCAATATGGTGTGGAAGGATTAATTCGCTGGTCAAAAGCAAAATCCAATCGCACACTTATTTTAGTACCCGGTGATGATAATGTTGACCCTGAGTTAATTGAATTATCAAATGTATCCGAAAAAATTCAACATCAAGTATGGCGATACTTACGTGCTGGTGGGTTGGATAATAGTGCACAGCTTTTTGCTTATTTGAATCAGCTTTATTTTGCGTCAAATATTGATGTTAATGACCCTCATTTTTTACCTGTTGCGCAGTTTTATAATGAGCAAAAAATCAGTCGTAAATGGAAAAGTGAGCAAAGTGTCGTTGCCCTGATTTTTTATCGAAGTCATTTACAATCGGCTAACTGTGAGATGTTTGAACAGTTTATTGAGTTGATGTCAGCGAATGGTTTAAACCCATTACCAATAGTGATTAGCTCGTTAAAAGATGAACAAGCCATGAGTGTGGTGAATCAACTTTTAAGTGAGCATGATTGTCGTTTGATTTTAAACAGTACAGGCTTTGCTGCGAATACAGTGAGCAGTCCCGGACTAAGTTCTCAACCGAATAGCTTTAAGCGTTTATTTGCCGTTGATATTCCTATTTTACAGCTAGTACTTTCTAGTAGTACGTTAGAGGATTGGACGAATTACAAACAAGGTTTACGTAGTCGTGATATTGCTATGCAGGTGGTATTACCTGAAATGGATGGCAAAGTATTAACCCGTGCCATTAGCTTTAAAACCGAAGCTTTTTTTGACGAAAAAACACAAATTTCATTAGTGCAATATCAATTACATAGCGAGCGTGCTTTGTTTGTGATTGAGTTGGCTAAAAAATATATTCAGCTTTCACTTACCGATAATAAAAACAAACGTATTGCGCTGATCTTAGCGAACTATCCAACCAAAGATGGCCGTATCGGTAACGGTGTAGGGCTGGATACGCCAAACTCAACTGTGAATATCTTAAATGCTTTAAAGGACGCGGGTTATCCTATTGATGGCGTGCCTGAAAACGGTAACAAACTGATTGAAACCTTATTAGAATCAGTGACCAACAACCCCAATACCTTACATCATTTAGCCTGTTGGCAGAGTTTGTCGTTAAGTGATTACAAAAAAGCCTTTGCAGATTTACCGTTAGTGAGTCAGCAAGCTATTACAGAACGTTGGGGTAACCCCGAAGATGATATTAAATGTCGTGATGGACGTTTGATGATCTCAGGGATTCGCTTAGGTGAAACCTTTGTCGGTATTCAACCTGCTCGTGGCTTTAATATTGATTTACTCGCTAACTACCATGACCCTGATTTAGTGCCTCCGCACAATTATTTAGCCTTCTATTTTTGGCTACGTTTTACTTATCAAGTGAATGCGGTTATTCATGTGGGTAAGCACGGTAATTTAGAATGGTTACCGGGTAAAGGGCTTGCGCTTTCTAATGAATGTTGGCCTGATGCAGTGTTAGGTCCAATGCCACATTTTTATCCTTTTATTGTTAACGATCCCGGCGAAGGAGCGCAAGCAAAAAGACGTACGCAAGCAGTGATTATTGACCATTTAATGCCACCGATGACGCGTGCTGAAACTTATGGCGAATTGGCTGAGCTTGAAGGTTTAGTCGATGAATATTATCAAGCTCAAGGTTTAGATGTGCGCCGTGAGGTGTGGTTGCGTGAACAAATTTTAGAAAAAGTACAAAGCACTAATATCCTTGATGAATTAAATGAAGCTGCACGTGAAGACGATAATCAAGTATTAGAAGAATTAGATACCTACCTTTGTGATATTAAAGAAGCGCAAATTCGTCATGGGTTACATATTCTTGGGCAACTGCCGGAACCACATAAAGTAGCGAATACCTTAATTGCTTTATTACGCTTGCCACGTGGTGAAGGCGTTATAAACCAAGGTATTTTACACGCTTTAGTGAGTGATTTTGTCTTGCAAGTAGATGGTAAAGCATTCGATCCTTTAGAAGCGACCCGTGAACAATGGTTGGATGAAAAGCCTTCATTATTAATGAAGGTGAGTGAAACCCTATGGCGAACGCATGCAGATACGCGTGAACGTTTAGAGTTGTTGGCCTTAGAATGGGTTGAACACTTTTTACTTAACGATAACGATCTTATTGAGCTGAATAATTATCCAGCAACACAGGCATTATTAACCTATGCAAAATCAACGATTCAAGCGGCGTTAAATCAAAGTGTTAAAAACGAATTAAGCGCAATCCTTGATGGTTTAGATGCTAAGTTTATTGAAGCTGGTCCAAGTGGTGCTCCTACTCGAGGCCGCTTAGATACATTACCAACAGGGCGAAATTTTTACTCTGTGGATAATCGCGCGATTCCCTCGAAAGCCGCTTGGGTATTAGGTCAACAATCGGCGCAAGCGTTAATCCATCGCCATCTACAAGAGCATGGAGATTATCCGAAACAGCTTGGTTTATCGGTGTGGGGCACTGCAACCATGCGCACTGGTGGTGATGATATTGCGCAAGCCTTTGCACTAATGGGTGTTAAACCGATTTGGGCGCAGGGCAGTAATCGTGTGGTGGATTTTGAGATTATTCCATTTCAATTATTGAATCGCCCAAGAGTTGATGTGACCTTAAGAGTTTCCGGTTTTTTCCGAGATGCTTTTGCTAATGTGATGGCATTGTTTGATGCGGCTGTGGTTGCCATTAGCGAACTCAATGAACCGGGCAACGGTAATTTAATCCAACAAAATATTAAACAACGTGAAGCACAGTTAATTGCCGATGGTATGGCAATTGGTGAGGCTAAACGCGAAGCCAGTTATCGTGTATTTGGTTCTAAACCGGGTGCTTATGGCGCAGGATTACAAGGTTTAATTGATGAGCGTTGTTGGGAAGAGAAAAGCGATTTAGCTGAAGCGTATTTAAACTGGGGCGGTTACGCCTACGGCAACAGCGATAAAGATGGTGTGCAGGCGAAAGATGCCTTTTTACATCAACTAAGTAACATTGAAGTGGTGGTACAAAACCAAGATAACCGTGAACATGATTTATTAGATTCCGATGACTATTACCAATTCCAAGGTGGCATGAGTAACGCGGCACAAGTGTATTCAGGTAAAGCACCAACCATTTATCATAGTGACCATAGTAATCCAAGTAAGCCGGTGATTCGTACCTTAAAAGAAGAATTGAATCGTGTGATCCGTTCGCGAGTTTTAAATCCTAAATGGATTGAAGGGATGCGTGAACATGGTTACAAAGGTGCTTTTGAAATGGGCGCCACGGTTGATTACCTGTTTGCCTATGATGCGACCACAGATTTGATTGCCGATTATCAATATGAGCAAGTGACTGACACGCTGCTGTTTGATGACGTTAATCAGCAATTTTTAAAAGATAATAATCCACAAATTATGGAAGAGATGGCCGAGCGTTTAATGGAAGCGGCGCAACGTGGTTTATGGCAAGCGCCTGAGGAATATAAAGAAAAGCTACAAGATTTCCTATTACAGTGTGATGAGATGCAAGAAGCTAAGTAAAGTCAGTTAGATATAAAGTAAAACAGAAGAAGACCTTAATTAAAAAAAGTAGTCAATAATGAAAAGTCAGCATAGCTATAGCCAAGTTGAAAAAGAAGCCGTTTATCGTGTTATTAAAGAGCGCCGAGATATGCGCCATTTTAGCAGTGAACCGCTTGAAAAAGGATTATTAACACGTTTATTAACGGTTGCTAACCAAGCACCAAGTGTTGGCTTAATGCAACCGTGGCGATTTATTCGTATTACAGATAATGCATTAAAATTATCAATAAAAACGCTGGTGGAAACTGAACGTAATATAACAGCAGAACTTTTGAATCAACGTAAGAATGACTTCTTAAAGTTAAAAGTAGAAGGTATTTCAGAGTGTGCTGAATTGATTGTGGTTGCCTTGCCTGAAGGGCGTGAAAAACATCTGTTTGGCCGTCGTACTATGCCTGATATGGATTTAGCGTCAGTGGCCTGTGCGATTCAAAATATGTGGTTAGCCGCACGTGCTGAAGGAATTGGTCTTGGTTGGGTTTCTTTGTTTGATCCCATTCAATTGGCTAATTTATTAAATATGCCTGAAGACAGTCGACCGATTGCTATTTTATGTATTGGTCACGTTGAAAAGTTTTATGAAAAACCAATGTTGATTGAACAAAATTGGGCTCAGGCTGCAGAAGTTGATACTTTTTTGTTTGAGAATAGTTGGCCAGAAACTAAGTAGTTGTACTTGTTACACTACTTGTCACATTAGTTATTACATTAGCTTCTACGTTAATTATAGCTATCTGAACCTAGAAAAATAACAATTGTCGATTGCTGTTTTAGCTGTCATTGATACCATGGCGAAATAAATGAGCTCAAAGCGAATCAATTCCGTTTACAGCGAATCAACAGCGCCAAATAAAGTGTAAATAAAAACAATCAAAAGATATAAAGAGATTAAAAATGAATAATAAAGTAGTTAAGAAAGGCATTATGGTTTGTGGTCACGGTAGCCGTGATAAAGACGCTGAAATGGAATTCTCACTGGTTGCTGAAGGGTTAAAAAAACGTTTTCCTGACTTGCCTGTTGAATACGGATTCTTAGAGTATTCTGCGCCTAACATTCACATGGGTTTAAACAGTTTGATCAACCAAGGTGTTGAGCATATTTATGCCGTACCCGGTATGTTATTTGCTGCAACACATGCTAAAAATGATATTCCTTCAGTATTAACTACTTTTGAAGAAAAAAATGAAGGATTGCAAGTAAGTTACGGTAAAGAGTTAGGTTTACAAGAGCCAATGATCAACGCGTTTCAAGCTCGTATTTATGAATCATTAGGGTTAGATGCTGATAATCCACCTGCTGAATTATACGATACGATGTTAGTCGTTGTTGGCCGTGGTACTTCTGATACACAAGCGAATGCTGAAGCGGCTAAATTAACACGTATTGTTAGTGAAAATATGGGCTTTGGTTGGGCTGATACAGTTTATTCCGGTGTGACTTACCCTTCAGTTGGAGTAGGCCTTGAAAAGCTGATTAAACTTGATTACAAGCGTATTGTGGTTGCCCCTTATTTCTTATTTACAGGCCGTTTAATCAAACGTATTTCTGGTTATGTCGATAAAATTGCAAAAGAAAACCCAAGCATTGAATTTATTAATACGCCTTACTTACGTGACCATGAAAAGGTAATCGATGCATTTGAAGTCCGTGTTCGTGACATCATGGATAATACGCAATCAAGTGAAGAAGATTTGATGGCAATATTCAAGCGTCGATTAGCCGCTGGTGAAATCGATGTGCATCATCATCATGCTGAATATCAAGATCCAGCAACAGAGCAGGCGCATTCGCACGATCATGACCATTCTCACAGCCATGATCATGCACATTCTCATGATCAGCATTCACACGGTCATTCTCATGATAGTGAACACTCTCATAATGAGCATTCACATGAGCATTCTCATAGCCATGACCATGACCATGCCCATACGCATGTAGAGCCTCATAGTCACGGTGTGTATAAACATATTGCTCATCCATTAGGGCCTAGAACCATGATTGGTGAAGGCGTCTGTTGTTGTTTCATGGGACAATTCCCACAATGGTTATTGGATGAAGAAAAAGATCGCATTGATAATGGCGTTCAAGGTGAAGCGTTAGCACACAAAAAATAGTTGTTATTGATAAAGTAACATCTCATTTTTATACTATAAAGTAACTAATGGCAGGTGAGCATTAGTTACTTTTTATTTTTGATTACTATCAACGGGAATCAAATTTGATTAACACTGTCCTATTAAACCTTCTGATTAAAATAAGAGCTGACATTTGAATAACAAAACTACTTTTTATCTTGCCCGCCATGGGCAGACTGAATGGAATGTTGAACACCGAATTCAAGGGCAGCTCGATAGTTTCCTTACGTCAGAAGGGAAACAACAAGCTTCACAACTCGCAGCTCAGTGCCGCGAGTTAAATATTACTCAAGTGTTAACGTCTTCATTAGGGCGTGCCGTTCAAACTGCTAACATTTGTGCAGAACAGTTAAATATAACCGTTAAGCCTGTACCAGGTTTTGAAGAGCGTCATTTTGGTATTTGGCAAGGTAAGCTAGTTAGCGAAGTAAATGGTGATCTTAATTATAATGAAATTACCTCACACATTACTGACTGTAAACCTGAACAAGGTGAAAGTGCAAAAGAGCTATTAGCGCGTTTTACAAAAGCATTAACTAATCAGTTGCAAACGGCGAATAATGAAACCTTTTTAATTGTCAGTCACGGCGATATTTTACGATCTTTTATGGCGCAATTTAGTCAACCGTTATTATCGGAAGTATCTTTGTCTGAAGCATCATTATCTAAAGAATCATCAAAAAAAGCATTAAGTACCGGTTATGACTATAAAAATGCGCAATTAATTACCATGACTTATGATCAAGAAACAGGAACGTTCTCAAAACTATGATACTGCTGTTTACCTTGATAACTGCGCTGGTGGTTGACCACTTCATTGGCGAGCCTAGGCGTTTCCATCCTTTAATTATATTTGGCAACTTCGCTAATAAATTAGAAAAAAAATTCAATAAAGGTAACCATCAACAACAATTTATTGGTGGCCTCGTTACTTGGTGTTTATTAGTACTGCCATTGCCATTGTTATATGTTTTACTGCTTTGGTTACTGCCTGTTTATCTGATTCTGTTAGTTAATATTTATATTGTTTACTGGGCTGTTGCATTAAATAGTTTGAATTTACATGGCATGCAAATTTATAACCCGTTAATCAATGACGATTTAGCGCAAGCACAGCATTATTGCTCTTATATCGTGAGCCGTGATACTAGCGAATTGGATGCTCAAGCAATCAGCCGAGCAACCACCGAATCTATGCTTGAAAATGGCCATGATGGTGTCACTGCAACGCTTATCTATTTTGTTATTGGCGGAGCGCCGCTAGTGATCATACATCGCTTGAGTAACACCTTAGATGCAATGTGGGGTTATCGAACTGAGCAGTTTAACTATTTTGGTAAGTTTAGTGCCAGAATGGATGACTTATTAGGTTTTGTAAGTGGAAAAATCACTGCGTTATTATTTACCGTCATTGGTTTGTTTAATGGTACTGCCAAGCAAGCGCTTGTTAATGCGTATTCACAAAGCCAATCTTATAAAAGCCATAATGGTGGTTGGGTAATGGCCTCTGGCGCAACGGTGCTAAATGTTTGTTTAGGTGGCAGTGCAGTTTATTTTGGTAAAACAGTTAACTCACCATTATTAGGTCAAGGTGAAGTTGTTCAAAGTAAGCATATTAAAGCTAGCCTAACCTTAGTAAAACAAGCGGTCGTTGTTTGGTTAGTAGTTGTTTTTGTTTATCAATGGTTTCTACTGTAATCGTTACTAATGATCTACCAACTGTATAAGCTGTCAACGAGTGGCTTTAGTTAGTCTTTTCAGTATTTAACTCTTTTTAGTATTAAGTTTAGTTATTTCTAGTAGTTATTTTCGCTAGTTATTTACCTTAGTTATTTACCTTAGTTATCCGCCTTAGCTATTTACCTTCGTTATTCACCTCAGTTATCCTAGCCACTTATTATGATTAGTACTTTTAACCAATCATTTTAGCTGTTTATGTTTGTTACAATTGGTGAGTCTATCTACTCATCTATCGCTATTTTTAAAAGGTCAATTCGTATCATGGCAACTCTACATGGCGGACAACTTAGCCGCGTCGCAAAGCAGTATCAAATCCCAGAGCAAGAGTGGTTAGATCTGTCTACGGGCATTGCTCCATTTAGTTACCCGATTCCCAAAATTCCAACTCATATATGGCAAAATTTACCCACTATTACCGATAGTTTAGTGAATGCGGCGAAAGCCTATTATAAAGCACCGTATTGCTGGCCGTTAGCCGGCAGTCAGCAGTTGATTGAAAAGCTACCAGAGCTGTGGAATTGCAAAGTGGCTGAACTCAATAATATTCCACTCAAAGAGAAACATGCCTATTTACCTAAAGTAGGTTATAAAGAGCACCAACAAGCTTGGTCTAAAGCAGGTTATCGATTACATTTTTATCAACAGTCATTACCCTGTGATATACAACAAAATAGTGTGGTAGTGGTGATCAATCCAAATAATCCACTAACCGATGCTTTTACTATTGAACAATTAAAACAATGCCAGGAACTATGTGCCCAGCAGCAAGCTTTATTAGTCATTGATGAAGCATTTGCAGATATTTTTGAGCCTGAATTTAGTTTTATTTATCACCTTACTGATTTAAATGATATAACCTATCAAGAACACCGCTTAGATCAAATTAGTGAAAATGTGATTGTATTACGCTCCGTAGGAAAATTTTTTGGACTTGCCGGTTTACGCATTGGTTTTGTTTGTAGTAGCCAAGAGTGGTGTCAAACGGTACAAGAAAATATTGGACCTTGGTCAATTAATGGTCCTGCATTATTTATTACAGAGCAGGTATTAAAAGATAAAACGTGGCAAGTTACTCAAAAAATGCGATTACAACAACAAAGCAAAGTAATGCGATCTATACTCGAAATTCATTTTGTAGGTGCACGTATTGAAGCCAATGCATTGTTTATTACTGTTTTTCTGAATCAAGCCGCAGATGTCTATCATCAGCTTTGCGAACAAGGTATTTATGTCAGATTAACCGATGAAAATGATTCGTTACGTTTTGGTATTGCTAATGAAACCCAATTAAAAAAATTGCAGTTGGCATTAATAAAGGTCATTAGTTATTAGCCTTACTTTACATTCAGTATTTAGTCTGTAAATGTTGTAAGCTATTTGTTTTATTTTTTTACCTGTAAATACAGGTTCAGTTTTAACGTTAAGGGGGGAAAGTGGCGTTTTTTGAAAACTTACTCGATAGATACGAAAAAAACGGCGCAATTTTAACGTTACAATTAGACGGGACTATTCTCGAGGTTAATCAGTGCTATTTAAAAATGGTCAATACAACTACTGATGATGCCGTTGGTAAAAATATTAAAGAGTTTGATCTGCATTTAGCTGAACAGGGTATTTCAACACTACATAATACAACCTATGGGCATTACCATTCTCGGTTGCTTACAATGAATGCCGAAACCACTCCCGTTGAAGTCGTATTTTTCCGCCGCTATGATCAAACCGATGTGATCACTTTATTTATTAAAAACTTATCTTATTTAGATGAAGCAAAGCATGCATTATCTTTTTTATCGAAAATGTATCGAGAATATAAAGAAGCGGTATTAGTGACAGATGCATCGGGTTATATTTTATGTGCTAATGATAGCTTTAGTGAAATTACAGGTTACTCCAGCCAAGAGGTGTTGGGTAAGACTCCTTCAATATTAAAATCCGGCAAACAGGACAAACATTTTTATCGCAAATTTTGGCAAGAACTAATAAGTACAGGTAATTGGCATGGTGAGATTTGGAATAAACGTAAAAATGGTGAAATATTCCCAGAGTGGTTAAATGTCTCATGTTTAAAAGACGACAATGACATTATTACGCATTATATTTGTCAATTTAACGATATCACTACATTAAAAAAATCAATAGAAGAAAAGAAATTTCATACTTATTATGATTCATTGACGTGTTTACCTAACCGCAGATTATTATTTGAAAAACTGGCCGAATTACAAAAATCTAACGCAGTTAAACCTGCTTATTTTGCTGTTTTATGTTGTGATTTAGACCGTTTTAAAATGATTAACGACACATATGGCCATCATGTGGGTGATGAGCTATTAAAGTGTATTGCTAATCGTTTTGAAAGACGATTAAGAGATAATGACATACTGGCAAGAAGTGGTGATGATGAGTTTGTTGTTGTTATTCAAGGTGAAGAGTCACTTAAAAATATAGATAAAATAACGGCTAAACTATTAACTATCTTTGACCGTCCTTTTCTTACTGGATATGGACAATTTAAAATGTCGATTAGTATTGGCATTAGTCAGTTCCCTGTCAATTCAACCGATTTACGTGAGCTTATCTCCTTTGCCGATGTAGCGATGCAAAAAGTGAAGCGGTTAGGTGGTAATCAATATGCTATTTTTGACTCATCAGAGAAACAGTTAGTTCGACAACAACACTTGTTAGAGCAAGATATAAAAGTAGCGCTGTCTAGGCAAGAATTTGAAGTGTGGTATCAGCCTCAAATTAACTCCATTACCGACCAGGTTTACGGTGTCGAGTGTTTATTAAGATGGAAGCATTACGATCACGGCATTATTTCACCTGAGATCTTCATTCCGATACTTGAATCCAATGGCATGATCAAAGAAGTCGGTGACTTTGTCATTGAAATGGCCTGCATACAGGTAAAAAAATGGCAAAGTAAACAAAAGTTTAACGGCATTGTCGCGATCAATGTTTCCTTACGACAATTAGACAACGAAAGCTTTGTGTCCACCATTGAGGATATACTTAATAAGTATCAGGTAGAAGGTAGCTCAATAGAACTTGAAGTCACGGAATCTTTGTTCTCTGAAAATAATAAATACTTGATCCCAACGTTAAATAAACTAAGGGCCTTAGGGATAAAACTATCGATAGATGACTTTGGTACCGGATATTCTTCACTACAACGTTTGAAAACATTACCCGTTGATAATGTGAAAATAGATAAATGCTTTATCGATAATATTGTTGATTCAGAAAAAGACTTATCCATTATCAATGCCTTGATCTTATTATCAAAAACCTTCAAATTTGGATTGGTTGCAGAAGGTATTGAAAACAAGCAGCAAGCAGATTGTTTGAACCGATTAGGTTGCTTCAATCATCAAGGTTTTTTATACAGTAAACCTCTCAGAATTAACGATTTTGAAACATTACTTGATAATCACAAGGTTAATCATTTACACCTCTAAGTTAAAAAGGCAGTATTAAATTCGTACCGTTTTATAGAATTTAAGTTCGCTAGTCATTTTTAATACTTTAGTCTCTTTGCTAATTTCTTGGCAACCATCATTTGCTAGAAGTTTTATGCAAAGAAAACCTCTAAGTCTATCCCTCTAAACCTATAATTGAAGAGAAATTACTATGAAAAAAATTATTATATTTGCATTGTTCTCATTTTTTGTTTCAGGCTACGCGCAAGCTTCAGAAGGTTTAATTTCAGTTGAGAGTAAGCATTCAGCAAAACAGACCGCAGATAAATTTGCATCAATCGTAGAAAAAAAAGGACTAACTCTTTTTGCTAGAATTGATCATCAAAAAAATGCTGCAGGGGTTGATTTAACAATAAGATCAACGGAAGTGATCATCTTTGGTAACCCAAAGGTTGGGACGCCAATTATGCAATGTTCACAACTAGCTGCCATTGACCTTCCTCAAAAAGTATTAATCTGGACCGATGCGGATAATAAAGTTTGGCTTACCTACAACGATCCAGAATATATGAAACAGCGCCATGACTTAAAAGGGTGTGACAAAGTACTAATGAAGGTCTCCACGGTACTAAGTGGCTTAACGCAAGCAGCTGCAAAATAACTAACCATTTTTGGTTGCATATAACTGCTAACATAATCAATTGTTTAGCTCAGTCTTTGCGCTTTTTTTTGGGTAGTTAGCACTCCGTTTTAATGGAGTGCTGAAAAGCCATATAGATTGAAACCCTATAACCAGTGAATTTGTTGTAGGGTTCACGCTTTCAGTAACATCATGGCTTATTAAAGTAACCTGTTATTTGTAAAGAGAGTGGTTATAAAAAATCTGTTTATATACCGATGACTTATAAACCGATTTCTGATGAAAAAAACTTATAAACCAATACCTATTAAGCCAATACCTACAAACAAGACCTATAAGATAATTCCTATAAACCTGTGCCTATAAGCATGACCTATAAAACAAGACTTAAAACTTAAGGATATTTATGAAACTCTCTTCCATTGCTTTGCTTTCAATCGCTGCTATTAGCTTTAATGCTCAAGCTGACTTACTGGGTGATATTCAAGAAAAAGGAGTATTAACCATAGGTACAACGGGCGACTATAAACCTTTTACTTACTACGATAATACACAGTATTCAGGTTACGATATTGATGTTGCAAAACATTTTGCAGAGCAGTTGGGTGTTGAAGTACGTTTTGTACAAACGACGTGGAAAAATCTAGTCGGAGATCTTAAACAAGGTAAATATGATATCGCAATGGGTGGAATTACCCGTCGGTTGTCACGTCAATTAGCAGCAGAACAATCCCAGGGCTATTTGACCTTTGGTAAAGTATTTTTAGTTGCCAATGGCAAGCAAGACCAATATGACACATTAAAAGAAGTGAATGTACCGAGTGTTAAAGTAGGTGTGAATATTGGCGGAACTAATGAAAAATTTGCAGCGCAATTTCTGACTAAAGCCACCATTGTGAAATATGAAAACAACCTAGATGTACCAAAAGCAGTATCCGCTGGCACGGTTGATGTGATGGTAACTGAGACCCCAGAAGCCTTATTTTATCAAGCAACAGATAAAACCTTACAAGCAGTGAGAGAAGAAAACCCATTCACAAAAAGCCAGTTTGGTTACCTGATGCCAGTAGGAGAACAACGCCTATTAAACACAGTTAACTTCATAATGGATGAAATGAAACTAAAAGGCGTAGATAAAGCGCTAATGAAGAAAAACTCATTATTATAATTAAAACCAAATACCGATAATTGGAGTGAAAATACTCTCTCATTAGCCCCTTTAACGCCTTCCTCTTTTATAAGAGAAAGGCGTGTCCCCGCAACGGCGAAATAAATGCTAATAATAATCAAACTGCCACGACGAGCAAAGACAAGCTAAAACCCAAACGGCTTCTTCAAAACAAGCGCTTATCATCACTACGAAGAACAGATTAAACTGCCACAATAAAACATGACTCATTGTGGACGTACAATCCCACCGTCAAGTTTTCCCAAGCTAAATTGGCATTTTAGCAATCACAAACAGGACGTTTGCGATAATGTCAGAATGGCCATGGACGGCCATCCTGAGATGATGCGTTTAAAATGCCGGTTTAGATTGGAGCAGAAAACGATCCAGTGTCAGTCTCTTTGATTTTTTGGGTACTGGTTTCTCTTCTGACCAAGAGAAAGTGAAGTCGCCGAAAGGGCGAAATACCAAAGTATACAATTAATCAAACTGCCACGATGAGCGCAGACGAGCCAAGTACCAACAAACTTCACCAAAGCAATCACTTACCATCCCTACTCAGAACTGATAAAACTACCATAATAAAACATGACTCAATGTGGCTACAATATGGCCACCGTTGAGTTTTCCCAAATCATCAATGGCTTTTAGTAAAGCCAAACAGGATGTTTGGATTAGGCTCGTTTGGCACATGGATGTGCCGTAAGAGCCGGTGCGTTATAAAAGCCATTTATTAGTTGGAACAGAAAAC
>NZ_KI519487.1:35384-37816 GCF_000482725.1 Psychromonas arctica DSM 14288
AAGTTTTCCCAAGCTAAATTGGCATTTTAGCAATCGCAAACAGGACGTTTGCGATAATGTCAGAATGGCCATGGACGGCCATCCTGACATGATGCGTTTAAAATGGCGGTTTAGATTGGAGCAAAAAACGCCTCGGTGTCAGTCTCTTTGCCTACTTTCTTTTCTGACAAAAGAAAGTAGGGTCGCCGACAAGGCGAAAACACTGTTAATAGAAGCCAAGCTGCCTCGACGAGCGCAGACGAGCTTAAACCACTAACAATTACTATGAATGATAATCAAACTACCACAACGAGTGCAGTCGAGCCAAAGCCAAAAGAAAGCTCATCAACATAATACGTTAAAGAATTAGAGCAATTAGCGCTTACCGCTCATTAATATTCATATAGATTGTTTTGGGGCTGTTTGCTTCTGAATCATAGTACTAGCTGCAATAAGCGTCGCTGCACCAATCAATTGCACCTGTGTCATCGCGACACTTAAAAACAACCAGTTGATAAAGATAGCCGCTACAGGAAAAAACATTTCAGCAAGTGTCGCCCAATGAGCAGGGATCCGCTTTAAGCCTTGGTAATAAAAATACATACCAAAAACACCTGAAAGCAGCGCCAAAATAGCAATTTTCTGTAAAACACTTATTTCAATAGTAGTGACTAAAGTTGGTGTGATAAACGCAAAAGGCAACATACCTAAAAGTCCAAAACTAAAACGTCCAGCCATGAGATCGATGCTATTCAAACCTTTTGAACTTAACTTCTTACCAAATACCGTTGCACTTCCCCAACTGATCACCGCAAATAAAGCCAATCCGTAACCTAGTAGCGCTTTATTATTATGCTCCAAATCCCCTTCTCTAAAACTGGAAAGTAAAGCTTGTAGATCTGGCCAAATAAGTAACAAACTACCTAATAGTGCTAAACCTAGCCAAATAAAAAATCTCGAGTTAATTTGTTCTTTTAATAATACGCAAGCTAAAGTGACCGCCACTAAAGGCTGTAGCTTTTGTAATAAGATAACCACAGTTGGATTGGCGAGATAAAAGGCTTCGGTGAAAGCTAAGGTACCTAGTGCAGATCCAAATATGCCAATAACGATAAATGGCACAATAGTCTGGCGGCTAAGGAAGTTGAGCTTGCGACGTTGCACAATGAAAAATGTGATAATCAAAGTAACAAGGATTAGATGTTCAAATAAAACAATCTGTTGTGCACTTGAACCGCCAAAAAGTAATGGGTAGCGGATAAGTGTATCAGCAGCCCAAAGTAGGCACGCAAAAAATATAAAAGTAATACCTGTCATGACATTTCCTAAAAATAAAAAGGATAGAAAGACAGAGCTTGGAACGAATCTAATTCAATGATGCTGAGCTTTTAGCAGTTATAAATAACTGTACCACCATAGTGATCTATTTTACTGATTGAATTCAACTATTAATAAGCCCACTTACCTGTTTCTTTATCGAATACTTCGCAAAAGAAGTAATTATAAAAAACTAACGTGGTTAATCGTCGAACTCATCAATTCACACCTTTAACTAAGGCATGTAGACAGTATAAAAATCACAACACTTTTTATTACAATGACTAATAAAAATAGTAAAAGTTAAACATCACAGAATAAAACAGACAGACTAAAATTTGACGAAACTAAATTAATATCACCACTTAACCGACAAAACTACTCATCAAAATAAAATGTTCAATTGCCCATAGAGGCTTTAAATACAATATCGAGTAGTAATGATACGCAAAGCTAAATGACTTTAAAAAGGTCATTAATATTATAAAACTTATTCTTATCTAAATAGGACTAAGTTTGGTTCGTCATCATTTAAAAAAGTTATTAAAAAATACTTCAACGATTTACAAAATTCGTAAAGTATTATTTATTATGACTTTTAATCTGTTTGTTATCGATCTTCTTCCATCCGGACTATAACCGTCGGCTTTGGCCTCTCACCAAATCTGCTTGACCCTAACTTAATAGTTAGGCGCTCGTGGGCTCTTTTACTCACAAATATTGTTTGTAAAAATACCACCGGTGGGGAATTTCACCCCGCCCTGAAGTCGAATTGGTTGAAACTATTTTATAAATAAATCAACCAAGCGTTATAGTAATAATGTTTTTTAAAAAAACAAGTAAAATGAAGTGTTTGATGCTTCTATTTAATTAGCGAAATGAATAAATCAAATGCACATTAATAACGTTCTTCATTCAGTCACAATAACAGATCCCACAGGCTGAAATAAATCACAGAATTTAAGCTTGGGAATAAAGAGACTACAAAAAATAATGTCCAAACTGTCACAATAAAAAATGACTCATTGTGGACGTACAACACCACCGTAAAGTTTTCCCAAATCATCAATGGCTTTTAGCAAAACCAAACAGGATGTTTGGATTAGGCTCGTTTGGCACATGGATGTGCCGTAAGA
>NZ_KI519487.1:40130-71535 GCF_000482725.1 Psychromonas arctica DSM 14288
GACGAGCAAAGACGAGCTAAATACCAAACAACCTCAAATCAACCTTAATTCAAATCAACTCCATCTAAAGCAAACTCATTAATACAACAGACATAAAAAAAGGCCTTACTCCAGTAAACTGAAATAAAGCCTTAATGTATTCAAGCTTCAAGCTTCTAACTTAAAAACCTCTAGCTTAAAAGCAAGCTTGAGTGCTTAGCTAAAAGCACAACTTAAAAATTATAATCCTAAAGATTCTAAAGTTTTAAGGGTTAAAGCACCTTGGTTCAGGTTCTTATCTTTCTGATAAGCATTAACCGCCGCACTGGTTTCTGGACCGTAAACACCATCAATGCTTGAAATTTTATATTTCTCACCTTGTAGTGCTCGTTGTAGTTTTGTGACAACATCCGGTGTGGTGTTCGTTTCACACAATATTTCTTGCCATTTTAAGTACGGTTCAGCCACTTTAACGGTTGTGTCATAAGTATCGTAAACCGCTGGAATAGAAATTTTCTTCTCAGTCGCTGGTGTATCTAAAACACGTGTTTTAACCATTTTACATAATGCTGGAATAGCAACTTCTCGTGTTGTTGCTGCAGTTGCTAAAGCGGTTTTAGTAACAGAACCATAGATAGCAGGTGTAGTAACCGTTTTTGTTGTTGCTGGCGTGACTAACTCTTTCTTAGTGATCGTTTCATAAACTGCAGGCGTTTTAACTTCTTTTGTTGTTGTTGGCGTGACGAGTTCCTGTCTAGATACCGTTTTATATGTCGCAGCTGTTTTAACTTCTTTAGACGTTGGCGCATTATCTAAAGCACGTGTTTTAACCGTTTTGTAAACAGCAGGAGTAACAACTTGTTTAGTATAAGCGTCTTTATCTAATACTTTAGTTGTAACTGTTTTGTAGACTGCTGGGAACTCAATTAAACACATGATATCACCCGTTGAGTTATCTACTTTTTCGATCTCGCCACGGCCTTTTTTCCACGCGGTATAAGCAGGCGAAACTAACACTTGCGTTGACACTGTTTTATAAGTGGCTGGGACGGTGACTAATGCTGTTTTTTCAGGTTCAACCATAATCCTTTCAGACGTTGTTTTATAGGTTGCTGGTTGAGTAACTAATGCTGTTTTTTCAGGCGCAACCATGATCCTTTCAGAAACCATTTTATAAACAGCAGGCACTGCCACTAGGCTTGTTTTTTCTGGCTCAACCATCACACGTTCAGTGACTGTTTTATAAGCAGCAGGAACAGGTACTAATTTAGTTTTTTCAGGTTGAACCAATACTTGCTCTGCAAAGGTTTTATAAGTGGCTTCAACAGGCACTAATCTTGAACTTGCTTCGCGAATAGTTATTTTTTGTTCAACAACTTTATAGGTGGCTGGTGTAATTTGAATTTGTGATTGCACTTCTTTAATTAAGCGTTCAATCGGTCTCGTTTCATATTTCGCAGGTACTAAAACCTTCGCATAACACTCGCCGGCTTTAGCATGCAGAGGCACTAAAGAGTTTTGTACCGCATCTTTATCATTTAATTGTGCTTGTGGTGCCGTTGCTTGTGAGTTTAAGGTGGCAATCGTATTATTTTTTGACTGAAGTTGCTCAGTCAGCGATTGAATTTCTTGATTTTTCATCATCAAGGCTTCATCTGAACTGTTAGTTGTAGTACATCCTGTCACAGCTAACATCACTACCGCAGCAGCGGATGAAATTCTAAAATATTTAGTCATTTGATTTCCTTTTCGTTGTGTTTGTCAATATTTTACCACAAAAGAATAGCTTCCTTCTCAATTGCTTGCTAATTTTATGATATGGTTAGAATAATTTTTAAACAAAGGAAGGAGTTAACAATGGAAAAGTTAAAAACATTAATGGTATCTTCAGTGCTAGGTTTAGGCTTAATGAGTACAGCTTATGCTGCTGACGACTGTATTATGGTTGCCGATTTAAATGTTGAGTTTAAAAATGATTCAACGGTTTATATGAATGGTGGTGAAAGAAAGGAAATTGCTGAATTTGCAGATTTCCTTAAAAAGTATGATCTTTATGCAATAGTAGAAGGGCATACCAGTAAATTTGCAACGGCACCTTATAACTATGATCTATCTTCAAAAAGAGCTGCTAAAGTGCGATCAGAGCTTATCAAGTTAGGAGTTAAATCCTCACAAGTTGGCGCATTAGGTTTTGGTGAGAGTTCACCATTATATGACAACAACACTGACATTGGTGCACAACAAAATAGACGCGTGATCGCGGAAGTATTTAATAGCAAAGCAGAGTTATCTGATTATTTAGCATCTGAAAAACAACGAATTGCTAAAATAAAATTTCAAGAGCAATAAACTAGCATTCACCTAACCGTTCACCTATAACTGAGTCCGTCTTTAATTAGGTGATGAATTAGATGATAAAAAGAGGCAATAAGTGGTGTTAATAAGCCACTATTGCCTTTTTTATTGACAACATAATGCCATTACGCAGGGGAAATAGGTGAGGCAGTTAAAGCTAAAAATATAGGCTTCACAGCAATCTAAAGCTAATTTACAGAAAAATAAGTATTCTATTTAACTCGTTTTGCTCGATTCAAGTGGTACTTATTATTTCCATCTAAACCTAGCTTTAACTAAACCTAATTGTAGCTAAACCTAATTGAACCTGAGTCTAATAGCATGAATTTTTCACTTGATATCTGTTTTTGCTAATTAAACTCGTTAAGCTTTATCAGCAAAAATAGAAACAATAAAACGAGTTAGAAAAACTTAATAATAGAAGTAAATAAAGTATGGATACTTGCATCAATCCACCTGCTTCGGTATCCTGCGCATAAATATATTTACCAGACTAATAATTTAGTTAAACGTTATCTTGAAATACAAATAAAATGTCAATAAATATAGCTGGTTACGAAAAATAATAAGCTAAAGTAAAATAACTAACGTAAGCAGTGAGTCAGAATTTGAGGCATTAATTTTGACTATTTATTACATAATATATTGATATTGATATTTTAGTTAAATCCCAATACATTATGTCTGAATTGCCAATGAGTTGCGGTAAATAAAACGAAAACGGCACGATAAAAAACAGTAAAAGACAAAACAATAAACAATAACTAATAAACTAAAAACTAAAAATGTAAATGTTGCGTTGATAGAACAGGCAATGAGAGTTAAACCATAACAGCACCATAGGATGGTGGCAGTGAATGGATACAAGGGAATGGTAACAAAGTGAATAAAAACGATGTGCCCAACCAAGCTCTCATTGAACAAGCTATGGCGTTATTCACATTCCTATTCAATCACTGAGAGTAATATAAATCATGTTTTATAAATCTAAAAGTACATTATCTATTTGCCTTGTATTGCTACTCTCCGGGTGCACAATCCCAGGCTCTTCTCTTTCATTAAGTGATAAAAATACATTTGATGAATCTAATTTAAGTGATGAACAAAAACAAAACATGCCAGTAGAACAAATTAATGTCTATCCATTGACCTCTTCGTTTGTGACTGCTTATGCTAAAAGTAGCGACCAAGGCATCAACGTTAGTAAAGTAAATAGTGAATTAGACAAACAAATCGCTGAATACGAATACACAGTCGGCGTTGGCGATATCTTAAATATCACGGTTTGGGATCACCCTGAATTAACCATTCCAGCAGGTTCGTATCGTAGTGCAGAAGAAGCTGGGCATTGGGTACACGCTGATGGACGTATTTTTTACCCTTACATCGGTTTTATACCAGTGGCAGGTAAGACAGTAGTTCAAATTCGTTGGTATATTGCAAAACGCTTGACTAAATACATTGAAACACCACAAGTGGATGTAAATATCGCCGCTTTCCGTTCACAACAAGCTTATGTGACCGGTGAAATTACTAACCCTGGTAAGCAACCTATCACTAATATTCCATTAACGCTGCTAGATGCAATTAACCTAGCCGGTGGATTAACTACAACTGCTGATTGGCGTAATGTGAACTTAACCAGAAACGGTCAGTCAGAAGTTGTCTCGTTGTATAAGTTGATGCAAAAAGGGGATTTAACACAAAATCGTCTGATTGCTAAAGGCGATATTATCCATATTCCACGTAACGATGCGCAAAAAATATTTGTGCTAGGGGATGTGAAAAACCCTGAAATGTTAAAAATTGATCGTGATGGTATGACATTAACCGAAGCATTAAGCCGTGTCGGTGGTATCAATGAACTTTCAGCCGATGCAACAGGTATTTTTGTAGTTCGTAGTGCGGAGCGTGATACTAATAATGAAGCATTCTTAAAACAACGCCGTGATGCGTTTAATGAACAAAATGAGTTAAATTCAACAAACACGGTTGCTGAAACAAATGCAGAGCAAATTAACGTTAGTCAAGTCAGCGCAACTGAAAGCGGCCGTCCTGAGCGTTTAGTGGCAAATATTTACCAATTGAACATTAGTGATGCGGCAGCATTAGTAATTGGTACTGACTTTAAATTACAACCTTATGATGTGGTTTATGTCACTGCAGCGCCGATTGAACGTTACAACCGAGTTATACGACAACTAGTACCAACTATTTCAGCATTTAATGATTTAAGTGAAGGTATGTTACGCGTTCGTAACTGGTAACGGTCAATGGCTTTGCTTTTTATCGGTATCTAAAAATAGAGTTAGCACTGCCTTAGTGAGTAAAGAGTTAGCAATAATGACAGCTCCAATAATGAAACATTTGACGATAAACAAAATAGTAGCAATAGGGAAGAAAACCAAGCATGTTTGATAAGATATTGGTTGTATGTGTAGGGAATATTTGTCGTTCACCTACAGGTGAGTTTCTACTTAAAAGTTTATTAAAAAATAAACAAGTAGCTTCTGCTGGTGTGGGTGCTTTAGTGGGGAAACCTGCTGATGCAATGGCAAGTCAAGTTGCATTAGAGCACGGTGTTAGCCTTGAGGGCCATCAAGCGCAGCAATTAACCGCAGATTTATGTCATGAGTACGATTTGATATTAGTAATGGAACAAGGCCATGTTGAAGCGGTTACCAATATTGCACCTGAGGCGCGTGGGAAAACCATGTTATTAAGCCGTTGGGTTGGGCAGGAAGACATTCCAGACCCTTACCGTCAAAGTAAAGAAGCGTTTGAACATGCTTATAAAATGATTGAAGAAGGTGCAATGTCTTGGGCTAAAAAGCTTGGCTAATGCGCTTTAAGCAACTCATTGCCAAGCTAACCATTACTAAGTTACTGATTGTTAACAGTCGCCATTTATGTTTAGTCACTATTTTCATAGCTACCTTCACGGGTACTAATTACAGCAGATAATAAGAAAAATTATGAGCAACACGATAAATCAAAGAAGTAATTCTCAAAAAGCAGAGAGTAAAAATCAACAATCCGATGCAGACGTGATCGACCTCGGTAAACTGTTAGGGCTGTTATTAGATCGTAAGTGGCTGATACTTTTTGTTACTACTTTGTTTGCTGTCGGCGGTGTTGCCTATGCCTTATTGGCGACGCCTGTTTACAAAGCCGATGCACTATTACAAGTTGAAACCAAAAGCTCTGGTATGTCTGCAATGGTAGGCGATATGGGCGACCTTTTCTCTAGTGAATCATCGGCCACAACCGAAGTTGAAATCATTAAATCACGTATGATTTTAGGAAAAACAGTCGATGAACTTAATTTAACGGTTCAAGCTGCGCCTATCTATACGCCTATTATTGGTAAAGGCTTGGCAAGATTATCTGGCGAACAAGCTAATATCACCATTAGTCGTTTTGATGTGCCAGATTACCTAGCAGAAGTGGCGATTGAATTAGTCGTTGATGATGCCGTGCAAGGTTTATTTTCTTTGTTTGATGACGAAGGTAATCAGATTGCAGAGGGTAAAGTAGGGGAGCCACTTGAAAAAGGCGGCTATCGTTTGTTTGTACAAGCGTTAAGTGCAGCTGAAGGTGCGCGATTCAGCTTAAGTAAGCGTAGTAAATTAAAGAGCATTCAATGGTTACAACAAAACTTAACGGTAAGTGAACGCGGCAAGCAAACGGGTATTCTCTCGTTATCATTTGAAGGTGAAAAAAAATTATTAATTGGCAAAATATTAAACAATATTAGCCAAAATTACTTCTTACAAAATGTTGAGCGTAATTCCGCTGAAGCTGAAAAAAGCTTAGTGTTTTTAAAACAACACCTACCGAATATCAAAAAAGAGTTGAACTCAGCTGAAGATGTATTAAACGACTTCCGTCAAAAAAATGAATCGATTGATTTAAACCTAGAAGCTGCGTCAACACTAAAAGTGATGGTTGAACTAGAGAAACAGTTAAATGATTTAACCTTTAAAGAAGCAGATATCAGTCAACGTTTCACCAAAGATCATCCTGCCTACATTTCATTGTTAGACAAGCGTCAAACCCTGTTACTTAAAAAAGACACCTTGGATAGCAGTATTCGAAAACTACCAAAAACACAGCGCGAAGTATTACGTATGACACGTGATGTGGAAGTAAACCAACAAATCTATATTCAGTTATTGAATAAAGTACAAGAATTAAGTGTATTAAAAGCAGGCACTGTCGGTAATGTTCGCATATTAGATGAAGCACAAGTGTTTGATATCGCGATCAAACCTAAAAAGCCTTTAATTGCTGTGTTAGCAACGTTATTAGGCGGCATGCTAAGTGTTGCATTTGTGCTGTTAAAAGCAGCCTTCCATAAAGGTATTGAAAGCCCTGAAGAAGTAGAAGCGTTAGGTTTACCGGTTTATGCCAGCATTCCTAAGTCGGTATGGCAGGAAAAGTTAGATAGTAAGTTAATAAAATTACGTAAAGGCAATAAGCACCATAGAAAGCAAAACACACAAACTATTTTATTAGCAGAGGCAAACCCAGCAGATCTCTCAATTGAAGCATTACGCGGCCTACGTACCAGCTTGCACTTTGCCATGATGGAGGCCAAGAACAACGTAGTGATGATCTCAGGTCCTGCTCCTAGCATTGGTAAATCATTTGTATCCGCTAACTTTGCAGCGGTAGTGGCTAAAACAGGCCAAAAAGTATTAGTGGTTGATGCGGACATGCGTAAAGGTTATTTACAACGTCATTTTGGATTGCCGTTAGAGAATGGTTTGTCAGAGATGCTATCGGGTAAACTTCAAATTAATGAAGTGATCAAAAAAACCAGTATTGATAACCTAGACATCATAACGCGCGGACAAGTACCACCGAACCCGTCAGAGTTATTAATGCATCCTCGTTTTAGCGACTTCATCAAGTTTGCCTCTGAGCAATATGACTTAGTATTAATCGATACTCCCCCTGTGTTAGCAGTAACAGACCCAAGTATTGTCGGAGCATTAGCCGGTACAACCTTAATGGTAGGCCGCTTTGATAAAAGTACAGCCAAAGAAGTAGAAGTAGCATTACATCGTTTTGATATGGCAGGGATAGAAGTGAAAGGCTTTATCCTCAACGCCGTTGAGAAAAAGGCTAGCAGCACCTATGGCTATGGTTATTACAATTACGCTTATAAAAGCGACAAAGCTTAGTTTTATTTGATGAGCTTTACGTTATTAAAAACTGATGTTTATGGAATTTTTTTAAGGACCTATTCGGGCCCTTTTGGAAAATGTAGTAAAACCCAGTGTTTGTAGCGGTTTGTTAATTTCGAACTGTCTCAAAACGAATAAAATGTGTCTCAGTAGTGATTTAAATACTGAGAATGATATTTCAAATTTATCAGCCTCTCATCTGATTTTATATAATAATTAACGGTATTTTCATGTCTAAAAAGAAAGTTTTAAGTGTTTTTGGTACTCGCCCGGAAGCAATAAAAATGGCACCACTTGTCCATGCATTAGCAAAAGATGAGCGTTTTGAAGCCAAAATTTGTGTGACCGCACAGCACCGTGAAATGTTAGACCAGGTGTTAGAATTATTTGAGATCACCCCAGATTATGATTTAGATTTAATGAAAGCAGGACAAACCCTTAATGAGGTGACCGCAAGAATTTTGTTAAACCTTAAACCTATCTTAGAAGAGTTTAAACCTGATGTGGTTCTAGTACATGGCGATACCGCTACTACATTTGCTGCCTCGTTAGCTGCATATTATGAGCAAATAGCAGTAGGACATGTTGAAGCTGGTTTACGTACGGGAAATATTTATTCGCCATGGCCTGAAGAGGGCAATCGTCGTTTAACAGGGACGTTAACTAAATACCACTTTGCACCAACAGAAACATCTAAAGAAAACTTACTAAAAGAAAACTTTGATGAAAAGACTATCTCAGTAACTGGTAATACAGTAATCGATGCATTATTAATGGTTAAAAATAAGATAGACACTGATTCAGAATTAAATAAAGACTTGGCAAGTCAATTTCCTTTTCTAGATGAATCCAAAAAACTAATATTAGTAACTGGTCACCGCCGTGAAAGCTTTGGTGGAGGTTTTGAACGTATTTGTGAATCACTTGCAATCACGGCTAAAGCACACCCGGATACTCAAATATTATATCCAATGCACCTAAATCCTAATGTGCGAGAGCCTGTTAATCGTATTTTAGCGGGAATAGAAAATATTTATCTAATTGAACCTCAGCAGTATCTTCCATTTATTTACTTGATGACTCGCTCGCATATCATTATTACCGACTCTGGTGGAATTCAAGAAGAAGCCCCATCTATAGGGAAACCAGTATTAGTGATGCGAGATACAACAGAGCGTCCCGAAGCTGTAGCAGCTGGAACAGTAAAATTAGTTGGTACAGATGTAGATATTATTGTTAGTAATTTAAATGATTTATTAACAAACGAAGATGCGTACAAAGAGATGAGCTTTGCTCATAATCCTTATGGTGACGGGCAAGCTTGCCATAAAATATTAGAAAAATTAGCTCAATAGAATTTAAATATTAAAGTGGAAAATAAAATGTCATTTAAAACTATTTCAGTCATAGGTCTTGGTTACATTGGCTTACCAACAGCAGCTATGTTTGCTTCTAGAAAGATCAATGTAATTGGAGTTGATGTTAATCAACATGCAGTTGATACGATTAATCAAGGCAAAATTCACATTGTTGAGCCTGATTTGGACATGCTTGTACAAGCCGCTGTAACAGAAGGTTACTTAAAAGCAGTGTTAACACCAGAGCCTGCTGATGCCTTTTTAATTGCAGTGCCAACCCCTTTCAAAACTTGTACTGAAGGTGAAATCCCAGAACCCGATTTAAAATATATTGAAGCTGCAAGTAAAGCAATTGCACCTGTTTTGAAAAAAGGTGATTTAGTCATATTAGAGTCCACATCACCAGTTGGTGCAACAGAGCAGATGGCTGAATGGTTGGCTGAAGCTAGACCTGATTTGACATTTCCACAGACTGCTGGTGAACGTGCTGATATTAATGTCGCGCATTGTCCTGAACGTGTGTTGCCTGGTCATGTTGTACGGGAGCTTGTAGAAAATGATCGTGTGATTGGTGGTATTTCATCGCGTTGTTCAGAGCGTTCAATAGAACTGTACAAAAAATTTGTTTTAGGTGATTGTGTTATTACCAATGCTCGTACTGCAGAAATGGCAAAATTAACAGAAAATAGTTGCCGAGATGTACAAATTGCATTTGCGAATGAATTGTCGATAATTTGTGACAAACTAGATATTGATGTTTGGGAGTTAATTTCGCTAGCAAATCGACATCCAAGAATTAATATTTTACAACCAGGCCCTGGTGTCGGTGGTCATTGTATTGCTGTTGATCCATGGTTTATTGTTTCTAAAACACCTGAAGAAGCACAATTGATACATACTGCTCGTAAAGTAAATGATGCTAAACCCACGTGGGTTATAAATAAAGTAAAGTTAGCTGTTGCTGATTTTTTACAACAAAATTCAAATAAAACGGTCAAGGATATTACGATCGCTTGCTACGGGGTGGCATTTAAAGCTGATATTGATGATCTGCGTGAAAGCCCGGCACTTAATATCGCAGATTCCATTGGAAAAATGCACTCAGGAAGTGTCTTAGTAGTAGAACCCAATGTGCATGAGTTTATTCGAGGAGGGCTGCAGTTGTCCTCACTGGATGAGGCTTTAGATACTGCCGATATACATATCCTTCTTGTGGACCATAGTCAGTTTAAAGATATTATTCCCTCATCCGGTTTGATTATTGATACTAAAGGTATCTGGCGTACTCATGTTTAAACTTCAATTTAACCTCATAAAAGTCTCGAGGGATTTCTCGATATGAATAAAACAAGTTCTCGCTTTGCAGAAGTGATTGAAGAATTACTTTTTGTACAAAAAAAAACCAATGCATTTGTTTTTTTTAATAAAAATATAGATGAAGATCTAAAAGAAGGAGGAGATATTGATCTACTTTTAACTGGTGATATCCAGCACGTAACCACCTTATTAATATTAAATGATTGGAAAGTAATAGAAACATTTTATGATGTGAATGAAAGATATTTCTTCGAAAAAATTATAAGAGGTTGTGTTGTTCAGTTAGATTTCATGAGGAATTTAATAGTTAGAATAGGTAAAAATAATTACTATTATCAAGAAGAAGTGAAAACTAAATTAATAAATGGCGGGATTTACCTCTCTGACGTTACATTTGTAAGTTACTACAAATTTAAAGTAAAGCTGGTCGGTGGAGAGCAAAAACAGGCTAAATTAGATCGGTTGCTGAATAATTTATGTAGTTTAGACTTAGCTGCTGTAAATAATTCAAGTCAACATTATAATAAAAAAAGGGTTACTTATTCTATATTTAGAAAAATCTGCTCACTATTAGGACTTGAAAGAACTAAGAGTTATATACTTTTTGTTGGTGTTGATGGAGTTGGGAAAGGAACATATATAGATCTGCTCTTCAATGCGATAAGTGAAAAAGGAGGTGATGTTGGAAGGCTATACTTGGGACATAATAACTATAAACTTAAACTTCTTGAGTATTTAAATGGGATAAAAAGTGAGAAAAGAAATAAAGTAATAAGGTTATTTTACCAAGCTCTTTTTCCTATTGAACTCTTTTATAGGGGGCTTGTTAAAAATGACTGCGTATTAATTGATAGGCATCCTGCTTTTGAGTCTGTGTCAAATGGTTCATTTATATATAAAATTATACAGTCAATGAATGAAAAAATAAGTCCTACACCTTCGGTAATAATTCATCTATCTGGGGATGTTAAGGAGATTTGGAAACGGAAAAAAGAGCACTCATTAGAGGCTATGATTGCAATGGATCAAAAGTTATCAAATGAGATTAAAATAGCAAAGGGCACTATATATACAATTAGTACAACTGAGCTACCTATTCACGAGGTAAGTGCTCAAATAGAAAGGCTGTTTTGGAATGCGAAATAAGAATAATTTAATGGTGCTGATGAGGGCAGATTGTTCAATATACATAAAAAAATATAAATTAATTGAGTATATGCTTCTAAAAATAAATTATTTAATCGTTAATTTACTTTTATTTTTTCGCTCGCATATTACTGAATCCGCATATGTGCCATATTATTTGACTATAAAAAAAAGCAACATAACCTTTGAATCTGCTCATCTTAATAAAGTAAATGGAACATATGTTACGGTACGCAAGGATCAAGTTGTTAAATACTACTTTAAAGATTTGTTAGATATTAATAATATTTTAAAGGTTTTGGAAAAAAACTTATATTGTAAAGTTTATAGTAGAGATAACTTTATTGTTGCAAAGTTTGACAAATATAAGAAAATTAATGTTAATTTGGAATACAAGGACATTCAATCGTTATTAACTAATGGTCTTTATTTTTTCGATGACAGTTCAAAAGATATGCTCCCAAATTTTAATATGAGGCTTAAAGTTGCGATAAGAAATAATACATCGTTAAAACAAAAGCATATTAGCTTTATCAATAACAGCTTCAGTAAATTAAATGAATTTATTGAATTCAATCAGGTATGCCATGGGGATGTTTGGCGTGAAAATATAATGCTCTCTGAAACAAAAGGTTTAGTTCTTATTGATTATGATAAAATCATGATGGGACCTAAGTGGTACGATTTAATTCATTATTGTTTTTCTATTAGAACAGATAAAAATAGTCCATGGTCTTACTTAGATAATCCCAATGAAATATATAAAAAATTACCTCTTGAAATGTTAGATAACAGTGAGGGGGATGTTCTGAAGTTTTCTGTTTTGATATTTTTAATATTTAAGTGTGCAGATTCTAATCCGGCGCCTAGTGTTTTCCCTCTAGAACATATTGAACGTATATTTAGCAGCTGGTCTTGCTTTTTAAAGAGAGAGCTATAAATGTTATTGAAGTTAATTCAGGGAGCTACATTTAGTTTTATAATTGCTTTAATTAATTTAATCTTATTGGCTAGGTTGCTCCCCGTTGATGTAGTCTCAACAATAAAAAATGTTCAGTTATATAGTGGTATATTTTCAGTTTTAGGAACATTGCAGCTTCATTCTGGGTTGATAAAATTTAACAGCAAACTTTCTGATGATGAAAAAAATACTAGTTTTAGTTTGTTTTTTATATCAATCACTATGTCGAGCTTAGTTTCTAGTTTGGTTGTTTTTAATCTGACTGAATTAAATGATGTCTCTCTGATAGGTGTATTTCTTTATACTCTAGCTAACTCATTAGTTGTATCTTCGCCGTCAATATGTGCTATTAACCATAAAGGTAAGGAATACATTAAGTTTATCTGTGTTTTTATGGGGATAAATACAGCATGTTTATTAGTCTCATTTATAATGAGCTTTGGAAGTGATACATATATTGTTTTACTAGGTATTGGTTCAATTTTAAGTGTTATGCTTTCTTTTTGGGCGCGTTTAATTGTAAATAATTTGAAAAATATATTTTTTCTTATTTCAAGAGCACACCGTATCAACAATGACTTATTTCGTTACTCTTGGAAACTTTCAATGTCAATTTTTGTAGAAAGTATTTATCAAAAAGTTGATAAAATTTATGCCACTTTATTCCTTACCACTAGTGCATTTGGACGATATAGTGTTGTTTGTTTCGAGAATCCATTGATTGGAATTATTTTATCATCAATTGGTGTTTCAGTTGTAAGTGATGGCCAGCAAAGATATTGTCTAAATAAAACTAGTTTTTATAATGAAATATGGGGTGATAAAATAAAACTTTCAATTTTAGTTATAATACCTATGT
Organism: Psychromonas arctica DSM 14288; assembly: GCF_000482725.1. Classification (GTDB taxonomy): domain Bacteria; phylum Pseudomonadota; class Gammaproteobacteria; order Enterobacterales; family Psychromonadaceae; genus Psychromonas; species Psychromonas arctica. The sequence goes on from NZ_KI519487.1 coordinate 53,298, forward strand.
CTCTTTTTTTAATGACGTATAGCAAAGAAATTGTAAATTTACTGTTTGGAGATAGATACTCCGATTACTCAGTGGTTTTTATGATTTACTCTTTTGTTGGCATTATAAGGTATTCACCATTGCAAGTAATACTTAGGTTAGAGGAAAGGAGTGATTTGATTTTTAAATCGTCTGTGTTGGCTTTACTTAGTGTTTCCGTGTGTGCATTATTGTTTTATTTTTTATCAGTTGACAACCCGATATTAATAGCATTAATTTACTTGTTTGGCTGGTTTGTATTTAATTTACGAAATTTAGTATATATAAAAAGTATTTCTGATATCAAAATTTCAGAGTTATTGCTTCCTAAGTTTATGTTTAAAGTTTTGATTCAATCAACCTTTATGATTATTATCCTTGAATGCTTTAATAACTATACAAACATTCATTTTGTGTATTCAATAATCATTTACGGCTTAATGTATATTACAACACTGGTCCTTTTGTATAAAAAAGCATTAGCTAGTGTATTGAGAACATAATGTTAATTAATAAAATGAAAGTATGCCTTATTCTACTTGGTATGTTCACTCTAGTTACCTCTGTAGCTCAGTACTTTTTTAGTGATTATTCTATAACCTTGGAGTTATTGGTTTTAAGTTTAACTACAATTATATCAATTTATTTTATCTCACAATTACTTGCGTTCAATATTAATACTTTTCTTTTTTACTTCATGTACACATTATTTGTGGTGTTGTATGTTTTAAAAGCCTTTGCAATGTCTATAATTGGTTTTGATGTGGCCTATTACGTAACTACATTAAATATAGTTGTTCAAGAAGACAGTATTGCGACAGGTGTTTTTCAACTTATTGCTGTCAACTTTTCATTTGTTCTATGCGCTATTGCCATTAACTACTTTACAAATAATAGGAATGTTGTTGAGCGTAAACCCATTACAAAAAAATTCTCAACTTGGCTTTCTGTATGGATTTTTTTATATATCCTCTTTTCTAGCATTATAATGAAAAATTTAGGGGTTGCGGTGATGGGGGGGGAAGCTGTTTCGTTACCTTATGGCCTATCTGGGGTGCTGTTTTATTCTAGAACAATTGCGATTCCATTAATTATTTTATGTTTTATATCAAATGCTATTTCAAGTGGTGATAAAAAACTATTCAATAGTTCAATATTTATATTTTTGTTTTTGGCTCTTACTGAGATTTATGTTCGAACAACGAAAGGTCCTCTGTTCGTTTTTGTATTACAATTTGTTTGCGTTTACTTAATGGTTGAAACAAGAAAAATTTCATTAAATAAAACGCTTATTGTTCTTTTATTTCTCTTATCTATGGCAATGTGGCCATTAATTGAAGTGTATCGTTTATCTACATTGGGTTTGAGTTTTAGTTCTGTTGGTAGTGGGAATTTTATAGATTTATTTTCGCACACTTTCTTGCGTCTATTTGACCGGTTGCTTGGTTTCACACAATTTATAGGGGTTATTGAACTATCTGAGTATAGTCAGTTTAATATTGACGGCATCATAAATGCAGGTTCAGTTACCAATTATTATACTCGACATATACTTAATATCGAAAATATGGGGCATGCGTCAAGCCCTTCATTGTTAGGGGCTTTGTATTTATTTATTCCTGAAAGCTTTTTGTTTTTAGGGGTTATTTGCATTTTATTTTGTTATCAATTTCTATGGGGCTTAACCTCTTTGTACCCCCATTTTTCATATGCTTTACGTGGTATATTAGTATTTGAAGTGATGAATACTATGATGTCAGGGGCGTTTGATTCCTCTCTGTATAGAATATTTATCACATTAGTTTGCTCTTGTTTTTTGGAGTATATTTTTTATTTATTTAATAAAGAGCGATCTAAATTTAAGCCTGTATAAGTCAACCTTATTAAAATAAATTGTAGGAAATTAAATGAAAATAGTTTTTTTCGCATATAGCGCAGGGATTGGCCTTACATACCACCTTACTGAATTGGCTTTAGCATATCAAAAACGTGGTGTCGATATTTTGCTTATTCACAATGGTATTGAGCAAAATAAAGGATTATTTGAGCGTTTAAATAACCATAATGTTGAACAGTTCAATATTGAAAAGTTTTCTTTAGCTGATTTCTTTTTAAAGAATAGGAAAGAGTATCAGGGGTGTGTTATTCATTGCCAAGGAATAAAGCAAGTTGAAATGGTAAGGAAAGAAAAGGAATCATTAAATAGTAAAATATTGTTAACTGTACATGCGTATCGAAATGGTAAGTGGTATAAAAATATCTATGCTTTAGCTTTATATACCAAATATAAAATGTTGATTGATTACTGGCATTTTTGTAGCATAAGTGCAAGAGATGATTTCTTTAAGTATATACCGTTTAATAATAGCGATAATACTGTAATTGCTCCATTAGGAGTTGATTTTACAGGCTTGGAAGGAGAGAGCTCTGATATGGTTGAAAGAGTTAATAATATAATAACAAATAAAACGCACACTTTTTCCTGTGATAATAAATATATATTTTATTTGGCTCAATTTCATCCTCATAAGAGGCATGATCAAATTTTAAGATTATTTGCTGACACTTTTAAAAATAAGAAAAACACCTATCTTGTTCTTATGGGGGATGGAAGTAAGTTATTATGTGCATCTAAGCAAGCTAATTATTTAAATATTGCTGATAATGTTATTTTTACAGGGAGGGTTGATAGGGGAGTCATAGGTGCATATCTTAAAAATGCAGATGCTGCGTTAGTTATGTCAAAAAATGAAACATTTGGGCATAATATTATTGAACCATTAGCTTTAGGAATCCCAGTTTTTACTACAAATGTAGGGATCGCTCAGCAAGTGATTTCACAGTATTACGATGGAGTTGTCGGAGATGGACCAATTATATTTAAAGCTATGGAAACATTTTTAAGTGGCGAAATAACCTTAAAGCCAACTTTATCTAAACGATATAATTGGGATGAGGTCGCATTGCAATATTTTAATATTTATAAAAAAATCAATGCTGAGTAATTGTGGTTTCAATTTTAAATTGCATTGGTCAGTTATTGTCGAAAGTTAAACTTATTAGGTATTAAATGAAAAGTATTGAATTATTATCTCCAACCTATAGCCCTTATGGGATAGAAATTATTGAAAAAAAGCTTAAACAGGCGATGGAGAAAAAAGGGTCTTATGTTGAAATTGTAAAAGAAATAAAGACTGCAGATTCGATATATATACCTATATCTATTTCTTGTTGCGTTAAAGTTTTAAAAAGTAAAATAAGCAATAATTATGAATCAGCTTTTATTATAGACTCACCTTCTTTAGCATATAAAAGCGTAATTTGTCATTCTTTAAAATATAAAGTCAATCTGACTGACATATTTAAGTTAACCTTATTGTATATCTATTATTCATTTTGGGAATCGAGAATACTTTCTGAGTTTAAACAAGTAATAGTAGTGAGTGAAGTAGATAAAAGGTACTTAATTAATAAATATAACTGTCCAGAGAAAGTACTAGTAGTAAAAAATGGTGTTGATATTCCAACTTTTTATAACAAAGATAATAGTAGACATGAGAAAGTTACATTAGGTTTTATATCTAGCTTTTCTGATGGCGCTTTTAAAGATATCAATTGGTTTTTGGATAAAATTTGGAGTCGCTTACCAGTCAATATTCAAAATAGATTTGAAATATTAATTGCTGGTAGAAATTTGGGGGGCTATAAAAGTGAGCTAGAAACTTATAATAATGTTAGATGTTTAGGTGAAGTCAATTCGCTTAGCGAATATTACAGTAAAATCGATATTTCATTAACTACTGTTAGAAAAACATGCGGTATTCTAAATAAGGTTCTCGAATCGTGGTCATATGAAGTCCCTGTTATTGGTCTACAGCATAACTTTCAAACTTTGCAGGAATTCTCAAACGAGAAACATTATCTGTGTTTTGATAATCTAGAAGAAGCTATAAAAATTTTAAATTTAGTTTCTACTGCTGAATCAACATCCTTTGATTTGCTTGATGTGAAAGACATTCTTTCCAAAAATTACGATTGGGATATTAATTATTCCAAATTGATACAATCTCTGATTTAAGATTATGTGACGACTGCACAGAGAAAATACATTTACCAAGTAAAAGCTAAACATAACTGGGTTTTAACATGAAAATTTTATTAGATGCTTCCAATATATATTCAGGTGGGGCTTTGCAAGTCGCTTTAACTTTTATAGTAGGGGCTGAGAAACTTAAAGGTTTTGAAATTAAATATATTTTACATAAAGACCTTTTTGCCCAGATTAGTAAAGTGGCAACCTTGAAGGATTATATCGTTATTAGTGATAGCCCAGCAAATAGTAAGATGACAAGGAAGTTATTGTTATCAATAGAGGAATCATTTAGGCCGGATATTACATTTACAGTTTTTGGCCCTACATATGTTAAGTATAAGTATTCTCCCCATATTACCGGTTTTGCTAATGGTTGGGTAACACACTCAACTCTTAAAGATTTCAATATAGTTTTTGATAAAAATTTAACAAAAATAATTAAAATGCTTAAATATGTATATATCGGTTTTTATTTACGGAGAGCTGATTATTTTATCTTTGAAACTAATATCGCACTAAAAGGTGCTGTAAAAAGATTAAAAGTTCCAAGGGATAATTGCTTTATTATTCCTAACGCCTACCCCGTAAGTTTCTTAAATAATTCAGATTCCAATTATGGAGAAAAAATTATTTCTAGTTCTAAATTCAAAGTTCTTTGTTTATCATCTTATTATAAGCACAAAAATCTTGAATCTTTGCCATTTGTTGCTAATTCGCTTGTTGAACTTGGATGTATAGATGTTAATTTTATTCTAACACTTAACGAAGGTGACTTCATTCCAATAATGGAAGCGGCAAAAGTGTTAGGGGTCGATAAAATGATTATTAATGTTGGCCCCCAACAGGTTTGTAATTTGCCAAAGTTATACTCAGAAGTATCTATGGTCTATTCCGCATCAAACTTAGAAACTTTTAGTGCTATTTATCTTGAATCAATGTTAGCCCAAAAGGTTCTGTTACTTAATGATAAGCCTTTTGCTAGAGACATCTGTGGTGATGCTGCATTATATGTGAATTCTTTTGAATACAGGGCCGTAGCGCAAAAAATCATTAAAATTTTGAATGGGGTTTATAGCTTTTGTGATTTTAAAGTAGAGTCCAAACAGTTACTGGATAAATATCCATCACCAACTGAAAAAGTCGAAGCTTATTTTGATTTGTTTAAAAAAATTAAAGCCCGTATTCGTTAATTTCAAATAGAGAACTATAATGAAACAAGTATTACAAAATATTTCAAATGGCGAAACTTCGCTTGTCGAAGTTCCTTGCCCACAAGTCAAAAATAACCACCTTTTAATTTCGACGTCTAAAACATTAGTTTCAGCGGGTACTGAACGAATGTTAATTGACTTTGGTAAGGCCAATTTTATTGATAAAGCACGTCAGCAGCCTGATAAAGTTAAAATGGTTTTAGGAAAAATTAAAACTGATGGACTTATACCAACTATTGATGCCGTCAAGTCTAAGTTAGACCAACCATTACCACTCGGGTACTGCAATGTTGGTACTGTCATTGATAATGGCGGTACAGGGGTTGATGTTGGAACTCGTGTTGTATCTAATGGTAATCATGCTGAAGTAGTTCGTGTTCCTAAAAATTTATGTGCAAAAGTTCCAGATAGCGTAGACGATGAATCTGCCGCTTTTACTGTTCTCGGAGCTATTGGTTTACAAGGTGTCCGATTAATTAATCCAACATTAGGTGAGTGTATTGTAGTTACTGGTTTAGGCTTGATTGGTTTAATTACTGTTCAATTATTACGTGCTAATGGGTGCCGTGTTTTAGGTTTAGATTTTGATTCTGCTAAATGTGAGTTGGCTAGAAAGCTAGGTGCTGAAACGGTTGACCTTTCTAAAGGTGAAGACCCGATTAAAGTCGCTGAAGCATTTTCTCGTGGACGCGGTGTTGATGCAGTTCTTATTACTGCTTCTACCAAAAGCAGTGAACCTTTAAGTCAAGCTGCTACTATGTGTCGTCAACGTGGTCGTATAGTTTTAGTTGGCGTTATTGGTCAAGAAATTTCACGTGCAGATTTTTTTGCAAAAGAATTAACTTTTCAGGTTTCGTGTTCTTATGGACCTGGGCGTTACGACACAGAATATGAAGATAAAGGTAATGATTACCCTGTCGGTTTTGTTCGCTGGACAGAACAGCGTAATTTTGAAGCGGTGTTAGACATGATGGCAACAGGTGCGTTAGATATTAAACCACTTATTACACATCGTTTTGCTATTGATGATGCTCTTGATGCTTATAAGTGTTTAGATGATAAATCTTCATTGGGTATTGTTTTAGACTATCCAAATACTAACGAAGTTGAGTTGACAGGTCGCACTGTTAATTTAGTTTCTACAATCGAATATAAAGCAACAGATGCCGTATGTGCCTTTATTGGTGCTGGCAATTATGCCTCTCGTGTATTAATGCCTGCGTTTAAAGGTGCTGGTGCTTCTTTAGATACTGTTGTGACAAGTGGTGGTGTTAGTGCTGTTCACCATGGTGATAAGCAAGGTTTTGTAAAAGCCTCTACAGATTTTGACCAAGTTATAACTGATACATCAATCAATACCGTTGTTATCGCAACTCAACATAATTTACACGCGCAGCAAACTATTGCTGCTTTGAAAAATGAAAAACATGTGTTTGTTGAAAAGCCCTTAGCGCTCATTGAATCTGAAATTGATGGAATTGAAGCTGCATATAATGAAAGTAAAACTAAGCCTAAAGTGATGGTGGGCTATAATCGTCGTTTTGCTCCACATGTAGTCAAAATGAAAGAATTATTGTCATCCGTTAAAGGTCCTAAAACATTTATTATGACTATGAATGCTGGTGATATTCCTGCTGATCATTGGACTCAAGATTCAAGTGTTGGTGGTGGACGCATTATTGGTGAAGCTTGCCACTACATTGATCTAATGCGTCATTTAGCAGGTGCTAAAATTACTGGTTTTAATGCAATGTGTTTAGGTGATACCCCCGGTATTGCAATTCGTGAAGATAAATCAAGTATTACACTCTCTTTTGAAGACGGTTCGATTGGTACTATTCATTATTTTGCTAATGGTGGTAAAGCATTTCCAAAAGAACGTATTGAAGTGTTTGCTAACGACGCTGTATTACAGCTTGATAATTTTAGAAAACTAACAGGCTTTGGCTGGAGAGGTTTTTCAAAAATGAAATTATCTAGTCAAGATAAAGGCCAAAAAGATTGTTCGAAAGCGTTTGTTGGAAGTATCCAACAGGGTAAGGCATCGCCAATTAGCTTTGAGGAAATTATCGAAGTTGCACGTATTTCATGCCAAGTGGCTGAAAGTTTAAGAAAGTAATAACAAATGGATAGGGGAGCTTAGCTTCCCTTTTTTTATGAAAAAACTACACAATTTATATCATACCGTTAAACACCTCAAAGCAACTCAAATCATTAATCGGTTAAAGCGCAAGTTATTTAAGCCTAAGTTAGTACCTTGCACTGATGCCATTAGACGGCCCTTGAAAGGGGCTTGGTTACCCGTTGAGTTAATCAGAAGTAGTTATATTGAGGGAAATACTTTTTGTTTTTTGAATCATCGTGGTGATACGTTAAATTGGAATGATTCAAAGCAAGAAAAATTATGGCTTTATAATCTGCACTATTTTGATGATTTAAATGCTGAAAATAATATTCAGCGTAAAGCTATACACAATAATTTAATCAGTAGATGGATCTCTGAAAACCCTCCCATTAAAGGGAATGGGTGGGAGCCTTATCCTCAATCATTGCGCATTGTAAATTGGATACAGTGGTTTTTATCTGGTAATCAATCAGAGTTAATTTGGCAAGAAAGTCTATGGCAACAAACAGCTGTTTTAGAGCAAGATCTAGAATATCACCTGCTTGGTAATCACTTATTTGCAAATGCTAAAGCTTTAATTTTTTCTGGTTGTTATTTCGAGGGAGGTGCTGCGGAACGTTGGCTAGATACCGGTCTTTCAATTATTGATAAAGAATTAAAAGAGCAGATATTAAGTGATGGTGGTAACTTTGAAGGCTCTCCTATGTATCACAATACTATTCTGGCGGATATGTTGAGCTTAATAAACTTATCCGGTGCTTCTCAACATCCTAAGTTGCAATCTAGAGTTAGCACTTGGAAAGAATTAGTGATAAACATGTTAAATTGGATGTCGACCATGACACATCCAAATGGAAATGTGGCTTTCTTTAATGATTCCGCCATTGGGATTGCACCTACAGCTGAAAAACTTAATGATTATGCACTTAAATTAGGATTAATTAATGAGAATAATAATGCACAAACTATGACTCACCTTAAAGACTCCGGTTATATTAGACTCTCTATTCACAATCAAACTGCTTTGTTGGATGTTGCAAAAGTTGGACCTGATTATATTCCAGGTCATGCACATGCAGATACGCTTTCGTTTGAATGGAATTATGGTCAGCAACGTGTATTTGTCAATAGTGGTACTTCTGTATACGGACTTGGAGATGAACGTTTAAGACAACGAAAAACAGAAGCACACAATACTGTAGTTGTAGATGAGCAAGACTCTTCTGAGGTTTGGAGTGGTTTTCGTGTTGCAAGACGTGCATACCCAAGTACACCTATATTTAATTTAACTAATCATTCAGCTATTGTTGAGTGTTCTCATAATGGCTATTTACGTCTATCTGGTAAAGTTACTCATAGCCGAAAATGGGAAATGAATGAAAATAGTTTTCTAATAACAGATAAATTATCAGGTAACTATTCAACAGCTAGCGCCCATTATCATTTGCACCCAGATATAAAAGTAAATAATATTAATAACCAATTTACGTTAACCTTACCTTGTGGTCAATTACTTGAGTTAACAGTAAGTAATGCAGATGTTAATATTGTCGATACTACTTGGCACCCTGAGTTTGGGAGCTCTATTCCAAATAAGAAATTAGTTTTAAGTTTTAATCACCCCCAAGCATCTTTAAAAATTTCTAGAGTTAACTAATGCATATTTTATTCCTTACTGATAATTTCCCGCCGGAAGGCAACGCACCTGCAACACGTACTTATGAGCATGCTATCCGTTGGGTTCAAACTGGGCACAAAGTGACTGTTATTACTTGTGCGCCTAACTTTCCTGAAGGAAAGGTATTCGATGGCTACAAAAATTGCTTATATCGAAAGCAAAAAATGGATGGGATTGATGTTATACGTGTTAAAACATACATCACAGCGAATGAAGGGTTTGTTAAGCGGATATTAGATTATATGTCGTTTATGGTAACTGGTTTTATTGCTGGTCTCTTCCAAAAGAAACCTGATGTAATTGTTGCGACATCTCCACAATTTTTTTGTGCATGTGCAGGATGGATGTTATCAGTTTTTAAACGTAAACCATTTGTATTTGAATTAAGAGATATATGGCCGGCTTCAATAACTGCTGTAGGAGCTATGAAAGAAAGTTCCGCTATTCGAATGTTAGAAAAGCTAGAGTTATTTTTATATAAGAAAGCGGACTCAATTATCTCTGTGACACATTCTTTTAAAAAAGAGTTAATAGAACGAGGCGTTGATGGTGAAAAAATTGATGTGGTTTTAAATGGCGTCGATTTAACTAAATATGAGCCTGTTGAACAAAAAGATGTAGAACTGGCTGATAAATACAACTTACAAGATAAATTTGTGGCTGGCTATATTGGGACACATGGTATGGCCCATGGCCTAGAAAATATCGTCTCTGTCGCTGAGAAATTACAGAAAAAAGATAATATACGTATTGTATTTGCTGGAGGTGGTGCAGCAAGGCAAAAAGTGGTTGATTTAGTTAAAGCTAAAAATTTAAAAAACGTAGTTTTAATTGATCGTCAACCTAAAGAGATGATGCCACGGCTATGGAGTTTATGCGATATATCATTGGTCCCATTAAAAAATAGTGATTTGTTTAAAACGGTTATTCCATCAAAAATATTTGAATGTATGGGAATGGGGATACCCACGTTGATGAGTGTTCCAGAAGGCGAGGCGACTAATATTATTAATAATACTAACTCTGGTTTAACAGTAGAGTCTGAAAATGTAGATCAAATTGTTGATGGCATTCTAAAGTTAAGAAGTGATCAGCTACTTTTTAATGAACTCAGAGAAAGTAGTATTGATGCTGCGAATCAATTTAGTCGTGATTTAATGGCGCATGAAATGATTACGATTTTCAAAAAAGTATCAGACTAATACTTTTATTAAAAATTAATAAGTAGGAATTATGATTTTACCTGTAATTATGGCTGGCGGAACTGGCTCACGTTTATGGCCGCTTTCTCGAGAGCTATACCCAAAACAGTTTCTAACTGTAACTGGAAATGAGTCTATGTTACAACAAACGGTTGCCCGATTGTCTAAAATTGAACATTCAGCACCGGTACTAATTTGTAATGAAGAGCATCGTTTTATTGCTGCTGAGCAGATGCGTTTAGGTGGTTATGAACATGGCGGTATCATTCTCGAGCCTGTTGGTAGAAATACTGCACCTGCTATTGCACTTGCTGCACTACAAGCTGGTAAAAATGCTAGTGATGGAGAAGATCCTATTTTATTAGTGCTTGCTGCCGATCATATTATTGAAAATGAAAAAGCTTTTACCGCATCGATAGAGAAAGCACTCCCGTTTGCTGAAAATGGTCAACTGGTAACTTTCGGTATTGTGCCTACTGCACCCGAAACGGGTTATGGATATATAAAATCAGGTAATAAGGTCAATGATGCTTTCTCAGTTAGTGAGTTTGTAGAAAAACCAGATCTGTCAACTGCAGAAGCGTATATGGAAAGTGGTAACTATTTCTGGAACTCTGGTATGTTTTTGTTCAAAGCTAGTCGCTATCTTGAAGAGTTAGCGAAATTCGCACCTGATATACTGGATGTATGTAAGCGTGCTATTGCTACACCATCACAAGACTTCGAGTTTGTACGTGTTGATAAAGGAATTTTTGCGACTTGCCCTGATAACTCAGTTGATTACACCGTCATGGAAAAAAGTCAAGATGTAGTTGTGGTGCCAATGGATGCAGGCTGGAGCGATGTAGGATCTTTTTCTGCGTTATGGGAGATCTCTGTTAAAGATGAAAACCAAAATGCAATAAAAGGCGATGTTATTACTGTTAATTCAAACAATAATTATATCTATGCACAAAATAAATTAGTATCAACCGTCGGTGTTGATAACTTAGTTATTATTGAAACCAAAGATGCCATTTTAGTCGCGCATAAAGATAAAGTTCAAGATGTTAAAAGTGTCGTTGAGCAGTTGAAATCAACTGGGCGAAGCGAGTGTAAAGTTCACCGAGAAGTTTATCGACCATGGGGAATGTATGATTCGATTGACCATGGAAAGCGAGATCACGTCAAACGAATAACTGTTAAACCAGGTGAGAAGTTATCGATTCAAAAGCATCATCATCGGTCTGAACATTGGATTGTAGTATCAGGTACAGCGAGTGTACTTAATGGAGATAAAACTATTTTAGTTACTGAAAATGAATCAACTTATATTCCCCTTGGAACTATTCATGCTTTAGAGAATCCAGGTAAAATCCCACTAGAAATGATTGAAATACAAACGGGGAGTTATTTAGGTGAAGATGATATTGTTCGGTTTGAAGACCGTTATGGAAGAGTATAAGTAAAACATATGAAAAATAATCTAAAATTTATTAGTTCAGTTGTAATTTCTAATAGCGGTGTTGCTTTTGGCACAAGTGGAGCACGAGGTTTAGTAATTCAATTTACTCCTGAAGTTTGCGCTGCTTTTGCTCATGCATTTATTGTTGGTATGAAACGTAATTTTAGTTTTAATCAAGTCGCGATTGCAACAGATAACCGACCGAGTAGCTACGCGATGGCAAAAGCTTGTAGTATGGCTTTACAGCAATTAGGTATCGAAGTTATCTATTATGGCGTAGTACCTACACCTGCGTTAGCATACGTTGCGCAAGAAGATAAAGTTCCTGCCATTATGGTTACTGGTAGCCATATCCCGTTTGACCGTAATGGTCTTAAATTTTACCGCCCAGATGGTGAAATTAGTAAAGCAGATGAACAAGTTATTCTCACAGAGCAAGTTGAGTTCCCTGAACTAGGTGAGCTTACTGAATTAACTGTAAATAATCGAGCGGCAGAAGAGTACATTACCCGTTATACGTCATTATTTGATACGCCATGGCTGACTGGTAAGCGAATTGGTATTTATGAGCATTCGAGTGCTGGACGTGATTTATATTATCGAATCTTTGAAAAACTCGGTGCTGAAGTTATTGCATTAGAGCGTAGTGACGAATTTGTTCCCATTGATACAGAAGCTGTTTCAAAAGAAGATACTACCAAAGCTATTAATTGGTCAAAAGAATATGATTTGGATTTAGTTTTTTCAACAGATGGAGACGGAGACCGTCCACTTGTTTCTGATGAAAACGGCAATTGGTTAAGAGGGGATATTTTAGGATTATTAACTTCTGTAGCTTTAAATATTGAGGCTGTAGTTATTCCAGTTAGTAATAATACTGCGATTGAGTTTTGTGGGCACTTTTCACATGTAGAAAGAACTAAAATTGGTTCTCCTTATGTAATTGCAGAGTTTAAAAAGTTAGCTAAAAGTTATGCTTCAGTTGCTGGTTTTGAAGCAAATGGTGGATATTTATTAGGTACTGATGTGCAGTTAAATGGCCAAGTGCTAAAAGCTTTACCAACTCGCGATGCTGTTTTACCTGCTATTATGTTATTAGCTGCCGCTGAAAATACTACTATTTCTAAGTTGGTTAATGCATTACCTAAACGTTTTACTGATAGTAATCGAGTCCAAAATTTTGCTACTGAAAAAAGCCAGAACATAATTTCTGAGGGCATACTCGATCCTACTAATTTACTAGCTAAATTAGGTTTTGATAATGCTGAAATTAAAAGTGTAGATGAAACAGATGGGTTAAGAATGACTTTAGTTGATGGGCGTATTATACATCTTCGTCCATCGGGAAATGCCCCCGAGTTACGTTGTTACGCTGAAGCCAACACTTTTTTAATGGCTAATGAGTGTGTTACTACTAGCCTTAGAAATATTCAAAAATTATAAACTAGTTTAAATAGTACTTAGTTCGATTTATCAAATTATTTTTTAAATCCCCAATAGTCCCTCTTATTCGGGGACTTTTTTTATCTCTTTAAAAAGAATGCCTTAAAAAAAGGGTAAGACGAACTCGGTGACCTCGTGAGACACTTTTTCGTCATGTTGGACACTGTTGACATTGCGTTAGCGTCTCCAGATATTGACAACACTGCTAAAGTAAACTACGTCAAAGTGCTAATATGGATAGCGACATGTTAACTAATTAGTTTTTTTCATTATTTTTTGTATATTTACGGATAGGTCGTTTTCAATTTTACTCATTATTTGCGTAGATTGCTTTTCAATTTGCCCAATCAGTTTTTGAATATGTGAACAAACAAACGGTAGCTTGGTTTTTGAAACCTTTTCAGCACCGTTAATAATAATTGAGGTAATGGCATCTAATTTATTATTTGGTACATCGGTAAGGTTTTTTTATTAAAGTTAATTTAAACATCTATTCTTAATATTAATAGGGCGGTAAGGTAGTGAGTGTTTCAAGTACCTTACCGGTTTATTATTTATTACTCCGCATTAAAATTCACAATATAGTGGCACAGTAATAGCCCTCATTTTATCCTATTTTATTTTGCCTCATCATATCTGAAAACGCACTACCATCCAGCCTTGAAGCATTAGCAACATAAGGCGCATACACATCAAATAATAAGCGTGTATCACTGTGTCCTAGCATCTGAGATATATAAAGCGGATTTTCATGGGCGGCTATATGCAATACCGCAGCAGTATGTCGAGTCTCATAAGGGCGACGACGTTTTAATCCTGCTTTTTTAAGCGTTGGATACCATATCTTTTTACTAATGTAATGCGTGTCGATGGCTTTACCTTTTGGCGTTGTAAATACAAAAGAAGGGGCTTCATCTCTATTTGCCATTACTCTGCTTAAGGCATCATGCAAGGTGTCGCACATTTTAAGAAAACGTCTCGATTTTGGTGTTTTAACATCGCATATTTCACCATTAACGTAGTTTTGTCTAATGTTAATAAGGCGGTGATCAAAGTCGATATGTTCAGCATATAACCCGTGTATCTCACAACTTCTCATCCCTGTCCAAAATCGTACCACAAAGTAATCATGCCAGTATGGGTTAACCGCCTCTAAAAAACGTTGTACCTCTTCAATCGTCATCGGGTGTGAATCAGCACTTTCTTCTTTAAGCGCTTTATAGCGGCGAAGTGGATAATCAAATTTATACTCATCACTTGCAAGACTAACCGCTGCAATTAATGGCCAAAAAATATTATTAATACGACGATTTGAAAGCTTTCGCGTGCCATCTGGTTTGGTTAACTCCATTAATGCTTGGCGATAATATTCAACATGTGCCAACGTTAATTCATTAATCAACGTATTACCAAAAGTAGGAATTAAATAGCCTTCAAGATTTAGGCGAACAGTACGTTGATAACTGTTTTTCCATTTGGACTTTTGGCGATCAAACCATTCATTCGCAAAGGTATCAAAAAAAGGATAAAAGCGGTCGGGGTGTTTGCCACGTTGTAGCTCTTCAAATAAGTTGATTTTTTTACTGCCTGGAAAGTAGTCGCGGTATTGAAAAGTGCCTAAATCAATTTCGGCATTCATTTTCTTAAGTTGCGTTTTTGCTTTATTGAGGTTTTTAGGTGTGCTCATCATTTTAGTGCCTTCACGAAAGCGTTGGCCGTATAGATGAAAATCGAACTGAATGCGTCCGTTTGGGCGTATGCGTAATTGAGCCATAGTAGGCCTCCATCAAATAGATCTATCCCTATCCGATGGATTGCGTATAATACGACCATCGGCTGGATCGGGTTTAATAGTCAGGGCAGCCGGTACGAGGCGAAGTGGTTACAGCCACTTCGTCTCAACTGCAATGTTTGTCTATCAATTGATTAAAATTAATACACTTATCTACTATAAAACAAACTGTTTATTTGTCCAGTGGTTTCTGTCTCATTTATTAAAATGATGAGGGGGATAACTTGAATTCAAGCTGGGTGCTCATTTTCCTATTCTTATCTTTTCTCGTTTAGCTGTTTATTTAACGCGACATGTTCTGGTCAATACCTTAAATCCAAACCTATCATGGTTGTCCCTCAGAGTCTTCCTGTTGTTGACGTCCTTTACTTTTTAGCATTGGTGATGACTGCTTGTGCTGCATCCAACTCACCAGGTGCTAAACCAAGTACACATCGTCACTCTGCATGTGAAAAGGGTTGTTGTGTTCAGGTGGTTTGCTTTGGACGTCAATAGGGAAATAACCACTGCGTATCTTTATGGCTTTGGCGATGGGAGAAGAGGGGACCAATAGTGCCCCCCTATTAGGGAAAACCCAGGTAACGCTTATCTCCCCATCAAATTCAGATTCTTACCGCCATGCGTGTTTCACCCTAAGACGTAACAGAGACACTTTTTTATCGCATTAACGCTCCCTTAATAGCGGAAGAAACCCCATTAATTGTGCCAACTTATCTTCCTTTCCTGAACTTGTTCAGGCGCGTAGCGAGGTGGAGGAGGATGTCAATAACTACTTAGTTTTTCTCATTATTTTTTGTATATTTACTGATAGGTCATTTTCAATTTTACTCATTATTTGTATAGATTGCTTTTCAATTTGCTTAATCAGTTTTTGGTCAATATGAGAACAAACAAACTGTAGCTTGGTTTTTGAAACCTTGCCAGCACCGCTAATAATAATTGAGGTAATGGCATCTAATTTATTATTAGGTACATCGGTAAGATTATTAATTATTTTTTTAATATTATCAAAAACAATGAGTAAGGATACCTCTTCAATTAGCTCAGTCGAGATAGCCTTGTCCATCATTTCGTATACAAACGAAACATGCTCCGTATAATCAGGGTATCTATACATATAGTCGATATCATTATTTACTATAAGTTTATTCTGGTTTTCACCATCTAATTCCCAATCTATCATCGCCATAATAGGTATTGATATAACTTCAAGTACTTTATCGTATTCTGCTTCATGTTTAAGAATTGATGCGGAAATAGGGATAATAAATTTATGCTCAGGTTCACGTTGTTTCATTACATCATGAATAAGATAGCGGTGAATTCTTCCATTACCATCATCCATAGGATGAATATAAACTGCACCAAAGGAAATCACAGTTGCATGAATTAACGCAGATACAGACGCATCAAACATCATTCGTTCATGAGTTTTAATCAAACCATTCATCAAACTAGGTACATGTTTGGCAAGCGCACCTATGTAATGAACATCCTCATAAACTTCACCAAAGCGTTGTAATGTAGCCCCCACATAGATCTCATCTGAACGATAATCTGATGCTTTTTTGCTGTCTTCTACAATTTTATTTTGTAGATCAATTAGTTTACTTTTCGTTAATTCAAACAAGCCTGCATTTTTAATGGCTCTTAAGAATCGTTGCATTTTATGTTTATCAGGCGTTTCTCGCTCAATATCAGTAGAGGATTTAGTTTCTTTTGTATAAAGGTAATTAATTGAACGGCCTATGATATCAGTACTTACTGATTCACCAATCCTTTGCATTTCCGCATAAGCAGTTTTGTATACATCTACGTTTTCACACTTCTTAATTTTAGATGTTTTCCGAACTGTTGGGCAGAACTCTCTTGTTCCAATGGCATTATTAATAACACGAGTTCGTTTATTTTTATCTCCGTCTTTTAACGTGTAGTAAAACTCATCTTCAAAAAGTTTAATGTAGTTACCTTGATTTAAGTCTGGTAGATCGATGGTAGAATCCATTATCCATTCATATAAGTACCAAATAATGCGATTGTATTTAGCATTAGGCTTTTGAGAAATAAATATAGACAGCTCTGCAACGTCAACTTTTGGGAATATAGCAGCAAAGTAATGGAGCCTAATACCTTGATATTTTATTGCTTCAATCATATGATCAAAAGGGGTATCAGAAATTTTTCGAGTACCTGGTATTATCTTACGTTTAGATGCTCCATACGTTACTATTTTTTCTTTATCCGAATTAGAGTCTTGATATACTTCAACATTTAATTTTGGTAGGAGTAGGCTATAGTGCTCATTTAAGTAAGTGTATCCGAGTGCTTTCATACAGGCCTTTACTTATTGATTAGGTTAGTCAATACTTTGCAAATAATTAAGTCTTTATAAGGAAGTATTTGTTTTTATTTAAAATATAATACCTACAAAATTAACTATACACTTACAAAATCATAAATCTACTTACAAATCTACAATTTCACTTACAAATCTACAATTTCACTTACAAATCTATAATTTCACTTGCAAATCTACAAATCCACTTACAAAATAATTAATCTACTTATGTAATGTAAGCGATCTGTAAATCAGTGAAAAGTCACTCGTGTTGTGGCTTAGTGATTTTGGCCACACATTTGTAGGTTTCTAAATTGCTATGGGGGCGTTTGTGGCTTACCTTTCTAGGGGCGCAAAGGGGCACAAACCGAGATAGAAATAGGGATAAAATAACACTTAAAATCGTAACTACAGTCTCTTATATATGGGATTATTTGATGGGAAACATCTTAAAAAATATATCTAATGGATCAACTACCTATTTTCAAAAAGATATTCTTGAATAGTTGTAAACTTTGACATGCTTTACTAAAAAACATTATATTATAATAGATATTTATTGGCTCTGTTCCATTACACTGTTGTCATCTATAAGCGGCGAGTAAAATTTGTTGAAAACCATACTTGGCCCTACTTTCTCTAAACCAAGCTAGATAATGCGGTAAATACTTAGTCGCTACCCCTTTCATTTTGCCTACCACCCAACTCTTAAAGTGAGTGATTGCACCATTAACGGTTTGGATGTGGTAAATATTGTCTATTACTCTATCTTTTCCATTGATTAATCGTTTATGATCACAATTCTTGTGCTCTGCAATATTCACATAAGGCCATGCACCATCACTACAAAGTACGGAGTTACTTATGATATGTGGTTCTAAATTCGCTTCTATT
>NZ_AXWP01000045.1:0-8205 GCF_000482725.1 Psychromonas arctica DSM 14288
AAAACCGCACGATTGTGATAAAACAGCTTTAAATTCAAATGATGCCGTTTCGCATATTCAACCATTGATATGCCTTGAAGCTCAGCTTGCTGCGCATGCTGCAACCATTCTTGCTGTTTTTGGGTTAGTTGTATCTCTTGCATAGTTACCACCTCAGTTAAATGAAAGTGGCATGATCTCAGTTATCGATGAAATATTTTAGGTGGGGGTTAATTTGCGCTTACAAAATACTACATGGCTTAAGTATCAGGACTGATAATGAAACTGAAATGAGTACTGATAAAGGCAAAATAGGCGCTTTGTGGCAACAGTTTGATAAGACTGTTGATGTCGATTATAAAAGTGGAGAAAGAGTTTACGGGGTATATTTTGATTATGAATCAGATGCTAGCGGTCAGTTTAATGTATTAGTTGGTTTTGATGGTAAAAATAGGCCTGTATCTGTACCTTTACAAAAAGTAGTGATCCCCGCTGGTCAATATCTGGTTTTTAAACACAAAGGAGAAATGCCACAAATTGCCATTGATGGGTGGACTGAAGTTTGGGATTATTTTGCGGATGAAAATGCACCACAGCAACGTGCTTATTCAACTGATTTTGAGTTTTATCCAAATGGTAATGAAATTGAAATACATATTGCGATAAAGTAGCACGTTTTTGAGTGATGAATGTTATGTGGTCACTTTCTTTTATTTTTTAGTTAGGGCTTTTATTGCTGGTATTCTCCCTAGTCATTCCTCATTGTAGAGGGATCCGAACTGTTCCAATTAGATAGGTTTATTAATGCAACGCTTTGAATATTGTAATGCTAAAGAGTGCGCCCAAGAGATGTTGGAACTTGGGCAAGTCAACATGAAAATGTGGTACTTGTTCCAATGGTTAACTGAGCATGACCAATTGCGTCATGGTACTCAAGCTGAATTACTCAAGTTGTATGTTGATGAACAGCTGGTGGCTTATAGCCTATTAGAAAACTATGAGGCTTGTATCGATAAAACAACTTTACATCATGGGGAGTTATATCAAGACTTAGGCGTGATACATTTTGTGACTATGCCTGCCCACCGTAAAAAAGGGTTTGCTAGTTTATTAGCCGGCATCATGTACGCAGATGTTATTAAACCTTTGTTAGCTCGTCATACTGATGTGCATGCTTATATTACAGCAACAGGGCGTGCAGTCCCCTTAATGGAGCGAACCGATATTGCGCCAGTTAATATGGTAAAAGAGTTTTATTCTGAGGTCACATTCGAAGAAAAAGTCGTTAAGTACTTACGTTTACAATCGACAAACCGTTAGTTGCTTAAAGACCGTTTGGAATGACTCATTAACCTGTTCACTTCGCTATTTATTTTTTAAGCATGCAGGTTAATCTTCTAATAAGTACGCTAAGCGCTTCTCTTCATATTATATTTTTAAGTTATACCATTCCGCATAATTAGTTGATCAGACTCATCCAATCTCTAGTACACATTTTTATGACTCTTTGACTATCACTGACAACCTCAGTTAAATGAAAGTGGCATGATCTCAGTTATCGATGAAATATTTTAGGTGGGGGTTAATTTGCGCTTACGTTACACCTGCAATGAAAGCTCCGGCGATACATGACAGGTTTGCTAGTTAAAAGTTAAATTATTTTCATCATTAGATTTAATATTAATCACCGCATTCGCCCCTGTTTTGTGGGTTTTCTTCTCATGCGTTTAGTTTGTAGTGGATAAACACGGTAATCTTTTAAATACCCCGAGTAACGTTCATCACATTAGCAAGCGACTTATACCTCTACAATTACTACATATCGAATTTCAGTTTTGATCTAATAATTCGATAATGCTGTCTAGTAGGTGCATATTTAACTGTTTCTTAAGTATTTTGAGGAAGTAATCTCAGAAGCTGCTCACTCGTTAAAAAATCTTATTCAAGGATATCTCTGATTTCTTCACTGTCATTATGACTAACTTACAAATTATTAACCTATCTACGAAAATGATTATGTATTCGTAATTTTTTATATTAAACAGAGAGCATATTAGCAAATTTTTCTCTCAGTAATTCTCTAAGAGCAATAACAGTAGGATTTACCTGTTTTCTACTTGGACAAATTAAATGCAACTCTGCTGCAGGTGATTGGTAATCTGTTAGTATCTCTACTAATTTACCACTTTCCAGATCTGACATTACATCTATTTTAGTTCGATGTGCGATCCCTTTACCATTAACAGCCCAACGTCTAACAATATCGGTATCATTACTAACCCTTTTACCTTCTACTTTTATTTTGTGTGTATTATTCCCATCTGCATACTGCCAATGACTAAATAAGCGCCCTGCTCTTAAATGTAATAAGCACTCGTGATGGCGTAAATCTTTGGGATGTGATGGTATGCCAAAATTGTCTAGATAGGCAGGAGACGCACAGGTTACTCTTTCAATCGTCGCTATATGAAATGAGATTAATGTTGAATCTTGCGGTTTACCGTAGCGAAGAACAAGGTCAACTTGATCTTCAAAGAAATTGGATAAAGTATCACTGACACTTAAATCTATCGATAAAGCTTGATGTAAATCTAAAAACTCGTCTATCCAAGACAACACTGTATTACGCCCTGAATCAGAAGGCACTGATAAACGTAATTTACCACCGAGCTTCCCTTGCATTTGATGCGCAGCAATTCGACCTTGCTCTAAACTATCAAGAGCCTGTCGACAATGAAATAGAAACTGCTCACCTTGCGGGGTTATTCGTAAGTGTCTTGTTGTTCTTACTAATAATTGTACGTCCAATTGTTGCTCTAAACGTTTAAGAGCAGAGCTAACTGCTGCTGGTGTAATATCTAACTGTTTAGCTGCTTCAGTTATTTTGCCTGTTTCTACAATTCGAATAAAAAGATTAAGGTCTGAAATATTCATTATTAACTTATTTTTAATAGTATTTATATTAGGGACATATTTTAGTTTAATAAAAAACATTCATAATGTCTTTATTCTTTCAACATTAGATCTAAACAAAAAATAGGTAAAAAAATGACAACCAGTTTCGATAACTCATTTAACCGCTCTATTACATTGCCTTGCGGTGCAATAATTAAAAATAGAATAGTCAAATCAGCAATGTCCGATTCTCTTGGTAATGGTGAAGGTAACGCAACCAAAGCACAAGCTAGACTCTATGAAAAATGGGCTCAAGGAGGTGTTGGTTTATCTATCATTGGGGAAGTACAGATAGACTACCGTTACCCAGAAACACCCGGAAACTTGTTTCTCAGTCCAACATCAGATATTCAAGCATTACGATTGTTGACTAAGCAAGCAACTATTAATGGTGCACACATATGGCCTCAGCTAGGTCATGCCGGAGGCCTGTCATACTCGAAATTAAGTATGCCTAAAGGCCCCTCTCCTCTAAATACAGATAACTTTCAGTGTTCTGGCATGTCATTGGAAGAAGTACTTGAATTACCAGACCAATATGCAAATGCAGCAAAAATAGCTAAAAAAGCCGGTTTCACTGGAGTTCAAATACATGCTGGCCATGGATTTTTACTTAGTCAATTTCTGTCCCCACTTTTTAATCACCGACAAGATCAATATGGGGGTGATGTGTCAGCACGATGCCGATTAATTATTGAAATCATCAATAAAGTACGTAGTGAGGTAGGCCAATCATTTCCTATTGGTATTAAAATTAATTCATCAGATCAACTTCAAGGTGGACTAACTCAAGAAGAAGCATTAGAAGCGATCCGTATTCTTGATAAGACCTCTATTGATTTAATAGAAATAAGTGGGGGATCATATTTCCCAGGTGCGGCATCAAGTTCTGATAGCACTTCAACTGGTCCTTATTTCATTAATTTTGCTAAAAAAGCGAGAAAATACACAACTATTCCGTTAGTGGTCACCGGCGGTTTTAAAACACGTCAAGAAGTAAATACAGCATTAGCAAGTAATGAGGTAGAGATGATTGGCCTAGCTAGAGCGTTGGTGCTGATGCCAAACCTAGTGAATAATTGGAATACAGAATCAAATATTACTGTTGAGTTCCCTAGATTTACATCGCCTCCACCAGGTGGAATAACAGCGTGGTACACAATGCGTATTACTGCGATAAGCAATGATGACGAAAATGATTTTGACCTAGATCTTCATACTGCAATCAATACCTATGAGGAACGAGACAAAACACGCTGTGCTAGGTGGCAAGCTAAGTTTATTTAATCAATACAGCTTTAAATACTAGATTACCAGTTTATATTTAAACGGTAGTTAACACTTCAAATACAAGGCATTTATATTTATGAAAAAAATTGGGTTTATAGGTTTAGGAATTATGGGTAAAGCTATGGCTTTAAATTTAATTAAAGCAGGCTTTAGTGTCACAGTTTGGAACCGTGACCTAGACAAGTGCGCTGAGTTAGTTGCAAAAGGGGCTCAACAAGCTAATTCTCCCAGAGAACTTACTGAAACTTGTGATATCACCTTTACCATTGTTTCAGATCCTGCGGCTGCATTAGCGATTTGTGAAGGTCCTGATGGTGTTATTGCAGGAATAGGAAATGGTCGTAGTTATATTGATATGTCAACGGTTGATGATGTAACTTCACAAAAGATTGCAAAATCAATAACTGAAGCGGGAGGTCGTTTTCTAGAGGCACCGGTTTCTGGAACCAAAAAACCCGCTGAAGACGGTACTTTAATTATCTTAGCAGCCGGTGATGAGTCACTTTATCAAGATGCATTGCCCGCATTTAATGTAATGGGGAAAATGTCGCCCTATATTGGAGAAGTTGGCCAAGGTGCAAAAATGAAACTCGTGGTAAATATGATGATGGGTGGCATGTTGAGCATATTCAGCGAAGGAATGTCTTTAGGCTTAAAAGCAGGTCTTGATGGCCCACAAATTCTTGATATTTTAGGGGCTGGAGCTATCTCAAATCCAATGTTTAAAGGAAAAGGAGAAATGTTATTAGCTGAAAATTATACAACGAGTTTTCCACTAAAACATATGCAAAAGGATTTACGTTTGGCTATTTCATTAGGTGAGCAATTAAATTTAGCGTTACCTAACGCAGCAATTTCAAATGAAATTTTTAAACAAGCTATACAAGCAGGATTTTCAGATGAAGATATTGCAGCTATTTTCAAGCTATATAAATAAATAGTGTGAAATTAAATAAACGAGGCTGTGTTTAAAATGTATTTGAGAGAACTAAGACTAAGTGATAAATAAAGACGAGCTTAGTTTTCTTGCTTGTAAGTAAATTGATTTTAACCAGTGACCAAAAGAATTATACAGATATAAGCGCTGTCTCGTTGTCGAGGCGATTGGGTCTAGAACATAAAAGAGATTATATTCAATTTTCACTTTGTCTTAAAATATATAGAGGAAATGTAATTACAAATGAAGATTACCTTTTTGTACTGAAAAGATTGCAAAAAGGTAATTTAATTAATTAAAATTCAAAAGCTTAAATGATTTATCGTCAATGCCCTACTAGTTAATTATATAGGTTTAATAACAATGATTTAGCTAAATGCTGAGCTAAGCATTTAAACAATTAACCATAAAAAGCTTCAACAGTGCCTTTTACTGTTTTCATTAATGGGTGTCCTCGACGGTCTAATGCTTTATGCACAGGAACTTTTACCCATCCTTCACTAATACAGTATTCTTCAACATCAAAACGTTGTTTACCGTTAAGTTTGATACCAATTTCATGTTCAAAAATTTCTGCTACATGATGTGGGCTACGAGGATCAACTGATAGGCGATCTGGTAAAGCGGGTAAAGATTTAGTGTCGTTCATTATAGAGACCTTTGATAAGAAAAATAAAACTGCACAATTGTAGTCAATATAACGACCACGCTCAATACTTGTCATGATAAAAATCCATGTTACTTTACATAGCTATGACACTATTCCTAGATCCGCATGATAACTTGTCTGCTTTATTGTAATTTAAACAGAGTTAAACAAGCCATTAACAAAAACGAGATCTAAAAAAACTTATTTTGTTTAGAGTTTCATTCTGGCCAACCTGACTGGATAGATAATTGTATCGCCTATTTTTTGAAGAGAAACGGTTGTTGATTAGTTTCGCTTAACTTATTCTTTAAATCCTTCCAAAGCAAAGGCTTACTGAATAAATATCCTTGAAGCATATCGCAACCTTGATCTAATAAAAATTCGTATTGTTGATGATTTTCAACCCCCTCTCCTACGGTCTTTAATTGATATGAATCTGCAATTGAAAGGATCGCTTTGATCATGGTTGATGTTGTTTTATCTTCTGAATTTAGGTTATCAATAAAAGTCTTGTCAATTTTTAAACAGCTTACGGGGTAGTTAATCAGTTGTGAAAATGCCGTATAACCTGTTCCAAAATCGTCTAATGTGAGGTTAATACCTAGATCATGTATCTCCTCTAGTGTTGAAACACTCATTAGATCCGCTGCAACCAAACACGTTTCAGTTATTTCTAATTCAATTATTGTGGGATCTATTTGGTATAACGAAATTAACTCAGTAAGTTGCTGTACGAAAGTTGGATTGTGTAACTCTACAGATGAAATGTTGATGGGTGGGAATGTAAAAATGTGAATTCTTTTTTTATTTGTTTAAACGTTGTCTCAATAACCCATAAATCAATACTTTTAATTAGGTTATATTCTTCTGCTATAGGGATAAAAACATCAGGTCCAATCCCCAATAATTCGTGTGTATTAGCGCGTATCAATACTTCAATACTGACTATTTTCAAACTTTTAGCATCAAATATAGGCATAAAATTTAAATGAAATTGATCGTGTATAATCGCATTTTTAATTTTTTCAGCCGTTTGTTTACGGAAAAATATATCCTGTGATACTTTTTCGTTAAAAACTTTGAAACAATTCTTGCCCTTTTTTTTGGCGTAATACATTGCTGAATCAGCTCTTGCTAATAAACCGTCAAATGTTTTTACATCTCCACTTGATTTTGCAACACCTAAACTTGCACGGGCATAAGTTTCATGTTGTTCAAGTACAATAGGTGAATCCCAAACACCAATTAAATTTTCTGCAAAGATTTCGATTTGCTCATCTTCTAAACCTAAAACTACTAATGCAAATTCATCACCTGATAGCCTTGCAAAGGCAAATTGGATATTTTCAATTGAATCTAAATAATTTTCTACATAATGTGAAAAACCGATTAATAATTGATCGCCTACTTGATGACCATAGGTATCATTTACTTTTTTGAAATCATCTAGATCCAAATAGAACATATAAAAATGTTGTCGATTGATACCCATTAATATTTTTTTATTGGTCCAACTTCTTATGCCTTGACGATTATATAATCCTGTTAATGAGTCGGTAATCGACATGCGGTGTAAAACATTACGCTGTAGCGTGATCAATAAGATGATAGTGATTAACCATATTAATAAAATTAGTTTGAGCAAGTTCGCTTCTGAGATTAATTTGCCATATAAATCGATTCGTTGAATCTCGATATTATAATTCCCAATAACATTCATACCATCAGTTAATATTTCTAAATAGGACACATTTGTTAATTCAACTTGGCTATTGGTAAAGCCAACTTTGTATTGTTCGACCCACCAATTATCAACTTGAAGTGCGTCAAAAGGGATATCGACAGGGAGCTTATGTCTATTAGGGTTGTATGAAATACTATTAAACTTTAATGAAACAGTATCCGTTAGCTTAGAGTAGTTGTCGTTGAAGTTTCTAAAAGTAATTTTTAACTTTGCATTCTCATTCGGTGCAGTATATTTGATGGCTAACGATAAACGATTAAATCGGCTTAAGTCTAAGCCGTTATCTATAATCCCATCTGTTAGGGGAATACCAATGCCACAAAAATTATATACCCAAGCTACCTCAAGATGCAAAATTGAAGGTTTGAAAGTTATCATTAATTCTACTGTCTAAAGCATCATCAAGATTGGGTAACGTGTCATCGAAAAAATGATTAATATGCTGTCGAAATTCTTTTGCAGTTGCAAAATATTTATTATTTCTGGCGTATTCATTCATCACCTTCCATAAGCGTTCTATTGGGTTTAAATTAGGGCTGTATGGCGGTAAATAGTGCAATATTATACCAAGCTCTTTTGCCGCAATTTTAACGACTTCACTACGGTGATACCCCGCTCCGTCAAGTATCAAATGAATAGGCAGATCTGTTC